>NZ_JAEUAV010000098.1 GCF_019511605.1 Paraburkholderia phenoliruptrix | reverse complement strand
GGTTCGTGATCGCGCCCGTCGTCGTGTTGTACGTCGAACCGCCACCCAGCGCTGCAGCCGTCGCCGCTCCTTCGTTATTCACCTTCGCGTCTTCCGACTGCAACTGGCTCACGTTCACCGCGTCAGTCGCCGCCGAGCCGGCTGCCACGTTCGTGATGCGACGCTCTGCACCCGCCGAGCCCACCGACACTTCGCCGTTCGCCG
>NZ_JAEUAV010000097.1 GCF_019511605.1 Paraburkholderia phenoliruptrix | reverse complement strand
GACGCGAGCCGGGTTCTTCGGAATCTGGCGCAAAGCGAAAGTATCAAGTCTCACACAGTAATGAAAGGAAGGTTTTTCTGTCGAGAGATGGAAAGATCATTCGTCAGTACGTTGAGTGAGCGACCGGGTTCGAAAGAGCCCGAAAACAGTAACAGGTTTGAACTGAAGAGTTTGATCCTGGCTCAGATTGAACGCTGGCGGCATGCCTTACA
>NZ_JAEUAV010000096.1 GCF_019511605.1 Paraburkholderia phenoliruptrix | reverse complement strand
ACGTCGGGTTCGTGATCGCGCCCGTCGTCGTGTTGTACGTCGAACCGCCACCCAGCGCTGCAGCCGTCGCCGCTCCTTCGTTATTCACCTTCGCGTCTTCCGACTGCAGCTGGCTCACGTTCACCGCGTCAGTCGCCGCCGAGCCGGCTGCCACGTTCGTGATGCGACGCTCTGCACCCGCCGAGCCCACCGACACTTCGCCGTTCGCCGCCGAAGCAGCACCCGACAGCGTACCG
>NZ_JAEUAV010000095.1 GCF_019511605.1 Paraburkholderia phenoliruptrix | reverse complement strand
CTCGCGCGGTTTGGAGCCGGTGAAGGTGCGAATCACGGCTGGGTAGTTTTGAACAAGTTTTGAACACCTGTTAAACAACCCTTGCTGGACAAGGCTTTGCGGGCGACGGGAAATGTCGAAGCGGTACATCCCAAGGAGCGATGATTTTTCTTTTCCTTTCATCGACTTAGCCGCGATTTCATGGGTGTTTTTAACTTGCCAAAACGTCCATACGCGTCGTAAACAAATCAAGCACTTACG
>NZ_JAEUAV010000094.1 GCF_019511605.1 Paraburkholderia phenoliruptrix | reverse complement strand
CTGGCTCACGTTCACCGCGTCAGTCGCCGCCGAGCCGGCTGCCACGTTCGTGATGCGACGCTCTGCACCCGCCGAGCCCACCGACACTTCGCCGTTCGCCGCCGAAGCAGCACCCGACAGCGTACCGCTGCCCGGGTTGTATGCTGCCGCGCTCAGATCCGCCGTCGTCGTCGAGCCAGAACCCAGCGCCACCGAATTAGCCGCCGTTGCTTGGGCGTTGCCGCCGATCGCCACCGCGTCTGTGCCCGTTG
>NZ_JAEUAV010000093.1 GCF_019511605.1 Paraburkholderia phenoliruptrix | reverse complement strand
CAACGGGCACAGACGCGGTGGCGATCGGCGGCAACGCCCAAGCAACGGCGGCTAATTCGGTGGCGCTGGGTTCTGGCTCGACGACGACGGCGGATCTGAGCGCGGCAGCATACAACCCGGGCAGCGGAACGCTGTCGGGTGCTGCTTCGGCGGCGAACGGCGAAGTGTCGGTGGGCTCGGCGGGTGCAGAGCGTCGCATCACGAACGTGGCAGCCGGCTCGGCGGCGACTGACGCGGTGAACGTGAGCCAGTTGC
>NZ_JAEUAV010000092.1 GCF_019511605.1 Paraburkholderia phenoliruptrix | reverse complement strand
TGATGTTGCGCGTGACCGCATCCTGCTGCACCAGCCCCACCGTACCGCTGTTGATGTTGTTCGTCAGGTTCGTGATGTCCGTCGTGTTTTGCGTCACGCGACCGTCCAGGTTGGTGATCGCATCGCCAACGTTGTTCACCGTCGTGCCGCCCACCGAATACGTCGGGTTCGTGATCGCGCCCGTCGTCGTGTTGTACGTCGAACCGCCACCCAGCGCTGCAGCCGTCGCCGCTCCTTCGTTATTCACCTTCGCGT
>NZ_JAEUAV010000091.1 GCF_019511605.1 Paraburkholderia phenoliruptrix | reverse complement strand
TCAACAGCGGTACGGTGGGGCTGGTGCAGCAGGATGCGGTCACGCGCAACATCACGGTGGCGCAGGGCACTGACGGCACGGTGGTGGACTTCACCGGCAAGGCGGGCACGCGCACGCTCACGGGTGTGTCGGCGGGAGCGGTGAATGCGACGAGCGTGGACGCGGTGAACGGCTCGCAGCTGTATGCGACGAATCAGAACGTGTCGAACGTGACGAACGTCGTGAACAACATCACCAACGGTGGCGCTGGCATCA
>NZ_JAEUAV010000090.1 GCF_019511605.1 Paraburkholderia phenoliruptrix | reverse complement strand
GGCTGGTCCCATTTCGCTCGCCACTACTTTGGGAATCTCGGTTGATTTCTTTTCCTGCGGTTACTTAGATGTTTCAGTTCACCGCGTTCGCTTCACGTGACCTATGGATTCAGTCACGGATACCTCAGAAGAGGTGGGTTTCCCCATTCGGACATCTTCGGATCAAAGCTCGTTTGCCAGCTCCCCGAAGCTTTTCGCAGGCTACCGCGTCCTTCATCGCCTGTGATCGCCAAGGCATCCACCACATGCACTTGT
>NZ_JAEUAV010000089.1 GCF_019511605.1 Paraburkholderia phenoliruptrix | reverse complement strand
GCACGGTGCCGCCGAGAGTGAGATCCGGGTCGGCCGGTTTCGCCACAAGCTTGATTCCGGCCGGGATAACAAAGATGGTCCGGTCCGCAGCAGGCAGCTGTGCGGCACGCGCGCGGCTCCTGTCGATAAAGTTTTTGAGCGTTTCATCGGCGAAAACGTCGACATGTACCAGCTGTCGGCTCGGCGAAGGCGGAAGGGGCGTCGACGTTTCGTAGTCGACATATTCGCCTGGCTGGCCCAGCAGCGTACCGGCCTTCACC
>NZ_JAEUAV010000009.1 GCF_019511605.1 Paraburkholderia phenoliruptrix | reverse complement strand
GCCTGCAGATCATCGCGCGCGCGCGTGAGGCGGGCTGGCGGCTCACGCCGCGGCAGATCTTCGAGCATCCGACGATCAGCGGTCTCGCGCAGCGCGCGCAGCGGCTGGACGCACACGCGACGCAGGAAGCAGACGACGGCGCGCCGCTCGCACTGACGCCGATCCAGCGCCTGTTCTTCGAGCGTTATCCGCAGGGGGAATCGCACTGGAACCAGGCCGTGCTGCTGAAGGTCCGGGGGCGGCTCGCGCGTGCGGCGCTGGAGCGGGCGGTAGCGGCGCTGGAGGCGCGTCACGACGCGCTGCGGCTGCGGTTCGTGCGCGAGGCGGGGCAGTGGAAGCAGATGGCGGTGCCGGCACAGGCACAGGCACAGGCACAGGCACAGGCACAGGCACAGGCAGACAAAGCTGCTCCGGAGATCGGCGTATCGCAACGCGCCGACACACCCCAAACCGCAATCGTCCGCCACGAACAACTCGCGTCCCTCGCAGACCTGACAGCCGCCTGCGAGCGGATTCAGTCGAGCCTGGACATCGAGCACGGCCCGCTGTGGCGCGTCGGCCACTTCGAGACAGCGGACGAAACGCGTCTGCTGATTGCGATCCATCACCTGTCGGTGGACGGCGTCTCGTGGCGCGTGTTGCTGGAGGAACTGCAAACCGCCTACGAGCAGGCCGAACGCGACGAGCCGGTCCAGCTCCCCGCGCCGTCTATGCCCTGGCGTGCATGGGTGCGTGCGCTTCATCAGTATGCCGAATCATCTGAGCGCGTCGCCGAGCTGGCATGGTGGCAAACTGCACTCGACTCACCCGCACTGCGCGCCGGTCCTCTCTTCGCCGCCCTCGCGCCGGAACCTCAGCCGCAGAAGACACTGCTGAAAAAGCTCTCGCCCGAGCTGACCGCTGCGCTGCTGCGCGAAGCGCCGCGCGCGTACCGGATGCGCGTCGACGAAGTGCTGCTTGCCGCACTGGCGCGCGCCATCGGCGACGAGCTTTCACGCGACGAAGTGCTGATCGAGCTGGAGGGCCACGGTCGCGAGGACGTGATCGACGGTGCAGACTTGAGCCGCACGGTGGGCTGGTTCACGACCCAGTATCCGCTCGCGTTGCCGCGTGGCACCAGTTGCGCCGACGCGCTGCTGCGCGTGCGCGAGCGTCTTGCGGCAGTCCCGTTGCGCGGACTCGGCTGGGGGCTTCTCACCTGTTGCGCGGACGCCGCGAGCCAGGCAGCGCTGCGCGCGTTGCCCACGCCGGAGATCGGCTTCAACTACCTTGGCCGCTTCGACCAAACGTTCGACGACGCAAGCCGCTTCGGCTTTGCCACCGAGGCGTCGGGCGATGCTATCGCGGCTCGCGCCAGCCTGCCCGATCGCGCGCTCGACATCAACGGCTGGATTGCCGGCGACTCGCTGGCGCTCAATTGGGGCTACGCGCCGCAGTTCATGTCCGACGCTCTTGCAGAACGACTGTTCGCGTCGTTCGAATCCGCGCTTGGCGAGCTGCTGGAGCACTTGCGCGGCGCGGCGCCTGAACCGGAGGTGCCCGCGTTGCGGCGAGCTGTTCCCGAGTCGCTCGAGACGCTGGCGCGACACGATGCCGTCGCCGCGAGCTGGACCGCGCGCGCCGTCTACGAGGCAAGCCTGCCTGTGCCGCCCGTCGACGCGCTGGCCGCGTGGTTCGCGCGACGCCGGCGGCAAGAGGCCGAGGTGCGCGTTGGCGCTGCGCTGTCGGCGGCCGTGCCGTTGAATGCGCTTGGCGCGCCTGCCACTTTATTCTGCCTGCATCCCGGCTACGGCATGGTCGGCGAATACCGGACGTTCGCGCAGGCGCTCAACGGTCGGGTGACGCTGATCGCGATCCAGGCGCCCGCGGTGCGCGGCGCGCGATGGCAGGGCGAGACTTTCGAGGCGCTCGCCGCCTACTACGCCGACTGCATTCAAGCACTGCAGCCAACCGGTGACTACGCGCTGCTGGGGTGGTCGTTCGGCGGCCGGCTCGCGATCGCCATTGCGGACCGGTTCGAACGGCTTGGCCTGGGCGTGTCGTTCGTCGGCATCGTCGATACCGCGACGCATCGGGACGAGGGCGCCGGGTCTGCTGCCGAAAAGGACGCGGCCACGGCCACTACCCAGGAAGAGGGCGCGCCGGCCGCCGCGCTCGCGCTGCTCGAGCAGTCGGAGTCGTCGCTGCTCGGAGAGGCGCTTGCCGCCGACGCCCTGCACGCCGAGCTGATGTCCCGACATCGGCTGCCGCGGGTCGGCTGCGATCTGCATGTGTGGCGCGCACTGCGCATTGCCGATCCGCGCCGCAGAATGGCGTGGGGCGACCATACGCGCGGCCGCTTGCGCGAGTTCGAGATCGATGCGAGCCACTCGAGCATCGTTCATCATCCGCTTCTGGCTACGCAGCTTGCGCAGTGGTTCGCGCAACGAGAGGCCGAAGGGGCCGCAAGGCATTCATGATCCGGTGAGCCGGGCCGCGGACGGCCCGACAAACATCGCCGTAAGCATGGGCGCGGGCAGCGCCGCAAGCAGCGCTAGACTTGACGGCGCTCAGCGCGACAGTCAGCGCAACACTCGGCGCAACACTCGGCGCAACACTCGGCGCGACAGTCAGCTCAACACTCAGAGCGGCGCTCAGCGCGACAGTTAGCCCGACACTCAGCGCAACACTCAGCCGCCGGCCGGTAGGCAACACACTCCCGGCCGGCTGCGAGGTCTCCAGCCACACGCGAACCGCTCGTGCGTCGCACACCGCTCGCCAGTCACCGCGCACTTCACGCGATGCCCCACGCGGCCGCCTCCACCGTCTCCAGGCGGCGCGAAACTCCCCTCATTCGGCCAGCCCATCGCACGACACCATGCAAACCATCCTGTCGCCCGCTCGCCACAGAAATATCCACATTGAATGCGAACGATTATTGTTTACATTAATATCCCGTCTTGAGAGAATCGCCGGGCACCAGCAACGGCGTCCACACGCCGAGCCTGGCTCGGGGATAAAAGAATGGGGATCAAGAAGAATGAACGTTGAGAAAGCAGGCAAATGCAGTTCTCTGCGCAAGCGCGGCTTGCCGCATCCGCGCCCGATTTACATTGCAATGATGTTGGGTCTGGCGAGCCTTGGCGCGCATGCGCAGCAGTCGCCGGCCGCCGCGTCCGGCACCGACGCCTCGAAGGAGCTGCCCGCCGTTCAGGTGCGTAGCGCTGCCGAAGATCCGCAAGGTCCGGGCGTCGGCTATGTCGCCAAACGTTCGATGACCGGCACCAAGACCGACTCCTCGTTGCTCACGAATCCGCAGAGCGTCTCCGTCGTCACGCGCCAGCAGATGGACGATCAGGGCGCGCAAACCGTCGACCAGGCGCTGCGCTACACGCCAGGCGTTTATTCGCAGGACGGCACCGACATCCGCTTCGACCAGCTGTATGGCCGCGGCTTTACGCTCGACTCGTATCTGGACGGCCTGCATCTGTACCAGTCGCCGCGTTTTGCGACGCCGCGCATCGACCCGTACTTCATGGAGCGCATGGAGGTGCTGCATGGCCCGGCTTCGGTGCTGTACGGGCAGGGCAGTCCGGGCGGTCTCGTCAACTACGTGAGCAAGCTGCCGATGGAGCAGCCGTATCACGAAGTGATGATGCAGATCGGCAACCACGACAACTATCAGCTGGGCTTCGACCTGAGCGGTCCCGTCGACAAGAACGGCACCGTGCTGTACCGCCTGACGGGCGTGGCCCGCACCGCGGAGACGCAGGTCAGCCAGATCAAGGACCAGCGGCTTGCCATCGCGCCGTCGGTCACCATCCGCCCGAACCGCGATACGACGTTTACGCTGCAAGGCAGTTTCCAGCGCGATCCGAATGGCGGCCTGTTCAATCCCGTGCCGGCAGGTGCCACACTGTTCAGTAACCCGAACGGTCAGCTTGGGCCCGACAAATACTTCGGCGATCCGGACCGCGACGGCATGCACCGCACGCAGTACTGGTTCGGCTATCAGTTCGACCACGCGATCAACGACAAGATCAGCGTGTCGCAGAACCTGCGCTATCTGCACATCGACCAGCATTACTACCAGACCTCGGTGACGAGCGCCCTCGGCGCGAATCAGCGCACGGTGTCCATGTGGGGCAACGTCGATAACGAGCACTACACGCAATTCCAGGTCGACACGCACGCACAGGCCAAGCTGGCGACCGGCGAGGTACAGCACACGCTGCTGTTCGGTCTGGACTACCAGCGCTCGATGCTTGGCGACACCGAAGGCAATGCCGTGGTCGGCACCGTGGATCTGTACAACCCGAATTTCTCGGCGCTGCCCACGCAGCAGGCCAACACGCGCCTCGACTATTCGCTGAGCACGGTGGGCGTGTATGCGCAGGACGAAGCGCGCTGGCGCAACTGGGTATTGACGTTCGGCGTGCGTGAAGACTGGACGGGCGGCAATCAGCAAACCACGTTGCTCACCACGGGCAAAGGCACGACCTACCACTCGAACGACCATGCGTTCACCTGGCGCGCCGGGCTCGCCTATGAGTTCGAGAACGGCATTGCGCCGTACATCGGCTATTCGCGATCGTTCCAGCCGGTGCTCGGCGCCACCTATTCAGGCGCCCCGTTTGCGCCGACCAAGGGGCGTCAGGTCGAAGCGGGCGTGCGTTACCAGCCGAAGTGGTTCGACGGCTTCTTCTCGCTCGCGGCGTTCACGCTGACGCAGGACAATGTGTCGGTGACCGACCCGAACCATCCGACCAACGCAATCCAGACGGGTCAGATCCGCTCGCGTGGTATCGAATTCGAAGCACACGCCAACGTCACGCCGGAGGTGAAGGTGATCGCTTCGTACACCTACCTTAACCAGGTGGTGACGAACAGCACGATGGCCAACCTCGGCAAGCGGCCGACCATCGCACCTCGCAACACGGCTTCGCTGTGGGCGGATTACACGTTCCACCACGGTCCGCTGCGCAACTTCGGCGTCGGCTCCGGCGTGCGCTACATGAGCAGTTCCGCGGGCGATCTGGCCAACACGTTCACGGTGCCGGGGCGCGTGCTGGTCGACCTGGGCGCGCATTACGACATCCAGAACTGGCGCCTGTCGCTGAACCTGAACAATGTGTTCGACCGCGAGTACATCTCGTACTGCACGACAGCGGCGGTCTGCTACTGGGGCGCGACGCGTACGGTGCTCGGCACGGCTCGCTACCAATGGTGATGGCAATGTGCAAGGCGCGCGCGCAGCGCATGCGGCTCACGTGGTCATGACGGTAGGCGCTCGCTTTAGCGGCAAGCGGCGCCTCGCGCTTGCCGGGCTCGGGGCGGCGGCGCTCACGGCGGCGGGCGCTGCGTGCGCGCGCGCGGCGGCGGACGGCTTTGCGAGCGTGTCGGCCGCCGGTGCAGTCGAAGGCGCAAACCGCAAGCCGCCCACTCGCGTCGTGGTGCTGGACTGGCCGCTCACGGAAGTGGTGCTGTCGCTAGGCGTGGTGCCGGTCGGCGTTTCGCGCCCCGCCTGGTATGCCAGGCTCGACGGGGTTCCGGCGTTGCCGCCTTCAGTCGTCGACACGGGTCTCCTGTATCAGCCGAACTTCGAGGTGCTCGCGGCGCTCAAGCCCGAACTCATCGTGATCACGCCGTGGCATGCGCCGCTGCGCGGCTTGCTGGAACGGATTGCGCCGACGCTTACGGTGCCGCTCTTCGGTCCCGGCGTCGACGTTTATCCGGCGGTGCAGGCCGCGACGCGCAAGCTCGCCGACACCCTCGGCCGCGGCGCCGCGGCGCAGGCGCTGTTCGCGCAAGCCGACGCGAGTCTCGCCGACGCGCGCGCGCGTCTCGCGGGTTTTCGCGCGACGCGGCGCCCTGTCTATCTACTGCGTCCGATTGACGACCGGCACATCGCCGTGTTCGGCAGAAACAGCCTGTTTGGCGGCGTGCTGCACGCGCTCGGCATCGATAACGCCTGGCAGGAGGCCGCCGATCCGCAAGGCACGACTGAGGCGGACCTGGGCGCGCTCGCCAAACGTGCCGATGCGCAGGTCGTGACAATCGGCGTGCCGCCCGGCGTGGCCGCACAACTTGCGCGCAGCCCATTGTGGGGCGCGCTGCCGTTCGTGAGGCAAAACCGCGTGCAGCACATCGGTCCGCTTCCGGCGCTGGGCGGCCTCGTTGCGTCGATGCGTTGTGCCGACAGCCTCGCGAAAGCACTCGAAGGAGTACGCACATGAACCGCTCGACGGCGACTCTTGCCGCCGCCGCGCCGCGCGCGTGGCGGCTGCCCGCGCTGCTGCTGATACTGGCTGCATGGCTCGTGTATCACACGTTGTCGGCGCGTCTGCCTGTCGCGCAATGGGCCGGTGCGCTGTTGCCGCACGCCGATGCCTCGCTGGCGCAACTGGTCGTGCGCTATGGCTGGCTGCCGCGTCTTGCCATCGCGCTGATTGGCGGCGCGGCGTTATCGCTTGCCGGCGTCGTGTTCCAGCAGGTGCTGCGCAATCCGCTGGCTGAGCCGCTCACGCTCGGCGTGTCGGCGGGCGCCTATCTGGCGTTGACGATAGCCGCGGTGGTGGCGCCTGCGCTCGCCGCGGACCTGCGCTTCACGGTCGCGCTGGCAGGCGCCGCGCTCGCCATGCTCGCGGCCATGGCGATGACGTGGCGCAAAGGTTACGCGGCGGTTTCCATCGTGCTTGCGGGAATGATCGTCAATCTGTACTGCGGTGCATTGTCAGTCATCCTGACTATTGTGTTCGAGCGCTCGCTCACCTCCGTGTTCATCTGGGGCGGCGGCTCGCTCGTGCAGAACGGCTGGGCTGGCGTGCTCTGGCTGCTGCCGCGCGTGCTCGCGTGCGGTTTCGCCACGGCGCTGCTGGTGCGCCCGCTCACGCTGTTTTCACTCGATGACGGCAGCGCGAGCCAGCTCGGCATGTCGCTCAAGTGGACGCGGCCCGTTGCGCTGGCCGTCGCTGTCACGTTGAGCGCGTTCGTGACGAGCGCGGTGGGCGTGATCGGCTTCATCGGACTCGGCGGGCCGGTGCTCGCGCGCCTGATGGGCGCGCGGCGCGTGCGCGACCAGTTGCTGTGGGCGCCGCTCGTCGGCGCGCTGCTGCTGGCCATTGCCGACCAGGCCGTGCAGAGCCTGCCGGGCGTGCTCGGAGAACTGCTGCCGACGGGCGCTGCGGTCGCGCTTTGCGGCGGCCCGCTGCTGCTGTGGATGCTGCGCCGCGTGCATATCGAGGCACCGCGTCCGGCGTCGGCCGACACTGCGCCGCCGCGTCGCGCGCTGACAGTGCCCGCGCTGCTGCTCGGCGGGCTGCTGGTTGTCGGGACGGTCGTTTCGCTGGGCTTTTCGATGACGCTGCACGGCTGGCAATGGACCGATGCGCAGCAATGGAGCGACGTGTGGTTCTGGCGCGTGCCGCGCCTCGTCGCCTCGCTCGGCGCCGGCGTCATGGTGGCGCTGGCGGGGACGATCCTGCAACGGGTCACCGGCAATCCGATGGCAAGCCCGGATCTGCTCGGCGTGAGCGGCGGGGCGATGCTCGGCATGCTGGCCGCGGCGCTGCTCGCGGCGGCGCCGTCGACTCCCGTGCTGCTCGCCGGCTCGTCGGCGGGCGCGCTGATCTGCCTCGTGACGATCGTCGCGCTTGGGCGGCGCAGCGGCTTCGCGCCGGAGCACGTGCTGCTCGCGGGCATTGCCATCAGCGCGTTTTCGCAGGCGGTGGTCATGCTCGCGACCGCGAGCGGCGGCGCCTATGCCAACTTGCTGCGTCCGCTGCAGTACGGCTCGACCTATCTGATCGTGCCCGCGACGGCAATTGCGGTCAGCGTGTGCGCGGTGCTGGCCGTGGTCATCGCGTATCTGGGCGCGCGCTGGCTCGAGATTCTGCCGCTGGGCGCCAACGTTGCCAATGCGCTTGGCGTCGGCGCGCAGCGCGCGCGGCTTACGCTGCTCGTAGTGGCCGCGGTGCTGACGGCGGGCGCGACCGTCGTGATCGGGCCCATGTCGTTCGTCGGCCTAATGGCGCCGCACCTCGCGCGGCTGCTTGGCTTTCCGCGCGCACGTTCGCAGATGCTCGTGGCGGCGCTGATTGGCGGCGTGCTGATGGTGTTGTCCGACTGGCTCGGAAGGAACATGATCTTCCCGCAGCAGATGCCTGCCGGAGTGATCGCGACGCTCCTCGGCGGACCTTATCTGATGTGGTTGTTGCGTCGCTGAAGCAGGTGCATGGTGCGCGTTTGGGGCTCGCGCTTGAGGCGCACGCTTTGAGCCCGTGCTTAGGGTACGCGCTGTGGGCTTGTGCTTCGGGTACGCGCTGTGGGCTTGTGCTTCGAGTCCGCGCTTAGGTCCGCGCTCAGGCCCGTGCTTCGGGCCCACGCTGGGGGCCCACGCTTCGGGCCCGCGCTCGCGCCCGCGCTTGGGGTCCACGCTTGCGACCCGTGCTTAGGGTTCACGCTTCGAGCCCACTCTTCGGCTCACGCATTGACCGCTTCGGTAATGCATTGCCCATCGTTGGAGCCAGGGGCCGGGCCCCGGCTCCATCACAAACGCCTTCAGAACGAGAACGTCGTGTTCAGCATCACGAGCCGCGACTCTCCGACCGCGATAATCAGATTGCTGTTGCTCGACGGATAGTAGGTCTTGTCGAACACGTTCTTCACGTTCAGCTGTACGTGCGTCGGAATCTTGCCGAGCTTGGTGTCGTAGGCAGCGAACACATCGGCTACGACATAACCCGGCAGCGTGAAACTGTTCGCGGTGTCGCCTGGCCGTTTGCTGACGAGCCGCGCACCGCCGCCAAAACGCCATTGCCCCGGCAGGTAAGGCAGCATCGTGTCGTAGACGGCGAACAGGCTGCCGGTATGACGCGCCGCGTTGACGAGGCGCGTGCCGTCGTCGCGGTCCGTGGCATTCGTGTACGCATAGCTGCCGATCAGGCTGACATGCTGCGTGAGCCGTCCGGCGACATCCAGTTCGATGCCCCGCGAACGCGCGCTGCCCACCGTTTCGGTCGTATCGCCGACAGTGACCGCCACGTTCTGCTTGTCGATCTGATAGACGGCGAGCGTGCCGGTAATGCCGTGCGCGTCGAACTTGAGGCCGGTTTCCAGAACGCGCCCGCGCTCCGGCGCGAGCGGCTCGCTCACCTCGGTGGCGACGTTCGGCACGAACGACTTGCTGAAGTTCGCATACGCGGAAAGCGCGGGCGTGAGCCGGTAGACGAGGCCGAATTGCGGCAGCCAGACCTGCCCATGCGAGTGATCGGCAATCACGAACGGACGGCCCACGCCCGACAGTTGCTGCCAGTTTTCCCAGCGCACGCCGCCGACCGCAATCAGTCGGTCGGTCAGATGAACCGTGTCCTGAGTCACCACGGAGTACGTGTGCACCTTCGAGAGGCTGTCGCTTTGCGTGCGGCTCGGCGTGCCGCCGGGCGACAGCAATCCGTAGACCGGGTCGTACAGATCGAAGCCGGAGACCGCCTTGCCGCGAATCGTATCGCCGCGGAAGCTGCGCTGGCGTTCGTACTCGCCGCCTACGTAGAGTTCGTGACGCATGCCCGCGAGGTTCAGGTCGCCGATCACGCCGACGGTCGCGATTTCGTCCGAATCGTTGCGTTGCAGATTCGCATCCGACGAGCGCGTCATGATGCCGGTCTTGCTGTTGAACGCCGTCGCACGCGTGATGTACTGGTCGTAGCGATCGCGGCTCCACCCATAGGTCGCGCGCACGCGCCATTCGTCGGAAAAGCGATGCTCGATCTTCGCGCGCAGCGTTTCCTGCTCGCCCGAGCTTTGCGCCCACGCTTCTTCGTAGCGCGTGTAGCGCAGCGCATCGTCGGGATGACCGTTCACCAGTACCGTGCCGCGGTCGAACGGCGTCGTGTAGTCGACGTACTGGTAGCTCACGTCAATCGACGTGTTCGCATCGTGCCAGGCCAGCGACGGCGCGATGAGCGCGTCGCGCTGACGGCCGAAGCTGCGCCAGTAGCGCGCCGTGTTGTACTCGCCGGTCAGGCGGAACGCCAGCGTACCGCCGGCCACCTGGCCCGGCTGGCCGATCGGCCCCGTGAGATCGAAGCCCGTGCCGCTACCGCGATGGCTCGTGTAGTTCGCGGACACCGAGCCGTGGAAAGTGTCTTCCGGCTTGCGCGTAATCAGGTTGATCACGCCGCCTGGCTCCTGAATGCCATAGAGCAGCGAAGCCGGGCCTTTGAGCACTTCCACGCGGTCGATCGTCGCGAGATAGTTGTGAAGCGTCGGCGAGCGCATGCCGTCGACCAGAATCGAGCCGTCGTCGTTGGAACCGAAGCCGCGCTTGATGAACGCGTCGCGCGTGCCGCCCAGCGTGTTCGTCTGCGTGATGCCGCTCACGTTGCCGAGCACGTCGTCGAGCGTGCGCGCCTGCTGGTCCTGCATCACGCTCGAACTGACCACCGCGACCGACTGCGGGATGTCGCTGATTTTCGTGGCGATGCCGCTTGCCGTTTCGCTGGTGCGCGGCCGATAGCCGACGGTCGGCTCGGCGAGCGCCGCGGCCTGCACCGCAACCGCCGGCAGTTCGGTCGAGGCCGCGGGCGGGGCGCCCGTGCCGTCGGCGGGCGCGGCGGCCAGCGCGGCGGGCGCGGTTGCGAGGTACATCCAGAGCGAAACGGGCAGGCGGAGAGCGGAACGACGAGGGCGGCCTGGCGGCGCGAAGGTTTTGACGGAGCGCATGGACGAATCGGACGGCGCGGTGTCCCACGCCGCAGCAGCGGCCGGGACGGGCCGGCGCCGTCACTTATTATTAAGGATGCGAGAGGATAATGTAAATGAGAATGATTATCAAATGAAAACTTAATGACGCTGTGTGGCGTGAGGTGACGTGGCGTGAGGTGAGGTGAGGTGGCGTGATGTGTCGTGTCGTGTCGTGACGCGACGTGACGTGACGTGACGGGACGTGGCGTGACGGGACGTGGCGCAGCGGGGCGCGGTCGAGGTGCGGAGCGGGCAGGTCGGCGCGCCGTGCGCTGTCATCAACCGTGGACATGCGCGTCAAGGCGCTGCGTCGCGCGCGAGCAGCAGCGACCAGGTTGCTTTACACTAGCCGCCGCTCCAGCCAGCCACGTCCACGCCACGACCTCGATGCCCCCCTTTCCCGCCGACTCCGACGACGCCACCCCTTCCACGCCCGTCAGCCTGCCGAAGCAGCCGGCGTTTCAGCGCTTCTGGTGCACGCGCATTCTCTCTTCGCTGTCGTTCCAGATGCTCGCGGTGGCGATGGGGTGGCATATCTACGCGCTCACGCACAGCGCGTTCGCGCTCGGCCTGGTCGGCCTCGCGCAGTTCCTGCCGATGTTTTTGCTGACGCTCGTCGTCGGCCATTTCGCGGACCGCTATGACCGGCGGCGCATCGCGGCGATCTGCCAAGGCCTCGAAAGCGTCGCCGCCGTGCTGTTTGCGTGCGGCACCTTCGGCGGCTGGATCAGCGCGCCGGTGATCTACGTGCTCGCGGCGTGCGTGGGCGCGGCGCGCGCTTTCGAGTCGCCGGCGGTTGCATCGCTGCTGCCCGGTGTGGTGCCGCGCGGACAATTGCCGAAGGCGACGGCCTGGGCGACGTCGGCGAACCAGACCGCGCAGATCGCCGGCCCCGCGCTCGGCGGCCTGCTGTATGGCATCGGTCCGGGCGCTGCGTATCTCGCGTGCACCTTGTCGTTCGCCGCGGCGGCCCTCGCCGTGTGGGGCATTCCGCTGCGCGCGAAGCCGGCGAGCCGCGCGCCGGTGACGCTCGAATCGGTGTTTTCCGGCATCGCGTTCATTCGCCGCGAGCCTGTGATACTCGGGGCGTTGTCGCTCGATCTGTTCGCGGTGCTGTTCGGCGGCGCAACCGCGCTATTGCCGGTGTTCGCACGCGACGTGCTGCATACGGGGCCGCTCGGGCTCGGCCTGTTGCGCTCCGGCACCGCGATCGGCGCGCTGGCGGGCACTATCTGGCTCGCGCATTTCCCGCTGCGCAACCGGCCCGGCGCGGCGATGTTCGGCGGCGTGATCGCGTTCGGCGTGGCTACGCTCGTGTTTGGCATGTCGCATCAATTCATTGTCTCGCTGCTCGCGCTGATGGCGCTCGGCGCGTCGGACACCATTAGCGTGGTCGTGCGTTTGTCGCTCGTGCAGTTGCGCACGCCGGACGACATGCTCGGGCGTGTCAGCGCCGTCAATTCGCTTTTCATTGGGACATCGAATCAATTAGGCGAATTCGAATCAGGCGTCACGGCCGACTGGTGGGGCGCGCGAACCGCGGTACTGGTGGGCGGCATCGCGACGATCAGCGTCGCACTGCTGTGGATGAAGCTGTTCCCCGAATTGAGGAACACGCGTTCGCTCGAACGCGAAGAGGAGTTGGCGCCGAGTGCGTGAGCGCCTCCTGGTGCTTGGGCGACTCGACTGGCGAGCTGTGCGGTGTGATGGGTTGGTCGACCGGGCTGGTGAGCGGGCGAGCGACTGAGCGCCCGAGAGAAGCGGAGGCGCACGGACGCAGAGGCAAAGAGGCAAAGAGGCGGAGAGGCCCGCCAGCGCGCTTCTCTCATCGAATGAAAAGCTGACTCTCGCGGAAGCGGGCTTCTGCACGACGACTCACGCGCGTAAAGTCGGATGCGTCTACCTGCGGAACAGTCCGCGAAGGAGCCGGTTCATGACACGCCTCGAATCACCGCCGCATGCTTATCCGAGTGACATCGCTTTCACGCCCACGGTGAAGGCATTGCAAAGCCGCCACGGCTCACGCGACGCGTACGCGCGCATGGAGGAAGAGCACGGCTGGCAGACGCGTCTTACGCCGGACGTCGCGCGTTTTATCGAGCAGCAGACGAGTGTGTTTCTCGCCACCGTCAGTTCGGAAGGGCAGCCGTATATCCAGCACCGCGGCGGTCCGGCCGGTTTTCTGCACGTGCTGGATGACCACACCATTGCTTTCGCCGATTTCGCCGGCAACCGGCAGTACGTGAGCGCGGGCAATCTTGCGGACAATCCGAAGGCGCATCTGTTTCTGCTCGACTATGCGCATCGGCGGCGCATCAAGATATGGGGCGAGGCGCGCATGATCGACGACGACCCCGCGCTGCTCGCGAAGCTGATGCCCGAGGGTTACAAGGCGCGCGGCGAACGGGTGCTCGTGATGACCGTGCGCGCCTGGGACGTGAATTGCCCGAAGCATATTCCGCAGCGTTTCGACGCTGCCGACGTGGCCGCCGCATTGCAGGAACGCGACGAGCGGATTCAGCAACTCGAGGCGCAGGTGGCTGAACTCAAACGTAACGCGGTGAACACGCGCGCTTGATGTCCGGGCGGTGGGTCTGTATGTGCGGACAGCGGTTGTGCAGGAGCGGGCGCTGCTTCTACAAGGGCGGGCGCAGGTTCTACAAGCGCGGGCGCTGGTCTGCAGTAGCGGGTGCCGAGGAGCGGGCGCTGCTTCCGCAAACGCGCGGCGCCTGCCGTGTCATGCGAGAACCGCCCCGCGCCAGCCCCTTCAGTTCGACAACAGTCTCACGCAGCCTGCGCAGCCGAAATGAGCGCCGTCCGTATCGCATTCGCGAGTTCGCTGGCCTGGAACTTCGCGACGTAGCCGTTGGCGCCGGCATTCTTCACATGCGCCTCGTTGGCCGCGCCTGTCAGCGACGAATGAATGATCACCGGAATGTCGCGGGTCCGTTCGTCGGCCTTGATCTGACGGGTCAGCATGAAGCCGTCCATCTCGGGCATTTCGAGGTCGGTCAGCACGAGCGCAATCCTGTCCTTCACGCGCGCGCCGTCAGATTGCGCTTCCTCGGCGACCTGCTGCAAGGTCTGCCAGGCTTCTTCGCCGGTCTTGGTCATCACGAACTCCGCGCCGATCGCGGTCAATGCCTGCTCGATCAGCTTGCGCGCGAAGCCGGAGTCGTCGGCCGCGAGAATCCTGGCGCCTGGGCGGATGCCGAGTGCGTCGCCGACAGAGGTCGGGTCCACGCTCGGATGCTGCGACGGGAATACGTCGCGCAGCACCTGCTCGACGTCGATCACCTGCGCGAGTCGTGAGTCGCCGGTATTGCCGTCGATCCGCGCAATGCTCGTGACGAGGTTGCCGCCCGCCGCGCCTTCCGCCGAGAGCACCTGATTCCATTCGAGCCGCACGATGTCGTCCACTTCTTCGACTGCGAAGGCCTGCGTGGAGCGGGCGAATTCGGTCACCAGCAGAATGTTGAGCCCGCGCGTGGGCTCGCAGCCCATCAGCCGCGGCAGGTCGATGACGGGAATGATCTGCCCGCGAATGTCGACCGCGCCCATCACGAACGGCGAGGACCCGGCGATCGGCGTGACCGGCGGCATGGTCGAAATTTCGCGGACCTTGAACACGTTGATGCCGTAAAGCTCGTGCGCGTCGCTGCCGGGCACCGACCCCAGCCGGTACAGCAGCAGCTCGAATTTGTTGGAACTGGTCAGGTTGGTGCGTTCATCGTGCGAGCGGTTATCTGCTGCCATGGAATCTCTCCGGGATTGCGGTGCGTGGGCGCGCGCGTGCGTCAATGCCGCCGCGCTCCTTACTTTCTGTTATCGGCGCGGCTGCCGAAAAATTCAGCGCCCCGACAGTTTTCTGCTCGCAATCCCTGGGTCAACTGTCTAGCCGCGCATACCGACGCGCGTGATTCGTGTGAAGGTTACCTAACGTTACACAAGCCACAGCGTCGTATCACATGGTGCGGCGCGTCGCTTCTAGAATTTTTCGACGATGAACACGCCGCTTCGCTATTAATCCAAGGAGAACATATGATCCGCTTGCCTCTCGCCACTTTTTCCAGCGCCTGTATGGCGAGCTTGCTGATGCTCGCTGCCTCGGCGACGACAGCCAGCGCCCAGAGCACGCCGGACGCGGGCCGCCTGCACGCGGCCGACCAGACGTTCATCGCCGAGGGCACGAAGGCCGTGGCCACGCAACGCGATGCCGCTCGCATCGCGAGTTCGCGCTCGACCGACCGCGACGTCAAAGCCTTCGCTGAGCGCATCTCGACGGATAACGCCAGAATCTCGGACGCACTGCGCGCCGCAAGCCCGCGCGGCGTCGATGTGCCGAAAAACAACCCGGACACGGCCGTGCTCGCGAGCATCAACAACCTGCGCGGCGCGGAGTTCGACAAGACGTATATCGAGCAGGTCGCGCTCGCCGGCGAGCAGAAGGCGCTGTCCGCATTCCAGGCCGAGATCGCGTCGGGCCGCGATCCGCAACTCAAGGCCGCGGCGCAAAAGGCGTTGCCGACCATCCAGGAGCATTACGCGATGGCGCAGGAACTGGCCAAACGCAAGCATCTGCCGAGCGCCGCGCAGTGAAGTCATGCAGTCACGTCACGTAGAGTCACCCAGTAAGGTCGCGCAGTAACGGCGCGAAATCGGGCCGCACGGTAAGGCGGCACAGCATAGGCGCAAAGCGCGCTGGCGTCGCGGGCTCTGATTGCGCGCGACATGGATGAACGCACACCGACGCCGCGTATTTGCACAGCGCCTCAGTCAGCCGGGGGGCCGCCCGGATCGGCGGCCCCTTCAAGCGGCCTTTGAGGTGAACCGTTGAGGGCAGTTATTCAGCAACCCTTCCAAGCAGCGCTGCGCCGCCCACTGCGCTCCCCGCCGACGCTCGCCCCCCGACCGGCGTAGACTGACTCTCCGTTCAAACGACGGCTATGCCACGGAGATTCATCAATGGAATATCGACATCTGGGTGCATCCGGTTTCAAGGTGCCTGTGCTGAGCTTCGGCACGGGCACGTTCGGCGGCAAGGGCGAATTCTTTCAGGCGTGGGGCTCGACGGAGGTCGACGAAGCGCGGCGCCTGATCGACATCTGCCTCGATGCCGGCGTGACCATGTTCGACACGGCCGACATCTATTCGAGCGGCGCGTCGGAGTCGGTGCTCGGCGAAGCGCTGAAGGGCAAGCGCGACAAGGCGATCATCTCGACCAAGGCGACCTTCCGTTTCGACGACGGTCCGAACAATGTCGGCTCGTCGCGCTTCCATCTGATCCAGGCGGTCGATGCGGCGCTCAAGCGTCTGCAAACCGATTACATCGACCTCTTCCAGTTGCACGGTTTCGACGCGCGCACGCCGGTCGCGGAAGTGCTGTCCACGCTCGACGACCTGGTGCGCGCGGGCAAGATCCGCTACACGGGCGTGTCCAATTTCTCGGGCTGGCATCTGATGAAGTCGCTCGATACAGCGGACCGCTACGGCTATCCGCGCTATGTCGCGAACCAGACGTATTACTCGCTGGTGGGCCGCGACTACGAGTGGGAGCTGATGCCGCTCGGCATCGACCAGGGCGTGGGAGCGGTGGTGTGGAGTCCGCTCGGCTGGGGACGTCTGACCGGCAAGCTCAAGCGCGGCCAGCCGTTGCCCGACACGAGCCGCCTGCACAAGACCGCCGACATGGGGCCGCCGGTGCCGGAGGAGTATCTGTTCCGCGTGCTCGACGCGATCGACGAAATCGCCTCCGAAACCGGCAAGACCGTGCCGCAGATCGCACTGAACTGGCTGCTGCAGCGCCCGACCGTCTCGACGGTGCTGATCGGCGCTCGCAATGAAGAGCAATTGCGCCAGAACCTCGGCGCGGTCGGCTGGAACCTCACGCCCGAGCAGGTCGCGCGGCTCGACGCGGCAAGCGCGGTGCGGCCCGCCTATCCGTACTGGCATCAGGAAGGATTTGCCGAGCGCAACCCGAAAGCGGTGTAGACGCGCGGCCTGCCGTCGCGGTGCGTCGCGCTGGCCCGGTGCCCCTTGTCCCGCGGCCGAACCAGCGCGCGCGTCATGCCAGCCCGCCGTTCGCGCGCAACACCTGGCCGTTGACCCAGCCGGCCTGCGAGCTCGCGAGGAACGCCACCACCGACGCGATATCGTCCGGTT
The DNA here is from genome assembly GCF_019511605.1 of Paraburkholderia phenoliruptrix. Lineage (GTDB taxonomy): Bacteria > Pseudomonadota > Gammaproteobacteria > Burkholderiales > Burkholderiaceae > Paraburkholderia > Paraburkholderia phenoliruptrix_A. Next base: position 210,440 of record NZ_JAEUAV010000009.1, on the reverse strand, counting down.
GGCCGAGCCGCTCGAGCGGCGGCATTTTTGCGAAGTGCTGGATCTGCTCGTTGGTCTTGCCGTCGAGGAACAGCGACGTGGCAACCGGCCCTGGCGCGACCGCATTCACAGTGATGTTGCGCCCGCGCAGTTCCTTCGCGAACACATGCGTGAATGCTTCCACGGAGGCCTTCGTCGCGTTGTAGATCGCATAGCCCGGCATGTTCAGCGCCAGCGTGGTGCTCGAAAAATTGACGATGCGGCCGCCGTCGTTCATGCGGCGCGCCGCTTCGCGCAACGTGTTGAAGGTGCCGCGCACGTTGGTGTCGAACGCGCGGTCGTACAGTTCGTCGCTCGTGTCGGCAAGCGGCGTCGGCTTGATCACGCCGGCATTGTTGACCAGCACGTCAACCTTTCCCAGTTGCTGCTCCGCCGCCTCGAACATGCGGCGCACGTCGCCGGCGCTCGAGACGTCGGCTTTCACTGCTATCGCCCGGCCGCCGGCTGCATTCAGTTCGGCGACGAGCGCTTCGGCTTCGCCCGAGCTCGCTGCGTAGTTCACGACGACGGCAAAGCCGTCGGCCGCGAGACGCCGTGCAACGGCTGCGCCGATGCCGCGCGAAGCGCCGGTGACAATCGCAATCTGAGCGTTTGTGGTCGTGTTCATGGTGCGTTTCCTCTTGAGTGTTGAATCGGTGAGTGAATGATCGGCTTTTTTCGTTCTGGGATAATCGGGTCGCTATGACCATCATCATTCCAATCTCTTCAACAATATTCACGACGAGGCGCGGCTGACATGGATCGTTTCGAGGAAATGCGCGTTTTCGTACGCGTCGCCGAGCGGCAGAGCTTCACGCGCGCGTCGGACGACCTGCAGATACCGCGCGCGACCGTCACCAACCTGGTCAAGCGGATGGAGGAGCGGCTGGGCGCGCGGCTGCTCGAGCGCACCACGCGCACGGTGCGCCTGACGCCCGACGGGCAGGCGTATTACGGCCGCTGCGTGCGGCTCATTGCTGACCTGGAGGAAGCCGAGGGCTCGTTCTCGAACCTCGCGCCCAAGGGCCTGTTGCGGGTCAACCTGCAAGGTACGCTGGCGCGACACTTCATCGTGCCGGCCTTGCCGGCGTTCCTTGCGCGCTACCCCGGCATCGAACTGACCATCGGCGAGGACGACCGGCTCGTCGACCTCGTGCGTGAAGGCATAGACTGCGTGCTGCGCGCGGGCAACCTGCAGGATTCGTCGATGGTCGGGCGGCGCGTCGCGCAGCTGCCGCAAGTCACGGTGGCAAGCCCGGAGTATCTGCAAAAGTACGGCGAGCCGGCCGACCCGCAAGCGCTCTCTGCACACCGCGCCGTCAACTATGTGTCGAGCGCCACGGGCAGGCCGTTGCCGCTCGAGTTCAGCATCGAAGGACGCAACACGCCGATGCTGCTGCCGGGCGCGGTTTCGGTCACGGGCGTGGAGCTTTACACCGGCTCGGCGGTGGCCGGGCTAGGAATCGTGCAGGTGCCGCGCTACCGGGTGCGCGACGAACTGGCGGACGGGCGCCTGAAGATCATTCTCGCCGACTTCCCGCCGCCCTCGTTGCCCGTTTCGGTGCTGTATCCGCAGAACCGGCAACTGTCGTCGCGCGTGCGGGTATTTTCACAGTGGCTGCGCGATGTGTTCGAGACGGCCGCCACGGAGTAGGCGCGGCGCGGGCGCCGACTGGCGCTTCGGATAAAGCACCGGCCGGCGCCCGCGGCGGTTCGTGGAAAACTGTATAGATATACAGTATAGTGTCCAACTGCACGCGGGCGCGCCTCCACCTCGCCGCGCCGCTTGTGCTGAACTTGCGCGGGCGCGCGGCGTCCGTGAGAGGTGGCCCACTCATTCAGACGGTCGAAAAATTGTCATCCAACGGCATTATCAAGATTCGCGGCGCGCGCCAGCACAACCTGAAAAACGTCGATCTCGACGTGAAAACCGGCGAAATGACGGTCGTAACGGGCCCGTCCGGTTCCGGCAAGTCGAGCCTCGTGTTCGACACGCTCTACGCAGAAGGGCAGCGGCGCTATGTCGAAACCTTCAGCGCCTACGCCCGGCAGTTTCTCGACCGGATGGACCGGCCGCAGGTCGACCGGGTGGACGGCGTGCCGCCCGCCATCGCGATCGACCAGACCAACCCGGTGCGCAGTTCACGCTCCACGGTCGGCACCATGACGGAGCTCAACGACCACCTCAAGCTGCTCTACGCCCGCGCGGCCGAGCTGTTCGACCGCAAGACGGCGCGGCAAGTGCGGCACGACACGCCGGAAACCATTTACGCGGAGCTGCTCGAGCGCACTGAAGGGAGCGATCCGCGGCTGGTGGTGACGTTTCCGGTCGAGTTGCCGGAGTCGGCTACCGAGCAGGAGGTCGAGCAATGGCTTTCCGCAAGCGGCTACACGCGCGTGCAGGCACAGCGTGAGGTGGATTCGCCCACCGGCAGGCGCAAACTGCTCGACGTGGTCGCCGACCGCTTTCGCGTGCGCCAGGCCGACAAGCAGCGGGTGATCGAGGCGCTCGAGGCGTCGCTCAAGCGCGGCGGCGGGCGCGTCAATATCTATGTGCTGCCGGCCGCCGAGGCGCCGCTCGCGCCCACGGCGCAGCCGCCGGAGCCGGAAATCTGGCGCTTTTCAACGGGGCTGCACAGCCCGGAGAGCGACCTGCGCTATGCCGACCCGCAGCCTGCGCTGTTCTCGTTCAACTCGGCCTACGGCGCGTGCGAGGTCTGCCGCGGCTTTGGCCGCGTGATCGGCGTCGATCTCGGCCTTGTCATTCCCGACGCCCGCAAGACTCTGCGCGACGGCGCGATCAAGCCGATGCAAACCCCCGCGTGGAAGGAGTGTCAGGACGATCTGATGCGCTACGCGGCGAAGGCCGACATCCGCCGCGGCACGCCCTGGGGCGAACTGACGGATGCCGAGCGCGACTGGGTCATCAACGGTTCGCCGGACTGGAACGGCAAGTGGCAAAGCCAGTGGTATGGCGTCAAACGCTTCTTCGAATATCTCGAATCGAAGGCGTACAAGATGCATATCCGGGTGCTGCTGTCCAAGTACCGCAGCTACACGCCATGCGAAACCTGCGGCGGCGCGCGTCTGAAAACCGAATCGCTGTTATGGCGTCTGGGCAGCAAAGCGAATGCAGACCAGGTTCTGCCGGCCGCGCAGCGCTTCATGCCGCGCGGTGTCGAATGGAATCGCGCACAGCTCGAGGCGCTGCCCGGTTTGACCGTGCACGACCTGATGCTGATGCCGATTGAGCGCATCCGGCGCTTCTTCGACGAGATCAGCCTGCCAAGCGCGTTGCTGGACGACGCGCTCAAGCTATTGCTCGCCGAAGTGCGCACGCGCCTGAAGTATCTGTGCGACGTCGGGCTCGGTTATCTGACGCTGGACCGGCAAAGCCGCACGCTGTCGGGCGGCGAAGTGCAGCGGATCAACCTGACCACCGCGCTCGGCACCTCGCTCACCAAAACGCTCTTCGTGCTGGACGAACCCAGCATCGGCCTGCATCCGCGCGACCTGAACCGGATCGTGGAGGCCATGCACCGCCTGCGCGACGCGGGCAATACGCTTGTCGTGGTGGAGCACGACCCGTCGGTCATGCTGGCGGCGGACCGGCTGATCGACATGGGGCCGGGGCCCGGCGAGCGCGGCGGCTCCATTATTTTCGACGGCGCGCCGGAGGCCATCCGCTCGTCGGGCACGCTCACGGGCGAATACCTCGGCGGGCGCCGCCATGTCGCGGACGCCGCGCACTGGTCGCGGCGCCCGGTGGATGCAAACACGCCGCGCATCGTGCTGGAAGGCGCGACCGAGCACAACCTGCGCGACGTCACGGTGGAAATTCCGCTGCAGCGGCTCGTCTGTGTGACGGGCGTATCCGGCTCGGGCAAGTCCACGCTGTTGCAAGACGTGCTGTACCCGGCCATGGCGCGGCACTTCGGCCTCGCTACAGAATCGCCGGGCGCGTTTCGCAGCCTGAGCGGCGCGGACCAGGTGACCGACGTGGTGTTTGTCGACCAGTCGCCAATCGGCAAGACCGCGCGCTCGAATCCGGCCAGCTACGTGGGCGCGTTCGACGAGATCCGCAAGCTTTTCGCCAAGGCGCCGCTCGCGCAGCAACGCGGCTACGGGCCCGGCATGTTCAGCTTCAATTCGGGCGACGGGCGTTGTCCGACTTGCGGCGGCTCGGGCTTCGAACACATTGAAATGCAGTTCCTGAGCGACGTCTACCTGCGCTGTCCCGATTGCGACGGGCGCCGGTATCGCGCCGAACTGCTCGAGGTGAAGATCGAACGGGGCGAACCCGCGCGTGCCTTGAGCATTGCAGATGTGCTGGAGCTGACCGTGAGCGAGGCCGCCGGCTACTTTGCGAACGACGCGGAAGTGCTGCGCGTTCTGCAGCCCATTGTCGATGTCGGCCTGGAGTATGTGAAGCTCGGCCAGCCGGTGCCCACCCTGTCCGGCGGCGAAGCGCAGCGGCTCAAGCTGGCGGGCTTCCTGGCCGAATCGGCGCAGGCGCGCAGCGCGCGCAATGCGAAGCAGGCGGTCGCGAGGCGGCTCTTCATGTTCGACGAGCCCACCACCGGCCTGCATTTCGACGACATTGCCAAGCTCATGCAGGCGTTCGGCAAGCTGCTGGCAAGCGGCCATTCGCTGATCGTGATCGAGCATAACCTCGACGTGATCCGCGCGGCAGACTGGATCATCGACCTCGGTCCGGAAGGCGGCGACGGCGGTGGCCGCGTGCTGTGCGCGGGCACGCCCGAAGAAGTCAAGGCCTGCGCCGAATCGCATACCGGCGAAGCGCTGCTGCAGTACGACCGCGCGATGAGCGCGGTCGCGCAACCGGCGGATACCGCTTCGCAAGGCGTGCCGTTGCAGAAGGCGCTGAGCGCGGCGCGGGCGCGCCGCGCCATCGAAGGCGAGGACGTGGTGCGCATTGTCAATGCGCGCGAGCACAACCTGAAAGCGCTGGATGTCGACATTCCGCACGGCAAGTTCAATGTGATTACCGGCGTGTCGGGTTCGGGCAAATCAACCCTTGCGTTCGACATTCTCTTTCACGAAGGGCAGCGCCGTTACCTCGAATCTCTGAATGCGTACGCGCGCTCCATCGTGCAGCCCGCCGGGCGTCCGGAGGTCGACGCCGTGTACGGCATTCCGCCGACCGTCGCGATCGAGCAGCGTTTGTCGCGCGGCGGTCGCAAGAGTACGGTCGCGACCACCTCGGAGGTATGGCATTTCCTGCGTCTGCTCTATGTGAAGCTCGGTCTGCAACATTGCATTCATGACGGCACGCCTGTCACGTCGCAAAGCACCGAGTCGATCGCGGCGCAGTTGCTGCGCGACCACAAGGGGCAACACGTCGGCTTTCTCGCGCCGCTCGTGGTGAACCGCAAGGGCGTGTACACCGATCTCGCGAAGTGGGCCAAGGCGCGCGGCAATACGCATCTGCGCGTGGACGGCGAATTCGTGCCGGTGGACCCGTGGCCGAAGCTCGACCGCTTCCGCGAGCACACGATTGAATTGCCGGTGGCCGACCTGATCGTGTCGGCGGACAACGAAGCGGCACTGCGTCACGCGCTAGACCAGACCCTGGACCTCGGCAAGGGAGTGATGCATCTGCTCGCGCCGCTCGACGGCTTGCACGACGCGATGCACGGCGGCCTGCCCACCGCGAAGCTCGGTACCGTCAAGGTGCTGTCCACGAGGCGCGCCTGTCCGGTGTGCGGTACGAGCTATCCGGAACTCGACCCGCGCATGTTCTCGTATAACAGCAAGCACGGCTGGTGCACCACCTGTGTGGGCACGGGCCTCGCACTCACGCGCGAGCAACGTGCGGCGTACGACGACACGATCGTCGTGGACGACAATCGCGGCCGCGAACAGAGCTTGCCGTCGGAAGAGCAGGAACCGGAGGGCCTTGTCGACGAACCATGTCCGGACTGCGCGGGCACGCGGCTGAATCCGACGGCGCGCGCCGTCACGTTCGACGCGCACGCCATTACCGACGTCGCGCAATGGACCGTCTCGGACACGCGCGCGTGGATCGACAGCTTGCAGATGACAGGGCGTGACGCGGAAATCGCGCGCGACGTGGTGAGCGAAATCGGCAGCCGTTTGCAGTTTCTCGAAGAAGTCGGGCTCGGTTATCTGAGTCTCGACCGCGCGGCGCCGAGCCTGTCGGGCGGCGAGGCGCAGCGCATCCGGCTCGCTGCGCAGTTGGGCAGCAACCTGCAAGGCGTCTGCTATGTGCTGGACGAGCCGACCATCGGTTTGCATCCGCGCGACAACCAGATTCTGCTGAACGCGCTGCGCAAGCTCGGCGACAAGGGCAACACGCTGGTGGTCGTCGAGCATGACGAAGACACGATCCGGCGGGCCGATCACATCATCGACATTGGGCCGGGCGCCGGCAAGCGCGGCGGTACGCTGATCGCACAAGGCAGTGTGGCCGACCTCTCCGCGCAACCCGAATCGCTCACCGGGCAGTTTCTCGCCACGCCCATCGTGCATCCGCTGCAGCCGCGCCGCAAGGTTGTTGCGCCGGGCAAACGCGCGGCGGCGGTGCCGGAAAACTGGCTGACCGTGCACGGCGGCAAGCTGCACAATCTGCGCAATGTGACGGTGGGCATTCCGCTGTCGCGGCTCGTCGCGGTGACGGGCGTGAGCGGATCGGGCAAATCCACGCTCGCTCGCGACGTGCTGATGGCCAACCTGCTCGACGCCGTTGGTCGCTCGGTGTTGTCGTCACCGGCCACGCGGCGCGCCCGCGCGGCCGCCGAGGAACAGCCTGCCTCCAACCGCCGCTCGAGCGTGCTCGCGCGCAGCGCGCCGCGTGCGCCGCTGAACGTCACACATGCGTGGCAGGGCTGCGATTCGATTACGGGTTGGGAAAGCATCGACCGGGTGCTGGAAGTCGATCAGACGCCCATCGGCAAAACGCCGCGCTCGTGTCCTGCCACCTACATCGGCGTGTGGGACGCAATCCGCAAGCTGTTCGCCGGCACGCTCGAGGCGCGGGCGCGCGGCTACACCGCGTCGCGCTTCTCGTTCAATACGGGCGAGGGCCGTTGCCCCGCGTGTGAAGGGCAGGGCGTGCGCACCATCGGCATGAGCTTTTTACCGGACGTGAAAGTGCCATGCGACGTCTGTCATGGGCAGCGTTTCAATCCGGAAACGCTCGCGGTGACATGGCGCGGCAAGAATATCGGCGACGTGCTGACCATGGAAATCGACGAGGCGGTCGAATTCTTTGCGCCCATCTCCAACATCGCTCACCCGTTGCAGTTGATGAAAGACGTCGGGCTCGGCTACCTCACGCTTGGCCAACCGTCGCCTACGTTGTCGGGCGGGGAGGCGCAGCGCATCAAGCTCGTCACTGAACTGAGCAAGGTGCGCGACGACGTGACGCGGCGCGGCCAGAAAGCGCCGCACACGTTGTACGTGCTCGACGAGCCGACCGTCGGTCTGCACATGGCGGATGTCGCGAAACTGATCCGTGTACTGCATCGTCTGACGGACGGCGGACATAGCGTGGTGGTGATCGAGCACGATCTCGACGTAATCGCCGAGGCGGACTGGATTATCGACCTCGGTCCCGAAGGTGGCGTGGGCGGCGGCACCATTGTCGCTGCGGCGGATCCGGAAGGCATCGTTCAGGTTCGCGCAAGTCATACAGGGGCCGCATTGAAGCCGGTGCTCGAGCGTACCGCCAGCGGCGGCGCGGGCAGACGAGCCGCCGCGACAGTCGCAACTGTCGCGGGCGAGGAAGCAGGCGAAGGCACGCACGGCTAGCCCAAGTTGTCAGGCCATGGCAGTAGTTCCGCATTCCGCACGAGGGGGGCGGAGCTACTGCTACCTGCCGCGTTTCCGCCGACTTTTGAATACGGCTTTAAATCGTCTGGCAATTCCGCAAGGCAAATGAAGGCGCCGTCCCAAACTTTAAAATCAGACAAATACCCATGCGATGTTTCATAATTGAAACATTTCCGCGCACTCCCGTACTCCGAATATATTCCGTTAATTCCCCGATTTGATTTGCGAATGCTGAATTGCCAATGGAAAAGCGGCGGATTCAGGATTGGCGAATAACCAACGCAATCAAAACGGCCACGCCGCTGCATACGCGTGTTCAGTTGTGAAACATTTCTCGCGGAAGCCAAAAGCGGCCGCCCGTGTGACCAATGCATATCGCATCGTGAAGCGCCGCCGTGTCGTGGGCTGGGAGGCCGCAGCCTGGGCCGTTCTACGAGCAGTCGGAGTTGCGGACGGTATGTTTTTCCGCTGCATATCAATGCACCGTCCATTATTACTTGCACCGAATGAGAATATTCTCGTCATACATTTAATCGGTTGCTATTTTCCATTGTTTTCAAATTTACTAACGCGATTCATTCGGCTAACATCGCTAATAATCCATCCAGCGGCGTTTCCGATCTCGAATTGCGATTATCAATTCGCTGATATCGTCGGACTAACGCGCGTCCTCGTCCAACCAAGTAGACATTTTGAGGAAGACCATGTCCCACATCCACGTCGATTCTGCGAGGGTTACCTGGTTACATACGCCGACCGTCAATGTCCGCACTGCCGCGCGCCGCATCGGCGTGTTGCTGTTCGATGGTTTCTGGCTGCTAGGCCCCGGCACCGTCGTCGAAATGTTTCAGACCGCCAACGAACTGGCCGGCACGCGACCTGGTGAAGAGCCGCCGTATGAAGTGCAATTCCTGTCGCTCGACGGCGGCAGCGTGCCGAGTTCCTCCGCCGCGCGCATCTGGACTGACCGCATCGACACGCGTTATGGAACCGGCTTCGACGTTCTGTTTATTGCCGGCGGACACGGCGCGCACCAGGCTGCCCGCGACCAGCGGCTGCTCGGCTGGCTGCGCTCGGTCCAGGCGCGCACCCGTGCAATCGAAACCATTGGCGAAGGGCGGCTCGTGCTGGAAGCCGCCAATCCCGGCGAACCGGAGGCGCTGCAAATCGGCCGCTACGGTCATGGCGCGGCAGATGCGATTCTCAGCGCATCAAACGATCGCAACGACTGCGCCCGCAGCGCGCTGATGTTCATCAAACGCGATCTCGGCGCCGAACTGGCGCGCAGCGTTGCCGAGCGCGTGATGCCGGGCATGGCCGCGACGTGGGTGCCGCTGCCTGCGGAAGGCGGCACGCTGAGCGTCGCGGAGAAGATTCGCGCGGCGGCGCGCTGGATGGAAGCCAACTGCGACCGGCCGGTATCGGTAGCGGACGCGGCACAGGTCGCTGCCATGAGCGAGCGCAATTTCCTGCGCCGCTTCAAGCATGAAATGCATGTCACGCCGTCCGACTATCTGCTTCAGGTGCGCTTGCGCATTGCGTGCAATTTCCTGACCGAAACCGAATTACCCGTCGACAAGATCGCGCGGCGCAGCGGTACCGGCAACGGCGACCGTCTCGCAAAGATTTTCCGCAAGCGCATGGCATTGTCGCCAACCGAGTACCGGGCCCGCAGCCGGCTTGCCTCGTCGGAGCTCTGACACACTCAACCGCGCCGCACACGCAGGCGTGTAACGACCGCTGCGCGAGCGCGCGGCGGTATCCGTTTTGTCGGCAGTTTCTTACGGGCATAGTGGCATGGGCAACCAGGTGTTGGGGACGGCACTACCGGAAGTGAAACTGATCGAACCCGAGGTGTTTGGCGACGAATCCGGCTTCTGTTACGAGAGCTTCAGCGCGGACGAGTTCGTGGACGACGTCGCGCGCGGTTTCGACTTCGTGCAGGACCGCCACCTGCGTGCGGTGCACGGCGTGCTGCGCGGGCTGCACTATCAGGTGCAACGACCGCAAGGCCGGCTCATGCAGGTCGTGGTCGGCGAGATATTCGACGTCGCCGTGGACGTGCGGCTCAATTCCCCCAACTTCGGCAAATGGTGCGGGGCTTATCTGAGCGCGGAAAATCACCGACAGGTGTGGGTGCCGCCCGGCTTCGCGCATGGCTTCGTGGTGCTGTCCGACGTCGCCGAATGTTTGTGGAAGGCAACCGAATACTGGTTTCCGGAACTGGAGCGCTGCATCTTGTGGAGCGATCCGGACATCGGCATTGAGTGGCCGATCGACTTCGAGCCGATTGTCGGCCCCAAGGATGCGGCGGGGCGTCGTTTGTACGAGGCGGAGAACATGGCGTAACGGCGCGGGCGTTGCATGGCGCGCTCGCCTGTGTGTGCGTGTGTGGTGCGGTGTGCGTCCGGCCAAAGGCGCGGCGGGGGAGCCGACGCGCGGCGGCGGCCACAGTGCCGACACTCGTGGCTTCACTCACGCTCTAACGCGCGCGTCGCTAGCTCGGGAAGCATGAAGCCCGACTCACAGCAAGAACAGCAATAACTCGCAGTCAGTGTGCCGGCTATCGCGCAGCCACCACAGCGCCGACGCTTGCGGTCACCACCAGCAGCGTGCCCGCGATCTGCAAAACACCCATCGGCTGATGCAATACGACAAAGCCTGCTATCGCACCAATCGCCGGCTCGACACTCATCAGGATACCGAACGATCCTGCCGGCATGTGACGCAGTGCCACCATTTCGAGCGCATACGGCAAAAGCGGAACCAGAATCGCGAGCCCTGCCGTGGTCGCAAGCTGACCGGCCGCGACATGCATGCCGCTTTGCGCGAGGCCGAACGGCGTGGCGACGAGCGCCGCCGCAATCAGCGAGACCGACAGTCCCTCGAGTCCGGCAAACAGCTTGCCGGTCTTTTTCATGAGCACGATGTAGCTGCCCCAGCCGCAGGCCGCCGCGCAGGCGAGCAATACGCCGAGCGGCTCGCCGACCCAGCCGGCGCGATCGCGCGAGAGCAGCACCACGCCGGCGATGGCCAGCGCCGGCCACAGCAGCGCGCGGGCGCGGCGCACCGAGAGCGTGGCGACCGTGAGCGGTCCGAGAAAGTCGATGGCCACCGCCAGTCCCAGCGGAATGCGCTGGAGCGCCGTGAAAAAGCACAACGTCATGCCGGCCATCGCGGCGCCGAGCGCGCCCGCGGCCAGCCAGTGCGCGCGCGAGTAGCTGCGAAAACGCGGACGCACCAGCACGGCGAGAACGAGTGCGGCCCAGCTCAGGCGCAGCCACGTAGTGCTGAGCGAACCGTAAACGGCCATTGTCGGTTCGGACAGTGCAGCGCCAAATTGCACGCTCGACATGGACAGCACGCACAGCAACGCGGCGCCCGCCGCGGCGCTTACGGGCTTGGCCGGGGAAGGGTCAGGGGCTTGGTCGGCTGTGCACTTGATCGTCGTGTCCGGCATGTATGTTTGCATCGCTGTGAAAGGTCTACCTATCTTATCGGCTCCCGGGCCACTAAGATAAGTTGATATTCCTTATGACGACTTCAATTTTCCTGATGAGCCGTGATCTCGACAGCAGTCTGCTTCGCACCTTCGTGACCGTCGCGGAAACGGCCGCAGTGGGCGTGGCCGCAAGACGCCTCGCGCGCACCCAGGCAGCCGTGAGCATGCAATTGCGCCGCCTTGAGGAAGATCTGGGCCAGCGTCTGCTCGAGCGCTCGCCGCGCGGCGTGCAGCTCACCGAAGCCGGTCACCTGTTGCTGCCTTACGCGCACACCATTCTTGGTGCGGGTGCTGATGCGCGCCGCGCGCTGAGCGCGGGGCAGGTGTCGGGCACGGTGCGGCTCGGCATGCTCGAGGACATTGCGGTTGGGCGTCTGCCCCGCGCGTTGCGGCGCTTCTCGATTGCGTATCCGCGCGTGGCACTGGAAATCGTGGTGGACAGCAGCGCTGCGTTGTCGAACCGTCTTGCGGATGGCGCTCTCGATCTGGTGGTTGCCGATCCGGCCTTAGTCACCGGCACGCCGCTTTTCACGTGGACGCTGCCGCTCTTCTGGGTCGGTGCACGCGGCTATGCGCGCGATCCGCAGGCGCCGCTGCCTCTCGTTGCGTTCGGCGGGCCTTGTCTGTGGCAGCAGCAGGTGTCGACGGTGCTGCGCCGCGCGAGCATTGGCTGGCGGATCGTCTGCACCAGTACGAGCCTGCCCGCCGTGCAGTCGGCGGTGGAAGCGGGGTTGGGCGTGTCCGTTCTGCTCGAAGGCAATATTCGTTCGGAGTCCATGAAGATTCTCGGCCGCGCCGATGGCTTACCCGATGCGCCTGCTGCCGACTTCGGTCTTTTCATGCGTGAAGTCGCGAGCGCGCAGGCAGCGGCCGTGCACACGTTGCAAGGTTTCTTGTGCGAAGAATTGCATCTGGGCTTGCCGTCACGTGCGCACGACAGCGAAGCGCAAATGCGAGTGGGGCAATAGCGAGAACGGGGTTGACGCGGAAGAAGAAGGAGAAGAAGCGGCAGCCTTGCTTTCGAAGCGCAGCCACACGAGCCTGAGCACTGCAACCGCAATTGCGCGTGCTGCGTTGCGGGAGGCCCCGGCGCAGCGGCAACTATTGCAATACGCCGTGGCAGGTATTGCAACAGGCTGCTCGCGCGCGCGCCGGGGCCGGTATTGCTCCGCTTACACGGTCCGTGCGGCGATCATCGCCGCATCACGCCCATCAGCAAGGTGACGAGGAAGATCACCACGAAGATGAAGAACAGCACCTTGGCGATTTCGGTCGCGCCGGCGGCGATGCCGCCAAAGCCGAATACCGCGGCGATGATTGCGATGACGAAAAAGATAGCAGCGTATCGAAGCATGAGGCCTCCCACCGATGAGTTGCTGGATTGACGTTAAACGGCGACTCGCAGGCGGCACAGCGTGCCTTGCGCAAGCGATCTACCGGCGTGCGGAGTTCAGCAATAGCTGTGCCCGTGCGTTGCGCGCCTGGACGGCGTCCGGATACCGCAGCCGCGACGCGCCGAGCGAAAACTGTCGCTTCACTGCAACAAGGCGGCTGTCGGGCCGGGCGCGACGATATGGCCGTGACCGGGCGCAACATGCGGCGCACCGGGCGGCGCACCGGGCGGCGCGCGTTGCGCACGCGAAAACGTCCGATGAACGAGTTTGCATTCACGGCAACGTTTGCGAGCGTTAATAACGACCGCAATTAAACCATTTGGTCGGTCGTCGGAAAAAGGTTGTCCGTTCAACGAACTGCTTTCAAAGTTCAAATGGTTAATTAAGTTTTAACAGAGTTTGACCTATGCAGGCTCAATTCGCATTGGCCGGTGCGAAAACGCATGGAAAAATTCCGCGGACCTGCTTGCCAAGTGCTTGAGAAGCACGCCAGAATGCGCGCTAGACGGGTGCGGCAACGCATCGCGCAACGCCGGTTGAAACCGGTGCGAATGGTACGGCTCCAATTTGGGTAAACCATGTGCATACCGTGCGCAGCGCAAAACCGGCTATCCGTCGAATGAACAATAAATAGATATTCCGGGTTCAGGCGCATTGAAATTAATCCAATGCCGCGGCCCGCGGGGTGTGAAGCAAAAAACCAAATAGGGACCGGGGGTGGTCATGTCAATCAAGGTTTTGTCGATTTTCGGCACGCGGCCGGAAGCCATCAAAATGGCGCCGCTCATCAAGCAGATGGAGGCCGATGCCGCAATCGACTCCGTGGTGTGCGTCACGGGCCAGCATCAGCAGATGCTCGACCAGGTGCTCGAGCTTTTCGCCATCCAGCCGGACCACAACCTCGCGCTCATGACGGCCAACCAGACGCTGAACGGGCTTGCTTCGCGTCTGATCGCCTCGCTCGACGAGGTGCTCGCGAACGTGCAGCCCGATCGCGTGCTCGTGCACGGCGACACGACCACGGCATCCGCCGCCGCACTCGCCGCGTTTCACCGCCGCATTCCCATTGGCCACGTCGAAGCCGGGCTGCGCACGCGCGACCTCTCGCAGCCGTGGCCGGAAGAAATGAACCGCCGCATCGTCGACGTCATGAGCGATCTGATGTTTGCGCCAACCCCCGGTTCGAAGGAGCGGCTCGCGGAGGAAACGCTGCAGGGGCGCGTCGTCGTCACCGGCAATACGGTGATCGACGCGCTGAATCTGACCGCAGCCCGCATCGACAACGACCCCGCCTTGCGCGCTTCGCTCGACGCGCGCCTGCCGTTTATCGACGACGCGCGGCCCATGCTGCTCGTCACAGGCCACCGGCGCGAGAGTTTCGGCACCGGCTTTGCCAACATCTGCGCGGCGCTCGGCGATCTCGCCGAACGCGGCACTGTGCAGATTGTTTATCCGGTTCACCTCAATCCCAATGTGCGCGGCCCCGTGCAGGAATCGCTCGGTTCCCGGCGCAATGTTCATCTGATCGATCCGCTCGACTACCTGGGTTTTGTGCGGCTGATGCAACGTGCTGCGCTGATTCTCACCGATTCCGGCGGCGTGCAGGAAGAAGCGCCGGCGCTCGGCAAGCCGGTGCTCGTGATGCGCGACGTGACCGAGCGTCCCGAGGCAGTTGCGGCCGGCACCGTGCGTCTGGTCGGCACGCAACGCGAGGCGATCGTGCGGGCCGTCAGCGCGCTCGTCGACGACGCAGGCGAGCGTGAACGTTTCGCACATCGTATGAATCCGTATGGCGACGGCCATGCGTCGCGGCGCATCGTGGCCGCACTGACGGGCCGTCCGTTCGACGAATTTGCGCCCGCAGCGCCGGCCCGGTCGCCGGAGACTGCATTGGCAACCTCGTTGGCCACCTCGTCGGCAACCTCGTCGGCAACCTCATCGGCCATTCCAGCGGCCAACTCATCGCCCGGCTCGCCGGTCGGTTCTCCAGCCCTTGCCTCGATGCCGCGCGTCGCCGCGGCAGCGTTCGCGAAGTAAAACCCGAGCGAACGCGGGCCCAGGTCCGCGTTCGCACGCGAGCACAGGCAGGTGGTTTTCCCGGAGCAGGGCATGTATCGGCACAGGGCGCCTTCAGGTCACGCGCGAGCGTGCCGATATACCGGACAGGACGACTGGCGAAACGGGGCATGCCCCGCGGCGGCCGTCGAAATCCGGCAGAGTGCGCAGCTCAGGGCAGACCGCGGCCTTACTCCTAGCTCATTCAACCATGGCGGGCAACGTCGCATGTGTCGCCCGCAGGCCAATCCAGGTCAAGACAATATGATGCTCACCACGAAGCTGCGAATTCAGGTTTCCGAAGCGCTTTGCGCGCGTCCATCCCTCGTCCCGAGTCCACGTTTGACCGCGCTCGCGGGGCTGCTGCTGTGCGCATTCGGCGCGCATGCCCAGCAGCCGGCGGATCTTGCGGCCAGTTTCGCGCAGCTTGGCCATGGCCGTCTCGCGAGCCGCAGCATATCGCTGGCCGAACTCGGCATGCGTGATCCGCTCGTGCTGCGCGCGCCGGGTGCCCGCCAGGAACTTTATCTGCCGGTGCCGGCCGGCGTGCCGCTCACGGACGCCAGCTTGCAGATCGACGGCAACTATCTGCGCGGCAACGGCGGCCGCACGACCATGCTGGTTTCGCTCGACGGCTCACCGGTACTCTCGCGCAGCCCGACTCAGGAGCAGGGCGACGGCTCGGCGACGCTCGGCGTGGACGGCGCCGCGCGACCAGGCGGCTTCGTGCGGCTGGGCCTGGACTGGTCGTCGGTGATCAACGACAACGTCTGCGCCGACCAGACCGCGATCGGCAATGTCTGGCGCATTGCGCCGACGTCCCGCCTGACGTATCGCTACGATCCCGACGCGATTGTCGATCTGCGCGGCGCGTGGAGCGCGCTGCCGCACAAGCCCGTCGTCATGCTCGGCGCACGCAGCGTGGCTGCGCCGGCGTTCAACGCGGGCTGGCGCGTCGAAGCGCTGCTGCAACGCGAAGGCCGCACACCGGCCACGCGCGCGTGGCCGGCCGCGGGCGACACGGTGAACCTGAGCGGTATCGAAGTGCCCGCGCCGTTGCGCGCGGTTCCCGCTTTCGCCGCGCTTGCGGCGGGCGGCTCGCACAAGCTGGCCAATCCCGCGGAAGCCGGTGCGCTGATCGCGCTCGCGCCCGGCGCGGCATTCGCGCCCGACGTGATCGTCGCTGACGACGCGTTGCGTACAGCCGTGAAGACTTCGCTCGACGCGCTGCGCGAACAGGTGGCGGGCGTATCACCCGCCGCAGCGGAAGCGTTCGACGCCTGGCGCGCGCGCAGCGTCGAGCCGGTCGAAAAGCCGCTTGCGGCCGGCGAAGTGCGCGTCGCGCACGTCGGCGGGCAAACCGCCATCGTGGTGGGCGACAACGACGGCGTCGCAGTGCTCGCGCAGACCTGGCGCCCCATCGACGTGGCGAGCCGCCTCGTGGTCCATCAGATCGACAACGCGCCGGATACGCGCGGCGATCAGATCGCGCTGTCCTTGCTCGGCGGCGAGCCGCGCACGCTCGACGTGCAGGTGCGCGCGAGCTGGGACGCGAACTTCGATCTCGGCGCGGCCTCGGGTAACGGCAAGCTGCCGGACGCCGTCGTGCTCGACGTGGCCGCTGCGCCGACGCTCGACGATTCCGGGCAAACCGCGTCGGTGTACTTCAACGACGTGCTGATCGGCTCGCAATTGCTCAGCGCGAACGGCAAGCTGCAACGTATCACCGCGCACGTGCCGCGTTTCGCGCTCGCGCCGCGCAACCAGGTGAGGGTCGAGTTTCAGCGTCAGCCGGAAGGCGGTTGCCGTGCGCGCGACGGGGGCCATCCGATTGCGGTGCTGCCGAGCAGCCATTTGCGTCTTGCCGACGTGAGTCTCGGCGACGACTTCACCGGCATGGTGGCGCGCTTTGCTTCGCAGGCCGAAGTGATCGTGCCGGCAGCCTATCTCGGCGATGCGACCGAGGCGCTGCCGCGCGTTGCGCGTCTCGCGAACGCGAGCGGCATTGCGCCGACGCGCGCGGCGTTCAGCGTCGCGCGTGACGGCGAGGCGGTAAAGCCGCAAGGCGCGTTTCTCGCCGCGGACGTTGCGCTCGCCGATGAAAAGAGCATTGCGCGTCTTGCCAAAGACCGCCTGTCGTTCACGGATCCGTCCGGCAAGATGCTCGCGGATCTGTCGGGGCTGAACCGCGTCGGCGTGATTGAAGTGGTGAGTTCGGGCAGTGTGCAGGGCGTGTCCTACCGTACCGTGGGCGACACGCCGGCGGTGCTGCCCGCTTCGCTGCAACTGTCGCGCGGCGACGTGGCCATTGTCGACGGCAGCGGCACGCTGCGCCAGTTCGATACGCGTCATCCGGGGCAGGTGATCGACACGCGCGACATCGAAGGTCCGTGGATCATGCAGAGCTGGCTGCGCTGGGGCGTGCCGGCTGCGCTGATCGGTCTTCTCGTCGTGCTGCTGCTGGTGGCCAATATTGCGCGCCGCAGGAACCGGGACAAGTCGTGAGCATCGCGCTGATCAAATGGTATGCGGGCTACGCGGTAGCTCACTACTACCACGGGCTCGAATACCTTGCCGCGCTGGTGGCGTTCCTGATCGTGCTCTCCAGCATCGACGACCTGTTCATCGATCTCTGGTACTGGAGCCGCATGCTCTACCGCCGCCTGACTGTCGAGCGGACCTACAAGCCGCTGACCGCCGCGCAGCTTTATCAGCGCGAAGAGCAGCCGATTGCGATCATGGTGCCCGCGTGGCACGAGTACGACGTGGTCGCGGCGATGATCGAAGATCTGGTGCGGGTGATGGACTACCGCAACTATGTGGTGTTCGTCGGCACGTATCAGAACGACCCGCAGACCATCGCCGAAGTGGAACGCATGCGCCGCCGCTACAAGCAGTTGCGCCGCGTGGAAGTGCCGCACGACGGCCCCACCTGCAAGGCCGATTGCCTGAACTGGGTGATTCAGGCGATCTTCGCTTACGAGCGCGAGGCGGGCATCGAATTCGCGGGTGTCGTGCTGCACGACAGCGAGGACGTGCTGCATCCAGTCGAGCTGCGCTTTTTCAATTACCTGTTGCCGCGCAAGGACATGATCCAGTTGCCGGTCGCGTCGCTCGAACGCAACTGGTTCGAACTCGTGGCCGGCACCTATATGGACGAGTTCGCGGAGTGGCACGCCAAGGACCTCGTGGTGCGCGAGAGCCTGGTGGGCTCGGTGCCCTCGGCGGGCGTGGGCACGTGTTTTTCGCGGCGCGCGCTGCTTTCGCTGATCGCCGAGACCGACAATCAGCCGTTCAACACAGAGAGTCTCACCGAAGACTACGACGTCGGCGCGCGCCTCGCGAAGATGGGCATGCAATCCATTTTCGCGCGCTTTCCGGTGCAGTTCGCGACGCGCCGCAAGGCATGGTTCGGCTTCGGCGCCGAGCGCGACATTACGGTGACCATGCCTTTGTGCGTGCGCGAGTTCTTCCCCGATACGTTTCGGACCGCTTATCGGCAACGCGCGCGCTGGACGCTCGGCATCGGTCTGCAAGGCTGGAAGCAGACCGGCTGGACTGGCTCGCTCGCGAACCGCTATCTGCTGTTTCGCGACCGCAAGGGCGTCGTGACCGCGTTCGTCGGCATGATTGCCTATGCGCTGGTTCTGCAGTTCCTGCTGTTCGCGGGCGCGAGTCTGCTGGGTTTGATGCCGGAGCTGATCGCCTCGCCGTTCGTCGACTCGCCGTGGCTGCGCGCGTTGCTATGGGTGAACGCGGCGGCGCTCGTATTGCGTGTCGTGCAGCGCGTCTACTTCGTCACGCGGCTGTATGGCTGGGAGCATGGCGTGTTGTCGGTGCCGCGCATGGTGGTCGGCAACTTCGTCAACTTCATGGCGGTCTCGCGTGCATGGAAGATGTTCATCGTGCATCTCGTGACGGGCAAGCGGCTCGCATGGGACAAGACCATGCACGATTTTCCGTCCGCCGACGGCTTTAACAATCGCCGCCAGCGTCTGGGCGAACTGCTGCTGTCGTGGCAGGCCATCGACCCCGACAGGCTCGAGCAGGCACTCGGCGAGAGCCATGCGCGCGAGGCGCCGCTTGGCCGCGTGCTGATGGCCAAAGGCTGGCTCGACGAGGAGACGCTCGCCGAAGCGATCGCGTTCCAGACCGATTTGCCGCGCGGTCGCCTGAACCTCGAACAGCTTCGAAGGGACGCCGCTTGTCTGCCGCTCGAGACAATCGTGCGGCACCGCGTGCTGCCGCAAATCGACGTCACGCATGGTTCTCATCGCCGCACGGTTCTGCTGAGCGCGAGTCCGCTTTCCGACGAAGTGCTCGCTCAACTGAGCGCGCTGATCGACGGCCCGGTGGCTCAGGAGATCGTGCGCGAGGGCGAGATCGCGGCGGGTCTGCGCATGCTGCGCGGCGTCGACATGGCCGTGCCCGCCGACCCAGGCGCTGGTTCCACGCCCGCGCGCAGCGTGCCGCTGATCGGCGATCTGCTGATCGAACACGGGCACGTGCGCCGCGAAGACTTCGAGTCCGCGATGCAGCACTATCGTCCGGACCGTCATGGCCGTATCGGCGACTATATGGTGGCACGCGAGGTGATCTCGATTGCCGCGCTCGAAAACGTAATTCAGGAACAGCGCCGCCTGCAGGCCGCGTTGGCGGCGACAGAATGATCGACTCGATTTTTATGCGGCGCGCAGACGCGCCGCCGGCGCACGCGGTCCAGCGCGTGCCGCGTTCATGGGGACTGTTGACCGCGACGCGCGAAGCGCGCGCGTCGCGCCAGCGCAGCCGTGCAACTCCGTTCGTGCTGCGCGCTATTGCCGCTGCGGCAGTAGCCGGCGCACTGGGCCTCGCGCCACATGCCTATGCACAGAACCCGGCCGCTGCCGCGCCGAACGCGCTGCCGCTTAGCGGGGCCGCTTACCGTGTCGCGCAGGAAGCGTACGCCGCCTATGCGCGCGGCGACTATGCGGGCGCCGTCGCGCGAACTCGCGAAGCGATTCGCCAGCGACCCGACGTGGTGTCGCTGCGCGTGCTGCTCGCCAACTCGCTCGCTGCTGAGCGCCGCTATGGCGAAGCGAGCCGCTCGCTCGGCGACGCAATCGCGCAACTCGGCCCCGATCCGGCGTTGACCGCACGGCGCAGGCAGATCGACGCGCTGAACGCGTCGACCCGCGCGGTTGCACGCGGCGGCCGTCAGCCGGCGGGCGACCCGAATGCGCTGAGCGGCGCGGCGCTCGACGCGGCCCAGCACGCATACAAAGCCTATGCGGCGAAGGATTTTGCGGCCACCATCCGCTATGCCAACGACGCGCTCGCGCTGCGTCCCGACCTGTTGCGTCTGCATCTGCTGCTGATCGACGCGGCGAGCGCCGCAGGCGACGATGCCGGTGCATGGGCCGCCGACCTCGAGGCGGTGAAGCGCTTCGGTGACAACGACGAGCTGCGCTTGCGGCGCGGTTTCATCGGCAGCCGGCTCGCGCCGAAGTCGGCCGCGGCCTCCTATGAAGCGCGCGAGCAGGGCGACGAGGCCCGCGCCGCGGCACTCGCGCGCGAGGCCGTGCTGTATGCGCCGGAGCGCCTCGGCTACCGGATGCAGCTGATCGACGCGCTTTTCGCGGCGAACGACCTGCCCGCCGTGCAGGCCGCCGCAAGCGCGGCAATCGCCGATTTGCCCGCCGCCGACGCGTCGCTCATGCCGCTCACGTTGCGCGGCTATGCGTTGGCCGCGCAGGGCCGCGCTTCGGATGCCGATGCGGACTTCGCGCGCGCGTTGAAGGCGAGCCACGCAAGCGCGCGAGACCAGCGGGTCGCGCGCATCATCATTGCCGATGTGTGGATTGCGGCCGGCGAGCCGCAGCGCGCGCTGGATCTGCTCGCGCCGTTGCAAGCCGAGCGCGACGATACGGATGCGGCGATTGCGCTGCGCCGCGCGCGGGCGCGGGCTGCGTTGGCGCATCCGGTGGCGGCGTCGCTCGATCCGTTGCGCCGGCCGATCATCGAGTGTCTACTCGACGAGTATGGCTCGAGTTGCTATGTCCATCCAGCCGATCCGGGATTTGCTGCGGCACGCGCTGCGCAGAAAGCGTCCGCGGCGAACGACAGGACCGCTGCGCTGCGCGAAGCGCGCGCGGCGGTGCAAGCCGCGCCGGATGATCCGCAACATCGCGTGCAGCTGATCGACGCATTGGTAGCCGCGGGCAACCCGCGCGAGGCAGACGACGAGGCGCGCCAGATGGTCGCTACGGGCATGCTCGACGCGCTGCCGGACACCACCGCAGCGTACATCGCGCAACGCGCCGGCAACGCGCGCGTGGCCTCCGAGCGCTTCAGCCTCGCCGACAAGGCCGGCGCACTGCCGCCGGGCGCGGCCGCGGATGCCGGCTATGCGGCGATGCACGCGCATCGCAATCGCGAGGCCGCGCAGTACTTCGAGCGGGCCATCGACGCGAGTACCGCGCCGTCGTCCGACGCGCGAGGCGTCGCTGCGCCCACGGAATCGACGCCCACGCAACTGAACGATCTGCGCAGCGCGCACGCGGACGTGACGCGCAACTGGGGCTTCAATGCATCGCTCAATTATCGCGGTGCGGGCATGCAGCCAGGGTACGCGTCGTCGCCCACGCCGGGCACGTCGAACAACTGGCAAAGCGGTGTGGAAGCCTACTGGCGGCCGTTCGGCAGTCTCGGCGAGCGCATGTTCGAAGTCTATGCACGCGGCTACGAAAGCTTCGGCGTGAAGAACGGCGGCGCCACCGGCGTCGATACGTTGCAGGCGACGCTCGGCGCGCGCGCCAAACCGTTCACGCAGATCGACGCGATCGTCGCATTCGAGCGCATCATTCCGATCGGCTCGCGCGTCAATCCCGACTGGCTCGCGCGGCTCGCGTATTCGGGCGGCTTCGGCACCGAGCGTCGTGTGGACGTGCCCGCGTGGTGGACCACGCGCATCTACGCGGAAACGGGCACGTATCTGAACACGGGTTCCGTTTATGCGACCACCAACGTGCAGATGGGCCGCACGTTCCGCATGGACAGCTATAGTCCGAAGTGGACCGTATTCCCGTATCTGGTGCTGGGTGCGGATTACGATTCGAGCATCAATCACAGCATTCCGCTGGGCGCGGGCGCCGGCATCTCGACGCGCTACTGGTTCCGCGACAGCCAATACGATGCGCCGCGCTCGTATGTCGATCTGTCGGTGCAGTACCGGTTGAAAATCAGCGGCGACGAGCGTGCGCGTGGTGTGTTCTTCGGCGCGGTGTTTGCGTATTGACGCGGCGGGTATTTGTTGGCGAGTCTCTGTTTCGACGCAGCGAGGTGGTATGTCGAAGGCTGACGGCAAGGGGAAATGCGATTCGCGAGACCGCCGCGCGGCGCTCGCGGGTCCACGCTCGCGGCGCCGTCGCGCGCTGCTGGCCGCAGGGGCGTTGAGCGCGTTGCTCGGCGGCTGCGC
Source organism: Paraburkholderia phenoliruptrix (assembly GCF_019511605.1). GTDB lineage: Bacteria > Pseudomonadota > Gammaproteobacteria > Burkholderiales > Burkholderiaceae > Paraburkholderia > Paraburkholderia phenoliruptrix_A. Next base: position 188,200 of record NZ_JAEUAV010000009.1, on the reverse strand, counting down.
AACGAACCGTTCCGGCGACGCAGACGGCCTCGCGCAAGGCGTGGTATGGCAGCCGGACGCCGATCATCTCGATCCACGCGGCGACTGGCAGCGTCTCGGCGTGAGCGATCTGCTGGTGCAGTGGACCGCCGTGGACGACACGGCTTATCTGCCGGGGCTGGAGGGGGCGGGCTCGTCGGGCTCCGCTGCCGCAGCGGCGAATGCCCTGAAAACCGCTCGCCGCTTGCCCGACTGGACCCGCATTGCCAACGAGCCGTGGGCGCGCAATGTGATCGTCGGCCTCGCGGGCCGTTTCGACGAGACCTCGGCGCGCGCCCATGCGGCTCAACTGATCGAGCAGTCACGCAGGCTCGCCGACATGCGGCCGCCGGTTCACGTCGCGGGCTATTACTTTCCCGTCGAAGTCGACCCGACATGGAAAGACGCCGCGGCGCTCGGGCCCTTGCTTGGTGGTTTGCCGCGGCCTTTGTGGATCAGCGTCTACGACAATTCGAACATTGGCGGCAAGGCGCTTGCCGCGTGGCTCAACGGCTGGTTGCCGCGCGACGTCGGCGTGTTTTTCCAGGACGGCTGCGGCCTCTACACGCGCGGCCCGGCCGCCGCGCGCGAGTACGCGGACGCTTTGGCAGCACGGCTGGGGGCAAGCCGCGTGCGGATCATCGCCGAGGCGTTTCGTCCCGCCGTGGGCGGCGCCTTTGGCTCGGCGAGCGCAGCGGAGCTTGCGCCGCAACTGCGCGCGTATCGCGGCCATCGGGTTTATCTGTTCGATGGCCCGCATTATGTGTCGGCGCAACTCGTGCAAGAACTGCTCGCTCTCGAAGGGCCGCGAAGCTAGTGCGCCGGAGGCGTTGCGCAATGCTTGCGCCTAGCGCAACTGCGTCACCGCCAGCAACAACACCATGCTGCCGATTGCGCCGTCCAGCACGCGCCACGCATTCGCGCGGCGAAACAGCGGCGCCAGTGCGCGCGCACCGTAACCCAGCCCGATAAACCACACGCAGCTCACGGCCATCGCGCCCACTGCGAACGCGACGCGTGCGCCTTCCGGTTCGCGCGCACCGGCCGTACCGACCAGCAGGAAGGTGTCCAGATAAACATGCGGATTCAGCCAGGTGAAGGCGAGCGTCATGAGCACGATCGGCATCGCGCGTTGTGCGGGCGGCGCGGCGGAGCCGTTGTCGGCGTCCATCACCGCGTGGCCGGGGCGTACCGCGCGACGCAGCGCGTTGATGCCGAACCATGCGAGGTAAGCGAGCCCCACATACAGCATGACGTGCACAAAAACCGGATAGCGCTCCATTAGCACGGACGCGCCGCCGACGCCTGCGCTGATCAGAATGCAGTCCGACAGCGCGCACAGCGCGACGATCTTGCCGACGTGCGAGCGCATGATGCCTTGCCTGAGCACGAACGCGTTTTGCGCGCCGATGGTGACGATCAGCGACGCGCATAACGCCGCGCCGTGTGAAAAAGACAGCCAGTTCATAGTCGATCCAGTAGACGGAAGGAGCCAACCCCGCTAGTCTGCGGATCGGGAAGCAGTAAGAGAAGCTAATTTACCTAATTCCAATTAAGGAACGCTAATGCTCGATTATGCGTTGCTCGACGCACTCGCCGCAGTGGTGCGCCACGGTTCGTTCGACCGTGCCGCGAGCGAACTGAACGTGACGCCCTCGGCGGTCTCGCAGCGCGTCAAGCTGCTCGAGGAGCGTGTGGGCAGCGTGCTCGTCAAGCGCGGCCAGCCGTGCGTCGCGACCACTTCGGGCGCGTTGCTGTGCCGTCATACTGAACGCGTGCAAATGCTCGAAGCGGAATTGACGGGCCGCGTGCCCGCGCTGCCGGGCGGTCTCGTCGAAAGCTGGCCCGCGCTGCGCGTCGCGGTCAACGACGACAGCGTGGGCACCTGGTTTATCGACGCCGTTGCGCCGTTTTGCGCGGAGCGCCAGATGCTGCTTGACCTCGTGATCGACGACCAGGATCACACCGCGCAGCGGATTCGCGACGGCAGCGTGCAAGGCGCGGTGACCACTCAGGCCGAGCCGGTGCAAGGCTGCCGCTCCACGCGGCTGGGACGCATGCGTTATCTCGCGGTCTGCTCGCCGGCATTTCTCGAGCGCCATTTCGCGGACGGCGTCGGGCGCGACAGTTTGCGCCGCGCGCCGTGCGTGGATTTCAATCCGAAGGATCAGTTGCAAAAGCGCTTCATGCGGCGGGTCACGCGGGCGGACGTGAATCCGCCGTTGCACTGGATACCGCACGTCGCCGGATTCCTGCGTGCCTGCGTGACGGGGCTCGGCTGGGGTATGTGTCCGGAGCGCATGATCGCGTCGCATCTGACGAGCGGCGAACTCGTGCAGATGGCGCCGGGCAAGCATATCGACGTGGATCTCTACTGGCAGAGCTGGCGTTTGTCGATTGGCTGGCTCGACGACTTCAGCGCGGTATTGCGCAAGCGCGCAGCCGAATTTCTCGACTAGCTGCGCCTGCGACCGCGCCTGCGTGGCCGGCGGCGATGCAGGCGCTTCTTGCGCTTTTTGCTCTTCGCGCGCTTCTGGCGCTTTTCACGCGCCGCATTAGCTTTTATCTGACCGCCGAGCCGCCTTCACCGGCAACCGGCTCGCCGTTCTCCGCGGCGGCGGCGTCGCGCGTTTCGGGCATGGCCGCCCACACCAGCAGAACGGCCAGCGCCCCGGCCGCGGCGAGCCCGAAGAAGGCCACCGCATTGCCGAAATGATCGGCGATGAAACCCGCCAACGTGGTGCTCAACGTAGCGCCGATGCCCGCCGCCAGTCCGAACAGGCCAATGCACAGGTTGTAGCGTCCCTTGCCGCCGGCCACGTCGGCGGCAATCAGCGGCAGCATCACGCCGAACACAGCCGCGCTCAGTCCGTCGAGTACCTGCACCGGCACGAGCAGATAAGGGCTGCTGATTCCGGCGAACAGCAGTGCCCGCACCGGCAGCGCCGAAAAGCCGAGCAGCAGGATCGGCCGGCGTCCCCAACGCTCGGCGGAACGGCCGACCCACGGCGACATCATCGCGACGATCGCTTGCGGCACGATGATGCACGCCGCGATCACGAGCTGCACGTTATCGCCCATGCTGGCGGTCACTTCGCCCGCGGCGAGATTGAGCATCGCCGCATTGGACAGATGGAACAGCACGATGCAGGCGGCGAACAGCAGCATCCGCTTGTCGCGCAGCAAATCGCGCAGGCTCTCGCGCCGCTCGGTCTGCGCAGGCGTCGGCGCGGCTGTCGGCAACTGGATCGTGTCGGTGCGCTGGATCATCGAGAGGGCGATCAGCGCCGGCACGGCAAGCCCCGCGGTTAACCAGAACACCGCGCGCGGCGAATAGTATTCGCCGAACACGCCCATCAGCCCGGCTGCGACCGCGCTGCCTATCGACGCCCAGCGCGCGTTACGCCCGAGCCGGTCGCCGAGATTGGCGCGCCCGACGAGTGCAAACGAAATCGCGGCGAGCGCCGGCGTCAGCATGCAACTGGCGAAGCCGTGGAAGACCTCGGCGGCGAACACCGGCAGCACCGTAGGACTCGCGGCGAGCAGCACGGCGCTCAGGATGATCGCGATGATCGCCCACGCAGCCGCGCCTTTCTTGTTGCGCAATGCGTCGACGGCGGCGCCGCCGGGCACCTGGCTCACCATCGCGCTGATCGTGCCCACCGAGAGCGCGAGGCCGATCTCGCCCTGGGTCCACTTGTGCGAGGCCAGATACGACGCGATGAACGGACCGAAGCCCGTTTGCACGTTGGCGACGAAGAAATTGAGCCAGTCGAGCGCGCGCAGGCTCCGCGCTGTAACCAGAGTGCGGCCTGTCATCGGACCGCCCGTGCGCTTGAACCCACTGCGGAACCCGCCGCGGAAGTAGAGGCCGCCGCTGCGGAACCGCTCGACGCGCCGGGCGCCGTGGCGGCAGCGGCCGCGGACGCGGCGGGCGGGGCCGGCGAGACGGCGCGGACAGGTTTGTCGGCCGCATACGGCGGCGCGGCGTTGATCTGCGCGTCGCTCAAGTCGAGTTGCGGGTGCAGTTCCTTGTCTTTCGCGACGAAGCGCAGCGCCGACCAGTTGGCCGCAATCGTGCGCCGCTCCGTGCTCACTATCCCGTTGACGTCGAGCACGACTGCCTGCGGCTGCGCGCTCGCGTCGATCAGCACGTCGATCACGCGGCCCACCTTCGCGCCGTTCGAGCGCTCGACGGTTGCGTCGATCAGCGGGACCTGCATCGCCGTGTTCGACTTTGCCGGACTCACCGGCGCAGCCGACGGGTTCAGCGTGATCGGCGCGCTCTTCGCGGTCGGCGTGAAGCGGAATGCATTCCACGCGAAATTGACCTTGCGGTCGCCCACGCCCAGGAAGCCTTGCAGATTGACCACGACTTCACGCGGCTTGCCGCTCGCATCCGCGATCATGTCGACCGCCCGTCCGACGACCTTGCCATCCGGCTTCTGCACCTCGCTGTCGAGCAGCGTGCGGGCGTAGCTGCGCTCGATCGTGCGCACGAAAATCAGCGGCGGGGGCGGCGGCGGAGGAGGCGGCGGCGCGACCACGGGCGGCGGCGGTTCGACCTTGTGCGGCTTGACGACCGGCTTCTTCGGTTTTTTCGGCTGCTCGGGCTCGGCGGCTTCGGTCTCGACGGGCTCGGGCGCCGACGCGGCCACCGGCGCGCTCGCGGCTTCGACCGGCATTACCGTGGCTTCGACAATCGGCGCCTGGCGCGTGCCCCACAACAGGCTGCTGCAGCCGGACAGCGCGAGAAGCGCCAGCAGCGCGAATGCGGCGAGAAGGGTTTGGCGCCAGGCAGGAAGCGAAAAGCCGCCACTCATCGGGAGAAACTCCATGGACCGGGGCGGCCCGTAAAGGGCCGCGGGTGAACAGTACGGCCAAGAGTTTAACCCGCGACGCCGGGTGGTCCCGTTTTGAGGGCCGTTTGAGCGCGAGGCGGCAAGCACGGTTCGTGCCGCGCGGCGGATATCGCAGCCCGGCTCCGAGGCTCTCAAATTGCTTTCATATGACGCCGGCCGCCGGTCATAAACCGTAGGTGTAAACGCGTGGATCGTGGGCGCGCGGTGCCGTCGTCTGAACGATATAAGCGTCGCGACATGCCCGGCATGCCATTCATGCGATGGGAGATATATCCACGGTGGCCTACATTTCGAGACACAAAAACATGACACAAAAAAACACAAAGCCGCCGGGAAGCGATTCCAAAGCGGTTTTGCGGTTTAGACGCGGGCAGAAAGCGGACCAAAAAAAGCGGACCAAAAGCGGACCGAAAGCGACCAAAAGCGCGCCACCCCGCGCGACATTAATCAACGCAAAGAGACGAACCTGATGACGGCCACGATGACGGCCGTTTCAGCATGCTGATAAAGGAGGCACTCATCATGATGGAACCCCACGCCCAGCCGCTTTCCGAAGCCGGCGCCGAGTCGTTAGACACGAGGGGGCTGCTCGACCGCTACTTCGAGATTACCGCGCGCGGCAGCTCGCAGCGCCAGGAGATCGTCGCGGGCATCACCACTTTTCTCGCGATGGTCTATTCCGTGTTCGTCGTGCCAGGCATGTTCGGCAAGGCGGGCTTCGACACGAGCGCAGTGTTCGTCGCCGTGTGCCTGACGACAGCGTTCGGCTCTCTGCTGATGGGCGTGTGGGCGCGCCTGCCTATCGCGATTGGCTGCGCCATTTCGCTGACCGCTTTCACTGCGTTCGGTCTCGTGCTCGGCAAGGGCTTGCATCCGACGGTGGCGCTCGGCGCCGTATTCCTGATGGGCGTGGTGTTCACCGCGATTTCGGTGACGGGCGTGCGTTCGTGGATTCTGCGCAATCTGCCCTCGGGCATCGCGCACGGCACGGGCATCGGCATTGGTCTTTTCCTGCTGCTGATCGCCGCCAACGACGTGGGTCTCGTCGTCCGGAATCCGGGCGCCGGTCTGCCGGTCGCGCTCGGGCATATCACGGCGTTGCCCGCGCTCATGTCGGTGGCTGGACTCGCGGCGATTTTCGGCCTGGTGCGCCGGCGCGTGCCGGGCTCGATTCTGATCGTGATCGTCGCGATTTCGGCGCTTGCGCTGCTGGTCGATCCGGCCGTGTCGTTTCATGGCGTGTTCGCGGTGCCGTCGCTGAGCGCGCCGGGGCACGAGTCGCTGATCGGCGCGATGGACCTCAAGGGCGCGCTCTCGATGGCGGTGCTGCCGAGCGTACTCGCACTCGTGATGACGGCCGTGTTCGACGCCACCGGCACGATCCGCGCGGTGGCCGGCCAGGCGGGACAGCTCGACGCGAACGGCCGCATCATCAACGGCGGGCGGGCGCTGACGGCGGATTCGGTCAGCTCGATTTTTTCGGGGCTGCTCGGCGGCGCGCCGGCTGCCGCGTACATCGAATCGACCGTCGGCGTGGCGGCCGGCGCGAAGACCGGCATGGCCGCGGCCGTGGTCGGCCTGCTGTTTCTCGGCGTGATGTTCTTCTCGCCGCTCGCGGGACTCGTGCCTTCGTACGCGACGGCGCCCGCGCTGATGTACGTGGGCCTGCTGATGCTCTCCAACGTCAGCAAGCTGCATATGGACGATATGGTCGACGCGATGTCGGGTCTCATGTGCGCGGTCTTCATCGTGCTCACGGCGAATATCGTGACCGGCATCATGCTGGGCTTCGCGACGCTCGTGATCGGCCGCGTGGTGAGCGGCGAATACCGCAAGCTGAACGTGGGCACGGTGGTGATTGCAATCGTGCTGGTCGGTTTTTACCTGGGCGGCTGGGCGATCTGATGCGGTAGGGGCGCGGCGGCGGTTCGCCGATGCGGCGGCACGCCGCGAACGCCGCGCGCGCCGTGGACGCCGTGGACGCGCCAGGTGCCGCACGCCCCGCACGCCGACGCGCCGCGCACGCCGCACATCTAATCGCCGCGCACGCTTCGCCGCCTGGTTGCACAATGACGCTGCATGTCACTGTCACGGAGGCGAAAATGGAATCTCAGAGAGACCCGCAACACCGGACGGCTTCAAGAGAAGAATGGCTCGCGGCGAGCAGGGCGCTCGTCGCCGAGGAGAAAGCCCACATGCGCGCGGGCGACGAACTGGCGCGCAAACGCCGCGAATTGCCGTGGGTGAAGGTCGAGAAGACCTATACATTCGACACGCCGCAGGGCGCAAAGACACTTGCCGATCTGTTCGACGGACGTAGCCAGTTGATCGTCTACCACTTCATGTTCGGCGCGGACTGGGAAGAGGGCTGCGTCGGCTGCTCGTTCCTGTCGGATCATATGTCGGGAATCGTCACGCATCTCGAACATCACGATGTGTCGTACGTGACGGTGTCGCATGCGCCGCTCGCGAAGATCGCCGCGTTCAAGGAGCGCATGGGCTGGACGTTTCGTTGGGTGTCGTCGGCGGGAAGCGACTTCAATTTCGACTATCACGTGTCGTTCACGCCCGAGCAGCTCGCGAGCAAAAAGGCGTTGTACAACTTTACCGAGCAGGACGTGGGCATCGACGAACAGCACGGCCACAGCGTCTTCTATCGGGACTCGCACGGCGACGTGTACCACACCTATTCGTGCTACGGCCGCGGCGACGAGCGCTTCATCAACACGTGCGCGCATCTGGACGTGACGCCGAAGGGCCGCAATGAAACCAGCAGTCTGACCGATTGGGTCAGACACCACGACCGCTATGAGGACGAGCGGCCTCGCGGCGCTTGCGCCGGTTGCGGCTCGTGAGCGGATAGTTCGCGGAGCGGCGTTGGGCAGAAGCGGGCCGAAAACAAGCCGGCCGAAAACGAGCCGACCGAAAAAGACCTGCGCGCGCCGCGCTCACAACGCCATGTCGAAAGCAGGCTTGAGGAACAGTTCGATCGCCATCACGGCGAGGCTCATCACGGCCGCCGACAGCGTCAACGTGCCGTACTCGTCGTAGCGTGCATCGTAAATGCAGGCTACGACGAAGAGAATTGCCAGCAGGTTGGTCAGCCAGTCGAAATTCAGCGCCAAGGTCATTGCAAGGTCATCGCAACGTCATCGCAACGTCATCAATTAATCCGGGCTCATGGGCGGCTCGCACTGCGAACCGCGGAGCAAAGCCGGTCCGCGCAATTGCGTGGACCGGTTGAGCGGGATTTTATCGACTGGAGCTTACGGATTAGCAACGTCGGCGCTTACGCAGCTTACGCTGCCTGGCCTTTCATCATGTCCTGCTCGATCCACTCGATCACCGAGGTGCGCTTCGGCTGCCAGCCGAGCAGCTTGCGAGCGCGCTCGCCGCGCACGCGGCTGTTCGAGCCGAGCCCATACGAAGCCATTTCGTAGCCCCATTCCTTTTGCGCTTCTTCGAGCGGCCAGTCTTGCGGCGCGCCGAGCTTCATTGCGCGCGCAATCGCGGCGCTCATGTCGCGAAACGACGCTTCGCCGCTCTCGACGAAGTAGAACGTGCCCGCCGGGGTTTTTTCGAGCGCGAGCCGGTAGAGTTCGGCGACGTCGTCGATATGCACGTTCGACCACGTATTGCCGCCGCTGCCGACATGGCGCACCACGCCGCTCTTTTGCGCCTGTCGCACGAGCCGCGGCAACTGCACGCTCGCGCTACCCGCCACCGCGCCATGGCCGTAGATCAGTGTGTTGCACAGCACGGCCGAGCGGATATTGCGTTGGGCCGCCTCCAGCACCTGGCGGTCGATGGCCACGCGCGCGGCCTTGTCGGCGGTCGGCTGGGGCAGCGCGTCTTCGTGATAGATGCGTGCCTCGGCTGCTTCGCCGCCCGACGCATCGCCGACGATGCTCGAGCCGCTCGTATGCAGAAACACTTTGCCCGAGCCCGCGAGCCCTTCGATCAGCGCGCTCACCGCGCCTTCGTGATCGCTGCTCGCGGCGTTGATGACCGCGTCGGCCGCTTGCGCTTCGGCAATCAGCAATGCGCGGTCGTCGAGCGTGCCGAGCACCGGCTCGATGCCGAGCCGCTTCAGCTCGCCGCTATGTTCGGGCTTGCGGATCAGACCGCGCACCTGGTGACCCGCGCGCACGAGATGCGCCGCAATCGAACCGCCGATAAAACCGCTTGCGCCTGTAATGAAAATCTTCAAGAGCTTCTCCCGAGTGGAAACACGATGACAGGCATGCAGTATCCGCCGTCTCGATTCTCGCAAAAAGCGTGTTAGTCTCAAATCAATCTTGACCCGGAATCAATAATGAAAACTTCCACGGACGAATTGCAGGTGTTCGTCAGCGTGATCGACAGCGGCTCGATCACGGCGGCCGCCGAAAAGCTGGGGCAGACCGTTTCGGGCGTGAGCCGCGCGCTCACGCGCCTCGAAAAGAAGCTCGACACCGCGCTCGTGCGGCGCACGACGCGCCGCTTGCAATTGACGGAAGAGGGCGAAGGATTCTTGCAGCGTGCGCGCGCCATTCTGGACGCGATGGAAGAGGCCGAGGAATCCGTCACGCTCAAGCGCCGCCGCCCATCGGGAAGGCTGCGCGTGGACGCGGCGTCGCCGTTCATGCTCCACTGCATCGCCCCGCACATGACGGCGTTTTCCGAGCTGTATCCCGAGATTCGTCTCGAGCTGACCAGCAACGAGCGCATCGTCGATCTGCTCGAACAGAAGGTGGACATCGCGATTCGCATCGGCGCGCTGCAGGACTCCACGCTGCATGCGCGCGCGCTCGGGCGCAGCAAGCTGCGCGTGGTCGCGAGCCCCGCGTACCTTGCGGCACACGGCGAGCCGAAAACGGTGGATGCGCTGCGCGGGCACCGGCTGATCGGCTTTACCGCGCCCGAGCATTTGAACCGCTGGCCGTTGCGCGAGCGAGGCGGCCACAAACGGACGAAGGGCGAGAGCAGCAGCTCGGCTGCCGACCGCAAGCCCGAACCGTTGAAGATCGAGCCGTCCATCACAGCGTCGAGCGGCGAGACGTTGCGGCAGCTCGCGCTCGCCGGCTGGGGCATCGCATGTCTCGCCGATTTCATGGCCGCCGCCGACATCCGCGACGGACGGCTCGTGCCCATTCTCGGCGGCGCGTTGCTGGACGAGCGCCAGCCGGTCAGTGCCGTGTATTACCAGAGTGCGTCGCTCGCGGGGCGCGTGCAGTGTTTCCTGGATTTCATTGCGGCACGCGTCCAGTTGTAGCGGCGCGAATTCTGAAGGTGTATATACAGGTTCAGGCGGCCTCTCCCGGCAGCTTGCGGCACGCAGCGCCGCGCCGTGCTCGTCCCGGCTGACGTGCCACGCCCCGTCAGCGCTTGGCCCGGCCGGCATTAGTGGAAAGTCCTGGGCACCCGAATATTGAAAACAAGTTGTATATACAACGCCGCCCGGCTAGACTTCTCCGAAATTGTATAGACAGGACAACCACCATGATGACTCTGAAGCCCGGCCACCTGACCCTCCCGCAACTGCGCCAGATCGCGCGCGGCCACGTGCCGCTGCAACTCGACCCGGCGAGCCATGCGGCCATCGACGCATGCGCGAAAGCCGTCGCGCAGATCGCCGCCAAGGGGGAGCCGGCCTACGGCATCAATACGGGCTTCGGGCGTCTTGCCAGCACGCACATTCCGCACGATCAACTGGAACTGCTGCAACGCAATCTGGTGCTCTCGCACGCCGTGGGCGTGGGTGAGCCGATGTCGCGTCCGGTCGTGCGCCTGTTGATCGCGCTGAAGCTGTCCAGTCTCGGCCGCGGCAATTCGGGCATCCGTCGCGAAGTCATGGAAGCGCTCATCACGCTGTACAACACGGACGTACTGCCGGTGATTCCGGTCAAGGGCTCGGTCGGCGCGTCCGGCGACCTTGCGCCGCTCGCGCACATGTCGGCGGTGCTGCTCGGCGTCGGCGAAGTGTTCGCGAAGGGCGAGCGCCTGCCGGCCACCGAGGGCCTTGCGCTGGTCGGCCTGAAGCCGCTCACGCTGCAAGCCAAGGAAGGTCTCGCGCTGCTGAACGGCACGCAGGCATCCACGGCGCTCGCGCTCTACAACATGTTCGCGATCGAAGACCTGTACCGCACCGCGCTGGTGGCGGGCGCATTGTCGGTGGATGCGGCGGCCGGCTCGGTCAAGCCGTTCGACGCGCGTATTCACGAATTGCGCGGTCATCAAGGCCAGATTGACGCAGCCGCGGCTTACCGTTCCCTGTTGCAAGGCTCGGGCATTAACGCGTCGCACGCCGGCTGCGACAAGGTGCAGGACCCGTACAGCCTGCGCTGCCAGCCGCAGGTGATGGGCGCGTGTCTCGACCAGATGCGCCATGCCGCGGACGTGCTGCTCGTCGAAGCAAACGCCGTCTCCGACAATCCGCTGATTTTCCCGGACACGGGCGAAGTGCTGTCGGGCGGCAACTTCCACGCCGAGCCGGTGGCGTTCGCCGCGGACAATCTCGCGCTCGCCGCCGCGGAAATCGGCGCGCTGGCCGAGCGCCGCATCGCGCTGCTGATCGACGCCACGCTGTCCGGCCTGCCGCCGTTTCTCGTGCGCGACGGCGGCGTGAACTCCGGCTTCATGATCGCTCACGTGACCGCCGCCGCGCTGGCATCGGAAAACAAGACGCTCGCGCATCCGGCGTCCGTCGATTCATTGCCCACATCGGCCAACCAGGAAGACCATGTTTCGATGGCCACGTTCGCCGCGCGCAAGCTCGGCGACATCGCGGACAACACGGCCAATATCCTCTCGATCGAACTGCTTGCCGCGGCTCAGGGCGTCGACCTGCGCGCGCCGCACAAGACGAGTCCGAGCCTGCAAAAAGTGATGGACGTGGTGCGCAACGAGGTCGCGCATTACGAGCTCGACCACTACTTTGCGCCGGACATCGCGGCCGTGACGCGTCTCGTGCAGGACGGCACGATCGCGAAGCTGAGCCCGTTTTCCTTCGTCTCCGAACAATAAGCGCACAGCGAGCGGCAGCCCATGAACGCACCGGCCTACCAGGGCATCAAGGACTTCATCCTCGCGCGCATCCATGCGGGCGAATGGGCTGAAGGCGACCAGGTGCCGTCCGAAAACGAGCTCGCGCGCGAATTCAACGTCGCGCGCATGACGGTCAACCGCGCGTTGCGCGAGTTGACCTCGGAGCAGGTGCTCACGCGCGTGCAGGGCTCGGGCACTTTCGTGGCGCGTCCCAAGTACGAGTCGACGCTGGTCGCGATCCGCAGCATTTCCGACGAAATCGTCGCGCGCGGGCATCGCTACCACGCGAAGGTGCTGCACATCGGCGCGAGCATTGCAGACGCGGCGCTTGCCGAGGAAATGCAGGTGAGCGCGGGCAGTCCGGTGTTCCATTCGCGCGTGCTGCATTTCGAAAACGACGAGCCGGTGCAGCTCGAAGAGCGCTGGGTCAATCCGGCGGTCGCGCCGGACTACGCGTCGCAGGACTTCACGAACACCACGCCGAACCAGTATCTCGTGCGGGTCGCGCCGCTGCAGCGCGTCGAATACCGCATCGAGGCATTGGCGGCGGACGGCGACACCCGCGAGCTGCTGACCATGGACGAGCTCGAGCCCTGCCTCGTGCTGCATCGGCGCACGTGGTCGCAAAGCCAGGTTGCGTCGATTGCGAACCTCTGGCACCCGGGCAGCCGCTACCGCTTCACCGGACACTTCTGATCGGACATCGATCAACGCTTAGTTAACGCTCAGTCAACGCTCAATCCACGGTTAATCAACGGTTTTTCTTCAACGCTTTTCGTTCATCTTCGACTTATTCCGATCATCTCAGGCATTCCGAGGGCCACCATGAACAATCCGAAACACATCGATCCGCGTCTCGATCCCACTCGCACGATCCGCGCGCCGCGCGGTGCGCAGAAGACCTGCAAGACCTGGATCGCGGAAGCCGCGTACCGGATGATCCAGAACAATCTGGATCCCGAAGTAGCCGAGCATCCGCATGCGCTGGTGGTGTACGGCGGCATTGGCCGCGCGGCGCGCAACTGGGATTGCTTCGACCAGATTCTCGAGTCGCTGAAAGACCTGAACGAAGACGAAACGCTGCTGATCCAGTCGGGCAAGCCGGTCGGCGTGTTCCGCACGCATGCCGACGCGCCGCGCGTGCTGCTCGCCAATTCGAACCTCGTTCCGCATTGGGCGACGTGGGAGCATTTCCACGAACTCGACCGCAAGGGCCTGATGATGTACGGGCAGATGACGGCGGGCAGCTGGATCTACATCGGCAGCCAGGGCATCGTGCAGGGCACGTACGAAACGTTCTTCTCGGTGGCGAACCAGCATTTCAACGGCGACCCGAAGGGCCGCTGGATCCTGACCGGCGGCTTGGGCGGCATGGGCGGCGCGCAGCCGCTCGCGGCCACGATGGCCGGCTTCTCGATGATCGCCGTGGAATGCGACGAGACGCGCATCGACTTCCGTCTGAAGACGCGTTACGTCGATAAAAAGGCGCACACGCTCGACGAAGCGCTCGCAATGCTCGACGAAGCGAAGCAGGCGGGCAAGGCGGTATCCATCGGTTTGCTCGGCAATGCCGCGGACGTGTTCGCCGAGTGCGTGGCGCGCGGCATCACGCCTGACTGCGTGACCGACCAGACGAGCGCGCACGATCCGATTCACGGCTACCTGCCGCAAGGCTGGAAGCTGGAAGACTGGCGCGAGCGTCAGAAGACCGCGCCGGACTCTATTGTCGTTCCGGCCAAGCAGTCCATGGCCAAACAGGTGCAGGCCATGTTGACGCTGCAGCAGCGCGGCGCGGCCACGCTGGATTACGGCAATAACATTCGTCAAATGGCGCTGGAAATGGGCGTGGAAAACGCCTTCGACTTTCCGGGCTTCGTGCCGGCGTATATCCGACCGCTCTTCTGCGAAGGCAAGGGGCCGTTCCGTTGGGTCGCGCTGTCGGGCGATCCCGAAGACATCTACAAGACGGACGCGAAGGTCAAGGAGCTGATTCCCGACGATCCGCATCTGCACAACTGGCTCGACATGGCACGCGAGCGTATCGCGTTCCAGGGCTTGCCGGCGCGCATCTGCTGGGTCGGCGTGAAGGATCGCTACCGCCTCGGCCAGGCTTTCAACGAAATGGTGAAGAACGGCGAGCTGAAGGCGCCGATCGTGATCGGCCGCGATCACCTCGACACCGGTTCGGTGGCAAGCCCGAATCGCGAAACCGAATCGATGAAGGACGGCTCGGACGCCGTGAGCGACTGGCCGTTGCTCAATGCGCTGCTGAACACCGCGGGCGGCGCGTCGTGGGTATCGCTGCATCACGGCGGCGGCGTCGGCATGGGCTTTAGCCAGCATGCGGGCGTCGTGATCGTCGCGGACGGCACGGATGCCGCGAAGGAGCGCCTTGGCCGCGTGCTGTTCAACGATCCGGCAACCGGCGTGATGCGTCATGCGGACGCCGGCTACGAGCTCGCGCAGCAAACGGCGCGCGAGGCGGGTCTCAAGCTGCCGATGCTGGGCCGTTGAGCATGACGCTGGCGGGCAGCAGTGAGGCGGGGGCGAACCCTCGCTCGAACGCGGGAGTAAATGGCAGTAGCAGTGCTTCTGCCGGCGCCGTCACGTTGATTCGCGCGGCGCAACTGGTGGCGTCGCCGTGGAAAAACGGCGGCGGCGTCACGCGCGAAGTGGCGGCGCATCCGGCAGACGCGGGGCTCGATACGTTCGTATGGCGCGTGAGCGTGGCGGACGTTGCGCAAGCCGGGCCGTTTTCGCGCTTTGCAGGAATCGATCGCACGCTGGTGCTGCTCGCCGGTGCGGGCATGCTGCTCGACGAAGTGCAAAGCGACGCTGCCGTGACGACCCATGCATTGACGCAACCGCTCGATATTGCGCGGTTTGCGGGCGAGGCGCGCATCGACGCGCGCCTGGTCGACGGCGCGACGCGCGACTTCAATCTGATGGTGCGGCGCGGCTTTGCGCAAGGCGAGCTGGAGGTGTGGCGCGGGACGCAGCAGCAAGGGCAGCAAAATGCGCAGCATGAAGCGCAGCAGCAGTCGCAGCAACTTCGACGCACGCTATCCGCCGACGTTGCGCTGCTGTACTGCGCGAGCGGGGCGCCGACCATCACTCTGAGCGATGCAGCAGCGCCCGCTGAAGCGCAACCCCAGGCACACCCCAAGCCGCCCGCAGCCTCGCACGCGCATGCGGACACACAAGCGTACGCGCTGCAAGCGGGCGACACCTTGCGCATCGACGCCCCGAACGCGCTGTCGTGCACGATAGAAGGCGCGGGCGCGTTGCTCGCAATCAGCATCCGCTACACGCAACGATGACGACGCTTCGCGCGTCTGCCCACGTGGCGCATGCGCGCGAAGCTCCACAGTACGCAACAGGCAGCGAGAAGCTGCAAAGAGCATGCGATGAAGCAAACCGTCTGGCATCAATTGAAGCTGTGCCCTGAGGGCGATCCGAACCATGTGCTGCCCGACGCCGCCATTGCGGTGGAAGACGGCAAGATAGCGTGGCTCGGCGCGGCCGCCGAACTGCCTGCGTCTTTCGCCGCGTGGCCGCGCGAGGATTTGCAGGGCGCCTGGGTGACGCCGGGTCTCGTCGACTGTCACACGCATCTCGTGTACGGCGGGCAGCGCGCCGACGAATTCGCGCAGCGCCTCGCGGGCGTCAGCTATGAAGAGATCGCGCGCCAGGGCGGTGGCATCGTGTCCACGGTGCGCGCCACGCGTGCGGCCAGTGAAGAAGCGTTGTTCAGCCAGGCGGCCGCGCGGCTTGAAGCGCTGCTCGCCGAAGGCGTGAGCACGGTCGAGATCAAGTCGGGTTACGGACTGGATCTCGCCAGCGAGCGCAAGATGCTGCGCGTCGCGCGCCAACTGGGCGAGCGTTATCCGGTGACGGTGTACACGACCTTTCTCGGCGCGCACGCATTGCCGCCGGAATTCGCGGGCCGCGCCGACGCGTATATCGACGAGGTCTGCAACACGATGCTGCCCGCGCTCGTCGACGAAGGTCTGGTCGACGCCGTCGATGTGTTCTGCGAGCGCATCGGTTTTTCGCTGGAACAGAGCGAGCGCGTGTTCAATGCCGCGGCGCGCTACCGGCTCCCCGTCAAGATGCACGCGGAGCAGTTGTCCAACGGCGGCGGCACGGCGCTTGCCGCGCGGCATCGCGCGCTGTCCGCGGACCATCTCGAGTTTCTCGACGAAGCAGGCGTCGCCGCGATGAAACAAGCAGGCATGGTGGCCGTGCTGCTGCCCGGCGCGTACTACTTCATTCGCGAGACGCAACTGCCGCCGCTGGAACTGCTGCGGCGCTACGAAGTGCCCATTGCCATTTCGACGGACAGCAATCCCGGCACCTCGCCTGCCACGTCGCTGCTGTTGATGATGAACATGGCGACCACGCTGTTTCGCATGACAGTGCCGGAAGTGCTGCAAGCCGTGACGACCCACGCGGCGCGCGCGCTCGGCAAGGCCGAGCAGCACGGTGCGCTGCACGCAGGGCGTGCGGCCGACTTTGCGGTGTGGTCGGTCGATTCGCTTGCCGAACTCGCTTACTGGATGGGGCGCCCGCTGTGCGAACGCGTGGTGCGCTCGGGCGAGACGGTCTACCGTCCGCAACATAATGCATTGACACGTGGCGCAAACTGAAGCCAGGACCTGAGAGATGACACAAGCAAAACAGTCGCTGTTTGCTGACCACGCGTATCTGCCGGACGGCTGGCGCCGCAATGTGCTGCTGGAATGGGACGCTGGCGGCACGCTGACAGCGGTCACGCCCGATGCACCGATCACTGACGAAGCGCACGCGGGCACGCCCAAAGCCGCAGGTCCAGTATTGCCTGGCATGCCGAACCTTCATTCGCATGCGTTTCAGCGCGCCATGGCGGGCCTCACCGAATATCGCGCGGCCTCAGGCGCAGGCGCGACCGACAATTTCTGGAGCTGGCGCGACCTGATGTATCGCTTTGCCGCGCGCATCACGCCTGAAGGTCTGGCGAGCGTCGCGCAGTGGCTTTACATTGAAATGCTGAAAGCGGGCTATACGTCCGTGTGCGAATTCCATTACGTGCATCACGCGCCCGACGGCCACCGTTACGCGAACCAGGCGGAACTCGCGCAACGCGTCGTGGACGCGGCGTCGGCGGCCGGCATCGGCATGACGATGCTGCCGGTGCTGTATCAGTACAGCGGCTTCGGCGCCCGTGCGCCGCGCGAAGACCAACGCCGCTTCGTCAATACGCCTGAGGGCCTGCTCGAACTGCTCGCCACACTGCGTGCGGCGCGGCCGGAAAACCCGGCGCTGCGCTATGGCGTGGCGCCGCATTCGCTGCGCGCGGTCTCCGAACAGTCGCTGCGCGCGCTGTTGCAGGGACTCGAGGGCAGTGCGCCGGTTCACATCCATATCGCCGAGCAGACTGCCGAAGTGGACGCCTGCCTGGAAACCGAAGGCGCACGTCCGGTGCAATGGCTGCTCGACCGTTTCGATGTCGACAGCAGGTGGTGCCTCGTGCACGCCACGCATGTGGACGCCGGCGAGACGCTCGCGCTGGCAAAGAGCGGCGCGGTTGCGGGCCTGTGCCTGACCACGGAAGCAAACCTCGGCGACGGCATTTTCCCCGCGCACGATTATCTCGACGCGCAAGGCCGCATGGGTGTGGGCTCGGATAGTCATATCGGCGTGGACTGGCGCGCCGAGCTGCGTCTGCTCGAATACGGGCAGCGTCTCGTGCGCCGGCAACGCAACGTGCTGGCGTCCGCGCAGGCTTCGTATGTGGCGGATCGTCTGTTCGACGCAGCGCTCGGCGGCGGCGCGCAGGCCACCGGCCGCGCAACCGGCGCCTTGCAAGCCGGCCATCGTGCCGATTGGCTCGTGCTGGACCCGGACCACCCGAGCATCGCCGAGCATGCGCCGCATGCGTGGCTCTCGGGCCTGGTATTCTGCGAGCATGGCGAGACGCCGATTCGCGATGTGTATGCAGGCGGAGACAAGGTAGTCGACCAGCGCCGGCATCGCGACGAAGAGGGCGCTTACGCGCGCTATCGCACGGCACTCGCCGAACTGCTCAAATGACACAAAGCGCACGCGGTGCATGCGTGAAATGGGCGGCACGCCCGCGTTGCCGCAAGATTCTTTCGCTCCAGGACTGACATGACTGATCAGAACACCCCGCCGGTTTTCACGCTGCACAGCGGAAGCCTGCCGCTACTGATTTCGATCCCGCATCTGGGCACCCGGATTCCCGCGGACATTGCCGCGACGATGACACCGGTCGCGCAACGCACCGACGACTGCGACTGGCACCTCGACCGGCTGTATGCATTTGCCAGGCGGATGGGCGCGTCGATTCTCACGCCTACGTATGCGCGCTACGTGATCGACCTGAACCGGCCGCCCGACGGCGCAAACCTGTATCCGGGGCAGGACACTACAGGGCTCCTGCCTGTCGATACCTTCGACAAGGAGCCTTTGTACCGCGAAGGCCAGTTACCGGACGAAGCAGAAGTGGCCCGCCGTCGCGACGCATACTGGATGCCCTATCATGCCGCGCTTGCGAGCGAGCTTGCCGCGCTCAAGGCGCGCCACGGCAAGGTGCTGCTGTGGGAGGCGCATTCGATCCGCTCGCACGTACCGCGGTTTTTCGAAGGGCGCTTGCCCGACTTCAACTTCGGCACCTCGAACGGCGCGAGCGCGGTGGCGGGTCTGGCGGAGGAACTTGCGGCGGTGGTCGAGCGGCATGGCGGTTATTCCGCCGTCGCCAATGGCCGCTTCAAGGGCGGCTATATCACGCGGCATTATGGTCAGCCTTCGCAAGGCGTGCATGCGGTGCAACTGGAGTTGTCGCAGATCACCTATATGCAGGAACAGTTGCCGTACGCCTACGATGAAGCGCTGGCCGCAAAGATCGAGCCTTTGCTCGAGCAACTCGTGACGACGGCGTTGGAGCGCGTCAACGCTGCCTGATCGCGACGCCTGACGCATAACGAAAAAGCCTCGCCACCGGCGAGGCTTTTTTCATGCACGCGGCGCTTCGCGTCAGCGTGGTTCGTCGTTACCCTCGGCGCGAGGGCCATCATCAACGGCAGTGGCGTTCCCAGTGGTGATGCACGTGGACCTTCTTGCAAACCGGGTGATGGTGGCGAGCTGCCTGCGCGGGAGCAATTGCGCCGAAAACGGCGGCGGCCGCGGCAATGGCCAGAACGATCTTCTTCATTACAAAACCCTTAATCCGTGTTGTGAAATTTGCGGTGCGGCACGCCATGCACCGCACGGTACGCAAGCATGCCACACACATGCGTACCGTGTAGGAACGCCGACGCGGCGCAAGTGTCCATTCGCATGGGAAACCGCGCGAAACCGCGTGCGAATTGACGCGCAGCAACGCGTGTGAATTTCGCCACGAAGGCTCGTATGACCCACGGTGCCGCCCTTGCAGACGAGGCCATGCACCGGCTACCCTTTCAAAACGATGACGCACGAAGGCGTCGTCCTTACATCGGGCAAAAGATGGAAGACCCAGCGATGGAAGATTCCGACGAATTGCTGCTCCCAGTCTGGCGCGCGAATCTCGTGCTGCTCACGCGCGAAGTCGGCGCGGCGACTCGCCTCGCACGCATGATGACGTTCTCGGCGAGCTATCTGAAGTTGATGTTGTCCGGCCAGCGCGAATTCAGCGAGGAATTCGTGCGCGGCATAGAAGCGGTGACCGGCTTGCCGAGCGGCTGGATGAACACGCCGCACAGCGAAGAGGAAATTCCCGCCAACGCGCGCGCCGCAATCGACAACGAAGAGCCGCTCGCGCGCTTTCGCGGCACCGCGCATCCGGTGCGAAAAAAGACCGTGCTGCGGCCGCCCGAGCCGATTTTCGGCCAGGCCTCGCCGGCTAAGCGAATGGAGGACGAAACGCTGGACGCCGAAGCGCATAGGCGTCAGGCGTATTTCCGCAAGGTTCGCGAGCTGGCGGTCCAGGAAGTGCGGCGTTTCGAGCGGCATCTCGCGCATGCGCCGGTCGAACTGACGTCGTTGCGATCGCGGGTGGAAGACGTGATTGCCGCCGCCGAGCGCGACGATCCCATTCAGGCCGATCTTGCCGGGCGGCTCGAACAGATCGAGAAGCACCGTCATTTGCTGCTGCGGCATGTGGAGAGCTTGCAGGCTTTGCTTGCGCAATTGGGCGAGGGCGACTGATGCGCGTTCCCATCCGCAGCAGGCTCGCGCGGGCGCCGCGCGGCACAGGGCGCTCATGACGCGCCGCCCGAGGTGCCTTAGCATGGCCGCGGCGCTTGCTCTCGTCGCCGCAGCCTCTGGCGCGTGCGCGCAGGCGGTGGAGGCGTCGAACGGGTCGAACGGGTCGAACGGGTCGAACGGGTCGAACGCGTCGTCTGCTGCATCCGCCGACGAGCGCGCGCCCTACACGACAGAGCGCGACGTGCATCTCTTCACGATCCAGAAGGACGGTTCGGTCGAGGAACACGACGACAGCGTGTTGCGCGCGAACACCGTGAGCGGCGTCGACGACATTGCGCAACGTTACGTGTGGTTCAACAAGGATATCGAGCAGGTGCAGTTGCTCGCCGCCGAAACCATCGCCCCCGATGGCGCGACTCAGGTGGTCGGTCCCGAAGCGATTCGCGACGTTCAGGAGCCGCGTTCGGCGGGCGCGCCGAGCTTTCAGGACGGCGTGTTGCGCACAGTGATCTTTCCGGGCGTAGAGCCGGGCGCGCGCGTGCATCTGGCTTTTCGCAAGACCCGCATGAAGCCCTTGCAGGCGGGCACTTTCGCGTACCTCGTGGAGCCGACCCGCGAGCCGGTAGAGGAGCAGCGCCTGATCTTCGATCTGCCCGCCGACGTGCCGCTTTATGCCGACGCGCGCGGCTACACCGCACAGCCGCCGGTCACCGCGAACGGCCGCACGCGCTACGAATTCCGCTACCGGCATGGGCCGTATGCGCGGCTCGAAGCGGGCGCGGTCGGCTATGCGAACTGGGGCGATCGCCTGATGGTCTCGACCGTGCCCGACTTCGCGAGCTTCGCGGCGCGCTATCGTGTGCCCGCTACCGACGCTACGTTCGACGACCCGGCCATCGTGCGGCTCGCGCAGTCGCTCACCGCGCGAGCCGCCGATCCACGCGAAAAGGCGCACATCCTGTACGACTGGATGCGGATGAACATACGCTACGTGGCGCTCTACCTCGGCGAGACCGCTGCGATCCCGCACAAGGCCGCGAACATTCTGCGCAACCGTTATGGCGACTGCAAGGACCACGTCGCGCTGTACAGCGCGTTGCTGGCGGCGGTCGGCATTCGCAGCGAAGCCGTGCTGCTCAACCTCGGGCCGTACTACAGCTTGCCTGACGTGCCCGGTTACGGCGCGAGCGCCATCAATCACGCAATTGTCTGGATTCCTGAACTGTCGCTATACGCGGACACGACCGCGGGCGGCGTCGGTTTCGGCTATCTGCCGGTCGCCGTCATGGACCGGCCGGTGCTGCTGGTCGGCGAGGGGGTGCTCTCGCGTACGCCCGCCACACAGGAACGTGAGCGGACGGCCCGCGTGCAGATCGACGTCGACGAAAACGGCACGGCGCATTACGCGTATCGCGTGGAGGATGCGGGCTTCACCGCCGAGATCGAGCGCAATGTTTTTCGCCGTGCATCGCGCCAGCGCACGCAGCAGATTGCCGGCAATCGTCTGTTGCAAACCGGGCTGCATGGCAGCGCGCAATTGCAGACCGGCGACGTGGCCGCGACCGACGGGCCGTTCGCGACATGGATGCAGGGCAAACTCGAGCATTTCGTCTGGACGGACGGCACCACTGCCGTGCCCACGTTGACGAGCTTTTCCGGCGGCATGGACTCGCAGGTGCAGGCATGGCTTGCCGAGCCTGTGCGCACGCAGCCGTGGGCCTGCACTGGCGGTGTATTCGACGAGACGCTGGAGATCACGCTGCCGCGCTTTGCGAGGCTGACCGACATACCCGCCGATACGGAAGTGCAGAACCGCTACGTGAGGTTCTCGTCGCACTATGTTTTCGATCCGGCGGCGCGGGTGCTTCAGGTGAGACGTCAGCTTCGCGCCGACTTCGGTCACCAGATGTGCAGCGCCGCGGAGTTCGCCGCGATGCAGGAAGATCTCGTGCGGATCGAGCGCGACCTCGACGCCCAGATTGTCGTCAAGGCCGCGCGGCTGCGTGTGGCGGCCAGCGCGAACTAGCCGCGCTCAGGTGCCGCTCTTCGTGACGATCGGCACCCACGCGCCGTTCTTCACCTGATACAGCGTCGAGGCGCCGCTTTTCAGCGCACCGGTCTTGTCGAACGAGATCTTGCCGGTCACGCCTTCGAAGTCGATCGCCTTCAGCACGGGGCGGTAGTCGTTGGGCGAAGTGGATTTCGCCTGCTGCATGGCGCGAATAGCGGCCCATGCGCCGTCGTAGCCGAACGGCGCATACGAGAGAATCTCGCCGCCAAAGCGCTTCTTGAACTTCGCGGAAAAGTCCTTGCCGCCCGGCAGTTGCGCGAGCGGGCGGCCGTATTCCCAGGCCATCACGCCTTCGGCCGCGTCGCCGGCGAGCTTGATGAACTCCGGATCCTCAACGCCGCCGCCGCCTACCAGTTGCGCGGTCACGCCAAGCTGTTTCATGCGCCGCGCGAAGCCCGCGGCCTGCGTGTCGAGCCCGCCGAAGAAGATCAGGTCCGCATTTGCCGCCTTGATCTTGGTGAGCTGCGTGCTGAAATCGACCGCGTGGTTGTCGGTGTACTCGCGCGCGACTATGGTGCCGCCGTGCGCTTTGACGGCCTTCTCGAACTCGTCCGCTTCGCCCTGACCGAAGGCGGTGCGGTCGTCGATGATCGCGATGCGTTTTGCCTTCGTCACCTCGACCGCGTAGACGCCGGCGTTGCCCGCGTTCTGCGCGTCGGTGGAGATCACCATGAAGGTGTTCGCGAAGCCGCGGCCGGTGATGATCGGGTTGGTGGCGGCAGGGTCGATCACCGGAATGCCGGCCTGCTCGTAGACCTGCGAGGCGGGAATCGTCGTGCCCGAGTTGAAGTGGCCGACCACCACCGAGACGCCCGAATCCACCAGCTTCTGCGCGACCTGCACGCCGATGCGCGGGTCCGCCTGGTCGTCCTGCGAAACGATCTGGAATTGCGCGAGCTTGTCGCCGATCCTGATCTTTTGCGCGTTGGCTTCTTCTAAGGCGAGACGCACGCCGTTTTCGAGGTCCTTGCCATAGCCGGCGTTCGCGCCCGTCAGCGGCGCGGCGAAGCCGATCTTGACCGGCAGGTCGTCGGCGAAACTGCCGGCCGATGCGACGGCAAGAAGGGCGCCGACGCACAGAACAAGCGGTTTGAGCATGCTGTGCAGGGTGGGGTGCCCGGTGTGATGGCTGGTGCGGTGCTTACTCATGGTCTCTCCTCACTTCGTCAGTTCAGGTGTGAAAGCGGCAAGGTGATGACGCGGGTCGCGCGAGGCGCTCGCGCAGAGCGAATACTCGGCGAGCACTCAGCAAGTGCTCGGCAAGTGCTCGGCAAGTGCTCGGCAAGTACCCAGCGAATGCTGAGCGAGCACTCAGCGTTCGGCATTCAGCACTCAGCGAGCGCGGAATTGCCACCGATCGGGCAGGCGTTTCACGCAGGCGCGTACGCTCGCGATCACGCAGGCTGGATCAGGCGACGTTGCATTCGCACGCCGGTCATGTGGCGCGAATATAGGAAGCCAATATGCAGCCGTCTTGGCAGTTCGCGACGCTTTGAATGAGCATTTCGGCACAGCGGCTGCGCGGTCTTGCGCGGGTTGCGCCGTGTGGCGCACGCGCACATGCCAGCCGCGTGATCAGGAGAGAGGAAAGAGAAAGACCACGCGACGCACGGCGCACAACGCGCGCCGCACAGCCTGGCCGGTACTGCCAGCGAGCCCTAGCGCTCGCCCTGCTGGCGCAGCACTTCTTCACGCAGACGCAGCAGCGGCGCTTTGGTTTCTTGGTCGGCCCAGGTGTCGAGATCGTCGATTGCGCGCTGGCAGCCGTCCAGCACGAGGTCGAGATCCACGGGCACGCCGTTGTTCAGCGCGAACTCGATGGTTTCCGCAAACTGCTGGCACTCGTCTTCGCCGTACGAAATGTCGAGGTTGTCCGCGATCACTTCGGCAATGTTGCTACGCGCCTTGTCGTCGGGCGTCACCATGTCGATGATGCCGCGCGCCACCGCGGGCGAGTAGTAGAGCGCGATGTCCAGCCACTGCGCGGGATCGAAGTCCGGCTGGTCGAACTGGTTTTCGAAGAACTCGATGGCTTCCTGTTCGTGCACCTCGTCGGCGTCCACGCTCATGCACAACTGCTCAAAATACTCTTCCCGCTCGCTGCGGATATAACCGTCCATCGATGCCTCGTCTGCTGAATGCCGGGTGCGTGAGAAAGTGGCCGCGCGGGCGTTGCCCTGCGCGCGGCACGCATTATAGGACGAGCGCCCTGCGCGCGAGGTTCCGTGCGGCTACGCGGTTTCCGCTACCCACGCGTCGAACCATTCGCGCGGCTGCGCGATTTCGTTTTGCGCGGCCACCAGTTCCAGTTCGTAGCGCCCGGCCTGCCACGTCGTCTTGACCACCGCGTTGACGGCGGCGAGCGTGTGCTCAAAGGCGGCGCGAATCGTATCGCCGAGCAGTGTGCGCGCGACGAACACCGCGCTCGTCACATCGCCCACGCCGACCGGCTGGCGCGCGAACGGGTAGAGCGGACGCTGACCCATCCACGCCTCACGCTCGGTGACCACCAGCATGTTGAAGCGGTCCGCGGGACTGTTGCGGTCGAGCAGATGCTTGACCAGCACGAGCTTCGGTCCGCGCGCGATGATTTCGCGGCACGCGGTGACGGCTTCTTCCAGCGTCTCGATTTCGCGGCCGACGAGCCGCTGCAATTCGGTGTGGTTCGGCGCCATCGCGTCGGCCATTTCCGGCATGGTGTTGACGAGGAACTCCTGGATGCCCGGCTCGACCTTGCAGCCGCCCGCGGCGCCCATGACCGGGTCGCAGAAATACCAGGCGCGCGGATTCGCGGCCTTCACGGCCTTGACGATTTCCAGTACCGACTGTGCCTGCTCGGGCGTGCCGAGGTAGCCCGACAGCACCGCGTCGCAGCGCGGCAGCATGCCGATTGCGCCAATGCCTTCGGCGAGTTCTTCCATCTGCCTCGCGTTGATGGCGGTGCCGGTCCAGTGGCCGTACTGCGTGTGATTCGAAAATTGCACCGTGTTGAGCGGCCACACGTTCACGCCAAGCCGACGCATCGGGAAAACGGCCGCGCTGTTACCCGCGTGCCCAAAAACGACATGTGACTGAATGCTCAGAACGTTCTTCGTCATGGTATGGCTCGCGCAGGCGGACGTGCGCGATCAAGAAAACGGGAGGGATGCGCGGCGATGGTGCACGGGCGGGTGCCGGACACTTCGCGCGCAGGACTGCTTCACACCTTGCAAGAACAATGCACGGTCTGCATCGTGAAGAAACAATACATGAGTTTGCCGCAAGGCAGGCGATCCGTCCCCGTGTTGTTGCGCCGAACCATCAGCGGCGACGGCTCAGACGAGCTCCCGGTAAAGCGCCAGGTAGCGCTCCGCCGACGCGCCCCAGCCGAAATCCTGGCGCATTGCGCGCCGCTGCGCCGCTTTCCATTCGGTGCGCCGCCCATACAGCGCGAACGCGCGGCGAATGGCCGCCGTCAGGCTGCGCGGCGTGAAGCGCTCGAACACGAAGCCGGTGGCGAGATCTTCGGCGAGGTTTTCGAGCGAGGCGTCCACCACGGTGTCGGCAAGACCGCCCACGCTATGCACGAGCGGCAGCGAGCCGTAGGCGAGCGCATACAACTGCGTGAGGCCGCACGGCTCGAAGCGCGACGGCACGGCGATCACGTCGCTGCCCGCGATGATGGTATGCGCGAGCGTTTCGTCGAAGCCCAGTTCCACCGCGACGCACTCCGGGTGCGTCTGTGCGACGCGCTTCAGGCCGTTTTCGAGTGCCGGGTCGCCGGTGCCGAACACCACCAGTTGGCCGCCGCGCTTGACGATCTCCGGCACGGTTTCGAGCAGCAGATCGAGGCCTTTCTGCTCGGTGAGCCGGCTCACCACGCCGAACAGCAGCGCGTCGCTTTTTTGCGCGAGACCGAAGCGTTTTTGCAATGCCTCCTTGCAGGCCAGCTTGCCGGCGAGCTTCGTTGCGGTGTAGCGGTGCTCGAGGAGGGCGTCGCCGGACGGGTTCCACACTGTGTAATCCACGCCGTTCAGAATGCCGCTCAGGTCGTGCGCGCGGCTGCGCAGCAGGCCGTCGAGCCCGCCGCCTTGCGCGAGCGTCTGGATTTCGCGCGCGTACGTCGGGCTCACGGTCGTGATGCGGTCGCTGTAGAAGAGCCCCGCCTTCAGAAACGACAGTTGTCCGTAGAATTCGACGCCCTGCATGCTGAAGAAGTCGTCCGGCAAACCAAGCTGGCCGAACTGATGCGCGGGAAACACGCCCTGATAAGCGAGGTTGTGCACGGTAAACACGCTGCGCGCGGGCGCCCGGCCATGCTGCCGTTCGGCCGCTTTCAGATAGGCGGCGGCGAGCCCGGCATGCCAGTCGTGCGCGTGCACGATCTGCGGCGACCACGCCGGATCGAGCTGCTGCGCAAGTTGCGCGGCGACCCAGCCGAGCAGCGCGAAACGCTGCGCGTTGTCGCCATAGGGCACGAGTTCGTCGTTCAGATAGGGATTGCCGGGCCGGTCGTACAGCGTGGCCGCGCGGATCATGTAGACGATAAGGCCGTTCGACGGCAGCGTACCCTGTTCCAGCGCGACGCCCGGTGCGTCGAAACGGCGGCCCAGCTGCGCGACCGGACGCACGTCGCGCAGGCCGGCGGCCACCGCCGGAAACCCCGGCAGCAGCACGCGCACGTCGGCGCCGCGCTCCACCAGTGCGGCGGGCAGCGCGCCCGCGACGTCGGCGAGACCGCCTGTCTTGAGAAGGGGATACAGCTCGCTGGCGACGTGCAGGGCGCGAATCGTCATAGGCTCGGTCTCGTTCCTTTGAATGCTGGGGGCGATGAACGGTGCAGGCAGCTTGCGCAGCGCGCGCGCCTGGTCACTTCAGGTCCTGTTGCAGCGACTCGGGCGTGACCAGCACGACGCCGTCGTCGGTGCGATAGAAACGCTCGGCGTCGCGCACCGGATCTTCGCCTATCACCGTGCCGTCGGGTATCGAGCAACCGCGGTCCACGACCACCTTCTGCAAGCGGCAACTCGCGCCGACGGTGACCTGCGGCAACAAGACTGCCTCATTGATGTTACAGAACGAACTCACCTTGACGTTCGACGACAACACCGAGCGCGAGATCTGCGAGCCCGAGATCACACAGCCGCCGCACACGATCAGATTGTTGCCCGAGCCTTGCAGGCCCTTCAGGTCGCGCACGAACTTGGCGGGCGGCAACTGCTCCTGGTAAGTCCAGATCGGCCAGCTGCGGTCGTAGAGGTCGAGCGTCGGGATCGTGGAGGCAAGGTCGAGATTGGCGGCCCAATAGGCGTCGATGGTGCCCACGTCGCGCCAGTACGGCTCGACGTTCGGGTCCGACGACACGCACGACATGCTGAACGGATGCGCGATCGCCGTGCCCTGCGTGACGACGCGCGGCAGGATGTCCTTGCCGAAGTCATGGTCGGTATCCACGCTGGAGATGTTCTCCTCGAGCAGTGCGTACAGGTAGTCGGCGTTGAACACGTAGATGCCCATGCTCGCGAGCGCGGTGTCCGGGCGGCCGGGAATCGCGGGCGGGTCGGCCGGCTTTTCGACGAAGCCGGTGACGCGGCGGTTTTCGTCCACTGCCATCACGCCGAAAGCGACCGCGTCCATGCGCGGCACCTCGATGCAGCCGACCGTGCAGTCTGCGCCGCTTTCCGCGTGGTCCGCGATCATGCGCGTGTAGTCCATCTTGTAGATGTGATCGCCCGCGAGCACGACCACGTATTTCGGCCGGATAGAACGGATGATGTCGAGGTTCTGGAACACCGCGTCGGCCGTGCCGCGATACCAGTGCGCGCCTTCCACGCGCTGCTGCGCGGGCCACAGGTCGATGAATTCGCCGAACTCGCCGCGCAGGAAACCCCAGCCGCGCTGCAGATGGCGCAACAGCGAGTGCGCCTTGTACTGCGTGACGACGGCGATGCGGCGGATGCCCGAGTTCAGGCAATTGGACAGCGCGAAATCGATGATGCGGAATTTGCCGCCGAAATGCACAGCCGGTTTCACCCGCTTGTTGGTGAGCGGGCCGAGCCGGGTGCCGCGTCCGCCAGCAAGCACGATGGCGAGGGTAGTGCGTTGCAGATCGTTCAGCCGTGCCGGAGTATCCATGTTTGTCTCCTTCGGTTTTATCGTGGTGCCCTGCAATGGGTGCTGATTTGCTTTCCCCGATGATGCTGGTCGACCGCTTCTGCATTGATTCGCGCGTCCGGACCGCTGCGCTGGCGAGTCCGTCCCGTAGTTCTAGCACTGAATCGGCTTGCGCGGGCGACGTTTGTCGGGCGCGGGCCGCCGTTGCGCTCAACTGTGTACGATCGCGCGTGACGCGGCCGCCTGCTGTGCGTTACGACACACAGCGCGTGAGCGTCAGGAGCGCAATATGCGTGCCACCCGCCGGACGCGCTGTGCCGGGCCGCGCGGGCCGCGGTGTTGCGCGCGCCGCTGCGCGCTTGCGCAGGCAATCGTAGAATCGTCCGCGACGTGGGCGGCGTGCCGGCGCTTCTTTTGCAGCGGGTTTCCGACGCGTGCCCGTCCGTGCCTTTCGCGTTCTTTTACTGCGCGTTTTTCTGTTCTTTTTCTGTTCTTCCTGGACACTATGCCAATCAGCTTTCGCCGTTTTCCATTGCCTGCCGCATTGAGCGTGGCCGTACTCTGCGCGGCATCGTTCGCCGTTCACGATGCGTCCGCCGTGTCCGCGGGCCTGCCGCAAACCGACACGCCGGTGGCCTCGGCGGTCGCTCCGGCCAGTGGCACGTCCGGCGCCGCCGGGAACGCCGCCAGCGCCGCCGGTGCCGCCGGTGACAATGCGGGCCCCGCCTACGGCCCGGAGTTGCAGGGCTTCACCTACCCGGCGCCCGTCGGGCAGTACACGTTCACTTCGCAAGGCATTGCGCTGCACATGGCTTACATGGACGTCAAACCGGCGCACGCAAACGGCCGCACGGCGGTGCTTCTGCACGGCAAGAATTTTTGCGCGGCAACGTGGGAGGGGACCATTGCTCGTCTGAGCGAAGCCGGTTATCGCGTGATCGCGCCCGACCAGATCGGCTTTTGCAAGTCGAGCAAGCCCGAGCACTATCAGTACAGTTTTCAGCAACTGGCGCGCAATACGCATGCGCTGCTGGAGTCGCTCGGCGTGAAGGACGCGACGATCATCGGCCATTCGACCGGCGGCATGCTCGCCGTGCGCTACGCGCTGATGTATCCGCGCGAGACGCAGCAACTGGTGCTCGTCAATCCGATTGGGCTCGAGGACTGGAAGGCGAAGGGCGTGCCGTCGCTATCGGTAGACGACTGGTATCAGCGCGAACTGAAGACCAGTGCCGACGGCATTCGCCGCTATGAGCAATCCACCTATTACGCCGGCCAGTGGCGCGCCGATTATGAACCGTGGGTGCAGATGCTCGCGGGCATGTACCGTGGGCCGGGCAAGCAGATTGTCGCGTGGAATTCGGCGCTGCTCTACGACATGATCTACACGCAGCCGGTGGTCTACGAATTCGGCCAGTTGAGCATGCCCACGCTGTTGCTGATCGGCCAGAAGGACACCACCGCGATCGGCAAGGACGCGGCCCCGCCCGAGGTGCGCGCGAAGATCGGCCACTATCCCGAGCTGGGCAAGGCCGCGGCGCAGGCCATTCCACATGCGACGCTGGTCGAATTCGCCGATCTCGGCCATGCACCGCAGATGCAGGACCCGGCCGCATTCCACAAGGCGCTGCTGGATGGAATGGCAGCAGTACAGATCGGTCGCTGAGTTCGCGGGACGTGAAGGCCTAGGAGGGCGGGAAAGGGCTCGGAGGGGCTCTGAGGGCCGCCGCCCCTTCACTTCGCGCCGGCCAGTTCCTCGCGAATTTCCGCGCCGATCTCGAACGAGCGCAGCCGCGCCTTGTGATCGTAAATCTGCGCGGTCAGCATCAATTCGTCCGCGCGCGTTTGCTCGATGATGGACTTCAGACTCTCGCGCACCGCGTCGCGATCGCCGATCGCCGTGCACGCGAGCGAATGCGCCACCGAACTCAATTCCATTTCCGATGCCGCGAGCCGTTCGACCGGCGGCTGCAATTGCCCCGGCGTGCCGCGCCGCAAGTTGATGAACTGCTGCTGGAGCGATGTGAAGAGGCGCTGCGCTTCTTCCTGCGTGTCCGCTGCAAAGAGATTCACGCCGACCATCGCGTACGGCTTGTCGAGCGTCGCGGAAGGGCGGAACTGCGAACGGTAAACCTGCAACGCCGTGAGCATGTAATCCGGCGCGAAGTGCGACGCAAATGCAAACGGCAAGCCGAGCGCCGCCGCCAGTTGCGCGCTGAAAAGCGACGAGCCGAGCAGCCACAGCGGCACGTGCAAGCCCGCGCCGGGCACCGCACGAACCCGCTGGCCGGCGGCCGGGTCCGCGAAATAGCGCTGCAGTTCGACGACGTCGTCGGGAAAAGAGTCCGCGCTGTTTTGCAGGTCGCGGCGCAGCGCGCGGGCCGTGGTCTGGTCGGTGCCGGGCGCGCGCCCCAGACCCAGGTCGATGCGGCCGGGATACAGCGACTCGAGCGTGCCGAACTGTTCTGCAATCACGAGCGGCGCGTGATTCGGCAGCATGACGCCGCCGGAACCCACACGGATAGTCTTTGTGCCGCCCGCCACGTAGCCGATCACCACCGAGGTGGCCGCGCTCGCAATGCCGGTCATGTTGTGGTGCTCGGCGAGCCAGAAGCGGCGGTAGTTCCACCGTTCCGCGTGTTGCGCGAGATCGAGCGTGTTCCTGAAGGCATCCGCCGGCGTGGCGCCGGCAATGACGGGTGAGAGGTCGAGGACCGAAAAGGGGATCATTGTCTGTGGTTTTGCCGTTTCTGGCGCTTTCACGCGATGGAGCATTCTCGCAAAGCTTCGAGCTTTCTGCTGGCGACGCCGCGATGCCCACGCTTGCGAAAGGGTTTGTCGGCGGGTTCGTCGGCGGCTTTATCGGCGGGTTTGTCAGCGCGGGCGGCTCGGCATTACATGCAGAGCCGATATAGATATGGCCGATCAATATTTAACAAGCGCATGATGCGCTGCTACCGTGAGGGCCTCGAAAACGCGCTGCAAATAGCTCGCAACAGTTCGCAAAGAGTGTCGCAGCGTGCGTCTGCAGCGCCGTCGCCCCGCCGGGCGGCAACCATTCACGGAGGCATTCGCGTGTCCATCGAATTCATCGGCATGATCCAGACTCGCAAGGTGTCGGAAACACACGCGCCGCAAGGGCCCGTTATCGACATCGGCTACGTCGAGCAGTTTGCCCGCGCGCACGAGGCGGCGGGCTTCGACCGCATTCTCGTGCCGCATCACTCGACGAGCCCCGACGCGCTGTTGACCGTGGCGCGCGCGGCGACCGTGACGAGCAGGGTGCACTTCATGCTCGCGCATCGTCCGGGCTTTGTCGCGCCGACGCTCGCCGCGCGGCAACTGGCGACGCTCGATCACTACTCGGGTGGCCGTCTTGCGGTGCACATCATTTCCGGCGGCGACGACGCCGAGCAGCGCCGCGACGGCGACTTCCTTTCCCACGACGAACGCTACGCGCGCACGGACGAGTATCTGCAGATCGTGCGGCGCATCTGGACCGAAGCCGCGCCGTTCGATCACCACGGCAAGTACTACCGCTTCGAACAGGGCTTTTCCGAAGTCAAGCCGCTGCAGCAGCCGCATATTCCGGTGTATTTCGGCGGCGCGTCGGCGCCTGCGCTGGCAATTGCCGGACGTCACGCGGATGTCTACGCACTGTGGGGCGAATCGAAGGCGCAAGTGCACGAGCAGGTGACGCGCGTGCGTGCCGAGGCCGCGAAACACGGGCGCAGCGTGCGCTTTTCGGTGTCGTTCCGGCCGATTCTCGCCTCGACCGAAGCCGCCGCGTGGGAGCGCGCCGAGCGCATCCTCGCTGAAACCAGGCGGCTGCGCGCGGCGCAGGGACTCGGCGTAGGCGGCCCGGCGCAAAGCGAGGGCGCACGGCGGCTGCTCGCGGCAGCCGGCGATTCGGATCGCGCCGACGAACGCCTGTGGACCGGCATCGCGAAGGAAATTGGCGGACGTTCGAATTCGACAGCCCTGGTCGGCACGCCAGAACAGGTCGCAAAGACGCTTGCCGAGTACTACGCGCTTGGCGTCACGACCTTTCTCGTGCGCGGCTTCGATCCGCTCGAAGACGCCATCGACTATGGCCGCGAACTGATTCCCGCAACCCGCGAGCAGATCGCGCGCGTCGCGCAGACCGGCAGTGTTCCCGACGGCGCGACCCTGGCTGCCTGAACCGCGGCGGCAGGCGCACCTGGGGCTTTGGGCCGCGTCTTTGGGCCGTGTCACATTGCACCGCGTTGGACCGCGACCTTCCGGGCAACGCGCGCTAACAGTGCATGCCCTGACATGCGCGAGGTTCGTGCAACCTCGCGCATTCCAATCTTTGAAACTATCCTCCAAGGTTACCGATGACCGCTACTTTGCGATCGGACCGGCTACGCGCATTCGTAGCCCGGATCGCGTCGCTCGTCGACAGCGAAATGCCCGAAGCCGAGCTACTGGAGGCGGGCGGCGCCGCGCTCGGCGAATTGATTGCCTACGACGACTGGCTCCCCGACGCCTTCGCGCAGCCGCACCCCGAGCGCTATCAGCAGTTCCTGCTGCATGCGGACTCGCGCCAGCGTTTTTCCATCGTAAGTTTCGTGTGGGGACCGGGTCAGGCGACGCCGGTGCACGATCACACAGTATGGGGTTTGATCGGCGTGTTGCGTGGCGCGGAAATTGCGCAGCGTTACCGTGTCACGGCACTCGGTGAAATTGTCGAGCACGGCGCTCCCGAGCGTCTTGCCGCAGGCGCCGTGGATGCGGTGTCGCCGCGCATCGGCGATATTCATCGCGTGAGCAATGCATTTGGTGACCGTACGTCGATCAGTATTCACGTGTACGGTGGGAATATCGGTGCCGTGAGCCGTTCGGTGTATCCCGGCGGAGCGGCCCGCAAAACGTTTGTGTCCGGCTATTCGAACGACGTGTTGCCGAACATCTGGAATGTGTCGAAGGAGTCCCCGATCCCATGACTTTCGTGAAAGATTTTCGTACCCGATCTTATGCAGACGTGCGCCGCGCACTGCTCGAACGCGAGGAACTCGCCTTCGTCGACGTGCGCGAGGAAGACCCGCACGCGCGCAGTCATCCGCTTTTTGCTGCGAACCTGCCGCTGTCGCGGCTCGAACTCGACGCGCCGGTGCGCCTGCCGCGCCGCGATGTGCCGATCGTCGTGCTCGACGACGGCGAAGGACTGGCCGCGCGCGCCGCCGCGCGTTTCGAAAGCCTGGGCTACACGGACGTTGCGCTGCTCGAAGGCGGCTTGCAAGGTTGGCGCAAGGCGGGCGGCGAGTTGTTCCAGGACGTCAACGTGCCGAGCAAGGCGTTCGGCGAACTGGTGGAAAGCGTGCGCCACACGCCGTCGCTGCCGGCGCAGCAGGTGCAGGCGCTGCTCGATCGCGAAGAAAACGTGGTCGTGCTCGACGCGCGCCGTTACGACGAGTATCAGACCATGAACATTCCCGGCAGCATCAGCGTGCCGGGAGCGGAACTCGTGCTGCGCGCGCGCGAGCTTGCGCCTGACCCTGCCACGCGCATCATCGTCAATTGCGCGGGGCGTACGCGCAGCATCATCGGCGCGCAGTCGCTGATCAACGCGGGACTGCCCAAT
Source organism: Paraburkholderia phenoliruptrix (assembly GCF_019511605.1). Classification (GTDB taxonomy): domain Bacteria; phylum Pseudomonadota; class Gammaproteobacteria; order Burkholderiales; family Burkholderiaceae; genus Paraburkholderia; species Paraburkholderia phenoliruptrix_A. The sequence goes on along the minus strand of NZ_JAEUAV010000009.1, from coordinate 154,338 downwards.
CCGGTTGCGGCGCTGCGCAACGGCACCATCGGCTGGACGCTCGCGGGGCAGCCGCTCGCGCACGGCAGTTCGCGTCGGCCGGGTCCGGTCGTGGACGACGCGCTGCGTCTTGTCGCGGCCGACGGCGCGCGCTCGGTAGCGGATCGCGCGAAAGTAGGCCGCACGTCGCGCGACGAAGCGCGCCGCTGGGCCGACGAAGCGGTGCGCACGGTCTATCGCTTCGACGTACGCACGCCCGAGGAATACGAAGCGGGGCACGTGCCGGGCTTTCGCTCTGCGCCCGGCGGCCAGCTCGTGCAGGAAACGGAGATGTTCGCGCCGGTGCGCGGCGCGCGCGTGATTCTCGCGGATAGCGACGGCGTGCGCGCCAACATGACCGCGTCATGGCTCGCGCAGATGAACGTCGAGGTGTACGTGGTGGACGGCCTGACCGCCGCCGATTTCGCGGAAAAAGGCGCGGCCCCCGCCGCGCGCTTTGCGCCGCAGCCGCCCGACGCGGACGAAATCGCGCCTGCCGAACTCGCCGCGCTGCTGCAGTCGCCGGGCACCGTCGTGCTCGATTTCACCAGCAGCGCGAACTATGTGAAGCGCCACATAGCGGGCGCGTGGTTCGTGATCCGCAGTCAGCTCGAAACGGCGCTGCACAAGCTGCCTGACGCGCGCCGCTATGTACTGACCTGCGGCAGCAGTCTGCTCGCGCGTTTTGCCGCGCCCGAGGTGGCGGCGCTGACCGGCAAGCCGGTGCAGGTGCTCGCTGGCGGCACGGCGGCGTGGATCGAAGCGGGGCTGCCCGTGGAAAGCGGCGAGACGCGCATGGCGTCGCCGCGCATCGACCGTTACCGGCGTCCGTATGAGGGAACCGACAACGCGCGCGAGGCGATGAACGCGTATCTGGAGTGGGAGTATGGGCTCGTCGCCCAACTCGCGCGCGACGGCACGCACGGGTTCCATGTGATCTGACGAGGGTTGCGCCGGCGGGTCGAGACATCCGGTCTATCTCGCCCCCGACCGTAAACTCACGCAGCGCTTTGCAACCCGCGCCTGTCCGCGTGCGGGCCGCGCATCTCCTTGAACTGCCGCGCGATCACCGCACCGAGGCGTTCCACCGGCTGTTGCAGTTTGCCGAGCACGCGCGGCTGCACGAGCCAGATGTCGATAAGCGGCTTGAAGTCGCTGACCGACACCACGTCGAGCAGCCCGGCATAGCTGCTCGCAGCCAGCAGCGGCAAGGGCACGAGCCCGAGGCCGTGACCGTCGGCAACAAGCTGCAACTGCAGTTCGGTGCCGAGCGTTTCGAGATTCAGCCTGAGCGTGAGTCCGAGGCCCGTCAGCGCACGCTGCAGGCCGTCGCGGAAGCCGCAGCCATCCGGATTCAGCACCCAGCCGAGCGACTGGCACTCGGCGAGCGTGTGCGCGCGCTTCTTCACGAGCCCCTTGCGGGCGACCACCGCCAGTTTGACGCGGCCGAGCGAGCGCGCCGAGAGCGCGTCGCCGAAGGTCTTGTTGGCGGGCAGCAGCATTGCGGCGACGTCCAGATCGCCGTTTTCCAGTTGTTGCAGCAACTGGCTGCTCCAGCCGGTGCAGGCGCGCGTCTGCAAATCGGGGTAGGCGGCTTTCACCGCGCGCAGCGCTTCGCCAAGCGCAATATCGGCGACAGTCTGCGCGACGCCCACGCGCAGCGTGCCGATGGGCGGCGTGTCGGTCGCGACGATTTCGCGCAACACGTCCAGTTCGCGCTGGATCACCCGGCATTGCTCATACACGACGCGGCCGGTTGCCGTCGCCTTCAATGGGCGCGTGTTGCGATCGAGCAATTCGACGCCAAGCGCTTCCTCGAAATTCTGCAGACGGCGCGTAATGGCCGGCTGCGTGAGCCCGAGCGCGAGCGCCGCCTGCTGCAGCGACTGACAGCGAATGACCGTGACGTAAGCGTCGATTTCGTCGATCTTCATGATGCGCGATGGGATTGGTTCGTGCGCCTGATGATACCTGCGGCGCGATTGCGGCGGACCTGGCCGGCAACAAAAATTCGCATATTTGCTTAGAAGAATAATGCGTTTGTCTTATACGGGGCGTTGCGCTTATCGTCGCTGAACCTTGCTGAATTTCAACTCGCACGCCATTGCCATGATGCCTTTCGGCCCGTCTCCCACGATGTTTTCCGTGCTGCCGCGCAGCTTCGTCAACGTGCTTGCCGGCGCCGCGCTCGCGCTTTGCGCAGCGTTGTGCGCGACGCCTGGCCTCGCCGCCGATCTTCCGGTTCTCAAGGTCGGCGACCAGTCGTTGCAAACGCGCGGCATACTCGAAGCCTCCGGTCAGTTGAAGGACCTGCCGTACAAGATCGAATGGTTCAACTTTCCGGCGGCGCAGCCCCTTGGCGAAGCACTGAATGCGGGCGCCGTGGATGTGGGCGGCCTCGGGGACGCGCCGCTCGTGTTCGCGCTTGCCGCCGGCGCGCGGGTGCGGGCAGTCGCGGCGACGCGCTCCAATCCGCTCGATCTCGCCATCGTGGTGGGTCCGCATTCGCCGCTCGTGGATGTCGCGGGTCTGAAGGGCAAGCGCCTTGCGACCACGCGCGGCTCGATCGGCCACTACCTCGCGCTCGCGGCGCTGAAAAGGGCCAATCTCGCGGCGAGCGAAGTGACGTTCGTGTTTCTTGCGCCCGCCGACGCGAAGGCCGCGCTTGCGTCTGGCAGTGTCGACGCGTGGTCGGTGTGGGACCCGTACACCGCGCTTGGCGAATCGCGCGATCACGACCGCATCATCGCCAACGGCGTCGGTTTGTCCGAGGGGCTCAGCTATCAGGTCGCGACCGAGGCCGCGATTGCCGGCAAACGCGCGCAACTGGCCGACTTTCTGCGGCGCGTGGCGATCGGCCAGCGTTGGGCGCTCACGCATCCGGACGAGGTGGCGGCCATGCAATCGCGCGTGACCGGCTTGCCGACCGATGTGCTGAAGACGGTCTATCAGCGCGGCCAGGTGCATCCCGTTGCCATCGACGACACGGTTATCGCCGCACAGCAACGCACCGCCGACACATACGAAGCGGCCAACGTGATACGCGCGCATCTGGACGTGCGCGCAAGCTTTGACCGCAGCTTCCCGCTGCCGTGATTCGCACCATGTGAGGCTGCGAAATCCTCTGCAAATTCGGTGTAAACGCGCTCTCGTCTAAAGCCGCCGATCCCGTTAGATTAGCTTCACTTGGAAGGCTTTATGAGGGGACCAGGGCGACCAGACAAGCAGCGGTTCGCCACTTCCGGCGATGGCGCAAGGTGAACGGCCAAGGTCGTTCATCGCCGTACCGGGACAGGACCGCTGCGCGTCGTCCCACCTGCTGTATCGTTCAGACGGGTTGCTGTCCTCGGGCCCACGTCTTCCTTCTCCGGCGTACTGACCGTAGCCGTCTCCACGACAAGCTTCAACGCAGCTTCAATGCAGCTTCAATGCCCCCGCAGCGGCGACGCTTTGCACGGCGTCGCCTGTTTGCTTTCTGTTGCGTCTGTTGCTGTTTGCAATAAATCCCACGTGGCTAGCCCAATCATCGAAAAATGCCCGACGTATCGCGTTTTGCGCGTTTGCGGCCGCGATGACTGCATGCTGGCCGGCGCGCGTGCGCGCTCGCGGTTTTTGCGTTGGCCGGTTATCCTGTAGCGCGCCCCGACGAAGTGCGGCGGGGCATCACTACATGACCGGTGCGGGCCGTCGCGCGCGCACTGCTACAGGAACTTCGCTGTGAGTCTGAAACTGCCTATTGTCGCCATGCTGGCCGCATGCCTTGCACTCACCGCATGCGACGACCAACAAAGCGAGCGCGCCGTGCAAAAAATCAAGGAGCTGTTCAACGCCGTGAAGCCCGACGCACTGCTGCTCAAGGACATGACGCCGGGCGTGACCACCGAAGCGCAGATCCGCGAGCAGATGGGCAAGCCCGAAACGGAACGCACCTATACCGACGGTTCGAAGCGCTTCGAATATCCGCGTGGTCCGCAAGGTCTGAATACGTACATGGTGGACATTGACCGTGACGGTAAACTGCAATCCATCACGCAAGTGTTGACCGCTGCGAATTTCGGCAAGATCCGCATCGGCATGAGCGAGGACGAAGTACGGCGGCTGCTCGGCAAACCAGGCCAGGTCGCGGTGTTTCCGCTGAAGCCCGAGACGGTGTGGAGCTGGAAATGGCGCGAGGGCGGCGTGACGGAAGAAGGCATTTTCAACGTGCATTTCGACCAGAATCACACGGTGTACACAACGTCGCGTTCGGACGTCGTGCGCGGGCGCTAGAAACAGAACAGAACGCAAAGACGGGGGCTTCATGATACGTCGACGTCGATACAGCCGTATCGGACTGGTATTGGGGGGCGGCGCGGCGCGCGGCTGGGCGCATATAGGTGCGATTCGCGCGCTGCACGACGCGGGCATCAAACCCGACGTGGTGTGCGGCACCTCGATCGGCGCGCTGGTCGGCGCGGTCTATGCGAACGGCGACCTCGACTGGCTCGAGGAGTGGGTCTCGCGCCTCACGTGGCAGACGGTGGTGCGCCTGCTCGACTTGCGGCTCTCCGGCGGCCTGCTCGGCGGGCGCAAGGTGATCCAGCTTTTTGCGGACAAGTTCAACGGCCGGTCCATCGCCCAGTTGAACATGCCGTTCGCGGCGGTTGCCACCGAACTCGACTCGGGCCGTGAAAGCTGGCTGCAGGACGGCAGCGTGGTAGACGCGGTGCGTGCGTCGATTGCGATTCCCGGCATTTTCACGCCGGTGTGGCACAACGGCGTATGGCTCGTCGACGGCGGCCTGAGCAATCCGGTGCCGGTGTCGGTGGCGCGCGGCATGCGGGCGGACTGTGTGATCGCGGTCGACCTGAACAACGACATTCTGAATGGCCGCGATTTCGGCGGCGCGGTGGTGGACACGCCCGCCATCGATCCGCACGCGCCGCCGCCCGTTTCGCTGCGGCGTAACGGCAAGCCCTGGCCGCGCTGGCTCGCGCCCGCCGAGGAGCGCGTCACCGACGACGTGCGCGTGCCGCCCGCGCCGAGTGCCCGCGTGCCTTCGATGCTCAGTTCGATCGCGCAGAGCATCGACATCATGCAGGTGCGGATCACGCGCAGCCGTCTGGCGGGCGAGCCGGCGGATATCCTGATCCAGCCGCGCCTGGGCGGCATGGGCATTTTCGACTTCCATCGCGCGGCGCCGGCCATCGAAGAAGGGCGCGCGGCGGTCGAATACATGCTGCCCGCCATTCGCGCACGGCTTGGGATCGAGTAGCGGCGCGCAGCGCCCGCCGTCTATCGCAAAAGCGACCTCAAACTTGCGAAATCGCGGCAGCGCGTCCGCACCTTACCCGACGTAAGCCGCGCCGACGCCCCGCGACATCGGGCGCGGCGGGCCGCCGCATCCCCGGTACGCCGTTTGTTGCGACGCAGCAAAACGCGCGCCTGCCTTTGAGAATTTAATTTTCGCTTGCGAGACTCCGCGCCATGCCTGATGAGTCGGGCGGCACGAGCCGACTGCATCCTGGCAACGTTCAAACGAACCTGGATGGAGACACGCGTGGTGCTATACGGCTTTGGTCCGGTGTTGCTGGCCGGCACGATCCAGACAGTCGAACTGTCGGTCCTGTCGCTCGCGACCGCCGTGCTGCTCGGGCTCGCGGGCGCGGCGGCGAAACTTTCCCTGAACCGGCCGCTGCGCGCGCTCGCCACCGGCTATACGACGCTGATCCGCTCGGTGCCCGACCTCGTGCTGATGCTGCTGCTTTTCTACAGCATCCAGATCGCGGTCAACAATCTGACCGATGCGCTCGGCCTGCCGCAATTCGACATCGACCCGTTCGTGGCCGGCGTGCTGACACTCGGCTTCATTTACGGCGCGTACTTCACCGAAACGTTTCGCGGCGCGTTTCTCGCCGTGCCGCGCGGTCAGCTCGAAGCGGGTAGTGCATACGGCATGAGCGGCGCGAGGGTATTCGCGCGCATTCTCTTTCCGCAGATGATGCGTTTCGCGCTGCCCGGCATCGGCAACAACTGGCAGGTGCTCGTCAAGGCGACGGCGCTCGTGTCGATCATCGGTCTCGCGGACGTGGTGAAGGCCGCGCAGGACGCGGGCAAGAGCACCTTCAACATGTTCTTCTTCATTCTGATCGCGGCGCTGATCTACCTCGCGCTCACAACCGTCTCGAACCTCGCGCTGATCTGGCTCGAACGCCGCTATTCGATTGGCGTGCGGCACGCGGAGCTCTAAGACCATGATCGACATCCTCAACCAATTCTGGCGCGCGTTTCTCTACTGGGACGGCCAGCGCATGTCCGGGCTCGCGGTGACGCTGTGGCTGCTGGTCGCCTCGGTCGGCATCGGCTTTTGCGTTGCAATTCCGCTTGCGGTGGCGCGCGTGTCGAAAAAGCGCTGGCTGTCCACGCCGGTGCGTCTTTACACGTATGTGTTTCGCGGCACGCCGCTGTACGTGCAGTTGCTGCTGATTTATACCGGCATGTACAGCCTCGAATTCGTCCGCTCGCATCAGTTGCTGGATGCGTTTTTCCGCAGCGGCTTTCACTGCGCGATTCTCGCGTTCGCGCTGAACACCTGTGCGTACACCACGGAGATTTTCGCGGGCGCGATCCGCTCGACGTCGCACGGCGAAGTGGAAGCCGCGCGCGCCTACGGCATGAGCTGGTTCACGATGTACCGCCGCATTGTGATACCGTCCGCGCTGCGCCGCGCGCTGCCGTTGTACAGTAACGAAGTGATCCTGATGCTGCATGCCACCACGGTCGCGTTCACGGCCACCGTGCCCGACATTCTCAAGGTAGCGCGCGATGCCAATTCGGCGACCTATCAGTCGTTCGACGCGTTCGGCCTTGCCGCGCTGATTTACCTCGTGGTGTCGTTTGCTCTGGTTGCGCTGTTTCGCCGCGCCGAGCGTCGCTGGCTAGGTTATCTGGCGGTGCGCACGCATTGAGCGCGCCGTCTTCGCAGCGGGCGGCGCGCTGAGGGCGCGCTGTCGAAACCTCGATCCGTATTCTCAAAGGGAGAGCATCTTGCTCCACACCACGCAAACCCAGGCTTGCAAGCTCGCCGTGCAGGACATCCACAAGCGCTATGGCGACAACGAAGTGCTCAAGGGCGTATCGCTGAACGCGAACAAGGGCGACGTGATCAGCATCATCGGTGCGAGCGGCTCGGGCAAGAGCACCTTCCTGCGCTGCATCAATTTTCTCGAGCGGCCGAACGCGGGGCAGATCGTGGTCGACGGCGAGGCGGTCAGGACTAAAACCGACCGCGGCGGCAATCTCGAAGTGGCCGATCACAAGCAGTTGCAGAGGATTCGCACGAAACTCGCGATGGTGTTCCAGCACTTCAATCTGTGGGCGCATATGAACGTGCTCGAGAACGTCGTCGAGGCGCCGATTCACGTGCTCGGCGTGCCGCGCCGCGAAGCGGAAGAGCGGGCGCGCGAATACCTGGAAAAGGTGGGTCTCGCGCCGCGCGTCGAAAAACAGTATCCGTCGCATCTGTCGGGCGGGCAGCAGCAGCGTGTGGCGATTGCGCGCGCGCTGGCGATGAACCCGGACGTGATGCTGTTCGACGAGCCCACTTCGGCGCTCGACCCAGAACTGGTCGGCGAAGTGCTGAAGGTCATGCAGAAGCTCGCTGAAGAAGGGCGCACCATGATCGTCGTCACGCATGAAATGGGTTTTGCGCGCAACGTGTCGAACCACGTGATGTTCCTGCACCAAGGCCGCACCGAAGAAGAGGGGCTGCCCGCCGACGTGTTGAGCACGCCGCGCAGCGAGCGGCTCAGGCAGTTTCTGTCCGGCAGCCTGAAGTAACGCGCCGCACCGTCATACCGCAGCCGATGGCCCGCACGTCCAGTCCCGCACGTACCACCCAGGTGGCGATCGTTGCATTGCCGCCCGTGTCGATGTCGGGCGTCGGGCCGATTGTCGACGCACTCAATCTGGCCAACGAAATCGACGGCCGCGCGCTGTACCGCGTGCAGGTCTGTTCGTGGGACGGCCGCGCCGTGCCGCTCGCGGGCGGCGCGCAATGGCCCGCCGACGCGGCGTTCGGCGACGCGATTGCGTGCGACTGGCTGATCGTCGTCACCGAGCGCTTCCAGCAATTTGCCGACTATCGCCTGTTTCTCGCGAGCCTCGCGCGGGTTGGGCAGCGCACGCCGCTCGTCACCGGCATTCACCACGGCGTGTGGTGGCTCGCGATGGCCGGGCAGTTGTCCGGCTACCGCGTGAGCGTGAACTGGGAAACGTATCAGCAGTTCGCCGAGCAGTTCGAGCGCTCCATCGTCACGCAGCAGATTTTCGAAATCGACCGCGATCGCGCCACCTGCGCGGGCGGTCAGGCGAGCGTCGACTTCATGCTCGCGATGATCGGCCGCGAGCACGGCCCCGAACTCGCGGACCGCATTGCGGACACGCTCGGTGTCGGCGTGTTGCGCGCGGGCGAGGAGCGTCAGCGTATTCCGTTCGTGACCGCGCCGGGCGAGCGCCATCCGCGATTGAACGATGCGTTGCTGCTGATGGAAGCGAATATCGAAGACCCGCTCACCACTGACGAGATCGCGGCGCTCGTCGGCGTGTCGCGGCGGCAGCTCGAGCGCCTGTTCCGACAGTATCTCGGTTCGATGCCTTCCAAATACTATCTGGGCCTGCGCCTTTCCAAAGCGCGCACGCAATTGCAGCGCACCAGCAAATCGGTTGTGCAGATCAGCCTTGCGTGCGGATTTTCGTCGGCGGCGCACTTTTCGAATGCTTACCGCGAACGCTTTGGCGTGACCCCGCGCGAAGACCGCCGCAACTGGATCGAGCGGCAGACCGGCGCGAGCGGCGCGGCCGCGAGCGAGCCGCGTGCGGGCGCACTGATCGAGCGACCGGATCTCGCAGACTGAACACCCCGCCGGCGCTGGCGGTGGGCGTTGGAAGCTCATAGAAAGCGTCGCCTGTGCGCAAGACGTATCGCTCGTGGTTTCCTACACTACGTGTATTACCTCTCACCCGTAACGAGGATTTGTCATGAACGACCTGACTGTGACACGCAAGACCTTCGACGAAGTCATGGTGCCGGTGTTTGCGCCCGCCGCCTTCGTGCCGGACCGCGGTCTCGGCTCACGCGTGTGGGATACGCAAGGGCGCGACTATGTCGACTTCGCCGGCGGCATCGCCGTCACCGCGCTCGGTCATGCGCATCCCGAACTGCTGAAAGTCTTGCACGAGCAGGGCAGCAAGCTCTGGCACATCGGCAATGGCTACACGAACGAGCCGGTGCTGCGTCTTGCCAAACGTCTCGAAGACCTGACGTTTGCCGACCGTGCGTTCTTCGCGAACTCCGGTGCGGAAGCAAACGAAGCGGCGCTGAAGCTCGCGCGCCGTGTCGCGTTCGATCGTCATGGCGCCGACAAATTCGAAATCGTTTCGTTTACGCAGTCGTTTCATGGCCGCACGTTCTTCACCGTCAGCGTGGGCGGCCAGCCAAAGTACTCAGAAGGCTTCGGGCCGGTGCCGCAGGGCATCGTGCATTTGCCGTACAACGATATTCAGGCCGCGAAACAGGCCATCGGCGCGAAAACCTGCGCGGTGATCGTCGAGCCGATTCAGGGCGAGGGCGGTGTAATACCTGCTGACCCGGCGTTCCTCAAAGCGCTGCGCGAAGCTTGCGATCAGCACGGCGCGCTGCTGATTTTCGACGAAGTGCAGACCGGCGTGGGCCGCAGCGGCTACTTCTACGCGTACCAGGACACCGGCGTGACGCCGGATATTCTCACCACCGCGAAGGCGCTCGGCAACGGCTTCCCGATCGGCGCAATGCTGACCACCAACGAACTGGCCGCGCACTTCAAGGTCGGCGTGCATGGCACGACCTATGGCGGCAACCCGCTGGGCTCCGCGATTGCAGAGAAAGTGGTCGAGCTGGTGAGCGATCCGCAACTGCTCGAAGGCGTGCGCACGCGCAGCGAAGTGCTGAAGGGCCACCTCGCCAGACTCAACGAACGCTTTGGCCTTTTCAAGGAAGTGCGCGGCAAGGGCCTGCTGATCGGCGCGGAATTGAACGACACCTATAAGGGCCGGGCGAAAGACTTCGTCACGGCGGCCGGCCAGCATGGCGTGATCATGCTGATGGCGGGACCCGACGTGCTGCGCTTCGTACCGTCGCTGATCATGCCGCTCGAGGACATGAACGAAGGCTTCGTGCGGCTCGCGAGCGCGATCGCCGAAGTGGTCGGCGCGAAGGCCGAAGCGACCTCGAAATAAGCGCGCGTTCTTTAGTGCCTTGCACAGACTCACCGGTCGTATTCATGGGTTGCACCGGTGCGTCACATTCATGGGTCGCATTGATGCGTGACACTCCACAGGAACGATGATGCTCTTCGTACGCCCCGGCCGCCTCGCCGATCTCGATGCGCTCGAACACATGGCGCGCACCGCACAGCCGGTGCTGCATTCACTGCCGCACGACCGCCGCGCGCTCGAAGCGCGCGTCGCGCTGTCGGAAGACTCGTTTCGCGCGGAAGTCGACTTTCCGGGTGAGGAGTTCTATCTGTTCGTGCTCGAAGACAGCGAAACCGGCCAGTTGATGGGCACGGCGAGCATCGTCGCGGCCGCGGGCTACTCCGATCCGTTTTACGCATTTCGCAACGACGCGCTGATTCATGCGTCGCGCGAGCTGCACGTGAACCGCAAGATTCACGCGCTCACCATGTCGCACGAACTAACCGGCAAGAGCCGGCTCGCGGGCTATTTCATCCACCCGTCGCTGCGCGGCGACGCCGCCGCGCATCTGCTGTCGCGCGCGCGGATGATGTACATCGCCGCCAATCGCAAGCGCTTTACGCCCGAGGTATTCTCGCTGCTGCTCGGCGTGACCGACGAGAAAGGCGTGTCGCCGTTCTGGGAAGCGGTGGGGCGCAAATTTTTCGGCCGTGATTTCGCCGACATCGAGATCGAATCGGGCGGGCGCAGCAGAACATTCATTGCCGAAGTGATGCCTACCTATCCGATCTACGTGCCCTTGCTGCCCGAGGCGGCGCAGCGCGTGCTCGGCGAACCGGATGCGAACGCGTTGCTCGCGTATGAGATTCATCTCGAGGAAGGCTTCGAGACCGACCGCTTCATCGACATTTTCGACGCCGGCCCGGTGCTCACCGCGCAGGTGGACCGCAGTGCGTGCGTCACGCGCAACGAGGTGCGCGAGGTGCGCGAGAGCGCGGCGCCCGCAAGCGGCTCGGCGTTCCTGATCGCGCATAACGGCGCGGACGGCGAGTTCCGCTGCGTGCTCGGCGATCTGCCGGCCGCGCAGCACGAAGGCGCGCCGCTCGCGCATGCGGCACGCGCCGCGCTCGGCGTGCAGGACGGCGATGCGGTGCGCTGCGTGCCGCTCTATCGGCCGCAAGGCGAACAACAATCGGGAGACGCACAATGATCGTCGTTCGCGTTGTGCAACGAAGCGATGTCGACGCGCTGATGCGCCTCGCGCAGGAAACCGGCCCGGGGCTCACCACCTTCAAGCCGGATCGCGAGGCGCTTGCCGCACGCGTCGAACGCGCGCGCCGCACCATGGAAGACAAGGCCGCGCCGCACGAAGCAGGCTACTTCTTCGTGATGGAAGACACGCAAACCGGCGATGTCGCGGGCGTGTGCGGCATCGAGGCCGAGGTCGGACTGCAGCAGCCGTTCTACAACTATCGCGTGAGCACGGTGGTGCACGCGAGCCAGGACCTCGGCATCTGGACGCGCATGCGCGCGCTCAACATCTCGCACGACCTGACGGGTTACGCCGAGGTCTGCTCGCTGTTCCTGAGCCCGCGTTATCGCACGAGCGGAGTGGGCGGACTGCTGTCGCGCTCGCGCTTCATGTTCCTCGCGCAGTTTCGCGAGCGCTTTCCGCAGCGCTTATGCGCGGAATTGCGCGGCCATTTCGACGAGCAGGGCACGTCGCCGTTCTGGCGCGCCGTGGGCTCGCATTTCTATCAGATCGACTTCAACGCGGCGGACTACCTGAGCTCGCACGGCCGTAAGGCGTTTCTCGCCGAGTTGATGCCGCGCTATCCGGTGTACGTCGAGCTGTTGCCCGAAGAGGCGCAGCAATGCGTCGGGCTCACGCATAGCGACACGATTCCGGCGCGGCGCATGCTCGAAGCAGAAGGGCTGCGCTACGAGAACCACGTCGATATTTTCGACGCCGGTCCGGTGCTGGAATGCCATATCTCCGACTTGCGCACCGTGCGCGAAAGCGTGCTGGTGCCGGCCGAGATTGGCGAAGTGCCGGCGGGCGCGCCGCAGGATGCGCCGCGTTCGATGGTGTCGAATACTTCGCTGGGCGATTTTCGCGTGGGCGTGGCAGCCGGCGTGCCGCAAGACGGCGTGTTCCGCATGAACGCGCTCGAAGCGTCGGCACTCGGCGTGAAGTCAGGCGACCCGGTGCGGGTGCTGCCGCTGAAACACAAACGAGGATGATCATGAGCGAGCTTTTCATCGACGGCGAATGGGCCGCCGGCACAGGTCCCGCATTCGCGTCGCGCAACCCGGGTACGGGCGCGACCGTTTGGGAAGGCAATAGCGCGTCGCCGGACGACGTGGACCGCGCGGTGCGCAGCGCGCGTCGCGCGTTCGCGGCGTGGTCGGCGGCAAGCCTCGACGAGCGCTGTGCAGTGGTGCGCCGCTTCGCCGCCCTCGTTACCGAGCGCAAGGAAGCGCTCGCCGAAGCGATCGGCCGGGAAACCGGCAAGCCGCTGTGGGAAGCGCGTACCGAAGCGGCCTCCATGGCTGCGAAGGTCGAAATTTCGATCCAGGCCTATAACGAGCGCACCGGCGAAAAGCGTTCGGCAATGGCGGACGGCACTGCGGTGCTGCGCCATCGTCCGCATGGCGTGGTCGCCGTGTTCGGGCCGTACAACTTTCCCGGCCATCTGCCGAACGGGCATATCGTGCCGGCGTTGATCGCAGGCAATGCGGTCGTGTTCAAGCCGTCGGAGCTCGCGCCAGGCGTCGCCGCGCTGACCGTGCAGATCTGGCGCGATGCGGGCTTGCCCGCGGGCGTGCTCAATCTCGTACAAGGCGAGAAGGACACGGGCGTTGCACTCGCCAATCACCGGCAGATCGACGGGCTCTTCTTCACCGGTAGTTCGGACACCGGAACATTGCTGCACAAGCAGTTCGGCGGACGCCCCGAGATCGTGCTCGCGCTCGAAATGGGCGGCAACAATCCGCTCGTGATCGGCCCCGTCGCGGATATCGACGCCGCCGTGCATCACACGATCCAGTCGGCGTTTCTGTCGGCGGGGCAGCGTTGTACGTGTGCGCGGCGGATCTTCGTGCCGAACGACGCAGCGGGCGAGCGCTTTCTCGCGCGCTTCGTCGAGGTCGCCTCGCGCATCGCCGTGGGCGAATACAACTCGGAGCCGCAGCCTTTCATGGGTGCGGTGATCTCGGCGCGCGCGGCTTCGCGGCTGGTCGCGGCACAGGAACGTCTGCTTGGCGAGGGCGGCGAGGCGCTGCTGAAAATGGAGCAGCGCGACCCGAGGCTCGGCTTCGTCACGCCGGCCATTCTCGACGTCAGCGCCGTAAAGCATCTGCCTGATGAGGAGCATTTCGGACCGCTCGCGCAAATCATCCGTTATGCCAGCTTCGACGAGGCGCTCGAAAAAGCCAACGACACCCAGTTCGGCCTCTCGGCAGGCTTGCTTGCCGACGACGAATTGTTGTGGACGCATTTTCAGCGCACCATTCGCGCGGGCATCGTCAACTGGAACCGGCCCACCAACGGCGCTTCGTCCGGTGCGCCGTTCGGCGGCCCGGGCCGCTCGGGCAACCACCGGCCGAGCGCCTATTACGCAGCCGATTATTGCGCGTACCCGATGGCCTCCGTCGAAAGCGCGCAACTGCAAATGCCCGCGAGCGTCTCGCCGGGCCTTCAATTCTGAGGATCGACGATGCAAGCCACTGAAGCCAATTTCGACGGCCTGGTCGGCCCCACGCACAACTACGCGGGGCTCTCGTTCGGCAATGTCGCTTCGCAGAACAACGAGAAGTCGGTTGCCAATCCGAAAGCGGCCGCCAAGCAGGGCCTGCGCAAGATGAAGCAGTTGGCCGATCTCGGCTTTCATCAGGGCGTGTTGCCGCCGCAGGAGCGGCCGTCGATGCGTCTGTTGCGCGAACTTGGTTTTTCGGGCGACGACGCAACGGTGATCGCGCGCGTCTCGAAGAACGCGCCCGAGTTGCTCGCCGCGGCGAGTTCGGCTTCGGCCATGTGGACCGCGAATGCGGCAACCGTGAGCCCGTCTGCCGACACGCACGACGGCCGCGTGCATTTCACGCCGGCCAATCTGTGCAGCAAGCTGCATCGCGCGATCGAACATGAATCGACGCGCCGCACGCTGCGCGCCATTTTCAGCGACGCGAACCGCTTCGAGGTACACGAAGCCTTGCCCGGCACGCCCGCACTCGGCGACGAAGGCGCGGCGAATCACACGCGCCTGTGCTCCGAATATGGCGCGCGGGGTGTCGAATTCTTCGTGTACGGGCGCAGCGAATATCGCCGCGGGCCCGAGCCCAGGCGCTTTCCCGCGCGTCAGACGTTCGAGGCGAGCCGCGCGGTTGCGCATCGTCATGGTCTGCAGGAAGAGGCAACCGTCTACGCGCAGCAGAGCCCCGACGTGATCGACGCGGGCGTGTTTCATAACGACGTGATCGCGGTCGGCAATCGCACCACGCTGTTCTGTCACGAGCTTGCGTTTGTCGAGCAGAGCGCGGTGTACGACGAATTGCGCGCGAAGCTCGAGGGTGTGAGCGCGGGCTTGAACGTGATAGAAGTGCCCAACGCGCAGGTGAGCGTGGCCGACGCGGTCTCGTCGTATCTGTTCAACAGCCAGTTGCTCACGCGTCCCGACGGCAGGCAGGTGCTGGTCGTGCCGCAGGAGTGCCGCGAAAATCCGCGCGTGGCTGCGTACCTGGACGAGCTTACGTCGCACACCGGTCCCATCGACGAGGTGCTCGTGTTCGATCTGCGCGAGAGCATGAAAAACGGCGGCGGTCCGGCTTGCCTGCGTCTGCGGGTGGTGCTGAACGAGGCGGAACGCGCGGCGGTCACGCGCGGCGTGTGGATCGACGACACCTTGTTCGGACGGCTCGACACGTGGATCGAAAAACATTATCGCGACCGTCTCGCGCCGGCAGATCTGGCCGATCCGCAGTTGCTCGCGGAGTCGCGCACCGCGCTCGACGAACTCACGCAGATTCTCGGACTCGGATCGCTTTATGACTTTCAGCGCTGAGCTCGCGCGCGGCGAGCCGGCCGCGATGCTGGACGATTTCCTCGCCTATACGCTCGCGGGCACGCGGCCTGCCGCGAACGCCATGCAAGGCACGTGCGCGGCGGGCGCGCGCTGGTCTTGGCTCAACGACGGCGTGCTGCTGATCGAGCCTGCCGTGCCGGCCGCCAACATGCGCAGCGTGCTCGCGTCGGCTGGCGTGCACGGCGACGAAACCGCGCCCATCGAACTGCTTTCGTATCTGGTGCGCGACATTGCGCGCGGCGCGGCCGCGTTGACCTGCCGTTTGCTGGTGATTCTCGGCAACGTCGACGCGATGCGCGACGCATGCCGTTATCGCGACGACGATCTCAACCGGCTCTTCAGCGGCCGGCATCTGCAATTGCCGCACAGTCACGAGGCGCCGCGCGCCGCGGCGCTCGAGCAGGCGGCCGAGCGGTTTTTCGCGGCCGCCTCCGATGCGCCCGGCGCGCGTTGGCATATCGACATGCACACGGCGATCCGCGCGTCCGCATTCGAGCGCTTCGCGCTGCTGCCGCATACCGACAGGCCGTTTTCGCGCGCAATGTTCGAGTGGTTGGGCGAAGCGCACATCAGCGCGGTGCTGTTGCATACCACCAAGGGCAATACCTACTCGCATTTCACCGCGCAGACTTGCGGCGCCGAGGCGTGCACGCTGGAGCTGGGCAAGGTCCGCCCGTTCGGCCAGAACGACCTCGCGCGCTTTGCCGGTGCCGACGACGCGCTGCGTCGTCTGCTCGCGGGCACGAATGGAGCTGGCCCCGTGCAGTTGCCGCGCGCTTTCACCGTAATCGATCAGATCACGAAGCAAAGCGCTGCATTCGAATTGCTGGTCGCCGCGGACGTCGCGAACTTCACGCCGTTTGCCAGAAACACCTTGCTCGCGCGCGACGGCGACTACCGCTACGTCGTGCAACACGACGAGGAGCGCCTCGTGTTTCCGAATGCGAGCGTCAAGCCGGGGCTGCGCGCCGGCCTGATGGTGATCGAGACCACCGCGCACACGCACGCCGCGCTCGTCTAGCCGCAGCAGGCGCCGCAAGCGAGCCGCGCGGCGCTCATGCCGGCGCGTACATGCGGATTGTTTGCACGAGCGCGACATCAAGTTGCAGCTTTTTATGCCGACCTGCCGCGCGTTGCAGCCAACAATGCGGCGCGCGCCCCCCGCGGGCGCGGCGCCCGAGCCTGTACAATCCGCGCCTCGCGGCTGTTGCGCTGCATCACGGCGGCCGCGCGAGTTTGAATCGTATTTTTGGCGCGGCAATCATGCCTGTCCGGATTCGGCTCAGTCTTGTTCAATACCGTAGAGGAACACCCGCAATGAAGATGAATTGGCGAAACACGGCTGCGCTCGCGCTATTCGCGACGGCAACGGTCACGGCAGGTTCGGCCATGGCGGCGGACATCAAGGAAGTGCGCTTCGGCGTCGAAGCGTCTTATGCGCCGTTCGAATCGAAGTCGCCGTCGGGCGAGCTGCAGGGTTTCGACATCGACGTCGGCAACGCCGTATGCGCGAAACTGAAGGCGAAGTGCGTGTGGGTCGAGAACTCGTTCGACGGCCTGATTCCCGCCTTGCAGGCGCGCAAGTTCAACGCGATCAACTCCGACATGACGATCACCGAGCAGCGTCGTCAGGCAATCGATTTCACGGACCCCATCTACACGATCCCGAATCAGATGATCGCGAAGAAGGGCAGTGGCCTGCAGCCCACGCCCGCGTCGCTCAAGGGCAAGCATGTCGGCGTGCTGCAAGGCACGATTCAGGAGACGTACGCGAAGGCACGCTGGGCGCCGGCCGGCGTCGACGTGGTGCCGTATCAGACCCAGGACCAGATCTATGCCGACCTCGCTTCGGGCCGTCTGGATGCGTCGTTCCAGGATGCGGAAGCGGCGTCCAAGGGCTTTCTGAAGAAGCCGCAAGGCGCGGGCT
Organism: Paraburkholderia phenoliruptrix; assembly: GCF_019511605.1. GTDB lineage: Bacteria > Pseudomonadota > Gammaproteobacteria > Burkholderiales > Burkholderiaceae > Paraburkholderia > Paraburkholderia phenoliruptrix_A. Next base: position 137,100 of record NZ_JAEUAV010000009.1, on the reverse strand, counting down.
TCGAGTTCGCCGGTCCTGCCGTCAGCGACGAGAAACTGCTGGGCGCGGGCGTGGGCTTCGGCATTCGCCGCGGCGACAAGGCGCTCAAGGACGCATTGAACGAGGCGCTGAAGGAACTGAAGGCCGACGGCACGATAGACCGCCTGGCAGCGAAATACTTCGACGTGAAGGTGGTGCTGAAGTAACGCCGCACCTCGACGCCCGATACGACATGCAAAACGGCCGCAAACTGCGGCCGTTTTGCATTGGGCACACGCTGGCGGCGCGTCGCGGTTCATATGCCCCGTCTTATGCCCCGTCTGCTGCAAATATTTGCAGATATTGCTTGAACGACATGCCAGTGCAAGACGGGCTGCGCTAAAATCGCCGGGCGCGCTGCGTCGCCACACCGCGAGTACACATTGCGGGTGCACGCGTCGAAGCAAACGATAAACACGCCGGGCGCATCGCGACGCGGCGATAACCACAAGACAGCAGCAAGCGCCGGGGGCGCCTCGCGGGGGATCAGAATGAGCACTATTGCAGTCGAGAATCCGGGCGTTACGGGGGCCACGGACGATGCGCAGTTGAACGCGAGCTTCGCTCGGCAGCCCATCCTGAATCGGGACGGCATGCTGTGCGGCTACGAGCTCAAGATACGCGCGCCGCAATGGCCGGCAGAGGCGCTGGCCGACCTCGATCCCGACACCCAGGACGACACGGATACGGACGCTGACGACCGCAACGCGCGCGCCGGCCGCGCGCTCACGCCGGCGCAGCGCGTTGCCCGCGCGATCATCCGCGGGCTGGTGCAGGGCAACGTGCGCGGCGCGTTGACCGGCCATCCGGCGTACATCGACACGACCCGCGACATGCTGTTCGACGACGCGATCGAGCGCCTGCCCGCCGAACGCTTCGTGTTCGAGCTGCCGCCCGACATCCAGGTAGACGAAGAACTGATCGCGCGCATCGTGCTGCTGCATGGGCGGCGCTATCGCTTCGTGCTCGACGACGTCACCCAGCCCAACGAGACCTTCGCGAAGCTCCTGCCTTACGCAGAAGCCATCAAGATCGACATGACGCGCGCGCCCGCCGCGCTGTTGCCCAAGTTGACGAGTGTGCTCAAGTCGGCGGGCAAGCTGCTGATCGCCTCGGGCCTCAACACGCAAGCCGCTTTCGAAACCGCGCACGGCATGGGCTTCGACCGTTTTCAGGGCTATTTCTTCGCACGTGCGCAAACCTCGATGACGCGCCGCGTGAGCGCGCCGCGCCATGCGCTGCTGAACCTGCTGCAACTGCTCGCGGGCGACCCGACGGTCGCGCAGCTCGAAGCGGAGCTGAAGCTCAACCCGGTGCTGGTGATGCATCTGATGAAGCTCGCCAATTCGAGCGGCTTCGCGGTCGGCCACAAAGTCACGACGTTGCGCGAGGCGATCAACGCGACCGGCACCGACCGCATCGCGCGCTGGACGCAGCTGCTGCTGTATGCGGACGGCCGCAAGGTCGCGCTCGAAGACGACCCGCTGCTGCAACTCGCGGCAACGCGCGCGCGCTTCATGGAACTGGCTGTCGAGCGCCTGCCCGAGGCCGGCCGCGACGAAGCGGACGCAGCGTTCCTGACTGGCGTGTTTTCATTCGTCGACGCGGTGTTCGGCGGTTCGCTCGAAAGCACGTTGAATGTGCTCACGCTGTCGCGTCCGATCCAGGCGGCCATTCTGCATCGCGAGGGCGTGCTCGGGCAGTTGCTCGCCGCCGTCGAGGCGCTGGAAAACGGCGCGTGGGACACGATTGCGGCGCTTTGCGAGCAGCTTGCGCCGTTGACGGTAGAAGAGGTCGCGCAAATGGGACTCGCGGCCGGCGCCTGGGCGGGCGTCGCGGACCGCAGCGCGGAAGGGCTCGAAAGAATCGAGGACTGAGGCTGGCGAGGCAAGCAAGCCGGCATGGAGCGCATGCCGGCTGCAAAATTCAAACTGAAAACCTGGTTGCTGAAAATCACTTTCGAAACTCAGCAGGCAAATCTGGCGTCGGGCAAACACAGAATCTGGAGAACCTACGCAGTGTGATCAGCGATCACGCCACGTCTTTACATCGTCTCCATTTCCCGCATCTGCCCCAGGCCGAAAAAACGGCCTAACTCCTTGGCCAGTTCGTTCAGCACGCTCATCTCCTTCTGCGAGATGCGGCGCGGCTCCTGAGTGTGCGACCAGTCGCCGTAGAGCAGTGCGACGGTTTGCTCCGTTTCGTCCACCACCGGCAGCAGCACGAAGGCGCGGGTGTCGTCGAATGAACGGCGGAACCACTCGGGCAACCGCGCGACCATTTTTGGATCGCGCGCATTTTCGATGAAAATGCCCACCGAATTCGCAATGGCCAGGTGGAACACGTCCGGCTCGAACGCGGAGCTGAACGTGAGCTTGGGCAGCGCCGCGTCGATTTTCGGCCCAAGGCCGAGGCGCGCGCGGAAAGTGCCGTTGCTATGCTTGACGAACACCACGGTGCGCGCAAAGCCGAGTGCCGCGAGCACCGTTTCGGATGCCATGCCGAGTGCCGGTGCGAGCGAGCTCGTGTCGGGCAGGTTGCGCAGGTCTTCGACGCCTGCCGCGATGCGCGCTTCGGGGTTGAGCGCCTCGCGCGCTATGGCGTCGGCGTTCGCGCGCAGCTCCACGATTTCCCGCATCACACCGTCGCCACCTTCCTCGCGGGCGAGCGCCACGCTCATGTCGAGCAGCACTTCGGGGTCGGTGTTGAGCGCGCGGCTATATTCCTGCGCCAGTTCGGCCATGCGCTCTTCGCGCGTGAACTCGGGCACGTTCTGCTGCGTGAGCACGTCGGCGACCGCCGTCGAGTAATTGGTGATGGCGCGCAGCCACTGCACCTGGCGCGGCTGCTCTGTGTCCTGTGGATCGAACTCGCCCATGCCGGAGCGGATCATGTCGGGCAGGCGCCAGCGCACCGCGGCTTCGGCGCCGATTTCGTCGAACGTCACGCCGAGCACGAGCACACAGGCATCGGCTTCCAGCGTGCCGCTTTCAATGTGGCGGCGAATCTGATCCCATTCCGCGTCGAGATAGAACACCACCAGCAGCTTGCCGATCTGCCGCATCAGCGTGCAGACCACCGCTTCCTCGCCGGCGCGCAGGTCGCCGCGCTCGGTGAGCTTGCGCGCGACGCAGCCCGAAAGCAGCGTGCGGTTCAGTTCGAGCTTCGCGTCGATGCGGCGCGGCGCGCTGTGATGAAAGTGATCGACGATCTTGAGGCCGACCACCAGATGACCGACGGCGTCCATGCCGAGCACCATGAGCGCGCGCGACACCGTCGTGATGTTGCCGCCGAACGCCATATACATGGCCGAGTTCGCGAGGCGCAGCACTTTTTGCGTCAATGCGAAGTCCGACAGCACCACCTGCACGAGGCCGGTGAAGTCGAGGTCGTCGTTATTCATTGCCGCCATGGTGGTGCGCAACGACTGCGACAGCATGGGGAAATCGCCACGCTCGCTCATTCGCGTCCAGAGCCGGTCGAGCACCGCCGCCTTTACCATGAGAGTCCCGCAAAAGCCATACGTGTTCCAGTAAATGCCATGCCGGCGCGAAGCCGGCCTATGCCGCTCTTTGAGTGCTTGACCGGCACCGCTATGCGCTGTGCAGGTGAAGCGAGCGCGCTTCGAAACGCTGCGCCAGTTCGTCGGACGGCAACGCCTGGCAGACGAGCCACCCCTGAATGTGGTCGCATCCCATCTCGGTGAGCAGGCTGCGTTGCGCTTCGGTTTCCACGCCCTCGGCGACCAGTTCCAAGTCCAGCGTCTGGGCGAGGCCCACCACCGCGCTGACGATCGCCTGATCGTTCCGGGAGGTTAGCAGATTCTCGACAAAACTCCTGTCGATCTTGAGCTTTGCAAGGGGAAACCGTTGCAGGTAAGCCAGGCTCGAATAGCCGGTGCCGAAATCGTCGACGGCAAAGCGGATGCCCATGGCCGTCAGCTCTTCGAGCAACACCTTGGCGTGAGCCGGGTCGTGCATCAGCAGGCTCTCGGTGATTTCGAAGACGAGGCGGCGCGGGTCGATGCCGGTCAGGTTGATCGCCTCGCGCACGGCGTCCGTAAAACGGGGATCGCGGAACTGCTGCGGCGACACGTTGACCGCCACGTATTGCAGCGAGATGCCCCGCGCGTCCCACTGGATCAACTGCATGCAGGCCACCTTGAGCACCCAGTTGCCGAGGAAGTTGATGAGCCCGACCGACTCCGCGAGCGGAATGAACATGGACGGCGGCACGAGCCCGTGAACCGGGTGCATCCAGCGGATCAACGCCTCCACGCCGACCACGCCGTGCGTGCGGCTGCTGGTGATCGGCTGGAAGTGCAGCGAGAACTCGCCGTTGCGCACGCCGTCGTAGAGGTCCGCCTCGAGTTTCAGGCGCTCGGCGTCGGCGGGGTTGTCGTCCGGCACATAGAACGCGAGCGTGTTGCCGCCCGCCGCCTTGGCCTGCAACAGCGCGTGGTCGGCCCAGCGCAGCAGATGCGTGTCGTGCGCAGTCGTGTCGTTCGCGTGACGCACGTCAGGGTAGAGCGCGATGCCGATGCTCGCCGACAGGTGCACCTGCTGGCCGCTGAACACATACGGCTGCTGGATCGCGGTGAGCAGGCGCCGCGCCAGCGCTTCGGCGGCTGCTGCGGCGTCCGTGCGGTTGGCGGCGGGCTTCACGAGGATCGCGAACTCGTCGCTGGCCACGCGCGCCACCGTCTCCTGCGGGCTCGTCATGTTCAGGATGCGCCGCGCCGTGTCGCGCAGCATTTCGTCGCCGGCGTCGTAGCCGAGCGCGCGGTTCACGCGCTGATAATCGTCGATGTCGAGCAGCAGCAGCGCGGCGGGCGTGCCGTGCGCGTCGGCCCGCTGCTGCGCCTCCAGCACCGCGGGAACCAGCGCCGACTGGTTGGCCAGATTGGTGAGCCGGTCCAGATGCAGCGCCTGGATGAGGCGCTCCTCGCTCGCGCGCCACGCCGACACGTCGAAACCGGCAATCGCAAAGCCGTCGATGCCGTGATGGCTGCTGCGCACCACGCGCAGCTCGACGGTGATCGGATAGGTCAGCGACTTGATGAGTCCGAGCGTCGCCTTTTCCACGTTGCCAGTGGTGCGGGCGCGTTCGAGCAGCGCGTCGAGTCGCGCCGCGTCGGCCTCGGCCACCAGCTCGTGCAGCGTGATGGTCTCCAGATACTCGCGGTGATAGCCGATGAAGCGCAGGCTCGCGTCGGACACATACAGAAAGCGCAGTTCGCTGTCCACATGCGCGAGCAGGTCCACGGCGCCGACCACCTGTTCCAGTTGCGGCGCCGCGGGCGGCGCGGCGGCCGGCGCGGTGGACGGCCCGGCTTGTGGCCCGTCCTCGACGCGCCGGCCAAGACCAAGAAGCCGGCCTACGACCGTGCGCAAGGAGCCCCGGCGGGGCGCGGTGATCCTGTTCGCTTCCATGTGTGGGTGGCAACCTGTGTTCGTCTGCGGGCGGGGCGGCTTGCCGTTCGCCTCTGCGGGGCGGTGAACGGGTCAGGCGGGTGTCATGCGGGTACCACGCTGGTATCAGGCCGCCCCATCAGGACTAGATAACGACCTGTCGTCTGAAATCTTTAGTGCAAGCGCAAGAAAAACATCCTGTAAGGAAGCGCGGCGGGCGACGGCAGCCGGACACCGCCGATTCGGTTAAAGTGCGGTTGGCCGACGTCCGTTAATACGACAAACCCCTGTGCGGTGGCGGCGCGCCGCTGTCGCGCAGCCCTTCGAACGCAGCACCGACGACCCATGTCTGAACTTCATCTGGTCCGGGCCTCCCCCCGGCGCATCGAGGTGCGCGACGCGACCGGCGACGAGCCCGACGCGGCTAGTGCTGCGCAGTTCGTCTATCTGGGACGACAGCCGATTCTCGATCGCCAGGGCGCGCTCAACGCATACGAACTGCTGTTCCGGGCCGGCGCCCACAACTATGCCGAGGTCACCAACGACGCGCAGGCGACCGCGCAGGTGGTAGCGCGCGCGCTCGGCGGAATCGGCGTGCCGGCCGTGCTCGGGCAGCATCGCGGCTTTGTCAACATCGACCGGACGATGCTGTTCGACGACATCGTCCACGTGATGCCGCCGGAGCGCTTTGTCCTCGAAATTCTGGAAACCGTCAGGTTCGACGCGCAACTCGCGCGGCGGCTCGGCGAATTGCGGCGCGGCGGCTTTCAGGTCGCGCTCGACGACGTGACGCAGCTCTCGGACGAACTGCTCGCGATGCTGCCGCATGCGGACATTGTCAAGATCGACTTCCTGCAGACGCAGCGCGCGGACCTCCCCGAACTCGCGGCGGCCATGCGCGGCGCGGGCAAGACGCTGATCGCCGAGAAAGTGGAGACGCGCGAAGACTTCGCGCTTGCGCGCGATCTGGGCTTCGATCTGTTCCAGGGCTACTTTTTCGCGCGGCCGCAGGTGCTGGCCGCGCCGAAAAACCGCTCGCCGCGTCCCGGCCTGATGCGCCTGCTCGCGCTGCTTTCGCGCGACGCCGGCATCGTCGAACTGGAAGCTGAGCTGAAGCTCAATCCCAGTGTGGTCGTGCAGTTGCTGCGCCTCGTGAACTCGAGCGCGTTTGGCCTCGGGCGCAATATCGCGTCGCTGCGCGAGGCGATCATTGCGACAGGCACGCGGCAGATCGCGCGCTGGGCGCAACTGCTGCTTTACGCGGACAGCGGCGACCTGCCGTGGCGCGCCGACCCGCTCGTGCAACTGGCCGGCACGCGCTCGCGCTTCATGGAACTGGCGGCGGGCTGGATGCGTCCGTCCGACGACGAATTCGCCGACGCCGCGTTCATGACCGGCATCTTCTCGCTCGTGCATGTGCTGCTCGGCAGCACGCCGAAAGCCGTGCTGGAAAAGCTGGGCCTCGCGCCGCATATTCGCGATGCGATTGTCGAACGGCGCGGAGCGCTCGGCATGCTGCTGCGGATCGCGGAGGCGGCGGGCGAGGGCGCCGATGCGGCGTCGATCGCCCGCGATTGCGATGCGCCGCCCGAGTTCGCCGCGCTCACGCCCGAGATACTGGCGGAACTCAATCTGTCCGCGGCCGCGTGGTTCGGCGCGCATATCGAGGAAGCGGCGGCCTGATTTTACTGGCAAGCGCAATTCATGAGACTCGGGCATGCAATAAATCGACGAGCCAGGCAGCAATCTGTTGCGACAACCGTGGACGCCCGATCCGGGTTCGCGAGACTGGCCGCATTATTTGCCGTTACTTGTGAGATTGCTAGGGAAGGGATTGTCTACGTTCGGCCCTCAAGCGTCATTTGATGCCAGCCCTAAGACGCCGTTCGAATGTCCGATCGACTTTCAAAAGCGGCCCCGAGGTTCAATCCGCCACGTGCGAGCCCCGTTAGGTGCCCACAAAGATGGCGTGTTAGGCCATTCCTCCCGGTCTGCGTAGATGCTCGCCGAGAAAGTCGACGAATGTCCTGAGCTTGACCGAAAGCTGGTTGCGCTCCAGATAGATCGCGTGGATATTGGCATCCGGCAAGGCCCAGTCCGGCAGCAATGGCACGAGTTCGCCGCGCGCGAGATGGCCTTCGATCTCCCACTGCGAGCGCACCACGATCCCGCGACCTTCGAGCGCCCACTGAAGCACGACGCTGCCGTCGTTGCTGGCCAACGCGCCATCGACCTTTACCGTCTCCGTGCGCTTGCCGCGAGAAAAATGCCATGTGCCATAAGCCGACTCGTTCTCGCGCAAAACAATGCACGCATGCCGTGTCAGGTCGTGCGGCACCGAGGGATTGCCGTGCCGCGCCACATAGCCGGGCGACGCGCACACCATGCGCCTGTTCTCGAGCAGAAGCCGCGCGTTGATGCGCGCATCCGGCACCTCACCGAAGCGAATGCCGAGATCGAAACCCTCGTCCTGAAGACTTATCGGCCGGTCCGTCAGATGCAGCAGGATTTTCATCGCGGGATAGCGCGCGACGAACTCCGACACCGCCGGCGCGATGCGCGCGCGACCGAACCCGAACGACGCATTCACGCGCAGCAAGCCGGTCGGCTCGCCGCGGCTTTGCGTGACCAGATGCTCCAGTTCTGACAACTCGTCCAGAATGCGCGAGCCGTTCGACAGATAGAGCTCGCCCTCTGGCGTAAGACTCAGACGCCGCGTCGTGCGGTTCATCAATCGCACGCCGAGGCGCCGTTCCAGTTGCGCAAGCCGCTTGCTGACCGCGGGCGGCGTCACGCCCAGCTCGCGCGCGGCAGCCGCGAGATTCCGGTGCCGCGCCACAAGCGCGAACAGATTCAGGTCCGAGAAACCATCCATTTCAATGCTCCACATGGTTCGCCGATTCATTCCTGCTGGTAACGAACGGAATGCTTTCAAGGAAACCAAATCATACGATTCATCAATTAGACTCGAATCACGATCAGGAGACAACCATGTTTGAAGGCTTCAGGAACGTATCGGCGACCGTCGACGATGTATGCATTCACGCCATTAAGGGCGGGCGAGGCCCCGCGCTTTTACTCTTGCACGGGCATCCGCAAACGCATGCGATCTGGCACAAGATCGGGCCGGCGCTGGCCGAGCATTTCACGGTGATCGCCGCCGATTTGCGCGGCTACGGCGACAGCGGCAAGCCGCCGGGCGCAGCCGATCATGCGAACTACGCGAAGCGCCGCATGGCGCTGGATCAGATCGAACTGATGCGCGGCCTCGGCCATGAGAGCTTCGCGGTGATCGGCCACGATCGGGGCGGGCGTGTAGCGGCACGCATGGCGCTCGATCATCCAGAGGCAGTGACGCGCCTCGTGACGCTCGATGTTGCGCCGACGCTCGCGATGTATGAAAAGACCTCGTTCGACTTCGCGCGCGCCTATTGGCACTGGTTCATGCTCGTGCGTCCCGCGCCGTTCCCGGAGACGCTGATCCGTGCGGACCCCGATCTCTATCTGAGGCAGACCATCGGCGCGCGCAGTGCCGGCCTCGCGCCGTTCACGGCGGGGGCTTACGCGGAATATCTGCGTTGTCTCTCCGATCCCGCTACGGCGCACGGCATCTGCGAGGACTATCGCGCGAGTGTAACGATCGACCTCGAACACGACCGCGCGACGCTCGCTTCACAGCAGCGGATCGCTTGTCCGTTCATGGCGTTGTGGGGCGCACAGGGCGTGATCGAACAATGCTTCGATCCGCTCGCCGAGTGGCGCGCATATGCGCCGAACGTGCGCGGCGAGGCGCTGCCTTGCGGCCACTACATCCCCGAAGAAGCGCCGCAGCAACTGCTTGAACGCGTGCTGCCTTTTCTCAGCGAGTGATCCCATGTCCAACCGAACCCTTTATCACAAGCTCGTCGATTCGCACACGGTGTCGCGTATCGACGCACAGAATGTGCTGCTGTACGCCGATCTGCATCTGATGAACGAGTACACCAGCCCGCAAGCGTTCAGCGCGCTCGATGCACGCGGCCGCGCGGTGCGCCGTCCGCGCCAGCAACTCGCCGTCGTGAGCCACATCATTCCCACGCATGCGGAGTCGCCGCGCATGATTCGCGATGCAGCGTCGCTGCTGCAGGCGCAGAACCTCGCGCGCAACTGCGAAAGAGCCGGCATCCGGCTCTTTGCGGCGAACGATCCGCTACAGGGCATCGAGCATATCGTCGCGCCGGAACTCGGGCTGATTCGTCCCGGCATGGTCGTGCTGTGCGGAGACAGCCATACCACCACTTACGGCGCGCTTGGCGCATTGGGCTTCGGCATCGGCACGTCGGAAGTCGAGCACGTGCTCGCGACGCAAACGCTCGTGTACCGGCTTGCGCGGACCATGCGCATCACGATCGATGGTGCGCTTCCGGACGGCATATCATCGAAGGACCTCGTCATCTGGATCATCAGCCAGATCGGCGCGCAAGGCGCGCGGGGTTATGCCGTGGAATTCGCCGGTTCGACGATCGGATCGCTTTCGGCCGAGGCACGCATGACCTTGTGCAACATGACCGTCGAAGCCGGAGCGCGCGCCGCGCTCATCGCTCCGGACGCGACCACCTTCGAATACGTGCGCGCCCACACGCCTTCGCTCGACGACACGGCATGGCCCGCCGCGCTTGAAGACTGGCGCGAGCTGCATTCCGACGTTGGCGCGCACTTCGACGCCGAGCACCGCTTCGACGCACGGAACATCGCCCCGTTTGTCACATGGGGCACAAGTCCTGATCAGGCCAGCGCCATCGATCAGCCAATTCCCGACGAAGCTGCGCAGGCGACGCCCGAGGCCGCCGCATCGCTGCGCCGCGCGCTCGACTACATGGGACTCACGGCCAATCAACCGATTGCTGGCACGCGCGTCGACCGTGTGTTCATTGGCTCGTGCACGAACGGGCGCATCGAAGACTTGCGCACGGTGGCCGCGATCGTGCGCGGCAGGCGCGTAGCGGCAGGCGTGCGCGCCATGGTCGTGCCGGGCTCGGGCAGCGTGCGTCGGGCGGCCGAACAGGAAGGGATCGCGAAGACACTGATCGACGCGGGCTTCGAATGGCGCGAGCCAGGCTGCTCAATGTGTCTCGCGATGAACGACGACGTGCTCGGCGCCGGAGAACGCTGCGCGTCCACCACCAACCGCAATTTCGAAGGCCGCCAGGGACGCGGCGGCCGCACGCACCTGATGAGTCCGGCAATGGCGGCGGCCGCCGCGATTACCGGCTGCATCACCGATGTCCGCACGCTGGAGGCACCCACATCATGACCCGACTCACCGCTATTCAAGGCAGCGCCGTGCCGTTGCCGATCGACAACCTCGACACCGACCAGATCATGCCGAAGCAGTTCCTGCGCATCATCGACAAAGCGGGGCTCGCCGACGGCCTGCTATACAACCTGCGATTCGACGAGCGGGGTACACCTCGCACGGACTGCGTGCTGAACCGGAGCGCTTACGTGAACGCGCGCATCCTGATCGGCGGCGCGAACTTCGGCTGCGGCTCGAGCCGCGAGCATGCGGTGTGGGGCTTGCAGCAATACGGCTTTCAGGCCGTGATCGCGCCGAGCTTCGCGGAAATCTTCTACTCCAACGCGATGAATAACCGTCTGCTGCTAGTGCAACTGGAGCCCGACGCGATCCATGCGCTGACGCACCAGGCGATCGAAATGCCCGGCGTATCGATTTCGATCGATCTCGAACAGCAGACGGTGAGGTCCGCGTCGGGTGAACGGTATGCGTATCCGATTGGCGCTCGCCACAAGCGTATGGTGATCGAAGGCATGGATATCGTCGATCTGACGCTCGACTCCCTCGCCGCGATCGAAGCATTCGAGCGGTTGCATTTCGCCCGGCATCCTTGGGCGCAAGTGATGTAACCGCACCTCTTGCCGCGCGCCGCAGCGGCATCCCTGTTTTCGCCAGGCCGATTCCCTTCCGATCGAAGAAGGGAAGGGCTTCTTTTTGCCTCGATAAAGGAGGAGACACATGAAACGCAAACCGTTCTACACGATTCTCTATGTCCAGGTTCTGGCTGCCATCGTTGCCGGCGTGCTGCTCGGCCATTTCGCACCGCACGCCGCGGTTGCGTTGAAGCCGCTCGGCGATCTGTTCATCAAGCTCGTGCGGATGATCATCGGGCCGGTGATTTTCTGCACTGTCGTGACGGGCATCGCCAGCATGCAGGACATGAAGAAGGTCGGCCGTGTTGGCGGCAAGGCGCTGCTCTATTTCGAAGCGGCATCAACGCTCGCACTGGCGATCGGTTTGCTTGCCGCGCATGTGCTCGCGCCTGGCAAGGGCTTCAATGTCGATCCGTCGACGCTCGACGCGCGCGCTGTTTCTGGCTATGTGGCGCAGGCGGCGCATGGCGACGGCATCACCGGATTCATCGCGCATGTGATACCCGAGACGTTTGTTGGCGCGCTGGTTCAGGGCGACATCCTCCCCGTGCTGCTGATCGCGATGCTGTTCGGCACGGCGCTGGCGCTGATGGGAGAGCCCGGCGCGCCCGTCGCGCATTTGATCGAGACTTTGTCCAAGGGGTTCTTTCGCATCGTCCGGATGGTCACGAGTCTCGCGCCCATCGGCGCGTTCGGGGCGATGGCCTTCACGATAGGGCGTTACGGAATCGTCTCGTTGCTGCCCATGCTGAAGCTGATCGGCGCGTTCTATTTCACCGCGTTTCTGTTCGTGGCTGTGGTGCTCGGCATCGTCGCGCGCCTGTGCGGGTTCAGCATCTGGCGCTTCCTCGGCTATATCCGCGACGAACTGCTGATCGTGCTCGGCACATCGACGTCCGAGGCTGCGTTGCCGCAACTAATGGACAAGCTCGAACGCCTGGGTTGCCCGCGCGGCGTGGTGGGGCTCGTCGTGCCGACCGGTTACTCGTTCAATCTCGATGGCACCAACGTCTACATGACGCTCGCGGTACTGTTTCTCGCGCAGGCGACCAATACGCACCTGTCCTTCGCACAGGAAATCACGCTGTTGCTCGTCACGATGCTGACTTCGAAGGGATCGACGGGCGTGACGGGCGCGGGCTTCATCACGCTTGCTGCGAGCCTGTCCGTCGTGCCGACCGTTCCCGTCAGTGCGATGGTGCTGATTCTCGGGGTCGATCGCTTCATGTCCGAATGTAGGGCGTTGACCAACATCGTGGGCAATGGTGTGGCGACGATCGTGGTATCGGCGTGGGAAGGCGGACTCGATCGAACGAAGCTCGCGATGGCGTTGGGTGATGTCGAGCAGGTGGGAGGCGGTTCGCAGCCACCAGCCCCATGCGAAACGGCCGCTATTGATCGCGAAACAGTCCCTTACAAGTGATTATATCGGGTGACCGGTCAGGGTCGACCAGAGACGGTCCCGGGTCGACCAGAGACGCTCCAGCCCTTGAGACATCCGTTCGATCAACGCCCCATCACACTGACAGTCGAAGTCATGCATCCCGGTTCTCGATGGCGCAATATCGGACCGTTGCGCACCTGCGGGGTTTTCATTCCCGGCAGTCTCGTCAATTCCGTCTTTCCAGTCTCACCAACTCGGCCCCAGTCTCACGAATTCCGTTTACCTGCAATTTGCGAGTGAATGACGATGAATGGCGGGTTTTTTGCGACCTGATTTACGACCTGACTTGCGGTTGATTGGCGCTTAGATGCGCTCAGGGCACTGCCTGGCAATCAGGGGCAATCAAGGACAATCAGGGGCGGCCGCGAGTCGGCGGCGCATACGTTGGCGAGCGCCGCGTGCCGTGTATCGAGCGCCGCCCGTCGAGCGACAGCCACCGCCGACCCAAGCCTTCGGGCAAGCGTCGCGCGCAATTTTCGTCTACGTGGTCCAATAGAGCGCAAGGCCGGCCGTCCACCTGCCGTCACGCCGTTTCGTCGCGCCCGCTTCAAGCGTCCCAGGCGCCTTGAGTGGCGCGACTGGTGCGCGTTGCATACTGCCGGACGGCGGCGCCAGAATCTCCCTTTTCGAAGGCGAGCCGCAACGCTCAAAGGATCGCAGATGAAGAAAAACCTCATGCCCGCTGCGCTGGCCGCGGCCGTTTCCGTGACCTGCGCTGCCTGGTCGCTTAACGCTCATGCGACGCTCAAGCCGGGCGACACGGCCCCGCCGTTCACCGCCGAGGCGTCGCTCGGGGGCAAGACCTACACGTATTCGCTTGCCGACGAGCTGAAGAAGGGCCCAGTGGTGCTGTACTTCTATCCGGCCGCTTTCACGACCGGCTGCACGATCGAGGCGCATGAATTCGCCGAAGCCGTCGACGAATACAAAAAATACGGCGCGACGGTGATCGGCGTGTCGCACGACAACATCGACACGCTCACGAAGTTCTCCGTGAGCGAGTGCCGCAGCAAATTCCCGGTTGCGGCGGACGCGCAGTCGAAGGTGATCGCCGCCTACGATGCCGGCATGCCGATGTACAGCTCGATGGCCAATCGCGTGTCGTACGTGATCGCGCCGGACGGCAAGGTCATCTACGAGTACACGAGCCTTTCGCCGGAAAAACATGTCGAAAACACACTGAAGGCCGTGAAGGCGTGGGCCGCCACGCACAAGCAGCCGTAAGACTTCTGCCGGGCGTTTACTATGCCGATTCTGGTTGGACTATTCGCGCTCATCGCGCTCGTGTACGGCGCGGTGCGCGCCTTCGACGCATTGCAGGCGGGGTTTGGAACGCCGGTCGCCGTCGGCGTCGCGGTGCTGGCGGCTCTGCTGCTGGCGGCCGCCATTGCTTACTGGTTGCGCCGCAGGAAGCAAGTCGCGCCGAACATTCGCGACGGCGACTGGACGCATCGCCTCGACGGCAGTTGGGGTTCGGTGCGGCTCGCTTCTGGCAAGCGCCTGTGTGAGGTGCATGTGGGCGCGGAGCAGGGCGCCTATATCTTTGCCGATCTGCTTGGCGCGGATCTGCAGCGTCAGGAAGCGCACTGGCAACTCGCGCTGAAGGTCAAGGACAGCGCGCGCGGCGTGTGGCTATTGCCGATGCAGAACGAGCGGCAGGGCAGGCAATGGCAGCGCATTTTTCTACTCGCTATCGAGCAGAAGCTTTGAGGCGGCCCCGGCGTGCCGCGTGCCATTGCGCGGCGGCCTTTGCTTGTCTGCATGTCTTGCAAAAGCTGCCGCGCAGTCGGGTTCCGTTACATCATGAACTTCATGAACTGGGCGCAATACCGCTTCTGCGGGCTTTTCTCGACTCCCAGCGCACACGAATCCGGTCCATATAAAGGTAGACCACCGGCGTGGTGTAGAGCGTGAGCATCTGGCTCATGATCAGCCCGCCGACAATCGCAATGCCGAGCGGCGCACGCAACTCCGCGCCTTCGCCGCGCCCGAACGCGAGCGGCAGCGCGCCGAGCATCGCGGCGAAGGTGGTCATCATGATCGGGCGGAAACGCAGCAGGCACGCCTCGTGAATCGCGTCGCGCGACGAGCGGCCGTGCCGCGACGCTTCTATCGCGAAGTCCACCATCATGATCGCGTTCTTTTTGACGATGCCGATCAGCAGAATCACGCCGATCAGCGCGATGATGCTGAACTCGGTTTTGAAGAGCAGCAGCGCGAGCAACGCGCCGACGCCCGCCGAGGGCAGCGTCGACAGAATGGTCAGCGGGTGGATGTAGCTCTCGTACAGAATGCCGAGCACGATATACACGGCGGCAAGCGCCGCGAGAATCAGGATCGGCTGGTCCGACATGGACTGCTGGAACGCCTGCGCGGTGCCCTGGAAGCTGCCGTGAATAGTCGCCGGCATGCCGATTTCGGCCATCGTCTGGTAGATCACCTGGGTTGCCGTGGAGAGCGACACGCCCGGCGGCAGATTGAACGAGATCGTGGAAGCGACGAACTGGCTCTGGTGATTCACCGAAAGCGGCGTATTGCCCGGCCCGAAGCTCGCGATTGCAGAGAGCGGCACCATGGTTTCCTTCGACGTGGACACCGCCGCGCCCGACGACGCGCTCGACTTGCCGCTCGTCGCAATCGAGTTGATCGCCTGGTTGCGCGCGGAGTCGGCGGCAATCGACGCGGCGCTCGATGCCGTGGTGCCCGCGGTGCCGCCGGCCGACGCGCTGCTGGCCGAGGAGGTGGCTTTCTCCGAGGCCGTGACCGTGCCCGCCGGCGCGTTGGTGGTCTGGGCGCCGCTCGCGCTGCCGCCCGAGGTGCTGATGTAGATCTGCTTGAGCATGTCAGGGCTTTGCCAGTACCTGGGCGCGACTTCCATCACAACGTGATACTGGTTCAGCGGGTTATAGATTGTCGACACCTGGCGCTGGCCGAACGCGTCGTACAGCGTGTTGTCGATCTGCGCGGGCTTGATGCCGAGGCGCGCCGCGCTCGCGCGGTCGATGGTCACCATTGCCTCAAGACCGCCTTGCTGCTGGTCGGAATTGACGTCGGCCAACTCCTTGCGCGCCTGCAGCGCCTCGGTGAGCTTCGGTCCCCACAGGTACAGGTCGGGCGTGGAATCGGCGAGCAGCGTGAACTGATACTGCGCATTCGACTGCCGGCCACCGACGCGAATGTCCTGCACCCCTTGCAGGAAAGTGCGCGCGCCCGCCACGTCGCCAAGCGGCGCGCGCAACTGCTGGATCACCTGATCGACGGAAATCTTGCGCTCGCTTTTCGGCTTGAGCGACACGAACATGAAACCGGAATTGGTCTGCCGCCCGCCCGTGAAGCCGACTACGCTGTCCACGGCCGGGTTCTTGCCGACAATTTCCATCATCTGCGCGAACTTGCCTTTCATCGCCTGGAACGACGTGCTCTGGTCCGCCTGAATGCCGCCGATGAGCCGGCCCGTGTCCTGCTGCGGGAAAAAGCCCTTGGGCACTACGATGTAGAGCCAGATATTCAGGCCGATGGTAGCCAGCAGAATGAACAGGATGAGCCGTGGATGCAGCAGCGCCCAACCGAGCGTGCGTTCGTAGCCGCGCTGCATGCTCGCAAAACCGCGTTCGAGCCAGCGCCCGAAACGGCCTTCTTCTTTCTGTTCGTGCGGCTCGCGCAGGAGTCGCGAGCACATCATCGGCGTGAGCGTGAGCGAGACGATCAGCGACACGCCGATTGCGAGCGACAGCGTCAGCGCGAACTCGCGAAACAGGCGCCCGACAATGCCGCCCATCAGCAGAATGGGCAGGAACACGGCGACGAGCGAGATGCTGATCGACATCACCGTGAAGCCCACTTCGCGCGCGCCGAGGAAGGCGGCCTTCATGCGCGGCACGCCGTTCTCGATATGCCGCGAGATGTTCTCGAGCACCACGATCGCGTCGTCCACCACGAAGCCGGTGGCGATGGTCAAGGCCATCAGCGAGAGATTGTCGATCGAGAAGCCGAGCAGATACATCGCGCCGAACGTGCCGATGATCGAGATCGGCACGGCCACGCTCGGAATCAGCGTGGCGCGCCAGTTGCGCAGGAACAGGAAGACCACCATCACCACCAGCGCGACCGCGATGATCAGCGTGTGTTCGGTGTCTTTGAGCGACGCGCGGATCGTGGTGGAGCGGTCGGCGGTCGGCGTGATGTCCACGTCCGCGGGCAGCGACGCGTGCAGTTGCGGCAGCATCGCGGTCACGCGGTCGATTGTCTCGATGATGTTCGCGCCGGGTTGCCGGTACAGAATCACGAGCACCGAGCGCTTGCCGTTGAAGAGCCCCAGATTGCGCAGATCTTCGACGGAATCGACGACTTCGGCCACGTCCGAAAGCTTGACCGCGGAGCCGTTGCGATAGGCGATCACGAGGTCGCGATATTGCGCCGCCTTGGTCGCCTGGTCGTTCGTGTAGATCTGCACGCGGTTCTGGCCGAATTCGATCGAGCCCTTCGGACTGTTCGCGTTGGCGGCGGCCAGCGCCGCGCGCACGTCTTCGAGGCCAATGCCATAGTGGAACAGCGCCTGCGGCTCCAGTTCGACGCGCACGGCCGGATTCGCGGAGCCGCTCACATCCACTTCGCCGACGCCTTCCACCTGGGAGAGCGACTGCTGCAGCACCGTGGCCGCGGAGTCGTACAACTGACCGGCAGTGAGGGTCTTCGACGTGAGCGCGAGAATCATGATGGGCGCGTCGGCCGGGTTCACCTTGTGGTATGTCGGATTGCTGCGCAGGCTGGCCGGCAGGTCGGCGCGCGCCGCGTTGATGGCCGCCTGCACGTCGCGCGCGGCGCCGTCGATATTGCGGTTCAGGCCGAACTGCATGGTGATGCGCGTGGAGCCGACCGAACTCATCGAGGTCATTTCGGTAACGTCGGCAATGGAGCCGAGATGCCGCTCGAGCGGACTCGCCACACTCGTGGCCACGGTGTCCGGGCTCGCGCCGGGCAACGATGCCTGGATCGAAATGGTGGGAAAGTCCACCTGCGGCAACGGTGCGACCGGCAGCTTCATGAACGCGAAAATGCCCGACAGTGCAATGCCGATGGCGAGCAGCGTCGTGGCGACGGGGCGCGCAATAAACGGACGCGACAGGTTCATCGCCTCAGGTCCCCGCATCCGTTGCGCCGGCCGCCGGGCCGCCGCGATTGAACCGTTCGCGCGCGCGGCGTGCCAGCGAGTCGAACGCCAGATAAATGACCGGCGTGGTGAAGAGCGTGAGCAACTGGCTGACGATCAGACCGCCGGCAATCGCAATGCCGAGCGGCCGGCGCAGTTCCGAACCCGCACCCGTGCCGAGCATCAGCGGCAGCGCGCCGAGCAGTGCGGCGAGCGTGGTCATCAGAATCGGCCGGAAGCGCAGCAGGCACGCCTGATAGATTGCTTCGCGCGGCGCCTTGCCTTCTTCGCGTTCGGCATAAAGCGCGAAGTCGATCATCATGATGGCGTTCTTCTTCACGATGCCGATCAGCAGCACGATGCCGATAATGCCGATGATGTCCAGGTCGTGGCCGGTCATCAGCAGCGCGAGCAATGCGCCGACACCTGCCGAGGGCAGGGTCGACAGAATCGTGATCGGGTGAATGAAGCTTTCGTACAGCACGCCGAGCACGATGTACATCGTGACGATGGCCGCGAGAATCAGGAACAGCTCGTTCGACAGCGACGCCTGGAAGGCGAGCGCCGCGCCCTGATAGCGCGTCTGGAAGGAGGCGGGCAGGCCTATGTCCTTCTCGGCCTGCTCGATCGCCTTGACCGCCGCGCCGAGCGACGAACCGGGCGCGAGGTTGAACGAGACCGTGGTCGCAGGGAACTGGCTCAGGTGCGTGACGAGCAGCGGCGCCGGCTTTTCAATGAACTTCGCGATGGCCGAGAGCGGCACCTGGCCGCCCGACGAGGTGGACGAGGGCAGGTAGATCGAATTCAGCGACTCGGTGTAGTGCTGCATCGAAGGCTGCGCTTCGAGAATCACGCGGTACTGGTTCGACTGCGTGAAGATGGTCGAGACGATGCGCTGGCCGAACGCGTCGTAAAGCGCGCTGTCCACGGTGGCAGGCGTGATGCCGTAACGCGACGCCGTCGCGCGGTCGATTTCGACGTACACCGACTGGCCGTTGTCCTGCAGGTCGGTGGCGACGTCCGCGAGTTCGGGCGCCTGCTTGAGCCGCTCGACGAGCTTTGGCACCCACGTCGTGAATTCGCCGATGTTCGGGTCCGTCAACATGAACTGATACTGCGTGGGGCTGACCGTCGAGTCGATGGTCAGGTCCTGCACCGGCTGCATATACAGCGAGGCGCCCGCAATGTGCGCGACGTCCTGCTGCAACTGCCGGATCACTTCGCTGGCGGTGTTGCTGCGGTCGTCGCGCGGTTTCAGGTTGATCAGCATGCGGCCGCTGTTCAGCGTAATGTTGCTGCCGTCCACGCCGATGAACGACGTGAGGCTCTGCACGTCCGGGTTCTTCACGATCTGCGCCGCGAGTTCCTGTTGCCGCTCGGCCATCGACGCATACGAGACCGACTGCGGCGCCTGCGTGATTGCCTGGATCACGCCCGTGTCCTGCACGGGAAAGAAGCCCTTCGGAATGAACACGTACAGCAGCGCAGTGAGCACGAGCGTCAGCACGGCCACGGCGAGCGTGGAGCGCTGGCGATCGAGCACCCATGTGAGCGCGACCGCATAACGGGCGATCACCCAGTCGATCGCGCGGTGCGCGCGCGCCTCGAAACGGTGGCTTTCGTGCGGCGGCGTGTGGCGCAGCAGCTTCGCGCACATCATCGGCACGAGCGTGAGCGACACCACCGCCGAAATCACGATGGTCACGGCGAGCGTGATCGCGAACTCGTGGAACAGGCGGCCCACCACGTCGCCCATGAAAAGCAGCGGAATCAGCACCGCGATCAGCGAAACCGTGAGCGAGATGATCGTAAAGCCGATCTGTTTCGAGCCTTTTAGCGCGGCTTCGAGCGGCGACTCGCCTTCTTCCACATAGCGCGCGATGTTCTCGATCATCACGATCGCGTCGTCGACCACGAAGCCGGTCGCGATGGTCAGCGCCATCAGCGACAGGTTGTCGAGCGAAAAGCCGCACAAGTACATGACGGCGAGCGTGCCGATCAGCGAGAGCGGCACCGAGAGACTCGGAATGATGGTCGCGTAGACGTTTGCAAGGAACAGGTACATGACCAGTACGACGAGCACGACCGACATGGCCAGCTCGAACTGCACGTCGCGCACCGAGGCGCGGATCGTGGTGGTGCGGTCGGTGACGACCTGCACCTCGAGCGCCGCGGGCAGCGACTGCTGCAATTGCGGCAGCAGCTTCTTGATGTTGTCCACCACCTGGATCACATTGGCGCCCGGCTGGCGCTGCACGTTCAGGATGATGGCCGGCGTGCCGTCCACCCATGCGCCGAGCTTGGTGTTCTCCGCGCCCTGCACGATGGTGGCGACGTCCGTCAGCATCACCGGGCGGCCGCTCTTGTAGGCGACCACCGCGCTCTTGTAGGCGTCGGCGTCGGTCAACTGGTCGTTCGCGTTGATCGTGTAGTTGCGCGTCGGGCCGTCGAAGTTGCCCTTCGGCGTGTTGACGTTCAGGTTGGAGATGGTGGTGCGCAGATCGTCAAGGTTCAGCCCGTAGGCGGCGAGCGCGCGCGGGTTGGCCTGAATCCGCACGGCCGGCCGCTGCCCGCCCGAGAGGCTCACGAGACCCACGCCGCCGACCTGCGAGATTTTCTGCGCGAGCCGCGTGTCCGCGAGATCCTGAATCTGCGTGAGCGGCAGGGTTTTCGACGTGATCGCGAGCGTGAGGATCGGCGCGTCGGCGGGATTGACCTTGGCGTAGATCGGCGGCGCGGGCAGGTCGGAGGGCAGCAGGTTGCCCGCTGCGTTAATGGCCGCCTGCACTTCCTGCTCGGCGATGTCGAGCGGCAGATCGAGGTTGAACTGCAGCGTGATGATCGACGAACCGGCCGAGCTTTGCGACGACATCTGGTTGAGCGACGGCATCTGTCCGAACTGCCGCTCGAGCGGCGCGGTGACGGACGAGGTCATGACCTCCGGGCTCGCGCCCGGATAGAACGTCTGTACCTGGATGGTCGGATAGTCGACTTCGGGCAGCGCGGAAAGCGGCAGAAAGCGCAGCGCGACGAGGCCGACCAGCATGATGGCCGCCATCAGCAGCGCGGTGCCGACGGGGCGCAGAATAAAGGCGCGGGATGGATTCATGCGGTAAGTGCGGTGCCTTTATTGCGAGGCTTGCGCCGCGTGCCGGCCGTGGTGCGGCCGTGCGCCGGAGGCGGCTGAGGTATCGGCGGCTGCCGCGCCGCTTGCGCCCGAAGCGCCGCGTGCTCCCCATGCCCCCGATGCGCCCCGCGCGCCCGAAGCGCCGCGCGGCCTATCCGCCGGAATGGTGATCTTCGCGCCTTCCTTCAGACGGTCGGAGCCGTCGATCACGACGCGCTCGCCCACTTGCAGGCCCGACTTGATGCTGGTGCGCTCGCCGTCGACCGGACCGACTTTCACCGGTCGCACGGTCACCGTGTTGTCCGGTTTGACCACGTAGACGAACTGGCCCATCGAGCCGTTCAGCACAGCCGAGGTCGGCACGATCACCGCGTCCTTGATCGTGTTGACGAGCAGCCGCGTGTTGACGAACTGGTTCGGGAACAGCAGGTTCTTGCTGTTCTGGAAGATCGCGCGCAGCTTGACGGTGCCGGTGGTGGTGTCGATCTGGTTGTCGAGCGTTTCCAGCGTGCCGCCTTCGAGCGACGTGGTGTTGCTGCGGTCGTACGCGGTCACCGAGAGCTTCGCGCCGGTTTGCGTCTGCTCGAGAATCTGCTGCAGGTTGTCTTCCGACGTGGTGAAGATCACGCTGATCGGCTGCAATTGCGTAATCACGACGATGCCGTTGGTCAGGCTCGGCGTCACGTAATTGCCCGGATCGACCTGACGCAGACCGACGCGCCCCGACACCGGCGCGGTGATGCGCGCATAGACGAGCTCGAGCTTGTAGGTGTCGACGTTGGCCTTGTCCGACTTGACCGTGCCTTCGTATTGACGCACCAGCGACGCCTGCGTATCGACCTGCTGGCTCGCAATCGAGTCTTGCGAGAGCAGCGTCTGGTAGCGCTTAAGATCGAGACGCGCGGTTTGCAGCAGCGCTTCGTCGCGCGCGAGGGTGCCCTGTGCGTTATCCAGCGAGATCTGGTAGGGGCGCGGGTCGATCTGCGCGAGCAGGTCGCCCTTTTTGACCATCTGGCCTTCCTTGAAATACACCTCCTGCAGCGTGCCGCTCAACTGCGGCAGAACCGTCACGCTCGCGAGCGGCGTGACGGTGCCGAGCGCGGTCAGCACTACCGGCATCTCGCCTTGCGTCGCAGTGGCTACGTGGACCGGCTGCGGCATGTTCGCCATCGCGCCGGGACCGCCCCGGCCTGGCCGGCCGCTGTGAGCGCCGCTCGCGCCTGGCGCGGCGCCGCCCGGCGAGCCCCACGGATGCCAGCGCCACAGCACGAAAGCGAGAATCAGCAGCGCGAGGACGATCAGCGCGACGTTGCGGCCGCGATGGCTTCGGACGGCGCCGGGCCGCGTATCGGCGGAACCGGGAGTGCCAGGTGTACCGGGCCTGGCGGGTGTGTGCGACGGACGGGCGGGCGCCGCTTCCGGCGTGTTCGGGGAGGCCGGAGCGGCGGGGCGTGAAGTTTCCGAATGCTGTTGTTGTTCGTCCATCGGTTCGGTCAGTGACTGCTTGGAAGTGTGGCGTAGGCGCGATTGTGCCGCATCGGCGCCTGGCATTCGCGGATGAGGATGCACGGCAGGCGGTTTCGACAGCGGGCGGGCCGCATACGTTCAGCGCGATGCTACCCGAGACGCGGCTGATAGATGCCTGCGCGGCGCCGCTCAAGCCCCCGGTGGACGCTCCAGCAGGGGCCGCCGGACGGCCGCGTCACATAGCGCGCCCGCGCTGCACGGCAGGAATGCATGATCCTACGTCCCGCCCTCTGTAACAGTCCACCCGCGTATTTTTCTGTTGATTACGCCGGTTACAGGCGGCGGGGCGGGCGGAGGGATACGGCGTGGCGTGCTGGTGGGGAGGGCGAGGGACCTCGACGGCTCAGGGTACCCCTTGAGTGGCGCCCGCCGACGCAAGAGCAACTTCGGCGAGCGGGTGCGGCGGCGCTCTCAGTTATTGAGGCGGCGTGCCGGTGTGCCGCCTATCTCCAGCACGATGCGCGCGACGCAATCGAGCAGATCGGGCCCGGCGCGGCTGATGAGCCAGTCGCGCGGGCACTGGTCGGCCGAGCCGCCGCAGTTGACCGCGTAGCGTTCGCCGGACGGGCCGGTGAAGCCGAGCGCGATCGCGTTCAGGCCGTCGTACCACTCGCCGGTGGCGACCGCGAAACCGCGTTCTATGGTTTCCTGCAGCGCCGTTTCGAGCCGCCCGCCGACGTGGCCCCAGTCGTCGCCCTCGGCGGCCTGCAGGCCGGTCAGGAGTGTTGCGCGATCCGCTTCGTCGAGTGCGGCGAGATAGGCGCGGCCGATGGCGGTACGGCTCAGGCTCATCCGCGCGCCGACTTCGAGACGCGACACCAGCACGGCCGAGCGTGGCCGGATCACGTCGATCACGACCATGTCGAGCCGGTCGCGCACGGCGAGATGAACGGAAAGCCGCGTGCGTTCGGCGAGCTCGATCAGAAACGGCCGGGCACGCGCGCGAATGTCGAAGTTGCGCAAGAAGCCGTTGCTCAGCTCCAGCACCGACGAAGTCAGCACGAAACGTTCGCTGTCGGGCAGCCGGAACAGAAAGCCGGTGCCGACGAGCGTCGCCGTAATGCGCGACACCGTGGGTTTGGGAATGCCGGTGATTTCGGTCAGTTCGCGGTTGCTGAGCGGTGCGTCCGCCGCGGCTACGGAGCGGAGCACGGTCAGGCCACGGGCCAGCGCGGTCACCTCGTCGCCGGAGCCGTCTTTCTCTCTGACGGGGTCGGCGGCATTGCGGGTTCGCGTTCGTGGGTTCATGTGATTTTGGAACAATATTTCAGATTAGCGTCATCCGGGGCGTTGGGCTGCGCGTCGCAGGGTGTCTCCGTCGGCACGGCATGCGAAGCGGGTAGGCCCGGAATTCTTCCTATTATTCATTGTTTCGGAATAATTTTCCGCAACGCTTCGGAGCTGTTTAGATTTTGCTTGACTTAGTCAGGATAACCATAAAAAATGGAACCTCATTTCGAAACAAGGTATCAGGGTTGGCGTGTTCGTGCCTTGAGCCTGGCTTTCCTGCCCGGGAAGGTGCCCAACTGTAGTCAACTTTGCGGCAGCGGTCGGTGTCTCTCACCGCATAGCTAGTGGGGTTGCCGGAGTGTTTCGAATACCGTCTCTCAGGTTCTAGCACGGCCCTCGGAATGGCTAGAACTTTTCAAGGCGTCACGGAAACGTGACGCCTTTTTTTTTCGTATTGGCGGACGACAAAGTCTGCTGGTGACCTGCCCCCTTTAATAGGGCCAACGGGCTTCTAGCAAAGTCTTTGTGATTTGCGTGCGTGCCTTCGCGTTCCACCAGGGCGTGCAACCGGTGGTAGCCGAACCGACGACGTTAGTGCGCCAACTCCACCAGACGCGCCGCTAACACCTCGTTCTCGTGGTCCGGCTTCGCGTCGTAATGCAAGACGCTGCGAGAAAGCCCGGCAAGCCGGCAGGCGCGGCGCTGAGAGATGTTGACCTTTTCCCGAATCGCCACCACTGCTTCGCGTTTGGCTTGCGGGTTCAGGGCTTTCCTTTGACGACGACCCTCAACGCTTCCATATCGGGGGCATTCTCCACCTCGAGGTGTTTCAGCCGGCGGGCTTCCGAGACCTGCATCGCGCAGAACTTCGCGCGCCAGGTGTAAAAAGAGGCGTCACTGAACCCGTGCTTCTACACAGTTCCTTGACCGGCATACCGGCCTCGGCTTCTTTCAGAAACCCGATGATTTGCTGTTCCGTGAAGCGCTTCTTCATGTTCGTCTTCTTCTCGGAAAACGAACTCTATTCGACTCCGGCTGGCCCTGTTTGCAGGGGGCAGGTCACACAGGCGCCAGCCCAGTAATATCGACGCATTATCATAAAGTTTAGCTGCAATAGGCCGATAATTCAGTGAACGTATTTGACTTATTGCCTTTCCGACTGCTGTCAATCACCCGCTGGCGATGAATGCGCTTTTGTAAGGCAAAGGCGGTCTGATCGGTTCAACGAAGAGAAACGCAGTCATGAATGACATCGCCGCATGCGCCGCCATGATCGGAATTGATGAGGACAAGCGACTCATCGTCACCGCTTGCAATAACCAGTTCTTCCGGTTGACGGGCGCACCGGTCAACGACGCACAGACTTTTCCCGTTCCATTGGACGCAATGGTGACGGATTCCGTGGCGAATGAGCTTCGCGAGAAACTGCTCGCGTGCTTCGGGTCCGACTGGGTGCAACAACCAGAGCAAACTCACGACATCCGCAAAGGCAGCGTCTGGTGGCGTCTGTCGCTTAAGCCGATCAGGCATGAGCGCAACGGCGCCCGGGGCCACGAGATTCTCATGACTGGTCTCGACATGAGCGCAAGGATCGAACAAAGTCAGGAGCCGGAAGTCGAGGCCTCGCGTTATCGCGTCCTGGTCGACCTGGCCTATGACGCGATCCTGACAATGGACGAGAACCACAACATCACCTTGTTCAACCGTGCGGCGGAGAACCTCTTCGGCTATACGTCAGCGGAAGTAATGGGTCAGCCAATCGTAATCCTGTTGCCCGAGAGGTTCCGCGCTAACCACCCGCGCAGGGTGAAGCAGTTCGCGGACTCCTACCAGCCGAACCTGCGGCGGGCGACTGCCCCGCGTATGGACGAAACCAATAGCGTGTACGGTCAGCGCCGTGACGGGTCGATCATACCCGTCGAAATCGCCGTCTCCAGAATCGACCTGAACGGTCGGGTGGAATTCATGGCGGTGGTTCGCGACATAACCGATCGCGCGAGGCAAATGGAACTGCTGAAAGAGCAGGCCACCACTGACGCGCTGACAGGTTTGCCGAATCGTCGAGGGTTTTTGCAGTACATACAAACGCTACTCGGCGACACAGACGTGTTTTCAGTCTTCATTCTCGACATCGATTTCTTTAAGGAAATTAATGACGAGCACGGGCACGATGCTGGCGATGAGGTGTTGCGCGTGCTCGCCAAGGTTGGAGCGTCAATGATGAGCAGGCCATGTTTGTTCGCTCGTTGGGGCGGCGAAGAGTTTGTCGCAGCGCTTCCGGGCGCTGATGCCAGTCGCGCTTATGACATTGCGGATGCGTTGCGCAAACGCTATGAACGACAGGATTTCGCGCAGGTATCGCGTCTCGAACCCATTCCGTTCACGGTGAGTATTGGTGTGGTTACCCGCGAAGCACGCGAGGCCGATGTCGACGCGTTAATGAAGCGCGCGGACCGTGCGCTTTATCGGGCAAAGAGAGCTGGCCGCAATCGTGTCGAAGCAGGATAAATCCTGCCGGAATAGAATGGGACTTGCTGCCGATCTAGATCTATCTGCTCGACCTGAGCGCGGTGGTATTCATTAGCGGCATTCTGATCTACGAAAAGTACATTGCGAGCGACTTCTCCGACAAGGAGTTGATCGGCAACGCGTCTGTCGCGGCTGCGCAGGAAACGCTGACCGGCTTCGCACTCTCTGTGACCTTTAACGTCTGGAGTTCGAGATTGAATCCATATTTCTATCGCTTCTGTACCGAACCGTATCCGAAAGAGCAACGATTTGAAGTGTGGCGTGAAGAGATTAACGCAATATTCGACGTCGAGATCGAGAAGTCAGCGTCATCCAATTTCAATTATGATCTTTCGACCGGCTATATCGGTTCCCTATTGATGGGCTGCGGTAGCTGGGCCGGACATCGTGAACCAGTTGCTTATGGCGTGAAGCGATCAGCGCAGATGATCCGCAGGGATGGCCTCGATCATTTTTATATTTGCCTGGGTATAACTCATTCGCTATCGGGGTATGCGGCTCGCAGGCAGGTAACGGCTGAACCGTCGAAAATTTATGTGCTCGATCTGGCGCGCGAACTGGATTCGGAAATCGTAGCGGGTGACACCGTTATTCTGACGATCGCTCGCGATCTACTCGAGCCGCGCATCCGCTCAGCCAATCTGCATGGCGTCGTGCTGCACGGCCCGGTGAGCACGCTGCTAGGCGACCATATGCTTGCGCTGCGGCGCCAGTTGCCGCATCTGTCGCCCGCCGACATGCCCTATATCGAGCAGGCGACGCTGGCTATGGTCTCGGCGGCGCTGGCGCCGTCGGTGCAGACGCTCGCGGACGCCGAAAATGAGATCAATCAAGCGCTGCTGATGCGGGTGCGCCGGTATATCGACGCAAATCTCAGTGCTCCCCAACTTTCTCCGCTGCAGATCTGCCGCGACGTCGGCATTTCGCGTGCTCACCTATACCGGCTCTTCGCGCGCGAGTCGGGCGTTGCCGCTTATATCCAGCAGCGCAGGCTGACAAAAATCCGCCAGATACTGGAAAGCCCGAAGGGCCGAAAACAGCGGCTTTCCACTCTGGCGTTCCAATACGGTTTCAAGAGCGAGTCGCACTTCAGCCGGAGCTTCCGCCAGGCGTTTGGCTGCTCGCCGAGCGACGCGCGAGACCGTGCCGCGGCACAGCGCGCGGAGCCAGCCGCGCCGCGGCGCGGCGAACACCGGCCAGGCTCATTGCGCGATGTGCTCGACAAGCTAGACAAGTAAAAATGCGTTGAGACGCACAGTCAAGGAATCGAGACGCTCAGGCAAAAGCACACGGCGTGCAACTGCTACCATTTTTTCGCCTGTCTTAGTTATGAAGATACGCGTCAGGAACATTCAGCGCTAACCTCGGCTTGCGTTTCCCGGCGCCAATTCACAATCGGAACCGGGGATCAACAATGGGGTATCGCCAATTGGCGCCATGGGCCGTCCTGATTCTGGCCGCCTGTGCGCATAATCAGTCGGCGAGTCAGTTCGTGCGTATTTGCGACGACAGTGGATGCGCCGAGCGGCCAAAAAACCAGATTGCCTTAGACGCTTCGCGCAACGGTCAGGATACGGCCGAAACAGACACGGACCGGCGCATCGCTGCGCTGGAAAAAGCCGGGGAGACCAACCCGCGTGCAGCGTATGACCTGGGCCTGCGATATTTTCGCGGCGACGGTGTGCGTCAGGACAGTTATCAGGCGCTTAAATGGATGCGCAAGGCGGCAGAAGGCGGCGATCTGCAAGCGCAAAAAGCACTGGGCCGCTTTTATCTATTTGGTCTTGAAGAGATGGGCCCCGATCCACGCGAGGCCGAAAAATGGCTACTGATCGCGTCGGAACGGGGCGATAAGGAATCAGGGAAGCTGCTCGCGCAAGCCCGGGCGGCCAAGCAATCTGATCAGGATTACTACCGGTGGCAGACAGAAGCGCGCGCACTGTACGGCAGGTGGTATGCCGATTATCCCTACCAGGGATATTGGCAGGGTCAGGGATGGTACTGGTATTGACGCCTCTGGAAAGACATAAATCCGCCGGGCCGTTTCATCGACATTCCGTCAACTGCATCACGCATCCTTTAAGCACAATCAAGACATGAAGCTTAATCCGACATATTGGAGCGCCAAGGGCGTTTTCCCGATCATTTTGACCGGACTTCTAAGCGCCTGCGGGGGCATGGTATCCACCGGTGGTCAAAGTGCCGGCGTCT
Source organism: Paraburkholderia phenoliruptrix (assembly GCF_019511605.1). Classification (GTDB taxonomy): domain Bacteria; phylum Pseudomonadota; class Gammaproteobacteria; order Burkholderiales; family Burkholderiaceae; genus Paraburkholderia; species Paraburkholderia phenoliruptrix_A. The sequence continues at coordinate 108,526 of NZ_JAEUAV010000009.1, read as the reverse complement.
CGGGCGCAGCCGGCGGCTCGACAAGCGCCGGCGCCGAGGAAACACTCGAGCGCTGCAATGCGCCGCTCGGCACCATTGCAGTCGACGACGGGCGCAATGCGGACTGGTTCGGTCCATTCGGCAGTGCTACCCAGGTCACGACGATCGAGCCGCTGTTGCGTCTTGCAGTTCAGCAATCGAACTGTTTCGTGATTACGTCGATCGGTAATCAGAAGACGGATGCGCGCCTGTCACGCATCACGGGCTTGCAGCGCAATTCCGGCGAGTACCGTGCGGGATCGAAGCAGCAAAAAGGTCAACGGGTCGCGGCGGATTACTACATGGAACCGCAAATTGTCATCAACGATTCGGCAATTGGTAGCGTCGGCGGGATGTTGAGCGGCCTGATCGGCAGCAATGCGCTCGGGAAGATCGCGGGCGGCATGCAGTCGAAGGCTTCGGTGGTGACGCTCACGCTCTTCGATGTGCGCTCTGCGCTGCAGATATCGGCGGCGGAAGGTAATTCCACCGCGACGAATTACGGCGCTGCATTGGCGGGTTTGGGGGGCGGTGTGGGCGGCAGCCTGAGCGGCTTCTCAAAAACGCCAGAAGGCAAGGCGACTGTCGCGGCGTTCATCGACGCCTACAACAAGATGGTGGTCGCGTTGCGCAGCTACAAGGCACAGGATGTGAAGGGCGGGTTAGGCCGTGGCGGGCAGTTGCAGGTGAATTAACTGGTGACCGACCTCCGGTCAGCGGCGAGGCACCGTTTCGGGCGCGGCGATATCGACGAGTTGCTGCTGCGCGCGAATGCGGCCATCGACGACTTCGCGGGAGGAACACGAATTGGCGGCTCGCCTGGCGAATTGCCCAAACGTTACCCGCATCGATCTGTCGGTGAACGTACCGTTGTCCTGATCATTACGGGCGGGCTCGAAACGGGTAGGTCCTGCGTTGGCCCTTTTTTGCGCTGAAGGGCAACGATCATTTTAGGTCGGCGCGCTGCGCATCGGTCGCCGCTCGTTGTGGTGAAAGCGCTGATCAGCCAGTCGTTTGAACGCGTCGCGGCGGGCGTCACTTTGGCGCGACCGATGCGATAGAGCAGCGGAGTTTATGGATGGACGACCGTCATCCTGAACGGGCCGCCATTCGCCGCAGCATGACCGATGGCTTCGTTCACGTCGTCGAGTTTGAAGGACGTCACGTCGAAAAGAGCGAGATCGAGCAGACCGCCACGGATCAGGCCGGTCATAAGCGTGACCGCTTGCGGCGGATACATCCATTTGCCCCGCACGGTGATGTCGTTGCGCATGATCCACGGATAAGGCAGATCGAGACCGTCGCCGCCGAGCATGCCGACACCGCCCATTAACACGATGCGTCCATAGGGCCGCACGGCCATCACTGCCGCGCGCACCGTCCGCGTGGTCGCGGATGGCGGCAGTAGATCCATTACGCAGTCGATGGGGGCTCCGGCAGCCGCACGCATCCGTTCCCGATCGTCGTCCTCGTTGCCAGTTAACTTCACTGTACGGATGCGTTCGCCGAAGCGCCTTCGCAGATCCGCGAGCACGCGTTCGTTGCGGCCTGGCGCGACCACGCAGCGCACACCCATTGCGAGGGCGACGGCTACGCACGCGCTGCCGAAGTTGCCGGTTGCGCCGCTCACGAGCAATGTCTCGCCAGCCTGCAGATTCGACGCAAGCAGCCCGCCGTACGGAACCAGCATTGTGTTGAGCGCGCACCATTTCGAGGCGTCTGCGGGACTGATGTCACCGATGCGAATGGCGTTTTCGGTGGGCACGCGCATTTGTGCTGCGAATGGGCCGTGGTGGAAATGGCGCGCGAGCCGCAGGCCGCCGTCGCCGCGTGCACTCCAGCCCTGCAATGTAATGTCGGGCGTGAGCGCGTCGTCGCGTGAACGAACGGTCGGGTCGCAGAAAACCCAGTCGCCTGTCTGCAGATGTGTGGCGTCCGGGCCAAACGCACGCACGCGACCGATTGCCCCGCAGCCGGGCACGATTGGCAATTCGATCGGGTAGCGGCGCTCGCCGCTGAACACTTCTTGCGCATACGACAGCACTGGCGCGGCAGCGACGTCGACGATCACTTCGCCGGTGCCCAGCGAAGGATCTGGTATGTCTTCAATCGCAAGCGGCTCGCCAAGCGTCTTCAAAATCGCTGCTTTCATCTGAGTTTCCCTTTGATGGTGATCGGACCAGACCATTCTGGCAGGCGTAGAATCTCTAACAAGACCTGGTACGATCCTGGGATTCCCGCGTACCTGCTTGTGGAGGACGGACCGTCATGACAACAGGGAGCCGAAGTGAATTTGGCGATTTTTTGCGCTCACGGCGCGAGAAGCTGAGCCCTGAATCGGTGGGACTCAATAGCGGGCGGCGGCGTCGCACGCCCGGTTTGCGTCGCGAGGAAGTTGCGGAACTCGCGGGCATCGGCGTCGACTGGTATGTGCGGCTCGAGCAGGGCCGCACGGTGAGTCCGTCCGATACCACGCTCGAAGCGCTCGCTTGCGCGCTGCGGCTCGGCAAGGTCGAGGCGGCGCACCTGCGCGCACTGGCACGCAGCGGCGATCGGCAGCCTTTCACTCGCGAGAGTGTGCCGGAACCCATCGCGAATCTGGTCGCGACACTGGAGCTTCCCGCGTATGTCACGGGCAGGCGTTGGGACCTTCTAGCCTGGAATGCAGCGGCGGCCGATCTTCTTGGTTTCGAGCGTCTTGCCGAAGCGGATCGCAACATTCTGGTGTTCATGTTCATCGAACCGGATTCACGACGGCTATTTGGCGGGAACTGGACCAGCGAGGCGCGTCGCATGATTGCGTTGTTTCGCGCAACGCACGATCTGTATGCGGACGATCCGGCCTTTGTCGAACTGGTCGAACGGTTGCGCGCGCACAGCAGCGAGTTCGCGAAATGGTGGAACGCGCACGATGTTCGAGGCGGCACGTCCGGGCAGAAGGTGCTGATCCATCCGGAGCGCGGCGCGCAACGCTACGACTACGCGACGTTTCAGGCGAACGACGACCCTGCCTTGAAACTTGCGATCTACACGCCCGCGTGAATCAAACTCCCCACGCGCGGCGCGTCAGCATGGCGAGGCCAGTCAAGCCGGGTATCGGATAGGCTCGGCCCACCGGCGAGAATTGTCTGGCGGAGGAACTATCGGTCGAGCATGTCGCCCATTGGGGAGGCTACATGGCCCAGCCGGTGGAAGTGAGAGGCTGGGTCATGCTGACCGGGCATGAAGGTGCTCCGGCCGGTTTCGTGAGTGCCGAGAACCTCGCTGACCCCGTCTACGGAATACTGCTTGACTGCCTTCACGTGCTCAAGACTCACCAAGGTTTCCGATTCGGAAGGCTAATGATCGAGGCAGTTCGTAGATGGACTAGAGAACAAACCAAAAAGTGATGCGTCTGTATGTTCTCGACGCAAATGCCCGTGCGGTCGCCTTCTACGAGCGAAACGGCTGGGGACTTGCAGGGCCCCAAGCCAGTTTCATCGGTACAACGCCAGTGTTCGATCGCCGGTTCATGGTCGGCGTATAGGCAGCCTCGAACGTCATCCCTATCCGTTCTTGCGGATCTGCAAGGGTCATGCGTCGTTAAGGCCGGAGCCGACCGCGTTCGACCCTCAGCGGCCACTCACGTTTGCCCTTAGCGGTCATTTAGCATGAGGCTTGGTGCTGGTAGGATTCAAGTCCGGTTGGCTAGATCAGAGCAATTCAGCAAATGAAATTCAGCATCGATGGGAAAGCGGAAATCATCGCGCCAACTCCAGGACAGATCACTCATGCACTGAAATCGCTGCGGAGCTATGGCAAGTCATCTTATGCGTCTTTGACTAATGCTAGTGGTAGCTATGTGCAGGTAGCGGGCGGCGGCGTTAGTTGTATGATTGAGCGTTTCGAGCTCGGTGCGCAACGGTGGAGAGCATTTCACGACAAACCGTCACCTGTACGTCCAGACGGCACCATCCTGGTCTCTCGGGCGGGCAACATTCCGATGCGCTCAGATGAATGGTTCATGGCTGGCCAGGTTGTGGAGGTATTTCTGGCCTTCCTTAATGGCGCACCGTACCCACCATTTGTTCATTGGCGGCCAGCGCCGGGCTTTTAAGGAGGCATCCGCCAGGAGACACTTTCGACCGACTTCTGTGTCTCGGACTGTCAACATTTCGAAGCTCAGGCTCAGTGCGCCGTTCGGCCTCCTTGCGCCCCACAGCGAGCGGTAGGCTCAACTATCAGCTCACAAACTGGACGCGCTCCGCGTTATCAATGACTTCCATGGAGTTCTGGCCAAACGGCTGCACCAGAATGCCGCGCTTGAATTCCGCCATGAACGAGGGGCCATCTTTGCGCGCCTGCGCATGGGTTTTCCATAAAAATCCTTGAATCAGCCTGAACGGGTCCCTTCTGCAGTAAACGAACACCTCGAGCGGTACGTCCAGTCCTGGTACCCATCCCTCGATCACGAGAACATCCATCTTCGCGCCATTACTCTGAGAGATGGTTCCCTCTCGCCCAGACGACCATCCCGAGCCGGAGGTAGTCTGTTCTCGGGCTGACTGCGCGTTTGCGATTGCTTCGTGTTGAGTCGCCGCGGGATACGGAACTGGTGTGGGAGTTTCGTTATCCCAGTAGACGACGTACGGGACGGTCAACTCGCCAGGCGCGCGAACATGTTGGACCTGAATCGCATGGCTGAATGCATACCCCATATAAAAGGCCAAGCGCTTTTCATCAATCACTACTTTTCGCCGTTTGCTGCCAAAAACGTCCCCGAGTCTGATCATATATTCCCCGTCCTTCGCTGAATCAACGGATTGTCGACGATTTATGTCCTCCCGTCGAGCGCCCGCTCCTTGCCAATTCAATGAGCTGCCCAACGGCCGCTCATTAGCACTCCAGTTCGCAAAACCTGAATTTGGCTAATTGACCGATTTAGAGAAAGTCATCTGACCGCATTCGGTCCGAGGGTTATCAAACGCGACAGCCGGGACAGACCCGCCGTCACGGTCTCTCTGACTTGGACAACGCATCGGCTGCATTGCCCACGCGTTTCAAAAAGCGGTGACGAGTCCAGACCGTCCACAGCGTCAGCGCACCATAGACAACATAGCCCACCGTTGCCGACACCGTGGCGGGCTCCGGTTTGCCCGTCCACGTCCAAACGATCCAGCAACGCAGCCCGTTCTCCGCGACGAGGGCAACGCCCCAGACGACTGTCATTCGGCGGATCATCGCTACGAGGCCCGGGCGCTTGCGCCAGTGCTGCTCGAATTCGGCCGCCCCCTGGGGGTTCTTCCGCGTGACCCTTGAGCGCGCGAGGTAGAACACAAGGGGGCGTGGAAGGGCGAGCGAGAGCAGGAACACAATGCCGATCGAGCCCGAGATCATCGGCGTCTCGACAGCGTGCTCTAGCGGCGCACGCCCGAGGAGCGTCAGGCCGAGCGACAGCGTGATACTGACGAGCGCCAGCGCGGAGAGCGCATCGAAGTGCCGCAAACGGATGTAGTCGTAGGCCATCCAGGCAAGGGGGGGAAGCGCCGACGCCGCGAGCGCCTGCAGGTAGCCCCGGTGCGGCAGCGCCAGCCGATAGGCGAGCCACGGCAGCAGCACGTTGATGCCGAGAGCGGACAGATAGCGGAACGGGTGCTTCATGCGATAGATGTCCCGTCACAGATTTCCCGCGTTGTCCACCGGCAGGACGCCTGCTTCGATGCACGATTGTCCTGCATCAGGCGCGCGAGCCGCAGCGCGGTGCAAAAGTGTATGGACCAGGCACGACACATGATCCATAACACGTGCAACTTCGATGAGGTCCTCAGTGAGAAACGAAGAGACCCGCGGTGGGTTTCAACATCGAACTCTGTCTCATTGGTGACTGCTCTCGCAGAGTTCGATGCTCTCCTGAAGGCCGCCGTCCAGATGACCTGGTGCCGGAGTACGGATGCGGGTCGAGACCCGCCCGACGCCTACCCGGAAATGGCGGCACAAGCTTTTTCGCCGACCCGCTGCCTTTGGAAAACCCTTGGTCAATCGCGACGGGCCACGAATGTCTTGACGATCCCGCTCAGCGGCCAACTGGAGAAGGCACGGCTCGCGACGGCGAGAACCATCGTCAGAACGACGATGCCTGCCGTCACGCCGATAAGACGGCTGAACGCGGCCTGAACGTTGTCGCTGAGCCAGGTCCCGTCGTGCACGAAGGCGAGAATAACGACCGCGCCGCACTGCGTTCCCGCGTAACTGATATTCGAGTCACCGAAGCGAAAATGACATGCCAGCCAAACAAGCACGAAGAGGGCGATCACACAGTAGTGCATGTTCCCGGCCGTGAGCGGAAGCGCGGCCAGCACCAGTACGGTGCCGGCAAGGCAGCCGAGCAGGCGATGGCACATGCGCAGCGCGACGGCGTAAGGCGACCACGCGCCGCTCACGTCGAGCGGCACGAGCAGCGTGACGAGGGCGGTCGTCATCGCCTGGGCGAAGCCTTCGAGCGGATAGCGCCACGCAAGGTAGGCGAGCACGGACAGCGTTACCGCCGCAGCCGCCGTGTGGCGTAGGCGTCCCAGCGTACCTCCCGGCGCGGCAGATGGCGCGGCGGCCGGGACTGCAGCGCGCGGCTTGTGACCGATAATTCGCGAGAGGGTGTCGGCGAGTGAGCACACGACCCAATACGCAGCCGTGCCCACCATCGCCCCTGCAAAAAGCATCAGAACCATCCGTTGAGGATTCAGCACGCTGCGCGTGTGTGCCGACGCGATCATGAAGATGGCGAGAACCGTGGAAAGAATCCACATGTAGCTGAAGGCGCGGCTCGTCGCGAGATAGAGACCGCCCGCTGAAAGGAACATGACGCACAGCACAAACAAGCCGACCTGGTCGGCGACATGTCCCGAGAGCAGCCAACCGATGATCGCGCCGCAAAGCGTCCCCGCGATCTGCTGAACGCCTTGAAGCAGTGAGGCCTTTAATTCGAGGCCCGTCAGCGAGAAAGCGCAAATCACGGGCCACCAGATCTGATCCAGCCGTAGCCAGTGGGCGATATACACCGTGGCGACTGTCGCGAGCGTCGCGACCATGCATTGCCGAGCGCGCCCGGCAAGTGTCGCGACGGTGAGTTCGTTGCGGATTCCGCGGAGCGTGTTCACGAGCACGGACAGCGCAATATTGGGCATCATCCCTTCTCCGTGCATGCGAACGACCGGGTGATCGACAAGCCTCCAACGAGCTCGCGTTCCTGCCCAAATCGTCGGCCAGCGGAAAGCGCCTCGCGAAGGCATTTTCACATATTCGTTCGCAGCGTGGAAAGCGCTTCATCTGCTCCGGCAAGACGGCCTTCGAGCTCTTCTGCGGCTGGCGCTGTTTGAGGGGAGCAGGTCGCCCCAATAGTTCGTATTGGGACACAACAAGGTCTGCAGCAACGGGGAACAACAACTAAAGTTGAACGGACCCTGCGTTACAGAAGCTATCGTGCCTCTCCATTCATTCACGTGAGATATACGGCGGCGGGAATCCTTCATCGGATACATCCGTGAATGCGGCTTGCGGGGCATCATGCCCCCAGGTTACCTGGCTTGGCACGAAGTGCTCGACCGGCGCTAGGGAAAAACGGCGTTGGAGAACGCGTAATATGCATTGCCGGATCCGCCCGACCCGTCAGTCAACTTGACGAAGACTTTGCGTCCGATGAAGAAGGGCATGCCCCACACGACGGCGCGCGAGTCCCTGTGAGCGACGATGGCCACGTTTCTGAACGCGCCCTTGCCGTTGCGCACCAACGTGGCCGAGTCGCCGACGCGGAGCTTTGCGGTCGCATCCGTCGTTTGGCCCTTCAGCGTTGCGGAGAACTCTGCTTCGGGCGTCGCGCACCAATGCGAGCCGCACTCTTGCACTCCAACTGGCGCTGTGGCGAAATAATATTCTTCGGTGCCTGTGTCAAAGTAGCTCGCGGGGTAGGACTGCCCGTTCCACACCGTGGTAAACGTTCCATTCGGCGCGAGATCGACCACGTTGGTCACGTCGAGCACATTGTTCTGTTGCGTTCCGATACCAAGCGTAAGCGTTCCCCGAGCGGCCGTCGCGCCTGACTCTGGAACCGGCTGCACGTCGAGCACATACCCGTTATTGTCCGAGGGCAGCGCCGCGATTGGATGCACGACCCGGAAATTCGCCGCCACGGCCCTGGCGACGGGTGTGCAGCCATCCACAGCACACTGGTAGTAACGTGGTGTCTTGAGCGAAATGAAGCACGGATCCTTGCAGTCGTTCAGCGACACCGCAGCAATGCCGAGCGTTCCGTTCGATGTGGGCTTACTGCCCTTCAGGCAGGAGTCGGGACGAGGATGATCGCCATACGACGCGTTTGATTCATCGACGATCTGAATCGGAATGCTCGATGCCTGGATGGCCGCCAACCGGAGATCAACGCGAGTGACGATTCCCCAGGCCGCCGAGGAGACGAACCTATAGCACTCGGCCAGCGCGTGAGCGTCGGGTCCTGCCATTGCCGCGAAGCGTTCGGGATGCTTGAGGGCGGAACGCTGCAATCGCAAGCCGACAGAGCCAGTGTCCACCATGACGTTATCGACTGTCTCGCACAACGACGTGCCAGGCACGCAGACTGTGACGCTGACAAGAGCCCGGTTGAAGTCGTAATTCGGCGTCCGAACGCTCACTGGCAATACATTGCTGGCACCCGTCGTCGTTGGATGAGATCGAGCGGCAGCAGACGTCCCCTCCGTCGATGACGTCGCGTCGGCGCGATTCGAAGGCGTATTGGCGCTTCCTCCGTACGACATCAAAGGAAGCGCGAAAACAATGAGAGTGCCGATAAATCGTCGCATTTCTGTTTATTTGAGAGTTATAGATTTGCTGGGGCGCTTCGCGACACCCAGGCGCTCATCCCTGGAGAGAGCCTTCTATCATGACGCCAAGACGCGTCCGCACGAGGACGATATGCTCGCGCAAGATGTAAAGAGCGTCCGCATACGCAAGCGGAAGCCGTATGCGGTCCAGCGACTGTTCAACGGAAACCAGCTCGGCAAGCAGCGGGTAACGGTCGTCGTCGTCACCGAGTGCGAGTGCCTTGCGCTCGACCGCCAGCAGACGGCCATAGAACCGGTAGATTCGCGATCGGATTCGCCAGCGATATAACGCGGGAATGAGTCGAAGCGCCGGAACAATCAGCACCATGAGCGGCACGAGCAGCAGGAGCGCACGATCCGTCGCACACGCGAGCCAGAAGGGCAGCTTGCGGTACAGATAGCTCTTTCCGGAACGGTAGTAGCGAGTCGCCTCCTCGCTGATCGGAAAATCACGTGCGATCGAATTCGGAAACTGTCCTGCCTTCTGCATAATCGTCGACTTTCCATGGACCTCCTGTGCCGCCTCGATGAGCAGATCGGAAAGTGCGGGATGCAGGCCCTTGCGCGCCACGAGCTCGACAGTGGGCGCGATCAGGTGCACGGTCTGCGGCGGAATACGCCGGCCGAGATCGAGTATGCCGGGCGGCAGGTCGATCTCGTCGAGATACGAAAAGCGCCGCGTGTAGGCGGGCGCATCGGCAAAATCCATCAGGGAGATGCCCGGTACTTTGTACAAACGCAACATGAGCGCGCGCGTGGCCGAATCTCCACTCAGGATGACGGCATCGGCGTCGCCGTTGACGAGCTGAGTGGCTGCTTCGAGGCCGTCTGTCGAGAGCAGAGTCGTGTCTGCGTCGGGCGTCACGCCGTTCACCGCCAGCAGTTTGAGCGACAGCTCGCGCGTGCCGCTGCCTTCACGGCCGATTGCGATGCGCTTGCCGCTGAGTTGCGACAAGGACGTCAAGACATTGCCGCGATGGAAGACCAGCAACGGCACATAAGTCACGCTGCCAAGCGACATGAGTTCGGCGGCTTGCTGCTCTGCGGCGACGCCGCCCTGAACCAGCGCCACGTCGACTTGCTGAGCGGGATCGAGCAGACGCTCCAGATTCTGCCGCGAGCCATCGGAGGTCACAACCTTGAGCGTGATGCCATAGCGCGCAAGAACCTTGGCGTATTGCCTGCCCATCCAGTTGAGCGAGCTGTCGGGTTGACCGGTACTGATGGTGATGCTGCGCGGAACCGCCGGTCTTAGCAGCCAGAAGACGAGCATGGTCGTCAGGATTGCCGACAGAACGACAAGCGCGATCCTGGCCAGAAGGCCGCGTGCCATCCTGCTCTCGGAACGCCATCTGCAAAGAGCACGCATCACTTCCTGCCGCGGTCGGACTTGGGAGAGGAAACGGATCGTATCGGTTCGGTAAGAATGAGGATACTCATGGCGTCAGGATCAATTCCAGGTAGCCGTCACCGCGACAGCGTTCGCTCATCCATGAGGCGGGCGTCTGGCATGACATCTTAATCGCCAAAGCTTAAGGCACCGGTCACCCTGGCGATGCACCGAACAAAAGCGTGAAACTGCCGTTGATTGCGCGTTTCTTCCGCTGGGCTATGCGCGTGTCCCCAAGCACCCGCCTGGCACGTCCGAGGAGCGCGATTGCACCGTGCTTGCGTGTGCATCACGGCTTCAGCCCTCGGACCTTGAGGCGTCAATGCATCACGTGCAGACACAGGACGTTCAGAACGAACGCGTTGCTGTGTGCCCGCACGTGAGATATCTGTGAAGCTCCGCCTCTGAGCGGTGCACTGGGCGTATTACCTGGCGGCCGTTGTGGAAGCGCTCGCGGCGTCAAGCGTCTTTGTCGCGACGCGGTAACACGTCGGCGTACCCGTGGCGCCGGAGACCTGATAGACGAGCTTGTGTCCCGCCGACGAATCGCGCGACTGCTGCGAGCTCAAAGTGACCATCTTGCTGAACTGCCCCTGCTGCGTCGCTTCTTTGGTAATAATGAGCGGTGCGAGGTCGGGGTCGCTGCGGGCAGAGTCGGCGTCGATAACGCGGCGCACATTCGACAAACTCGTTACATACCAGTCCGCGCCCAGCTTCGACGTCTTCAGAATGAACGGACGATACGCGGGACCCGCGTAGTGACTGTCGATGATGATCCACGGGTCCATGTCCGTCGTACCCAGTTGCGACAGATCGACCTTCGTCTTCAAACCGTCAGCGCGCTTGAAGTAATTCGCGAAGTCGACGCCAAGACGGGAGCCTGGTTGACCGGCCGTCGCGGGATCGTAGTACTGGCCTTCGGGTCCGTTGCGCAGGTCGCTGAAACGCATCCCCGTCCATGTCACCACGTGCGACACCACGAATCCCGACGCCACGTTCGCAGGGGCAGATTTCGGCAGCGCGGATTCCGTGATGTACAACAGGTCGCCCGGCCGCAAGCGATCGACCAGTTGCTCGATATTGTCCTGATTGATGTCGAGCAGGACGCCAGCCTGATCCGTCACGGACACCAGCGGGTCTGTGCCGATCGAACATGCCTGCGTACCGATGCCCGTCTGCAGATTTCCGCTCGCGTGCGTGACACCTGCGAAGTTGTAGGCCCACGAGGTGAAGTCCGAGCAATCGACACCTTGCCATTTGATATCGGCATTCGTGAGCGTCGCGAGTGTCTGCGCGCCGTTGCTCGCGCGATGCGGCGTGCAAGTCATCTTGGTCGATTTCACATAGGAGTTGAAGAACGAGGGCCGGGAGGCGGGCGGCACCCAGCCAGGAATGTGATGGTGGCAATAGTTCAGGTTCTGGTCGATCCAGTAGTTCTCGACGGCCATCAGCAGTTCACGCTGGAAGGTGGGGCCGTCGGCGGCGCATGAACTGGTCGCAATGGCGCCGTACTGCGCGGCGCGTGGTCCCCACGAACCTGCGTCGGGGAAGCTCGACCAGTTGTCCGACGTTAGGGTGCCACCCAACCGCGCCTGTACATCGTCTCGGCGGGCCATGAAAAGGGAGCGCTGTTCGCTGTAAAGCGCGATGCGATCGTGGCAGGCCTGGCTGCTCACCGTAATGTTGGCGGTCTTGCCCGGAATGATCTGCTTGAGCGCGGCGAGCGATGTGATGCCCGAACGGTTGCGCGGATTGCCCATGAAGTCCACCGTGCCTGTGCTGACCGCACAGTTGGCGCCGTCGGGCGCGGCGATTGTGCCGTCGTCCGACGGGTTGCCCGCGCCCGCGTTGCATTCGGCGAGCGTGTCGCCGTTCGCGGACTGGCTCACGATGTTTTGCGTGCTGCCGGCGATGGAAACACCCGTCGACGTCCGGCTTTGCGATTCCGCGCCGAGCGCGAGCGCCATTTTCGCGCCGTTCGATACGTCAGCCGATCCGCTCGCCGCATTTGCCGTGACGAAGGCAGGAGCCGTCTGCTGCACGTCGATGTCGCCAGCGAAGGCGTTCACGCGCGACATGGCGGCAGCGACGTTGCCTGCAGTGAGGCCACCCGCCGCCCGCGCATCCGCGACCACGGCGTTCGAGTAGACGGACACAATCATCTGTGACGGCGCGCTGAGATACACGGCGTCGATCTCGCCCGGCATCGCGGTCTTTTCACCCGTCGATTCTTCTTCATAGGCGCCGCCCGTCGCCCGGATCAGCACGGGGTAGCGCAGATTGCCGGGAAGAGAAAACGTGCCGTCGCTGCGGGTGCTGCCCGTCGCAAGCGGCGTGTCGGCCACGGAACCGTCCGGTGCGATTGCATAGGCGCTCACGGAAGCATTGGCAACGGGCCCCATGTACACGGCGCCCGAAGTGGACGTTGAGGTGCTTCCGCCGCAAGCGGACAGGAAGAGGGCAAGTGCCGCGCCTGTCGCGGCGGTAAGTTGGACTGGTTTCACCATAACCTTGCAGAAAGCGGGCTTGGGCTGTTATTCAACAGCGCGCGATTGATCGGTACTGATTGCAAAGACATGCATCGATACGTGCAGGTTAGGCGAATGTGACAGGTCCCAACGTTGCGATCAGCTTGGGGAATAGGGGCCTTTTCGTTGAAATGACAAGGACCGAGCATGGCCCATGTAGTCAGTGAGCGCGCGAACAGGGCGCCTCGTGGCGGCGGCATCCGGCAGTGCAGCACGTCGATGCCGGATGTCACCATCAGGGGTGGCACCTGGCGTGACGGCGTTCCCGAGGGATTTGCTTATCCTGGTCTTGCCATCGATGCTGGGTAGCTGTGCGACCTGTGACAGCACCGTCCCATACTCGTCCAGAACGGGTAGGTCGACAGTGTTATTAATCGGCGCACCAGCTCGTTGGTTTGTTCAATCATCGGTAGCTGATCATCGCCCACTGGCAGATGTGTCGCCTTGAACGCTGCGATATCGGCTGCCTGACTGACTACGAGGCTTTGCTGCGTTGGCGACTGAAATTAAACATGGCCTGATGCATTTAGCATGGCAATGCGCAAGGGACGTCGTTTAATGCGCGCTCACGATAATAAAAAAGCGGCGACGCTCGATAAGCAAAGAACCCGCGTCTTTGGGGCGCGGCGAGAGAACACTGCCTTCCACTTCGGAGATGGAAAGAAAAAATCCACGCGGCTCACGAGAGCCGACCGGGCAATCTTTCGCGAGCCATAACCCGCGCACCCCATTTATCACCATCAAGAAAAAACACTAGCGAACGTAAACGCGCTCATAACTGCCGTTCTCGTATTTCCGAATATTGAGCCGCATTATTTACCGAGCATTAAAAAATCGATAAGGCGATGAAGCATACGCAAAATAGATTGGTCTGGCTCGCGGCGCCGCTCCTCGGATGCGGCGGTGCGCTCGCCTGCTTCGCCGTTTCGTCGTTCAGCACCAGCGGCGGCGCCATCGGCGCAGGGCTTGCAATCGCAGGTATCTTCGCCGGCGTACGGCAGCGCAACGTCGACGCCCGCTTCTTGCAGCAATTGTCCCGTTACCTCGACAGCCAGCGCGCGTTCAGCGACACACTGGCGCCCGTCTGGGCTCGCCATATCGAATCGTCGCGCACGCAAATGGAAGATGCCGTCACCGCGTTGAGCGGACGATTCGGCGACATTGCTTCGCGGCTCGATACGGTGCTGGGCGTTTCGACGAGCGGCGAAGGCGCGTCCGGTGGCAACAACGTCTATGCCTCCAGCGAACTCGAATTGCAGGCCGTCGTGCAACGGCTGCGCGCCGCCATGGATAGCAAGGCCGAAATGCTCGCCAAGGTGCAGGGCCTGCACGGCGTTATCGATGAACTGAGCGAGATGGTCGAAGCGATCAAGCTCGTTACGCAACAGACTAACCTGCTTGCGATCAATGCGGCCATTGAGGCCGCGCATGCGGGCGACCTGGGGCGCGGATTTGCGACCGTCGCACAGGAAGTGCGCGCTCTGTCGCGCCGGTCGAGCGAAACGGGCGTGAGCATTGCCGCCAAAATCGAAACGATCCGCAACGCTATCGTCTCCGCATGTCACGCAGCAGAAGAGACCGCCGAGCAGGACACCGTGGCGATGTCTGACTCGCAACGCGCCATCGAGCAGGTCCTGATCCGCTTCCGCGAGTTCACGTCCTCGCTCGAATCGGCTACCGAACTGCTGCGCGGCGAAAGCCGCAGCATCAAGGCCGAAGTGTACGAGGCACTGGTGCAATTGCAGTTTCAGGACCGCGTGAGCCAGATCATGCAGCACGTGAAGGCCAACATTGAGCGCCTTCCCGCCGTTGTCGATCAGCACTGCGGGCAATACGAAGCCGGCGCCGCAGTGCCGATGCTCGATGCCACGGCATTGCTCGACGAGCTTGAGCGCACCTATGCGATGGACGAGGAGCGCGCGCTGCATCGGGGCAAAGCGCAGCTCCCTCCGCAAGAGCAGGCGCAATCGACCAACACTGATTCCGACATTACTTTCTTTTGAGGACCAGCATGGCCAAAACCATCATGATCGTTGACGATTCTGCGTCGGTACGCCAGGTCGTTGGAATTGCGCTGCGCGGCGCGGGCTACCAGGTCATCGAAGGATGCGACGGCAAAGACGCGCTCGCGAAACTGCAAGGCCAGAAGGTTCACCTGATGATCAGCGACCTCAACATGCCGAACATGGACGGCATTGCGTTCATCAAGGCGGTCAAGCAGATGCCCGCCTACAGGTTCACGCCGATCGTCATGCTGACCACTGAGAGCCAGGACGCGAAGAAACGCGAAGGCCAACAGGCGGGCGCCAAGGCGTGGGTCGTCAAACCGTTCCAGCCGCCGCAACTGCTCGCCGCCGTCGAAAAGCTGGTGTTGCCTTGAATCTCGACGACGGAACACGTGCGATGAATGCCGCCTATACCGCGCCGATCGAAGTGCCGATGACGATCTATCACGCCGCTGAACTCAAGGAGTTCATGCTGGAGGCGCTCAAGCGCGGCGTCTCCGTTCACTTTGACCTGTCCGCCGTACCAGAGATCGACTGCGCCGGCGTGCAACTGCTCGTCGCCGCGCGACGCCTTGCGGCCGAGCGCCAGCAGATATGCGAGTTCTTCGGCGCGAGCGACGCTGTACTCGCGACACTCGCGCTATTAGGTGTGCCATCGACATTGGCGCAAGCGCAGCCGTCGACGGAAACGCTATCGGTTCTTCAGGAGCACGCGTGATGAATCTCGACGACGCACTGCAAACGTTTGTCGCCGAAAGCCGCGAGCTGCTCGCGCAGATGGAGAACGGTCTGCTGAGCATGCGCGAGAGCGCCGACCCGAGCGATGAGATCAACGCCGTTTTTCGTGCGGCGCATACGATCAAGGGGTCGTCGGGACTCTTCGGTATCGACGGCATCGTGGCGTTCACGCATGTAGTCGAGAGCGTACTCGACCGTGTGCGCGACAACGAGATCGGCATCGACGAATCGCTGACCTCGCTGCTGCTCGCGTGTGGGGACCACATCGGTCAGCTCGTGGAGCTGACGGCCGAAACAGGCAATTGCCTGGACGAGGCGCTGCTCGCGCAGGCACAGCCGCTCGTGGACGCCCTGAGCCGTTATCTGGCTGTGCCGCAACCCGCGTCGCAAACCGCCTGCGATGTCGCGCCGGACGACGCTGCCATAGCGACTGCCGCGCCCGGTATGCAACGCTGGTCGATCTCGCTGCAATGTGGCGAGCCGGTGTTGCGCAACGGGATGGACCCCCTCTCGATCGTTCTCTATCTTGCGCGGCTAGGCGACATCGCACGCGTATGCGCAAATAGCGACCGCGTACCGTCGCTCGACACGCTCGATCCCGAAGCCTGTTTTCTCGACTTCCATATCGAACTGCTCAGCGACGCGGGCAGACAGGCCATCGAAGGCGCATTCGAGTTCATTCGCGACGACTGCGAGCTGAAGATATGGACCGACAGCGACGAAACCGCGCCGTCGCCGTTACCGCCCATTACCGAAGCGCCGGACGATATTGCTCCGGTTACGGAGCACCGCCCCCAGGACCACGGTGCAACGACTGCCGCCGCAACGCCGACCCGCAGCGGCGCCGCGACGCGCGAAAACAAGTCTGCCGACTCACACTCCATTCGCATCGACGCAGACAAGCTCGACCACCTGATTGATCTCGTCGGCGAACTCATCACGGCCTCGGCCAGCACGGAGCTGGCAGCGAGCAGGGCGCAGAACACCGAGTTGCGCGAATCCGCGGCAACGCTGAACGGCCTGATACAGAAAGTGCGGGACAGCGCGCTGCAACTGCGCATGGTGAAAATCGGCGGAACGTTCAATCGCTTTCGTCGTGTGGTACACGACGTCGCGCAAGAGCTTGGCAAACACATCGACCTGGTGGTCCAGGGCGAGGACACGGAACTCGACAAGACGGTCGTCGAGAAAATCGGTGATCCGTTGACGCACCTCGTACGCAATTCGATGGACCATGGCATAGAGACCGCCGACGTGCGTCGTGCGCGCGGCAAGCCCGAACAGGGCACGGTCACGCTGAATGCCTTCCATGATTCGGGCTCGATCGTGATCGAAGTGAGCGACGACGGCGGCGGGCTCGATCGGAACCGCATCCTGGCAAAAGCCGTGGAGCGCGGGCTGGTGCCGCAGGACGCAACGCTTTCGGACGACGAAGTCTATGCGCTCATCTTCGAGCCCGGTTTTTCGACGGCGGAACGCGTGACGAACCTGTCGGGCCGTGGTGTCGGCATGGACGTGGTAAAGCGCAACATTACGGCGCTGCGCGGCAGTATCGGTGTTCACAGTCGCGCGGGCATCGGCACCACGATTTCGGTGAGATTGCCGCTGACGCTCGCCATCATCGAGGGCTTCCAGGTCTGCGTCGGCGATTCCATCTTCATCCTGCCGCTCGATGCGGTCGAAGAGTGCGTTGAATTTTCCGCGAGCGGCGCGCACGACTACACCGACCTGCGCGGACAAGTGCTGCCTTTCATTCGACTACGCGAGCGTTTCGAACTGAATGGGCCTGTAAGCGCGCGCCCGAACATCGTCGTCGTGAAGCATGCGGGCCAACGTTTGGGCCTGGTGGTCGATCGTCTCCTGGGTGAAGCTCAGACCGTCATCAAACCGCTGTCGAAGGTATTCGGCAAAGTGCGCGGCGTAAGCGGCTCGACCATCCTCGGCAGCGGCGACGTCGCGCTGATTCTCGACATCGCCGACCTGGTGGCCATGGCCGGACCCGCGAGTCCGAACGTTGGCAGCGCGACATTCGCCGCCACGCAATAGCGAGCACAGACAGATGGAAGCAATTACCGATACCGAGTTCAGGCAATTCCAAGCCTTCATTCTGGACGCGGCCGGAATCAGTCTCGCGCCCGCGAAGAAGGCGCTCGTCAGCGGCCGGCTGGCCAAGCGCCTGCGCGCGTGCCAGCTCGACACCTACGGTGCGTACTTCGCGCTGGTTTCGAGCAAGGCGCATGGCGCCGAACGACAGATTGCCATCGATCTGTTGACCACCAACGAAACGTACTTCTTCAGGGAACCCAAGCACTTCGACTTTCTAGGCACGGTCGCGTCCGAATCACGGGCAACGGTGTTCCGCACATGGAGCGCGGCATGCTCGAGCGGCGAAGAGGCATACAGCATGGCGATGGTCCTGGCTGACCGCCTTGGCGTCCGGCCGTTCGAGGTCGTCGGCACAGACATCAGCACGCGCATGCTGCAGGCCGCGCAGCGCGCCCATTACCCCGACATTCGCGCGCGCCAGATGCCGGCCGACTACCGCAAACGGTTCTGCTTGCGCGGGACGGGTGTGCAGGAAGGCACGCTGCTCGTCGAGCGGTCGCTGCGCCAGCACGTGCATTTCGCGCAGGCGAATCTCGTCGCGCCGTTGCCTGACTTGGGGCGCTTCGACGTAGCGTTCCTGCGCAACGTCATGATTTATTTCGACCCGCCGACAAAACGCGAAGTTGTTCAGCGCGTCGTTTCGATGGTGCGTCCCGACGGCTATCTTTGCATCGGACACTCGGAGAGCCTGCATGACCTCGGCATCGACCTGATTCCGGTTGCCCCTTCGATTTACCGTAAGCCCGGCCGCGCCGGTCATTGAGGCGACATATCGATGGCTCGAATCCGTGTATTGATCGTAGACGACTCCGCTGTCGTCAGGCAGGTGGTGTCCGGCATGCTCACGGAGGCTGGTATCGAAGTGATGGATGCGGTCGCAGACCCCATCGCCGCGATGAGCCGTCTCGTGCACGGCTGGCCCGACGTAATCCTGCTTGACGTCGAGATGCCGCGTATGGACGGCATTACGTTCCTCAAGAAAATCATGGCGGAGCGGCCCACGCCCGTCGTGATCTGCTCCACGCTCACCGAGAAAGGCGCCCGCACGACCATCGACGCGATGGCGGCAGGCGCTGTGTCGGTTGTCGCCAAGCCTCGGCTCGGTCTCAAGCAGTTTCTGCTGGAGAGCGCCGAAGAACTGACCACGACGATTCGCGCTGCAACGCGCGTGAATGCCACGCGGCTAGCGCGCAGACATCCCGTAGCCGCTCCTGTGCCCAAACATACGGCGGATGCGGTGTTGCCGCCGGGCGTGCCCGGCACATCGGGCGCACTCTCGCAAATGACCGAGCGCATTGTGGCGATCGGCACGTCGACGGGTGGCACGCAAGCGCTCGAAGTCGTATTGACGGCGCTACCGCGTGTTTCACCTGGCATCGTCGTCGTGCAGCACATGCCCGAAAAGTTTACGGCGGCGTTTGCCGAGCGGCTCAATCGCCTTTGCGAAATCGAGGTCAAGGAAGCTCAGTCCAACGATCGGGTAACGCAGGGCCGTGCGCTGATCGCGCCAGGCGGCAAGCATCTGGCTGTGCGTCGCAGCGGCGCGCAACATGTCGTCGACGTCATCGACGGACCGCTCGTCAATCGCCATCGTCCCTCCGTCGACGTACTGTTTCGCTCGGTGGCCCGCAGCGCGGGCCGCAACGCGCTGGGCATCATCATGACCGGCATGGGCGACGACGGCGCGGCCGGGCTTGCCGAAATGCATGCCGCCGGTGCGCGTACAGTCGCGCAGGACGAGGAGAGCTGCGTCGTATTCGGCATGCCGCGGGAAGCGATCAAACGCGGCGGCGTCGACAAGGTGGTGCCGCTTTCAGCGATCAGCAAGGAGATCGCGCTGGTTCAGGCGCAACGCAGCTGATTGCCGCGCGGCGCTTCGAACTCTGTCCCGCTGCATCCAACTCTTTCCACGTGTAAACGCCATCGCGCCGCAAAGGCGTAACCCATTGCGGCGCGATGGCGTTTGTGGTATCAATGCGCTGTTTCGGCGGCGGTCTGGAGCGCCGCCATGTCGCTTGCCGACATCATGTGTTGCAGCGCGAGCAGGATCACGAACTTGCCGCGCACCTTACCCATGCCTTGAATGAACTCGGTACGGATCGACGAGCCGAACGACGGCGGGGGTTCGATATCCGAAGCGGGAATTTCGAGCACCTCGTTTACGGCATCCACCACGATGCCGATATCTTGCCGCTCGCCTGCCAGTTGCACTTCGACGATCACGATGCACGTGCGCTTCGTCACCTCGGACGAGGGTCTGCCGAAGCGGGCGAGCAGATCCATCACCGGCACTACCGCGCCGCGCAAATTGATGACGCCGCGCGCGAGCGCGGGCATCATCGGCACCGTCGTCATCGCGGTGTAGCTGATGATTTCCTTGATCGACAGAATGCCGATGCCGAACGCTTCGTTAGCCAACATGAAGGTCAGCACCTGCGCCGGCCCGCTAACGTTTGCGGCCTCGGGCGCGTCGATCTGCGCCCGGGGTCCTGCAGAAACGGGAATCTGGTTCATCACTCGACCCTCCGATCAGAATTTCGCGAACTGGGATTCGTCGGGCAACTCGGTGCTGGCAAACACGTGGCTTGGTGCCAATGCGAGACCCGCAGCTGGTTTCACGGCCGTGCGCCCACGCGTGCGTGTAGCCGAAGCGCGGACGTTGCCGGCGTCGTTCGCGCGCACCGTGTTACTGCCGGAGGCCAGGCGGAAGAAGGTCATCGCTTGCCGCAATTGTTCTGACTGGCTGCTCATTTCTTCGGCGGTCGCTGCGAGCTCCTCGGAGCTTGACGCATTCTGTTGCGTCGTCTGGCTCAACTGACTGACCGCGACGTTGATCTGCCCGACGCCGGAAGACTGCTCTTCGGATGCTGCGGTGATTTCCTGCACCAGTTCCGATGTCTTCTTGATGTTTGGCACCATCGAATCGAGCAGCGCGCCGGCCTTCTCCGCCAATTCCACGCTGGAGCCCGCGACGGTGCCGATCTCCTGCGCCGCCACCTGGCTGCGCTCCGCGAGCTTGCGCACCTCGGCCGCCACCACGGCAAAGCCTTTGCCGTGCTCGCCGGCTCGCGCCGCCTCGATCGCAGCGTTCAGCGCCAGCAGATTGGTCTGGTACGCGATGTCGTCGATGATGCCAATCTTCTGCGCGATCTGTTTCATCGCGCTGACGGTCGACTTGACCGCTTCGCCGCTGTGGATGGCTTCTTTCGCGGCCTGCTGCGCCATGCCGTCGGTCACTTGTGCGTTTTCGTTGTTCTGCGAAATCGACGCCGTCATCTGTTCGATCGACGCGCTCGTCTCTTCCACGCCGGCCGCCTGTTCGCTGGACGCCTGGCTTAACGATTGCGCGGTGGCGCTAACTTCCTCGGCCGCGCCCGCCAGCGCTTCAGCGCCGCTATTGACCTCGCCCACGACGTCCGAGAGCCGCGCGATCATGTTTTGCATCGCCCGCAGCAGTTGGCCCACCTCGTCCTTGTTCTTCGATTCGACGCGCACCGTGAGATCGCCTTCAGCAAGCCGGTTTGCAGCGTCCAGCGCCTGCGCCAAAGGCTTGCTCACACCGCGACTGATGACGAAGCCGAGCAGCACGCCCAATACGAGAGCCGCCGCAATCGTGCCGATCATCAGCGAGCGGCTTTGCTCGTACAGCGCGGCGGTCTCCCGGGAGGCCTCCTTCGCGCCGGCGTCCTTCAGTTCAGCAAGCTGCGTCATCGTGTCGTCGAGCACGTTCGCTTTTTCGCGCACCGCTGCGAGCGCAGTCGTCAGTGCCGGATCGTGGTCGCTTAGTTTGCTGGCACTGATGAGCGGGGCCAGCGTTGCCTGATCGCGCATGTACGCTTCCCAGGTTCGCGAAAAGTTGTCCAACAGCTGTTTGCCCTTTTCCGATGTCACGAGCGGACGCGCTTTGTCCATGTTGCTTTTCAACAAGTCGAAAGACTTGTTCATCATGTCGACGAACTTCGCGCGTTCTTCCGCCGTGGAGGCCAGCAGCGCATTGGAGCGGGCGCGCCCGATATAAATAAGGTCGATGTTCGCCTCCTTGATATAGGACATGCCCAGCAATTCGGTGCTGTACATGCGATCGGCCAGTTCGTTGAGCTTGCTGGCGTTGCTGATGCCGACCATGCCCACGATACCGCTGGCCGATGCGACAAGGAGAAATGCGGCGACGAGGCGAATGCCGATCTTGATATTGCCGAGCATAATGAAAGTGTCCTTGAAAAGGGGATCCGACAGGATTCGCGTTCAGTCGCTACCGCGCGGACGGATAAATCGCGAGCAACAGCGTCACCGGACTTGAGGTCAGTCCTGTCTATAAACGTGGATATCGGTCAGCGAAAACCAAGTCTTAATCCCTACCCAAAAATAACCGCATGATTTTGCGCAAATTGTTGAGCAGACACGTCACGCGCGCTGGTATTGGTAATTTCACCCGCCTGAAGAATTCAATTCGCATCAATGCGATTTAGATAAACAAAAGAGTGCGAAAAATTCAGGATGAATATGTGCGGCACAGATGACGAATGAAAAGCGAGTAGGCACAGGCGCAGATTAGCAACGCGGTCGAGTCGCAGGCGGTCATGCTCGCCCCGAACCAGTTGTTTTTCAACATTGCGCGTTGCTTCGTGATCGGGGCGCTTGCGATCTGGTTAGCGCCCAGACCGACGCATATCGCGGATACGTCACAGGCTCACTACCGCGACTGCCAATGGCCAGCACCTTAGGATGTCTACACGCTATTTCACCACGACTCTCACTTGTCAAAACGAGAGATAAAGGGAAAGCGATGACCCAGCCAGTTCGAGCTCACTCGCTCAATCGAGCGGAACCGTGAGCCGGTCAATCACCGCTTGCGTGTCGGGCCGCACGCCGCGCCACCAGAGAAACGCTTGCGCGGCCTGCTCGACCAGCATGCCGACGCCGTCCGCGACACCGGCCACTCCGGCATTGCGGGCGAGCCGCAGGAACGGCGTCAGGCGTTTGCCGTACGCGAGTTCATAGGCTGTGCCCTGCGGACTGAAGACTGTTGGCGGCACGGGCGGCAAATCGCCCGTCAGGCTGGCGGAGGTCGCGTTGACCACCAGATCGAAACGCCCCATCCGTGCAAGGTCGTCATAAGTGCAAGCGGTGACCGGACCGTGCGACGCGCCCTGCGACGCCAGCGCTTGTGCTTTCTCGACATGGCGATTCACTATCACCAGTTGCGCGGGACCCGCGTCCAGAAACGGCAGCAGCGCGCCGCGCGCCGCACCGCCCGCGCCGAGCACCAACACCCGCTTGCCTGCAAGCGGCGTGTGCAGATTCACCTCGATGTCGCGCAGCAGTCCAATGCCATCGAAGTTCTCCGCAAGAACCCGGCCGTTGTCGAACTTGAACGCATTTGCTGCACCGGCGAGCGTCGCGCGTTCGCTGCGCTCGTCGGCCATCTCGAA
This sequence comes from Paraburkholderia phenoliruptrix, assembly GCF_019511605.1. Classification (GTDB taxonomy): domain Bacteria; phylum Pseudomonadota; class Gammaproteobacteria; order Burkholderiales; family Burkholderiaceae; genus Paraburkholderia; species Paraburkholderia phenoliruptrix_A. Next base: position 85,459 of record NZ_JAEUAV010000009.1, on the reverse strand, counting down.
TGCGGCCAGCTTGAACGGCGCGGTGATGTTCATACCCTTGCCGCCCGCCGCGATGAATTCGCGCACCGTGGCCGCGAACGCATCAGCCGGTTCACGCGGACCCTCGATTGCCACGTAGTGCATCGCCTGCTGCGTCGCTCGCGCAAAAAGCCCGTGAATCAGCGGTGATTTCGTGTGGCTGATCGGATTGCCGATCACCGCATAGGTATCGCTCATCGTTTGCCTCACTTTTCGAACAACACGCCATCTGTCTGCATCGCATCGATTTCGGCCGGCGTAAATCCCAGCGATCGCGCGACTTCGCCGTTGTGCTGTCCGAGATCCGGCGCGACCTCCCGGATCGTCGTGTCACACGCAGAAAACCGGAACGGCAAGTTCGGCAAACGCAGTGTCCCGTAGCGCGGGTGCTCCTGCTCGACGATCATCCCGCGTGCCTGGATCTGCGGATCGGCAATCACTTCGTCAATGCGTTGCACCTTCGCGCACGGCACGTCGATAGCGTCTAGCAGTTCGAGGATCTGTGCGACCGTGTGCGCCGCGACCCACGGCTCGACCACCGCGAGAATCTCGCGCCGATGCGCGTTGCGCCCGACGCTGTCGTGAAACCTTGCATCGTTGCCAAAGCCGCGCGGGCCACCGTTCTCTTCGATCAACGCGGCGAAGCGCTTCCATGCATCGTCTACCTGCGCGGCGATCACCAGATCGCCGTCGGTCGCGCGGAACACGCCGTACAACGTCGAGCCGGGCATGTCGTGTCCTGTCTGCTCGGGCAGGACATCGGCAAGCGTGTAGCACTGGACCGCGTACTCGTGCATCGACACGAGCGTGTCGTACAGCGCCATGTCGATATGCTGGCCACGCCCGCTCTTCACGCGGCCGAGCAGCGCTGCATTGATCGCAGCGACCGCGTGGATTCCGGTGTACATGTCGCCAAGCGAAATGCGCAGCAGCGGCGGACGCTCGCCCGGCGAGCCCACCATCTGCATGATGCCGCTCTTGGCCTCGGCAATCAGGCCGAAACCCGCGCGATGAGCGTCCGGTCCAGTGTGCCCATATGCGGAAATCGAGCAATAGACGAGCCGCGGATTGCGCGCCGACAGCGCCTCATAGCCGAGACCGAGCTTTTCGAGCGCGCCGGGACGGTAGTTCTCCACGAACACATCCGCCGAGTCGCACAGACGTTCCATGAAGGCCTTGCCGCGCGGGTCCTTCATGTTCACGCTGACGCCGCGCTTGCCCATGTTCAGCTGCAGGAAATAGCCGCTTGACCGATCGTCGAGCACGCTAGCGTGCTGACGTCCGGCGTCGCCGCCACCGGGCCGTTCGACCTTGATCACTTCCGCGCCCAGCGCTGCGAGGCAACGCCCCACATACGGGCCCGCGAGAAAATGGCTGTAATCGACGACGCGAATCCCTTCCAGTGGACGTGCCTGTTTCATTGCGCGGCTCCCGGCCGGCGCGGCACCATCAGACGATGCTCGCCGCGTTGCACGACTTCGCCGTGCTGATTGATCAGTTCCGAAGGCAGAATCACGATGCCCCAGTCGGGACGACTCCTGCTCGGCCGCATCGAGCCGACGCGAAACTTCACGTGCAGCACGTCGTTGACCTTGATCGGCAGTACGAAGTCCCAGCTCCAGCCGAGCGACATGCCTGGCAGAAAGCGGTAATCGCTCTGCGTTTTAAGGCCATCCGCGATCGACAGACCGAATAGCCCATGCGCCACGAGACAGCCGAAGTGGCTGGCGTTCGCATACGCTTCATCCACGTGGACAGGTGTGTGGTCGCCGGTGAGCTCCGCATACGCGAGAATCCGCTCCTTCGTGACGGTGTAATGCGGGCTGATGCACTCGTCGCCTTCGCGCGCGTCGTCCCAGTATTTCTCGACGATGGTCATGTCATACCTCCGAGCGCGGGTCGATGGAAAGCGCCTGCGCGACGCAGCGCGCGGGTCTCGCCTGAATGAATTCGAGCGCGAGGCCATCGGGCAAACGCAGCCAGTTCGGGCCTTGCGGCATCGGCTGCACGTCGTAGCGGCGGGCGGCGGTAAGCGCCGCCTCGACGTCCTCGCACATGATGCCGAGATGAGCGAGACGTCCTTCCGGTCCCGCGAAGTCCGGCATGGCGATGAACTGCATGCCGCCGAGCGTCCAGTACTGGCGTGGCGCTTCAGGCGTGCCGTCGACCTCGCGCATCGTCATGCCGAACACGTCCTCGAAAAAGCGGATGTGCCAGTGGATGTCGCGCACGAATACCGCGACGTGTTCGAGATACGCTTTCGGCGCGCTCATACGTGACTCCCCGCATTCTGGCGATCGGCCATCGCGCGTTCGATGCCCTTGATGCACGCGACGAGCGTCGCGTTGACCGGCGTCGGCACGCCGTGCCGCGCGCCCCAGCGCACGACCGAGCCGTTGATGAAGTCGATTTCGGTTGCCGAGCCTTTTTCCAGGCTTTGCAGCATCGAGGTCTTGAACGCAGCAGGCAGCCCCTGCGCCGCGAGCGTCCACGCCTGCTCGGGATCCGTCATCGAAAGCGTGACGCCCGCGGCCTGCGCGACCGCGATCGCTTCAGCCACGGCCGCGAGCGATGTGGCCTTGAGCAAAGGCTCTTCATACAGCTGGCCGTAGGTGAGCGACGTGATGCCGGTCAGCGCGCCGGTTGCCACATTCACCAGCAGCTTGTCCCACATCGTGCCGACGATATTGTCGCTGACCTGCGTCGTGAGACCGGCACCATTGAATGCGTCGGCAACGCGGCGAACGCGATCCGTCACGCGTCCATCCAGTTCGCCAATGATCGTGTGTTTGCCCACGACGCCCGACTCGATATGCGCCGCGCCCCGCAGTACGCCGCCCACGTAAGTTTTGCCCGCCAGTACCCGTTCGCGGCCCACCGCGTCTGCAAGGATGTCTTCGTGGCCGAGGCCGTTCTGCAGCGACAGCACCAGCGTGTCGGGTCCGACCAGCGGCAGCGCGCCGCGGATTGCCGTGTCCGTATGGAACGATTTGACGAGCACAATGACGAGTTCCGCCGGTCCAACCTCGCTCGGGTTGGTGCTCGCGCGGACTTCCACCTGGCGCGAACCGCGGGCGTCGTCGACGCGCAGGCCATGGCTTCGCATGGCCTCGACGTGAGCGGCCGACCGGTCGATCAGCCAGGTCTCGTGACCGCCTTCGGTGAGCGTCGCGCCGATCGCGCAGCCTAGCGCGCCGGCACCCAGAATCGCAATTTTCAAGAGCGTCTCCTTAACGTGTGACGTCACGATAAGAGGCGTCGCCCGATGTCGCAATGCAATGGCTACAATGACGTTATTGCCTCACGCAATAATGGTGACCTGTGACAATTCCGACCGAGCTGCCTGAACTCAAACTGCTGCAGTTGTTCGACCTGCTTTACGACACGCGCAGCGTCACGCGCGTGGCCGAGCAGCTCGGCCAGAGCCAGCCGACCATCAGCATCTGGCTCGCGCGTTTGCGGGAACATCTGCACGATCCGCTTTTCATTCGTACACCCGCAGGCATGGCGCCGACTCCGCAAGCCGATGCGCTGATCGGTCCATGCCGGGAAATCCTGGAATCGCTGCGGCGCCTGTCCGCGTGGGAAGTGGCGTTCGATCCCGGCACCGCGCAGCGGCGCTTTCGTATCTGCATGACGGATGCGAGCCACGTGACCTTGCTGCCGCGCCTGCTGGCGCATGTGCGCGCGCAGGCGCCGGGCGTGCGGCTGGAGGCCGCGCGGATAGACGGCAATACGGAGCGCGCGCTCGGATCGGGCGAGGCCGATCTCGCGATCGGCTACGTGCCATGGCTCACCGGCGGCATTTATCAGCAGCAGCTTTACGAGCAGGATTGGGTTTGCCTCGCCAATCGCCATCATCCGCGCATTAAGAAGCGGATGAGCGTCAACGCGTATTGCAGGGAAGGCCATATTGCGATCACGGCAGGAACAGGCACGGCGCTGCTCGAACAGGCGCTGCTGCGCGGACGCATCGAACGGCGCGTAGTGCTTGAATTGCCTGGTTTCCTCGGGCTCGGCACGATCGTGCAACACACTGATCTGATCACCACTTTGCCGCGCCATATCGGCGAGACGCTGGCCCAGGCGAGCGATCTCGCGGTCCATTCGTGCCCGATTCCCGTCGAGGGTTTCGCGGTACGGCAACACTGGCACCCGCGCTACCATCAGGAGGCGGGTAATAGATGGCTACGCTCTGTCGTCGCACGGCTGTTCGGCCGCTCAGGTAGCGCATCGGAACATGTGGCCGGATAGGCCGACGCCGAGCGCGGCTTCGCCCAGCCTCGTTCACGAAAGCGTCGGACAATGCGGACTCCAGCCGCTCCTGTATCGCTACCCGCTGCAGAAAAGAAGTCTAGTCCGACAAAGCGAGATTCATCACTTCCCGTACATATCGAAATCGAAGTACTTCGCTTCAATCTTTCGATACGTTCCATCGCGCAACATCTCCGCGATAGCGCCATTCAGTGCATCGCGCAGATCCGGGTCCGACTTGCGCACGCCGGCGGCATCGCCATCGCCCATGATCTTCGCGTCGTACACGACATCGCCGGCGAACGCATAGCCTTTGCCTGCCGGAGTATTCAAAAAGCCGAGTCTGCCTTGTACCGCATCCATCAGAACCGCGTCGACACGGCCGGCGGTCAGATCCGAATAGGCCTGGTCATAACTCGGATACGCGACCACCTCGACACCGGACGCGGCCCACTTCTGCCGCGCATAGGTTTCCTGCACCGTGCCTTGCTCGACCGCGACGCGCTTGCCCGCGAGTTTCGACGCTTCGGGCAGCAGGTGAGCGCTTTCCTTCGCGATCAACCGTGTCTGGTTGCGGTAAAGCCGTGCGGTGAAGTCGATCTGTTGACGGCGCTTTTCGTTCGCGGCCATCGACGACAGGATCACGTCGAACTTGCGTGATTGCAGTCCAGGGATGAGGCCGTCAAAACTACTTTGCACCCACACGCATTTCGCTTTCAGCTTCGCGCACAGCGCATTGCCGAGATCGACATCGAAGCCCTCGACGGTGCCGTCCTTGGCGACCGACTCGAAAGGCGGATAGGTCGGATCGACGCCGACTCGGATCGTGGTCCATTCCTTGGCCGTCGCCATCGTGCTCGTAGCCATGAGGGCGAGGGCGACAGCGGTCAACATCGTGTTTGCGCGTGGGATTTTCATAGAAGCGGTGAGTGGTTGGTGTGGGTCGTGAAGGCCGTTTCCGGGGTTGCAAATTGTGAGCAAGCGACGGGGTTCCGATCAGCTCGGAAATTCGCCGCGTTCGAAGTCGTCGTCGAGCGTGATCGAATCGGCGATCTCGTCGACGGTGACGGGTTTGATCGGTGCGCGAATGCGGTAATAGCCGACGTCGGCTACGCTGCGGTGCTGCACCTGCGCGATCAGTTCGCCCACGGTCGTGCCGCACCAGCGGCCCTGACAGGGGCCCATTCCGCAGCGCGAGAATGCCTTCATCTGATTCGGTCCCTGGCAGCCGAGCGCTGCGATGCGCCGGATCTCGCCCGCGCTGACTTCTTCGCAACGGCATACGGTCACGTCGTCGTCGGGACGGCGCAGCGCGAGAGGCGGTGTGTACAGCGCGTCGAGCAACGGGCGTACGGCAAGATGGCGGGTCAATGCGCGTTGCGCGGGTGCGCGGCGCGTGTCGTGCCATGCCGCGTCGAGCTCGCGTGCGATGTCGAGCGCCGCGAGCGTGCCTGCGAACGTGGCGGCTTTCGCGCCGCCAATGCCCGCACCGTCGCCGGCAATCCACACCTGCGCAATGCTGCTACGCCCGCGCGCATCGGTGCGCGGGCGCCAGCATGCGGACGACGCATCCCATTCGTGCTCGCAGCCGAGCGAGCGGGGCAGTTGCGTAGACGGAATCACACCTTGATGCAGCAGCACGAGCGATGTGTCGATCACCTGCCGCGCACCGCTTGCATCGACAAAGCCGACGCGCTCCGCACGCGCATCGCCTTCGATCGACAAGCCGCTCGCGCCGCGATAGACGGGAATGCCGGAGCGTTTCACCGCGCGCAGCATGCGCCAACCCTTGAGCAGATAGTCCGCGCCCGCGAGCGCGGGCAACGCGTGCGGCAGCGCCGCGCGCCATGCATCGCGCGGCGTCGTGTCGATGATGGCGCGCACCCGCCGTCCGGCCGCGAGCAATTGCGACGCGAAGAGCCACAAGAGCGGTCCGCTGCCCGCGAGCACGGCGTCCTGGGCGGGCGCGAGCCCCGACGATTTGAGCAGCGTCTGCGCCGCGCCGACGCCCATCACGCCCGGCAGCGTCCAGCCGCGCACGGGCCACGGCCGTTCCTGCGCGCCGGTAGCGATGAGCACGGCGCGGGCAGCCACTTCGAGCGTGCCGCCTGTCGCGTCATGCGGTCTGCGCGTGAGCATCGCGATGACCTGGCGGTTTTCGTGCGCGATCTGCCAGACCACGGAGCGCGCAAGATACGTTGCGCCGCAGCCGGCAAAACGCTCGATTAACGCGTGCCCCGCGAGATAGTCGGCGCCGAGGACGCGTGCATCGGCGAGAGGCGATTGCGCGGCGTTGCGATAGATCTGGCCACCGGGTGCTTCGCCTTCGTCCGCAATGGCGACGTTCAGACCCGCTGCGCGTGCTTCGATTGCGGCGGACATGCCCGCCGGACCGGCACCGACGATCAGCAGATCGCATTGGAGTTGCGTCATGCGAGCCTCGCCTTGCCCGCCATCGCGCGGACCTGCATGCCGTCGCGCACACGCGTCATGCACGCCTGCACATTCGGCACGCCGTCGACTTCCACGAGGCAGTCGAAACACACACCCATCATGCAAAACGGGCCCCGTGGCGCGCCGCTCACGGGCGTCGTCCGGCATGCGGGCATCGCGCCTTCGAGCAGGGCCGCGGCAATCGTGTAGTGCGACGGCACGTGCCGGTGAGTGCCGTCGATCGCAATACGGACCGTGGGCGACGGCAAGGTGTCGAGAGATTCAAAGAGCGTGGACATCGTTCTGATTCGAAAAGCGGGTCGCGACGAAGGGGTCGAGAATCGAGGGCTTGTCGCCGCCCGCGATCCATGGCGCGATCACGTCCGCGTGGGCGGCGGCGAGCGTCACGCCGCTATGGCAGATCGCGATGAATGCGCCGGGATGCACGCGCGATTCTTCGTAGACGGGCAGCCCGTCCGGCGTCATGATGCGCAGCGCTCCCCACGAGCGCACGATGCGCGCATGCGCGAGCAGCGGAAATGCGGTGCGGGCGCGTCGCGCGATGTCGGCCATCACCGCGCGCGTCTGACCGTCGTCGAAGCCGACGGCCTCCGCCGAGTCGCCGAGCAGAACGGAGCCCTCGGGAGTTTGCCGCACGACCAGCGTCGGATAGTCGAGAAACGGCGCTAACCGTTCCGTGACCATGATCTGCCCGCGCAATGGCGTGATCGGCGCATGCATGCCGACCATCGGCGCGAGTCGCGCGTTATCCAGTCCGGCGGCAAGTACCACGCGCTCTGTCTCGAGTATTCCGCTCGCGGTCTCGACTTCGAAACGTGCGGCACGTCGCCGGATTTCGCGCACTTCGTCGCGCGGCAGATAGGTTCCGCCGCGAAGCACGAACGCCTGTTGCATCGCGCGCAGCGTGTAGAGCGGACTCGCGTGGCCGTCGTGCGGCGAATACAACGCGCCCGCCAGCGCCTCAGATGCAGCGGGCACACGCGCCTTCAGTGCCTTTGCATCGAGTACGTCGTAGACCAGCGACGGGTCTTGCGCGCGAATCGACTCCAGCAGTTGTCGTCCGGCTTCGAGTTGTTCGACCGTTTCGCAAAGTTCGATTCCGCCGGGCCGCTCGAAACCGGCGTCGACACCGGTTTCGTTCTGCAACTGCCGGGCGAACGCGCCCCAACGCTCGGACGATTCCCGCGACCACTGTGCGTACGGCAGACAGCGACCGCCCTTGCCCTGCACCCAGACGAGCCCGAAATTGCCGCGCGCCGCACGGTGCGCGGAGTCGGCGCCGTCGCATACGGCGACGCGCAGATTGGCGCGCGCGAGGCCATACGCGATGGCCATGCCGACGAGTCCGCCTCCCGCGACGACCACGTCGAATCGGCGCACTGTGTTATGGGCCTGCTGATGCTGCATAAAAAGAGTTTCCTGCGTGTCTGATGACTTCAGACGCACTGTGTCCGCGGCAAAATCTTTCGTCAAATGACGTTTTTTCGGTTGGCTATAATCCGATGTTATGGACACGATGGACTTCAAAATTCGCCAGGTCGAAGCATTTCGCGCCGTGATGCAGCGGCATACGGTAACGCGTGCCGCTGAATCGCTGCATGTTTCGCAGCCGGCGGTGAGCCGGCTTCTCGCCGATCTGGAAACCCGCATTGGCTTCGTGCTGTTCGATCGGCAGCAGGGCCGGCTCGTGCCGACGGCCGAAGCCCGTGTGCTGTTCGAGGAAGTAGAGCGCGCATTCGTCGGGATGGACCGCATTGCGCAGGTCGCCCAGCAGATCCGCTCGATGCGGCGCGGGTCTTTGCGCGTGGCGGGCTCGCCTGCGGTCGCGCTCGACCTGTTGCCGGCGGTCATTGCGCGTTTTGTCGAGCGTCATGCAGGCATCGACGTCAGTCTGCTTGCACACAGTGCAACGACGGTGGTCGAGAAGGTCGCCTCCGGTCTATGCGACGTGGGCCTGATTGCAGAACCGATTCCGCATCCCGCTGTAAAAAGCGAGCGGCTGCCGAATGTGTGGATGAAGTGCATCGTTCCACGCGGGCATCGGCTCGCGCGCAAAAGTTCGCTTGGTCCCGCCGACCTGCGAGGCGAACGCTTTATTTCATTTCCGCAGAGCTTCGATGCGCGCAGCGTGATCGACAGGGTCTTCGTCGACGCGGGAGTGACGCGCGACCTCGTGATCGAGGCGCAGCTTTCTCAAGCGATTGTCGCGCTGGTGGCAAACGGTGCAGGGGTAGCGCTCATTGACCCGGTCACTGCGGCGTATGCGAGTGCCCGGGTTGTGGTTAAGCCGTTCACGCCGGCGGTGGCGGATCACTTCTATATCGTGACCAACCCACAGCAACCAATGTCCGTCGTGGCCGAGAAATTCTGCAAGGACATGCGCGACGCGTTTGTGAGTCTGACGGGGCTGCACCGGTAAAGCCGTCGAAAACCGGTGAAGCGCGGCGACGTGATTAGCACCGAATCCCAGTTTGCACAATCCAGTCGCGGTCGGATACATTATCAAGTCGGCATCGGTGCATTTTGGCTTTAACGAGCCCCATCGGCTGGCCCGGCCGGTGGCGGCCCGCTCCAGCCGTTTCCGAAACGATGATGCCGACTCGATAACAGCCCCGACTGGGGTAGCGAAGATGTGCTCAGAAGAACTGCATGACACGCCAAGCCAGAGTGGCTTGCCCGCCAGCGCCTTCGCACTCCGTATGAGGCACCTGATACACAGGAGACAGCGATGGACCAGTTGCAACGCGAGCACATCGAAACAGTCCTCCTGACGACCACCAGTGGATCGGCGGCAGGCGCACGCGCGCACGATGCGATCATCCAGACTTCGTGGCAGCGTTGCGTGCACCAGTACGGTCTTGATCCTGCCCGCATGCGGGAGGCACGCATCCTGCCGCAGTTCCGCTTGCGCGAACATCAGCAACGTATCGACGATTTCACGCGGATCGCCCGTCACGGCCTCGACACCTTGTATAGCCAGGTGGGAGGAATGGGCTACGTGGTCCTGTTGACCGATGCCGACGGCGTCACTGTCGACTTTCGCGGCGATGCCAATACGGACGCAGCGCTGCGCCGCGCCGGCCTCTATCTGGGCGCCGAATGGAGTGAGAACGGCGCGGGCACCTGTGCGGTGGGTACTGCGCTCGCGACGGGCCAGGCTCTGACAGTACATCAGGACGACCATTTTGATGCGACGCACATTCCATTGACCTGCACCGCTGCGCCGCTGTTCGATTCGTATGGCCAGCTCAACGCGATTCTCGACATCTCTGCACTGTGTTCACCGCAGGCCAAATACAGTCAGATGCTTGCGTTGCAACTGGTGCGCATGTACGCGAACCGCATCGAGGACGCCAATTTCCTGCGCCGGCACCGGCAGGACTGGATGCTCAAGCTCAGTCCGGCTCCCGAGTTTCTCGATGTCAATCCGGAGTATCTGATCGCGCTCGACGCCGGCGGCCGGATCTCCGGCCATAACCGCCGTGCGCAGCAAATGCTGATAGCCGAGCCGGGCGTCGAGACCATGGGCCAGTCTCTGCTCGGCATGCGATTCGACGAGCTGTTTGATGCACGCGCTGAAGACCTGGGCCGCTTTGTTTATTCGCGGCCCAGCGAGCAGCGCGTGCTGCGGTTAAGCCGTAGCGGGAAACGGCTGTATTTGAGCGTGATGCCGCCCGTGCTGCGCTTGCATCATCCGATGCAGGACGACGTAGCGCCGCCGCTGCCAGCCGTGCTGGCCGCGCTATGCGGTGGGGACGCGGCATTACAGCAGCAGTTGCAGCGTGCTGCCAGGCTGATCGATTCGCCCATCAATCTACTGATCAACGGCGAGACCGGTAGCGGCAAGGAATTTCTGGCCAAGGCACTGCATCGAGCCAGCTCACGTCGCAATGGGCCGTTCATCGCAGTCAACTGCGCGGCGATCCCTGAAGCGCTGATCGAGAGCGAACTGTTCGGACATCTGCCCAACAGCTTCTCGGGCGCCGGTTCGAAACCGAAGCGCGGCCTGATCGAGGAGGCCAACGGCGGCACGCTATTTCTCGACGAGATTGGCGACATGCCGCGCGAGCTGCAGTCGCGTCTACTCCGCGTGCTGTCCGAAGGCGAGGTGCTGGCGATCGGCGCTTCGCGTCCCGTGCCTGTCGACGTGCGGGTGATTTCGGCCACCCACCATCCGCTCGACCAGTTGATCAGCACCGGGCGGTTTCGCGAGGACCTGTACTACCGTCTCAACGGCGCGCGCCTCGTACTGCCGCCGCTGCGCGAGCGCAGCGATCTGGACTGGCTGGTGCAGAAGCTGCTCGCCGTGCCGGAGGCAGGGTCCGGCTTCACGATTTCGGAAGCGGCGCGTGCGCGGCTGCATCGGCACCGCTGGCCGGGCAACCTGCGCGAACTGCGCAATGCGCTCGAATATGCGAGGGCGGTTTGCAGCCACAAACACATCGAAGCGGATGACCTCCCCGAAGGCATAGGCGACACAGCAAAGGAAACCGTCGCGGAGCCTGCGTGTTCCGATCCGGCCGCGCATCCGGCCCATGTGTCGCAAGGAAACACGTTGCCGCCCGAGGGCATCGTGCTCATGCAGCACCTGCGTGCCGCGGGCTGGAACCTGAGTGCCGTCGCGCGCGAGATCGGTATCAGCCGCATGACACTGTACCGCCGCATGGCGCGCTACGGGATTCAGTCGCCTAACCGCAGCGACGCCAAAGCAGGCGATATCTCGCGCTGACTGCGCGGCTGCCGCGTGCCGCCGATACGCGTGTCCAGCATGATGCAACTGCACGTGTGACACCTGTCACGGCACCCTGCCGCGTCTGTACATTTCGCGCCCTTATCTCCGGGTTATCACCTGGGTTTTCTGTCCGATTGGATCGACACGTCATTGGCATAGCAGTTGCAGTAGGTGGGCCTGTCAAAACAAGTACATCAGGAGACAGGCATGCGCGAACCTGCGCCGGTTCGTTCGCCGCTGGTCGGCATCATCGCCAATCCCGTTTCGGCACGCGACATCCGTCGGGTCATCGCAAACGCGAACAGCCTGCAACTGGCCGATCGCGTGAATATCGTGCTGCGGCTGCTGTCTGCGCTGGCCGCAGGCGGCGTTGGCCGAGTGCTGATGATGCCGGATCGGGAAGGGTTGCGGGCCATGCTGCAGCGGCACCTTGCGCGCTCTTTTGGGCCTGACGCCACGCTGGCGGCGGTCGATTATCTGAACATGGCTGTCACCGGCAGCGTGGACGACACGTTGTGCGCCGCACGAATGATGCGAGAGGCCGGTGTGGCGGCTATCGTGGTCCTCGGCGGTGACGGCACGCATCGCGCGGTGGTCCGCGAGTGCGGCGACGTGCCGATCGTCGGGCTTTCCACCGGTACCAACAACGCTTTTCCAGAAATGCGCGAGCCCACTATCACCGGGCTGGCTACCGCGCTGTTCGCAAGCGGGCGCATTCCGGCGCGGTGCGCGCTCGCGAGTAACAAGCGCCTCGAAGTGACGATTCGCGAGCCCAACGGTGCGGTGCACACGGATATCGCACTGGTCGACGCGGTCATCTCCCGCGAGCAATACATCGGCGCACGCGCGGTGTGGAAGACCGACATGCTGACGGCGGTGTATGTGTCATATGCGAGTCCGCAGGCAATCGGCCTGTCCGCGATCGCGGGCCTGCTCGAACCGGTCGGCCGGCACGAACGCGGTGGCCTCGCCATCGAACTGGGCCGACACGGGCAATGCGCGTTCGAGCTGATGGCGCCCATTGCGCCCGGACTGATGCGGTCGGTGCCGGTCGCCTGCTGGCACCGCCTCGAGCATGCCGTGCCAGAGCGTGTGCAGCACGGCGCCGGCATCGTCGCACTCGACGGCGAGCGCGAGCTGGCGTTCGATAAGGATGACGAAGTATTCATGATGCTGCAGGAAAACGCTTTTTCCAGCATCGACGTGGCCGCGTGCATGAGCTACGCCGCTGACGCGCACCTGATGCGCCGCGCCGCGGGCGCGGCCCTGTCCGATCCCGAATTCCGCCTCTTCACCCCCCAAACCTGAAAAAAGGAGACAAACATGCAAGCAGACATCGATGCAGGGCAGGCCCGGCTGCCCCTGGACAAGGAGGCGCTGCTCGCGGTCTATCGAAAGATGCGCACGATCCGCGAGTTCGAGGAGCGGCTGCACGTCGACTTTGGCCGTGGCGACATTCCTGGCTTCGTTCACCTCTATGCCGGCGAGGAAGCGACCGGCGTCGGCATCCTGCATCACCTGGGTGACGGCGATCGCATTGCGAGCACGCATCGCGGACATGGCCATTGCATCGCCAAGGGTGTGGACCCCGTGGCAATGATGAAGGAGATCTACGGTCGTAAAGGCGGCTCCTGCAACGGCAAGGGCGGCTCGATGCATATCGCGGATCTGTCGAAGGGAATGATGGGCGCCAATGGCATTCTCGGTGCCGGTGCGCCGTTGATCTGCGGCGCGGCGCTGGCCGCCAGGTTCCGCGGCAAAGGCGAGGTGGGCATTACCTTTTGCGGCGACGGCGCGTCGAACCAGGGCACGGTTCTCGAAAGCCTGAACCTGGCGGCAGTCTGGAATTTGCCGGTGATCTTCGTGATCGAGAACAACGGCTACGCCGAATCCACTGCGCGCGAATACGGCACGGCCGTGGACAGCTATGTGGATCGCGCAGCCGGCTTCGGCATTCCTGGCGTGACGGTGGACGGCACCGACTTCTTCGCCGTGTACGAGGCCGCGGGCGAAGTCATCCGGCGCGCGCGCGAAGGCGGCGGCCCGTCGTTGCTCGAATGCAAGACGGTGCGCTTCTTCGGCCACTTCGAAGGGGATGCACAGACTTATCGCGGCCCCGGCGAACTCGACGACATTCGCAGCAACAAGGATTGCATCAAGAAGTTCGTGCAAACGGTGGTGCGGGCGGAAGTGATTACGCGCGACGCACTGGATGCGATTGATCGCGAAGTCGCGGCGTTGATCGAGCATTCGGTCGTGGAGGCCAAGGCGGCCCCGCTGCCGGGCCCCGACGATCTGCTCGCGGACGTCTACGTCAGCTACTAGAAATCACCGTGCGACGACCCATCCAATAATTCCATCCATCAGGAGACTCCATCATGGCCAGAAAACTGAGTATGAAGCTGGCGATCAATGAAGCGATCGACCAGGAAATGACCCGCGACCCGACTGTGATCATGCTGGGCGAGGACATTGTCGGCGGCGCCGGCGCGAACGGTGAAACGGACGCGTGGGGCGGCGTGCTCGGCGTAACGAAGGGCCTGTACGCCAAGCATGGCGACCGTCTGCTCGACACGCCGCTGTCCGAGTCCGCTTACGTCGGGGCGGCCATCGGCGCCGCCGCGTGCGGCATGCGGCCGATTGCCGAACTCATGTTCATCGACTTCATGGGTGTGTGCTTCGACCAGATCTACAACCAGGCCGCCAAGTTTCGCTACATGTTCGGCGGCAAGGCCGAAACGCCGGTCGTGATCCGCGCGATGGTCGGCGCCGGTTTCCGGGCCGCCGCCCAGCACAGCCAGATGCTCACGCCGTTGTTCACGCATATTCCGGGTCTCAAGGTGGTGTGCCCGTCCACGCCTTATGACACCAAGGGGCTGCTGATCCAGGCTATCCGCGACAACGATCCGGTGATCTTCTGCGAACACAAGAACCTGTACGGCCTCGAAGGCGATGTGCCGGAAAGCTCGTACACGGTGCCGTTCGGCGAGGCGAACATCGTGCGCGACGGCAAGCACGTATCTATCGTCACCTACGGCCTGATGGTTCATCGCGCACTGGAGGCCGCCACGGCACTGGCCGCGGAGGGCATTGAAGCGGAGGTCGTGGATCTGCGCACGCTGTCGCCGCTGGATATCGATACCGTGCTCGAAACGGTCGAGAACACGGGCCGTCTGGTTGTGGTGGACGAGGCCAGCCCACGCTGCAACATCGCGACCGATATCTCGGCACAGGTAGCTCAACATGCGTTCGGCGCGCTCAAGGCCGGCATCGAGATGGTCTGTCCGCCGCATACGCCGGTGCCGTTCTCGCCCGTGCTCGAAGACCTGTACCTGCCCAGCGCCGCACGGATAGCGGACGCGGCGCGCCGCACGATGAAAGGAGGGAAGAACTGATGGCCGCGATTACCCCGATCGTCATGCCCAAGTGGGGGCTGGAGATGCGCGAAGGCACGGTGCAGGACTGGCTGGTTCGGGAAGGCGAGCGCATTGAAGTTGGAACGGCGCTGCTCGACGTGGATACCGACAAGATTTCCAACTCGGTGGAAGCACCTGATGCGGGGCTGCTGCGCCGCATCGTTGCGCAGAGCGGCGAGACGCTGCCCGTCAAGGCGTTGCTTGGCGTGCTGGCGGAGATGGACGTAAGCGATGCCGAGATCGATGCATACATCGCCGCTTTCGAGGTGCCCGCCATCGACGGCGACGACGAGGACGCCGGCCCGGCGTTCGACTACGTGGAGGTGGACGGCATCCGTGTGCGCTATGCGCGACGTGGGCCGGAGTCGGGCACGCCGGTGCTCTTCATCCACGGCTTCGGCGGCGATCTGAACAACTGGCTTTTCAACCTCGATGCAGTGGCTGAGGCCCATCCGGTGATCGCGCTCGATCTGCCTGCGCACGGCCTGTCCCAGGTGCGGCTCGCGGGCACGACGCTGCAGGAACTGGCCGCCTTCGTCGGCCGCTTCCTGGAGGCCATCGATGTGCCGTCGGCCCATCTGGTCGGCCACTCGATGGGCGGCGGCGTGGCCGCGCAACTGGCGGTGGATGCGCCGGGCAAAGTCCGTTCGCTGGCGCTGATCGGCAGCGCCGGCCTGGGCGACGAAGTCAACGCCGAATACACCGACGGCTTCGTGCGCGCGCAGTCGCGCCGCGAACTCAAGCCCGTGGCCGAACTGCTGTTCAACGACACGGCGCTCGTAAGCCGACAGCTTCTGGACGATCTGCTCAAGTACAAGCGGCTCGACGGTGTCGGTGAAGCGCTCGGCGCGCTCGGCACCCAGCTATTCGGCGGCGGCAGGCAACGCGAGCAGCCCGGCCGGGCGCTCAGCCGCTTCGACGGGCCGGTGCTGGTGGTTTGGGGCCGCGAGGATCGCATCATTCCCAGCGCCCATGCGGCCGCCGCGCCTGCCGGCGCGGTAGTGGAAGTGCTCGAGGGCGCCGGCCACATGCCGCAGATGGAAAAGGCCAACGAGGTGAACGCGCTGCTGCGCCGGCACCTGGGCTAGTGAGGCCGGCCGGTGCTCGCGAGGGCAATCTGTGAAGCGATGCACCTCGCGACGAGCCGGTCGGTTGCGGACGAAGAAAACGCTGAGGTGCCCTCGGGCACCTCATTCAAAACAAACCGGAGAATCTGCAACGATGAAAGCAGCACGTTTTTATGATCGCGGGGACATTCGCATCGAAGACATTCCCGAACCCGTTGTCGAGCCGGGCACCGTCGGCATCGACGTGGCATGGTGCGGCATCTGCGGCACGGACCTGCATGAATTCATGGAAGGGCCGATTTTCATTCCGCCATGCGGCCATCCGCATCCGATCTCCGGAGAGTCCGCTCCGATCACCATGGGGCATGAGTTCTCGGGCGTGGTGTATGCAGTAGGCGAAGGCGTGACCGATATACAGGTTGGCCAGCATGTGGTGGTCGAGCCTTACATCGTGGCCGACGACGTGCCCACGGGGCCGGGCGAAAACTATCACCTGTCGAAGAACATGAATTTCATCGGTCTGGGCGGGCGCGGCGGCGGCCTGGCCGAAAAGATTGCCGTCAAGCGTCGCTGGGTGCATCCGGTTTCAAGCGCCATCCCGCTGGATCAGGCCGCGCTGATCGAGCCGCTGTCGGTCGGCCACCATGCGTACACCCGCAGCGGCGCGAAGGCGGGGGATGTCGCCTTGGTCGGCGGCGCGGGTCCGATTGGCCTCTTGCTGTCGGCCATTCTCAAAGCCAAGGGCCTGCGTGTGATCGTGACGGAACTGAGCGCGAAGCGTAAGGAAAAAGCCCGCGAATCCGGCGTGGCCGATCACATCCTCGACCCGTCCGAAGTGGACGTGGCCGCGGAAGTAATGAAGATCACCAGCGGCAAGGGCGTCGACGTGGCGTTCGAATGCTCGAGCGTGAACAAGGTTCTGGACACGCTGGTGGCCGCTACCAAACCAACCGGCGTGGTGGTGATCGTATCCATCTGGAGCCATCCGGCAACTGTCAATGTGCACAGCGTAGTCATGAAGGAGTTGGACGTGCGCGGCACGATTGCGTACTGCAATGACCATCAGGAAACCATCAAGCTGGTGGAGGAAGGCAAGATCGATCTGGCGCCGTTCATCACGCAACGCATCCAACTGGACGAGCTGATTCGCAAAGGATTCGACACCCTGATTCATAACAACGAATCGGCCGTGAAAATCATCGTTCAGCCGAGACTGAAGTAAGCAGGGCTCGCGTGTGACAGGGGCATGACTGCCTGTTCGGACCTCCGGTCGCCTGGCCGTTCGTGAACGAGCCGCAGCCCGGACACCATATCAAGGAGACATTCATGCAGCACACTTCTCTTCCGCTCGCCGGCAAAGTGGCCGTCGTGACCGGTGGTGCGCGCGGCATCGGGCGTGGCATCGTCATGGCGCTGGCCGAGGCGGGCGCCGACATGCTTATTGCCGATCTGCTGGAGGACGAGATGCTCGCCACCCAGCAAGCCGTGCGAAGTCTCGGCCGCAAGGCGCTGGTGCGCCGCGTGGACGTGACGGACGCTGCGCAGGTGCAGGCCATGGTCGATCAGTCCGTGGCCGAATTGGGCGGGCTCGACATCATGGTCAACTGCGCGGGCGTCATCAACATTCACCCGGTCGCGGAGCTCACCGAGAAGGACTGGGACTTCGTAATGGACGTCAATGCCAAAGGCACCTTCCTCGGCTGCAAGGCAGCGCTGGGGCCGATGCTTGCGCGGCGCTCGGGACGCATCATCAACGTGGCTTCCATCGCGGGCAAGGAGGGCTTTCCCAACCTTGCGCACTACAGCGCGTCCAAATTTGCCGTGGTCGGCTTTACCAACGCGTTGGCCAAGGAGGTGGCGCAGGAAGGTGTCACCGTGAACGCCATTTGTCCCGGCATCGTGCGTACTTACATGTGGGACCGCCTCGCCGACGAGTGGAAGAACGAAGGGGAATCGGTGGAGGACTCGTGGGCTCGCCACCAGCTCACGCTCATTCCGCAGGGGCGTGCGCAGACGCCACAGGACATGGGGCAAATGGCGCTATTCTTCGCGACGATGGACAACGTGACCGGCCAGTCCGTCAACGTGGACGGCGGATTTACGTTTCACTAATCCACGAAGCACCGCTGCGCCGGCTTGCGCCAGTTCGATTTAGGGGCCTATGCCATTTGACATTGTTCACTTCGACGCCGACACCACCGATCCCCTCGCGGCAGAGGCGCAGTTGCTGTCGCTGGCCGAGACGGGCCGGTGCGTCGCGCATTTATGGCAGGCGCCGCGCTCGCTGGTGGTGCCGCGCAGCTACCGGCGCTTCGCGGCCTTGGAGCGTGCTCGCGCCGAGTTTGCGGAGCAGGGATGTCCGGTTTTTCTACGCATGTCGGGCGGTGGGCTCGTGCCGCAGGGGCCTGGAATCCTCAACCTGAGCGTCGCCTATCGGGTACGGGGCAGCGCGGGCAGGAATTCCGAGGCGGTTTATCGGCATCTGTGTGAAATCCTGCGCGACGCGCTGGCCACATTCGGGCTTCACACGCATTGGGAGGCGGTGGAAGGCTCGTTCTGCGACGGACGCTTCAACCTCGCCTGGGGACAGCCGGGCGACGCGCAAAAGCTCGCCGGCACGGCGCAATACTGGCGCGCCGTGCGAACGCACGCGGGTGGGGCGCATGCGTCGCTGTACGCGGTCCTGGCTCATGCGGTGTTGCTGGTCAGCGCCGATCCGCAGGAGATCAATCAGCGCGCCAATGCTTTTGAAGACGCCATTGGAAGCGGGCGGCATTACGAAGCCGGGCGCGTCATCAGCGTACAGCAGGCGCTTTGCCGAACAGGGCTGATGCCGCCGGACGAACTGATGCAATCGGTCCTGGCGGCGCTGCGTGCGAGCGTAATGGCTGCGCCGCCGCCGGTCGGCAACGAGGATTGAACGCGGTGGCGGACTGAAGCCGGCGCGGGGAGGCTTCGCCACCCCGCATGCTGAAGCACCACGGTTGCATCGCATTGCAGCTCCGTCGCTTGGCTCGACCTGCACTGATCCGATCATTGTGCGGCGTAGATACTCCAATTAGAATTTTTAACGCCTGCCAACGAATGAGTCCGAGCCGGAGCGGTTGAATGCATATCCTGATCGTCGAAGACGAGCCCAAAACCAGTGCATACCTCAAGAAAGGCCTTGAAGAATCGGGCTTCTCCGTCGACCTTGCCAGCGACGGCGCGGAGGGCCTTCTGCTCGCTCAGGAGCAGGACTACGACGTGATCGTGCTCGACGTCATGCTCCCGACCATGGACGGCTGGGCCGTGCTCAAGGTGCTGCGCGCGACGCATGCCACTCCGGTGCTGTTCCTTACCGCCCGAGACGACGTGAACGACCGCGTGCGCGGCCTTGAACTCGGTGGCGACGATTACCTCGTCAAACCGTTCGCGTTTGTCGAATTTCTGGCTCGCGTGCGCACGCTGGCGCGGCGCGGTCCGCCGCGAGAAAGCGAAAGGCTCGCGGTCGGCGATCTGGAGATGGACATACAGCGGCGGCGCGTGAAACGCGGCGCAACGCGTATCGATCTGACGCCCCGCGAATTCTCGCTGCTGCAACTGCTCGTGCGCCGTCAGGGCGAGGTGCTGAGCCGCACGCAGATCGCCTCATACGTGTGGGACATGAATTTCGACAGCGATACGAACGTCGTCGAGGTGGCGATTCGCCGCTTGCGCGCGAAGATCGACGACGCTTTTCCCGTCAAGCTGATCCAGACCGTGCGCGGCGTTGGCTACGTAATCGAAGCGAAAGACCCGGACTGATGGCCGCGCGCTCGCTGACCGCCACGCTTGCACTCGCTTTCGCGGGCACGACGCTGCTCGTGTTCGCGCTGGTCGGCAGTGCGCTGTACTTCGCGCTCGACCGCCAGGTCAAGCAGCAGGACGACCTGGATATCGTGCTGATCGCACGGCACACGCGGCGTCTTGCGCAGGAGCTCAATACGCTCGACGAACTGCGCAGTCACGGCGACCGTCTCACCAGCCAGGTGCTGGGCAACCTCGCGCTCTCCATGGAAGTGCGCGATTCGCAGCGCAAGCTGCTGTTCGAACACAACACCGCTGCCATTGCGGACCCGACGACGCCGTCGCCCGCGCTCATGAAACGCGTCGGCGCCTCGCAACGCATCACCGAGGCCGACATCGCCGAGTGGCGCACCGCGCAGGGGGTGCCGGTGCGCGGACTCGCCGCAGATGCGGTGCTGCGCGACGGCACCGAGGTGACGATTATCATCGCGCGCAATATGGCGGACCGCTGGCGTCTGCTCGACCGGTATCGCGAGCGGCTCTATGTCGCGGGTCTCGCGGGCATGCTGCTCGCGTTCCTGATGAGCTGGTTGCTGGTGCGCGAGTCGTTGCGGCCATTGCGCGCAGTGACCCGGAGCGCGGCCACGGTCACCGTAGACCAACTGCACACGCGCATCGAAGCCGACGGTGCGCCGAATGAACTGGCCGCGCTCATCGTGTCGCTGAATGCGATGCTGGACCGCCTGCACGGCGGCTTTGAACGCATGTCGCAATACACGGCGGACCTCGCGCACGATATGCGCACGCCGCTTGGCAATCTGCGCGGATCGACTGAAGTCGCGCTGTCACGCCCGCGTTCGGCCGACGAATATCAGTCCGTGCTCGCATCGAATCTCGAAGAGTGCGAACGCCTGTCGCGGATGATCGAAAGCGTGCTGTTTCTGGCCCGTGCCGAGAACCCGCAGTTCGTCAAGACGCTGACGCAGGTCGATGCGCAGCAGGAGCTCTCGCGCATCGCCGAATACTTCGAGGGCGTTGCCGAAGAAGCCGGCGTGCAAATTCGCGCAACAGGCGCGGGCCGGTTGCGCGCTGACGTCGAGCTATTCCGGCGCGCGGTCAACAATCTGCTTGCGAATGCGCTCCGCTATACGCCGCGCGGGGGCATCATCACATTGGATGCACAGAGCCCCGCCGAGGCTCCCCATACGCTGCGTGTGACGGTGGCGAACGAAGGCAGGCCGATCGATCCCGCCTTGCTCGAGCGGGTGTTCGACCGCTTCTATCGCGTGGACCCGTCGCGCAAAAGCGAGCCCAATGCGTCCGGCTCCGCGGGGTTGGGTCTTGCCATTGTGCGCACAATCATGGAACTGCACGGCGGCAGCGCGCATGCCGAAAGCGACGCAAGCGGTACACGCTTCATCCTGACGTTTGCAGCCGCGTAGACGGCGAGTTCGGTGGCGTGCTCGCCGCCGTGCTCCCGGTGTCATGCAGCGACGTGCGGCGCCAGCCGCCGCCCAGCGCTTTTAGCAACTGCACACTGGCATCAACCCGCCGTGCTTCGATCAGTTCCTGCGTACGTTCATTCGTCAGCGCGATGGTTTGCGCGGTCACCACATCAAGGTAGCTCACGGCTCCTGCCTGATAGCGGTTCGTTGTCAGCTTCAAAGACAACTCAGCGGCCGACGTCGCGCGCTGCTGGCTGTCCGCTTCGCTAGCCAGCGTCGTCAGCGTGGACAGGTTGTCTTCCACTTGCTGGAACGCGCTCAGCACGGTCTGCCGGTAATCCGCCACTGCGCTGTCGTACTGCGCGTTCGCACCCTGCAACGCGGCATGGCGACGGCCGCCGTCGAACAGCGTGCCGGCCAGTTGCGCGCCCAGCGACCAGAACAGGCTGGGCGCCGTGAGCCACGGCGCAAAGAACGTGCTTTCGAGTCCCGCAGTGGCCGACAACGTCAGGTCGGGATAGTAGGCGGCACGCGCTTCGCCGATCTGAGCATTGGCCGCCGCCACGCGCCGCTCGGCTGCTGCGATGTCCGGCCTGCGTTCCAGCAGTTGCGATGGAACGCCGGTCGGAATCTGCGGCAACGCAACGCTTTTCACTTCACTCGTCAGTGTGAACGACGACGCGGGCACGCCGATCAGCGTAGCGATCGCATGTTGAAGCTGCGCGCGTTGCACGTCGATGTCCGTGTCCTGGCTGCGGGTGCTTTCCAGTTGCGTCTGCGCCTGCGCGACGGCCGAGGCATCGATCGCACCGTCCTTCAACTGCTGTTGCACGATCCTCAAGGCCGCGGCATACGCGGTAACGCTGTCGTCGAGCAGCTTCTTCTGACGATCGAGCGAACGCAGGTCGAAGTAATCGGTTGCGAGGTCGCTCGCGACCGACAGGCGCACGGCCTGAAGATCCGCCTCGCTTGCCTGCGCGTTGTCGCGCGCATAGACGGTCGCATTCTTCACCCGGCCGAACAGGTCGGGTTCCCAGCTCGCGGTGACGCCCACCGAGTAGTCGGGCACAGTCTTTCCCGCGAGCGAATGTCCGAGCACGTTCTGCGACAACCTCGCGCGCGACTGCGCCGCGCCCGCGGTCACCGTGGGTGCATAGCCGGCACGCTGGTAGTTGAGCATCGCGCGGGCGGCCTGCAGTTGCGCTACCGCTTTCGCCACGGTTTGATTCGACACATCGACGCGCGCTTCGAGCTGGTCCAGTTCGGCGTCGTGAAAGAGGGTCCACCACGGGCCTGGCGGCTCGGCATCGGCTGGCGCAGCGACGCTCCAGCCGGGCGCCGCCGCACCTGCGTATTGAGTGGGCACGGCCGCTTCCGGTTGATGATAGGCAGGCAGCGTCGAACATGCGGTCAACGCGCAGGCAGTGACAATAGCCGCGCTGCGACGGGCGAATGGACGAAGAGGAGTGAGCATGGTCGGTCTCCTGAATCGCTTAACCGTGCTGTGCCGCGGGTGCGGCGACGCGCACCGGCTGGCCGTCCGCGAGCGCATCGCCCGGATTGTCGATCACCTGGTCCGTTGACGTGACGCCGGTCGCGACTTCAACGTAGGTGCCGAAGTCCCGGCCGATCGTCACCTTGCGCAGATGCGCGCGGCCGTCCTGTCCGATCACCGCAACCGTCGCGCCATCGGGTCGGAACAGCAATGCGCTCACCGGAAGTTCGAGCGCGGGGTGCTGCGTGCGCAACGCCAGATGAACCTGCGCGTACGCGCCGGGCAACAACGCGCCGTCGCGATTGTCGACATCGATCTCCACGCGCAGCGTCCGGCTGACAGAATCGATTGCGTCGGCGCTGCGCGCGACGGTCGCGGCAAAGGAGCGGCCCGGATACTGCTGGGTCGTCAGATAAACCCGCGTGCCCGTGCTGATGCTGCCGGCATCGTCCTGCGGCACGTTCACGTAAACCCGCAAGCGGTCGGTCTGCTCGACGTGGAAAAGCTCTCCCGGCGCACTCGCAAGACCCGGCGCTCCTCCTGAGGTGACGAGCGCGCCGACATCGACGTTGCGCACCGTGACGACGCCGTCGAACGGCGCGGTGACTTTCTCGTAAGACACGAGCTCGCTCAAGCGCGCGACGTTGGCCTGCGCCGACGCGAGCGCGGCGAGTTTTGCGGCGCTGTCGCTCGTCTTTGAATCGGCATCCTGTTGCGACACCGATTGCGTTTGCAACATCGTCTGCCAGCGGCGTGCGGTGCTGTCGGCGAATGCGTAGTTGGCCTTGGCGGTGGCCACGTCGGCGCGTGCCTGTTGCAACTGGGCGTCGAGCTCCGGCGTTTCGATGTCGGCGAGCGTCTGTCCGGCCCGGACTTTCGTGCCGATGTCCGCGTACCAGTGCCGAACGTAGCCGCTCGTGCGCGCATAGATCGACGCGTCGGCATACGGCATCACCGAACCGGGCAACAGCAGTTCCTGCGAAGCCGGCGCCGGTTTTGGCCGGATAGCATCGACAACCGTCTCGCGTTGTGCTGCAACCTGTTGCGAGAGTTCGGTGCTCGCATAAAGGCGCGGCACGATTCCGATTGCGAGCAGGGCCGCTGCAATCGCCAACAGGGCGCCGGGCAGCAGAAGCGCGCGGCGCTTCGTGGTTTGCGCGGCGGTGTCGTTGGGCGTGGGTACGGCAGGCACCGTCGATGCGTGGCCATCGCGGTCCTGCGGTGGGATGGACTGAGTCATGGCTTTTCCTTATCAGGCTTGAGTGTTCACTGGCACGGCGGCAGAGCGAGCCGCGCGGCGCCGCGCGAGCCACCCATGCACCGTCCCGAACACGACGGGTACGAACATCAGCGTCGAGAGCGTGCCGAATGCCAGGCCGCCAATCACCGCGCGGCCGAGCGGGGCGTTCTGTTCGCCGCCGTCGCCGAGGCCGAGCGCCATCGGCAGCATGCCGATCAGCATGGCGAGCGCGGTCATCAGCACCGGCCTGAAGCGGTTAAAGCCCGCGTCGAGCGCGGCGGCAAGCGGCTCCATGCCGGCCTGCAACGACTCCCGCGCGGTGTTGATCACGAGAATGCTGTTTGCCGTTGCAATGCCGATGCACAGAATCGTTCCGGTGAGGGCGGGCACGCTCAGCGTGGTATGCGTCGCGAACAGCATCCATGCAATGCCCGCGAGCGATGCCGGCAAGCCGCTGATGATGATGAGCGGGTCCAGCCACGACTGGAAATTGACGACCATTAGCAGGTAGACGAGCGCAATCGCGAACACGAGCCCGGCGCCGAGACCCGCAAACGACTCGTTCATCGACTGCACCTGGCCGCGCATCACGATCGACGAGCCGGGCGGCAACTGCGCGCGCGCCGCGTCGACAATTCTGGATACGTCGGCGGCGACGCTACCCAGATCGCGTCCCTGCGTCGCGGCGAATATGTCGAGCACCGGCTGCACGTTGTAGTGCGAGACCACCGCCTGCTGCGAGCTGCGCTTCAACGTGCCGAGCGTGCCGAGCTGGTTCTGTGGCGCGACGGTCGCCGGATTCGTGGTCAACGGAATGTTCGAAAGCGTTTGCAGCGAGTCGATGTCGTACTGCGGCACCTCGGCGAGCAGCGGGTAGCTCACGCCGTTCTTCGGGTCGAGCCAGAAGTTCGGCGTGGTCTGCGAACTGCCCGAGAGCGCGATCAACATGTTCTGCGCGACGTCACGCTGCGTGAGGCCCGCCTGTATCGCTTTGGTCCGGTCGACGTTCACGTCGATGGTCGGCGCGTCGCCGGGCTGCTGGATGCGTGCGTCGACGAGACCGCGCACACCGCGCAACTGCGCAAGCAGCCGGTCGGCCACCACGCGGTTCTTGTCGAGCTGATTGCCCACGATCTGCACGTCGATAGGGGCGGGCAGGCCGAAGTTCAGAATCTGGCTGACGATGTCGGCGGGCAGGAACGCGAACGTCACACCCGGAAACGACGTGGCGAGCACGTTGCGCAGTTGCGCGACGTATTGCGCGGTGGGTTTGTGCTTCGGCTGCAGCGTCACCAGAATATCGGCGTCTTCGGGGCCGACCGGATCGGACGAGTCGTAGGTCAGATTGATGCCGCTGACAGGCACACCGATGTTATCGAGCACGGCCGCCTGATCCGACGCCGGGATCACGCTGCGAATCTTTGCTTCGACCCGATCGGTGATGCGCGCCGTCTCCTCGATGCGAGTGCCCGTCGGTGCGCGCAGATGCAGCCGGATCTGACCGGTATCGACGGCAGGGAAGAAGTCGCGGCCGGCGAACGGAACGAGGGTCAAAGACGCAAGACACAGCGCGACATATACGGGCAGAAAACGTCGGCGTCCCGCTATCGCGCGTCCCAGCATCGCACGATAGCCGCTGCGCAGCGCTTCGAAGTGCCGTTCGAAGCGCGCCTGAAAACGCGTTAGCGCGGCGAAGCGTCCGTGCGCAGCGTGGTCTTCTTTGGACGGCGCGCGCATCAGATACATCGCAAGCGTCGGGATCAGCGTGCGCGAGAAGAAGTAAGACGCGCACATGGCGAATACCACTGCTTCCGCAAGCGGCACGAACAGATAGCGCGCGACGCCGGACAGCAGGAACATCGGCACGAACACAATGCAGATCGACATGGTGGACACGAACGTCGGCACGGCGATCTCGCCTGAGCCGTTCAGTATCGCGTCATGCAACGGCTCGCCCTTTTCCAGATGATGCGTGATGTTTTCAATGGCCACCGTCGCGTCGTCGACCAGAATACCGACAGCGAGCGCAAGGCCGCCAAGCGTCATGATGTTGATGGTTTGTCCGAGCGCTGCAAGCGCAATGAACGACGTCAGCACGGCGAGCGGAATTGTCACGGCAATGATCAACGTTGCGCGCCAGCTGCCGAGAAACAGCAGAATCATCGCGGCCGTCAGGCATGCGGCGATCAGCGCTTCGCGCACCACGCCAGAAATGGCCGCCTTCACGAACACGGACTGATCCGATAACGGGATGATGTGCAGGGCTTTCGGCAAACCGGCCGAGATTTTCGGCAGCATGTCCTTGACCTGCTGGATGATCGTCAGCGTCGACGCGCTGCCGGTCTTCTCGACCTGCAGCAGGGCGGCGCGCTTGCCGTCGCTGCGCACGATGTTGGTCTGCGGCGCATAGCCGTCGATCACATGCGCGACGTCGCGAACGTACACCACGCCGCCTTGCACCGTCTTGATGGGCAGGTCGTTGAGTGCAGCGACGGTCTGCGTGCTGCCGTTCATCTCGACGTTGTATTCGCGCGAGCCAATTTTCGCGGTGCCGCCCGGCAGAATGAGGTTTTGCGCGTTGACTGCGTTGACCACGTCGATCGGTGCGAGTCCTTTCGCCTGCAGCGCCTTGGGATCGAGCTCCACCATGATCTGGCGGATCTTGCCGCCGAACGGCAGCGGCACCGCCGCCCCTTGCACGGTGGCCAGCTGGGTGCGGATGAAACTGTTGCCGAGATCGTAGAGCTTCTGTTCGGGCAAGGTGTCGCTGGACAGGCCCAGTTGCAGGACGGGCACCGTCGATGCGTTGTAGGTGATGATGTTCGGCGGCAAGGTGCCGGGCGGCAGGATTCGCAGGATCGACGCCGAGTTCGATGCAGCTTCGGCGATGGCCCGGTTAATGTCGGCGCCGGGGTGAAAGAAGATCTTCACGACCGAGACGCCGTTCAATGACTGCGACTCGATGTGCTCGATGTCGTCGACGTCCGTCGTGAGCGCACGCTCGTAGTTCGACGTGATTCGGTGCGCCATGTCTTCGGCGGAAAAGCCGTTGTACGACCAGACAATGCTGACCACGGGAATGTCGATGTTCGGAAAGATATCCGTCGGCGTGCGCATGATCGCGAGCGGGCCGAGAATAAACAGCAGCACAGCCATCACGATGAAGGTATAGGGCCGCCGCAGGGCCAGTCGGACTATCCACATGACATTTCCTTGGACGATGGGCTCGAGGTGACCGTGCCACGATGCGTCCAGGCGGTGCAATGCGGCAGGCCGATGAGGCTGCAGTGTGCCGATCTGCCACTGACCCGTAAGTGACGGGCACATTACAAGTCTGTTATCTGCGTAGACAGGCCCGGTTGCGGGCATCGTAGAATTGCCGTCGAGCAGTGTGGGCGCCGATAACCAACGCCCGCACGGGCATCATGCCGCACACGCCTGCGGGCACGCTCCGTGCAACTGCACTGGCATTCGGCTGCACGGCCATGCACATTCGTCACTCACCGAAATGGATGCACTTCACAACAAAGCCCGCCCGAGGGCGCTGCCATCCGAGGAATCGGCCTTCACCGGCTTCGTGCAGGTGCGTGGCGCGCGCGAACATAATCTGAAGAACGTCGACGTGCAAATTCCGCGCGATGCGCTGGTCGTCTTCACCGGCGTGTCGGGGTCGGGCAAATCGTCGCTCGCATTCGGCACGCTGTATGCCGAGGCGCAGCGGCGCTATTTCGAGTCGGTCGCGCCGTATGCGAGGCGTCTGATCGACCAGGTCGGCGTGCCCGAAGTGGACGCCATCGAAGGCCTGCCGCCTGCGGTCGCGTTGCAGCAGCAGCGCGGCACGCCGAGCGCGCGTTCGTCGGTTGGCAGCGTGACCACGCTGTCGAGCCTTGTGCGCATGCTTTATTCGCGCACCGGCGACTATCCGCCGAAGCAGCCCATGTTGTTTGCCGAAGATTTCTCGCCGAACACCGTGCAGGGCGCCTGTCCGACTTGCCACGGGCTTGGCCGCGTGTACGAGGTCACCGAACAATCGATGGTGCCGGACGACTCGCGAACCATTCGCGAGCGCGCAATCGCTGCATGGCCGCCCGCGTGGCACGGACAGAATCTGCGCGACATTCTGGTGACCCTGGGCTACGACGTCGACAAGCCGTGGCGCGACTTGCCGAAGAAAGACCGCGACTGGATTCTCTTCACCGACGAACAGCCGACCGTCCCCGTCTACGCCGGCCTCACGCCAAAGGAAACGCGCGCCGCGCTCAAACGTAAGGACGAGCCGAGCTATCAAGGCACCTTCACCGGCGCGCGCCGCTATGTGCTGCACACGTTCGCGAACACTCAAAGCGCGCTGATGAAAAAACGCGTGTCGCAATTCATGGTCGGCAGCGTGTGTCCGAGTTGCCATGGTAAGCGGCTGAAGAAGGAAGCGCTGTCGGTGACATTTGCCGGGCTCGACATCGGCGCGTTCTCGCAGTTGTCGCTTGCCGAACTGGCCGAGCTGCTCAAACCGATTGCGCGCGGTGAATGGCCTGAGCCAGATGCAGCAGATGCGGGCAAAGGCACGGCCAAAAGCACAGCCAAAGGCAGCGTGCTCAGCAGAAGCGAGATGCGCGACGCCGTCGACAAACGGGTCGCCGCAGGCGGTTCCGCGCATAAAGCCTCGCCCGACGTGCGCCGCACACCGAACCTTTCCACAGAAAAACGCGTTGCAGCACAACGCATTGCAGCGGAGTTGCTCGAACGTCTGACGACGCTTGTCGATCTGGGGCTGGGCTATCTTTCGCTGGAGCGTAGTACGCCCACGCTGTCATCAGGCGAACTGCAACGCCTGCGGCTCGCCACGCAGTTGGCGTCGCAGTTGTTCGGCGTCGTGTATGTGCTCGACGAGCCATCGGCCGGGCTGCATCCTGCCGATGGCGAAGCGTTGTTCAGCGCGCTCAATCGCCTGAAGGCTGCGGGCAATTCGTTGTTTGTCGTCGAACATGATCTGCAGATGATGCGGCGCGCCGACTGGCTCGTCGACGTGGGTCCGGCGGCCGGCGAGGCCGGCGGTCACGTGGTCTATAGCGGGCCGCCCGCCGGCCTCGCGAATTTTCAGGCGTCGCAAACAGGCGCGTATCTGTTTGCACCGCCCGAGCCCGCCGCACGCGTGCCGCGCGAACCCGCCGGCTGGCTGCGGCTCGTCGGCATCACGCGCAATAACCTGCATGAACTTGACGCGGCGTTTCCGCTCGGCTGCCTGACTGCCGTCACGGGCGTGTCGGGCTCGGGCAAGTCGAGCCTCGTGAGCCAGGCGTTGCCTGAACTGGTGGCAAGCCACCTTGGACGCGCGCTCGACAACCCGGACGACGACGAGCAGGACCCATTGCTTGCCGGTCCGAGCACGCCGACCGGCGGACGCATTACGGAAGGCATGGACGCGCTGCGCCGCCTCGTGCGCGTCGATCAGAAACCCATCGGCCGCACGCCGCGCTCCAACCTCGCCACCTATACAGGCCTGTTCGACCACGTGCGCAAGCTGTTCGCCGACACGCCGCTCGCCCGCAAGCGGCGCTACGGCGCAAGCCGCTTCTCGTTCAACGTGGCGCAAGGCCGTTGCCCAACGTGCGAGGGCGAAGGCTTCGTCAGCGTCGAACTGCTGTTTCTGCCGAGTGTCTATGCGCCTTGCTCGACGTGCCAGGGCACGCGTTACAACCCGCAGACGCTCGAAGTCACCTGGCGCGACAAGAACATCGCCGAGGTGCTTGGCATGACCGTGGGCGCCGCCTGCGATTTCTTCGCCGACGAGCCCAGCGTGATGCGCGCGCTGAACGTGCTGCGCGACATCGGCCTCGGCTATTTGCGGCTTGGTCAGCCGGCCACGGAATTGTCCGGTGGCGAAGCGCAACGCATCAAGCTCGCTACCGAACTGCAACGCGCGCAGCACGGCGACACGCTGTATATCCTCGACGAGCCGACCACGGGCCTGCATCCCGCCGACGTCGACCGGCTCATGTTGCAACTGCAGGGGCTCGTCGACGCCGGCAATACGGTGGTGCTGGTCGAACACGACATGCGGGTGGCGGCGCAGAGCGACTGGGTGATCGACGTCGGCCCGCACGCCGGCGAAGCTGGCGGGAAGATCGTGGCGAGCGGCACGCCCGAAGAAGTCGCGCGCGCGAAGGAAAGCCGCACCGCCGAGTATCTGCGGCAATACCTCTAGCCTGAAACGATCGAGCGTCCGGGCTGGCGAGTGTCGCTATCGCTTTGGCGACGAGCCGATTGCAGGAACTGATCTTCGCCACGAAAACCCGACGCGGGCTTCACGCCGATCTGACCCAAGCCGAAACTCAGCCCGGCCGACGCGAACCCTTGCAAGCGAGGGCTCCCTCGCGAGCCTCGCCGCTCGCCCGATTGATGACCAGCAGAATCCCCACGCCAGAGATCACTGTGCCGACGACCATCAGCCATGACAGCGGCTCCCGAAACATCGCCCATGCCCAGACCATCGTGACGGGCGGACTGAGGAATAGAACGCTTGTCACGCGAGCAGACGAAGACCGTTGCAGACACGCCCAGTACAGACCGCATCCGCCGAGCGTCGCGAGGATGGCGGTCCACGCGACGCTTGCCGCAAACCCGACCGAGGGAATCGGTGCGACTGGCCCCTGAGACGCTTGCAGCACCAGGAAGATGGGCGAGGAGACGAAGCTCTGCAGCCAGAGCATGCCGAGAGGACTCAGCTTGCCTTGGCTCGCCGAACATTGCTGCCAGACGGTAGCCGCCGCGAGCGATAGCATTCCGGCGACCGGCAGTGCATACGCCCACGCCGGTGCGGCCCCGAGCGAGACGGCATCGCGGCAGACAGTCAACGTGCCGGCGAGACCAAGCCCCAGCCCGGCCCATACGATCGACGGGCTGCGCTGATTGAACAGGCACGCCGACATCAGCACTACGCCGATGGGCAGCAAGTCCGCGATGAGCGCCGCGAGACCGGCCGGCACGCCGTGCTGAATGCCGCCCGCGACGCCCGCAAGGTAGCCCGCCATCGCCAACGTTCCTATGCAGGCTTGCCGGACCAGAACCGGCCGGCCCGCGTGCAGCATCTCTCGCGCGACGAACGGAAACAGGCCGATAGAGAGCACGACGAAGCGCCATAGCATGACCAGATAAACCGGCGCATAGTCCGCCGAGAACCGCATTCCCACGAAGCCCGAACTCCACGTGAGCACCATCGCCGCCTCGAGCACGGGTAGCGGCATGTGGTTCGACGCTGATGCGCGTCTGTCGGTGAAGGTTGTCGTCATGCATCTACCGTAGCGCGCTCCTGTCGATTCGAAAATCAAAATATACTGATCGGATCGTTCAATAACGCTAAACCATGGGAGGCCCGCGATGACCACTGTGCTAGACATCGAACTGCTGCGCACCTTCCACGCGGTTGCGCGGCTGGGCCGCTTCCGGGCGGCGGCCGAGCACGTCAACAAAAGTCCCGCGGCGGTGAGCCTGCAGATTCAGCGCCTCGAGGCCGTCGCGGGCGGCAGGCTGCTCGAACGGAACAACCAGGCGGTCACGCTGACCGTGCTCGGCAAGCGGCTGCTGTCGAGCACGGATGAGTTGCTGTCCGCGCACGACCGGCTAGTCGACGAGATCAAGGGAAAGCGCCTGGCGGGCCGCGTCGTGCTTGGCGTACCCGACGAATATGCTGCTCACGTGATTCACGACATCTTGCCGGGCTTCGCGACCAGTTGGCCCGACGTCGTGCTTGAAGTGAAGACTGCGCCGAGCCTGAAGCTGCGCGATCAGGTTGCGCGCGGCAAGCTCGACCTGGCGATCGTCGTTCAGCCGGCGCATCGGAGCAGGGCGGCAAATGTATTGACGCTCACGACGCCGGTTTGGGTCGGCAGCCCTATGTTCTCGCTTGACGACTCGCGTCCCGTTCCATTGGCTCTTTATGCCGAGCCCTGTCCGTATCGGCAGGCAATGATGGACGCACTGGAAGCTGCGGGGCGCAAGTGGCGAGTCGTGCTCGACAGCGGATCGACCCAGGTCATCAAGGCTTGTGTCGAATCGGGCCTGGCGGTCACGCTTCTCGATCGGGCCAAGGTCACCGCAAACATGCGTGTGATGGATGGTCTTCCACCTATCGGTGACCACGAAGTGGTGTTGATGCGTGCTAACACGGGCCGCGCGACGGAAGCGATCGACGTGCTTGCAACGGCGCTGCGGCAACAGTTTCGGCTTTGAGTGCAGGGCGGACCGCATTGGGGACGGACCGCGCATGATAGGCCGCCTGGCCGACCTGCTGCGCCCAGCGCAATGCTCCGACTTTTCCTGTCCGTGAGTGTCTGAATCATCTTCTTGACGGATTGTATGACAGGAATATAATCCGTCAACAGTACGACGGGCGTCTTTCCAACGACGAGCGGGCAGCAAAAAGCCAACGCCGACCTCACGGAGACAGCATATGCAGATGGATGCCAGCATCGGAGCACGTCTGGACAGACTTCCCTTGTCCGGGGTTCATTGGCGTCTGCTCGGCCTGATAGCGGCCGGCATGTACTTCGATTCCTTCGATATCTACATCGCCGGTACCGTGCTTGCTGCAATGGTCCACAGCGGAGAATCCACGCTTGGGCTCAATGCGACCTTCGTGTCGGTCACCTTCATCGGCATGATGGCGGGCGCCTGGCTCTCCGGCCTGCTCGGCGACCGCTTCGGGCGCCGCTTCTGCTATCAGTTCAACCTGGGCATCTATGGCTTCGCGTCAATCGCGGCGGCGCTCGCACCGTCAATGTATTGGCTGATCTTTTTCCGGCTCGTAATGGGGCTCGGCATGGGCGCCGAAATCGTCGTGGGATACGGCACGCTCAGCGAATTCATTCCCGCCGACTGGCGCGGTCGCTTCGGCACCATTCTCAATCTGATCATCAACACGTCGCTGTTTTTGTCGACGTTCCTTGGCTGGCTGATCGTGCCGCGCTACGGCTGGCGCTGGATGTTCGCCATCGCGGGATGCGGCGCGCTGATTGTCTGGTTCCTGCGTAAATCGATGCCCGAATCACCCCGTTGGCTCGCCTCACGTGGGCGCGGGGAAGAGGCGCGCAAAATCGTCGAACAATTCGAGGCGGCGTGCGGTACTTCGTCGGGGCACGCGCGGACCTTCACGAGTTCGCAGGCGGATGAAGCCTGGTCTCGCGATTCCGTCTCCTCGGGCCGACTCGCGGATCTCTTCTCGCGCCGCTTGCTGACGCGTACGATCACCGCGATTACAGTGCTCGTCGCACTTTTCACCGTCAATTATGCATTTGTCAGCTGGATACCGACATTCCTCGTCAAGCAAGGGCATAGCGTGTCGAACTCGCTCGGCATGACTGCGCTGATGTTCGCGGGCGGCCCCGTCGGTTCGCTGATCGCCTTCGCGCTAGCCGAGCGCGTTGGCAGGAAATGGGGCATTGTCGTATTTTCGCTGATCTGCGCGGCCTTCGCGCTCGCCTATCCGTTCGCGCAATCGACAGTAGCCATTACCGCGCTGGGTTTTGCAATCACGGCCGGCATCTATGTGTTGTCGTCGTTCAGCGTGGCCACCTATGTGCCGGAGCTCTTTCCGACCCAGTTGCGGTTGCGCGGCTCGGGTCTTGCCAACACGATGGGCCGCGGCGTCAGCATCGTCGTACCGTATGTCGTGGCAAGCGCATTCACGCGCTTTGGCATTGCGGGCGTGTTGACGCTGATAGTGGGCACGCTGTTGCTCCAGGCGCTGATCGTGGGCGTGCTCGGCGCCGAGACGAAGCACCGCTCGCTCGAAGCGATTGCCGCAGATGCTCACACCGGCGAAGTCGGCGCGCAGCGACCTCAGTCGACGGTGGCAACGGAGTAGGCCCTGTCGCCAATTCGTACGAATCAACACAAAAAAGGAGACTTCGGCATGTCATCGCCTACTGAGAGTTATCGGATCTACGCAGTCAAGTACGCGCACTTCGAGCGCCGTTCGGGCGAGAACTTCATTGGCGGCGATTCGCATGACGTGCCCATGCCGCTCGACTACTTCGTCTGGGCGGTGGTTGGCGAATCGCGGACCTTCATCGTCGACACC
The DNA here is from genome assembly GCF_019511605.1 of Paraburkholderia phenoliruptrix. Classification (GTDB taxonomy): domain Bacteria; phylum Pseudomonadota; class Gammaproteobacteria; order Burkholderiales; family Burkholderiaceae; genus Paraburkholderia; species Paraburkholderia phenoliruptrix_A. The sequence continues at coordinate 51,495 of NZ_JAEUAV010000009.1, read as the reverse complement.
GGTTTCGATCAGGCGATGGCGGACAAGCGCGGCCGCACGATCACGAACACGGTCGAGCGTGGCCTGAACCGGATCGGCATACGAGCCGATGACGTGGAAGACGTCATCATCACGCATATGCATTACGACCACGCGGGCAATCACTCGCTGTTCCCGCGCGCGCGTTACCACATTCAGGACCGGGAAATGGCGTATTGCACGGGCCGTTGCATGTGTCATCACGCGCTTAGCCATCCGTTCGAGGCCGAGGACGTCAAGTCGATGGTGGGCCGCCTGTTCGATGGCCGCGTGCAGTTTCATGACGGCGCGTCGGAGATCGTGCCGGGACTCAGCGTGCACTGGGTCGGCGGACACACCAACGGCCTGCAGATCGTGCGCGTGCATACGCAGCGAGGCTGGGTGGTACTCGCGTCGGACGCCTCCCATTTCTACGCGAACATGCAGGATCACAGGCCCTTTCCTGTCGTCTACAACGTCGGCGACATGATCGAAGGCTACGAAGCGGCGCATCGGCTCGCGAGTTCGCCGAATCACGTCATTCCCGGCCACGACCCGGCGGTGCTGAGCCGCTATCCGTCCCATGATCGCGAGACGGACGGCTGGATCGTGCGTCTGGATGCACACGCGCGCTAGGTGAGGCAACGATGAGTTTGAAAGGCAAGGGCGCTCTCGTTACCGGTTCGTCGGGCGGATTGGGACTCGCCATCGCGCACGCGCTCGCGGCTGCGGGCGCCGACGTCGTATTGCACGGCCTCGAAGCGCCGCAGCAGATGATCAGTGTGACCGAAGAATTACAGCATTCATTCGGAGGCAACGTTCTCTACGTGCAGGCCGATCTTTCCACGCCGGCAGGTGTCGACGCATTGGTCGGCGCGGCAAGTGAGTGCGTCAAGTCGCTGGACGTGCTGATCAACAACGCGGTGGTCCGGCATTTCGAGCCCATTGAAAGCCTCCCGCTCGAACACTGGAATAACGCACTGGCGGTGAATCTGACGGCCGCACTGCGTGCAATACAGCTCGTGCTGCCCGGTATGCGCGAGCGCGGCTGGGGGCGCATTTTCAACATGACCTCGGTGTACGGCGCACGCGCAGTGGCCAATCGCGTCGACTACGTGACGACGAAGACCGCGTTGCTCGGGCTCACGCGATCAGTCGCCATCGAAACGCTGGGCGAGGGAATCACGTGCAACGCGATCTGTCCTGGATCGGTACTCACTCCAAACATTGACGGTCGCATCAACGCATTGATGACCGAGCGCGGGCTCGATCGCGGCGACGCTGTCCGTGAATTCCTGAGGGGCAAGCAGCCGACGGGCGAACTCGTGGAGGCTGCACACGTCGGCGATATGGTGGTATTTCTTTGCGGGCCGTCGGCCAGCCAGATTACCGGTGCAATGATGCCGATAGAAGGAGGCTGGCTTGCAAGCTGATTCCATCGATCCGGGCGCCGTGCGCAACGGCGAGCTGACGCGCAGTCTCGCGCGTTTCGTGGCGCAAACGCAATGGCGGGATCTGCCGGATACCGTGCGCAATGAGGCGAAACGCTCGCTCGTCAATTACTTTGCAGTGGCGCTGGCGGGCGCGCATGATCCGACGCTCGAGAAGGCCGTGTCCGTCTACAGCCGCTTTCGCGCGAACGACGGGGCGACGGTCGTCGGACGCAGCGAGCGTGCCGACATGCTGAGCGCCGCCGCCCTCAATGCGATGAGCGCAAACGTCTACGACTTCGACGACACGCACATTCCAAGCATCATCCATCCGACTGCGCCCGTCGCCGCGGCACTCTTCGCACTTGCCGAGCAGCACGCGCAGACGGGCGAAGCGCTGTTGCTTGCATTCGCGCTCGGCGTCGAAGTGGAGTGCCGCATTGGCAATGCGGTGTCGCCGGAACACTATCAGTGCGGCTGGCACATCACTTCGACTTGCGGCGTGTTTGGCGCGGCGGCCGCGGTTGCGAAAGCTCTTGCGCTTTCCGAGCGTGAGATCGTGTGGGCGCTCGGCAATGCGTCTGCGCAAGCCGGCGGCCTCGTCGAGACACTCGGAACCATGTCCAAGAGCATCAGCGTCGGCAACGCGGCCCGCAACGGACTGCTGTCGGCGTTGCTCGCCCTGCACGGCTTTTCCGGCCCCGATGCGCCGCTGGAAGGCAAGCATGGCTTCGTGCAGGTCGCCACGCCGAATCCGCACTGGCACGCGCTCACGCACGATTTGGGGCGTGAGTGGGCGCTGCTGAAGAACACGTATAAGCCGTATCCGTGCGGCGTCGTATTGAATCCGGTAATCGACGCGTGCCTCCATTTACGCGGCGACGCGCGCTGGTCGCTCGACGACGTCGAAATGATCGAGATAACGGGACATCCGCTGCTGCGCGAGCGCACCGACCGGCCGGGCGTTCGCACGGGCCGCGAGTCCCAGGTCAGTGCGCAGCATGCGGTGGCCGTTGTGCTTTCGCGCGGCAAAGCAGGGCTCGAGGAATTCAGTGATGCCGCCGTCGCCGATCCGTCGCTGCGCGCGTTGGCGAACCGGCTGCGTTTTGTCGATCAGCCGGCGTGGCCTGTCGAGTCGGCGCAAGTAACGATTGTTCTGCGATCCGGCGACCGTCTGTCGCATCGCGTGCAGGCGGCGCGCGGCAGTCTCGACGCACCGCTCGCAAACGGCGAACTTGCGGACAAGCTGCATCGGCTCTCGGCTTATGGCCGCTCTGGCATCGACCCGCAGCCGCTCGTCGAACGCCTGTGGAAGTTCGAGAGCGAGCCCGACGCCGCCGCCGTCGTGCGTCTCACATCGGCTAGCAGCCAGAATTGAAGCGCAGCTTTTACTCTTACGAGGATTGTCATGTCGAGTAGTCATGCAGCAAGTCAGCAAGGTAGTCAGCCTGTTGGTTTCGTCGGTGTCGGCACGATGGGCCGGCCGATGGCGCGGCGGTTGGTCGCAGCGGGGCACAACGTGGTTGTCTACGACCGCGATGACGCGGCGCTCGCGCAGCTCGAGGCGGTTGGTGCGCGGGCGACCGGGTCCGTTCGCGAGGTGGCCGATAGCGCACGCATCGTTTTCACGAGTTTGCCGACGCCCGCCATTTTCCGGCAGGTGGCGGTCGGAGCGGGCGGCCTGATAGAGGGCGAAGCAATCAGGATCATGGTCGATCTGTCGACCGTCGGTTCGCGTATGGAAAAGGAAGTTGCCGACGCTCTGCTAGCGAGGGGAATCGAAACGGTCGATGCGCCGGTGAGCGGCGGGGCCGCGGGCGCGACGAAGGGCACGCTCGCAATCATGGCGGCCGGCAATCCTGCCGCGCTGGAAGAAGTGCGCGGCCTCTTCGAAGTGCTCGGCAAAGTGTTCGTGGTCGGCGACAAGGCGGGCCAGGGGCAATTGCTGAAGCTGCTGAACAACATGTTGTCGTCCACCGCGTTTGCAATCACGTCGGAGGCGTTCGTCGCGGGTGTACGCGGCGGGCTCGACCCGGAAGTCATGATGTCCGTGATCAATGCGGGCAGCGGCAAGAACGGCGCCACGCTCGACAAGTTCCCGAAGCACGTTCTGCCGCGCACGTTCGATTTCGGCTTTCCGGTTGCAAGCGTCTGCAAGGACATCGGCCTTGCCGTCGACGAATGCCAGGCGCTAGGCGTGCCGATGTGGATCGGCAGCGTCGCGCGCCAGGTGTGGAACTACGCGGCCATGCAGGACGGTACTGCGCGCGACATGACGGAACTCGTCAAGTACGTCGAGCGCTGGTCGTCGGTCGACGGCCTGCCGGCCTGAGCCGCGTCCGCGATTGAATCTCGCTTGATGCCGCTGCATTGGAAACCTGAACCTCAAGACTACGGAGATCCGAATGATTGTTGAAATGCGTATCTATCATTGCGCGCCGACGCGCCTGCCGGCCTTGCTCGATCGCTTCACGTCGACAACGCTTGGCTTTTTCGAAAAACACGGGATCGAGCAGATCGGCTTCTGGACGACGCTGATTGGCCCGGACAACCACGCGCTCACCTACATGCTGAAGTGGGAAAGCCTCGCCGAGCGCGAGCAGAAGTGGAACGCGTTTCAGGCCGACGCCGAATGGATCGCCAAGCGCAACGCGACAGAAGCCGAAAAGCCGATTGTCGCGCGCATTGAAAATCACTTCCTGACGCCCACCGCGTTCTCGGCGCTGCGCTAGGAGCCGAACGGTCATGACAGAACGAAAGCGTATTGGCTTCATTGGGCTTGGCATGATGGGCGCGCCGATGGTGCAGTGTCTGGTCAACGCAGGCTTTGAGCTGTTCATCGACGACGCGGACGCAGAGCGCGCGCAAACGCTTGCAGCGCAGACCGGAGCCCAGCGTCTGCACAAGGACACGGCCGCGTCGCTGGACGCATTGATCACGATGCTGCCGAATTCGGCCATCGTCGAAAGTGTGCTGCTGGGCGGCGGCGGGCACGGGTGGGCGAGCGCGCTCGCGAAGGAAGCGGTGGTGATCGACATGAGTTCGTCGGAACCTGAACGCTCGCGCAAGCTCGGCGCGGTGCTCGAAGAGCGCGGCCTTGCGTATCTGGATGCGCCGGTTTCAGGCGGCGTGAAGAAAGCGAAGGACGGCACGCTGGCCATTCTGGTTGGCGGCCGCGCGGAAGTGCTTGCGCGCTGTGAGGCCATTCTCGAAGCAATGGGCAAGAGCATTCTGCACATTGGCGGCGCGGGCGCCGGCCATGCGGCGAAGGCGCTGAACAACTACGTGTCGGCTGCCGCGCTTGCCGCAACGGTCGAGGCGCTGCACGTCGCTCAACGCTTCGGCATAGAGCCCGCCGTGATGACGGACGTGCTCAATGCGTCGACGGGCCGCAGCAATACGTCGGAAAACAAGGTCAGGCAGTTCATGCTGAGCGGCACGTTCGCGTCCGGCTTCGCGCTGCAGTTGATGAACAAGGACCTGAAGATCGCACGGGCACTCGCGCAGTCGGTCGGCTATCCGATGACGCTCGGCGCGCAATGCGCGGCAATGTGGGATGAAGCCGCGCAACGTTCAACACCCGCGACCGACCATACAGAAATGTACCGCCTCCTCGAAGGCGATGCTCTCTGATCTTTTCGTACTGGAGCCTGGAATGTCACATGCAGGTCAGTTTTATATCGACGGGCAGTGGGTCGAGCCCGCGTCTGCCCGATGGTTCGACATTGTCGATCCGTCCACCGAAGTGCCGTTCGAACGGCTCGCGCTTGGCAATGCGCAAGATGTCGACCGCGCTGTGGCAGCCGCGCGTCGCGCCTTTCCTGGCTGGTCGGCAACGGGCGTCGCAGAACGCGTTGCATTGCTGCGGCGCGTGCTGAGCATCTATGAGCGCCGCTACGACGAATTCGCGGAGACAATGCGCCGCGAGATGGGGGCGCCCATTACGTTCGCGCGCAACGGGCAAGCCGCGCGCGGGCCGGCACACCTGAACGCGTTAATCGAGGTGCTCGAGCGTTTCCGGTTCGAGGAGCAGCGGGGCAACACACGCATCGTGCTCGAAGCTATCGGCGTATGCGGACTGATCACGCCGTGGAACTGGCCCGTTAACCAGATTGTCGTGAAGATCGCGCCCGCGCTCGCCGCCGGTTGCACGATGGTGCTCAAGCCTAGCGAATATTCGCCGCTGAGCGCGCTGCTCTTCGCCGAGGTGCTCGACGAAGCGCAAGTGCCCGCGGGCGTATTCAATCTCGTGAACGGCGACGGTCCGGGCGTGGGCGAAGCGATTGCCAGCCATCCCGATGTGGACATGGTGTCATTCACCGGATCGACGCGCGCGGGCGTGCTGGTCGCGCAGGCGGCTGCGCCGGGCGTCAAGCGCGTCGCGCAGGAACTGGGCGGCAAATCCGCGAACATTCTCCTCGACGACGTCGATCTCGACGAAGCCGTGAAGCGCGGCGTCGCCGCGTGCTTCACGAATTCGGGCCAGTCGTGTTCCATTCCGACGCGTATGCTCGTGCCGCGTCATCTGATGAACGACGCAATGCAGATTGCAAAGCGCGCGGCGCAGTCTTATCGCGTCGGGCCGACCGACGATCCGTCCACGCAACTCGGGCCGCTCGTGAACCGCAATCAGTTTGAACGCGTACAGACGCTGATCCAGCAAGGCATCGATGAAGGCGCGCGCCTTGTAACGGGCGGCACCGGATTGCCGGCGGGTATCGAAAAGGGCTACTACGCCAGGCCGACTGTCTTTGCGGACGTCACGCCCGACATGACGATTGCCCGCGAGGAAATCTTCGGCCCGGTGCTCTCGATGATTCCATACGACAGCGAAGACGAAGCGATCGCTATTGCGAACGGCACCGAGTATGGCCTTGCCGCTTACGTTCAATCGGCAGATCTGTCTCGCGCGCGCAAGGTAGGTCGTGCGCTGCGCGCGGGCGGCGTACATCTGAACTATCCGCCCGCTGACTTCAACGCGCCGTTCGGCGGCTACAAGCGGTCGGGAAACGGGCGCGAGTGGGGCGAAGCAGGCTTGCGGGAGTATCTCGAAGTGAAGGCGCTGGTCGGTTACGGCGCTGAGTGACGGTTGCCGGGCCGGGAGCCTATGAGCGGCGAACGGTGAGCAGACGGCAGGTAGGCCAAAAAAATTTTACGTGTTTGAATTGTCGGACAATCATCGTGTCATGCAAACTGTGTGCGCGAGAATTGGTGGACGGGTAAGGCAACTGAGAGGAGTAAGGATGGACAGCACAAACCAACGTTTCGAAAAGGGCTTCGAGAACCGCAAGGAAGTGCTCGGGGCAGCGCATGTCGAGAAGTCGTGGGCCAATGCAGACGACTTCAATCGACCGATGCAGAAGTACGTCACCGAGTGTTGCTGGGGCGACATCTGGGGCGACACGACACTGCCGTTCAAGACGCGCAGTCTGCTCAACCTGGGGATGCTCACGGCGATGAGCCAGCATCACGAATTGTCGGTGCACGTAAAGGGCGCGCTGCGCAACGGCGCGACGAAAGAAGAAATTCGCGCGGTGCTGATGCAGGCGGCCATCTACTGCGGCGTGCCGCTCGCTCTCGCCGCTTTTCGCGTGGCGAGCGAGGCCATCAATGCATACGAAGCGGAGACTTCGGCAGCCTGATGTTACGCGGGCGCGCGTCACCGCGCGCGCCTGGCAACGCAATAACATTCAAAGGAGACAGCGATGAAGACTCTCACCGCGACTGATCTGGTTCAGTCCGAACAGGAGCAGTCGATAGAAACGAAAAGACGCAATGCGATCAAAGGCGCATTCTTTTCCGAGTACATCGATATGTTCGACATTTACCTGCCGGTCGTCGTGTTGTCGCCGGTGCTCGCGTTCTTCCAGCCACCGCATCTGTCAGGCGGCATGGAAACGATTCTTGCGTCGCTGGTGTTCATCACGACACTGCTCGGGCGGCCAATCGGCGCGCTGCTGTTCGGGATGGTCGCGGACCGCATTGGCCGCCGCAAGGCATCGATCTGGTCGGTGTCGGGCTTCGGCATCGTCACGCTGCTGATCGCGCTGCTTCCGGGCTACGAGAGCATTGGCATCGCGTCGTACTGGGCGCTGGTGCTGCTGCGCTTTGTGGACGGCATTTTTCTCGGCGGTGGCTATACCGGCGCGATGCCGCTTGCCATCGAATACTCCAGGAAGTCGCAGCGCGGCTTCGTCGGCGGCTTCATCATTGCGGGTTTTCCCGCTGCGTATGTGTCGATCAACCTCGTCGCGATGCTGATGTTCGCGCTGTTTCCGCTTAACGGCATGAACTCGCCGTATGCGCAGTGGGGCTGGCGCATTCCATTCGTGCTGGGCGCGGTGCTCGCGGGTGTTCTCGCGATGTACTACGTGCGCAAGGTCGCCGAATCGGAAATCTGGAAAAGTGAAACGGCAGGCAAGGCGGACCAGCCCGAGAAGCTGCCGCTCACCGACTTGCTGCACGGCAAGAGCGGACGCAACCTGCTGCAGGTGCTGCTGATGATGACGGGCTTCTGGCTCACGCAAAACATCATCACGATCTTCCTGCCTACCGGTCTTCTCGTGAAGACGCTTCATCTGACGGGCTTTCAGATGACGTCGACCCTAATGATCACGTACTTCGTGCTGTTCTTCAGCTACATCGGCTCGGGGATGATCGCGCAGGTGATCGGGCGGCGGCGTTTCTTTGCAATTGTCGGCCCGCTCATCGCGACGCTCGGCGCGGCGCTGCTGTATGTGCTGGCGAACGTCGAGGGACTGTCTCTGACGACGATCATCGTGCTCGTTTGCCTGCTCGCGGTACTCGTGACCTCGCCCTGGGGCGTGATCGTCACCTACATCAACGAACGCTTCGTCACCGATGTGCGCGCGACAGGCTTTGGCGTCGGCTTCAGCCTGTCGGTGATCATCCCGTCGTTCTACGCGTTCTATATGGACTGGCTAAGCGCGTTCATGCCGTTGCGGCTGACCTCGGTGGTGCTGCTGTGCATCGGCGGACTGATCGGCGCGGTCGGTGCCCTGATGGGACCGGAGACGAAAGACGTGGACTTCTGAAACATAGCGACCTGTAAGGAACAGCGGAAATGAACAAGGAAAGGATCGGGTTCATCGGCCTTGGCAACATGGGCGGGCGCATGACGTGCCGTCTCGTCGACGCGGGCTTCGCGGTGCTCGGCTACGACACCGTGCCTGAGCGGGTGAGCCACGCGGGCGCGCAGCCTGCCGGGACGCTGGCCGACGTCATGAAATTTGCCGACGTCGTATTGATGTCGCTGCCCGACAGCAAGGTTGTGGAAGCCGTGGTCGAAGGCGAGGGCGGCGTGCTGGCGAATTGTCGCGCTGGACAGATCGTGGTTGATCTCAGCACGGCCGCTGCAAGCTCGACAATACGGCTCGCGCAGCGCTTCGCACAGAGCGGCGTTCAGTATGTCGACGCCGGAATTTCCGGCGGTGCGGCTGCGGCCGAGAAAGGCACGCTGACGCTGATGGTGGGTGGCGAGTCGGAGGCGGTCCAGGCGCTGGATTGGGTGTTCGCGCCCATCGCGTCGAAGGTTGCACACATGGGCGGCAGCGGCGCGGGCCACACCACCAAGCTGCTGAACAACTTTCTTAACGCGGTCAGCCTTGCGGCCAGCGCGGAAGTCATGGTCGCGGGCAAGAAGGCCGGGCTCGATCTGCATTTGCTGCTCGACGTGCTCAACAGCAGCAGCGGCGTGAACTTCGCGACGCTGAATCGCTTTCCCAGGATCGTGGACGGCGACTATCTGGAAGGCGGCCTGACCGGCAAGCTGATGACCAAGGACGTGGTGCTTTACGTCGATCGCGCGCGCGAGTTGGGTGTCGTATCGCTGAACGCGTCGGGGCCGCTCGCGAGTTTCGGCCTCGGCACGGCGCTCGGCTATGGCGATGTCATCAGCAACCGGGTGGTCGATGCGATTGGAGACGTATCGGGCGGCGTGCGGCTCTTCGACGGCGCGCGCAAAAGTTCATAACAGGGGAAGCATTCATGAAGGTATTTCACGGCAGGGCAGAAGGAAAGATGTCGGAGCAGCGCGGCGAGACCTTTTCGGGCACGGTCTGGGCCGACCCGGTCATGCCGGCGACTGACGGCGTGACAATCAACACCGTCTTTTTCGCACCGCGTGGCCGCACGTATTGGCATGCGCACGAGCACGGACAGGTGTTGCAGGTGACGGCGGGCAAGGGTTGGGTCTGCAAGGAAGGCGAGGCGCCGCAGGAAATCCGCCAGGGCGACATCGTCTTTATCGGGCCCAACGAGCGGCACTGGCACGGGGCAAGCGACGGCAGCTACATGGTCCATATCGCCACGTCCATCGGCAAGTCGATGTGGCAGGAGGAAGTGGCGGAAGCCGATTATCCGCAGGGACTCGGCGCGCGTTGACGCGCCAGGCTGTGCGCCACGCGGCCTGCGCCGCGTTTGCGCGGCTGCATGAAGCGGCGACATCATGGGGGAGTGAGTGAATGGATGAACGAGCGCAGCCGGCGCATGCGTCGCGCGAGCCGCAGCAGATCAGGAACGACTTCGTGCGCGTGCACGGCGTCTGGAACGCGGCGTGGGACAGTATGCTTCGTCTGGACGCGGGTTTTGTCGACGCGTATTTACAGTTCTCGGCGGTACCTCAACGCAGGAATCATCTCGACGATAAAGTGCGTGCATTCATTGCGCTCGCCGCCGATGCATGCGCCACGCAGCTTTATGCGCCGGGCGTCGCACATCACCTTGAGCGCGCGCTTGCATGCGGCGCGACAGCCGAGGAACTGATGGAAGTGCTCGAGCTGATCAGCACGATAGGCATTCATACCAGCAACGTCGGCGTGCCTGTGCTGCTGGAAGTACTGGAAGAGGAGGGGCTGCGCTCAGGCCCCGTGCCGCTCGACGAAAGGCGCAGCGCGCTGAAAGAAGCGTTCGAGAAGAACCGCGGTTACTGGCATGCCACGTGGGAAGGCCTGCTCGAACTCGACCCTGATCTTTTCGAGGCGTATGTCGAATTTTCTTCGGTGCCGTGGCGTACCGGTGTGCTGAGTCCGAAAATCAAGGAGTTCATGTATTGCGCGTTCGACGCGTCGTCGACGCATCTGTATGTGCCGGGGCTCAAGCTGCATATGCGAAACGCTCTGCGCTACGGCGCGACGGCGGAAGAACTGATGGAACTGCTCGAGATTGTCAGTACCACGGGAATTCACGGCGCAGAGCTCGGCGCCCCGCTGCTGGAAGCGGCGCTCGCAAAACGGCGCACTGCCACGTAGATCCGACTCGCCGAAGCGGCCGGACAGTACTTCAGGCGTGCGGCTTGCGCAGTGAGTCGAGGCAACCGCCGTGTTCCGCATATATCAGCCGGCGCCAGTCCACACCAATCGCCTGATTAGACCAACGGTGAAGTATGATGGCGGTTGGATTTTTGTCGGACGGGAAGACAATAATGTCGACTGATATTGGGTTGATCCGGCCTGAGACGCTGCGTCATCGGGTTGAAAACGTACTGCGCGAGGCCATCATGAGTGGACGCTTCGCGCCGGGCGCGCGTCTGATTGAACGCGAGCTGTGCGAGACGCTGGGCGTCAGCCGCACTTCCGTGCGCGAGGCTCTGCGCAAGCTGGAGGCGGAAAAGCTGGTGCGCAATGTGCCGCATAAGGGACCCGTGGTCGCGGTCATGTCGCGGGCCGAAGCCGCCGAACTTTACGCGTTGCGCGCTTTGCTCGAAGGGTTTGCGGCGCACGAGTTCGCGCGGCTTGCCAGCGACGAAGCCATCGCCGAGTTTGGCAGTGCCGCCAAGACATTGCGTGCGCACGCGACGGCACATGACCAGGAAGGCGTTCTGAAGGCCAAGGCGGCTCTTTACGACGTGTTGCTCGACCATTGCGGCAATCACCTTGTCAAGGAGATCCTGAACAGCCTCTATTCGCGGGTGAACCTGTTGCGCGCGACGTCCCTGATGCATCCTGACCGGCTGCCCAGCAGCCTGCGCGAAATCGACAAGCTGTACAAAGCGTTGAAGGCGCGCGACGCGGAGGCGGCCCAGCAGCTTGCGCGCCAGCACGTGCTGAACGCGGAGAAAGCGGCGTTGCGCATGCTTGAAGAGCAGGACGAGGACGACGCGCCTGCTTCGTCTGCAACTCTCGAGGGTAGTTGAGCGTTTGCAGCAAGGGGATGTCGGGCGAGCGGCCCCAGATAGTGCGTGACGCGAGGCCGCGACATCGCTAGCATAAGACCGAGTGTGCGGTGACATCCGGCGTGGACGTGCTGCACTGCCGCATGCCGTCGCCACGAGTCGCGCGGTGCGCGCGCTCACTGAGTACATCGCCCATGCTCGATCCACAGTCCCCCTCTGCGCCTCGCCCCGGCGGAAAAAGGCCGGATCGGGACGACAGTTTCGACGCCAGCCTGCCGGAGGTGCACCGGAGCGTCCAGGTGCCGGACAAAGGCAGATGGCTGTGGCGCTTTTTCGCGTTCGCGGGTCCGGGCTACATGATCTCCGTCGGTTATATGGACCCGGGCAACTGGGCGACCGACCTTGCCGGCGGTTCGCGGTTCGGCTACACGCTGCTCGCGGTCATCCTGCTGTCCAATCTGATGGCGATTCTGCTTCAGGCGCTTTCCGTGCGCCTTGGCATTGCCACCGGTCAGGACCTGGCGCAGGCTTGTCGCGCGCATTATTCGAAACCCGTGAACTACGCGCTGTGGATCGCCTGCGAACTGGCTATCATCGCGTGCGACCTCGCGGAGGTGATCGGCACCGCCATCGCACTGCAATTGCTGTTCGACATTCCGCTGATTGCCGGCGCGCTGATCACCGCACTCGACGCATTCCTGCTGCTGCTTCTGATGAACAAGGGCTTCCGGTTCCTCGAAGCGTTCGTGATCAGTCTGCTGGTTGTGATTGCCGCCTGCTTCGCGATGCAGATTGCCATGGCCGCTCCGTCAGTCGCCGCGGTGCTGCGAGGTTTCGTGCCGGCGCCGGAAATCGTCACGCGCCGCGAGGTTCTGTACCTGGCGATCGGCATTATCGGTGCGACCGTCATGCCGCATAACCTGTATCTGCATTCGTCGATCGTGCAGACGCGGGCCTATGCGCGCAATGATGCAGGGCGCCGCGACGCGATACGCTGGGCTACCATCGACAGCACCATCGCGCTGATGCTCGCGCTCATGATCAACGCGGCGATTCTCATTGTTGCCGCTGCAACCTTCCATGAGGCCGGCTATACCAACGTCACCGAAATCGGCGACGCCTTCCGCCTGCTCTCGCCATTGCTAGGAGTGGGGATCGCGTCCACGCTCTTTGCGCTCGCGCTGCTCGCGTCCGGCCTCAATTCGACGGTCACGGCGACGCTCGCCGGACAGATCGTCATGGAGGGCTTCGTGAGGCTGCGCCTGCCGGCGTGGGGCAGACGCCTGATCACGCGCGGCATTGCGATCGTGCCGGTGGTGGTGGTTACCGCAATCTACGGCGACACAGGCACGGCGCAACTCTTGCTGCTGAGTCAGGTGATCCTGTCGATGCAGCTTCCGTTTGCGGTGATTCCCCTCGTGCGCTTCGCATCAGACAAAAGGACGATGGGCGCCTTCGTCATTCCGCTGTGGACCAGGGTGCTCGCGTGGACGGTGGCCAGCGTCATCGTCGGCCTGAACCTGAAGCTTCTGCTGGACACCCTGGCCGGCTAGCGGTTCTTCTTCCGGGCGATGGCCGCGGCGCGTTCTGCACGTGTTTAGCACGCGTTTTTACACGCGTTCTGTCATGCGGCATGCCTTTTACCTGCACCCGCAGGTGCCGTGGCTTTGCGTTTCACGAATGCGCTGCGGCAGCAAAACTTGAAATCGATGGCGCCCCCCGCTATACCTCAGGATACTGGCTGAATGAAAGCTTCGAGTCGGCATTCGTAAAGTTTGCTGAAAACAGGCGAACTCGCGCGGGCAGGCTGAGGACGCGTCGGCAAAGTGCACGGTAGTCCCTTATTCCAAGACCAAGAAGGAAGCGCCATGTACCATCAGGTTTATGATCCGCTAGGCAACGCGTTTTTCTCCACCCTTGCCGCCGCCGTCCCGATCCTCACGCTGCTTTATTTCATCGCGCTGCACCGGCATCGCGATGCGCAAGGCAACGTTCACCTCGGTATTTCCGCACCGTACGCGGCGTTTTTTGGGGTCATCGCCGCGTTCATCATTGCCTGCCTTGTATTCCGGATGCCGTTTGCGTCCGCCGTTTCCGCATTCGCGCTCGGCTCGCTGTCGGGGTTTCTCGGCATTATCTGGATCGTGCTGGCGGCAATGTTTCTCTACACGATGAGCGTCGTGAGCGGCAAGTTCGAGATCGTCAAGGAGTCCATCGTTCACATCTCGTTCGACCGGCGCCTGCAGTGCGTGCTGATCGCGTTTTCGTTCGGGGCGGTGATCGAGGGAACCTCGGGGTTCGGAACGCCGGTTGCCATTGCCGGCGCGGTGATGGTCGGTCTTGGTTTCAGGCCGTTCCAGGCCGCCGTGCTCAATCTGCTGGCGAACACGGCGCCGGTCGCGTGGGGTGCGATCGGCACGCCTATCGTGACGCTCGCCACTGTTAGCGGACTCGATCAGGTGACGTTATCCGCGATGGCCGGCCGGCAACTGCCGTTCGTCTCGGTGCTGGTGCCTTTCTGGCTTGTCGCGACCTTCGTCAAGATGGAAGGCGGCACGTGGAAACAGGTCTTCGAGGTGTGGCCGGCCATGTTGTGCGCGGGTTTATCGTTCGCGCTGATGCAGTTCTTCGCGTCCGGAAGCAGTGCGCTGCATCTGATGACCGATGTCGTGTCAGGCGTGTTTTCGGTCATCTGCACGGCGCTTTTCCTGCGTTTCGTCTGGCATCCGAAGACCCGCTTCCTGTTGCGTTCCGAGCGGGAAGCGCTGGAACGGGCGGGCCATGCCGAGCCGAGCAGCACGTCGGATGCGCACGGCTGGAAGTACCGCTACTCGCGCGCCGAAACGATTCATGCGTGGATGCCCTGGGTCATTCTGATCGCGTGCTGCGCATTGTGGGGCGTGCCCGAATTCAAAAAGCTGCTCAACGGTCTCTTTTCAACGGTGCCGTTTTCGACCACCTTGCTCGGTTCGCCGTTTACCGGCACGTTGTCGCTGCCTGTCTGGGACATGCCCGCGCTCAATAACCTCGTTCAGCGCATGCCGCCGGTTGCACCGGTCAACGCGAAAGCCGAGGCGGCCAAATTCACGATCAACTGGCTGTCCACCGCCGGAACGGGCGTGTTCGTCGCGGCGCTGCTTTCGGGCTTCGTGCTCAGACTGAGCGCGACTCAATGGAAAGACGCATTTGTGCAGACGATGCGACGCATGAAGATTCCGGTGCTGGTCATCGCGCAGGTGTTGGGTCTCGGTTTTCTCACGCGCTACTCGGGCACAGACGCCGTATTGGGTCTCGCATTCACGCACGCTGGCTTTCTCTATCCGTTCTTCGCCGCGTATCTCGGCTGGCTCGGCGTCTTTCTGACCGGCTCGGACACGGCGTCGAACGCGCTGTTCGGCAGTCTGCAAAGAATCACCGCGCAGCAACTCGATCTGAATCCGGTGCTGATCGTGGCGACCAATTCCACCGGCGGCGTAATGGGCAAGATGATCGATGCGCAGTCCATCATGGTGGCGTGTGCCGCCTGCTATGACGACCCGAAAGAGCGGTCGTTTGCGCTGGGTCCGATCTTCCGGACCGTGTTCTTTCATTCGATTGCGGGCGCCGCGGTGATAGGGGTGATTGCGATGCTGCAAGCGTATCTGGTCCCGTGGATGATCCCCGTCGCGCCATGACGGGAACCGCTACGGGAGCGAGCTGGCGATAAGCACTCGCGAGGTCGAAGGTGCCCGCCGCAGATCACGGGACGGACGACGCGCAGGTCTTGCGGTTGCACGTGCGGTCGCGCGTCGTGTCACGCGAACCGGGTCAGAAGCCGGCGCGAACCAGACGCGCAGGGCGGCAGAAAATACCTAGCAGATTGGATCGGCGGGCGAGCCGACAGGCTATGCGGCTCGCTCCGCCGATGCGACGGCGCAATGCCCGCATGAGCGTGCCTTGCCGAGCCGCAAGCGGCCGGCGCTTACCGTTGCTTCGGCGCCGCATTCGCACTGGCAGATCCACATGCCGTCGCCCGCGTAGTGCTTCGTGGTGAGCTGCCCGAAAACCACGCCGCTCTTCAGCGCGGGCGAACCTGGCCGCGAACGCCAGATGCGCCGCTGTTCACGGCACCCGCAATCGCGTATTGCGCCGGCCTCCACCGCCTTCAGTGCGGCCGCAATCTGGCGGCCGCAACCGCACTGCCACAGCCAGCCATCCGCGCCCCGATATTGCAGCGCGACGAGATCGCCGAACACGCGGCCGGTAACGTCGCGACTCGGCGGAAAAGGCCACTGAGGCTGGGGAGGGCGTGGGGCGCGTTTTTTCACGAGTGGGAGATGGGGGCGCCATACGGCTTTGTCAAGCGTTGTGGCGGCTGTCGAAACGGCGGCGCGCGGCTGGCGGGACGCCGCGACGTGAGTTGCGGCAGGGCAGAAGGCTGCCCGCCACGCGGCCACCCGCGACGACCCGTCAAAACACGAGCCACCGTAGTTTGTTCAGCGCCGCGGCGCTTTGTGCGCTTCCTCACACTTTGTTTCAATTTGTTGCATCTGCTGAAAAGCCTTGCGGGGCAAGGGTTCTCGGCTTCCGTGCGAATGCAGGGCCCGACCGCCGCGCGGCGGGAGGGTGAAGATTCCAAAGTCGGGACCGTTAAAGGATTCATCAACGGAGGAACCCAGCATGAAGATCGAATCCACTAGCTACCCGCTCGCCGAGCCCCGCAACGGCGCGCAGCGCGCGACCGGCGACAGTGACGCAAAAGGCGCCGTGGAGTCCGTCGAGCAGGCGAGCGGCGCGCACGCGCAGAACTCCACTGTGAACCTTTCCACGGTCTCGGCGCTACGCACGCCGGGCGACTCGGACATCGACACCGCGAAGGTGGAGTCGATCAAGGCCGCACTGCGTGACGGCACCTATACGATCGACTCAGGCAAGATCGCCGACGGCATCCTGAGCACCGCGCGTGAGCTTTTGCAAGCGACCACTCGCGCTCCGGCTGACGGCAGCAATACGCTCGACAAGACCGGCAGCCGATAAGCGTCGCAGCGGTCGGCAGCAGGGCGAATCGACCAGCCGCTGTGATGCTATGGGGGCAGGCGCGGCAGGTGTGGCCGATGGGGCCGATGCAGCAGGCCTGCTAGGCCCGCTCAATGACTCGTCGCCATGCTGCTGGCTTCATCGAGCAACGCCGGGTCCGGTTCCAACGCCGTGTCGGTCGCGCCTCGACCGATTTCCGCAAGCAGCGCCTCGTCGCGTGCAATGACTGTCGGCAGATGCGTGCGTAGGAATTCCACCCACGTCCGCGTCTTTGCATCGACGAATTTGCGCGACGGGTACAGCGCATAAACCGTCATTTTCTGCAGCGTGAACGCGGGCAGCACGCGCACCAGTGTGCCATCGCGCAAGCCGGCAATCGCCGCGTACAGCGGCACCATGCCGATGCCCATGCCTTCCCGGATCGCCGCAATCAACGACTCCGCTATGTTGACCTGCACGGGTCCGTCGACCGCCATGGTCTCGCTGCCGTTGGGGCCGTCGAGCACCCACTCGCGAGGCGGAAAGGCAGGCGTATGCAGGATCAGACACTCATGATGCGCGAGGTCGGCCGGCGTTTGCGGCGTGCCATGCGCGCGCACGTAGGCCGGCGACGCGCAGAGAATGCTGAAAGTGGTTCCCAACGGAAGAGACACGAGGTCTGAATCGGGCAAAGTCGCGGCGCCGACAATCGAGACGTCCGCGCTGCCTTCGAACAGATCGGGCATACGCTGCGACAGCGTCAGTTCGACGGTCACTTCCGGATATTGCGCGCGATAGCGAGAGATAGCCGGCAGCACGTAATGCTGGCCGATGCTGGCAAAGCTATGCATGCGCAGCGCGCCGCTTGGCCGTTCGTGTGCGCAACTGGCTTCTTCTTCCGCCGTGTCGACGTCTGCGAGTATTTGCCGGCATCGCTTCAGATAGCGCTCGCCAGCGGTGGTGAGGGCAAGGCGCCGGGTCGAGCGGTTCAAGAGGCGCGTGCGCAAATGAGCTTCGAGTTCCGACAGTGCGCGGGACATCGCGCCGGTTGTCGAATTGAGCGACTGCGCTGCGGCGGTGAAGCTGCCGGCTTCTACTACGCGCAGAAACACTCGCATATTCTGTAACGTATCCATCAATCCTTCTTTCTTGTTTTTACTGCTCAGACCGTATTGTCCGCCTGCCGCGAATACGCATTGTTGTCCGTTCTGGAAGGGACGTTCCCGGTTTGTCGTCTTAATAGCGGCTTCGCCTGCACCTACAATCGGCGCCCTGCCTGCTGTTCACGCAGGTTTTGCCGGGCGACCGTGACCAATTCGAGCAGATCGATTCCGAATGAAAGGCGAGCATGCGCTCAGACAGACGGCGAATTCCCGCCAACACTGCATTGCGATGCTGCACAAGCTCGGGCCGGCGGTGCGCGACTGGGCCGGCAGCGACGGTCTGACATGGCTACATCTGCTGAAAACCGTCATGGCGGGCCTGTTGGCGCTCGGCATGGCGATGTTACTGGATCTGCCGCAACCGCGCATCGCGATGACCACGGTCTTTGTGCTGATGCAGCCGTTCAGCGGCATGGTGCTCGCGAAAAGTTTCTACCGGATTCTCGGCACTGCGGCGGGCACCATCGCAGCGCTGGCACTCGGCGGGCTGTTCGTTCAACAGCCGGAGCTGTACATGCTCGGCATGACGGCCTGGGTGAGCGCCTGCGTCGCGGCGGCTGTCCGGTATCGGCATTTCAGATGGTACGGCTTCGTTCTCGCCGGATATACCGCTGCGCTCATCGGCATCCCTAATGTCACGGCTCCGCTCGGTCTTCTGCTCGCGGCGCTCACGCGCGCGGCGGAAATTGCCGTGGGCATCGTTTCTTCGAGCGCGGTCAGTGCGCTCATCATGCCGCAGCGCTCCAGCCTTGCGTTGCAGCGAGCGCTGCGCAAACGCTATGACGATTTCACGGTGTTCGCTGCCGACGTGCTCAATCGCCGCGTCGTGCGGGGGCGGTTCGAGCGCCGCTTCGCGGGGCTGATCGACGAGATAGTCGGCTTCGAGGCTACGCGCATTTTCGCTGCCTTCGAAGATCCGGCGATGCGTTCGCGCAGCGCGCACCTAAGCCGCCTCAATGGCGAATTCATGGATAGCTGCACGCGGCTGCACGCGTTGCATCAACTGCTAAAGCGCCTGCGCGCGAATCATCTCATCGCGATCATTGCAGCAATCGAGCCGTACTTCCACGAACTTGCCTCACTCATTACGTCACAGCCTGGCACTGAAATCGATGCGGCAAACGTGGCGGCGCGTTTGCAGGAGTTTCGGGCCGGCTTGCCGAGGCGCATGAGGCAAAAGCGCCGGCAACTGGAAACCGCCCCAGCCGAATCGCTGGCGGACTTCGACACAGCGGCGGAATTGCTCTACCGTTTCGTCGACGAATGGAGCCGATATTCGCTGACGGATGCTTCGCTAACGCTTCGCGCCGCGCCGGTTCGCGCGCGCGGGACGCGGCCCTACATGAGCCGCACGAATCGCCTCGTCGTCGCGTTCACATTCGTCCGTTGTGCTGCGGTGATGGCGGTCGCCGGCTGGTTCTGGATCGTGACTAACTGGCCGAGCGGCGGTTTCGCGGTGATCGGTGCGGCACTGGCTTGCGCGTTGACATCGGCAGCGCCAGGCGGC
This sequence comes from Paraburkholderia phenoliruptrix, assembly GCF_019511605.1. GTDB lineage: Bacteria > Pseudomonadota > Gammaproteobacteria > Burkholderiales > Burkholderiaceae > Paraburkholderia > Paraburkholderia phenoliruptrix_A. Next base: position 32,271 of record NZ_JAEUAV010000009.1, on the reverse strand, counting down.
TCCAGAATGGCTCTCCACATGGCGGTCGGCGCGGTGATGGCCACCATGACCGGTTATCTGTACACCTGCTATGTGTATCCCAACATCGACGGTTTTCCATTGCTTTGCGTGACGCTCGCACCGGTGCTCGCACTCGGCGCATTCATTGCGACGCGCAAGGGCGCAGCGGGCTATGGGATCGGCTTCACGGTGTTCTTCTGCTTGCTGGCCGGGCCCGATAACGTGGTGACCTATGCGCCGGACCTGCTCATCAACAACGGCATTGCGCTCACTGCATCCATGCTGCTAGCCGCGCTTTCGTTAGCGGTCGTATTTCCCGCCGACATGCCCTGGCTCGTCCGTCGCATCATGCGCGATCTACGCGGCCAGGTCAGCGTTGCCTGCAGGGGCGAACTGTCCGGTCTCAATCAGCGGTTCCAGTCGGGTGCACATGACCTGACCTCTCAATTGCGAATGTTATTGACGCGACGCTCGCGCTGTCGCCGGGACGCTTTGCGGTGGATGCTCGCAACGCTAGAAGTGGGGCACGCCGTGATCGATCTGCGCAACGAAAGCGCGCACGCCGATTATGCGAACCAATTGCATCCCGTTTGGCGCAGCGGGATCGAGCGCGTGCTTGCCGATCTGGCGGAGCTCTTCGAGCGTCCAGACAAAGAGACGCTCGAGCGGGCTCTGCGGTCGGTGCGCTCGGCCACCTTGATGGCCGGAACCATCCTGCAAACGGTCCATGCGGAGCGCGACAAACGCCACGATCTGCAGCGCATTCTCAGTTGCCTGCACTTCATCCGGACCGCGTTGCTCGACAACGACGCGCCGTTCAAAGCTTGCTGAGCGTCGCGCACAAAGATCGGTTTAGAGTCCGATCTTTCCGTGGTCAGGAAAGATCAATTCTGTATATCGGTGTTTATCCGGGTGCGTTGCGGTCATATAGTTTCATCACTGCCTGGCCGACAGGAAATTCCAGATCGCCGGCACGTAACCGTAAGCTATGGAGAACGAAATGAAAGTGTTGAAACTTGCCCTGATTGCCTGCTCCTTGTCTGCTGCACTCGCTCACGCGCAAACGGCTCCGGCCGCCGCGGAGCAACACGCGGCAGCGGCGAATGCGCAACAGGCGAGCCAGCCCCAGCCGCAGGGTCGAGCGCAGCGCGCGAGCGCGAACCCGGCAGTCAAGGCAGAAGAGTGCGTGGGCCCGGTGAGCTATTGCAACCTCTTCTTCGGAAGCTGAACGGCGCCACACAGCACACCGCACGCGCGCAGATGCAAAGGGTGTCTGCCGCGAGCCACCGGCGCATGCGCTGCGGCACAGCTGCTTATTGAGCGCCGCGGCAAACGCGTCGGATTGGCTAGCGCAACGCAGAACGCAGACGTGCGCACCATCAGAATGGATTGGGGACAACGGGGAGACCTGGCTTTATGTATCAAGACCGGATTCGCTGCGCCGCGCTGCGGGCGAAAGTGACATCAGCCGACGACGCGGCGCATCTCATCAAGGACGGCATGTGTGTCGGCGCCAGCGGCTTCACGCGCGCAGGCGACGCCAAGGCTGTTCCTGTTGCGCTTGCCGAACGGGCGCGGCGTGAGGCCGGGCCTTTGCGCATTACGCTGATGACCGGAGCGTCGCTCGGTCACGACGTCGACCGCCTGCTCACGCAGGCGCACGTACTCGCGCGCCGTTTGCCGTTTCAGGTGGACAAGACCTTGCGCGACGCGATCAACGGCGGCGAAGTCATGTACGTCGACCAGCATCTGTCCGAAACCGTCGAGATGCTGCGCGCGAATCAACTCGGCAAACTGGACGTGGCGATTATTGAAGCGGTCGCCATTACGGAGTCTGGCGGTATTGTGCCGACTACCTCGGTCGGCAATTCGGCCAGCTTCGCCATGCTTGCCGACAAAGTGATTGTCGAAATCAATCTGGCGCAGACACCCGCGCTCGAAGGGCTGCACGACATCTGGATCCCGGCGCGCAGGCCGAACCGCGGGCCGCTGCCGATCATGCATCCGCAAGATCGGGTCGGCAGTCCGGCGATCGAGATTCCACACGAAAAAATTGCGGCCATTGTCGTGACCGACGTGGCGGACAGTCCTTCCACCGTGCAGCCGACGGACCCGGAGACGCAACTCATCGCCGGCCATCTGATCGAGTTCTTCCGGCATGAGATGACGCGCGGACGTATGCCTCGGCAGATGCCGCCGTTGCAGGCCGGCATCGGCACGATTGCGAATGCGGTGTTGAGCGGTTTCGTCGATTCGCCGTTCGGCGCGTTGCAGATGTACTCAGAAGTGCTTCAGGATTCAACCTTCGACCTGATGGATGCCGGCAAGATGACGTTTGCCTCGGGCGCGTCGATTACGTTGTCGGCGGCGCGCCAGGCGCAGGTGTTCGGCGACCTGGAGCGCTACCGCAATCGCCTCGTATTGCGGCCGCAGGAGGTCAGCAATCATCCGGAAGTGATCCGCCGTCTCGGTCTGATCGCGTTGAACACGGCGCTCGAATTCGATATCTACGGCAACGTCAATTCGACCCATGTGGGCGGCACGCACATGATGAACGGCATTGGAGGCTCTGGCGATTTTGCGCGCAATGCTTCGTGCGCGATATTCGCAACCAAATCGATGGCGAAAGGCGGTCGCATTTCGAGCGTTGTCCCGATGGTGCCTCATTGCGATCACAACGAGCACGACGTCGACGTGGTCGTGACAGAGCAGGGACTCGCCGATCTGCGCGGCCTCGCGCCGCGCGAACGCGCGAGGCTCATTATCGGGAACTGCGCTCATCCGTCATACCGCGATGCGCTGCGCGACTACTATCGGGAAGCGTTGAAGGCAGGCGGGCAGACGCCGCACCGGCTGGAACTGGCGTTTGCCTGGCACACGCGGCTGCGCGACACGGGCGCCATGTTGCCGACGGTGCCGTCGCAGGTATAGACGATCGCGGAGCGTGTCGCCAGAGGTGGTGTCGGCCGACGGCGCGGGGCGCGATAGGGGCTGCAATTTGGGGCTGCAATTTGGGGCTGCAATTTGGGGCCGCGATAGTGGCCAACACACGTCCATCCGCTGCAGATGCTCCGCAAGCGTCAGGCCGCACTAGCGGGTCGTCAGGTGCGTGCGCAACCATCTCGCCACGCCCAGGCTACCCAACAGTACGCCGGCGCCGACAGAAGGGACCGCGCGAACGACGCTTGCCTCGGGCCATTCTGAAATCAGCGGTTTTCCGTCCCGGGCTCTCAGCCTCGCTACCCACTGTCGGGTGCTAAGCGGCAGCGCAGGCGCGACTTCCTCGAACACCTTGTGCAACTGATCGCTCGCATGCGGAAAGGAGCCTAGCGCTATCGCCTCGCTTCGGGAGGGTGAGCCAATCACCAGTCTGGTCACGATGGCCGCTGCGTGCGTCAATCCCTCCAGAGAATCCAGTATCTCGATGCCGGCCTCGGTGAGAACCGCCAGTACGTCATCCACATAGGCATTGATCACATCCTGTTGCAGTTTCAGGCCCCATGCCAGTGCTTGCGGATTGTCGTCAGTCAGCAGTTGCGGATAGACAAGGCCGTCGGCCGCCCGTCTGTAACCGGTCGTCGTGCCGTGGTCCGCCGCGCAAATGGCCTCGAAAATCGGCCCTCGGATGAAGGGCCGTATAGGCGCGGCAACGGACTCGCTCAGGTAATCGTCGAGGCTGCCGCAGTTTTCCGGTCGATGATATAGCCCGAAGTAAAGACCCGACAGACGCCGGTCGAAATTTGCTTCGATGCTGCATGCGACCTTCGCCAGCGACCGTTGCAGATTGCCGCGCCATCCAATGTCGACTACACCGATGTTTCCCTCAGCGAAGAATCCTTTCTGCTTCAGGTACTCGAGTAGTAGTTGTCGCGCCGAAGCGGCCGTTGTGTTGATGAGATCGCTCACTTCACCGTCTGTTTGGATCTGCTGAATCAGCTGCTGCATTTCCGGGGAGTTCATCGGGCTGTGCGGGGAGCCAATACCCAGACGCTTCTGCAAGCGTACGATGGCCGGATGGTCGACGCCGAGGTCGAATTTGCCGAATACATCAGACAGCGAAATGCCGGCTTCCAGGCCGAAATGGCCAAGGTCGCTCCCGGCTATGTCCAGGAGCGCGGGCAAGTGAAGCGACTGCCGTGATACGTGAAGATAGTCCAGATCGATCTGCAAGCCATACGAATTGGCGATCTTCTTCGCAATGGACAGAAGAATCTGACCGTCGCGCGCGAGAAAGAATAACTTGTCGATCTTTCTGCGTCGGGCCTCTTTGAGGATCCACACGACGAATGCAAGCAGGAGCGGACCCATGAAACCCGCCGATATTTCGGCGAGCGACTGGTCATGAGCGCTGATGGCCCTGGTGCGCAGCCGCGCCGTGCGTGCGCTGCCCGACAGCGCCGATCTAAGCAGCGGCGGCTCGATCGCACCTTTGCCAAGCTCGCGCTCCAGTCGGCTGGGCGAACCGTTGAAGAACGGTGCTGCGCGACCGCCCGCGCGCCAGACTTGAAATACATCGGGAAATACGCCGTCGCCAACGTGTAGGTGGCGTACGGTGCAACCTTTCGCGATTGAAAAGAGAGAGCCAGTCCTCTTCGCGCAACCCCATTCGCATGAACTGAACAATTTAGCGCGGTTTACCCGCACGCCGCACCGATTCAGCATCGTTTCCAGGTCCGCCTGAGAAAAGTAGGTATCCGAGATAATTGCCGTTCTGCCCAAAACCGAGAAGCGATTGAAAGTCTCTACCATACCGGCTATGGGGCGCAACAAGCGCTTCTCGAGACCGACTTCCATTGCCTGCGCCGCTGTGAGAAATTCTTCAGGCAAGTCGGTCGACGCTGCAATTTCCGCGTAAATATCATTGAGCGTTACTTCACGCTCGACTCGCGTCTTGCGTGCCCTGGTTTCGGCCGATTGCCGGATGCTGAACCATTCACCGGGCGCGACGCGCGGGCCGAATTCGCGTTGTAGCCGATATCCGGTCAGCAGGAACATGTCGGACGGCCTCTGAACGGGCCTCGTGATCAAGGTATCGAATACATCGAAGGAGACGAGGCCATTTCCGCTCCATATTTCTTTCGCGCGTATCTCCCGCAGGCGGGGCGTGGTTGCAGAAACCTGCCGCATGCCGATTGACACGAATCGCTGGTTGATGATCCGTTCGAGCACTAGGTTGGTAGCATTCATCAGTGTCTTCCGCGTATCGAAAGGGGAGGGTTCTCGACGAGGCCGCTGTCACGTGGCCTTTTTTGCGCTTCCCGACTCTATGGGAATGGTGCAACGCGCTCGTGCGGCAAGGTCGGCAATCCTTCCCGTTGCTTATTTGAACGATCTGGCGCCGCGCTCTTGCCACGCCGTGAGCCCGACTCGCAGCCGTCGAATTTTCCGCATCGGGCAAACGTTCTTGTCACGGCGGCCAACGAGACCTCCATCTCTTTGCTAACGGGCGGTACGACGAGCGAGCGGATTGCAGATATAACGAACCGCGTAGTCTGCGATAGGTGAGTAGGGAACCAGACACAGGCTGGAGAGCACCAACGTTCCCACCTTCTTCTTGAGACTCCAGAACGGGTTTGCCACGATCGCATGCAGATACCGGTGCGAATCCCTCAACATCCAATGCCATCGGGTCATGAGCGGCGCGTGATAGACACTCGAATAGAAATAGGCCCTTTCATACGCGAAGTCATGAAAGTCGGCCGGCAACTGCATTCCCAGGCGACGCAGTGCGAGTTCCCGCAGCGTCAGCCAACGGGACGGAAATGCTTTGGGCGCCTTGCCGGTCTGATCGGAGTTGGCGAACGATGGGTTTGCCACTGCTTCGTCGGACACCCGGTATCCGCCGAGCGAGACGGGGATACTCGATACCGGTCCGACTAGAGCCGCCCCATAAATGGCATAGAAATCCGCGCCGTAGCGGTCCTTCATCGTTTCGGGCACAGGGAAGATCTTCCTGAGCGCACTGACGCTATACGCGTTTCCCGAAGCCGGCGGTGACGGGTAGAGCCAGCCGTTCAGCAGCAGCTTGCGACAGTCGCCGTCAATTCGGGAGTGTGGGACATACACACCCATACACTTGCTCATGTGATCGATGACGTCGAGGCGGAATTGCACCTTCGCCAGGTTCTCGCTCTCGAAGCGCTGCATCACCCTGGTCACGGCGCCCTGGTAGAGCAGGTCGTCGGCGTCGAGAAACAGCACGTAGTCGGTTTTGGCGAGATGAAGTCCCAGGTTGTAGGCGGACACCTGCCCGCCGTTGTCCTTGAAAACGGACTTGATGCGACTGCCATATCTTTCGATGATTGCGCGCGACCCGTCTGTCGAGCCGTCGTCGATCACTATCACCTGAGTACGCATGTAGTCCTGGGCGAGCGCCGAATCGATCGCCTGCGCGAGGAACTGTTCGTAATTGTGGTTGCAGATTACAACCGTCATGTCCTTCATGGTCGTTCACGCGTACGAATAGAAAGCGCTATGGACTGCGAAGTCTTTCATATGAAGCGGCGGCGAATCAGCGTGCTGGCAATGTTCTTCGGGGCGAGCAGGGTGGCAATGCTCCATCCGGCGATCAGGCAGCGGAACGCGGGACGCTCGAAGCTCGCGCGAAAGGGAATGGAGAAGGCGTCACGCAGCGCCCGGACGCGGCTGTCGCCGGGCAGCGGATGCTGCGCCGGTGTGAGCCGCAACGAGGCAACCCGCAATTGCAGCAGGTGCGGCGCACAGAACAGGGTGCTAAGCGGCGGCGCTGGCCGTCCGGTCATTGCGCAAGCCTTGCACGCGGCGCTGTGACGCTTCAGTGCACGCGCAATCTCGCGGCCGAAGTTGCTGGTGCTCGCACTCATCGCGCTGTCATTGGCGCCATGCATGCGATAAAGCACCAAAGGCGCGGTGATCGTTTCGACATCGCCCATGTAGGGGGCCATGGCAATGCAGGTTGAGTCCGTGAACGAATCGTAAGTCCCATCAAGCGGAAAGATCTTTTCCAGAAAGCTGCGCGCGTAGGCGTTTCCCGAGCCCGGTGGCGTGGGATATTCGGAGGTTTCATAAGCCCAGTGACGGATCGCCTCACAGGACAATCCGGGAGGGATCTTCGGAATGACGTTTCTGATCTTCGGAACGACGTTTTGTATCGGACGTCCCTGCGCGTCGACGCGCTCCATCAACACCTGAACCTTGCTGAGACCGGTTCGCCATACCGAGGCAATGGAGCGCAGCGCGCCGGGTACGAGAACGTCGTCGGCATCGAGAAAAATGACGATGTCGCCTGCGCTTCGCGCGAAGCCCACGTTGTTTGCTTCGCGCTGGCCACCGTTCTCCTTGAATACGGCCGTGATCCTGTCGCCAAACGAGTGGATGACTTCCGCCGAGTCGTCGGTCGAACCATCGTCGACCACGATCACTTCCACGTTGCGCCAATCCTGGGTCAGTGCACTCTCAATCGCCTGACGAATAAAACGCCCGTAGTTGTAATTGGCAATGACGATGGAGAAGAACAGCTCTTCGTTTGAGACAGGTCCGCTGTGTCGCATGTTCATCGACTACCTCCGGCTTTCTCATCAACCAGGTGCTCTCGAACCAGCCGGCATGCGCCGCGCCGCAAAGCAACGACTGGTATTGCCGTGGTGGTCCACGGCTTGTGGGTGCGCTATTGGCTGGTAGTTCACCTGATCGAATGTAGGGGAGGCGTTTAAGCGATCAGTACTTGCGGCCTAAAATCGGGCGATTAAGGCGCAAAATGTTGAACACCGTACTTCAGCATGCAGTTCTTGCGATATATGCGTGATGACGCCGCGAATGGTACTAGGAATAGACCATCTCGTAGTCATACAAAATCGCCTTATAAATCCCCGCGGTTGATTAGACTGACGCTCACGCCCCGCCGGGGCGGCAAAGCCTTGTCCCATTCATAAGATGTGATTGGCGTGGCGCTGGCGCCCGATATTCGCTTTATGCGAATTGCGAAAGGGGATAGTTTTTAAATGGCAGTACGCTCGTGTAATGTCGTTTTCATCGTACGAGAAACGTGGCAGGCACGCGCTGCTTATCTGTCAGTGCCATTTGAAATCTCCTAATATGTATTCGCCCAAGGCAAACCACGAGATATGTTCAGGTGATTAAGGTCGCAGACTGTTCGAGATCGGCGGCAATACGGCAATATTCGAATGTCTGAGGAAAATTCGCAGTTTGCAAATAGCAGTTCTGTCCAGCGACGAAGTGGCGGGCCATCATCGGGAGCTAGTTCATGAAGGTCGCTTTTTACAAAGGAACGCGCCCGGGGCTCTCCGGGATCTTCAACCGGTTAATGCGGTGGAGGACCAATAGTCCTTACTCGCATTGCGAACTCGTCCTCGCTCCGATTGACGACGCGTATCTGTGTGCATCGTCGTCGTTAGAAGATGGGGGCGTGCGCTTCGTCGTCACGAAGCTGGACCCGGCGCGATGGGATATCGTTGGGTCCGGCATCGGTACGGTGGCGGAGCGAGCCGCGGTGGAGTGGTTCAACGATCACCTGGGGGAGCCGTACAATTTCGCGGCCATGTTCAGCCTGCTGTGGAGCCGGCGCCATCGCGAAGGCCATTGGCACTGCTCGGAGTCGATCGGCGCGGCGCTGGGCATTCGCGAGCCGTGGCGCTTCGATCCCGCTACGCTGTACGCGGCGCTTTCTTCGGACCCGATGCTATCGCCGCCCGACGACAGGTCGCCGCTTGTGCCGGCAGGCCAGCGAAGCGGTTGATGATGTCCAGTTCAACGGAATTGCCGTTTTGCATGCCGGTGTTGCTCATGTGCCCGCGCATCGCGGATCGCGAAGTTGTCCCTCGAAAGGGGGCCTTTTTGCTGTCAGGGGAAGGGCAGGGCAGCGGATTCTGCCGGGTCAGCGGCGGTTAAAGCGTCTCACGACGCAATAGAAGATCCACGGATGCAACTTGAGCATGGTCATGACGATGGAAAGCTTCAGATGCCGATCGGCAAACAGGCCGAGCAGGTGCTTCACGCGCAGCTTCGCCGATACGCTTTGCAAAATGGGGCTCGCGAGGTGGTAGGTCGGCGCGGTGGTCGCGGTCTGAAACGCGATTGCGCGGAAGGCCCAGCTGTATTTGAGGCGGAAGAAGAGGCGCTTGTAGTCGCTAATCGGCAAAGAGGCAGTAGCCTTTTCGACGCGGTCCATGATGGCAAACAGGTCGACCACCTGCGGGTTGAAGCGTCTGGATATTCCCGATTCACGAATAATGTATGAGTAGAGCTTGTCCGGAATGAGACGGACCACTTTTGAGTTCGCGAATGTTTGCACCGATACGCAGACGTCCTCGAAAATGAGACCGCACGGATGCTCTGCCGCGACGAATATCGAGCGGCGCACAATCTTGTTCCAGCAAAAAGCCGGCAGCTTCAGTTCGAGGACCTTCTGAACGGCTTCGACACCGGTGATGATGCCGTCGCCGGAGTCGATTGCCGCGACTGTGGTGCCCTCCGGAGTGATGCGCTCGGCGGCGAAATTAACCACATCGGCGTTGTGCCGGTCGGCTTCGCGCAACACGGTGCGAACGAGATCGCGGTGCACGCAGTCGTCGCTGTCCACACAAAGCACGTAGTCGCCGCGCGCTTCCAATGCGGCGATTTTTCGCGTTTCAGCAAGGCCCTTGTTATCAGCGTTCCTGACCAGCTTCCACGGAATGCGATCCTGTTGCGCGAGAATCCGGGCGGCGATTTCACCGGAGCGATCGGGGCTGCAGTCGTCCACGGCGATAATTTCGAAATCAGTGCAGGATTGCGACAGCAGCGAATGAAGACAGTCCTCGATATAGTCCTCGACCTTATAGATAGGCAGCAGAACGCTGATTCTGGGTGCGGACATAGAGCATGCTCCAGGAAGACAACACCGTTGCCTCGCGAAAAGTTAACTGATCGCGAAGGGATGGCCGGGAACGGGAACAAGCAGACAATTGCAGAACGTTTCACTGCTGCCGCGCCGCACTGACCGAACGAAGAGGACCGGCGCGCGGACAGCAAACGCAGATCTTCAAGGAGATTTGTATATGCGCCGCAGCACCAATGTCAGGCAAACGGGCAGGAACTGAGGAGGTATTGGCGCATTCCACCACTCTCGTGATAGACAGCGCGCATTTGTAGAAGCGGATCTTCTTCGAACAACGGTGTTGTCGTGACGATGCGAATGCCCGTTCTTCTGGCTGGGAACGCCGGTTCTTTTGACGGTTAGCCAGTGATCAGATGTGGACTCCGCCTGCCACTTCGATGCGCTGTGCGTTGACCCATCCGAACTCGTCCGACAGAAGTGCCGCGATGACCGGTCCCACATCGGACGGCAGACCGACGCGCCCAAGCGCTGTGTGGTCCGCGACGGCTTTATTGACCTGGGGGTTGTCACGCACGACGCCGCCGCTGAAATCGGTGGCTATCGCGCCCGGCGCGACGACGTTCACTGTGATGCGGCGCGGCCCCAGTTCGAGCGCCATGTAACGCGTCAGCGCTTCGACCGCCGCTTTCATCGGGCCGTAAATGGCGCGCCCGGCAAACGCGAAGCGCGCGAGGCCGGAGGAGATGTTGACGATGCGTCCGCCGTCGTTGATCAGCGGCAAAAGCTTTTGCGTGAGCAGGAATGGTGCCTTGAAATGCACTGCGAACTGCGCGTCGAGTTCGGCTTCTGTGCCCGCCTCGAAGGTCGACGCTGAAGACGTGCCGGCATTGTTCACCAGATAATCGAAGCGCTGCGCACCCCAGCTATCGAGCGCTTCGCGCACTCGCGCGACGAAGGCGTCGAACGTAGCCGCGTTTTCCACGCTCAACTGCAGCGCGACCGCTTTCGCGCCCGTCTCGGCGACGAGTGAAAGCACCTTGTCTGCTTCGGCCTGGTTGGCGTTGTACGTGAAAATCGGGTTCACGCCGCGAGCGGCAAGTCGCAATACCGTATCGCGGCCAATGCCTCGGCTCCCGCCAGTGACGATCGCGATTTTCGCACTGGAAAAGTTGGTGTTGGTCGTTGTCATTGACACTCCTGTTGGTTGCGTTGGTTTAATTTTCCGCTCGCATGTTTGCTGCGTGAATGCCCGAACCTGTCTGGTTATTGCCTGATCCTGCTCGCCCATCCTATGATGGACGCACCTCATCCAGCGCTCGCCGAACCGCCATGCCGAACCGACTCGCCACCGCCTTACTGCGCTACACAGACAGGTATCCAGGAACGAGCCCGTGCGCGACACCGCTCGAGGGCGTTTTCATTCTTCGCTCCGATCAGCCAAAACCGCCCACGTTGCGCACGGCGAGTCCCGCCTTGTGCATCGTCGCTCAAGGCGCCAAGTGGGCGAGCTTTGGCGGGGAACGGCTGGAATATCGGAAGGGGCAGGCGCTGGTGGTGGGCGTGCAAACGCCGTCGCGCGGTCGAGTGTTCGAGGCGAGCCCCAACAAACCTTGCCTGGTTCTGCTTTTGCAGCTGGATCTCGCGATGATCCGCGCGGTGGCCAATGAGATGACGTCGGCGCCTGTACCGTCGGGCGATCCAGGCCGCGGTGTGTTTGTTGCCAGCTTCGACGGACCGCTGGCGGATTGCGCACTGCGCGTCGTGCGTCTGCTCGATACGCCCGATGCCGCCGCCATCCTGCAGCCGATGATCATGCGCGAGATCGCTTACTGGCTGCTAGCCGGACCGAACGGGGCGCAAGTGGCAAAGCTCGCGTCGATCCAGCACCCTTCGCACAAGCTCGCGCGCGCGGTCGACAATCTGAGGGAAAACTTTGCGAAGCCGATGCGAGTGGAGGACCTTGCGAAGATCGCGCAGCTTAGCGAGTCGGCGTTTCATCGGCAATTCAAGGCCCTGACCGGCTTGCCACCCCTGCAGTACCAGAAGCAATTGCGCTTGCTGGAAGCACGCCGACTGCTGCTGTCGCAGTCGATGAGCGTGCAGGCTGCAGCATTCGAAGTGGGCTACGAAAGCCCTTCGCAGTTCAGCCGCGAATACGCGCGTATGTTCGGCGCTCCGCCGAGAAGGGAATTGGTCCATGCGAAGACGATGGCTGAGGCAGCCTGGGCCGCCCCGGCTGCATAGGCTTCACCGTTCACGCGTCATGCGCGTCCACAGCCTCAATCACTTTGCGGGTCTTGGCCGACCTCGGGATGGCTCGCGCGATCGCCGCTCTGAACGCCGCTCTCCGACGAGTGAACCGGAGCGGAACCTCGCTCGCCGTTTTCCGGCGCGCCGCCTGTTACCGGCGCTTCCGGCTGGTTGCCGAACGAGCCGCCTCCCGAAGCGCCAGTGCCTTTGGACGGGTTGCCTCGATCAGTGGATTTTTCTTTGTCAGTGCTGGCCATTTCGTGCTCCTCCGGTATCCGATAGATAGTGCGGAGTCGAGCAAGCATTGCGCCCGCGCGTTCGCCGCGCCGCTGCGCACGTCCGTCGACGCAAACTCGCTGACGACAGAGCGGGATGGAATGCCCCTTGCGGCCGTGCTTGGCAACCGCGAAGGCGGTCAGGGCCTTGCGATGATGCAAGGCATCGTCAGTCCATCAGACACACAGGAAGCGCGACCATGAAAACTGCACCTCCAGCCAATCGCACAGAGCAGGACGCCAAGGCCGAAGCGAATTCGGGCAAGCCGGCAACGACACGCACCGACAAGCCGGGCAGCGGCCAACACGCGGCGAACCATACGAAGGCACGAAGCGACCACGGCGCCGGCGGCGGGGCGAAGCAGCGGCACGGACCGCGGTAGGAACGGGCCGCTCGGCTTGCGGGGACGGCGGCCTGCATGCAGAAAGAGCCCTGGCGAATCCGCCCCGACTACTACGCGATGTGACGTCAGAACCCGGCAGCGAGCCCGTCGCGGCGGCTGTCGCTGGCCGCGACATAGCCGCGGTCCGGATCGTTGCGGTCGAGCCTCCAGATGAACTGCCCCGAGCCGAAGTCCATGTAAGGGTCGTAGACCGACTTGATGGTATGACCGCGGCGTTCGAGCTCTTGCGCCGTGCCGTGATCGAGCGCCGCTTCAATGTCGATCGTGAAGTCGCGGTTGACCTTCCAGCGCGGCGCGTCGCATGCCGCCTGCGGTTGCTGACCATAGTCCAGCATGCGTACAACGGTTTGCAGATGCCCTTGCGGCTGCATGTCGCCGCCCATTACGCCGAAACTCATCACGGCCTCCTGCCGACCCTCCACCTGCCGCGTGAGGAACGCCGGGATGATAGTGTGAAAAGGCCGCTTGCCGCCTTCCACGACGTTGGGCGATTTGGGATCCATCGAAAAGCCGCAGCCGCGGTTCTGCAAGGAAATGCCGAGGCCCGGCACGACGCAGCCGGAGCCGAAGCCCATGTAGTTCGACTGGATGAAGCTGACCATCATGCCGCGCTCGTCGGCCGCCGACATGTAGATCGTGCCGCCTGCTTTCGGCATGCCGAAGCCGAACTGCGTCGCGCGTGCCGGGTCGATCAGCTTCGCGCGTTGCTTCAGGTACGCGTCGTCGAGCATCTGTTCGGGCGTCACTTCCATTGAGCGCGGGTCGGCGACATAACGGTAAACATCCGCGAACGCGAGCTTCATCGCCTCGATCTGCAGATGCTGTGTTTCAATCCCGTCCACCTTCAGCGCCGCGAGGTCGAACTGTTCGAGAATGCCGAGCGCAATCAACGCGGCAATGCCTTGTCCGTTAGGCGGGATTTCGTGCACCGTGTAGCCGCGATAGTTCTTGCCGATCGGCTCGACCCATTCGGGCTGGAAATTGCGCAGATCGTCGAGCGTCATTGCAGCGCCGCACTCGCGCGAGAATGCCGCGATCCGCTCGGCGATTTCGCCTTCGTAATAGGCGCGCGGGCCTTGCTCCGCGATCATGCGCAAGGTCTTCGCGTGGCCGGGCATGCGCAGGAGCTCGCTCACCTGCGGGGCGCGGCCGTGCGGCATGAAGGTTTCGGCGAACCCCGGCTGGTTCTGCAGTTCGGGCACGGCGGCGGCCCACTTGCGTGCCACGACGCTTGCCACCGCATGGCCCCGCTCGGCAATTTCAATGGCCGGTTCCATCAGGTCCGCGAACGGCAGCGAGCCGAACTTCTTATGCAGCGCTTCCCATCCTGCGACGGCGCCCGGCACGGTCACGGTGTCCCAGCCGCGCGTCGGGCGCGCCGCGAGGCCATTCTCTTCGCCGTATTTGCGCCGGAAGTAGTCGACATTCCAGGCCGCCGGCGCAACGCCCGAGGCGTTGAGTCCGTGCAATTTCGTGCCGTCCCACACGAGCGCAAACGCGTCGCTGCCGAGCCCGTTCGACACGGGCTCGACGAGCGTAATGGCCGCCGCCGCGGCAATCGCGGCGTCGACCGCATTGCCGCCTTTCCACAGCATGCGTAAGCCCGCCTGCGCGGCGAGCGGGTGTGAAGTCGACACGACGTTGCGTGCGAACACGGGCATCCGCACCGTGGGGTAAGGGTTCTGCCAGTCGAAGTTAGTCATGTGATTACTCAGATGATGACCGTGCACGAAGCACGTCACGAAAAATCAGGATTCGCGCGGATCCAGCGCGTCGCGCAGACCGTCGCCGAGCAGGTTGAAGCCAAGAACGGCCAGGAAGATCGCAATGCCGGGAAAGATGGACATCCACGGCGCCTGGCTCACGAAGTCTTTTGCGGTGTTCAGCATCGAGCCCCACGAAGGCGCGGGCGGCAACTGTCCGAGCCCGAGGAACGACAGGCTCGCCTCGGCAATGATCGCGCTCGCGACCGTCAGGCTGCCTTGCACGATGATAGGCGGCAGCACGTTCGGCAGAATGTAGCGCACGATGATGCGCGCGTGGTCGAGGCCGATCGCGCGTGCGCCTTCCACGTATTCTTCCGCTTTCACACTGATCGCCTGCCCGCGTGTGAGGCGGATGAAGCGGGGCATGGCCGAAATGCCGATGGCGGCCATCGCATTCACGAGGCTGGGCCCGAGAAATGCGCTCAGCGCTATCGCGAGAATCAGAAAGGGAATGGAAAGCAGTGCATCGGCAATACGCGAGATCACGCCGTCCACCAGCTTGCCGAAGTAGCCGGCGAGCAGCCCGAGCGGCACACCGAGCACGACCGCGATGCCCACCGAGACCACGCCCGCGAGCAGCGACGCACGTGCACCGAACAGCAGCCGGCTCAGCACGTCGCGACCGAGCTCGTCGGTGCCGAACCAGTGAGTGGCGGAGGGCGCCTGACGCACGGTCATGAAGCTCGCCTGAACCGGATCGTAAGGAGTGAGCCACGGTGCGAACAGCGCCGCCGCCACGACGAGCGCCACCAGCAACGCGCCGAAGACCGCCGCGCGGTTGCGCATGAAGCGAGCCAGAGCACGGTGGGTGCGCCGCGGCGGCACGCCGGCATTGGCAGCGGAGCGGACCTGCAATGGAGTAGCCATCAGCTGCGCCTCAGTCTGGGGTTCAGGAGCATATAGAGCACGTCCGCGCACAGATTGACCACGATGAACGCGAGCGCCGTCACCAGCACGACACCTTGCACGACAGGGTAGTCGCGATTGAACACCGCATCCACGACGAGCTTGCCGAAGCCGGGGATGGTGAACACCTGTTCCGTCAGCACGGCGCCGGCCAGCAGTTCGCCGAACAACAGCGCAAGCACGGTGACGATCGGAATGAGCGCATTGCGAAACGCGTGCTTGACGACGACCGCGCCGCGCAACAGACCTTTGGCCCGTGCCGTGCGAATGTAGTCGGTGCGCAGCACGCCCAGCATCGCACTGCGCGTATGGCGCATCAGCTGTGCGCCGAGCGCCGCGCCGAGCACGAACGCGGGCATCAGCATGGTCTTGATGCTGAGCCACAGGTCTTCGCCAGGCGGCACATAGCCCGACGACGGCAACAGATGCCAACGCACCGACACGATGAAGATCAGCATGATGCCGAGCCAGAAGTTCGGTATCGACATGCCGGAGAGCGCTGCGATGTTTGCCGCATGGTCGAGCGGACCGCCGCGGCTCGCGGCCGACACGACACCCGCAGGTATGCCGATGCCGATTGCAAGGACCATCGCCATGAGCGCGAGCTGAAGCGTGACCGGCAACTTCTGCGCGATCAGGGCACGCACCGGCACGTCGGTGCGCAACGACGAACCCAGGTTGCCGTGCAGGACGTCGCTCACCCAGATTGCGTATTGCTTCGGCACCGGCTGATCGAGGTGATACTTCACACGCAGTGTCGCGATGACCTGAGCGTCCTGGTCCTCACCCGCCATGGCGAGCACCGGGTCGCCCGGCAGCAGCTTCTGCAGGCCGAAGATCAGCATGGACACGAGAACGAGCGTGGGCACGGCGACCAGCAGGCGATTGGCGATGATCGGCAGCATGACGCTCAGCCTTTGACGGAGACGCCGCGCAAGCGCACCAGACCGTCGGCGGAGGGCGTGAAGCCCTGCACCTTCTTCGACAGCACGAAAGGCCACGGCTGCGCGTAGAGGTAGACGATCGGGGCCTCGTCGGCGAGGATCTTGCCGGCGGCATCGTAGTCCGCCTTGCGTTCGGCCACGGCGAGTTTCGTGCGCGCGGCGTCGAGCAGCGAATCCACCTGCTGATTGCAGTAATGCGCGTAGTTCAGGTTGCCCGTGCACGTGTTGAACTGATGCAGGTTGCCGTCCGGATCGACGCGGCCCGACCAGCCCGTGTACATGGCCTCGAAGTCGCCGCTGTGTCCGGCGTTCAGTTCCGTTGCGTAATCGCTCGGTCGCAGCTTGAGCGTGATGCCGGACTCCGAGAGCATTGCCTGAAGCATCTGCGTGATCTGGCTTGCCACCGTGTTGTTCGGATAAGCGAATTCGATCGTCAGATGCTCATGGCCGGACGCCTTCAGCAGCGCTTTCGCTTTTGCCACGTCGCGCTTCGTGGTGGGCAGCGAGGCGTTGTAGTAGGGGCTCGATTTCGGAATGCCCTGGTTCGCGGGCGTGAAAATGCCTGCGCCGATGACCTGGTCTATTGCGTCGCGGTCGATGGACAGTTCGAACGCCTCGCGCACCCGCTTGTCCTTCAGCGGGCCGTTGCCGCGGGCGCCGTTGTTGATGTTGAAGGTTACATAATAGAAGCCGAGCCCGGTCACCGGTTTGAACTGCAGACTTGCGTCGCCCTTGACCGACGCGACGTCGGAAGGGGCGAGCCGTTCGAGCATGTCGAGAGAGCCTGAGCGCAGATTCGCGAGGCGCACCGTGCTGTCGGGAATGGGCTGGAACACCACACGTTGAATCGGGTACTTGTCCGCGTCCCAGTAACCCGCGTATTTCTCGAGCACCACGCGATCGTTCTGAACGCGCTGCACGAACTTGTACGGGCCGGAGCAGACCGGGTGCGACGCGACGCCCGCCGCGTCGGACAACGTGCCTGGCGCGAGCATCATGCCTGCGCGGTCGGCCAGCGTGGCGAGCAGCGCGGCGTCCGGCTGCTTGAGGACGATCTTCACGGTGCTGTTGTCGACCACGTCGACATGATCGATCGACGACAGCTCGCTCTTGCGGTTGCTGGTGGGCAGCGTGCGATAGCGGTCCAGATTGGCCTTCACGGCGGCCGCGTTGAAGGGCTCGTCGTTCTGGAACTTGACGCCCTGGCGCAGCTTGAACGTCATGCTCCTGCCGTCGGCGCTGGTGGTCCAGGAGGTCGCGAGCATCGGCACGATCTTCAGGTCGGGCGTGACATCGACCAGCGAATTGCACAGCGACGCGAACACGATCCGGTCGACGAACTGCACGCTGCGGGCGGGATCGAGCGAACCGATATCGTCCTGCAAGCCAATGCGGATGGTGCTTTGCGCCAGCGCGGCGGAAGCGCTCAGTGTGAGCGCGGCGGCAATCAACATTCTTCGCATGCGGGGTGTCCTTGTTGCGGTTCAGGTTGCAATGGGATGGCGTTATCTGTGCGCGGCGGCGGTTTGTCCGGGTCAATCGGAGGCTGCGTGGGTGCCGCGTCGGATCTCCGTTGGTGTGTGCGCTGGAGCGTCCGTGGGTATGTCCGTTGGTGCGTCCGTTGGTGCGTCCGTGTGTAGGTCTGTTAGCCGGTCCGTTGGTATTTCGGTTTGCGTGTCCGTTTGCATGTCCCTCTGCATGTCCCTTTTGCTGTCCGTTACCGCGGCCTGCCGCGCCCGGTACAGCGTGAGGCGCTCAGCCAGCTTCGCGCTGACGCTCGCCACGAGCGGCGCACCGCTGCCGGCGTTTTGCAGTTCGCGCCAGAAATGGCAGGCCACCTGGCGGCCGCCGGGAAGCGTTTCCGACAGCGGGCGCTCCTGTGAACAGCGTGGCTTTGCATGGGGACAGCGCGTGTGGAACCGGCAACCGGGCGGCGGGGCGGTGGGGCTTGGCAGATCGCCCTGCAATGCGGGTTTCATGCGCCGTTCGCGCGGACTGCCGGCCGGAATTGCGCGCAACAGCGCCTGTGTGTACGGATGCAGCGGCGCGTCGAACAGCTCGTCGACCTGCGCGAGTTCGACAATCTCGCCCAGATACATGACGGCGACGCGATCGCTCATATGGCGGATCACGGCAAGGTCGTGCGCGACCATGATGAGAGTGAGCCCCAGCTCGGCCTTTAGCGACTCGAGCAGGTTGATCACCTGCGCCTGCACCGACACGTCGAGCGCGGAAACCGGCTCGTCGCCGACAATCAGTCTGGGCTCGCCCGCCAGCGCCCGCGCAATGCCCACGCGTTGACGCTGCCCGCCGGAAAACTCGTGCGGATAGCGGTCGGCATACGCCGGCTGCAGGCCCACCTTGCTCAACAGTTGCGCGACGCGTTCGCGCCGCTCGGCACCATTGCGCGCGAGACCGTGGAAAGCCACCGGCTCGCCGATGATCTGCCCGACCGTCATGCCGGGATTCAGCGACGCAAACGGGTCCTGGAAAATGATCTGCATTTCACGGCGCAGGCGGCGCAGTTTCGCGCCCTGCCAGTGAGTGATGTCTTCGCCCTGATAAAACACCCGGCCTTCGGTCGCCTCGATGAGGCGCAGCAGCAGACGGCCGAGCGTGGATTTGCCGCAGCCCGACTCGCCGACCACTGCGAAGGTCTCGCCTGTCTGTACTGCGAAGGACACCTCGTTGACGGCATGCACAATGGGCGAGCGCGCAAACAGATGACGCTCGCCGCCAAAGCGCCGGGTGAGCGCGCGTGCTTCGATGGCCGGCGTGGCGCTGTTCGCGGTCTGCGCGACGCCAGGGCCGCGCTGCACGGTGTGAGGCGTCGTCATAGCAGTTCCTCATGCTGCACCGATGCTGCGAACTGCTCGACAGGTGCGAGCCAGCAGGCGACACGATGCTCGCCCGCGAGCGTGCGTTCCGGCGGCGCATGTTCGACGCAGCGTTGCTGCGCGAACGGGCAGCGCGGCGCAAAGCGGCAGCCGCGCGGCATCTGTCCGGGAGAGGGCACCGAGCCGCGAATCGTGGAAAGCGCACCTTCACGTTTGCCGACGGACGGAATTGCGCCCATGAGGCCGATGGTGTACGGGTGCTGCGGGTCGTCGAACAGATCGGTAACCGTGCCGTATTCGACTATCTTGCCGGCGTACATGACTGCGACGCGATCCGCAACTTCGGCCACCACGCCGAGGTCATGGGTGATGAGCAGCATGGCAGTGCCGGTTTGCGCCTGAAGCGTGCGGATCAGCGACAACACTTGCGCCTGAATGGTGACGTCGAGCGCGGTGGTGGGTTCGTCCGCGATCAGCAGGCGCGGGCTGTTGGCGAGCGCCATTGCGATCATCGCGCGTTGGCGCATGCCGCCTGAGAGCTGATGCGCAAACGCGTCGAGCCGTGTTTCCGGCGCGGGGATGCGCACGAGCCGCAACATGGTGAGTGCTTCTTCCCGCGCCTGTGCGCGATTGAGGCCGCGGTGCCGCCGGATGCTTTCCGCGATCTGCTCTCCGATCGTGTAGGCGGGGTTGAGCGACGTCATGGGCTCCTGGAAGATCATGGACATGCGATTGCCGCGAATGTCAGCCAGCTTGCGCTCGGACATTGCGAACAGATCTTCCCCTTCGAAGTGCGCCGTGCCTGCCACGCGCCGCGCCGGCGGGCTCGCGAGCAGTCCCATTAACGCAAGCGACGTGACGCTCTTGCCGCAACCCGACTCCCCGACCATGCACAAGGTCTCGCCCGCGCGAACGGCGAACGAGATGTCGTCGACGACATTGGGCATGTCCGGCGCATTCGAGAACTTCAATGAGAAGCCGCGTACATCGAGAATCGGCCCGCCTTCGCCGGTCATGCGTTGGAACTCCGCATCGTGTTGCTGTCCTTTCAGTTCGTTGTCGAACGATCATACTGGCGGCTCTTTCGCAAAAAAATTAAACTTTCTTTTCGACACTTAAGTTTTTCTCATGAATTGTTCGTGAGCTGACACGGGGTAAACATGCCGACGCTACGCATGCTCAAGACGTTTCACGCCGTGGCCCGCACTGGCTCTTTCGCCGCCGCCGCCGACGAAGTCGCGCTCACGCAAGCTGCCGTCAGTCTGCAGATGCGCGGACTGGAAGAGGCGCTCGGTCGGCAACTGTTCGATCGCAGGGGAAGGCAGATTGCGCTCACGCAGCACGGCCAGGGCATCCGGCCGAAGGTCGAGCAGATTCTCGAACTGCTCGCCGAACTGGAAGCCAAGCCGATGGAAGCCATGGAAGGGCCGGTGACCATCGGCGCGGTTGTCTCGGTAATCGGCGCGCTGTCGTTGGCCGTCGCACGGCTGAAGGCGGCTCACCCGCGGCTCGACGTGCGGCTCGTCTCGGCACGTTCGGACGAACTCGCAACCATGGTGCAGGCGGGCGAAGTGGACGTTGCCGCGGTAGTCGCGCGGGCGGACCAGAAGCTGCCCGAGGCGCTCAAATGGACCACGCTCTACAGCGAGCCGATGATGCTCGTGACGAGCCGCGACGTGGTCGATAACGACCCGCAGCGTATCTTGCGCACGCACGGCTTTTTGCGCTTCGACCGCCGCGTACGCACCGGGCAGGTCGTCGAGCAGGCTTTGCAGAAGGCCGGCCTCGTGGTGACGGAATATCTCGAGCTCAATTCGATCGAGACCATCGTTGCGCTCGTGCGTGAGAGAGTGGGCGTTGCGGTGCTGCCGTTGCTTATTCGCGGCAACTGGCTGAGCGATCCGTTGCTGAACGTCATCCCCATTTCGAATCCGCCCACGTTGCGCACCGTCGGGATGGTGCAGCGCGCATCCGACGACCGCAAAGCGCTGACGAGCGAGATTGTCGACTCGCTTCAGGCCATGCCACGAACTGGCGCGGCATGAGGCGACGGGGCAAGGCTCAGGAAGACGATCGCCCGGAAGCGCTGCACAGACGAGCCTCTAACGCAAAGGCGACCATGTTTCCGGCAGACAGATCGTCGAGGTTGCCCTGTCTATCTGTTCGGGGCCGCCTTGCGGTGGCCAGAGGCCTTCGGCGTAATGCTGCCGTCTTAGGCGCATGCGCTCTTCCAGACTGGTAAATCCCCAGATGTGTGTGATGCGCGGCGGTCCGTCGAGCGCGTACAGGTTCGCTATGAGATGCGATGTGTACGATTGGGCCGGTCCCACCGCGCGTTCCCACGCCCTGATGGTCGGCGCAATACCGCCGGCTTTCAGCCAGTAACGGCGAATCTCGTAGAAGTCGCCGAACGTCGCTGGCTCGATGTCCGGCAAGAAAGGAAAGAGCTCATAACTTTCCATGGCTAACCGAATGGATGCGCCGGTAATTCCGAAGGGTTGTTCGGCGGTTAAGGCGCGATGGCGTTCGTGTTGCAATTCGTCTATCGACTCGAAGCCGCGCAGCACGACGATGCGCGACAGTTCGCCGATTTCCGTGCGCCATGCTCCGAGCAGCTTGCCTGCCGCCTCGACACCCGACACCCAGCCACGGGCGCAAGCCGAAACACTGTCTTGCTCCAGAAGCGGACATGACAGCGTGGCCAGTTCATACAGCATTTGTGCGCTCCTTTCGCTTAATTGGTGTTTAGCTGGTGCTTAACTGATGCTTAGCTGGCTACCAATGTAAATCCTGGCTGAAGGCCGATAAACGCACGGTGCGTTGGAACAGAATCCACTCACATTGAGCAATCGACTTTCTCACGACAATGACCGGGGCGGCGAACAGGTCGGTTCGTCGTTTGTTCTCCGCGCAGGAAAATATTATGGAAACCTTAAGGATCGCATCGGCATGATGCAGTGGGACGCGTGCTGACGGCCTAGGTGGTTCTGACGGTTCAATCCCCGGCAATAGTCGCTCGCCTGCTTTTTCGCCACAGTGCAAGTTCGGGTGCGGGCCACCCGTGAAGCGGTGTGCGAAAGAAGGCGGAGTCGCGCCGAACCCGGAAGCTGGGCACTCAACTGCGCGTCGTTCCGACTCGCGCGGCGTCACCTGTGCGCATCGACCCAGGCACGCGCCCAGCTCACGCCTGCAAGTTGAGCGTCTTCTTCGGTATCGAAATGGCCCAGCACACCGGATGCTTCAACCAGCTTCCCGCCCTGGGTGATAGTGCCGCTGGAGGCATAACGCTCCGGTTGGAGAATGCCCTCCTGCTCGAGGATGGCGTGCCCCCACACGTCATAGCCGTGATACTTCTGCGATTGCATCAGCGCATCACCCCAACGGATGCCGCATGGCCTGTCACACGCAGAACGTTGCCTTCCGGCGTGATTTGCCGTGGAATCGCGGTCATATCCGGTTCTTCGCCGCGCAGGCTCCTGGGCAGCTTGCCTTGTTTCGCGACGAGCCGCGGTGCCGGGGCCGAAGTGCGCCGCGAGTTCACCAGCTTCCCGCGCGGCACCGCGTGCCGCCGGAGCGCAAGCCGGTGCGCGGGACCCACCTTGTGTGGGGCCGTTGCGCGCGCCTCGGGCGGATTCCACACTTCCGAGTAGGTGCCGGCCACGCCGGCCACGCCGGCCCCGCCGGCTCCGAAAGCAGCCGGCGCGAGCGCTGCCGTCAATAACGCAAGTCCAAGCTTTCTCACGATTTCCTTTGCCTCGCTCTTGTGATTGCCACTGCGCAACGCGTGGCCTGCCTGAGACACCCGCCGTCGCCAACGCAATAGTGGCGCTCCCGAATGTTTCTGGCGGACCTCAGCGCACCTCAGCGCACCTCAGCGCACCTCAGCGCACCTCAGCGCACCTCAGCGCACCTCAGCGCACCTCAGCGGGCTTGAGCCCGAAAAAAGTGCCTGTTCGCCGTCACGAAAATCCGTGTAGGATACTGTACATCCATACAGGTTTTCTCGCAATGACATCCGCCATGCCGTCCCCCGAAGCAATACATCCGTCCTTGTGGCGGGCGTCGCAGCTCGCCCGGGGTCGCGGGCGGGTGGTCGATACCGGCTACCCGGCGTTGTCGGCGGAATTGCCCGGTGGCGGCTGGCCGCTGGGAGCGCTGGTCGACCTGCTGGTGCAGCAGCCGGGCGTGGGCGAACTGCGGCTGCTGCGGCCGGCGTTGAGTGAGGCGGGCAGCCGGCCTATCGCCTTCGTGCAGCCGCCGCATGTACCGGACGGACTTGGCCTCAGCTATATCGGCCTGTCGCTGGATCAGTTGCTGCGCGTGAAGGCGCAGAAAGCGGCGGATGCGCTCTGGTCCGCGGAGCAGATTCTCCGGGCCGGAAGCTGCGGCGCGCTGATCTTGTGGGCGCAGTACGCGCAGGCTGCGTCGCTGCGGCGTCTGCATCTGGCGGCGCAGTCGTCGGAGACGCTGTTCGTCATGGTGCGGCCGCTCGCGAGCGCACAGGACGCGTCGCCGGCGCTGTTGCGGCTGGCGCTCAAACCATCGGCCGACGGTCTGACCGTCGACATCGTGAAACGACGAGGGCCCTCGCGCACGGAGCCCCTGTCGATTCCCCTTCAACCCACCCCTGTTCTGCTGTCACGACATGCGCGTCTTTCTCGCCGTTCACCTGCCGAAGTTGCCGCTCGAAGTCTTCAGACCGAACTGGTCGCCTGAGCTTCCCCACGGCAGTGTCGTGCTGGAGAAGGACAAGGTCGTCATCGCGGACAGCGTCGCGCGCGCGGCAGGCGTGCGGCTCGGCATGAAGCGCGGTGGCGTGCTGACGCTTTCGCCCGAAACGCAGATGCATGAGCGCGACTTCGCCCGCGAGCAGTCGGCGCAACGCGAGGTCGGCGTGGCGCTGATGCGCTTTTCGCCCGACGTGGCATTGCTCGATGAAGCGACGGTGATCGTCGAAGTCGGCGCGAGCCTGCGCCTTTTTGGCGGCCTGCTGGCGCTGTGCCGCGAGGCGAAGGCCATGCTCGCCACGCTCGGCTTCACTGCACGGGTGAGCGCGGCGCCCACGGGCCAGGGCGCCTGGCTGCTGGCGCGCCATGGGAAGGGGCGCGGCGCGCGCCGCCTGCTGAAGCTGTCCACGCTCGAGCAGCGGCTTGCCGGTCTGCCCATGCTCGCGGTCCCCGAGGTGCGCGAGTTCGCCGACTGGTTCATCGGGCTCGGCTGCGAAACCATTGCCGACATCCGCCGCTTGCCGCGCGCCGGCTTACAGCGGCGCTGCGGCGAGCACCTGCTCGATTCGCTCGACCGCGCGTTCGGCAGCGCGCCGGAACTCTTCGACTGGCTCGAATTGCCGCCGGCGTTTGTTGCGCGCATCGAGATGCCCGACCGGCTCGAACATGCGGAGGGCGCCGTGTTCGGCGCGCATCGGCTCATCGTGCAACTGTGCGGGTGGCTGTGCGCGAAACAGCTCGCGGTCACTGGCATTCGTCTGTCGCTTGAGCACGAGCGGGGGCGCGACGCGATCGAGCCGACCGCCATCGAGATTGCGCTCGGCGAGCCCACCTGGCGCGAAGAACATCTTGTGAGACTCGTGAAGGAGCGCCTCAATCGCATCGAGCTCACCGCGCCGGTCATTGCGCTGCGTCTTGACGCAGCGAAAGTCGAGTCGGCGGTGCCGGCGTCGGACACGCTTTTCCCCGAGCCCGGCGGCTCGAAGGAAGACCACGCGCGGCTGCTGGAACTGCTGGTCGCGCGGCTTGGCGAAGAGAACGTGCTGCGGCCGGCGCCGAGCGCGGACCATCGCCCGGAAATCGCCAACTCATGGGTACCGGTCACGCAGCCGGTGAAGCCCGCCGTCGTTCCGGAAGGCTTGCCGCGCCCCACGTGGATGCTGGACCAGCCGGTGCGCCTGCTGATGCGCCAGCACCGTCCGTTCTATGGCTCGCCGCTGCGCATGGTGTCGCCGGGCGAGCGCATCGAGGCGGGCTGGTTCGACGGCGAACTGGTGACGCGCGACTATTTCGTCGCCCAGGCGGACGACCAGAGCTGCTACTGGATTTACCGCGAGCGCGTGAGCAGCCGCGACGCCGAGGAAGAACCGCGCTGGTTCCTGCATGGCCTGTTCGGATGACGCGCCATGGACACCACCTTCAGCATGCTGCCGGCGTACGCCGAGCTTTTCTGCCTCTCCAATTTCTCGTTCCTGCGCGGCGCGTCGCACGCGGAGGAACTGGCCGGGCGCGCCGCGCAACTCGGCTACTCGGCGCTCGCCATTACCGACGAATGCTCGCTGGCCGGCGTCGTGCGCGCGCACGTCGCGGCGAAAGAAGCGAAGCTGCCGTTTATCGTCGGCTCGTACTTTCGGCTGGTGAACGCAGACGGCTCGCCGGCATTCGGGCTCATCCTGCTCGCGAAGAACCGTAATGGGTATGGCAATCTGTCCGAACTCATCACGCTCGCACGCACGCGCGCGCCGAAGGGCGAATACCGGCTCACGCCGCAGGACCTGTCGCGGCCGGACAGGGACTACCGGCACCTGCTCGGCGTGCCGGACTGCCTCGCGATTCTGGTGCCGAACTTCCCCGCGAAGGAGGAGGTGCTCGACGCGCAGCTCGAATGGCTGGACGAAACGTTTCCCGGCCGCGCGTGGGTGGGGCTCGTGCTGCACCAGCGCGCCATGGACGATATACACCGCGGCGCGGTCGAATTCATTGCGCGCAATCGCGACGTGCCGGTGGTCGCACTGGGCGAAGTGCTCATGCACGTGCGCTCCAGAAAACCGCTGCAGGACACGCTAACCGCCATCCGCGTCGGCAAGCCGGTTCACGAATGCGGCTACGACCTCGCGCCGAATGCGGAGCAGCATCTGCGTTCGCGGCTGCGGCTCGCCAATCTGTATTCATCGGAGGCGCTTGCCGCCACCGTCGACATTGCCGCGCGCTGCACGTTCTCGCTCGACGAATTGCGCTACGAGTATCCGGACGAACTGGTGCCGCCCGGCTTTACGCCGGCCGCCTATCTGCGGCAGGAGACGTATATCGGCGCACAGCGGCGCTTTCCGTCGGGCATTCCGCTTCAGGTCCAGGAGCAGATCGAGCACGAACTCGAACTCATTGCCGAGCTGCAATACGAACCATACTTTCTGACGGTCTACGACCTGGTCCGCTTCGCGCGCAGTCAGCACATTCTGTGTCAGGGGCGTGGTTCGGCGGCCAATTCCGCAGTCTGCTATTGCCTCGGCGTGACGGAAGTGGATCCCGCACGCGGCAACATGCTGTTCGAGCGCTTCATCTCGAAGGAGCGCGGCGAGCCGCCGGATATCGACGTGGACTTCGAGCATCAGCGGCGCGAAGAAGTGATTCAGTACATCTACCGCAAATACGGGCGCGACCGCGCGGCAATCGCCGCTGCGGTCTCCACGTATCGCGCGCGGGGCGTATTGCGCGAAACGGGCAAGGCGCTCGGCGTGGACCTGCAGATAGTCGATGCGGTGGCGAAGTCGCACCACTGGTTCGATAACAGCGCGGACCTGCTCAAACGCTTCGAGGAGTGCGGGCTGAATCCGCAGACCCCGCTCATCCGCGCGTGGGCCACGCTGGCTGCACAGCTGTATGGCTTTCCACGACATCTGTCGCAGCACTCGGGCGGCTTTGTGATCAGCAGAGGCAAGCTCACGCGGCTCGTACCGGTCGAGAATGCCGCAATGCCGGAGCGCAGCGTCATCCAGTGGGACAAGGACGACCTCGAATCGCTGGGGCTGCTCAAGGTTGACGTGCTTGCGCTCGGTATGCTGTCGGCCATTCGCCGCACGCTCGAGCTCGTGTCGGAGCAGCGCGGCGAGCGCTTCGAAATGCAGGACATTCCCGCCGAAGACGAGGCGACCTACGACATGATTTGCGCGGCGGACACGGTAGGCGTTTTCCAGATCGAATCGCGCGCGCAGATGTCGATGCTGCCGCGCATGCGGCCGCGCGTTTTCTACGACCTGGTGATCGAAGTGGCCATCGTGCGGCCGGGGCCGATTCAGGGCGGGGCGGTTCATCCTTATCTGCGCCGTCGCCAGGGCTTCGAGCCGGTCACTTTTCCGAACGACGATTTGAAGATCGCACTGGGCCGCACGCTCGGCGTGCCGATTTTCCAGGAGCAGGTGATGCAGGTCGCGATTCTCGCCGCCGGCTTCACGGCGGGCGAGGCCGACCAGTTGCGGCGTGCAATGGCCGCGTGGAAGCGCAAGGGCGGCCTCGGCAAATACTATGACCGCATCGTGCTTGGAATGCAGGAGCGCGGCTATGACCTTGCGTTTGCCGAGGCCATCTTCGAGCAGATAAAAGGCTTCGGCGAGTATGGCTTTCCCGAGAGCCACGCGGCGAGTTTCGCGCTGCTCGTGTACACGAGCAGCTGGCTCAAGTGCCATGAGCCCGAGGCCTTTCTCGCGGCCATGCTCAACAGCCAGCCCATGGGCTTTTATTCGCCCTCGCAACTGGTACAGGACGCACAACGGCACGGCGTGAAGGTGCTGCCGGTCGACGTGAGCGTGAGCGGCTGGAATTCGTCGCTGGAGCGCAGGGCGGGCGGGGAGCGGCCCGCCGTCCGTCTGGGGCTGTCGCTGCTGCGGGGCATGAAAGAGGGCACGGCCGGGCGGATTGAAAACGCGCGCGCGGTGCGCCCGTTTGTCAGCGTGAAGGACCTCGCGCGCCGCGCGGCGCTCGACCGGCGCGATCTGCATATTCTCGCCGACGCCAATGCGCTGGCCTCGCTTGCCGGCAACCGGCGCGAGGCGCTGTGGCAGTCGGCGGCCGCAGTGCCCGAGAAGGACATGCTGGCCGCCGCCGCAGTCGAGGACGAAACGCCGGAACTCGGAGCGCCGAGCGAGGCGCATGACATCGTGGCCGATTACCGCTCGCTGGGGCTCACGCTTGGCCGGCATCCGCTCGAACTGCTGCGCCCGCAACTGCTGGCCAACCGGCTGATGCCGGCATCCACGCTGCGCACCTATCGCGACGGCCGCCTCGCGCGGGGCTGCGGCCTCGTCACCGTGCGCCAGCGGCCAGGCACGGCGAAGGGGGTAATCTTCGTCACGATCGAAGACGAAACGGGCAACGTGAACGTCATCATCTGGCCGAGCCTGCTCGAGAAGCAGCGCAAGGAAGCGCTCAGTGCGTCGCTGCTGGCAGTCTACGGCGTCTGGCAGTGTCAGGGTGAAGTGCGGCACCTGGTGGCGCAGCGGCTTGTCGATATGTCGCATCTTCTGGGCGGCTTGCAGGCTGTCAGCAGGAATTTCTGCTGAGGTTTGTCCGCTGCGCTCAGCCGCCAACGCCTACCTTTTGCGTGCCGCAAAGGTGTAGATTCAGGCAGGCGGCGACTGCATCAGCACCCATTCACGCGACGCAAGCGGAGGAACCGATGTGCTACTCGGCCCAGATTCAGGCGGACTATCGCAAGTTTGTGCGCATGTTCGGTGCGACCCTGAGCATTCGCGAATTCGCCCAGCTTTTCTTCGAGCGGGCTGAGGGCGCGAGAGCAAAGCTGCCCAAGGCTATGGAAGATGCGTTCGCCGACCCGCAGACAGACGCGGAGCGCGAAATCCGGGCCTCGATCGAGCGCTTCAATGCGCAGGAGACCGCGCGGCTCGAGCAGGAGCTCTTCACGCACCGTGCGCGGCTCGCGCAAGCAGAGCGGTCGTTGCAAGGCAAGGTCACGAAGAAAGCGGCCGAGAGCCGGCGCATTGCCACTGAAAAGATTCAATGGACGCTTGGGCGGCTCGACGACCTGCGCCGCACTGAAGCGCAAGCGCGAGACTCGCGCATCTTTCCTGGACACTACGCGCCCGTGATGGTGATGGAAAACGGTGCGCGTGTGGTCAAACCCATGCGCTACCAGTGCCGCATTGCGGGCAAGCCCGCCTCGCACGACGCCCGATATCCCGGCACCTACAACGCTCGCCGCGACAGTCTTGAAGGTTTCTGGAAACCGCTTTTCGGCTATTCGCACGGCGTACTGGTCGTCAATGCCTTCTACGAAAACGTGAGCCGGGCGAAGATGGAGGGGCGCGTGCTGGCCGAGGGCGAGGAGGACGAAAACGTCGTGCTTGAATTCCGCCCCGAGCCGCCTCACGACATGCTCGTCGCCTGCCTGTGGTCGCACTGGTCGGCGCCGGGCGAGCCGGACCTGCTGTCGTTTGCGGTCATCACGGACGAGCCGCCGCCGGAGGTTGCCGCAGCCGGCCACGACCGTTGCCTCGTTCCCATCAAGCATGAAAATCTGGATGCGTGGCTCAATCCTGATTCCAGCAATCTCGCCGCATTACATGCCATTCTCGAAGACCGCGACCGGCCTTATTACGAACACCGGCTGGCTGCATGACGAGCCGGGCCGGCTTTGCGGGGGACCTCACCATCGAGGCGGAAACCCGCGTGGCGGCAGGGCGCCGCGGGCGGGCCCTGGAGCCGCACCGTATGCCATGTAGCACAAGCCGAATCACGGACTGACGATGCTTCGTGACAGCATGGTCTGCAGGTCCACCAACGGTATGGCAGTCGCCGTGACGGCGACCGACTCCGATTTTGGCAGCAGCCCGGCGAGCGCCGCGGCTCCAGTTGCGCACAGAGCAAAAAGACAAAGCGCGCCGATGAAGGCGATGCCCGCTTTATACGTTGGCTTCGTGCCTGGCGAATGTGGGAAATGCCGCATCATGGCTGTCTCCTGGTGACGCAGCCAACGTTTGCAACTACCATGCCGAGCGCGCGCGATCGGTGCCGGTGCCTGCAAAGCCTTGTGGCGCGGGCATTGAACGGCGGCGCGCGAGTTCGAGAGTCAGGCTATGTGGGGCGTGTGCGAACAGATCAATGTGCTGTGGCTGCGCAATGCCAACACTCATCGGCGCGCTGCTGTTGCGCTAGACTGGCTGCAAGACATCGAACCACCGGAAGGAGACCCGGATGATACGCAAGACGCTCAATGCCTCGCAGCTTCAGCAGGAAGTAAGCCGGCGAATTCAGAAACTGCCGGAAATCGTCGAGGACGGCGTGAAGATTCGTGTGCCGCGGCCGCAGTTACAGGAAGTCGACAAAACCGGCTGCAACTGGAACATGACTCACTTCGGCAACGCGATCGGGTTCGAGCCCGACATCGAGCGCGTGCTCACGGCCGTGCGCGCCGAATACAATCTCGCGACCGAAGTGAAGCGCAGCGGCAATCCGTTCGAGGACTGATCGCCGCCGCCGCTTTGCGCATGCGAGCGCCTGGGCGCTTCTGTTCTTCAGCCGCGTCAGTTCTTCAGATCGTCCGGCACCTTGCCGCCATTCTCGGCGAGCTTCTGCATCACCTGCTTGTGCAGCCATATGTTCATCGTGGCTGAGTCTTCTGTGTTGCCGGTGTAATGCAATTCGGACGCGAGTTCCTTACGCGCCGTGAGGCTGCTGTCCAGACCGAGCAGTTTCATCAGGTCGACAATAGACGTGCGCCAGTTCAATTTTTCGCCGCTACTCTGCTGCATTTTCGTCAGCACCGCTTCGACGTCGACCGCCGGCATTGGCGTGACGGGCGGCTGGGCATTGCCGGCTGCGGCGGTGGACGGCGTGGCGGGCGCGCCCGCGGGCGCACTCGCGCTTCCCGGCGCGGCGGTGGCCGGGGCGGCCGCGCCTGCTGTCGCGCCGGAGCCCGTGTTGGCCGGATGATCGTGCGGGAAAATCTTGTTGAGAATGCTTGAAAAAATGCTCATATGTCGCTCCTCGTTGGCGTCGGCCAATGCGGCCGGCGTTTAGGGTGTGCAATGGCTGTGCCTGTGGCTTGTGGCCTCTGGCTCGTGGCTCGTGGCTCGTGGCTCGTGCGCGGTGCTTGGGGCACGGAGCACGGCAAGGGCCGTCACTACAGCGCATACGTTCGCGCGTCAGACGTTTTCCTCGCGAGCGCAAAAAAGAATCGTCATCCTAACTAATTAGTGCGGCTCTTTCCGCGGCACAGTGTTTGCTCGACGTTGTCCACTCAACGGAAAGAGAGGGAGGTTCAAATGGCCGAGTCTTATCAATCCACCAGTTCCGCCTCGGATGCCGCGCGTGAAGAGAGCCTCGCGGGCAGGCCCAACGGCAGCGAAGAACTGCGTGCACGCAGCGCGATGAAGTTGTCGGAACTGAAGGACAAGCTTGCCGGTGCGCAGGATGTGGTCAAGACGAAATACCGCGTCGTGTCGGAATCGACCGATGATTTCGTTCACGACAGCCCGTGGAAAGCGGTGACAATGGCACTGATCGGCGGGCTTATCATTGGTATGCTCGCCGCCCGCTAGGGGGCTGCGCCGGCTGAAGACGAGCGTTTCGCTTGGGCCTCGTTCGATCCACGCCGCCGCA
The DNA here is from genome assembly GCF_019511605.1 of Paraburkholderia phenoliruptrix. Lineage (GTDB taxonomy): Bacteria > Pseudomonadota > Gammaproteobacteria > Burkholderiales > Burkholderiaceae > Paraburkholderia > Paraburkholderia phenoliruptrix_A. The sequence goes on along the minus strand of NZ_JAEUAV010000009.1, from coordinate 734 downwards.
TTGCGATGCGGTGGCGTGGATACTCAGACGCCGGCTATTACGCGAATCGCGCCGGCATTATTTGCGTCAGTGCTCGCTTGGCCGGATAGCGGGATCTTCCTCGACGACGTCGCGCGTCGCTGACCAATACGGCTGCCTGTTATAGTAGCTATAGGTCGATTCGCCCCAGGCCGGATCGGCCATCGACGGCCAGTGGTCCTTGTCGAAGCCCGGGTCGTCCTTCAGCCGCTGCGCCGTAATGTCGACGAAGAAGCACTTCTGGTCCGTGTCCAGCGTCAGCGCACTCCACGGAATGGCGTGCAGATTCGCTCCCATCCCGAGGAAGCCGCCTTCCGAGAGCACGGCATACGCGATGCGTCCGTTGCGAACGTCGAGCATGATGTCGGAAATCTTGCCGACATGTTCACCGTCCGAAGACATCACTGCAGTTCCGTCGAGCGTCGCCGCGGCCATGACTTCCGGTCCCGGACCTTCGCCGACACCGCCGCCGACAATCTTCGCTCCGCCTCGAGTAGCGCCTTGCGGGTTGATTGAGCCCATCTTTCACCTCCTTGAACGAAAAAGGGTGCGTCTTCGGGTGCGCAAGCGCTGTGCCCGCGGCGCGCTCACGGGTGATCGCGCGCGTGGACGGGGTTTTGACGCGAAGCAGTTGGGCGCGGAGTAAGGAGTGCGTTGAAAGAGCGGGGCAAGCGCGGGGTGAGAAGTGCAGGTGGCAGCGGGCGAGGGGGCAAAGC
>NZ_JAEUAV010000088.1 GCF_019511605.1 Paraburkholderia phenoliruptrix | reverse complement strand
CGCCTGGCGTTGCCTCCTCACTGACGCCGTCCGGCAACTGCCACGGCGCCTGCGGCCCGTCTTCCCAGCCGAAGTAATCCCCGGCTCTGGCAGCGATCATTGTTCCCGAGGTGATCTGCCTGATATGTCCCCATGGCCCGCGTGTTTCGCCAATTGCGACCTCGCTGCCTTCCGGCAGGAAGGCCACGTGCTGCCCTGGAGTGAACTTGTTCTTCTTGCCGGGCTTCGGAGCGGTGTAGACGAACGCACCCTTTCCGCCGC
>NZ_JAEUAV010000087.1 GCF_019511605.1 Paraburkholderia phenoliruptrix | reverse complement strand
GCTAAAACAGTCAGGAGGTTGGCTTAGAAGCAGCCATCCTTTAAAGAAAGCGTAATAGCTCACTGATCGAGTCGTCCTGCGCGGAAGATGTAACGGGGCTAAGCCATATACCGAAGCTGCGGATGCACATTTATGTGCATGGTAGGAGAGCGTTCCGTAAGCCTGCGAAGGTGCACTGGAAAGTGTGCTGGAGGTATCGGAAGTGCGAATGCTGACATGAGTAGCGATAAAGGGGGTGAAAGGCCCCCTCGCCGTAAGCCCA
>NZ_JAEUAV010000086.1 GCF_019511605.1 Paraburkholderia phenoliruptrix | reverse complement strand
TGGGCTTACGGCGAGGGGGCCTTTCACCCCCTTTATCGCTACTCATGTCAGCATTCGCACTTCCGATACCTCCAGCACACTTTCCAGTGCACCTTCGCAGGCTTACGGAACGCTCTCCTACCATGCATATAAATATGCATCCGCAGCTTCGGTATATGGCTTAGCCCCGTTACATCTTCCGCGCAGGACGACTCGATCAGTGAGCTATTACGCTTTCTTTAAAGGATGGCTGCTTCTAAGCCAACCTCCTGACTGTTTTAGC
>NZ_JAEUAV010000085.1 GCF_019511605.1 Paraburkholderia phenoliruptrix | reverse complement strand
GGGCGCGATCACGAACCCGACGTATTCGGTGGGCGGCACGACGGTGAACAACGTGGGCGATGCGATCACGAACATCGACGGTCGCGTGACGCAAAACACGACGGACATCACGAACCTGACGAACAACCTCAACAGCGGTACGGTCGGGCTGGTGCAGCAGGATGCGGCCACGCGCAACATCACGGTGGCGCAGGGCACCGACGGCACGGTGGTGGACTTCACCGGCAAGGCGGGCACACGCACGCTCACGGGTGTCTCGGCGGGAGCGGTGA
>NZ_JAEUAV010000084.1 GCF_019511605.1 Paraburkholderia phenoliruptrix | reverse complement strand
GCCGGGTGGCCGGATAGTCCGGATCGAGCGGCACGAATGCACCGCCCGCGCGAATGATCCCAAGCAGCGCCGCGATCAGCGCCGGCCCGCGCGCGACGCACAGCCCCACGCGCCGCTCCGCGCCCACGCCCCGCGCGACGAGCCGCGCCGCGAGCGATGCCGACCACGCGTCGAGCTCCGCATACGTGAGGCTCGCCTCCTCGCAGCGCAGCGCAATTGCGTCGGGTGTGCGCTTCGCCTGCGCGCCAAGCGCCCTGCCGAGCGATTCGAATGCATACCGCTGCAACG
>NZ_JAEUAV010000083.1 GCF_019511605.1 Paraburkholderia phenoliruptrix | reverse complement strand
TCGGCGGGAGCGGTGAATGCGACGAGCGTGGACGCGGTGAACGGCTCGCAGCTGTATGCGACGAATCAGAACGTGTCGAACGTGACGAACGTCGTGAACAACATCACCAACGGTGGCGCTGGCATCAAGTACTTCCACACGAACTCGACGCTGGCGGACTCGTCGGCAACGGGCACAGACGCGGTGGCGATCGGCGGCAACGCCCAAGCAACGGCGGCTAATTCGGTGGCGCTGGGTTCTGGCTCGACGACGACGGCGGATCTGAGCGCGGCAGCATACAACCCGGGCAGCGG
>NZ_JAEUAV010000082.1 GCF_019511605.1 Paraburkholderia phenoliruptrix | reverse complement strand
ACGCGGTGAACGTGAGCCAGTTGCAGTCGGAAGACGCGAAGGTGAACAACCAAGGAGCGGCGACGGCTGCAGCGCTGGGTGGCGGTTCGACGTACAACACGACGACGGGCGCGATCACGAACCCGACGTATTCGGTGGGCGGCACGACGGTGAACAACGTGGGCGATGCGATAACGAACATCGACGGCCGCGTGACGCAAAACACGACGGACATCACGAACCTGACGAACAACATCAACAGCGGTACGGTGGGGCTGGTGCAGCAGGATGCGGTCACGCGCAACATCACGGTGGCGCAGGGCACTGACGGCACGG
>NZ_JAEUAV010000081.1 GCF_019511605.1 Paraburkholderia phenoliruptrix | reverse complement strand
CCATGTGCATGTACAGGCTGAAGAAGGTCAGCGTCTCGTCGGCTGGCTGGGCGGCCGTACTGCCTGGCGCGCGCGGCATGGTCATCCTGTGCCGGACCAGTACGAAACCCGTCGAATACCAGGCCCAGCGGCGCGTCTGCGTGTAGTGCAGATGCGGGTAAGTATCGTCAAGCCGGTATGCGACGATTTCGCCATCCGCGATCACCTGCACACCTCTCGACTGGTCCAGACGCGACGCGGAGGCGCTGCCAAAGTGAACGCCGCCATGCGGAAAGCCATTCACACCGAGCGGAAAGAATCCGTCGCTCATGGCGCCCA
>NZ_JAEUAV010000080.1 GCF_019511605.1 Paraburkholderia phenoliruptrix | reverse complement strand
CAGAATTTTGCCTCGTACTGGCCTGCCAGCTCCACAAGCGGGACCAGGAGCCAAGGTATTCGGAAGCGGCGGTCGGTGTCCTCTTTGTTCGCGAGGGCATCATCAGTCAATACAAAGGGGAACTGAGGGCGAAGGCGTATGTCTTCCAGCCTGTGTCGTCAGCGGCGGATTCAGTAGCAGATGCGCTGCGAGGCATGATCAACGCCCAGCAGATTTCACCGGACCGTCTCAGGCATTTGTGGCTCACGTCGATGCCGCGCCAGGGCGTCCATGCGGCTGTCGCGGCGGCGTCTGACGCTGGGCTGAAAGTCGCCGTGCACAACATCGATCAGGCGATTGGCA
>NZ_JAEUAV010000079.1 GCF_019511605.1 Paraburkholderia phenoliruptrix | reverse complement strand
CCTGCCGGCGCTGCACAACGCCGGCGTGGCGATCGACCGTGAACAGGCGCACTCGCTGCGCGTGGACGGCCAGCGTCACTTCGTCACCAGCCTGTCGGTGGATGCCGCCAGCGCCGCCAGCCTGGCCAAGGCCGACATCGTGCCGGTCGCGCAGGAACTGTTCGCCGCACTGTTCAACAACGAAGCCGAAGACGGCCGCCTGAATGGCCTGGTCATCGAAGGCGGCTTGAGCGTGCGCCAGGTACAACTGGTACGCGCCTACATGAGCTACTGGCGCCAGACCGGCAGCCGTTTCTCGGTGCGCTACATCGCCGAGACGCTGCGCAAGCAGCCGGTGGTGGTCAAGCAGCTGGTGGACGCCTTCCTGCAACGCTTCAAC
>NZ_JAEUAV010000008.1 GCF_019511605.1 Paraburkholderia phenoliruptrix | reverse complement strand
GGGATGCGCATGAACCCGCAGTGGGTTCGAGCCGGACACCCAGGTTGAGATCGTTGTTGTGCCAGAAACACCACAACCCGCTTCCCTCTGGTAAGCATCACCAGAAACTACTTCTTCCCAGATTGGCTGTGCCGCCCAAACGCGTCACGGCAACCCGTCAAAGCCTGATGACCATAGCGAGTCGGCCCCACCCCTTCCCATCCCGAACAGGACCGTGAAACGACTCCACGCCGATGATAGTGCGGATTACCCGTGTGAAAGTAGGTAATCGTCAGGCTCCCCAGCAGTGACCGCAACCCCACCCCGCAAAGGTGGGGTTGCGGCGTTTACGCGGGAGAAAAACGCCCGCCGTACGATAGGGCACAAACCATCAGGCGGCGTCGCACACCGCTCACTTCCCTCCAATGCGTAGTCGGGTGTCAGCAATGAGACGCCGGTCTTGAGATGTCGCTGGCGTTATGACCCGGACATACAAAAAGCGATGCCGCATCGCCCTTACTGCCGCAGAACGACCAGTGATCTGGCCTCCGAAGTTCTCATCGTGTCGCGCTCGAACGTATCAGCACGCCTATAGTGTTCGCGCAAGCAGCCGGGCGAATGGAAATCCAGGCAAACCAATGACGCGCGCAGTGCGCGGAAATTCCCGGCGGCATTGGCAAGTTGCCGAGCGATCGCTATCGTCGGATTCGGGGCAGGTTGTGGGCGGAACGCGAGAGCGCTGGAGTGGTGCCGTTCAACGTGAAACACGGCTATCGAGCCACGAGCGTGCACGGATTGCCGACGGACCTGCGCCCGCTCAGTCTCGCGCTCAGCGACGGCACGACGACAAGGCGGCCGTGGCATCAAGCAACCAATGCAGGTGGTCGGATGGCTTCGAGTGTCGGCGCTACCACGGCGGGCCGATGCCCCTACGGTTTGCGCTCCGCTGCTGCGACCGCGAAAGCGATGAGCTGACCCGCTACGACGGCTGGTCACACCAGCGACATCGTTTGCGACGCGATGCTTGCGGCGATGGAAGATCGCTTCGGCAATGCGCTGCATAGCCCATCCCAAGTCTAGTAGGTGGGCGGTAAAGGCTCCGGATAGACCCCCGACGATACACGCCGGATTAGGGCGAAAACGGGCCGAGGTCATTGACCGCGGGTGTCAGCCGCTCACTAACGGCATGGCCCGGAGCCTCGCAGAAGCGATGAAACGCGACTACGCCACCCAGCTGCCAAAGCCTGATGCGGCGACAGCTGCAAAGCCGTCCATCGCGCTTGAGGATTACAACGAGGAGCTTTCGATAGGCGTTGAAATAGTGCTTCGACGAGTGTTCCGGCACGCGACTGAATCAGCGCCCTTGTTGACGCTCTGTCTGGAATGACCAAGACGGATTCAGCGCACTTGCCTCCATCGGTAGACCCACAAGTCCGCTATTAATTAATCCTGCAATAAGCTGGGGCTCAGACCCATCCTCACATCGATGGAATCGCGACCGAACAAGGTGAAGCTAGCCAATGCGTCTAGCCCAGCGCTCGAAATTCGCCCTCACTCGCACCCGGGACATCGCACGACGCGTTAGTGCTGCAAACCGAAATACGTTGCAAGGGAAAGCAAAATTCCCGCATGGGGCGCTGAGTCTCTCGCTCAGCACAAGCTGCTGCGCCCCACCGTATCTCGCATGCCGTTTCAGGCAACGGCGCGTTCAGTACCACCAGGTCGACTCGTGCGTGATCCGGCCGAGACAAAAGGGCGAGAGCGTTGGGCGATCAAACGTGGAATGGTCGAAGCTACAACTTGGCGCCAGCGACATTGCCGCCGACGCCGAACATACTCATTCCAGCTTCACCCGCCTCGTCGAACCAGTCGGATAATGAACAGCAGGATGACCGCGCCGATCACCGCAGTGATGATCGATCCAATCCAACCGCTGCCCAGAGAAATGTGCAGCACGCGAGCGAGCCAACCGCCGATGAACGCGCCGACAATCCCGACGATGATGTCGACGATAAGGCCAAAGCCACCACCCTTGACGAGTACGCCAGCCAGCCACCCGGCGATCGCGCCGATGACAAGCCATGCAATGATGCCGTGCTCCATAATTAAAACTCCATAGTTGTGTGTGAACAATGAGCGGTGACAGAGCTTAGTCGAAGCGTCCGGCGCAGTCCATATTCAGGATACGGAATTAACATTGTCTCAATGTGTTGCAAGCTCAATGCTCGCGTTGTGTATAAATCAACATCATCGCTGGGAAATTTCGACTAACTACGCAGACAGATCAGCAATGTAATACGGAGTCCGAATATTGACGCCCGTCATCATCAGGAACAAACTCTTCGAATGTTCTGGATCTGCTCTGCATCGCGGTGACTTCAAGCCCTTCGCATGCAATCCCGGTTCCCCGCACAGCGCCGCTTCAGGCCGTTCACGTCAGTGAGGAATGTATGAAAGCCAAAGTTCTTGGAATGATTGTCGGCGCGTTTGTCGCGTTCGCTCCATCCGTCTCGTTTGCCGCGGGGCTTCCGGTGCCGGTCGAAGGGAGCAGCACGCTGCAAGCTGAAGGAGTGGTGAAGTCGGTCGACCGTGCAAAGCATTCCGTGACCGTGCGAGATGCGCAAGGAGGCGAGGCGTCATTCGAGGTTACCGAGAAAGGAAGCATAGACAGAATCAGGCAGGGCGAGAAGGTCCATGTTCGTATGACACGCAATGCGATGATCAGCGTTTTGCGCAACGCGGACGGACAAGCCGCGCCTGCGGCCGTTACTTCACAGAACGGGCAGGCGAACCCGGAACAGAACGTCAATGCACAAGTGCAGGCAGTCGATCATGCTACGGGTGTCGTGGCTCTGAAAGGACCGAACGGCCCGGTGTTCCATATCCAGGGGCGCGTTCCGGCGCAAATGGCGAACCTAACGCCGGGGATGCAGGTCATGGTGGCTTTCGCCCCACAAGTCAGTGTCGCAGTCGCGCCCGCGCAATGACAGGCACGTCCATCCTCGGGCATTGTTTTGGCGGGTGCGAAAGCAGAGAAGCGTGCAGCTATCGAGCGCTGGCGTTCGCTTTGCGCTCGGATCGTGGATCACTCGGCCTCGCCCGGCACGAGCCTGACTCGCGTGATTTCTGACGGTGCGCCCAGTCGCTTAGGCGGTCCCCAGTAGCCGGTGCCGCGGCTCGTATACACCCATAGTCCGTTCAGGCGTGCGAGACCCGCTGTGAATGGTTGCTGAAAACGCACAAAAAAATTCCAAGGGAAAAACTGTCCGCCGTGCGTATGACCTGAGAGTTGCAGAGTGAAGCCGGCTTCGGCGGCGGCTTCGGCAGAGCGGGGCTGGTGCGCAAGAAGCACCTTGATCAGCACATCGCCGGGCGCTCCAGCGATCGCGGCCATTGGGTCGCTGCGATGTAGCGGATCATGGTGGCCGGCCGAATAGTCGGTCACGCCCGCAATGACGGCACGCGCCCCGTCGTGCTCAACAACCACGTGCTCGTTCAGCAGGACGTTGAGTCCCAGGCGTCGGAACTCGTCGATCCACGCATTGGCGCCCGCGTAGTACTCGTGGTTGCCTGTGACGAGAAACGCGCCGTGACGGGCACTCAACCGCGACAGAGGCTGCGTGTGCTGGGTCAGCTGCGGGACGCTGCCGTCTACCACATCGCCCGTCACGGCTATGAGATCAGGCTTCAGGCGATTCACCGCATCGACTATGGCGTCGACATAGCGTCGTTTAATGGTTGGTCCCACGTGGATGTCGCTAATCTGAACGATCGTGAAGCCGTCCAGCGCGGCAGGCAGGTCGTCGATTGGCACCTCGATTGTCACGACACGCGCTCGACGGCGAGCGTTGAAAAGACCGATGAGTGTCGACAGTACCGCGAGCAATGGCACAGCCGCCGCAGTGCCGGTCCGCCAATGAGCGAGCGCGATCAGGCCTGGCCAGATCGCGTCGACGGTCATCATTGACGCGAGCGCCAGGTCGCGCGCAAACGTCAGCACGAGCAGCGACGAAAAGAAGCCCATCGCCAGTAAGCCGATCCACGCGAGCCGGTCGCCCAGCGGCTGGCGCTTGATTGTTCGCGCAAGCATGCCGAGAGGAATGAGTACGACGGAGAGCACTAGCCAACATCCCAAGAGCCAGCGGACGGGGATGCTAACCGGCATGTCCGGTATCAAACGGAAGCCAACATAGACGTGCAGCAGGATGCCAATAGCGATCAGGCGTACAAGAAACGATGAGCGGCGCATAGAAAGAATGAAGGCGGGTAGAAGCCGGCTTGACCGCAGCGGAGGGCCGGCGAGCCGGTCGCCGCGGCGATGCATCTGGCGAGCCGGGTCATTCTACCGGCATGTGCTGCAGCGTGCCGCGCGCGAAAAATTCGGTCCGGCGGCACAGGCGGGGTTTTCTTGTTGCATTGCAGCGGCTGCTAGAAGATGGCCTATCGTTCTCAACGTCAGCGAATCGCTGATGCAGGGATAGCGCCCTCCACCTCGCCCTCTACCTCGCCCCCGCCCTCTGGATTACCCAAATTAAATGGGCTTTGAATTATGCGCGCGCCTGGCCTATGCTTGAAGTGAGTTGTCTGCACAAGAGTCGCTGATACGCCCACGAGAGCGACGGCGGGCAGCTCCAGTGTCGTTAGTGCCGGCAAACGGCGAGGCGGGAGGCGATCATGAAGCTGCTCGGATCAGGCCATCGTTTACACCATGGGGACCCTGCGCACCGCGCCCATCATGTCGGGTATGAGGGCAGTCACGTAATGCTGCCACTCGTCGGGATATCGCTGATGGCGCTGGGCTTGTATCTCGGCGTGCGCAATATCGACTTTTCCGAGTTGGGTAAGAGTGCGCTGTTCGGCGTCGTGATGCTTTGCGTCGCGCTCGGCATTGCGGGGCTGTTCGGTGTCGTCGGTGCATGGCTGCGCTCAAACGGTGAGGACACTGAAGAAAGCTTCTGCTTTGTTGGCGCTGTGATTGGCGTAGTGGTCTTCTACATCGCGATTTTCAGTTAAATGCGCCCGACAGGATCGGCCGCGCGGCCGGAACCGAGGCGAAAGCCACCCGTAAAGAGTTCCGACATATCCTGCCGCCAAGGATAAGCGAAAGCTTCGGTCTGATCGTGGTGCCGGCGAAGCAGGTCCGGTGGACGCTCACGGCCATGTATGTCTTGCCTTGAGCGGTCGCCACGACTGAGCACGCGGGCTCCCAGCACCTAGACCCCGCCGCGCAGTGTCGAGCCGCAAAACGCAGTGCAATAATCGCCTCGTGGTTTTCCCAAACAGAATCACGGCCGACTGAAACCGCAAACAGCCCCCTCCCGCTGCGGCGATAATACCCCACCATATTCCCAGCGCCCGTCAGCGCGCGCGGCCTGCCAATGCACCCCGCAATGTTATGACCGATCTCTTCGACGATCTTCCAACCCCCGACGTCGACTGGTACCCCGACTGGCTCGCGCCCGACCTGGCCGGGCAATTCCTCGCGCGCCTGGTGGACGAGGTCCAGTGGCGACAGGACATCATCGGCACGCCCGGCGGTCGTGTCGCGCTGCCGAGGCTCACCGCATGGCAGGGCGATACCGATGCTGTGTACGTCTATTCCGGTATTCGCAATTTGCCGCAACCGTGGACGCCAGCCGTCGCCGAACTCAAGGCCGCCGTCGAGGCCACGTGCGACGCGCGGTTCAACAGCGTCCTGCTGAACCGCTATCGCAACGGCACGGACAGCATGGGATGGCATGCCGACCGCGAGCCAGAACTGGGGCCGGAGCCGGTGATCGCGTCCGTGAGTCTGGGCGTCGCGCGCACCTTTGACCTGAGGCACAGCAAGACGGGCGCGACGCAGTCGTTCTCGCTAAAAGGCGGCAGCCTGCTGGTCATGAAAGGCAAAACGCAGACGGAATGGCGGCATCGGGTGCCGAAAGAGCCTCGCGTCACCGGCGAGCGCGTTAATCTGACTTTCCGGTGGGTCACGCCGCGCATGCGGAGCGGGCCGTCGTCGAGCGCATAGCGTTCGTTTCTGGAGATCGCCGCTTCGTCATTGAGCCGTCGCAGGCGGCGCAAGCCCTCTGATCGTGATAAGCGCATAAAACCGCGACCCGCCGCGTCGAAGGTCAAACCTCGGCGCGGCCAGACAACCCGCGCCTGCCCGGCCCTCGAACAAAACAGCGCCTGCCCGTCGTATATCAAAATTGATATTGCCGACGCGAATCATATGATTGGACTGTTAACGCCTCGCACACTACGCTACATCACGATCCACGCATCGCGATGGCCGCAAGGACCGGCGAGTCGATGGATCGCCTACACAACAACGATCAGGAGACAGTCATGGCGAATACACGACGCGCCGCATGTCGTGCGTTAGGTGCGCTCGCGATGTGCGCAGGTTTCGGTGCGCTGACGCTGACAACGCCCGGCGCGTACGCGCAGGACAAGCAGATCACGCTGGGTTTCGCCCAGGTCGGCGCGGAAAGCGCCTGGCGAACCGCCAATACCGAGTCGGTGAAATCCGCCGCCGCGGACGCCAAGATCAAACTCAAGTTCTCAGACGCGCAGCAAAAGCAGGAAAACCAGATCAAGGCGATCCGCTCGTATATCGCGCAAAAAGTCGATGTAATCGCATTCTCGCCGGTCGTCGAGTCCGGCTGGGAACCGGTGCTGCGCGAGGCCAAGGCCGCGAAAATCCCGGTGATCCTGACCGACCGCAATATCGACGTCAAAGACACCTCACTTTACGTGACGATGATTGGCTCGGACTTTCTCGAGGAAGGCCGACGCGGCGGCAAATGGCTCGCCGACCACTACAAGGACTCGAAAGGGCCCGTCAACATTGCCGAATTGCAGGGCACGGTCGGCTCGGCGCCCGCAAATGACCGGCACGCGGGCCTGATCGAAGTAATCAAGAGTGATCCGAAGTTCAAGATCATTGCGTCACAAAGCGGCGACTTCACATTGGCTGGCGGCAAGCAGGTCATGGAAGCGTTCATCAAGAGCTACGGTAATAAGATCAACGTGGTTTATGCGCATAACGACGACATGGCCCTCGGTGCCATCCAGGCCATGGAAGAAGCGGGCATGCATCCGGGCAAGGACGTGGTCGTCGTTTCATTCGATGCGACCAAGGGCGGGTTCGAGGCCATGGCCGCAGGCAAGATGAACGTGGATGTGGAGTGCAGCCCGCTGCTGGGACCGCAACTGATGTCCGCGGTCAAGGACGTCGTGGCTGGCAAACCATTGCCGAAGCGCATTCTGACGGAAGAGACCGTGTTTCCGATGAGCGTTGCTGCGCAGACATTGCCGACGCGTAAGTACTAGGAACAGATACTTAGGCATCCATAGCAAAATGCATTCGAGTGGCATGTACTAACGCAGCAGAAAACGCACGACGAACCAGCACTCAATGTTTCTCCAGCGGTGCCTGACCGTCCGGTTGCTTGGGCAGCGGACGGTCTCTTTTCACATCGCGACCATGCGGGAACTCGCGGCATAAGACTATGCCGGCACTAACGCATTACGACACCAACGCACCGCTGCTCGAGCGAGGCCTATGACGCATTCCGCTTCCGAACCCGATCCGCTGCTCGCGAGCAAGACCAAACCGGCTGCCGCCGACCTTTCGAACGACGGCAACGCGAGCGAGCCTATCCTCGCCACCACTGGCATCAGCAAGACATTTCCCGGCGTGAAGGCGCTGCAGGGCGTGGACTTCCGACTCTTCCCCGGCGAGGTCCATACGTTGATGGGGCAAAACGGCGCCGGCAAATCGACCCTGATCAATGTGCTTACTGGCGTACTCACGCCTGATTCCGGCACGATCCGTCTGGGCGGCGAGGCCGTGGCGTTCGCGTCGCCGCAGGAAGCCGAGGCGGCGGGCGTGCGCACGCTTTACCAGGAAGTGAACCTGTGTCCAAATTTGTCGGTCGCAGAGAACATATTCGCGGGTCGGCAGCCGCGCCGTTTCGGCGCGATCGACTGGCCTGACATCAAGCGTCGCGCGCAAGCGGCGCTCGCGCGCCTCGACATTTCGCTCGACGTCACCCGCTCGCTCGACGCCTACCCAATTGCAGTCCAGCAGATGGTGGCGATCGCGAGAGCGCTTTCCGTCGATGCGCGCGTGCTCATCCTCGACGAGCCTACCTCGAGCCTTGACGACAGCGAGGTTGCGCAGCTCTTCAAAATACTTCGACATCTTAAGCAATCTGGAATTGCGATTCTGTTCGTCACGCACTTTATCGAGCAGACGTATGCGATTTCTGACCGCATCACGGTCATGCGCAACGGCGAGCGGGAGGGCGAATACCTTGCGCGAGACCTGTCGGCGGATCTGCTGGTCTCGAAGATGGTCGGTCACGAGCGCATGAGTGAGCGGCTGCGCGAAGCCGCTCACGAAGCGTCCGATGTTAGCGAGCAGACCGAACGGGAGCATGCGGCGGCACCGGCGTTTATCGAACTGCGCGGCGTCGGCAAGCGCGGCACGCTGCAGCCTATTGATCTCGACGTGCAGCGTGGTCAGATTCTTGGACTCGCCGGCTTGCTGGGCTCGGGGCGCACCGAGACCGCGCGTTTGCTGTTCGGCGCGGACCGTGCCGACAGCGGCACGATGCTCGTCGACGGCAAGCCCGTGCGGCTACGCTCGCCGCACGATGCGGTGCGCCACGGCATTGCCTATTGCGCTGAAGATCGCAAGAAAGAAGGCATCGTCGCAGACCTGTCCATCCGCGAGAACATCCTGCTGGCGTTGCAGGCGCGGCGTGGCTGGTGGCGCAAGATCAGTCGCCAGCGCGCGCGCGAACTGGCCGATCTGTGGATCGAGCGGCTCGGCATCAAGGCGTCGGATGCGGAGCAGCCTATCGGTCTGTTGTCCGGCGGCAATCAGCAGAAAGCGCTGCTTGCGCGTTGGCTCGCTACCGATCCAAAACTGCTGATTCTGGACGAGCCAACACGCGGCATAGATGTCGCCGCCAAATTCGACATCATGGACCGCCTGCTCGCGCTGTGCGAGAACGGGCTGAGCATCCTGTTCATTTCGTCGGAGATCAGCGAAGTGCTGCGCGTCAGCCATCGCGTCGCCGTGCTGCGCGACCGCCGCAAGATCGCGGAAGTGAAGGGCACGGCATCGAACGAAGACAACATCTATCGACTCATCGCGGGGAGCGGCGAATGAAGCTTTCCAACTGGCTCGCGCGTGACGGCGTAGAGCGTCCGCTGATCTGGCCATGCGTGACATTGGCCTTGTTGTGCGCGCTGAATCTGTGGGTCAACCCGCACTTCCTGTCGCTGCGCATGCTCGACGGCCATCTGTTCGGCGCGCCCATCGACGTGCTGAACCGCGCGGCGCCGCTCGTGCTGGTGGCAACGGGCATGACGCTCGTGATCGCGACGCGCGGCATCGACATTTCGGTGGGCGCCGTGGTTGCGATTGCCGGCGCGGCGGCCGCCACTATCCTCGCAACGCAATCGGCGCCCACCGGCGGCCTCGTCGCTCAAGCGTTGCTGGCGGCGTTGGTCGTCGGTGTGCTGAGCGGCATGTGGAACGGCCTGCTTGTGTCCTTTATCGGCATGCAGCCCATCATTGCCACTCTGATTCTGATGGTTGCAGGCCGCGGTATCGCGCAACTGCTGACGGCGGGCCAGATCATCCCGATAGGTGCGCCCGGCTATCTGTTCGTCGGCGGTGGTTACTGGCTCGGTGTGCCGTGCTCAGTGTGGATTGCGACGCTCGCTGTGCTCGCCACTGCGGCGCTCGTCGAAGGAACGGCGCTGGGGCTTTTTATCCGCGCGATCGGTGTGAATCCCGTTGCCACGCGCCTCGTCGGCCTGCGCTCGAAAGCGCTGGTTTTTGCGGTGTATGCGTTCTCGGGGCTGACTGCCGCGATGGCGGGCATCCTGATCAGCTCGAACGTGCGCAGCGCTGATGGCAACAACGCAGGCCTTCTGCTGGAACTCGACGCGATTCTCGCAGTGACGCTTGGCGGAACCTCGCTGCTCGGCGGACGCTTCAGTCTCGCGGGAACGGTGCTCGGCGCGCTCATCATCCAGACGCTCACTTACACGACGTATTCGATTGGCGTGCCGCCGGAAGCCACGCTGGTCGTCAAGGCGGCGGTCGTGCTGGCGGTTAGCGTGATCCAGTCGCCCGCTGCGCGAGGGCTCGCCATATCGTTCGGGATGCAGATGATCAAGCAACGCGGGGTGACGCGATGAGACGTCTTTTTGCAGCGTGGGCGCACATAGTCGATCCGCGCACGTTACCGATAGCGGTCACCATCCTGCTGTTCTGTGCGCTGTTCGGCTTCGGCTCGGTGATGTACACCGGCTTTTTCTCGTGGCAGGTGCTGCTCGATCTGCTCGTCGACAATGCGTTTTTGCTGATCGTGGCGATCGGCATGACGTTCGTGATCGTGTCGGGCGGGATCGATCTGTCGGTGGGTTCCGTCGTCGCGCTGACCACTATCGTCGAAGCGGTGCTGGCCGAGCGCCTGCACTTGTCGGTGTGGGTCATCCTGCCGATCGTACTGCTGATGGGCACCGTGTTCGGCGCCGTGCAAGGTGCGCTGATCCACTTCTTCCGCCTGCAGGCGTTTATCGTGACGCTGGCCGGCATGTTCTTCGCGCGCGGCCTGTGCTTTCTGATCACGACGCAGTCCATCACGATCAGCGATCCCACCTTTCATGCCATCTCCGCATTCCGGCTGGACATCGGCATCGGCTCCGTCACGGCAAATGTGTTGATCGCGCTAGTCGCACTGGTCGGTGCCATTTACGTCGCGCACTTCACGCGCTTTGGCCGCAACGTGTACGCGGTGGGCGGCAATGCCCGCTCCGCTTTGCTGATGGGCTTGCCGGTCGCGCATACGCGCATCGGCGTGTATGCCTTGAGCGGCTTCTGCTCGGCGCTCGGAGGCGCGGTGTTCACCTTCTATGTGCTGTCGGGCTATGGCTTGCAAGGGCAGGGCATGGAACTCGACGCCATCGCAGCCACCGTGATCGGCGGAACGCTGCTGACCGGCGGGGTCGGCTACGTGATCGGCTCGCTCTTCGGCGTCGGCATTCTCGGCACCATTCAGACGTTGATCACCTTCGACGGCACGCTCAGTTCGTGGTGGACGCGCATCGTGATAGGCGCGCTGCTGTGCGCTTTCTGCCTGCTGCAGCGGATGATAGAGCGACATGCAAAGTCGGTACGGCGTCCTGGCGGCACGGCCGCGGTCGTCACCTCCGGTCGCGAACGCACGCATGGCACGCCGTCAACGTCGTCCGACTCGCACGTGATTGGTCGCGCGCCGGAACAGGCCTGAGCGACGTTCGGCGCCGCGTCCTAACACCGTTGCCGGTCACCTTGCTCACGCTGCTGCGATGCGAGCGCTCGGTGCGCCACGTCGATGCAACGTCAGTTGACCGGAAGACGCCAGACCAAAACCGGCATCAAGCACGGCTTGATTACCCTTCTTGCAAACGCCGCCGCGCCGTCGCTGTCAGCCGTTCGAACGGCAGCGTGCTCGCGGCGAGCGCTGCGATCTGCGGATAATGCTCCCGCGTGATATCGGTCAGCACCTGGCCGGGCGGTGCTTCGATCGCGACGCGCGCGCCCATTTCCTGCATGACGGTGAGTGCATCGAACCAACGCACGGTGTAGCGCATGTTGGTCGCGAGGTCGTCGCGTATCGCATCGGCCGAATACAAGGGACGGCCGCCGCGATTGCCGATATACACGCCATGCGGCACGCGAAACGAAAGCGGGCGCGCGTAGGCGCACAGTTCGTCGCTCGCACGCGCGAGCAGTTCGCAATGCGAAGGAACGCTGACCGCAAGGCGCGTGGCCTTGCGTGCACCGGCTGCGAGCGCCCGGTCGATAAAGCTGTCCAGCGCGGCGTTCGCTCCCGCCATCACGATCTGGCGCGGTGCGTTTACGTTGCCTATGTATACCGGCGCCCCACCTTCGTTAGGGTGCCGCGCGGCGAGCGTGGCGAGTTCGTGCTCCGTCAAGCCGGAGATGGCGGCGAGTCCGTAGCCGGATGGATACGCAGTTTCCATCAATTCGGCGCGGCGGCGAACCATCTTGAGCGCGTCGGCGAAAGAGAGCGCGCC
The DNA here is from genome assembly GCF_019511605.1 of Paraburkholderia phenoliruptrix. GTDB lineage: Bacteria > Pseudomonadota > Gammaproteobacteria > Burkholderiales > Burkholderiaceae > Paraburkholderia > Paraburkholderia phenoliruptrix_A. The sequence continues at coordinate 240,204 of NZ_JAEUAV010000008.1, read as the reverse complement.
GCAACTGACCGCCGCCGCAAACGCACCTACCGACAAACCCGCGCACATGTCCGGGCTCAAGCCTTCGTCTGCGAGAGCACGAGCAAACGCGACGCCCGCGACGGTCAGACTGCATTGCACCGCAACGGTGGAGCGCAATGCGTCCGCGGTATCGAGAGTGAGCACGTCGACAGCTAGCACGTCGGATGCTTCGTCGAGTGTGGCGCGCACTGCGGGATGCGAGGGCAGCCGATGCAGGAAGCCGTCGCTCTGTGCGCCTTGGCCCGGAAAAATGAGCGCAAGCATCACATCACCGTCAAGCGTGCAGAAAACCACGGATCGGCGACAAGCCGTGGACCGCTCGCATGGCGTGCCAGCACGCGGGCCTTGCCTGCGGCGCACTCCGCGAGCGCGACCCCGCCCGCGGGCGTTTCGAGTTGCGCGTCGATGCGACTGCCGGTTTCGAGTGCCACGGTTTGCAGGTGGTTCAGCAAGTTCGCGGCACATTCGCGCGACAATCGTTCCGGGGTCCGAATCAATAGATCGAGATCGCTCGACGGCGTCACGGCGTCTGTGCGTGTGGCCAGTTCGAAACCCGCGCTGCCGCTCGGGCCCCACACCAGTGCGTTCAACGCGCTGCGCGGGTTGCCGCGCAGCGCGGCGAGTGCAACGAAAGCGGGCAGCGCAGCGCGTTCGCGAGTCGGCTCACTGAACAGCAATGCTTCCGGTGCAACGACGTCGACAATCTCCGTCGCTGCCGTCCACGTGCCATAGCGCTGCGAACGCCCGGCACCACGCACGCCGATTGCAACAATGCCGCGTGCGCTGAGCGCTCGCCGGACCACCGCATACGGCGCGCGTTCGAACGCGCCGCGAACCCATGCCGGCTCGCCGTCATACGCAACGAGGCTACGCAAACGCAGCAGGTCGTGCGCACGCCAGCGCTCGTCGCACGACACGGCGAGTTCGCCTGGGAAGGGCGGCGCCGCGCAGACCTGCATTACACGGCATCCCATTGCTCGGCAAGACGCCGCCGTACTTCGATGGAGGCCGCACGGTGCTTCTGCGCAGCCGCCGATTCCAGCCGGCGCGCGAGCTTGCGGCTGCCCTCGCGCGCGCTTCTGATCTGCTCGCGCAACACCTGTTGCACGCGTGCGATCTGCGCGGCGTCCGGCGCGTCCGCGTCGACACCTTCAATCAGTTGGTCCAGCAGCCCGAGCTTCGCGAACGAGGCCATTGAATAAGACATCGGCACGATGGTTTCGCCAAGCGCATCGAGCGCCTCGACGGTGCGCCGGGTGACGCGCGCCGCGGCTTCCTTGCCCATTGCGTGAACCATGGTGCCGGGCGCGTCCAGTGCGACGATGCGATTGGCCTGGTAGCCGTGTGCGAGAAAGGCGCCCGACATTGCGGGTCCGACGATCAGCGCAATCACCGGGTGCCCGGCATCGCGAGCCGATGCATAAGCGTCCACTGCCGCGGCGCACGCGAGATGAATGCCGAGCATCTCCTCGCGATAACCATAGGCCTGGCTCCTGACATCGACAATCGCGACGATAGGTCGACGCACGTTGCCTGCCGCATCGTCGGCAATCGCCTCGCGCACGGCTCGCGCGAGCTGCCAACCCTGTTCGAGGCCGACCACGTTTTCGGTCGCGCGAGGAAAGCGATTGGCGGGATCGGGCACGACTGTGATGAAGCGCGCGGTCTCGTCGCCGAGCGGCGCGTCGGCGCTCAGAACTGGCGCCGCGCTGCGGGATTGACCGGCGAGCGCCTGAAACCAGCGCGCGCCGCGGCTCAATGAGGTGTCGCTCATGCTTGCTCCTTACGCGGCTGCGAGTGTGCAGCTTGCTCAGAAAAGACCTCGCGCATGCTGGCAGGGGTGACGCTCGCCGGGTCGATGCGCGCCAGACGCTGCAGGAATGTGTCGACCTGTTCGCTGCGATGCGCGGTCGGCACGCCTTGCCCAAACGCGGACTGCACGGCAGCGCGCACGGCTTGCGCGTCGTCGTCCACGAGCTGATCCGCGAGCGAGCTCGCCACGCGTTGCTCGCCGCCGATCAGTTGCCACACGCGGCGCCGGTCGCTGGCGTCCAGTTCGTCGATGCCCGCTTCCTGCTCGATCACTTCAGGCCCGTTCATGCCGAGCCGCCCCTGCCTGGTCATGACCAGATACGAGCACAACGCGGCCGCGAGCGACATGCCGCCGAAGCAGCCCACCATGCCCGCGATCACGCCGACCACCGGCACATGGCGACGCAGTGCGACGATAGCCGCCTGGATCTCGGCGATCACCGCGAGGCCCAGGTTGGCTTCCTGAAGCCGGACGCCGCCCGTTTCGAACAGCACGACCGGCCGCACGATCTTGCCGCGCTCGCAATCGCGCAAGGCGAGTTCCAGCGCGGCGGCGATCTTGCTGCCCGACACTTCGCCGATGCTGCCGCCCTGGAAGGCCGACTCGATCGCGGCGATCACGGCGGGCTCGCCGTCGATGGTGCCGCGCGCGATCACACAGCCGTCGTCCGCCTGGCACACGACGCCTTGCAGCGGCAGCCACGGCGACTCGATTCTGTCGAACGGCCCGAGCAGTTCGCGGAAGCTGCCGGCGTCCAGCAGCGAGCGGGCGCGTTCGCGCGCCGGCAGTTCAATGAAGCTCTCGCGCAGCAACGGCGCGGCGTGGGGCGTGGCGAGCGCGCTCATGCGTCGTCTCCCTGTTCGGCGGCCTCGACGGCCTCGGCAAGCCGCAACGCGACGACGCCGGGCGTGGCGCCGAAGTCGTTGATCTCGATCTGCGCGGCGCCGTCGTAGCGGGTAAAGAAGCGGTCGAGCACGCTTTTCCAGATGTGGCCGTAGCCGTCCACGCTCGTGCGCACGACCACATGCGCGGTCATCGCGGCTGCGTTGGTGCCTGCGTTGGTGCCCGAGTTGGTACCTGAGTCGGCGGCGGGCGAGAGCAGCACTTCCAGATCGCCCGAACCGACCACGCCGACGTGCGCGCGAGTGGTGACGGCGCGCTGCGCCGGATAGTCGAAGGTCAGATGTTCCATGTCGTTGAACTCCCGCCGGCGCCGCAACGCGCCAGACTGTCGAGGAAAAGGGTAGCGGCGAGCAGATCGGCTGCGCCCCCGGGCGATGCGTTGAGCGACAGCAGTTCGCGCTCCAGCGCGTCGAGCGCGACCTTGCCCTCCGGTGTCGAACTGCCGCCCGCCTGCAGCACTCGCCGCGCGCCGGATTGACCGGCATGCAAGCCGTCCATGCCGGCGCGATGCAGCAGGCAGGTGTCGTCGAGCGAGGCCATGATCGCGAGCAGGGCGTCGATGCGAGCGGCGTCTTCGCCAATGCCGCGCTCACGTGCCGCAAGCAACGCGGGCAGGCCGCGCGCGATCACATGCGGGAAACCGTCCTGCGCTTCGCGGCGCGCGCCGCCTACCTGATAGCGCTGCCGCGCGCGTTCGCCGTGACTGCCGGTGGGCGCGGCAAAACGGTCGGCAAAGCAGGCGATTTGCGCCGCGCGCCGGCAAATGCCGGACGCGTCGAGGTGCGCGCCGTCATCAGCGAGGGACGCCCCCGCGACCAGCAGTCCGACAATCCAGATCGCACCGCGATGCGCGTTGCTGCCGTTGGTGGCGCGCAGCATCTGCTGCTCGCCGGCGCGGCCGATCTGCGCGAGTTCGGTACGTAATAGCGCCGATGGTTCACCGCGGCGGCGTGCCGTGCGGGCAAGCGCGGCGAAGGTCGGTTCAAGCGCATGCGCCGAACGTCGCATGAGCGCAAGGTCGAGGTCGCGATGCGCGCCGCTGCCGCGCCGGTCGACGAGCGCGGGTTTCGGCGTGAGTTCGGCCTCGTCGATTAACGCGCTAACGGCGAAGCGGGCCAGTTGCGCGTCGCTGGGCAAGCGGCAGGCGAGTTCGTGAGCGGGCGCACAAGCGTAGGCGGCGCGCTCGCGCAATGCAGCAGCGGCGCTCATCACCAGCTCCGGAAGCGCGCGGGCGGCGCATACAGGCCGCCGGACCACGTGACCAGATCGTCGATACTGCGCGCTGCGAGCAGCGAACGCTTCGCTTCGCCACGGCGGATGCCGAGATCTTCCGGATACGCGACGATGCCGCGCCGGCGCAGCTCCGCCGTCTTTTCCGGCTTCGCGCGCAAGCCGATGGGCGTGACGCCGGCAACGGCGGCAATCGCCGCGCGCCGTTCTTCCACGCCCTCGGCCTTGTGCAGATGCGCGATGCCTTCTTCGGTGACCACGTGGCTCACGTCGTCACCGTAGATCATGACGGGCGCAATAGGCATGCCGCTTTTCGCGCCCACGGCGACCGCGTCCAGTTCATCGACGAAGGTGGGTTCACCGCCTTTCTTGTACGTCTCGGCCAGTTGCACGACGAGCTTCTGGCCGCGCGACACCGGTCCCTGGTCTTTCAGCAGCTTGAGCCACGCTTCGCTGGAATGGCGGCGTCCGCGCGGATCGTGACCCATGTTCGGCGCACCGCCGAAGCCGGCGAGCCGGCCGCGCGTCACCGTGGACGAGTTGGCGTCCGCATCGATCTGCAGTGTCGAGCCGATGAACAGGTCCACGCCATATTGCCCCGCGAGCTGGCAGAGCACGCGGTTCGAGCGCAGCGTGCCGTCGTTGCCGGTGAAGAACACGTCGGGGCGCGCCTCGATATACGCCTCCATGCCGACCTCGCTGCCGAAGCAATGGATGCTGTCCACCCAGCCCGATTCAATGGCGGGAATCATCGTGGGATGCGGATTGAGCGTCCAGTTGCGGCAGATCTTGCCCTTCAGGCCGAGCGACTCGCCGTAGGTGGGCAGCAGCAATTCGATGGCCGCCGTATCGAAGCCAATGCCGTGATTCAGCGACGTGACGCCGTACGGCTCGTAGATGCCGCGTATCACCATCATCGCGGTCAGCACCTGAAGGTCGCCGATATGGCGCGGGTCGCGCGTGAACAGCGGCTCCACGGCAAAGGGGCGGTCGGCCTGCACCACCACGTCGACCCACGAGCCGGGAATGTCGACGCGGGGCAGTTCGTCGACTATTTCGTTGACCTGCACGATCACAATGCCGTGGCGAAACGCGGCCGCCTCGGCGATGGTGGGCGTGTCCTCGGTATTCGGACCGGTGTAGAGATTGCCGTGACGGTCGGCCTTTTCCGCGCACAGCAGCGCGACGTGCGGCGTCAGGTCCACGAACATGCGCGCATATAGTTCGACGTACGTATAAATCGCGCCGATCTCCAGTTGCCCGTCTTCGAGCAGTTGCGCGACGCGCAGGCTTTGTGGTCCGGCAAACGCAAAATCCACCTTATGCGCGATGCCGCGCTCAAAGAGCGTCAGATGTTCAGGACGACTGATGCTCGAAATCAGCAAATGCACGTCATGCAGCTTTTGCGGATCGACCTTGGCAAGCGAGCGTGACAGGAAGTCGGCCTGCTTCTGGTTGTTGCCTTCCAGCGCGACACGGTCGCCGGGCTGGATCAGCGTTTGCAGTGCATCGACAATGCGCGCGGCGGGCAGCACGCCGTCCTGAAGCCACGGTGCAATGGCTGCGAGGCGGCGCCTTTTCTCGTCGCGGCGCGTGGTCCACGAACGGGCGGCGGAGGGGGCTTCGGCGGGTGCGTTCATCGGCTCAATCAACTCCCGGTGAGGGTGCGCGGGGGGCGTCCGCGCGGCTTGGGTCGGTTTGCAAGCGCGGCTTCGGCCTGCGCGCGCTCGGTCAGGAAACGATGCAGCAGTTCACCCGTGCCGAGCAGATGCCCGGCGACGAGCGCCTGGGCGGCCGGCACGTCGCCGCGTCTGACGGCGTCCAGCAATTCGATGTGTTCGTGATCGGACTCGCCCTTGTACGAGGGCAGGCCGAACTTCAGGCGCAGGTAACGCTCGCCGCGCCGATGCAGCACGCGAATCAGGTCCTCGAGCTGCGGACGCGCGGCGGGTGCATACAGGCTCATGTGAAACGCGGCGTTGCGCGCGACGTAAAGCGACGGGTCGGGCTCGCTCTCGGCCGCTTCGCACAACGCGGTGCACTCGCGCAGCGTGGCGGGCGTGTGCCGGGGAATGGCGAGGCCGATCGCGAGACTTTCGAGCGCCGAGCGGATCTCGTAGATTTCGCGCGCTTCATCCGCCGATAACGGCGCGACCGTAGCGCCCTTATGCACCGCGACCTTGGCCCAGCCTTCCGTTTCGAGCAGGCGCAAAGCCTCGCGCACCGGAATGGCGCTGACCGAAAAGTGCCGCGCGATGGCGTCCTGGCGCAGCGGCGCGCCAGGCGCGAGCGTGCCGTCGATGATCGCCTCGCGCAACGCCTCCGCGATGACGCGCGACGTGCTCTCGCGCGGCGCGGCTGCGGGCAGCAACGAGGCGCGGGCGGGCGCGCCGAGGGGAAGGCGGGTCGTCGTTTCGTCCATAGTTTGAATATTATATATGAAACGACGGTATTTATACGCGGGCAAACCCGGACTGTGCGGGCGGCTCGAGGATCAACGTATTTGAACGAGGCGTGAGCGAGCATGAACGGACGACAGACTGGACGCCACGCGGCAACCGCTCGCGCGTTACAACCGCCCCTCGAGCGTCACTCTGGTTGCCGCCGCGCGCGCCCGCCGCGAGTCATCAGCGAAACCAGCGGCCAGCCGAGATTGACGCCGAGGCTCGCGACAACGATCAGCGCCATGCCGGCGAATTGCGGCAGCGACAGCGCGCGGCCGTACACCACTGCATCGACGGCAATGGCGGTGAGCGGATAGATGAACAGCAGCACGGCGATGACCGGCGTGGTCAGCTTCGGCAGCGCGCCGTAGATCAACACGTACGAGAGCCCTGTGTGCAGCACGCCCATGCCGACAATCCAGAACCACTGCATGGGCTGGATATGCGCCGCGTCAAAGGGCGCCACGAACGGCGCGATGAACGGCAGACATATCACGCCCACCGCACATTGCAGCAGCGTGAGCAGGTGCGGGCGCAGATCGCCGAGTCCCTTGGCGATCAACGTAACGCCGGCGTAGAGCACCGAGCCCGCGAGCGCTTCGCTTACTCCGATCAGGTAGCTCGTGTGCCCCTGCAGGTTCGCCGTGCCGGCCACGCCCGAGGCCAGCACGAGCCCCACGAACGCGCTCGCGATCCAACAAAGGCGGTCCGCACCGAGACGTTCGTTAAAGAGCGCGGCGCCGATCAGCACGACCCAGAACGGCTGCACATGGAACACCACGGTCGCTACCGCAATGCTCGTGCGATGGATCGAGTCGAAAAAACCGATCCACTGCGCGACCATCAGCACGCCGGAGAATAGCGCAAGCGCCAATGTGCGCCGCGTGAAGTGCGCGCGCGTGAACAATCCTTTCCACGCGCAATACGCGGCGAGCGACAAAAAGCCGAACAGGCAGCGGAAAAACACCAGCGTCAACGCGCCGAGCCGCGCTTCCTCGACGAACATACCCAGTGTGCCCATCAACAGCCCGCCGCCGGCCAGTGCAATGGCGCCCCGTTGACGTTGGTTGAGGAACATGCGGCGTCTCCGTAAGATCGAGAGCGAAGTATTGCGCCGCTTGCCGGGTGCGCACAAACGAATTAAATTGAGAAATTCCATAAGCGCAATTGATAAATCATGCACCCGGAATTCGACGTCGATTTGCTGCGCACGTTTGTAGCCGTTGTGGACACGGGCAGCTTCACGAAGGCATCGGCCACCGTGCACCGCTCGCAAGCGGCAGTCAGCATGCAGATCAAGCGGCTCGAAACCATGCTCGGCACCACGCTGTTTGCGCGCAACACGCGCAATCTCGCGCTGACGCGGCCTGGCACCACGCTGCTTGAATACGCGAGGCGCGTGCTTGCGTTGCATGAGGAAGCATGGTCGGCGATCGTGCGGCCGGAGGTGACGGGCCGCGTGGTGCTCGGCGCGCCGGACGACTATGTGTCGTCGCTGTTGTCGCCGGTGTTGCGGCGCTTTTCAAATCTGTATCCGCGCGTCGAAATCGAAATTGTCTGTGCGCAGAGCACTTCGCTTGCGCCGATGCTCGCGGACAACAAGATCGACCTCGCGTTCGTGACGCGCGACCGCAGGTTGCGCGGCGAATTCGTGCGCAGCGAGCCGATGGTGTGGGTGGGCGCTGCCGTCGATACGCCGGTGCTCGCGGCCTCGCCGTTGCCGGTCGGTCTTTACGAGCCCGGCTGCGTGGCGCGTCAACACACGCTCGCCGCGCTCGACGGCGCGCGGATTCGCTACCGCGCGGCCTTCAGCAGTGCGAGCCTGATGGGACTCGTCGCCACCGTGGATGCCGGCTTGTCGGTGGTTGCGCTCACGCGTTGCAGCGTGCCGTCGCGGCTTGCGATCCTCGGCGAAGCGCAAGGCTTGCCGCACATCGAGCCGCTCGAAATCGTGGTCGCGCGCAGCGCGAAGTCAGACCGGCCGACTTGCGATTATCTTGCTGCGCAGATGGTGCAGGATCTCTCGTTGCCGGCGCAGTCGCGAGGGCCGACTGGGGCGGCGTCGTGATAGCGCGCCGCGCGGCTCGTGCAAGCGGTGCCGGCAAAAGCGGTGCCGGCAAAAGCAGTGCCGGCAAAAGCGGTGCCGCGAATGCACTGCCGAGGAATGCGGTGACTGCCAATGCGGTGACTGCGAATGCGCAATCAGAACGCGATGTTGGTCCGTACCCCGACCACGAAGGTATTGCGCAGCGGCTTGGCCGGATCGTTCGGATTCTGGCCTGCGCCCGCGTTGAACGTGTATTGCGCGTCGGCCTGCAGCATCCACCAGGGGGCAATCTGATACTGGTAGGTTGCTTCGAGCGCGGTTTCGCTGCTGCGAACGCCGTAGGGGCCGCCGCTCAATGCCAGGTTGTCCTGATCGAGCCCTCGCGCGTGGCTGCCCACCTTGATGTAGGTGAGCGCGAGGCCGGCGCTGTCGTTGTCGCGGCCGGCGAACGGCGCCTTCAGCACGACGCCCAGGTTGGCGGCGAAGCTCACCAGATTGCGGTCGCCCGGCGCGCCCATGACCCGCGCGAATACGCCGAGACTGCGCGCCTCGCCGGGGTTGGGGCGCCAGACGGTCTGATCGGCGACCGCGTAGAAGCTGTAGTCGCCGCGATGGTTCGCGCCCACGCCGGTGGACGCCGGGCTCGCAAGCGACACGCCGTTGCTGTCGTAGCGCTGGTCCGCAAAGCGGCCATTGTTGTACCAGACGCCGATCTTGTAGGTGCCCGGCAGGCCGCCGCGAGCGGACGGTGCAGCCGCGCCTGGCGCGGTCGCCGCGGTGGCCGTGTCCGCGTCGTCAGGCTGATTGATTGCGTACTGCAACTCGCCGATGAACAGCGTGCCGTTATGCAGATTGAAGTTGGTGCCGCTGCGGTTGTTCGGGTTGTTGCCGAGCGGATCGCCGTCGAACACGCCGGCCAGCGCCGTTAGCGATGGCGTGATCTGTCCGCGCACGCGCACGCCGAGCGCCGACAGCGGATAGGCCGGGCCGCCCGACGGCATGTCGTACGAAGGCAGCGCGGGCCAGCCGAACATGGTGTTGATGAAAAGCGCGGAGTACGTGCTGGTGATGAACTCCTGGTCGATGCTCTGCTGCCCGATCTTCACGTCCACACGTTTGTTCAGCAGCGACTGCTGGTACCACAGTTCCCAAAGGCGCGTGGTGTCGTCCGCTTCGATGCCGCTTGCGGTGTTCAGCGTGCCGAGCTTGTCGCTGCTGAGATTACGGCCGTGAATCTGCAGGGCACTGACGTTAAACTGGCCGCCTGCAAGACCAAACGCCTTCTCGGTATCCAGTTGCACGGTTGCGGTCGTCAGACCGTCGTACGCGACGCCGCGTGCAAGGCCGCCGCGCAGGTTGCCGAGCAACTCGCTCGTTTCCGTCAGCGCGAAAGTCACGCCGTATTTGCCGAGCCAGGGCCGCAAGCCGCCCATGTCGCCGAACAGCTGGTCGCGGCCCCAGAGTCCCGCTTCGTTCGCCGGCGCGTGCGCTGCATCGGCTGGCTGCGCCTGGGTCGCGTCTTCTGGCTTATCTGCGCTCGTCTGTGCGAATGCCGCGCCGCAGGCCCCGAACCACGCGAGCGCTGTGCAAAACGCTGTGCGGCGTAGCAACGGCAGGCGCGCTCGCCGGGCCGTGCTGCCGCTCGACGGGTGCGAACTGCGACGGGCAGGCGAGGTGGCAACGCTTCGCATGGCTCGGGCGAGATTCATAGAATGCCTTGAATGTTGTTATCGAGTGCCCGGTCTCGCGTCGTCAACTGTTTGACATGCTTAATGTGCTTGACGTGTACAACGCGCGCGACGTGCGTGTCCGGGCAAAGGTTCGCGGTAATACGGAATGGGCGTGATCGTACCCACCCGACCAGGGAGCGTCAACGAGACCGGCTGACGCGCGCGAATCTCGCAACAACTTCACAAAAGCATGAATTGGCGCGAACGCGCGGCGACGCCGCTTGTCGAAACCGCACGAGTTTTTTCGGCCACTTACAAGGAGTTACATCATGAACAGGCGCGTCCTCTTGATTTCGTTGCTGGCAAGTGCTGGCGTTTTTGCAAGCGGCGCCGCGAACGCACAATTGAACCTCAAACAGTTCGGCATTGGCGGCACCGAAAGTTCGGCGGACGCGAGCGGCGCAGCGTCGTCCGGCGGTCTGTCGCAGCTACTGCAAACCTACGTGGGCGCGAATCAGCAGGTGCTGAGCGGACAGTCCACGCTTGCCTCCGCGATGGGCTTGAGCGGCGCGGCCGGCCAGGCGCAGCAGGCGGCCGGCTTGCTCGGCGGCGGCACGCCGTCCGTGAGTCAGTTGACGCAGCTAGGCAGCACCCAGCAATCGCTGTCGCAAACGCTTACCCAGGCTTTCGCGAGCCGCGCAGGCAGCGCGAGCGGTGGGGCGCCCATCAACAAGCAGGCGTTCACCGAGGGCCTCGCGTCGCTCGGCAAAGGCGTGAGCCAGTATTCGAGCATGCAGTCGGGGCTCGGCAGCATTGGGCAGATGAATCCGTCGTCGCTGTTGCAGGCCGGCATGAACCCGCAGACCATGCAAAGCGCGTCTTATATCGCGCAGTCGGCGCCGGGTCAATTGCAATCGCTGATCTCCACGCTCAGTTCCGCGGTACAGTTTGCGTCGAGCCACGGTATCAGCGTGCCGCAGATTGCAACGTCGGCACTCGCAGGCGGGCAGTAGTACAACGAAAGCCATATGAATGGGTCGATGCCGATGTCACACACACTGAATCTTGACAACTACTTCAGGCGCATTGGCTACACCGGACCGCGCGCGGCGACGCTCGAGGTACTGCAGGCAATTCACCGCCTGCATCCGCGAGCCATTCCGTTCGAAAATCTGAATCCGCTCTTGCGCCGCGCGGTAAAGCTCGACCTCGAATCCGTCGAAAGAAAGCTTGTCGACGATCATCGCGGCGGCTACTGCTTCGAACAGAACACGCTGTTCGCGAATGTGCTGCGCGAACTCGGTTTTCGTGTGACGCCGTTGCTTGGCCGCGTGCTGTGGGGGCGCGAGCCGGGCGCGGTTCCGCCGCGCACGCACATGGTGCTGCAAATCGATCTGGATAACGAAGCATGGATTGCCGACGTGGGCTTCGGCAGCGTTACGCTCACCGCGCCGCTGCGCCTGTCTCCGGGTCTCGCGCAGCGCACGGAACTCGGCACCTTCCGGCTCGCGGACGCCTCGCACAACGCGCTGTACCTCGAAGTGCAGGCACGCGACCAAAGCTGGTCGCGGGTGTATCGCTTCGACCTGCATCCTGTCGAGTGGATCGATTACGAAACCTCGAACTGGTACACGTCCACTTCGCCGGAAGCGATTTTCGCGAGCAATCTGATCGTATGCCGCGTGTTGGACGAAGCGCGGCTCACGCTGCTCAACGATCAACTGAACGAGCGCGCGGCAGACGGCAGCGTGCTCGCCGAGCAGCGCCTTGCGAATGCGCACGAACTGGCGGCCTGTCTGCGCGACCGCTTCGGCCTGAACACTGGCGATATCGACATTGCCGGCCTCTTCGAGCGCGTGCGCAGCCAGGCGCAATCGGCGTGAGCTGCAACGGTCATGGTCGCGCGCCTCGTCGTACAAACGGTCTTGTGGCTCGCGGGCATGGGCGTGCTGCTGTTCGGCGCGGCCGGCACGCTCGCGTGGCCGGCCGCGTGGTGGTTTCTGATCGAACTGGGCGTATTGAGCCTGTGGGTCGGACTATGGCTCGCGCGCCATGACCCCGCCTTGCTTGCGGAGCGTCTCGCGCCCTTCGTGCAAAAGCAGCAGAGTCGCTGGGACCGGCTTTTCATGATGGCCGTGGCGTGTGTATGGTGCGGCTGGCTGACCGCAATGGGGCTCGACGCAATGCGCTTTCGCTGGTCCGCGCCGCTGCCCGTGGCGTTGATGTCGCTCGGCTCGCTGTGCGTGCTGGCGTGCATCGCAATGTGCCGTTTTGTGTTCGCGGCAAACAGCTATGCGGCGCCGGTCGTGAAGATCCAGGCGGGCCGCGGCCATAAGGTTGTCGACAGCGGCCCGTACGCGCATGTGCGTCATCCCATGTATTCGGCGGCGCTGCTGTTCTTCGTGGGCACGCCGTTGCTGCTCGGCTCATGGTGGGGCCTCGCGTTCGTCCCGGTCATGGTGATCGGGCTCGGCTGGCGCGCGGTGCGCGAAGAGCAGGTGCTTGCCGCGCACCTGAGCGGCTACGCCGCGTACATGGCACGCGTGCGTTTTCGCTTCGTTCCTTTCATCTGGTAGACGTGCCGGCCGCCGCGCTTTCGCGGCACCGGCGCGAACCTGTCTAGACATAACCACTAAGGCAAAGCGTCGGCCCATTTGCTCCGACTGCCTACAGCTGTCGTTGTAACTCGCTGCAGATCCTGTCCCGCCGGGGTCTCTAAGGGCTTACCCGATGATCCAGGCAATTTTTCTCGAATCCCCTTGCAGCACCTTTTTGACTCATGCAGACTTGTCTATACAAATTATGCGGCGGTTAAACATTCCGGCTCGACGGTTTCCTCAATCAAGGAGTTTCGACGTGAAAGTGAAACGCACCACGGCAGCAAAAGCATTGATCGGCGCCGTGCTCGGCGCCGCGACGATTTTCGCGGCACCGGCACAGGCCAAAGACTGGAAGTCGGTGACGATCGCGCTGGAAGGCGGCTACGCCCCGTGGAACCTGACTTTGCCCGGCGGCAAACTGGGCGGCTTCGAACCAGAGCTCGTCGCCAATCTTTGCGAGCGCATCAAGCTGCAATGCAATCTGGTCGCGCAAGACTGGGACGGTATGATTCCCGGCCTGCAGGCGGGCAAGTTCGACGTGCTGATGGACGCCATCTCCATCACGCCGGAGCGCGAGAAGATCATTGCGTTCTCCAAGCCCTATGCGGCCACGCCGGCCACGTTCGCCGTCGCGGATCCCAAAGTGTTGCCGAAGGCCGCGCCGGGTGCCGGCGTCGTCAAACTTTCGGGCGACCCTAAAACCGATCAGCCAACCGTCGACGCACTGCGCAAGCAGCTGAAAGGTAAGACGATCGGCATTCAGTCCGGCACCGTCTATACGAAGTTCATCAACGACGGCTTCAAGGACATCGCGACCATCCGCGTCTACAAGACTTCGCCGGAACGCGATCTGGATCTGGCAAACGGCCGTATCGACGCGTCGTTCGACGACGTGACGTACTACGCCGCGAGCATCGACAAGAAAGAAACTTCGTCCATCGTCATGGCCGGCCCGAAGATTGGCGGCCCGATCTGGGGCCCGGGCGAAGGTCTCGCGTTTCGCAAGCAGGACGCCGATCTGAAGGCCAAGTTCGACACCGCGATCAGCGCGGCGCTTGCCGACGGCACGGTCAAGAAGCTGTCCGCCAAGTGGTTCAAGACCGACGTCACCCCTTGATTCGCGCGACTTCGCCTTAACGCGGCACGTGCGGGCGCGAGGCGCGCGTGCCGCCGTTTCATCGGCTGTCATGAAGGGGAGGTAGGCAATGGCTCTGGTACAGATGCTCGGCTTCGGGCCGGAAGGCTGGGGTGGCGTGCTGCTGCTCGCGGCGTTGATGACCGTCGCGCTCACGCTGGCAGCGCTCGCGGTGGGCGCCGTGTTCGGCGCGCTGGTTGCGGCAGCCAAGCTGTCTCGCGTGCGCGTGCTGCGCGTGATAGGCGACATTTATACGACGGTGTTTCGCGGCGTGCCTGAACTGCTCGTCATCTATCTGTTCTACTTCGGCGGCTCGACGCTCGTCACCACGGTCGGCCAATGGTTCGGCGCCGAGGGCTTCGTCGGCGTGCCGCCGTTCGTGATCGGCGCGCTCGCTGTCGGCATGATTTCGGGCGCTTACCAGGCGGAAGTGTATCGCTCGGCCGTGCTCGCCGTGTCGCGCGGCGAACTCGAAGCGGCCCGTTCCATCGGCATGCCGACGCTGACCATGGCGCGCCGCATTCTGATTCCGCAAGTGCTGCGCTTCGCGTTGCCGGGCATCGGCAACGTCTGGCAATTGAGCCTGAAGGATTCCGCGCTGATCTCGGTCACGGGCCTCGCCGAATTGCTGCGCACGAGCCAGGTGGCTGCGGGCTCCACGCATCAGTACTTCACGTTCTTCGTGGTCGGCGGCGCGCTGTATCTGCTGATGACGAGCATCTCGAACCGGGTCTTCAACCACGCCGAGGCGCGCGTGGGCCGGTCCTTCAAGCGCAACTTCGCGCGCAACTGACGGCAACGGCATCATGAACTTCGACTTCGACTTTCTGCTCGACACGCTCAGGCAGTTGCTCGCCGCCGTGCCGACCACGCTAGGCCTTTTTTTCTGCTCGCTGATTCTCGGCGGACTGCTCTCGCTCGTCATCGTCACGATGCGCGTGTCGCCGCACTGGCTGCCGAACCGCTTTGCGCGCGCCTATATTCTGGTGTTCCGCGGCTCGCCGCTGCTGATCCAGATGTTCCTCGTCTATTACGGCATGGGCCAGTTCGGCGTGATTCGCGAGAGCTTTCTGTGGCCGGTGCTGCGCGAGCCGTATTTGTGCGCGGTTTTATCGCTTGCGCTGTGCACGGCCGGCTATACCGCGGAAATCATTCGAGGCGGTCTGATGGCCGTTCCCGCCGGCCAGATCGAGGCGGGTTATTCGATCGGCCTGTCGGGGTTCGCGCTGCTGCGCCGCGTGATCGGCCCGATTGCGTTGCGTCAGTGTTTGCCCGCGTATTCGACCGAAGCAGTGCTGCTGGTCAAATCGACCGCGCTCGCGAGTCTCGTCACCGTGTGGGAGGTAACGGGCGTCGCACAGCAGATCATTCAGCAAACGTATCGCACGACGGAAGTGTTCATCTGCGCCGCGCTGATCTATCTGTTCCTGAACTTCGTGATCGTGCGCGCGCTCGGTTTGCTCGAAACGCGTCTGTCGCGGCATCTGCGCGCGGCGCCGCCGCCCGTCGCGTCGAGGCGCCCGGTGTCCGCGACCACCGAAGCTCGCCGCGCCGCGCCCTGAGCGCCGGCCATTCCGGATGAACCTGGAGAATTCCATGAACGCTACGGCACCCGTTGCACTGTCGGTCAAGAACATTCACAAATCGTTCGGCGATCATCACGTGCTCAAAGGCATTTCGCTCGACGCTCATCAAGGCGACGTGATCTCGATACTTGGAGCGAGCGGCTCGGGCAAGAGCACCTTCCTGCGCTGCCTGAACCTGCTGGAGACGCCTGATGACGGCTGCGTCGCGCTCGCCGGCGAAGAACTGAAAATGAAACGCCGCAGCGACGGCAAGCTGCAACCGAGCGACCGCCGCCAGGTCGACCGGGTTCGCTCGCAACTCGGCATGGTGTTCCAGAACTTCAATCTCTGGTCGCATATGACGGTGCTCGAAAACCTGATCGAAGGGCCGATGCGCGTGCAAAAGCGCAGCCGCGCCGAGTCGGTGGAAGAGGCCGAGGCGTTGCTCGCGAAAGTCGGTCTTGCGGACAAGCGCGGCCACTATCCGGCGCATCTGTCGGGCGGCCAGCAACAGCGCGTGGCGATTGCGCGCGCGCTCGCCATGCATCCGAAGGTCATGCTGTTCGACGAACCGACCTCTGCGCTCGACCCCGAACTGGTGGGCGAAGTGCTGCGCGTGATGCGCTCGCTCGCCGAAGAAGGCCGCACGATGCTGGTCGTCACGCATGAAATGGGTTTCGCGCGCCACGTGTCGAATCGCGTGATGTTTCTGCATCAGGGGCAGGTCGAGGCAGACGGCACGCCCGACGAAGTGTTCGTGGAGTGCAAGTCCGAGCGCTTCCGGCAATTCGTGTCGAGTCACCACGACCGCACCACGAACTGAACGGCGCGTCATCGGCAGATCGCCGCGTGACGCGCGGCATCCAATACCTCGCTTGACACGTCACTTAACACGTCAATTAGCACGTCAATTAGCACGTCACTTAGCACATCACTTAACGCGCAGAGCACCATCATGGCCGTGATCCGTTCCGATCGTCCGCTCGACTGGACCCAGGTGGCGGCGGTTGCCGCCGGCGAACCGCTCGAGCTTTCCGCCGACGCCCGCGCGCGCATTGCGGCGGCGCGCGTACTTGTCGAGCAGATCGTCGAGCGCGGCATTCGCGCGTATGGCGTGAATACAGGCGTTGGCGCGTTGTGCGACGTGATCGTGTCGCCAACCGAGCAGCGCACGCTGTCGCGCAACATTCTGATGAGCCACGCAGTCGGCGTCGGCGCGCCGCTGGGCGTTGCCGAGACGCGCGCGATCATGGCGGCGGCGGTCAACAATTTCGCCCATGGGCATTCGGGTATCCGCCTTGAAGTAGCGGATCAACTCGTCGCCTTGCTCAATGCCGATTGCCTGCCCGAGGTTCCCGCGTTCGGCTCGGTCGGTTATCTGAGCCATATGGCGCATATCGCGCTGGTGTGCATCGGAGAGGGATATGTGCGGTATCGCGGTGAGCGCCTGAAGGGACGCGACGCGTTGCGGCTGCTCGGACGCGAGCCGCTCGTGCTGGAAGCGAAGGAAGGCTTGAGCCTCATCAACGGCACCCCGTGCGTGACCGGGCTTGCGGCGCTCGCGCTCGCGCGCGGCGTGCGGCTGCTCGACTGGACCGATCTGGTCGCCGCCATGAGCTTCGAGAATCTGCGTGGCCAGCTTGCCGCATTCGCCGAAGACTCGCTTGCCTTGCGGGTTTCGCCGGGGCTCAACCTGGTGGGCGAGCGCATGCGCACCGCGCTCGCGGACAGCGGCATTCTCGCGGCAGTGGTCGGCCAGCGCACGCAAGACCCGCTCAGCATGCGCACCATTCCCCACGTACACGGCGCCGCGCGCGACGTGCTTGCCGCGACCGCGGAGGTGGTGAACCGCGAACTGGCGTCGATTACCGACAACCCGATCGTCGCCGGCACGCCCGACGATCCCCGCGTGTATTCGCAGGCGCATGCGGTGGGTGCATCCATTGCGCTTGCGATGGACAGCCTCGCCACCGCGATCGCGCAGGTCGCGGCGATGGCGGAGCGGCGCCTCGACCGCCTCGTCAATCCGCTCGTGAGCGGCTTGCCCGCGTTTCTCGCCGAGCCGGGCGGCACCTGTTCGGGCTTCATGATCGCGCAGTACACGGCGGCCTCGCTGGTCGCACAGAACCGGCGCCTTGCGCTACCCGCGAGTCTGGACGGCGGCATTACCTCGGGCCTGCAGGAAGACCACCTGTGCCACGCGACGCCCGCCGCGCTCAAGGCGCTGGAGATCGTCGACAACGCGGGGCGCATTGTCGCCATCGAACTGCTGGCCGCGGCGCAAGCCTACGACCTGCAAGCCGGCGACGCGCCGCGCGCGCCGCACACTCAAGCGTTGTGGCAACGCGTGCGCCAGATCGTGCCCACCTATCGCGACGACCGTCCGCTCGCGGACGACATGAGCGTCGCGTTCCGCATGATTGCCGGCGAGGCGCCGCCGCCGCTGCCGGGTCCGGTTAAGATGAAGCCGGACAACGCGACGCCAGGCGACGGCACGCAGTTCGTTGCGCACGCATCGATTGCGGGCGTGCCCGCTGCGCACAGTTTCCCGGCAGCCGCGAACAGCCCCGGCACCATGCTGGGCGCGGCGCACGTGGCCTGATTCTGACTGGCTGGTGCGCAGGCTATCCGCCGGCGCACTGGCGCTTTATGGGGCGTCCGGGCGGCACCACGGCTACCACCTGACCACCCCACCACCCACGAGGTTGGAGTGAACACCATTACAGATACTCAGGAGCACAGGCACAACCCGGCCGAGCGAGGCGCGCCGGGAGCGCACGTGGCGCAGCGCGCCGCTTGCAGGGAGACACCGGCGAAAGCCATGCCCGCTTACGAGCAGATCAAGCGTTACGTGATCCGTCGTATCAGCGAAGGCGACTGGAAGCCGGGCGGGCTGATTCCTTCCGAAATGGAACTGGTCAAGGAGTTCGGCGTCGCACGCATGACCGTGTCGCGCGCGCTGCGGGAATTGACAGCCGAACGGGTACTCACGCGAGTGCAGGGCTCGGGCACCTTCGTCGCGCCGCAGCGCTACGAATCCACGGTGCTGGAAATCCGCAATATCGCCGACGAAATCGCCGCACGCGGTCATCGTCATTCGGCGCGCGTGCTGACGCTCGAACCGAGCGACGACCCGCAGGCGCTCGAAACGCTCGGTCTCGCCAGCGGTCCGGCGTTTCATTCGTGCATCGTCCATAGCGAGGAGGGCGAGCCGATCCAGTACGAGGACCGCTACGTCAATCCGAAGGTGTTTCCCGAGTACCTGCAACAGGACTTCACCGTGGAGACACCGAATCACTACATGGTGCGTCTCGCGCCGATCCAGCGCGCGGAATTTCGCATCTATGCGCAAAAGCCCGACGCGCACGTGCGGCGGCATCTGTCGATGGAAATCGGCGAGCCTTGCCTGCTGCTATGGCGCCGTACCTGGGTGGGTGACGATGTCGCGACCTCTGTGCACTTGTGGCATCCGGCGTCGCGTTTTCATCTGGCGGGGAACGTGTAACCGCGCAGCGGGCGTTGTCTCGCTGCTAGAGCGGTGTCGCATCAGCCTTGCCGTTGTGACAGATCCGGGGAGAAGCGGCAGCCGAGCCGGTAGCGCGAACCCGGATGCACGAAGCGCGCAAACGTCACCGCAATGCCGCTCGTCCATGTTCGCCGTACCAGCGTGAGGCACGGTTCTTCCATGCGGATTTCGAGCAGTTCCGCTTCGGCGCGCGTGGGCAGTCCCGCGTCGACAATGTGCTCGACGTCGTGCGCCGGCACCGTTTCATACAGGTATTCCGACGGCCTGATCGTGGAAAAATCCTGCCGCAGAAAATCCGGCGCGGTGACCGGGTTCACGTAGCGGTCTTCCAGTTGCACCGGCAGGCCGTTCTCGCGATGCACGCAAATCACATGAAAGACCGAAGCGCCAGGCGCGAGCCCTAACGCATTCGACACCACGACAGACGCGGTCTCGCGTTGCAAAAGCACGGTACGGTAGCTGTATTCGTGGCCGCGCGAACGGATTTCGTCGCCGATATGCGCGATCATCAGCAGGGTGGATTGCGGCCTTGCCTGTGCAACGAAGGTGCCGACGCCCGATACGCGCGTGACGAGCCCTTCGTGCACCAGCTCGCGCAGCGCGCGATTGACGGTCATGCGCGAGACGCCCAGCGTCGCAACCAGATCGAGTTCGGAAGGCAGGCGCTCGCCGGCGCGCCGCGCGCCGGATTCGATAATGCCGCGAATATGATGCTTGACCTGCTCGTAGCGGGCAGCCGGCGCATGGGCCGCGACGCCTGCGCTCCTCGCGGCGTCGGCCGGCGGCTCGCCTTCGGCATGGTGACTCTTGCTGCGAAGCATGGCGGACATCGGCAGCCTCTTTCACGGTTTGCGCATTGCCGCGAGGGCAGGGCGCGCGATCATGGCGTGTTAGCGTCGTCGGGGCCGCGCGCCCAGAATGCGTTGCGGTCGAAATAGTTTTGCAGGAATTGCCGCAAGCGCGGCTGTCCGGCATCGTGAAAGACCTCGCGCGGTTTGCCCTGCACGGCAATGCGTCCTTCGTCGATGAACACGACCTTGTCCGCGACCTGCGCGGCGAAGCCCATTTCGTGCGTGACGACGGCCATCGTCATGCCGTCGCGAGCGAGCTGCTTCATTACTTGCAGCACTTCGCCGACCAGTTCGGGATCGAGGGCCGACGTGGGCTCGTCGAACAACATGATGTGCGGCTCCATGGCGAGCGCTCGCGCGATCGCCACGCGCTGCTGCTGCCCGCCGGAGAGCTTCGCCGGATAAGCATCGCCCTTGTGCGAAAGGCCCACGGTTTCCAGCATTCTGTTCGCACGGCCGCGCGCTTCGTCGTGCGACAGACGCCGCACGCGCAACAGCGCTTCCATCACGTTGCCGAGCGCCGTCATGTGCGGCCACAGGTTGAACTGCTGAAACACCATGCCGACGTTGCGCCGCACACGGTTGATATCCGCCTGCGATGCACGCACGCGGCGGCCGCCGCGCTCCGTGTAGCCGAGCAGTTCCCCCTCGACACGCACGTCGCCGTGATCGTACGTTTCGAGCGCGGCGAGGCAGCGCAGCAGCGTGCTTTTGCCCGAGCCCGAGGGACCGATGATGCACACCACTTCCGAGCGCGCGATCTCGAGGTCGACGCCGCGCAGCACTTCGACGTCGCCAAAGCGCTTGCGCAGATCGCGTACTTCAATCAAGGGTGCAGAGCGCTGCGCGTGCGCAACGCTGGACGCGGAAGAGGGCATGTCGGCAATGGCATTCATGATGGGTCCAGATCCTTATGCCATGAAACGGGCGATGCGGGCCTCGGCCCACATGCCCGCGCGCGAAGTCAGCTCGACCAGCGCGAGATAGCATACACAGAGCATGAGCAGCGTCTCGACGAAGGCAAAGGTCGCCGAGCCGATGCCGGTGAGCACGAAAGTCAGCTCGGGCACGGTGACGATGGAAAGCACCGCGGTTTCCTTGCTCAGCACGATGATGAGGTTGGTGAGCGCCGGCACGATCAGCACCAGCATTTGCGGCATCTGGATGCGCAGCACCGCTTGCGTGCGCGTCAAGCCCAGACACGAGGCCGCCTCGAGATGGCCCGGCGGCACCGACTGAAAGCCGGAGCGAAACGCTTCGGCGAAATACGCGCTGCCATAAAGGCCGAGGCCGAGTACACCGGCGGTCATGGGCTCGAGCGTGAGTCCGAATGATGGGCCGCCGTAGTAGAGCAAAAACAGTTGCACGAGAAACGGTGTGCCGCGAAAAAGCTCGATGTACAGGCGCAACAGCGCGCGTACCCAGCGCCCGCAAAAGAGCTGCAGCACCGCAATCACGAAGCCGATCAGCATGCCGATGGCCACGCCCGCGGCCCAGGTGCCGAGCGTCGTCGCAAGGCCCGCTGCAATCGGCTGAAGATTGTGCGTGATGACGGTGGGATCGAACTGTTGCATCGCGTGGGCTCCGGTCGATCAGGCGTGCTTCAGCCGATATTCGGCGGCATGCGCGACGAGTGCGAGCGCACCGCAGATCACGAAGTAGATGAGCCCGGCGGCAACATATGCTTCGAGCGGTCTATAAGTGCTGGCCGCAATGTTCTGCGCGGTGCGCGTCAATTCAGCGACACCCACCACCGAAATGAGCGACGAAGCCTTGATGAGCAGCACCATTTCGTTGACGAGCGAGGGCAACGTCAGACGGAACGCCTGCGGCACGAGAATACGCCGCAGCGTGTCGAACGGCGAGAGGCCGAGCATGCGCGCGGCTTCGATATGGCCGGGCGGAATGCTGAGAAAACCGCCGCGCAGAATCTCTGCGATATAGGAGGCGGAGCACAGCGACACGGCGCTGATCGCGGCGACGAGCGGTGGCACGTTGATGCCCACGAACGGCAACAGGTAGTACACGAGCAGCAACTGCACCAACATCGGCACGCCGCGAAAGAAGAACACGTAGGCACCGCCGAACCGGCGTGCCGCGCGTTTGCGCGACAGCCTCGCCGCACATACGCCCACGGCCACGAAAAAGCCAATCAGGAGGCCCGACAGCGAAACGCCGATGGTGGCGAGGGCAGCATGCAGCAGCAGCGGCATGCCTTGAACGAAGACGGTCGTGCTGAACATGAGCGTCGCCCTCGCGGATCTGCTGTCAATAGGCGCCCGACGTGCGTGCAGCGCGCGTCAATAGTTCGGCGTGGGCATGGTGGTCGGCGCGTCCATCGCGACGCCGAACCACTTCTTTTGCAACGCGGCGAGGCGTCCGTCGTTGTGCATCTTCACGAGCGCCGCATTGAAGGCGTCGGCGAGCGGCTTGCTGTCCGCGTCCTTGCGCATGCAGTACGCGAAGTACACTTTCGCGCCGAACGGCGGTTGCACCACGGCGAAAGTTTCAGGGCGCTGCTTGGCGACATACGCAATGTTGGTCATGGAGTTCGCGACGGCCGCAATGCGGCCCGCGGCGAGGTCGGCATAGGCCTGATTGTTGTCGACGTATTCGCGGATTTCAGGCGGCTTCGGCAAGGTGGCCACGTATGCCTTCAGCTGGTCGAGCTGCGCCGAGCCTTTGCCCGCGCCAACGGTCTTGCCTGCAATGTCGGACGATTGTTTGAGCGCCGTATCGTTCGCGCGTTTGAGCAGCGCGTCGGTGGCATCCGCGACGGGCAGCGTGTACGTGTAGCGCTCCATGCGCGCTTTGGTGACCGTGAGCGGGCCGCCCACCATGTCGAACTTGCCCGCTTCGAGGCCGGGCAGCACGCTCGGCCAGGGCAGGTCGATGAAGCGCACCTTCACGCCGAGTTCCTTGCCGACTTCGGCGAACAGCTCCTTGTTGAAACCCGCTTGCTGGCCGTTTTCGAGGAAGTCGAAAGGCGCGAACTGCATCTCCGTGCCGACTACCAGTTCGCCGGCCTTTTTTACTTTGGCGAGCTGGTCTTCCGCATGAGCGCCGACACTCGCCGCGCACAACGCCAGCATGACGAAACGCCACTTCCAGCCTGCAAGGATGCTCATGAGGTTCTCCAGTTGGCAAAGCGAGGTCGCACAGGTGATGCGCAAGCGGCACGAAGCATCGGCGCGGCGCGAGTCATGCGAGGCAGTATATACCGCAGTTTTGCTGCGAAATAAATAAACGCACGAGTAGAGAAAAGCCCTTACATGCAGCTTCGCGAGTTCACTTGCGAGTGCGCTTTTGGCGGTATATACCACTGCAATGATCTCGCGCTTGCGCTCGCCGCTCTACACATTCACCGGAGCAACACGATGCCTGTGACCCGTATTCCGCTCATCGACTTCGCCGGCGTTCGCGCGGGCGACCCGCGTGCGTTGCACGACGTGGCGCGGCAGATTCGCGAGGCTTGCACGACCATTGGCTTCTTCTACATTGTCAATCACGGGGTGCCGCAAGCTGTCATCGACGCGGCCGCGCAAGCCGCGCGCACCTTCTTCGCGTTCCCGGTCGAGACCAAGCGACGCGCCGCGGTGAATCACCGGCATCGGGGTTTCAATGCGCTTGGCGATGCGACCATGTACCAGGCAAAGCGCCCCGATTACAAGGAGTTTTTCAGCATCGGGCTCGAATTGCCGGAAGACGATCCGGACGTGCTGGCGGGTCAGGCGCTGCGTGGACCGAACAATTGGCCGGATTTCATGCCGCAGTTGCGGCCGGCGCTGTATGGCTACTATGAAGCGGTGGGAGCGTGCGGCGCTGACCTGTTGCGCGCGGTCGCCGTGAGCCTCGGCGTAGACGAGCACTTTTTCGCCTCGCGTTATACGAAGCGGATGCAGCGCACGCAAATGGTCTACTATCCGCCGCAACCGCCTCAGTCCGACGAAGACCAGTTCGGCGTCGCGCCGCATACCGATTACGGCTGCATCACGTTGCTATGGCAGGATCAGGTGGGCGGCCTGCAGGTGCGCGAAATCGCTAACGACACGTGGGTCGACGCGCCGCCCGTGGAGGGCAGCTTCGTCGTGAACGTCGGCGATCTGCTCGCGCGCTGGACCAACGACCGTTTCCGCTCGACGCTGCATCGCGTGATCAATGCGTCCGGGCGGGAACGTTATTCGATCGCGACCTTCTACGATCCGACCTACGGCGCGATCGTGGACCCCCGCGATCTCGGCGCGAATGCCGACGATCTGAAATATCAGCCGGTGGCGGCAGGCGACTATATTCTCGGCCGCATCAACGATTCAATGGGTTATCGAAAGAAGCACGCCGCGCCAACAACATAAGCACAGCAAGGGATATTGCATGACCCAAGACCCCATCGCGCACCACGACGCGAACGCACAGCCGTGCACCGCGCCGCTTTCCGCCACGCTCGACGCGCTGCGCGCGGAGCTCGGCGCCGATGCGGTGCGCGTCGGCGAACAGATTGGCGAACGCGCGATGACCGACTGGACGCGCCACGCTCCCACACGCCCGGCAGCCTTGCTGCTGCCGCGCAGCACGGAGGAAGTCGCGCGCGCACTGGCAATCTGCCACGCGGCCTATCAGCCGGTGGTGCCGCAAGGCGGCATGACGGGGCTCGCAGGCGGCGCGATTGCGCGCGCGAACGACATTGCGTTGTCGCTCGAACGCCTCGCTGGCGTCGAGGAAATCGATGCAGCTTCGGCCACGCTCACCGTGCGCGCGGGCACCACTTTGCAAACCGCGCAGGAAGCCGCAGCGCAAGCGGGCTTCGAACTCGCGCTCGATCTGGGCGCGCGCGGCTCGTGTCAGATCGGCGGCAATCTCGCGACCAATGCGGGCGGCAACCGCGTGATTCAGTCGGGCACCGCGCGCGACCAGGTGCTGGGGCTCGAAGTCGTGCTCGCCAACGGCGACGTGCTGAGCTCGCTTGGCAAGATGGTGAAGAACAACACCGGCTACGACCTGAAGCACTGGTTCATCGGATCCGAAGGCACGCTTGGCATCATCACGCGTGCGGTGTTGCGGCTTCATCCGCAACGCGCCGCTCGCCATACCGCGCTCGTCGCGCTCAATGGCTACGACGCCGCGGTGAATCTGCTGCGTCGCCTGTCGACGCGCTTTGGCAACGACATCAGCGCATTCGAAATCATGTGGCCGGACTTCTACGATTTCGGCGTCAAGCTGACGGGCACGCGCTCGCCGTTCGACGGCGCGCATCCGCTTTACGCGTTGATCGAACATGCGGGCTTCGACGCGGACGACCACGGCGAACGCTTTGCCGCTGCGCTGACCGAGGCGCTCGACGAAGGCGCGATACGCGACGCGGTGATCGCGCAGTCGGTGGCGGACGCACGTGCGTTATGGGCGATTCGCGAATGCACGGCCGAATTTCCGGTGCGGCTCGACCCAATCAACTTCGACGTGAGTCTGCCGATCAGCGTGATCGGCGACTTTGTCGAGCGTTGCCGCGCAGCGCTGAACGAACGCTGGCCCGGCAATGAGTCGTATTTTTTCGGCCATATCGGCGATTCGAATCTGCATGTCACGGTAGACGGGAACTCGATTCCCGGTGTCGATCATCATGCCGTGTACGCGTTCGTGTATGAAATGCTCGGGCCGCTGCACGGCTCGGTGTCGGCCGAACATGGCATTGGTCTGCTCAAGCGCGAGTTCCTGCCGATCTCGCGCTCGCCCACGGAACTGGCCGCGATGGCTGCAATCAAGCATGCGCTCGATCCGCACGGCATTCTGAATCCCGGCAAGCTGTTCTGAACGGCGCATGCATGCTGCTGCGCGCTCACGCTAATGCGCGGACACTTCAGTGCGCGTTCAGATAGCTCGCGATAGTCGGATACACGTCGAGCGCAGCGTTCTTGCCGAAAATGCAGTCGATGTGTCCATAGCCCGGAATCAGGTAGCGCTCGTAAGGTTGCTCGGGAAAGGCGTCGGCAAGCATCTCATAGGTTAGCGCGGTGCTCTTCGGCACATACGTTGCGTTGCACTCGCCGTGGATGAAGGCAATCGGAATACGCATGCCTGTCAGGCCCTTCATGCCGCGCGCTCCACGCAGATAGACATCATTTCCTTCTGCGTCGACGACCTTGCCCGCGCGCACCATGGCCGCCAGATGCCTGAACACGCCGACGTCGTGCACGCCAAGCAATTCCTGCAAGTTGGAATGAAGCGTCTCGTTGACCTGCGCGTGTTCGTAGAGCAGCCCGTACATGAATGTGGCGCGATGGCAGATGGGATTGCCGCAGCCTTCGTCGTGATCGACGGGGTAGAGGCGCAGCGCTTCGTCGAACAGATTGTGCGGCCAGCGTTCGTCCTCGGTATAGGCGGTGAGATCGGTCACGCCCAGGTGTTGCATGATGTCGGGAATGTGCAGCCCCGCCTTGATGCGGCCAAGCGTGCCCGGCACCGGATGCGCGGCGACCTGGGAAATCACCGCGGAGCCCACGCCTTGCAGTCCCGCCATGAGCGACATGCTCAACGCGAGGCCGCCCATGCAGTGGCCGAGCGCCTGGATGGCGGGCGCGCCGGTCACCTCGCGAATCTTCGCGACGGCTGCGGGAATGTCCTCCAGTGCGACCTTGTCGACGTTGGTCGGCACGAGCACGCTCGGCATTTCTATGCTCACGCGCAGATCGACGAGCCATACGTCGTAACCCGCGGCGCACAGATATTCGACCAGATTGGTGCCGATCAGATCCGTCGAATAGATGCGACTCGACACGCCGGAGCCATGAATCAGCAACACGGGGCGCGCGTTCTTGCGCGCCGGATCGACAAAGCGCGTGAGCCGCAGACGCGTGCCGTCAGGCGTGTCGAAGAAGAACACTTGCGGCGCGGGCGCCCGCAATGCGCGCTTCAGACGCGGCGGCGCGTCGGGGTCGTGGTACTGCAAAGGCGCGGCGACGCCGCCGTATTCGCTGAACAGCACGCCCGCAAAGAACTTGCCGAACTTGAGCGTCCATTCGAGGCGGGTTTTCAGATCCGGAGCGTTGGTCACTTCGAGCGTGCGCTGCTGTTTCAGGAAATTTTCCGGCGTGATGATCAGCCTGGCGTTGCCAAGCGGCGGCACGTCGGCTTCCGGCGCTTCGAACACCTGCGCATAGAGCGTATTGGTCTGCTCCCACAACTCGAGCGGCGACGTGCGCGTGATGATTTTTTGCCCGCTCAGATAGTAGGTCTTGCCTTCCACGGTATTGAGCGTCATGCGGTAGTTCATGTTGCGCTCGTCGACATCTTGCGGGTCGGTCACGAACAGATTGAAGGTGCCGTCGGTAATCGTCATCGGCTGCGCGGACAGTGCAATGCAGCTCAACGTGCCGGCGGTCCGGGCCATATGATTGGGATCCCGAAGCATTGCGTCGAGGTCGTCGGACTCCACAGTCAGCGTGAAGGCCATCGGGCTCGCTGCGTCGTCGCTCGCGCCGGCCGGCGTGTAATGGCCGACCATTGTTTCGGTGAAGCGCAGGCCGATTTTTTGCGCGGGCGGCGCGGCGGCGGTGCCCCTGGAATCGTAGTCGATGGTCCAGCCTCGCGACGCCGCGAGCAGCGCGCAGTTGCGCTCGGCGAGCGCAGAGATGGTCCACAGCGGATTCACGCCGAGCGACATCGGCATGACCGCGCCGTCCATGACGTAGAGGCCGTCGTGCACATCCGTGCCGGTCATGCCGCTGAACACGCGGCCCATATGGTCGACCACACCCTGTTCGG
This sequence comes from Paraburkholderia phenoliruptrix, assembly GCF_019511605.1. Taxonomy (GTDB): domain Bacteria; phylum Pseudomonadota; class Gammaproteobacteria; order Burkholderiales; family Burkholderiaceae; genus Paraburkholderia; species Paraburkholderia phenoliruptrix_A. Next base: position 212,644 of record NZ_JAEUAV010000008.1, on the reverse strand, counting down.
CGTGCTCGCCCATTGCGCAGCCGCCGAGCGGATGCACGGTCACGGTGCGGTTGCCGAAGATGTCGTTGGAAATCGGGTCGCGCAGGTACTTGCCGCCTAGCGGGGCCGTCGCATTCTTCAGCGTTTCTTCGACGGTTTCGTAAATGAGCTGTTTACCGGCGTTTTCCCACGTAATGCGCGGGCGGCCCTTGTCGTTGACGCTGATCTGGCCGCTTTCGTCGTCGTGCGCCATCACGAGGTAGCTCTGCGTGTGATTCAGCGCGCCGCGATACGGTCCGTGCAGGACGCCTTCGACAACGCGTGCATCGTAAGCGAGTTGCTGCTCAACCGGGCGCGGGCCCGCGACGTCGACGCCCGAAAGCGGCGCAGCGGCGCCGAGCATGCCGACGAGCGCGGCGCCCACCGGCCCCGCGAGCGAGCCTTCTTCGATCACGAAGCCGTCTTTGACGTCAGGCGTATCGCGGTGATCGATCAGCCCCGTAATGGTGGGCCCTACGGGCGGAAGCTCGCCTTCCAGATGCGCGCCCCAGCCGACGCCGTTGATGGTGTCGTCGGTGTTGTAGGCGAAGGCCAGCACGTCGCCATTGCCGGTAAAGCGCTGGCCGAGCATGCCCGAGACGGTGAGCCCCTCATTGCGCGAACGCAGCAGCAACGCGGTCGAGCCGATTGTTCCCGCCGACACGATGACAACGTCCGCACTCACGAAAAGGTCAGGCGCGTCGTAGCTCTCACGCCCGAGGCGCACGAGTTGATAGCCCACTTGCCATTTCTGCGTATCGGTATTGCGGGTCACCGAATGGACGGCGGCGCCAGTGAAAATCTGCGCGCCGTGCGCGACTGCGTCGGGCAGATAGTTCATATGCGTCGAATTTTTTGCGTCGTAGTTGCAACCTGAGTTGCAGTCGCCGCATCCGGTGCAGGCTTTCTGGGCGACGCCGGCCGCGTTCGTGCGGTCTTCGAAAGTCACGGTCACGGGCGGCGTGCTGAAGTGATCGGCCATGCCGAGTGCCTCTGCGGACTTTGCGAGTGCCAGCAGTTTCGGCAGTTCGCGAAAACGGCCCGGAACCGGCGAGGGTTGCAACATGTCCCATGCGCGCTGATAACCTGTTTCGCGCCCAGCCTGGTCTTCGCGCAGCGCGGCGGGCCAGCGCGTGTCGTCCCACAGGCGCGGATCGACTTTGAGCGCGACGTTCGCGTTGATCAGCGAAGTGCCGCCAAGGCCGCAGCCCACCACTGCGTTCACGTCGTCGTTCACATGTACTTCGAGCAGCGCGAGTGGCGAGCCGATTTGCGCGGCTGGCGTGTTGTACTGGATCTGCGCGGCGCCCTGAAACGGTGTGCGCGGATATTCGCCGGCCATGAATTCGCGCCCACGTTCGAGCACGCAGACGCTGCGCCCCGCGCGCGCCATGCGGCTCGCGGCGATCGCGCCGCCGTAACCGGAACCGATCACCACCACTTCATAGTGCGATTTCATCGCCGTCACGGCGCTCGATAAGCGGTTCATACGCGACCACCTCGTCAGGAATCGATGCAGGGAAGGGACCGGGCGTCGGAAGGAAGACGGCGCGCTGCCGCGGCTTTTTTATCGTAGCCGGTGCGTGAGCACAAAAAAAGCGCTTCGTTACGATGCGCCGCGCGGCGCGATGGCGTTGCTGGCCTTGTTGGCGTGGATGGCTGTGCCGGTGCCTTTCATGCGGTGTTACGCGGCCGCTTCATTCATTTCGCTATCGTTCGACTCGGCAGCGAGCAGGTTCAGCGCGAGCAGAATCGCACTGCGATTGTCGACGTCGATCTCGATGCCGAGTACGTCCGTGAGCCAGCGGCCGATCTTCGTATTGGAAAAATCGTCGGCAGTGGCCGTCTTTTTCATCGTGACGCCGAGTTTGACGGCGCGATAGTGATAGGAGGGCACCCGATGCTGGGCCGCAACCGCAGACAGTCCGCCTTTGCCTTCCGAGCACCAGCCGAGGCTACCGGCCAGCACGATCCGTTCAGGCTCGTCCAGACTTTCGATGAAAGCGCGCGCCGCCAGCCGCACCCGTTGTTCGTCGAGGCCGTATTGCAGCAGCACGCTTTGCACGGGGTCTTCCAATGCCTGGGCGTGCAGATCGATTTCCTGCGCCATGCCCTCGGTTTCCATCGAGACGTTGCGTTGATGGCCGGCGCTGCGCAGGCAGTCGATCAGATAGCGGCGAAAGTATGCGCACAGTGCGTAGCTGTTGGAGGGCGCGCTGTCGGCGCATGCATGCGTTGCAGTGTGACCTGGCGCAAGACGCAGCACCTTGCAGTAAATGAACTGTGCGACGAGCTCCTCCTTGTCTTCGCCAAGCGCCTGCAATTCCAGCGGATGGTAGGTGCGCAGTGCCCGCTTGACGAGTTCGACCATCGACACCATTTCGTCGCCGGATAACTGGGTGCGGCGGCGCCACAGATCGGGCAGGATCGCGTCGTCGAGATTGCGGACGAACTCGTGGCTCGGAACTGCGCCCATGAAAGCCTCCATTAGGTAAAGGGGTGACGGGGTAAGGCGGCGGTTACGCGAAAGCGCAGCAAGCCCTGAATGCAGGCGAAAAACGGATGACGGGAAGGTTGCGGCCGCGCCGTGTTGGTGAAGGCAGTATGGTCGTGCGCAACCGCTTCGCCTATATGGATTAAGTGTTAGCCGATGGGTAAACTGCCGGGTAAACCATCCGGCAGCACACCTGTCATTCGTCTGATGAGAAAAGCGGTTGCAGCGCGCCGCTGCATTGCGGCCTTTGCGTTTCAGTAAGACCGAGCAAGCTCCTGCGCACCATGCCTCGCCGCGCTTCGCGCGAGCGCCGGGCTTTCGCGCCCCATCACCGAATTTGCCCTGCCCGACAAGGAGACCGCGCGATGCGGGCTGTCCCGATCCAGCATGCAATCGACGAAGACCTGGTGCGCGTGCTGTACGCGCAAGATCCAATCGCATTCTTCACGCACTGGTTTTCGATTGCGGTACTGGTGGCGCTTTACTGGCCGGCAATTCCGTCGCCGCCGCTCTTCATTGCCTGCTTCGGCTTTTATGCGGCGGCCAATTGCGCGGGCCTCGCGCTATGGATCTGCAACCGGCGCTATCCGCATCTGCTGTCGCCGCGCGGCTGGATCAACCTGCATGCGGTGCGCGGCGTGTTGCTCTACAGTGCGCCCGGCCTCGCGATCTGGTTCGCGTTCCAGAGTCCGCAAAGCGACTTGCCGCTGCTGCATACGGTGATGCTCGTTACGCTCGCAGCCGGCGTGTTCATGTCCAATGGCTTCGATCTGCTCAATTTCGCCACCGCGATTCCATTTCTGCTGTTTCCGTCGATCGTGCTGCACGTCGGCATGCATACGTTCGACCGCACGATTCTTGCCATCGTGCTCGCGTTCTTCTTTTGCGCGATCAACGTGTATGCGCTCAGCTACCGCAAACTGTTCCAGCAGGTGGTGCAGGCGCGAGTGGACCAACAGTACCTCGCGGAATCGCTCGCGGTGCAAAAGCATGTTGCGGAAGAGGCGAGTCTCGCGAAAACGCGCTTTTTCGCAGCCGCGAGCCACGATCTGCGGCAGCCGCTGCACGCAATCGGACTGCTCGCGGCCTCGCTCAACGATCCGGCGGCGACGCCCGCGCAGCATGCGAAGACTGCCGAGCACATCGTCCATAACGTCGAGGCGCTGAACCAGCTGTTCAACCAGGTGCTCGACCTCGCACGGCTGGAAAGCGGCGTGACGCAGGTGATCCGCCTGCATTTCCGGCTCTCGGAACTGTTCGAGCGGGTGGGTAGCCAGTATCGTCCGCAGGCGGCGGCGAAGGGGCTCGCGCTGCGCATCGCGCCGACCTCGATGGTGGTGTACGACGATCCGGTGCTGCTGGAGCGCGTGCTGAGCAATCTGCTCTCGAATGCCGTGCGCTATACCGAAGAGGGCGCGATCTGGCTCGGCTTGCGGCGCGCGGGGCGAGCCGCGGGCGGCTTTATCGAAGTGCGCGATTCAGGCATCGGCATTGCGCCGGAAGAGCACGAGCGCATTTTCGAAGAGTTCTATCAGGTCGCGAACCCTCACCGAGATGCCCGCCAGGGGCACGGCCTCGGCCTGCCGACGGTCAAGCGCCTCGTCGGCATGCTCGGCGGCGAGTTGCAGTTGCGCTCTGCGCCCGGGCGCGGCTCGGTGTTTCGCTTTCCGGTGCATGCGGGCGATGCGGGCGGCGTCGTTGCGAATCTGAACGAGACGGTCGCCGGCGCTCCGGTGGGCGATGGGCGGCGCGTGCTGTGCATCGACGACGAGCCGTCGATTCTCGAAGGTCTGACAAGCCTGCTCGGCCGCTGGGGTTGCACCGTGCGCGGCGCGCGCGACGAAACCGCGGCGTTGGCCGCGCTCGAAGACGGCTTTGTGCCCGACGCGGTGCTTTGCGATTATCAGTTGGCCAATCACCGGACCGGTGCGCAGGCGCTAACGGCGGTGCGCAACATGCTCGCGCGTGCCGGGCACGAGAATGTCGTGACGCTGCTGATTACCGGCGATATGGCGTCGGCAGAACTGACGGCTCTTGCGTTGCAAGGCATTCCGGTACTGCACAAGCCCGTCACGGCGGCGCGCTTGCGGCGCACGCTGGACATGCTGTGGCAGCAGGCAGAGCTGGACAAAGGACGGACGGCTTCCACGCCGTGAACGCCTACAAGGTTTTCCCCGCTTCGAGCCAGCCGTTGACCACTGCAATGGCCGTCGACCGGTTGTGCACACCGAGTGCCCGAAAGATCACCGACAGATGCACCTTGACCGTGCCCTCCGCGACGCCCAGTTCGCGCGCGATCATCTTGTTGGTCCAGCCGCGATGCACGAGCCGCATGATGTCCTGTTGACGCGGCGACAGATTTTCCAGCAGATGCTGCTGATGCGGCTGCAACGCCGGGCTTGGCGCGCCGGGTTCGGCGAGCGTCGTCGCCGTATCCTGTACTGCCGAGCTTGCCGTGGCCTGCTGCGTGGGCGCCGGGTTCACGCGCTCCGCGCTTGCGTCGGGGGATGGGACCTCGCGCGAGCCGAGCAGGCTGAGAGCTTCCATCGGCACGTAGGCGCCGCCCGACAGCACGAGTTCGATGGCCTTGAGCATGACGCTCGCGGGCTGGCGCTTCGGCACGAAGCCGAGCGCGCCCGCGGCCAGTACGGCGCGCATTTCGTCGGGCGACTCTTCCGCGGAGAGCACGACCACCGGCAGCGCGGGATTGGCCTTCAAGAGCACTTCCAGCGACGACGCGCCGCTCATGCCCGGCATATGTAGATCGACGATCGCGAGATCGTGGTCCGCGTCGGGCCGCGCGGCCGCGGCCAGCGTTTCCCACGTGTCGGCTTCGTCGAACAGGGCGTCGGGGTCGAGCCCGCGCAGCATGCCCTTGACGCCTTGCCGGATCAGTTCATGGTCGTCCGCCACAAGAAACTTCATGATGTCTCCACGAGTCGAGCTTGCGTGTTGTGGACTACCGCCGTTGCCAGGTCCCGTTTTACTTCTATTGTCGTGAATCGCATCATTGCCGGCTACCCCGTGATCGTAAGCCGATCGGTTGGCGCGGCGGGCCTTGCGGCTCGCCGCGCCGTCATTCTCTGCTTGTGGCATCGCCGGCGCCACGCTTTTTTGTTTGTATTGTGCTGGCTGGTCTCTGTCGCGCATCGGCCCCGGCTTGCTACGTAGACGAGCCGCGCGCGCCGTTTTTTAAGCGGCGCGGCAGCGGACGCAGAAGGTTATGCCAAGCGGATGGAGACGCCCGGGCGCGCGTGCGCCGGGGCCTTATTTCACTGCAAAAAGCGTCGCATTCATCAGAAGCTTGAAGGCGTAACCGAGCGACATCGCAGAGCCCACGCCGAAGCACCACAGTGCGATGAACCAGAGCCAGCCCGGCAGCTTGCGCGCGGACTTAGTGATAGTGATGTTGGTCGCCATGACGCACCTTCCCGCGAAATACCCAGTAACCCATCGTCGTATAGGCAATGATGATCGGCAGAATCACCACCGCGCCAACCAGCGTAAACGTCTGGCTGGAGCGCGGCGCGGCCGCTTCCCACAGCGTGACGCTCGACGGAATCGCATACGGCCACAGGCTCACCAGCAAGCCCGCATAGCCGAGCAGCACGAGCAGCAGCGCGAGCGCGAACGGCGTGTTGTGATGCCGCTCGCGCACCGCGCGGCGCATGAAGAACGCGCACGCGGCAACCAGGAACGGCACCGGCAGCAGCCGGTAGAAGAGGCCGTCGTCGAACCAGCGCTGCGCGATGTTCGGGTCCTGCAGCGGCGTCCACAGGCTCACCGTCGCGATGAAGCCGAGCAGCACGACCGTCAGCGGCCAGACCACGCGATGCAGGCGGCGCTGCAGATCGCCTTCGGTCTTCGCGACCAGCCAGCAGCAGCCCAGCAACGCATAGGTGACGACGAGCCCGAGGCCCGTCAGCAGGCTGAACGGCGTGAGCCAGCCGAAGGCGTCGCCGGCGTAGGCGCCGTCAATCACCGGAATGCCCTGCAAAAACGCGCCCAGCGCGACGCCCTGGAAAAACGCGGCGCCCGCCGAGCCGCCGATAAAAGCAAGATCCCACAGGTGCCGCGTGCGGTTCGCCTTCGCGCGAATCTCGAACGACACGCCGCGAAAGATCAGGAACACCAGCATGAAGATGAGCGGCAGATAAAGTGCGGAGAGCACCGTCGAATACACCATCGGGAACACGGCGAAGAGCGCGGCGCCGCCGAGCACGAGCCACGTCTCGTTGCCGTCCCAGACGGGCGCGACGGTGTTCATCATCAGATCGCGTTCTTTCTCGTCGGGGAAAAACGGAAAGACGATGCCTATGCCGAGATCGAAGCCGTCCAGCACGACATACATGAAAAGGCCCAGTGCGATGATCGCGGCCCACACTACGGTGACGTCCATTTGGTTACTCGCAAGCTGCTTGGGTTAGGCGGCGTCGATCATCTGATCGGCGGCGGAGAAAGGGCGGCGCGCCGTCTGGTTCGGCGTGTGGTCCGGCACGCCGTGCGGCGTCTGACCGGGCAGGGCCGGACCGGAGCGCATCAGCTTGAGCATGTAGTAGATGCCCGTGCCGAACACGAGAAAGTAGACGACCACGAACGCCATCAGCGAAATGCCGACCTGCTGTGCGGTGAGCGGCGACACGGCCTGCGAGGTACGCATCACGCCGTACACGACCCACGGCTGGCGGCCGGCTTCCGTGGTGACCCAGCCCGCCAGCAGCGAGAGGAAGCCGCTCGGGGCCATGGCCACGGCAAAGCGGTGGAACCACTTCGATTCGAACAGGCGGCCGCGGCGGCGCAGCAGCCATGCGGCGACCGACATTGCGATCATCAGCATGCCGAGGCCCACCATGATGCGAAAGCTCCAGAACACCACCGTCGAATTCGGCCGGTCCTCAGGCGGGAATTCTTTCAGGCCGCGAATTTCGCCGTCCCAGCTATGCGTGAGGATCAGGCTGCCGAGGTGAGGAATCGACACGGCGTAGCGCGTGGTTTGCGCCTGCATGTCAGGAATGCCGAACAGGTTCAGCGCGGTGCCGCCTTTCTCCGTTTCCCACAGACCTTCGATGGCCGCGATCTTGGCCGGCTGATATTCGCGGGTGTTCAGGCCATGCTGGTCGCCGACGAACGCCTGGATCGGCGTGAGGACGAGCAGCAGCCACAGCGCCATGGAGAACATTTTCTTGACGGCCGGATCGCGCCGTCCGCGCAGCAGATGCCACGCACCCACCGCTGCGACGACGAGCCCCGCCACAATGAACGCCGCGAGCGCCATATGCGCAAGCCGGTAGGGGAACGACGGGTTGAAGATGATCTTGAACCAGTCAAGCGGCACGACCTGGCCGTTCACCACTTCGAAGCCTTGCGGCGTTTGCATCCAGCTATTCGACGCGAGAATCCAGAAAGTGGAGATCAGCGTGCCGATGGCCACCATCAGCGTGGCGCCGAAGTGAGCGCGCGGGCTCACGCGCTGCCAGCCGAACAGCATGATGCCGAGAAAGCCGGCTTCGAGAAAGAACGCGGTCATGACCTCGTACATCAGAAGCGGTCCGGTGACAGGCCCGGCGAAGCTGGAAAATCCCGACCAGTTGGTGCCGAATTGGTAGCTCATCACGACGCCGGAGACCACGCCCATGCCGAACGCAACGGCGAAAATCTTCGACCAGAACAAGCACAGGTCTTTGTAGTAGGCCTTGCCGGTCTTGAGCCAGCGCCATTCGAGCACCGCGATGAAACTCGCGAGGCCGATGCTCAACGCCGGAAACACGATGTGGAAGGAAACAGTGAACGCGAACTGGATGCGGGCGAGGTCGAATGCCGATATTGCGGAGTTCATGATGGTGAAGGCGTGATGCCGCTCGTTGCGGACTACGCGCGTCGACCGGTGTCGGTGCGCACTGCGTTTCGCAGATGGCCGAAGATTAGGGCAAGGCGGGAATTGATGCTGCGGCGCGACGTGCGTCAACAAACCGCGTTGTTTTATCTGCCAGATGCTTTGTTGTTGCGCAAATGACTGATCTATATCAGCTTTTTCTGATGGCTCAGTAGGGCGGATTATGAGCCGCAGGGCGGGTGAGTGCGGCAATCGACCGCGTCGCAACATGGTCATTGCGGGCGATTTGCAGCCGGGGTGAGCGTGTTGCGGTGCGGCTTCGCGGATCGCGTGGACAGGCGTTGGCGATTATCTGTCGCAGAGCGGTTGATCCTCCCGCGTCGTTATACGACATCGCATGATATATGCAAGCATTTCATGTCTGCTGAACGCCGCGTACGCGAAAAGGGCTAGTGGCAACTACGGGTAAATGCCTAGTTGAAATCCGTTCCGCCATCGTTAATAGTACGTTATCGTACAACCAGCCATCCATCCGCAGACAATCCCACCCCGAGCCCCGGCGATCAGCGTCGACCTCGCCGGCGGGCCGGTGCAGTAAAGGAATCCGTATGAAAAAGATCGCCCTCAGTGGCGCAGGTGGCCAGCTCGGCTCAGTCGTGCGCGCCGCATTCATCGCGCGCGGCATGCCGCTGCGCTCGGCGGCCGGCTCGAAACCGCTTACACCGCTCGTCGACGGCGAAGACGTGATGCACGGCGACCTGCGCGACCCGGCGGTGGTCGATCGTCTGCTCGACGGTGTGGACGTGCTGATCCACTTTGCCGGCACGAGCGTCGAGCGCCCGCTGCCCGAGATCATCGAAAACAACTTGCGCGGCCTCGTCGAAGTGTACGAAGGCGCGCGGCGCCACTGCGTCAAGCGCATCGTGTTCGCCAGTTCCAATCACGCTATCGGCATGTACCCCGTAACCGAGCGTCTGTCGCTCGACTGCGAGCTGCGTCCGGACGGCTTCTACGGCCTCAGCAAGGTGTGGGGCGAGGCGCTCGCTCGCATGTACTGGGACAAGCATGGCATCGAGAGCGTGTGCGTGCGCATTGGCAGTTGTCTCGAACGGCCGACCGAACCGCGCCATTTGAGCACCTGGTTCGGCCATGCCGATCTGATGCATTTCCTCGATCGCTGCATCGAGGCAGAAGAGCTGGGCTTTCTCACCGTGTGGGGCGTGTCGGCCAATACGCGCAGCTGGTGGGACAACAGCGGCGCGGCGCGCCTCGGCTACACGCCCACGCAGAACGCCGAGGACTACGCCGAAGAAGTGCTGGCCCGACCCAATCCGCTCGATGCATTGGGCCAGCGCTTCCAGGGCGGCGGCTTCGTCGGCATCGACTATTCGCGCGATTGAGAGCGCACTGCGCGGGCGCCGCGCGCCAGAAGCACGTTCAAGCATTACCAGGAGACGCAGCAATGAAGATAAAGGGTATCCGCTGGTGGATGGTCAGTCTGGTCGCGGCCGGACTAATCATCAATTATCTGGCGCGCAACACGCTGTCGGTGGCCGCACCGACTCTGATGAAAGACCTCCACATCACCACCGAGCAATACGCTCACGTGGTGATCGCGTGGCAGCTTTGCTATGCATTCATGCAGCCGGTTGCGGGCTTCCTGCTCGATACGGTCGGCACCAAGATCGGCTTCGCCGCGTTCGCGCTGGCGTGGTCGCTCGCCTGCGCGGCGGCGGCGTGGTCGACGGGCTGGCGCAGCCTCGCATTTTTCCGCGGCCTGCTCGGCATCGCGGAGGCGGCAGGCATTCCGGCCGGCGTGAAGGCGACGAGCGAATGGTTCCCGGCGAAAGAGCGGTCGGTGGCGATCGGCTGGTTCAACATCGGCTCGTCGATTGGCGCCTTGCTGGCGCCGCCGCTCGTGGTGTGGGCGCTGCTGCATGGCGAGTGGCAACTGGCATTCGTGATTGTCGGCGTGGCCGGGATTGTCTGGAGCGCCGTGTGGATGCTGCTGTACAAGCACCCGCGCAATCAGAAAATGCTGGGCGATGCCGAGCGCGACTACATTCTGAGCGGTCAGGAGGCGAAGCACAGCGACAGCGGCGCGCCGAGGCGCAACTGGTTCGCCATGCTGAAGAGCCGCGACTTCTGGGCGATCGGCATTCCGCGCATTCTGTCGGAGCCTGCATGGCAGACCTTTAACGCATGGATCCCGCTCTACATGATGACCGAGCGTCACATGAACCTGAAGGAAATCGCGCTGTACGCATGGATGCCGTTTCTTGCCGCGGATATCGGCTGCGTGCTGGGCGGCTACCTGAGCCCGCTCTTTCACAAGTACGCGAAGGTGTCGCTCTTCACGTCGCGCAAGATGGTGTTCGTGGTGGGCGCACTGTGCATGATCGGACCGGCGTGCGTGGGCCTCGTCGCGAGTCCGTATGTGGCGGTGGCGCTGCTGTGCGTGGGCGGCTTTGCGCACCAGACGCTGTCGGGCGCGTTGTACGCGATCACTTCCGACATGTTCGGCAAGAACGAAGTTGCGACCGCAACGGGTATGGGCGGCATGGCCGGCTACCTGGGCGCGGCGGCGTTCACGGCGCTGTTCGGCGTGCTCGTCACGCAGGTCGGCTATAGCCCGCTTTTCGTGCTGCTGGCGGTGTTCGACATCATCGCGGCCGGCGTGGTGTGCCTGCTGGCAAGGAGCGCAGACAAGACGCCGGAGCCGCACTGGTCGCAAGTCAACGGGACGGTGGCCGCCAAATAAACGGCGCCCGCTTTCTGACGACATGTTGTGCCGCGATCATTCACCCGGCGCAACGCTGAATCGGAACGGCGCCTGCGGGCGCCGTTTTCTTTTGGCGGATTCCTTTTGACGTTCGCGCGGCCAGCTTCGCCGTGCGTGCCGCACCGTCGCTTGTGACCGCACACGACGCACGTGCGGTCAGGCGCTGTGGGATAATCGTGTGCTTTGCCCGCGGCGCGGCTCAAAAGGTTGTTCGCACGGGCGTTCGAGGGGCCGTCACTCCCTTGGCCCGCTTCTTTCAAGCGATATTCATTCAACAACCACGATGCCCGCATACCGTTCCAAAACCTCCACCGCCGGCCGCAACATGGCAGGCGCGCGCTCGCTGTGGCGCGCGACCGGCATGAAAGACGAAGATTTTTCGAAGCCGATCATCGCGGTGGTCAACTCGTTCACCCAGTTCGTGCCCGGCCACGTGCACCTGAAAGACCTCGGCCAGCTCGTCGCGCGCGAGATCGAAGCAGCCGGCGGCGTCGCCAAGGAGTTCAACACCATTGCTGTCGACGACGGCATTGCAATGGGCCACGACGGCATGCTGTACTCGCTGCCGAGCCGCGACATCATTGCGGATTCGGTGGAGTACATGGTCAACGCGCACTGCGCCGACGCAATGGTGTGCATCTCGAACTGCGACAAGATCACACCCGGCATGCTGATGGCTGCGATGCGCCTGAACATCCCCGTGGTGTTCGTTTCCGGCGGCCCGATGGAAGCCGGCAAGACGCGCCTCGCGAATCCGAAAACCGGCACGATCGAGTTCAAGAAACTCGACCTGGTGGACGCCATGGTGATTGCCGCCGACAAGGCCTATTCCGACGCCGACGTCGCCGAAGTGGAGCGCTCCGCCTGTCCGACCTGCGGTTCGTGCTCGGGCATGTTCACGGCCAATTCGATGAACTGCCTGACCGAGGCACTGGGTCTTTCGTTGCCGGGCAACGGCACGGTGGTCGCGACGCACGCGGACCGCGAGCAGCTCTTCAAGCGCGCCGGCCGTCGCATCGTCGAACTGGCGCGCGAATACTACGAAGAGGAAAAGGCGAGCGTGCTGCCGCGCGCGGTGGGCTTCAAGGCCTTTGAAAATGCGATGACGCTCGACATCGCTATGGGCGGTTCCACCAACACTATTCTCCACTTGCTCGCCATTGCGCGCGAAGCAGGAATCGACTTCACGATGGCCGACATCGACCGCCTGTCGCGTGTCGTGCCGCAACTGTGCAAGGTGGCGCCCAACACCAACAAGTACCACATTGAAGACGTGCATCGCGCGGGCGGCATCATGGCGATTCTCGGCGAGCTGGACCGCGCGGGCAAACTGCACACGGACGTACCCACGGTCCACGCCCCCACGCTGAAAGACGCGCTCGATCAGTGGGACATCGTCCGCACGCAGGATGAAGCGGTTCGCACGTTCTATATGGCAGGCCCGGCGGGCATTCCGACCCAGGTGGCCTTCAGCCAGAACACGCGCTGGCCGAGCCTCGACCTCGACCGCGCGGAAGGCTGCATTCGCTCGTACGAGCACGCGTTCTCGAAGGAAGGCGGCCTGGCGGTGCTGACAGGCAATATCGCGCTCGACGGCTGCGTGGTGAAAACCGCCGGCGTCGACGAAAGCATTCTGGTGTTCGAAGGCACGGCGCACGTAACCGAATCGCAGGACGAAGCGGTCGAAAACATTCTCGCGGGCAAGGTGAAGGCGGGAGATGTGGTGATCGTGCGTTACGAAGGTCCGAAGGGCGGACCGGGCATGCAGGAAATGCTTTATCCGACGAGCTACATCAAATCCCAGGGGCTCGGCAAAGCCTGCGCGCTGCTGACCGACGGCCGTTTTTCGGGCGGCACCTCGGGCCTGTCCATCGGCCACTGCTCGCCGGAAGCGGCGGCGGGCGGCGCGATTGGCCTCGTGCGCGACGGCGACAAGATCCGCATCGACATTCCAAACCGCACGATCAACGTGCTGGTGTCGGACGCGGAGCTGGCAAGCCGCCGCGAGGAGCAGAATGCGAAGGGCTGGAAGCCGGCGAAGCCGCGTCCGCGTCAGGTGTCCGCGGCGCTCAAGGCCTACGCGAAGCTGGTGATGTCCGCAGACAAGGGCGCGGTGCGCGATCTGTCGCTGCTGGACGATTGATTCTGAGGTGGATGTCGCTGGGGCCTTGCGCCCCGGTGCGCAGAAAACCGCTCCCAGTCGGGAGCGGTTTTTTTTCGCGGTGATCGGGGCGCTTGCGCCGCGCTTCGTGCCTGCTGCTAATCCATCAAATTCGCGATCAAATTCGCGATCAGGTTCGTCCGGTTCGCGCCGGTTCGATCAAAGCTCGTACTTCCCGTAAGCGTGCGGCGAATCAGCCTTTCTGCTGACCGATCTCATGATTGGCGAGCACTTCGAGCGCGCGCACCATCGCCGAGTGATCCCACGCTTTGCCGCCGTGTGCGACGCAGGCGTTGAAGAGCGCCTGGCAAGTGGCCGTGTTCGGCAGCGACACTCCCAGCGCTTGCGCGGTGGAAAGCGCGAGATTCAAATCCTTCTGATGCAGCTCGATGCGAAAGCCCGGGTCGAACGTGCGCTTCGTCATCCGTTCGCCATGCACTTCGAGAATGCGCGAGGACGCAAAGCCGCCCATCAGTGCTTCGCGCACGCGCGCCGGGTCCACGCCGGCCTTGGACGCGAGCAGCAGCGCCTCGCCGACCGCCTCTATGGTGGCCGCGACGATCACCTGATTGGCAACCTTGCACACCTGTCCCGCGCCTACCGCGCCAATCAGCGTGACGTTCTTGCCCATCATGTCGAAGAGCGGCTTCACGCTGTCGAAGGTAGCCTGCTCGCCGCCCACCATGATCGTGAGCGAACCCGCCTTTGCGCCGACTTCGCCGCCCGACACGGGCGCGTCCAGATAATCGGCGCCAGTCTCGCGCACACGGGCCGCGAACTCGCGCGTCGCCATCGGCGAAATGGAGCTCATGTCGACCACCGTTTGGCCCGCGCGCAGCGCGCTTGCCAGTCCGTTATCGCCGAACAGCACGCGCTCGACGTCCGGCGTATCGGGCACCATGATAAAGATCACGTCCGCCTGCGCGGCGACTGCGGCGGGACTGTCGCAGGCTTGCGCGCCGGCCTGGGTGAGATCGTCCGGCACGCCGCTGCGCGTGAATGTGGCGAGCGCGACGCCGTTCTTCAGGAGGTTCGCGGCCATGGGCTTGCCCATGATGCCGAGTCCGATAAAGCCTGCTTTTTGCATGGAATGCTCCGGAGAGGTCATGACGGTCTGGCTCGAGCCCGCGCTGCGCGGGTCAGCCCGCATCCGCCGGTTTCTTGATGAAGTGTCGGTGAACGTCCTGCGCGGCATTCCTCAGAAGCCCCAGGTCGGCGCACACGGCGATCACGCGGCAACCCATTGCGAGATAGCGTTCGGCGTCCGCTTGCACCGGTGCAAGAATGCCGCTCGGCTTGCCCGCGGCCTGCGCGCGCTCGAACACGTGCGCGATGGCTTGCTGCACCTGCGGGTGCGCGGCGTTGCCGAGATGCCCGTAAGATGCCGCGAGGTCGGATGGACCGACGAACACGGCGTCCACGCCGTCGACGGCCAGAATCGCGTCGATCGAGTCCACGGCCGCGCGGCTCTCTATCTGCACGATGACACAGACATTCTGGTTGGCCATGTCAAAATAGCCGGGTACCGTCGCGTAACGGTTGCCGCGGTGAGCCACGGAGACGCCGCGCACACCTTGCGGCGGATAGCGCGTGGCGGCAACCGCGCGCGCCGCATCGTCGGCGTTATCGACGAACGGCACGAGGAAGTTCGAGAAGCCGCTGTCCAGCAGCCGTTTGATGACCACGCTGTCGTTGGCCGGCGGACGCACGACCGGCGCGCTGCGGCTGTCCTTGAGCGACATCAGTTGCGGAATCAGCGTGAGGACGTCGTTCGGCGCATGTTCGGCGTCGAGCAGCATCCAGTCGAAGCCGATCACGCCAAGCAGTTCGGTGACGATCGGGCTCGCGAGCGACGCCCAGCAGCCGATCAGAGTGTCGCCACTGCGCACCGCGTGGCGGAAACTGTTGGGAAGAGACTGATAAGGCGGGCAGGGCGCGGCTGACATGAACGTGTTCCTCGAACGGCAATGGATCGGGTCAAGTTCGACGATGGCTGAACCGCTTGTTATAGGTCGTCGTATATCTAGCGCAGAGTAGCACCGGGTCCGGTCGTTGTAACGGTCAGGTTAACCCGAACTTCCCGCCGATCGCACCATAGCGACGCCAGTTGCGGTTGCGCCGGCCCGGCTTGATGTTGTAGGATGACTTATATCTACCCGCTTTCAATACAAGGAAGAGACATGTCCCACCCAAGCGAAGTGACCGGCCAGATCACAGGCGAGATGCTGATCGGCCGCAAGGCGGTGCGCGGCGCCGAAGAGGCGCTCCACGCATTCAATCCGGCCACCGGCACGGACATCGCCGAGCCGGTGTTCGGCAGCGGCTCGGCGAGCGACGTCGACGCGGCATGCAAACTGGCGCAAGCGGCATTTGATCCGTACCGGCAACTGCCGCTCGAGGTGCGCGCGGAGTTTCTCGAACGTATCGCGGATGGCATCACGGCCTTGGGCGACGCGTTGATCGAGCGCGCGCAGCAGGAGTCGGGCTTGCCGAAGGCGCGTCTGGAAGGCGAGCGCGGCCGCACGACCGGCCAGCTCAAGCTGTTCGCGCAAGTGGTGCGCTCGGGCCAGTGGCTCGCCGCGACGCTCGATTCGCCGCTGCCGGAGCGCAAGCCGCTGCCGCGTTCGGATCTGCGCATGCAGAAGATTCCGCTGGGCCCGGTCGCGGTGTTCGGCGCGAGCAATTTCCCGCTGGCGTTCTCGGTGGCGGGTGGCGACACGGCTGCGGCGCTCGCGGCCGGTTGCCCGGTCGTGGTGAAGGCGCACCGCGCCCACCTCGGCACGTCCGAGATGGTCGGCCGCGTGATTCAACGCGTCGCCGAGGAAATGGATTTGCCGGAAGGCGTCTTCTCGCTGATCGTCGGCGCGGGCAATTCGATCGGCGAGGCGCTCGTCGCGCATCCGGCCATCAAGGCGGTCGGCTTCACGGGTTCGCGCGCGGGCGGCTTGTCGCTGATGCGCGTGGCGGCGGCGCGCCCCGAGCCGATTCCGGTCTATGCGGAAATGAGCAGCATCAACCCGGTGTTTCTGCTGTCGAACGCGCTCGCGCAGCGCACCGAGAGCATCGCGCGCGGCTTCGTGGATTCGCTCGTGCTCGGCGCCGGCCAGTTCTGCACGAACCCTGGCCTCGCCATCGCGGTGGACGGCGACGCGCTGAAGGGTTTCGTCGCGGCAGCGTCTGAAGCGCTCGCGGCCAAGCCCGCGCAGACCATGCTGACCTCGGGCATCTACTCAGCCTATACGGAAGGCGAGGGCAAGCTCGGCGCGACGAAGGGCGTGGAAACGGTGGCGCGCGGCGCCGACGTGACGGGCCCGAATCAGGCGCGTGCAGCGCTGTTCGTCACCGACGCGCAGACCTTTCTCGCCACGCCGGCGCTGGAGGACGAGGTGTTCGGACCGGCCTCGACCATTGTGCGTTGCAAGGACGAAGCCGAGCTGCTGCAGGTTGCCGAGCATTTCGCCGGTCAATTGACCGCGACGATCCAGATGGACGCCGCCGACGTGGCGGTAGCCCGCAAGCTCGTGCCGATTCTCGAGCGCAAGGCCGGGCGGCTGCTGGTCAACGGTTTTCCGACCGGCGTGGAAGTTTGCCACGCGATGGTTCACGGCGGCCCGTTCCCGGCCACGTCCGACAGCCGTGCAACCTCGGTTGGCACCACGGCGATGGAGCGCTTCCTGCGCCCGGTGTGCTATCAGGACTTCCCGGCGGATCTGCTGCCGCAGGCGCTCGCCGACGCCAATCCGCTTAACCTGTGGCGTCGTCGCGATGGCGAGATCACGCGCAGCTAAGCGTTTCTGATCCGCGAGTCGCACGAAAAAATGGCCGGGGAGTTTGAGCTCCCCGGCCATTCTGTTTTTGCGCTTGGCGTGGACATCGGCGCTGCATCCGCGTCGGCGCGCTTGCGCCGCGCAAGACCGCTTATTGCTCAGCTATTAGCCTCGGACGTTTCGTTCGCGCGGCGCAGGCGTTCGCGGCTGTTCGACAGATGCATGCGCATGGCCGCGCGCGCGCCCTCGGCGTCGTGCCGGCTGATCGCTTCAAGAATGCTTTCGTGCTCGAGGTTGACGAGCGACAGATACGCGTCCGGCTCCGCGCGCGCGATACCGGCCGAATCCAGACGGTTGCGCGGAATCAGCGCACTGCCCATTTGCGTGAGGATGTCGACGAAATAGCGGTTGCCGGTGGCGCGCGCTACCGAAATATGGAATTGCAAATCGGCGTCCACACTGTCCAGCCCGTTGTGGCGCGTGGCTTCGATTGCGTCGAGCGCGGCGCGCATGCGTGCGAGGTCGTCGGGCTTGGCGCGCTGCGCCGCGAGGCCCGCACACTCGGTTTCCAGACTGATACGCAGTTCGAGAATGCACAGCACGTCGCGCAGCGTGGTGGCGGGCACCATGTCGATACCGAGCTTCTCGCGCTGCGGCTCGAGCACGAAGCTGCCTATGCCGTGCCGCGTCTCGATGATCTTGCCCGCCTGCAGGCGTGAAATCGCTTCGCGAATGACCGTGCGGCTCACGCTCAGCGTGACCATGAGTTGCGATTCGGTGGGCAACTTGTCGCCCGGCTTCAGCGCATTGGACGCAATCTGCTCGGTGACGTAGTTGACGACGAGCTCGGCAAGATTACGAGCGCGTCGTGGCGGTGCCGCGGATGCGAGTGGTGTAGCCATCGAAAACGCCCCTGAATCAGATAGTTGCAGATGCTTCCTGCGGTCCATTATACCGTCGTCTGACGACTGATTATAGAAAGGCCCGGATCATTTTCAGCGGCTTGCGTGTGCGCCACAGCCGTCGCGCACACGCAAGCCCGCCAGCGCCGCGCGTCACCGCGGGCGCAGTTCTACCCGCTTGATGTCCTTCACGATCACAAGATAGCTGAACACCGTGAGCAGTGCATTCGCGCCGACGAATACCAGCGCGCCGTTGAACGAGCCGCTTTGCGCAACCAGGTAGCCGATCACGATCGGCGTGACGATGCCCGCCACGTTGCCGAACATATTGAAGATGCCGCCCGACAAGCCGAGCGCTTCCTTCGGCGACGTGTCCGCGACCACCGCCCAGCCAAGCGCGCCGATGCCTTTGCCGAAGAACGCGAGCGACATGAGCGCGACGACGATCCAGTCGGTGGACACGTAGTTGCAGCCGATGATCGAGACCGACAGCAGCATTCCGCCGACAATCGGCACCTTGCGCGCGACGGTCAGCGAATAGCCGCGGCGGATCAGCGAATCCGACAGAATGCCGCCGAGCACGCCGCCCGAGAACCCGCAGATCGCGGGCAGCGAAGCAACGAGGCCCGCCTGCAGGATCGTCATGTGACGCGCCTGCACCAGGTAGATCGGAAACCATGTCAGGAAGAAGTACGTCAGCACGTTGATGCAGTACTGCGCGAGATAGACGCCGACCAGCATCCGGTTGCTCAGCAGTTGACGCACGAGCGACCAGCCGCCGGTCTGCTCGACGCCGGCGGAGGCCGCTTTCTGCTGGCCGTTCACCACGCCGCCGCCTTGTTCGATGTACTCCAGTTCGGCAGCCGACACGCCCGGGTGGTCGGCGGGATGCTTCATCACCTTGAGCCAGGTGAGCGCGAGCAGCAGGCCGGCGACGCCCATCACCACATACACCATGTGCCAGCCGAAGGCGTGCGTGAGCCAGGCCATGAGCGGCGTGAACACGACCGCCGCGAAGTATTGCGCCGAGTTGAAGATCGCGGACGCGGTGCCGCGTTCCCTGGTCGGAAACCAGCTTGCCACGACCTTGGCGTTGGCCGGAAAGGCCGGCGATTCCGCCGCGCCCATCGCGAAACGCAGCACGAACAGACCGGTTACCGCGGCAGCGGCGCTGCCGAGCAATCCAATCGAGCTTTGCAGGAGCGTGAAAAGCGACCAGAAGAAAATGCTTGCCGCGTACACGCGCCGCGCCCCGAAGCGGTCGAGCAGCCAGCCGGCCGGCAGTTGCGACAGCACATAAGCCCAACTGAACGCGGAGAAAATGTAGCCCATGCGGATCGCGTCGAAGCCGAACTCCGTGCGCATTGCCGAGCCGGTGACCGAAAGCGTCGCACGGTCCGCGTAGTTGAAGGTGGTGATTACAAAGATCAGCAGCAGGATCGCGTAGCGGACTTTGGTGCGCTTTGCGACGTTCGCGGAACTGGCCGTGCGGCTCATGTCCATGGTCATCTCCTTAATTCTTATGCAAGGGAGCGGGCTTTCGGCCACGTGCGTGGCGGCCGCTATCGCAGGTGCGAAAACGCCCGGCGACGCTGCCGTCCCCGGGCGTTGCTTGCGTTGCCGTCTAAGCGGTTTTCATGGGCGGCGGTTGTGCGCGTGGCCGCCGAGGCGTCGGAGCGTCGAAGCGTCGGAGCGTCGGCCGCGACGCGATCCGCTACTGCGCGTTGCTGCCCGTGGTTGCCCGTGGTTGCCCGTGGTTGCCCGTGGTTGCCCGTTACTGCGGGCCGAGCGTCTTGATGAGCGCGTCGAGCTGCGCCGTTTCTTCTTCGGTCAGGTCCGTGAGCGGGGCGCGGACCGGGCCGGCGCTGTGGCCGACCAGCCTCGCGCCCGCCTTGACGATGCTCACCGCGTAGCCGGCGCGGCGGTTGCGGATCTTCAGGTACGGCAGGAAGAACTCGTCGATCAGCTTGCCGACGGTTGCGTGGTCGTCCGCCGCGATAGCGCGGTAGAACTCCATCGCGGTCTTCGGAATGAAGTTGAACACCGCCGACGAGTACACCGGCACGCCGAGCGCCTTGTAGGCTGCGGCATACACTTCCGCGGTCGGCAGACCACCGAGGTACGAGAAGCGGTCGCCGAGGCGGCGGCGAATCGTCACCATGTTTTCGATCTCGCCCACGCCGTCCTTGAAGCCGATGAGGTTCGGGCAACGCTCGGCGAGCCCTTCGAGCATGTCGGCGTTAAGCTTCGAATTGGCGCGGTTGTAGATGATCACGCCCATGTTCGGCACGGCCTTGCAGACTTCTTCGGCGTGCGCCGCGATGCCTTCCTGGCAGGCTTCAGTCAGATAGTGCGGCATCAGCAGAATGCCGTTCGCGCCGTGGCGCTCGGCTTCTTTCGCGTATTCGATCGCTACGCGCGTCGGGCCGCCCGCGCCGGCCAGAATCGGCACCTTGCCCTTGCAGACTTCGGTCGCGGTGCGCACCACGTTCGAATAGTCGTTGTGCGTGAGCGAGAAAAACTCGCCGGTGCCGCCTGCAACGAACAGTGCCGACGCGCCATACGGAGCGAGCCATTCGAGGCGCTCGGCGTATGTGTCGGCGCGGAAGTCGCCTTTTTCGTCGAAGTCCGTAACGGGGAAGGAGAGGAGGCCTTGCGAAACGATCTGCTTGAGTTCCTGCGGTGTCGTCATGATGTATCCCGGCGTCGGTATGGGTTGTTCGATAGAAATGAAGATTTCTTATACGTCATCGTACAACAACAATTCGCCCAACTCAACGGTGATTTCGCGGCATAATGCTGTGCTTAGGGTAAATACGGAACATCTGCGCTCAGTTGCCTGTTGTAGGATGACGTATGAATAGCTGGCGCAAAGCGCGCGTACTAGGCGCGCGTAGGCGTTAAACGCCATAAGGATCGATGCAATGGAACTTTCACCGCTCTACATTCGCGTTCACCCCAATGACAATGTCGCGATCGTCGTGAACGACGGCGGTCTGGGCGAGGGCGCGGTTTTTTCCGACGGTCTGGTGCTGCGCGAACGCGTGCCGCAAGGGCATAAGGTGGCGCTGGCCGACCTCGTCGAGGGCGACGAGGTCATCCGCTATAACGTGGTGATCGGCTATGCGCTGAAGGCGCTGCCCAAGGGAAGCTGGATCAACGAGCACGTGATACGCATGCCGAGTCCGCCGGGGCTCGAGGACCTGCCCATTGCCACCATCAAGGCGCCCGACATGCCGCCGCTCGAGGGCTACACCTTTGAAGGCTATCGCAACGCGGACGGCTCGGTCGGCTCGCGTAACATTCTGGCGATCACCACGACCGTGCAATGCGTTGCCGACGTGGTTCAGCACGCGGTCGCGCGCATCAAGTCCGAATTGCTGCCGAAGTATCCGAATGTCGACGACGTGGTGAGCCTCGGCCACACCTACGGCTGCGGCGTGGCAATCGACGCACCCGACGCGATGGTGCCCATCCGCACCGTGCGCAACATTGCGCTGAATCCGAACTTCGGCGGCGAGGTGATGATGGTGAGCCTCGGTTGCGAAAAGCTGCAGCCGGAGCGTCTGATGCCGCCGGGCACGATTCCCATTGCAGCGGCGCAGAACCCGAGTGAGATCGCCGACATCGGCGATCTGGGCGCCGACGAGAACGGCGACGTGGTCGTGTTGCAGGACGAGGCGCACGTCGGCTTTCAGTCGATGATCGAGTCGATCATGAAGACAGCCGAAGGCCACCTGAAGCGGTTGAACAACCGGCGCCGCGAGACGTGTTCCGCAGCGGATCTCGTGGTCGGCGTGCAATGCGGCGGCAGCGACGCGTTCTCCGGTCTCACTGCAAATCCGGCTGTCGGCTTTGCGACCGATCTGCTGGTGCGCGCGGGCGCTACGGTCATGTTCTCCGAGGTCACCGAGGTGCGCGACGGCGTCGACCAGTTGACCGCGCGGGCGGCAAATGCGGACGTTGCGCACGCAATCATCCGCGAAATGCAGTGGTACGACGATTATCTGAAGCGCGGCGGCGCGGACCGCAGTGCGAACACCACGCCGGGCAACAAGAAGGGCGGCTTGTCCAACATTGTTGAAAAGGCGATGGGCTCGATCATCAAGTCCGGCAACTCGCCAATCTCTGGGGTGCTGTCGCCGGGCGAGAAAGTGCGGCAGAAGGGCTTGATTTACGCGGCCACGCCGGCGAGCGATTTCATCTGCGGCACGCTGCAGCTTGCCGCCGGTATCAACCTGCACGTGTTCACGACCGGTCGCGGTACGCCGTACAGCCTCGCGGAAGTGCCTGTCATCAAGGTGGCGACGCGCTCTGATCTGGCGCGCCGCTGGCACGACCTGATGGACATCAACGCCGGCACCATCGCGACCGGCAAGGCGAGCATCGAAGAAGTGGGCTGGGAACTGTTCCATTTCATGCTCGACGTCGCGAGCGGGCGCAAGAAGACCTGCGCGGAGAAGCTCAAGCTGCATAATGCACTGGCGCTTTTCAATCCGGCGCCGGTGACCTGAGCGTCGCATCGGGCGAGCCGCCATTGCGCGGCTCGTTTCGCGTGGTGACTTCAGCGCTTCAATGCCGCCCTGGCGTCGTTCGTCTCATTGACAGCTGGTAATCCATCAACAAAAAGACATGACTGACTCGAATCTCGACCGTACCCCCACGCAAAAACCCTTCCGGCGACTGTTGCTCACCGGCGCGGCCGGCAATCTCGGCACGCAGTTGCGCGGCGCGCTCGCTGCGTGGGCCGACGTCGTGCGCGTGACCGACATCGCGCCGCTCGGCGAAATAGCCGCGCATGAAGAAGCCTCGGTCGTGGACCTCGCGGACGAAGCCGCGGTTCTGGCGCTGCTCGAGGGCGTGGACGCGGTGATTCACCTCGGCGGCATTTCCGTCGAAGCGCCTTTCGCGGACCTGCTCGAAGCGAACATTCGCGGTCTGTACAACCTGTATTCGGCCGCGCAGAAGCAGGGCGTGAAGCGCATCGTGTATGCAAGCTCGAACCACGCGGTAGGTTTTCATCCGGTCACGGAAGTGCTCGACACGGACGCACCTTTGCGCCCCGACAGCCTTTACGGGGTGACCAAGTGCTTCGGCGAATCGCTGTCGCGCTATTACTTCGACCGTTTCGGGCTCGAAACGGTGTGCCTGCGCATCGGCTCGTCGTTCGAGCAGCCGAAGAACCCGCGCATGCTGGTCACGTATCTGAGCTATCGCGACTTCATCGAACTCGTGCGCTGTTCGCTGTTCACCAATCGGGTCGGCCACGCGATCGTGTACGGCGTATCGGATAACCGCACCAAGTGGGTCGACAACACCAAAGCGGCGTTTCTCGGTTTTCGTCCCCAGGACAGTTCGGCACAGTTCGAGCATCTGTTTCCGGTGAGCGCGCCCACTACGGATCTCGACGATCCGACCCAGCGCTTTCAGGGCGGCCCGTTCGTGCTGGCCGGGCCGATGGAGCCAAAGCGTTGAGCGCCGCAGTGAACCCGCGCGTCGAACGGGTGGAGGCGGCGGGACAGGCGCCGGCGGGCGTCGGCGAAAGTCCGGTGTGGCGCGTGGCGGAGCAGGCGCTTTACTGGGTGGATATTCCGGCGCAAAAAATCGTGCGCTTACGGCTTGCGAGCGGCGAGCGCTCCGAATGGCTGTTGCCGGAGAAGGTCGCCTGTATCGCGTTCGATCGACACGGCACGGTGCTGGCCGGCTGCGAAAGCGGCCTTTTCGCCGTGACGCTGAACGAAGCTTCCGACGGTTCAGCGGTGCAGGCGGGGCAAGCGGGGCAGGCGGCGCAAGCGGTGCCCGTGGGCGAGCCCGTTCGCGTGGCGGCGCGCAAGCTCGCGGCGCCCGCGTTTCCGTTTCCGGACATGCGTTTCAACGACGGCCGCTGCGACCGGCAAGGCCGCTTCTGGGCCGGCACGATGGTGCAGGACATGGCGGCCGCTAACCCGGCCGGTGCGCTTTACAGGTTCGACGCGCGCGGCGTGCTGTCGGCGCCGGTGGTCGAAGGACTCATCACGCAGAACGGCCTCGGCTGGTCGCCGGATGGCGCGACCATGTACCTGTCCGACTCGCATCCGCTGCGCAGGCAGATCTGGGCGTTCGACTACGACGTCGACACAGGCGAGCCGCGTAACCGGCGCGTGTTCGCCGACCTTAACCACTATGTCGGCCGGCCTGACGGGGCCGCAGTGGACGCCGACGGCTGCTACTGGATCTGTGCGAACGACGCCGGCGCGCTGCTTCGCTTCACGCCGCAAGGCAAGCTCGACAGGCAGATCGCGGTGCCCGCGATCAAACCGGCCATGTGTGCGTTCGGCGGTCCGAACCTCGACACGCTGTTCGTTACGTCGATCCGCCCCGCTGCGGGTGCAAGCGAACACGACGGGCATCTCTTCGCGGTACGTCCGGGTGTCAAAGGCCTGCCGGAGCCCGAGTTCGCGGGCGAACTGTAGTCGCATTGCACGTCTTGTTTCAAAGCGCCGGCGCATGCGAGTGCGACCGGCGTTTTTTCCGCTATTGAATTATCACTCGTCGTACAACAATGTGGCGTCTATGCTACGTCGTCGGGCTTTGTCACTGGTGCTTCGGCGCCTGACTCACTGGCTTCACTATTCTGTGACATAGCCGATCCACCCTCGCTCTACGGCGCTCGTGTCCTTGGCAGGTCAATCCTGCCGCCCCATCTTTCCTCGGGTAAATACCGTCTGTACAACGCTGATTGCCTTTTATAGACTTCGTATGTCGTCGTACAACGTATGAGCGCAAACAGATTGCTTTCTTTGCTTTTCGAGATTGCAACGCATCGCGCGGTTGAGCGACCGCTTCTGGCGTATGCAGCAATGCGCGCTGAAAGTGTGCCGACGCAGTAGAAGTAAAAGAAGTCGAGTTGACTGACAGGAGTGCTGATCTTTGTGCCGGGGATGTTGCACGGACAGCACGGCAAGCGTTCGCCAACCGCAGGAGACCGCGAGCGCCGCGCCGGGAGACGCAGCAAACCATGGCACATCCGGTATCGGCCGGCCGCAACCGGTCGTCCGCAACCGGCCGTCCGCAACCGGCCTTCTGAACGGGTTGTCCGCGGCCGTCCGAAACCGGTTGTTCTGACTCAGCTGTTCACTGGCGGCAGTGGGTGACGCACGTCCGGAACCGGTTGCCCGTGAGGACAGTTGATCACGGGCTACGGGCAGTTGTGACCGGCTATCGGTAAGCGTCTGTTGCCAGCGGCTCTCAGCCAGCGGCCCTCGCATCGATTAGATGTCTATTTTTAAGGAATGTCACGATGAACAAGAAGTTTGCCTCTTCCCGTGTTTCGCTGCTTGTCGCCGCTTCCATGCTGGCTTTCGGCGCCATGTCGGCGCAAGCGCGCGTGTTCCGCGTGTCCGATGTGCACGGCGACACGTACCCGACCAATATGGCCGTCAAGTACATGGGCGAGCAGATCAATAAGGCAACCGGCGGCAAGGACTCGGTGAAGGTGTTCGGCAACAGCGCACTTGGTTCGGAGAACGATACGATCGACCAGGTTCGCATTGGCGCACTCGACATGGCACGCGCAAACGGCGCGGCATTCAACGAGATCGTGCCTGAATCGATGATCCCGTCGCTGCCATTCCTGTTTCGCGACATCGATCATTTCCGCAAGGTCATGTACGGCCCGGAAGGCCAGAAGATTCTCGACGCGTTCAAGGCGAAGGGCATGATTGCGCTGACATTCTATGAAAGCGGCGCGCGCTCCATCTATACCAAGAAGCCGATCCGCACGCCGGCCGACATGAAGGGCCTCAAGGTGCGCGTGCAGCCGTCGGACCTGATGGTCGACGAAATCAAGGCAATGGGCGGCACCCCCACGCCGATGCCGTTCGCCGAAGTGTATACGGGCCTGAAGACCGGCCTCGTCGACGCAGCCGAAAACAATCTGCCGTCGTACGAAGAAACCAAGCACTTCGAGGTTGCACCGGTTTATTCGCAGACCCAGCATTCGATGACGCCGGAAGTGCTCGTCTTCTCCAAGAAGATCTGGGACACGCTCTCGCCGCAGGAGCAGGAGATCATCAAGAAAGCTGCGGCGGACTCCGTGCCTTACTACCAGAAACTGTGGACCGCGCGCGAGAACGACGCCAGCAAGACCGTGACGAAGGGCGGCGCGCAGATCGTCGCAGCGTCGCAGATCGACCGCGCGGCATTCGTCAAGGTAATGCAGCCGGTGTGGGCGAAATACGAAAAGACCCCGCAAATGAAGCAGCTCGTCGACGAGATCCAGGCAATCAAGTAAGTAACGCTCGCAGGGCGTCTTGCGCGGTAGGAGGGTTTCGCGGCAAAGCCGCGGATCTTTCCGCCGCGCGCCGACGCTCGGTGCGGGCAGTTATCTGGCGCTCATGTCACGTCAGTCACTGGTGACGGAAAGTAGCAGGACTAACGAATACGAGCGCTCCGTCGTAGGCAAGAATGGGGTCAAGAGATTCATGAAACGCCCAAACGATTTTCTCTTTCGCGCGCTGGCCGTCGTCGCTTCGGCCAGCCTCGCAGTGCTCAGCATACTGGTGATCTACGGCGTCGTGATGCGCTACGTATTCAGCGACGCTCCCGATTTCGTCGAACCGATCGCGCTTTTGCTCGTGATCGTGATCGCGATGTTCGGCGCAGCGCTCAAGGTGCGCGAGGGCGGCCATATCGGGCTGGATTCGCTCGTCAAGAGCCTGCCTGAAAAGGGGCAAGTGGTCGCCCACACTTTCCAGCATCTGTGCCTGATCGCGTTGGCCGTCGCCATTTTCTTCGGTTCACTGCAGATGGCCGAGACCACCCTGCATGACCGGATTCCGATTCTCGGCTTGCCCGAGGCACTGCGTTACGCCATCCCGGTCATTGCGAGCGTCTGCATCGCATTGTTCTCAATCGAGAATCTGCTGGCGCTTTTCGCCAAGAAACACAAATAGAACGATCATGGAACTTGCCCTCCTTTCTATCAGTTTCCTCGTTTTTCTGGTGCTCGGCGTTCCTGTTTCGTTCGCGCTGGGCCTCTCGTGCGTGCTGACGTACCTGTACGAAGGGCTGCCCGCCGCGACGGCGATGCAGTCGATGGTCTCGGGAATGAACGCGTTCTCGTTCCTTGCGGTGCCGTTCTTCATTTTCTCCGGCGAACTGATGCTTCACGGCGGTATTGCCGACCGCATCCTGCGTTTCGCGCAAGCCACGGTCGGTCATTTCCGCGGCGGGCTCGGCATGGCCAATGTGGTCGCGTGCACGCTCTTCGGCGGCGTGTCCGGCTCGCCCACCGCGGATACGTCGGCGATGGGCGGCGTCGTCATTCCGTTGATGAAGCGCGAAGGCTACAGCGCCGCTTACGCGGTCAACGTGACCACGCACTCGTCGCTGGCGGGCGCGTTGATGCCCACGTCGACGAACATGATCATCTACGCATTTGCGGCGCAGGGCATTACCGGCACGCTGAACGGCGTGCCGATGAGCGGGGTGTCGATTGGCGACCTGCTGTTCTCGGGCCTGTTGCCGGTGTTGTGGGTAATGGGCTTCGTGCTGATTGCCGCCTACTGGCAAGCGGTGCGTTACGGCTATCCGCGCCGTCCTGACGGTTCGACAGGCCTGCAGCGCTTTCCGGGCTGGCTGGCGGTCGCGCGCACCTTCCTTGGCGCATTGCCGGGCCTGATGGTGATTGCGATCATCCTGGTGTGCGTGGCAAAGGGTGTTGCTACGGCGACGGAAGCCGCCGCTATTGCAGTGGCTTATTCGCTGGTGCTGACGGTCGTCGTGTACCGCACGATGACGCTGAAGAAGCTTTCCTTCGCGCTCTCGAAAGCCGCTAAAACCACGGGTGTGGTGCTGCTGCTGATTGGCGTGTCGAACATGCTGCGCTTCCAGATGGCTTATCTGGAGATTCCGGACGCGATCGAGCACATGCTTGACGGCGCGACCAGCATCCCCTGGCTGATGCTGCTGTACATCAACCTGATCCAGATCTTCCTCGGCACCTTCGTCGACATGGCGGCGCACATTCTGATCACCACGCCGTTGTTCCTGCCGATGGCCATGCATAGCGGCGTGGGCCCGGTTCAGTTCGGCATCATGATCCTGCTGAACTGCGCATTGGGTCTCGTGCATCCGCCGATTGGTTCGGTGCAGTTCATCGGCTGTGCGATCGGCAATGTGTCGATTGGGGAAACTACCAAGGTGGCATGGCCGTATTACCTCGCTATCTTCAGCGCCATCAACATTGTGACGTACGTCCCAATGTTTTCCACGTGGTTGCCGAGCCTGATTAACGGGCACCCGGTCTTCTGACCTCGATCCCCGCGATTCACCGGCGGCGCAGTTCAAACAAAGCCGGTAATCAAGAACAATTTCTTAAGAGGAGTTTCAATGAAAAAGGCACTTGCAACCTCGGCTCTCGGTCTCGTCGCCCTGAGCGCGCATGCTCAGAGCAACGTCACGCTGTACGGTATCGTCGATACGGGTATCGGCTACCAAAGCAGCTCGGCCGCACTCGGTTCGAATTCGGGTGGCCGCTCGGTAGTCAAGATGAACAACGGCATCTGGGCGGGCAGCCGCTTCGGCCTGAAAGGCGGCGAAGATCTCGGCGGCGGTACGAAGGCCATTTTCCAGTTGGAGCAGGGCTTTAACAGCGCAACCGGCGCTCAGGGCGTAAGCGGTCTCGCGTTCAATCGCCAGGCATGGGTCGGCGTGACGAACTCCACGTACGGTACGTTGACGGCTGGGCGCCAGTACACCTCGTACTACACGCTGCTCTCGCCGTACAGCCCGACCACGTGGCTGACCGGTGCTTACGGCGCGCACCCGGGCGATATCGACTCGCTGGACACGTTGTATCGCGTCAACAACTCGCTGGTGTACACGTCGCCGAACATGCACGGCCTGACGGTGAGCGGTTCGTATGCGCTCGGCGGTGTGGCCGGCCGGCTCAACGCCGGTTCGACCTGGAGCGCGGCAGTGCAGTACCTGAACGGTCCGTTCGGTATTGCCGCAGGCTTCCAGCGCATCAACAACTCGACGCTGGGCGGCGGCGCCTGGGGTACGGATTCGACCGCATCGAACAACGGCGCGGAACCGGCCGTTTCCGGCATCAACAACGGCTACCGCACGGCGCAAGCGCAGCAGCGCGTCGCGGTCACGGGCGGCTATGCGTTCAGCTCGCAACTGGACGTGTCGTTCTCGTACTCGAACGTGCAATACATTCCGGGCGTAGGTTCGGCGTTCCGTCACGAAGCGATCTTCAACACGGCGGGCGCAGTGGTGCACTTCAAGCCGATCAGCGCGCTGGATCTGGCCGCCGGCTATAGCTACACGCGTGCGACGGAGTCGAACGGCATTTCGAGCGCAGCTCGTTATCATCAGTTCAATCTGTCGCAGTACTACAGCCTCTCCAAGCGCACCGGCCTGTACGCGCTGGAAGCGTATCAGCGTGCGAGCGGCCAGACGATCGGCAACAACGGCATCAGCATCATCAACGCAACGGCCGATATCGGCGACGGTCAGAACAGCGCACCGTCCTCGTCGCGTAGCCAGTTTGCTGCAGGCGTGGGCATCATCCACCGCTTCTGATGGGTCGGCCTTGGTGGCGGCATGTTGTTATGCCGCCACAGTAACGCATTTCGATAATCCGTTTTTGGGCCACATCCGACGCTGCGCGCGCCACGCGCGCAGCGTCTAATCTGGTTTTCTATTCAGTCCACGAGGCTTCGCGAACCTTTTGCGAATCCTTTCCCGGATCATTATGCGGGTCTTTTCCCGACTCATTTCGCGCTGTCGGACCACAAGCGTCCTCCCGTTGCCCAATTCTCGCGCTTCACTTCGGTGAGGATGATGTCCACCGAATTCGGTTCGACACCCAGCGACTCGCAGGTTGCTTTCGTGATTGCTTCGACGAATTGGCGTTTCTGCTCCACCGAGCGGCCTTCAAACAGTTCGATATGAAACGTGGGCATGGGTTGTTGCTCCGTTGAAAAATGTCGGGCGGCGCGCGCCGCGGCGGACTGCTTGACCGTCAGTTCCGATAGCCGGGGTCGAGCCGATCCAGCTTGCGCAGCAGCGCGGGCCATTCAAGTGTTCCTTCAATTGCGCCGCCATCGTAGAGCTGCTCTGCGGTGCGTGTGGCGACTGCGTCGTCCGGTACGACAAGCGGTGCGCCGCATGCCTGCGCCTGCAACTGGATCTCGCATGCCTTCAACAATGTGTCCATCAGCACGTAGGCTTCGGCGACCGTGCGACCAACCGTCAGCGTGCCGTGATTGCGCAGCAGCATGGCGGGGCTGTGGCCGAGATGCTCGACGAGGCGGGCACTCTCGGCGGGCGTGAAGGCGAGACCTTCATAATCGTGGTAGGCGAGGTGGCGATAAAAGCGCAGCGCGTGCTGCGATACGGGCAGTAAGCCCGCAGGTTGCGCGGACACGGCCACTCCCGCCGAACTGTGCAGATGCATCACACAGAAAGCATCCGGGCGGGCTGCATGTACTGCCGCGTGAATCGCGAAGCCGGTCACGTTCACCGCATGCTCGCTCGCGCCGACGAGGTTGCCGTCGATGTCGATCTTCACGAGATTCGACGCGCAAACTTCGTCGAACGCAAGGCCAAACGGATTGATCAGAAAGTGGCCCGGCTCATTGGGCACGCTCGCGGAGATATGCGTGTAGATGAGATCGTCCCAGCCATGGAGGGCGACGAGGCGGTACGCGGCGGCGAGGTCTATGCGCGTCTGCCGTTCGGCCTCCGCGCACGGCCCGGCTTGCGCGACTCGGCCTTTGGGTTGATGAATGAACGACATGCTGTCCTTCTCCTCCTCGATTAAGCGGAGCCTCACCGGCCAGTGCGCTGCTTGAGCCATTGCACGGCCCACGTTGCGGCGACGAACGGGGCACTCAGCGCGGGCACGCCGGCGCAGGTGGTCTCTGCCTGCAAGATTGCCGCCAGCGTCACGCCGCCAAGCATCCACGCGACGCCGCATTCGGTCAGCGCCAGCGCGGCGAGCGCACCGTTGAATCCTAGCAGGCCCGCGTTGAACGAGGTTGCCGGGGCGCCCAGCAACAACTGTTCGACACTCGCGAGTGCGGCGCCGGTCAGCGCATACAGCGCATGGCGAGGGGACGTTGCCGCGATGCCCAGCAGCACCAGCGCGCCGGCCCATGCACTGGAGGCGAAGCCGGTTTGCGCAAGGCCCGCGAGCAGCGCGCTGCCCAGCCCCGTGGCTTCGAGCGTGGGCGCCGCTGCGATTGTCGCCGATGGCGGCGCGCTTGCCGACATCGGCAGCCATAGCCAGGTGACGATCAGGCAGGGGCTCGAAAAGGAGCCCAAGCCATGTGAGCGCAGCCATCGCGACCAGGGTTCGACAAGCCAGGCTGTCGCGGTTGCGGCAAGAATCGCGATGGCGGCGGCGGTTGTGTCGTCGGCGCTCAGGCTGACGGCGGCGAGTCCCGCCAATGCGCCGTTAAACCCATGCAGGCCCGCGTGCAGTTCGTCGTCGGAATAACCGGCGAGCACTGCGCTTACATTGGCCGACACAGCGCCAAGCAGCGCCGCGCACGCAAGACGCGGATCGCAGACCAGCCAGCCGGCCAGAACACAAGCACCCGTGAACGCGTTTGCCTGCAGCACGATCTGTCCGAGGCTGCGCACCAATGTGCGCAAGGCGGCGGAGTGTGCTTCGGTGGCGGCGGCGTGCATGGCTATGAATTGGCGGGTGTTCCAGGGCGGTCAGCGTTATAAGCGCAATCGTGGCCGCGGCCGGCCGGTACGAAAACGCGAGCATAGGGCAGCGCCGCGCTTGCGTGCATGCGAGCACGTTGATAGTCGCTATTTGCGACGGCTGCGCCGGTTGATCCACCTATCGCGCGGCCTCGCGATGCAGCGGCGCGCAGCCGGGCTTCGCGCTACGATGCGAGTGCGGCGCGTGCCGCGTATTTCATCATGAGGAGGAGAATCAATGCGTGAACTACGGTGGGCATCGCAGGAAGGCGAAGGCGTCGAGCATCTGGCGTTCGACACGCGCGAAGACGGTTTTCACGTCGAAAGCGTTGTGGTCGGGCAGCGCTACGGCAAGTCGTACGGGCTGCATTACGCAGTGCGCTGCGACACGCAATGGCGTACGCGCTATGCGTGGCTGAAGATTGTCGGCGCCGGTGAGTTGGAGTTGCACGGCGACGGCGAGGGCCATTGGCGCGATGGACACGGCCTGCTGTTGAGCGCGATTGAAGGATGCATCGACATTGATATCGCTGCCACGCCGTTCACCAATACGCTGCCGATTCGCCGGTTGCAACTGCAGCAAGGAGAGCGCAGGCCTTTGCAGGTGGCCTATATTTCGACGCCCGATCTACAGGTCACGCGCGTTGAACAGGCGTATTCGTGTGTGGTGCCGAACCGCGAATATCGCTATGAGGGCATTTTTCGCGATTTCACCGCGA
Organism: Paraburkholderia phenoliruptrix; assembly: GCF_019511605.1. GTDB lineage: Bacteria > Pseudomonadota > Gammaproteobacteria > Burkholderiales > Burkholderiaceae > Paraburkholderia > Paraburkholderia phenoliruptrix_A. The sequence goes on along the minus strand of NZ_JAEUAV010000008.1, from coordinate 180,261 downwards.
ATATGAAGGTGGACGAAGACGGTCTCGTGATCGACTATCCAACCTTATTTACCCGCCTGCCGCGCGAGCGTTGAGCATTGTTGAGCATCGAGCGGGGATACGTCTGCGTCGTGCAATTGGTGATGGTGCCGGAGCGCAAAGCGTTCGATGTGCGCTGCGAGTACATCGGGCACGCTAAGCACGGCCCAATGACCTGCGTCTAGTTCGATGCGCTCATAAGCCCCGAGCCACCTTTGCTGACCGAGCGACAATTCGGGGCCGACATAACGGTCTCGCAGCGGCACGATAAATTGCACCGGCGTATGCGCGTGCCGTGCGCGTGGACGCAGCAGTTTGTCGATGATATTCGCGCGATAAAGCTCGAGACCGTTGATCGCGTTGCGCAGTTGCTCAGGGTCACGCGGTGCGCCGACTCGCTCGCTCATGCGCAGCCACAGCGGCCACAGGCGTGCGCCGCCAAGGCGCCACACGAGTTCCGGTAGCCAGGGAAGGTGGAAAAAGACAATGTACCAGGACCTGAGTATTTGCCGCCAGGCAACGCGAGTTGGTTGATCCGGTAACCCTTGTTCGTCGCCAACGGCAGCGGGGCCGCTCTTGCGCAACGACGCATGATCGAGGCACGGTCCGGAAATGGATGTGTACGACGCAATCCGGCCTTTGAATCGCGGCTCCGTAGCTGCTTCCCAGCATTGAATCGAGCCCCAGTCGTGACCGACCAGATGAAAAGGCTGGCTGCCGCAAGTTGCGTCCGCAACGGCCGCGAGGTCGGCCGCCAACTGTTGGAGACGGTAGCCGTTGCGCGTGGCGGGAGCGTCCGAAACACCGGCGCCGCGCACGTCGTACGCGATCACGCGAAAACGCCTGTCCAGTTGCGCGCGTATGGGTTCCCATACGGTGGCCGAGTCGGGATAGCCGTGTACCAGCACGATGGGCGGCCCGTCACGCGGTCCGCTGAGGTAGACCGCGAGCTGCACGTCGCCCGCATCGACCCATACGGTCTCGCGTATCACACAGCCGCCTGCACGCCGCGGCGGCCGGCCCGACGCACGGCGGGCGAGGCCGCGTTCGCCGCGTCGACCGCCGCCACGAGGCCGTCTATGCGTGCCAGTTGCGCGCGATTGTCGTGGTCCCACGGGTGAAAGCCAGGTCTGAAAAAGCTCAACCACTCGCCGGCGATGCGCGGAAACACGCCATGACGCGGTCCATAAAGATACTTGACCACGCGCCACATGCCGCGTAAATGACCGCCGCGCTTGCGGTCCGCGATTATCAGACGCACGTGGTAGTCGAACACGATCAGCCAGAACGTGACGGTGGTGGCAAGCATCACGCCGGTACGCAACAGGTAGCGCCCAAGGCCAGGTTTGAGCACCGTATTCCACACGTCGTAAGAGACCGACTTGTGCTCGGTCTCTTCCAGCGCATGCCAGGTCCACATTTGCGCGTAACCTTCGACGGACCCGCCGATGCGCGTGGCGTCCTCGAGAAGCAAACCCGCAAGCATCGCCGTATAGTGCTCGAGGCACACGGTCACCGCCAACTGATACGAATGCGGCAGCGCCTTGCGGCCGAAATTCAGAATCGCCCACAGGCGTTTGTCGAGCTTGTGCGCGGGCAGGCCCGCCTGCTGCAACAGATCGTTGTACTCCACGTGCTCGCGCGTATGCATGGCTTCCTGGCCGATAAAGCCGAGCACCTGCTTTTTCAGCACCGGGTCGTCGATCCGGTCGCGATAGTTGCGCACGCTGTCCATGAAAAAGCGCTCGCCGGCCGGAAACAGCAGCGAAAGCGCGTTGAAAAAGTGGGTGACATGCGAACCTTGCGCGTGCCAGTCGCAGGCGCGCTCTTGCGGAAGATTAAAGCGTAGATCGCGGCGAACGGGCATCATGGCCTTTCTCCTTTCGGGTCTTCTGAATTCCTGAAACCGTTGCGACTGCATGCAACACGTGCAGCGGCGCGTTGCATCAGGCACGCTTGCCCGGCAGGTCCGCTGCACGCCGTGCGCGCTTCTCCGCGATGCGCTTCATGCGTCGGGTTTGCAGCACGACCAGTGCCTGATAGGCGGCGGGCAGCGTGCGCGCGAGCCAGTCGGCGGCCCGTGCATCGCGGCCGATCAATACACGCCGTCTGTTTTTGCGCACGCCATCGAGAATCACGCGGGCAGCTTCGTCGGCGGTGGTGATAAAGAATTTCTCGAAGTCGTCCTTACCTTGCTGTTCGTTTTCGAGCATGAAGCCCACCATGTTGGGCGCAATGCGGCTCGACTGTGCGATGCTGGTTCGAATGCCGCCCGGATGCACGCAGGTTGCCGACACGCCGCATTTCATCAGGTCGAGTTCCTGGCGCAACGCTTCAGTAAAGCCGCGCACCGCGAACTTGGTCGCGTTGTAGCCGCTCATGCCGGGCTGCGCGAAAAGACCGAACACGCTCGATGTATTGACGATATGGCCTTCGCCCGACGCCTTCAGATAGGGCAAAAATGCCTTCGTGCCATGCACGACACCCCAGAAGTTGATGCCGACGATCCATTCGAGATCCGCGTAGTCCATGCCTTCAATGGTGCTCGAGAGCGCGACCCCGGCATTGTTGAAGACGAGGTTCACGCGCCTATGCTCCCGGGCAGTCTCGGCGGCCCACGCGAACATTGCATTGCGCTCCGATACGTCGAAGACGGCCGTGGTGATGAGAAGCGGGGCCCCGACGGTATGCGGCGCCGCCGCCTGCGCGAGTCGGGCGGTCTCCTCGAGGCTCGTCGCGTTCCGGTCGGCGAGCGCGAGATGACAACCTTCGCGCGCGAGCCGTATCGCGAGCGAGCGCCCCATGCCTGAACCTGCGCCGGTGATTGCGGCTACCTTATCGGTGAAATGCTTCATTGGTTTTATCTCCTGTCCTCTCTGAACTGCCTTGTCGTTATGCGTGTTTCAGTTCGCCTCCGCTGACGCAGACTCAGCCGCCGCTGCGTTGCCGTGCACGCGCGCAGTGTGCGGTGCTGCGGCCTGCGTGGTCGCGGCCTGCGGCGCCGGCGAATAAGCGAAGTAGTCGTCCATGCTGAAGGTGCTGGTTGCCTGGCGGAACCGGTAGGCAAAGCCGGGCCACAGCGTGGTGTTCTTGCCGGTTCGCGGATCGAGATACCAGCTTTTGCAGCCGCCCGTGGACCAGATTGCGCGGCCGAGTTTTTGCTGGATCTGCTGGTTGTAAGCGTGCTCCACCTGGGGGCGAACCTCGATGGCCTCGGCCCTTTCGCTTTGCATCGTCTTCAGCGCGCGCAGAATGTATTCGACTTGTGATTCGATCATGAACACCATCGAGTTATGCCCGAGGCCGGTATTCGGACCGACGATCATGAAAAAGTTCGGATAGCCAGGCAATGTGGTGCCAAGGTACGCATGCGCGCCGTCACGCCATGTATCGACAATATCCACGCCGCCGCGGCCGAGCACCACGCCTCGCGGGAACGGATCCGCGACCTGGAAGCCGGTGCCGAAGATCAGGCAGTCGGCCTGATGACGCACGCCGTCGCTCGTGATTACTGCGTCGTCTTCGATGCGCACGATCGAGCTCGTGGTCACCTCTACATTCGCACGCGTGAGGGCGGGATAGTAGTCGTTCGAGATCAGAACGCGCTTGCAGCCCATCGTGTAGTCCGGCGTGAGTGTTGCGCGCAGTTGCGGGTCGCGCACCTGGCGGCGTAAATGCCGCTCAGCGGCTTTTTGCGCGGTTTTCATCAGCGAGGGATGAATCGCGAACCCCAGCGCGCGCGATTCCAGCATGCAGTACAGCGCCGAACGCATGATTTTCTGCGTGAACGGCAGGTGCCGGAATAGCCACTGTTCGTAGGGACGCACCGCGCGGTCGGCCTTCGGCATGATCCACGGCGGCGTGCGCTGGAACAGCGTGAGGTGCGCCACGCGCGGCGCGATTTGCGGCACGAACTGGATGGCGCTCGCGCCGGTGCCGATCACGGCCACGCGTTTTCCGTCGAGTGCATACGCGTGGTCCCAGTGCTGCGAATGGAACGCCCGGCCTTTGAACGTGTCGATGCCGGGAATGTCGGGCAGCGCCGCGCGCGAGAGGCCGCCCATCGCCGAGATCAGCACGCGCGCCGACCACTGTTGTCCATTGGCAAACTTGAGATGCCAGCGGTGGCGTGCGTCGTCGTATACCGCGCTTGCCAGTTCATGACCGAAACGCAGGTGGCTCTGAACGCCAAAGCGCCGCGCGCAGTCTTCGAGATATGCGCGAATCTCGGGTTGGCGCGCGAACATGCGTGTCCAGCGAGGATTCGGCGCAAACGAAAACGAATAGACGTGCGATTGCACGTCGCATGCGCAGCCGGGGTAGTGATTGTCGCGCCACGTGCCGCCGACGGAATCGGCTTTCTCCGCAACGATAAAATCGGTCAAGCCGGCTTGCCGCAAGCGAATCGCCATGCCGAGGCCCGCAAAGCCGGTCCCAATAATGGCAATGTCGGTCTCGAGAGGAGCAGACGCGCGTTTGGCGGCGGCGTCGAGGGGCATGCGTGCATTCATCCGGCCGTCTCCTTTTTGACGCTCTTAACTGTTACATTGAGTGATGTAACGATAGAAGGTCAGGACGGACGGCGCAAGCGGGCTTCTAGATGCGCCACTCTAGAGCAGGGCCGCGTTGGATTGCGTGCTTGAGGATTGCGTCGAGGCACGCAAACCGGCGCGTGGACTCACTGCTTTGACGGTTTCTTCCGGCCGGCGGCGCGTGGTGTGGAAGGGTTCGCAGCAGACTCGCCAAGTTTTTTGGCCATGATGGCCGCGACGCGATCGCCCAGATAATCGCCGGACGCTTCTTCCAGCGCGCGGTTCATTTCGCTTTCGACGAGCACCATTGCCAGTGGCCGAACGCGCCAGATCGCGTCGACGAGGGCGGGCACGTCGGCGGGCGGCGGCAATGCATCCGCGTCGTAGCGGTCCAGTTGACGGACCACCAGATCCACCAGCGCCTTCGCCACCGCGTTGAAATGAGGCCGCGCGGTGCCGACGGCTTCGAGCAGATCGGCAAGCGGAATGCCTTCCTTGGCGAGCGTCGCGCCTGCGGCGAGAGCCGTGGGACTGCCGGAGACGAACGACAGACCGTCGCGTTCGAGCAGACCGAGCTCGACGGCCTTGGTGAGCGCGGCCGGCGAGGCCTTGTCGCCGAACATTTGCAGCAGCTCGATGAGGGAATATTTTCGTGGATGCTCGCGCGACCAGCGTCCGCCGATCGCCGTCTCCAGGCCGAGAATCGAGCGAAGATCGTGACCCTCGTCAACGGCCTTGATCAGATCCTGGATGTTCGCGAGCGTGTAGCCGCGTGCGAGCAGATGATTGATCAGCTTCAGACGCGACACATGCGTGTCGTCGTACACGCCCACGCGGCCACGCTTTTCAGGCGGCGCGAGCAGGCCGCGATCCTGATACGCGCGTACGTTGCGCACCGTCGTATCGGTCACGCGCGCGAGTTCGTCGACGGTGTATTCGTTGCGCGGCAAGGCGCCGGTCGGCATGCCGGTGGGTGTGTCGGTCGGCGTGCTCGGAGTGTCCGGCGCGGGCGGGGTGCGGGGCGGCGTGTTGGGCATGTCGGCGATTTTACCGCGCTGCCTTCTTGGCCGACCATCGCGGCGCACCGTCATGGCCCACCGTCGCGGCGCCGCTCAAGCGCGCTGCTTTCAGTCCTGCGACGGCGGTGTCGAGCAACCGCTGCCCAAGGTCCTTTGCATGAGCGTCGTATCGAGCCAGCGGCCGTGTTTGAAACCCACGGCTTTCAAGGTGCCGGTCAGTTCGAAACCAGACTGTGTGTGCAGCGACAGCGATCCGCCGCTGCCGCCGTCCGCAATGACGGCGACCATCTGGCGCCAGGGGCCGGCTTCGCATCGCTCGATCAGCGCCTGCAGCAGCATGCGGCCAAGACCCCGCCCGCGATAAGCGTCGCTCACGTAGATCGAGTCTTCAATGGTGTGGCGATACGCGGCGCGGGGGCGGTATGGCGTCGCGTAGCAATAGCCCGTGACCTCGCCGTCGATCTCCGCGACCATGTACGGCAGTCCATGACTGCGCACCGACGTGAGCCGGGCTCGCAACTCGTCGACGCAAGGCGGGACCTCCTCGAACGACGCGACGCCGGTCAGCACATGATGCGCGTAGATGGCCTGGATGGCGGGCAGGTCGGCTTCGGTCGCGTCGCGAATCAGCGCGGGAGCGGGGGCAGGGCGGGTTGTACTCATCAGGTAGTCCAGGTGCGGTCTTGGCCGCGGTATCGGTTGTCCGACGATACCTTCGACTATGCCTGCAGCGCGCGCAAATTTGAAGCCGGCCAATAAGTCCTTGCGACGCAGCCGTCGCGCGGATCAACTGGCGGGCCGCGCGGGCGCCGCTTTCGAGAAGCGGCGGGCCCCCGCCACGCAGGCCACCACCGCGACGGTGACCGCGATCATCGAAGGCGGCACCTGTTCGTGCAGCAGCAGTCCCGCGAGCAGCAGGCCGAAAAACGGCTGCAGCAATTGCAACTGGCCGACGCCCGCTATCCCGCCGAGCGCTAGCCCGCGATACCAGAACACGAAGCCGATCAGCATGCTGAACAGCGACACGTAAGCGAGTCCCCACAGCGCTGCGTGGCTGATGCCCTCGAACGAGGCGGGCCGGGTCCACCACGCGAGCGGAAGCATGACGGGAAGCGACAGCACCAGCGCCCACGAAATGACCTGCCAGCCGCCGAGATGCCGCGAGAGCCGCGCGCCTTCCGCATAACCGAGCCCGCACGCGACGATTGCGGCGAGCATCAGCGCGTCGCCGACCGGGGACGCGTCGATGCCGTGCCGCATCGCGAACGCGACCACCGCGCCGCTGCCGAGCGCCGAGAACAACCAGAACGCTGCCTGCGGGCGCTCGCCGCCGCGCAGCACGCCGAAGATCGCGGTGGCCAGCGGCAGCAAGCCGACGAAGACGATAGCGTGCGCCGAACTCACGTGGCGCAACGCAAGCGCCGTCAACAGCGGGAAGCCGACCACCACGCCGAGCGCGACCACCACGAGCGGAACGACATCGCGCCACGCGGGCCGCGCCTCGCGGAACACGAGGAGCAGCGCAAGGCCCAGCGTGCCCGCAATGGTTGCGCGCGCGACCGTGAGGAACACCGGATCGAGTCCTTGCACGGCAATGCGGGTGGCCGGCAGCGAGCCGCTGAAAATCAATACGCCTATTAGTCCGCTCAGCCAGCCGTTCGTCGTCTTGTCCATCGGGAAGGTCGGTACATGTCGAAAAGAAGCGTATAGCATCCGCTTCCGTTGCGGAAAGGTTAAGCTACGCATCAGTACAATTCATGCAAACTGTACCGACGAAGGAGCAGTACAGATGGGCGAGAGTGGTCAGAGCCGGCCGATCGATCAAGCGCAGGGCACGCGGGTCGGCATTGTCATGGACAATCTGCGCGAACGCATTGCCAGCCGCTCGCTGATGCCCGGCGCGCGTGTGCCGTCCATCCGCATGATGACGGACGCGCTTGGCGTGTCGAAGTCGACGGTCGTGGAGGCCTACGACCGGCTCGTGGCGGAGGGCGTGATTGTCGCGCGGCGCGGCTCGGGCTTTTTCGTGTCGGGCCATGCGCCGCCGCTCGCGCTTGCCGATCTTGGGCCGCGTCTCGATCGCGAGGTCGATCCGCTGTGGCTCACGCGCCAGTCGTTGCAGTCGAGCCAGAAGGTGCTCAAGCCGGGTTGCGGCTGGATGCCGGCGTCGTGGCTCCCCGAGGACGGCGTGCGCCGCGCGCTGCGGGCGGTAGCGCGCGATCCGCAGTCGCCGCTCGCCGATTACGCGAACCCGTACGGCTTGCCCGCGCTGCGTCAACAGCTTGCCTGGCGGCTTGCGCAGCACGGCGTGGAGGCGCCGCCCGAGCAGATCATGCTGACCGACGGCGGCACCCACGCTCTCGACCTGGTGTGCCGTTTCCTGCTCGAACCGGGCGACACGGTGTTGATCGACGATCCGTGCTACTTCAACTTCCAGGCGCTGCTGCGAGCGCACCGTGCGCGTATCGTGGGCGTGCCTTATACGCCGTCCGGTCCGGATCTCGCTGCCTTCGAGCGGGCACTGATCGAGCACCGTCCACGGCTTTATGTGACCAATTGCGCGATTCATAACCCGACCGGCGCGACGCTTGCGCCGGCCGTCGCACATCGGCTGCTGAAGCTCGCAGGCGAGCACGATCTGCTGGTCGTGGAAGACGATATCTTCGCCGACTTCGAGGACGAAGCGGCACCGCGTCTGGCGGCCTTCGACGGGCTCGCGCGAGTGGTGTCCATCGGCAGCTTCTCGAAAACGCTGTCCGCGGCGGCGCGTTGCGGCTACATCGCTGCACGCGCCGAATGGATCGAGCCGCTGACCGACCTGAAACTCGCGACATCGTTCGGCAACGGGCAACTGAGCGCGAGTGTCGTGCATCGGCTGCTGGTGGACGGCACGTACCGGCGCCATCTGGAGTCGATGCGCGCGAAGCTTGCCGATGCGATGGGCGAGACGATGCGGCGCCTCGGCTATGCCGGACTTGACGTCTGGACCCGGCCGCGCGCGGGCATGTTCGTGTGGGCGCGTCTACCCGATTCGCTCGATGCCGCCGAGATCGCGCGTCACGCGTTGGGCGCGAATGTCGTGTTGGCGCCCGGCAATGTGTTCAGCGTGTCGCAGTCCGCTGCGAGTTACCTGCGCTTTAACGTGTCGCAATGCAATCGGCCCAAGGTGTACGAGACCTTGCAGCGGGCCATGGAGAGCGCCGCGATGCGCAGCGCGCGCGTGTGACGGCGGTCGGCTTGGTCGCGGTGCTGGTTTTCTGCGATGTATCGGTCCGTATGCTATGGATCGCTGTGCGGGCGTCCACCCGACCACCTGTCCGATCAACCAATCACTTGCACAGCAAAAGCAGCCGCTCCTGGTTCGAGCAAGTGCTGCGTGCCTTCTGCGCGACCTGCGCCGCCGCCGCGTTCACGCTCGCGCTTCGGTTCGCAAGACACGCGCGCAAATGCTTCTCGACAGGCGGATAGTATTTCCAGCCGCGCACGAGCGTAGGCAGTTCCAGCTTCACCTGCTTCCACTTCGGATGCCCGCGTTCCTGCAGATTGTCGAAGTTCGCGCATAGCGAGTCGGCGAAATGGTTCAGATTGCCCACGGTATCGCGCAGGCCATAGTCGTAGGTGACGAGGAAAGCCTTGACGGTCAGCGTAGGGACATCTTCTTTCAGCCAGTTTGGATAACTGGTCGCGCGAATGGTGGCCGGGAAATAGGTCTGCTTTGCGCGGGCCGTTTCGGGTGCGGCGGGATCCGCTCTGAGCAGACGGATCTGTTGCAACAGTTCCGGATTCATGTCGTTGAACAGCTTGGCCGGCTGCCCGACGACGATAATCGCGACGTCCACTTTCTTCACGATCAGCGCGGCGAGCGCGTCCTCGTTGCTCAGGTGCTGGACGTTCTGTTCGGGAATCGGCTGGCCGAACATCAACCGGTAGAGCGTGGTCGCCGACTGCGCGGTGCCGCTGCCGAGCAGGCCGACGCTGATGGTTTTATCCTTGATGTCGCCTAGCGTCTTAAGCGGCGAGTCCGCGCGCACCACGACGTTTATCTCTTCGTCATACAGCGGCATGATGAGACGCAGCGGACGAATCGCCGTCCCCGCATCCGGATTGCCGGAATTGGCCATGTCGATGTACGCCTGATAGACGTCGGACTGCACGAGGGCGAGCTTGACGCCGGGCTCATATCTCATGCGTTGCACGTTCTCGGCGGAGCCTTTGGATGCGACCACGGACAGATCGATGCCCGCCGGTTGCGCCACCCATTTCGACAGGTCCTGGCCGATCTGGATGTAGGTGCCACGTTCCGGGCCGGTCACTATCTTGTAGTGCGCGGGTTCGGCACTGCCAGGCGAAGAAACGAGGAGCAGGGCCGCTCCTAGCCATCCCATCAAAAGTTTGTTCAGCATGGTTCGCACCTGTTCGGTCAGGTTGGCACAAGCCGGTTCATTTCGGTTAGCTTCGGAATCCGGATCATTGTTCAGCGACTTGCTTCGCGCTCTTCGCACTGGTCGCTCTTTGCGTGTCGAGCGGCGCCCAGCCGGTCTCGCGAATCACGCGCTCGAGAATCGTTTTGCCGGGATCACTGCCCGTGTCGAGGGCGAGTGCCTCATTCGCATGCTCGCGCGCGCAGGCCCACGATTGCTGGTCGGCGCACAGTTGCGCAGCGAGCAACGCGGCGTCGCGGCGCGCGGCCAACGGCTTGAGCCTCGCGGCGAGGGTCTGCGCCTCGTTGTTGTCGGGCTGCAGCGCTTGCGCGGCCGACAGGGCGGCTTGCGCCGCGCTGAGATCGTTGACGCCGAATGCCGTTCGCGCGGCCTGCAGGGCTTGCGCGGCGTCGTGAAACTGCGGCGCGCGAGGTTTCGCTGCGGTGATCGCTACCGCTATGGGCACCGTTGCGGGCGTTGCCTGCGGGGCGCTGAGCATGCTGCCTGCGCCGGTCGACTTGCCGGGAACCACGGCAAGATGCGACTCGGCCGCCTGCTCAGGCGCGTAACGTGCGATGGCGCCCGTCGCCGTTCTCGCGTTCTGCGCGGCTTCGGCGGCTTGCTCGCCGCTGCCGTAATGCAGATCGCGGCTCTCGCTCAATAGCGCATAGCCGACATACGCCAGGCCCGCGGCGACAACCGCTGCGCTCGCGAGCAGCACGTGCCGGACGCGCAAACCGGGGCGCGGCGCGAGGTCGTCTGCGTCCGCGTCTGTGTCTGTGTCGGAAAGCGGCAGCAGCGCGGTGTCGGGCGCGACGAGTGGCGCGGGCGATGTGTGAAGCGCGGCCGTGGGTGCCAGATGCAAGCCCGCGTGCAGCGCGCCGCCGGGGAAGTCGGGCTCGCTGAACGTGGGCGCCATGAAGCTGTCGTGCAGTGGCGACATGTCGAGCGTGCTTGCGCGGCGCTCGTGCAATGCGCTGCGTGCGGGCGCCTCGTTGCCGAGCGGGTCGAAGGCACCGCAATACGGGCAGCATTCGAGTTGACGGTAGAGCGCGCCGCCACATCGTTTGCAGGGTGTCGGAAACTGATGGGCGGTTAAGGGTTGAGTGGACATGCTATGGCTCCGCCTGTGGAAAACAATGCCGTTACGGCATGCTCCCGATCGTGTTTGAGGCGGCGTGGGCGTCCCGCGGAAACCACGATCTACATGCGCCAGAGAGTCCGGGCAGGCAAGCGACGCTTGCGTTGCCGTCGTTTTCAATATGTGGCGTTTCGAGACGCGCGTCAATGGACTATCGACCCTAGGTAATGTGCGCTACCGCACATTACCAGGTAGGACCAATCATCGCGCCTGTCAGGAAGACGAACGCACGCCGCTATTTTCATGTTGTGGCGTGCCGTTTGGGGATGAATGTCGGGCGCATGCGATCGATCTCTGCGTAGGCGCCCGTGCAACCGCGTGCAACGCGATCAGTGCTTGCGCAGCGGATGATCCTTGAGGAACCACGCAAGCGCGAACGCGAGCAGCACGACGCAAGCCGCGGACAGATACACCGTATGCAGCGCGCCCGCGAATGCCTGCAGATAGTCGGCGCGCAGTGCGTCGGGCAACGCGCGGATCGCCGCGGGCCCGAGCGCGTGCGGCAATTCGGTGTCCGCTGGAAGCAGCTTGTCGAGCCGCGCGGCGAGGCCATTCGAGAACACGGCGCCGAACGCGGCCACGCCGACCGAACCGCCGATAGAACGGAACAGCGTGGCGCCCGAAGTGGCCACGCCGACATGCCTGAAATCCACGGTATTTTGCACGGCGAGTATCAGCACCTGCATCACCATGCCGAGGCCGCAGCCGAGAATACCCATGTAGACGTACATCACATGAGTCGGCGTATCGAGCTGCAAGCGCGCAAGCAGCAGCATTGCGACGGCCACGAGCAGGGTGCCCGCGATCGGGAACATGCGATAACGGCCAAGCTTGCCGATGGCGCGGCCAGTCACCATCGACATGACGAACAGGCCGCCCATCATCGGCAGCATCTGCATGCCGGCTTGCGTGGGCGTCGCGCCCTTTACCACCTGCAGATATAGCGGCAGGAAGGTCACGGCGCCGAACATCGACACGCCGACGATAAAGCCGATCAGACTGCTCAGCACGAACGTGCGCTGCCTGAAGAGTTCGAGCGGCATGAGCGGTTCGACGGCGCTGCGCTCTTCGTGAATGAAGCCCCAGATTGCGACGAGCCCCATGCAAAGCGTGAGCCAGAGTTGCGGCGAGGTCCACGGCAAAAGCGTGCCGCCCTTGCTCGTGAACAGGATGATGCAGGTGAGGGCGCCCGCGAGAAACGCGGCGCCCATGTAGTCGATAGTGTGCTTCACGTGGCGCACGTGCGGCTTGAACACCGCGCCGATCACGGCGAGCGCGACGATGCCAAGCGGCAGATTGATATAGAAGATCCAGCGCCACGTGAGGTGCTCGACGAGAAAGCCGCCGAGCAACGGACCGATGACGGTGGCAAGGCCGAACACGCCGCCGAACACACCCTGATAGCGGCCACGTTCGGCAGGCGGAATGACATCTGCGATTGCGGCCATGGTCACCACCAAAAGGCCACCGCCGCCGAGTCCTTGCAACGCACGCAATACGATCAACTGCGTCATGTCCTGCGCGATGCCGCACAACGCGGAACCCACGAGGAAGAGCCCGATTGCCGCCTGCAGCACGATCTTGCGGCCGAACAGATCGCCGAGCTTGCCGTAGAGCGGCACGACGATGGTCGAGCTGAGCAGATAGGCGGTCACGACCCAGGACAGATTGTTGAGCCCGCCCAGCTCGCCGACGATGGTCGGCAATGCCGTGGACACGACGGTCTGGTCCAGCGCGGCCAGCAGCATGACGAGCAGCAGCGCGGGAAAGAGCAGGCGGACGGGCGGGTGGCCGGCGGCGAGCGCGTCCGGCTGATGGGCCGGGTGCTCGCCTTGCTCCGCCGCTGGACGAGCGGCGGCGTGCGGATCGGCTTGCGGTTCGGCCTTGATCAGGCGCTGCGGTTGCGCGTGAGTTGACTGTTGCATGGCTGCGGTGTCTTGAAATTAATTAACGCAGAAATTAATATATGCGACATCTGGTCGCGCGTCAAACGAGAGCAATGGCAAAGAGTCCGTCGGCGGGTAACAAGGAAAGCGGTGTGAAGGAGGGGGCCGGCAAGGCTGCTTCGCCGCGGGTTGGCGAGAGCGGGAAGCGCCGCGCGAGCGCGGCGGCTGACCTTGCCGCGGCAGCCTCGCAAGGCACCCGGCCACAAGACGTCGCAGTGCGACGACCGGGACGCCCTTCGGGCGCGGCACGCGGCGCCGAGCAGCGCAGCCGCCTGCTCGACGCGGCGCTCGAACTGTTCGCCCGTCAGGGCATAGTCGACACGACGCTCGGCGAGATTGCCCGCGAGGCGGGCTTCACGTCGGCCATGATGCATTACTACTTCAAGACGCGCGACCAGTTGCTGGATGTACTGATCGACGAGCGCATCGGCCCCTTGCGCGCGAGTCTTGGCGTACCGTTCCAGGAGCATGCGGACGATCCCGTCGCCGCCATCACGCAGCTTGCGCAGCGGATGGTGCGGGCAGCGGTCGCGCACCCGTGGTTTCCGTCGCTATGGGTGCGTGAAGTGATCAGCGACAGCGGGCTGTTGCGTCAGCGCATGCTCGAGCGTTTCGGTAACGCGAATCAGAAGATGTCGCTTGCCGCCATCGAGCGTTGGCAGAAAGAAGGCCGTCTGAATGCGGCGCTCGAGCCGTCGCTGATGTTCATCACACTGCTCGGCCTGACGGTCTTGCCTCTTGCCACCTCCAAGCTATGGCGCGGCGATCCCAAGCGTCGCCAGGCGGGCGAAGAAGAAGTCGCCCGTCACGCGGTTGCGCTGCTCACGCAGGGCATTGCTCCGAAGAAAGCTTCATCCGACTAAACAAGGTGAATGGCGGTCAAACCGCGGGCGCGTCTTGCTGTGGCCAATGCGCGGCACATAACCTGCTACCCATGAGGTGAATGGGAGCGTCGCGCACCGGGGCCGCGCGGCGTCACAGAAGAAATCTATGCAGGAAGACGCAAGAACGCTGCTGCGGCGCGCGCCGTGCATGGCATCGCACGTGGCCGCGGCGAAGCGGGTGTCGGCACCGGTTGCCGCGAACAGGCCACCGCGAGCCGTTTTTTCATTGGCGTGCAATTTTGGCGCGTTATGGTGCGCGCGTGGCAGGTGGCCTTGATTACAATCGGCGCTTTCCTGCAACTCGGCACATGAAATCGAGTCGGAACCATGAACAGCAACATCGCGGCCGCGCAAATCGGCGGCAAACAACATCAACAGCACAAGCAGCAAGGTGACACCTTGGCCAAGCCTGACGGCCTAACCGGATTTTTAGAGCAACAACAGAAGATGAACGGAGCATTGAGACTCGATCAGACCACGATCGTGCTCGTAGAAGACGACCCGGACAGCCGGGAATCGCTGACCTTGTTGCTCGAAGCGGAAGGCGCAAACGTCGTTGCAGTGGCGGATGCAGAAGAGGGTGTCGAAGCAGCGGTCCGCCTGCTACCCGATGCGGTCGTATGCGACCTGGAATTGCCCGCCATGGACGGCTTCTACCTGATCCAGCGCCTGCGCGATCATGAGATTCGCGGCGATCACCCGCCTTCGGTGGCCGTGGCGCTGACAGGCCATACCGACGACGCTTACCGTCTGCGAAGTATCGGCGAGGGTTTCCAGCATTTCATGACCAAGCCGGCCTTGCCGGAAGATCTGGTGACCTTGCTGCACGACGCCATTGGCGCGCGCGCGGCGCGGTGAGTGTGCGGCGCAGGGGCGATTAGCCCGGATTCGCGGTTGTTGCTTCCCAGCCCGCGGCGAAGTGAGCGCAACGCCTGGCGTGCGTTGTGCTTCGTCCGCGGCACAATGAATGCAGCGCCGGCAGCCCGCCCGCCATGCTTATTTCACGGCGCCAGGCGCTGTTACGCCCACCTTCGACCCGGCCGCCGCAGCCACTTCCGCCGCCTGACACGCGGAACACACTCCCTTCAGTTCGATTTCGTCGCTGGCGACCCGGTAGCCCGCGTCCTCTATTTGGGCGATGAGCGCCCGGCGCAGTTTCGGCTGATGCAGTTCGGTGACGTTGCCGCACTGCTGGCAGACCACGAGAATGCCGTGCTGGCATTGCGTGAGGTCGTGGCAGACCGTGAAGGCGTTGATTGACTCGATGCGGTGCACGAGCCCCGCCGAAAGCAGGAAGTCCAGCGCGCGATACACCGTGGGCGGCGCCGAGCCTGGGTGGATCTGGCGCATTTCGTCGAGCAGCGAATACGCTTTGGTGGCGCGCCCCGAATTCAGCAGCAACTCCAGCACTTTGCGGCGGATCGGCGTGAGTTTCTCGCCGCGTTCGCGACAATATTCTTCCGCGAGAGCCAGCGCGGCTTCGGGCGATTCGCCATGCGGGTGCCGCGGCGCGTGTGCGTGATCATGCGGGTGTGCATGCGGGTGCGCATGCGCCTCGGCCGCAGCGGCGGTTTGATCCGCTCTGGCGGGAGCGGTGGAGTGCGGGGCGTGCGCGGCGGGCTTGGCGTTCTTCATGAAGCGATTATAAAGGCCAATGCGGGATTGCTGCCCGAGGCACGCGTCGCTGGCGGCCTAGCGGCAAAGACGCAAAGGCACAGTCACGAACGGCGCAGCGTCAACCGCCCAGCGCCGCATGGCCCCGGGCCATGGTGCCGCGATCCAACCTGTTTCATCATGCACAAACGCCCAATCGCCCAAACGCGCGCGACTCCGCATCAGGTCAACGGAAAGTCCACGTATTTCTTGAAGCCCGAACGGGTGGCAATGCGCGAATACCAACGCTCGAGGCTCGGCAGCGGCGGACGCTCGATGCCCGCGAGGCCGAACCAGCGTTTCGCATAGGCGCCAATCACGATATCGGCCAGCGTGAACTTGTCGCTTTCCAGGAAGAAACGGCCCTGCAGATGCGTGTCGAGCAGGCGCCACAGCGAGGTGACGTTGCGCACGTCGTCGGCCAGCTTCGTTGCGTCGCGCTGTTCCGGCGGCGTACGCACGAGGGTCCAGAACACCGGCCGCTCCGCCGGCTGCAGCGTGGAGAGCGACCAGTCGAGCCAACGGTCGATGCTCGCGCGCAGTCTCGGCTCGCTCGGGTACAGCGGGCTTGCCGCACCATATTGAAGCGCCAGATAGCGCAAGATCGAGTTCGATTCCCACAGCACGAAGTCGTCGTCCACCAGCGTGGGTATCTTGCCGGTCGGGTTCATCGAAAGATAGGCGGGTTCGTTATTGCGCCCGAACTGCAGGCCCGCGTCGATGCGCTCATACGGCAGCACCAGTTCATCGCAGCACCACAACACCTTTTGCACGTTCACTGAGTTCGTGCGTCCCCAGATCGTAATCATCCGGTCAATCCCTTTTTGTCGACAATTGGCAAGCCGCGCCTTGCGCGGCGTTCAACCAGTAACGATACACGATCCCTGCGTTTGCATGCCTGCGCGCCATGCGTTGCGTACAATGAGCGCACCGAATTACGACGAGGCACCGCATGGCCCGCATTGTCCCCGACGACTGGAAGAGCCTCGCCGCCACCGGCGCGGCAGCGCGCGAACGCGAGACCCTGGCGCTGCTCGAAAAGGCATTGCCCGAGAGCTACACCGTCTATCACGGTGTGCACTGGACGCGGTTGAACCAGAACTTCTCGGTATTCGGTGAGGCCGACTTCGTGATCGTCAGTCCGGCCGGCCGCGTGATGATCGTCGAACAGAAAACGGGTTTTCTGCGCGAAACGCCTAAAGGACTGGTCAAGGTCTATCTGCAAACCGAACGCAACGTGGCGATCGCGCTTGCGCACACCATCGAAGGGTTGCACCGGCGCTTTACCGCGGCGTTCGGCGCGGGCACGTATTTCATCGAAGAACTTCTGTACTGCCCCGACCACATCGTGAAAGACGCCGCGATTGCCGGGGTGAACCCCGCGCGCATTGTCGACGCGACCCGGCGCGACCGGCTGGCCGCCGTGATTCGCGAAGCGTTGCCGGCCGACGAGCCGCGTCTGCCTTGCGCGTCGAAAATCCACCACTTTCTCGCCGATGAACTCGCGCTCACACCCGACGCGAGCGCGCTCGTCGGCCAGGCCGGCACGCTCGTCACACGGCTGGCGGGCGGCCTCGCAACGTGGGCGCGGCGGCTCGAATTCTCGCCGTTCCGGCTGCGCGTGATCGGCACGGCCGGTTCCGGCAAGACGCAACTCGCCGTGCAGGTGATGAAAGACGCGGCCGCGCGCGGCGAGCGTCCGTTGTACGTGTGCTTTAACCGGCCGCTCGCCGATCACATTGCGCGCGTAGCGCCGCCGCAGGCCAAGGTCGCGAACTATCACCAGTTGTGCGACTGGATCGCGCGCGACGCGGGCCGCGAGCCCGATTTCGAATCGGGCCAGGTGTTCGATCAGCTCGAGGCGATGTTCGCCGAAACGCCTATCGACGCGCGCTGGCAATTCGACGTGCTGATTGTCGACGAAGGGCAGGATTTCCAGGAGCCGTGGGTCGCCGCGCTCGAACGCCTGCTGCGGCCCGGAGGCGCATGGTGGTGGCTCGAGGATCCGCTGCAGAACCTGTATATGCGCGAGCCGGTCGCGCTGCCGGGCTGGACCACGCTCAAGGAAACCACCAACTACCGCAGCCCGCGCGACATTCTCGATTACGTGCGCGAGGTGGTCGGCGCTTCGGTGCCGAGCGCGGCGGCGCTTGCCTCGGGCAGCCCGTTCGACGGCTCGGACATTTCCCTGTCCGTCTACGACGAAGCGAACGCCGCCGAGGCCGCGACGGAAGCGACCAAGCGCGCCATTACGCAAGCGCTGTCGCTGGGATTTCGCAAGCAGGACATCGCGGTGCTGTCGTTTCGCGGACGCGAGGGCTCGGTGATGACCGCGCAGGATCATCTCGGCCCGCACCGGCTGCGCAGCTTCACCGGCAAATACGATTTGTTTGGCAATCCGGAATATCGCGAAGGCGACGTACTGTTCGAATCCATCTACCGTTTCAAGGGGCAGGCGGCGCCGTGCGTGATTCTCACCGAGGTCGATTTCGCCGCGTTCGACGAGCGTATCGCGCGCAAGCTGTTCGTCGGCGCGACGCGCGCGACGATGAAGCTGATCATCGTCGCGTCGCAGCGTGCCGCACGTCATCTGCATCTACATGATGCGAAGGACCGCAAGGAAACCGCAGAGGCGCGCGAAGCCTGACACGTGACGTGTGAAACGTGACGCGTGCCGGCGCCGGCGCTCAGGCTCGAGCATTCAAACCCGCGCGCTCAACCCCACGCCCGGGCGCCGACCAGCATGCCAGTGCGGGTCTGCGCGTCCCACCAGATCACGCGCAGAAGCGGCGCCTGCTGCGCAATCAGCAACGCCTGCACCGGATCGCTTTCGACGAAATGCGTGACGCCGCCCGCCAGCGCCGCCGCCGCCTTGTGCGCGGCAGCGCCCGCCGGGCTTTCGTCGTGCGAGCCGGGCACGCGCATGACCAGCTGCATATGGCCGAAGCCATGCCGTTCGAGCCAGGCCTCGGTACGCGCGCGGTCCATTTCCGGCCGGCCCGTGATGATCGTGCGCACACGCTGCAGGTCGATGCCGGGCAGCACCTCGAAGGGCAGTAGCGCGTCGCGTTCGACGAGCGCCGCGGCGAGATCTTCGTCATAGCGCGCGAGCGGCACGTCCGGCAGCAGGATGCCGTCGAGGTCGATCGCGTAGGTCGCGTAGTGGTGGTCGTGCGCCATCGCGGCGGCTTCGCCGGCTTCCACACGCGCCCAGTCGTCGCGATAACGCTGCGTGTACGCCTGGCGCTCCCACGGAAAGAGCGCGAAATAGCCGCGTGCGTCGATTGCGTAGTCCGGCTGCGTGCGGCTGAGATCGTCCACGGCGCCAGTCAGCGTCTTTACGACGAGGCCATGCTGCTGAAGAAACGCGATGCAATCGACCAGCGTGAAGCCGCGTCCAGCAATGTCCTCGCACAGCAGGACCTTGGAGCCGGCGGACGGCATGGGCAGCGTCGAGTCCCACGCAACCGTGCGAGAGCCGCGGTCGTAGCGCAAGAACGCCACGGGCGCGCCGGCCGAGTGGGAAACCATCAGCGCGAGCGGCGCTCCGCCGCGCAAAATGCCGATTGCCATTGCAAAACCTTCGGCGAGCAACGTGGGCTGCAACGATTCGATCCAGTGATCGAGTTGCTCATACGTGAGAGGCAAAACCGGCTTGTTCATAACGCTCGTTGAGTCGCATAACGCATGCGGGAGGGTTGCCGTTGCGCGGGCAACGCGCACTGGCGGCAGACCTTCGTTTATTCTGCAGAGAATTTGACGATATTATGCATGCCGTTCGGCATTCGCGCGTCGGGGTGACGCGTGCGACGGCAAGTCAGGGTGCTGCGCCCACGAGGGCAGCAGCGCCGCAAAAAAACAGACCACGGATAAAAAGCAAATGACCAATCTGACGGCAGCAGTGCAACGCAGATCAGGCGCGCCTGCGGGCGTGCGCTGGGCTATCGGGCTCATCTTCGCGCTGGCCGCGTGGAGCGTAGCGGCGCAGACGGACCCGACGGCGCTCTCGCTCGACGTGACAGGCAAGATCGGCAAGACTAACGACGCGGCGCACCGCGCCTATCACTTCGACGAGGCGCAGTTGCTGGCGCTGCCGGCTCATTCGATCACCACCGCGACCACCTGGACGCCGCGCTCCACCTTCACAGGACCTCTGCTCGCGGATATTCTGAAGACGGTCGGCGCGCGTGGCACGCAGGTCGAGATTCATACGCTCGACGACTACACGTACACCATTCCCGTAACGGACTGCGACCGCTATGGCGTGGTGGTGGCCTACAACATGAACGGCCGGCGTCTGAAAATCACCGACTTCGGCCCGCTGTTCCTCATTTACCCGCGCGATGCGTTTCCCGATGAACTCGCGGGCGCCTCGGGCGATTCAAAATTCGTATGGCAGATCAAGGCACTCATCGTCAAATAACGCGCCGTCCGTGGCGCCGGTTTTTTTATGTGCTGATCTGGCTCACCGCGCTTGCGGCGCCCGCCGGCGCCATCGGCTATCTGCTCTACTCGAACCTGCTCAATCCGGATACTACTGAGTCGCTGACCGGCTCGTACGACGGCTTTTATTGGGACGCGGCGCAACTGCAAATTGCCTATGCGCGCTTCGAGAACCAATTGCTGCTGTATCAGGCCGGCGTGGACGACGACTACTCGCGCATCACGCTGCGCTACCAGTTGCTGCAGTCGAAGCTGCACGTCATGGAGGGCTCCACACTCAGGCTCACCACGCAGGTCGCGCTGGTGCAGCGACAACTGGATGAAATCCACGCGCTCGACCGGATGCTCAGGGGCCTCGCTCCCGACGTCGCGGCCCTGCCGAAGGACCCCGGCGGCGTCAACCGGGTGGTCGCGCAATTGCGCCAGCACTGGAACGAAGTCAACGATCTGGCGCTGAGCCGCCGTTTCGCCGACGTCGCCGACCGCGAGGCGCTGAACCGCGATTTCATCGACAAGCGCCGCTTGCTGTTTGCGGGCGGCATGGTCCTGCTGCTGCTGTCGGCGGCGGCAACGCTCTTGCTCGTGGTCAACGGCCGGCGCCGCACGCGTCTCATGCATCAGCAGCACGCGGCGCTCGAGGCCGAACACCAGGCGAGCCGCGCGGCGCGCGAGGCGAGTCTCGCGAAAGATGCGTTCCTCGGCATGATCAGTCACGAACTGCGCACGCCTTTGCATGCGATTGTTTCGTCGATCGAATTGCTCGGCTTTAACTATCACTCCGAAGCCGACCGCAAGGTGATCCAGCGGCTCGAAACGGCGGCGCGGCATCTCGAAGCGCAGATGAAGGATTTGACCGATTACGCGCGGCTCGGCGCCGGCAAGCTCGAGCTGCGTCACGAGCACTTCGAGCCACGCGAGCTGCTCGCGTCGATTGTCGACGAACATACAATGTCCGCCGCGGCGCGCGGGCTGAAGCTCGAAAGCGAGGCGAGCGGTGTGACGGGGCTGGTCGACTCCGACCCGCACCGCATTCGCCAGATCGTCAACAACCTCGTCACCAATGCGATCCGCTACACGGAGACCGGCACGATCCGCGTGAAGCTGATGCAGCGCCCGGCGCTGTTGAGCTTCGTGGTCAGCGACACGGGGCCGGGCGTCCCGCAGGCGCAGATTCCGCTCATTTTCCAGGAGTTCACGCAACTCGACGGCTCGCGCACGCGCCGCTTCGAAGGCGCGGGCATGGGGCTCACCATCGTGCAGGGACTGGTGCGGCTCTTTGGCGGCAATGTCGAAGTGGCG
Source organism: Paraburkholderia phenoliruptrix (assembly GCF_019511605.1). Lineage (GTDB taxonomy): Bacteria > Pseudomonadota > Gammaproteobacteria > Burkholderiales > Burkholderiaceae > Paraburkholderia > Paraburkholderia phenoliruptrix_A. The sequence continues at coordinate 158,905 of NZ_JAEUAV010000008.1, read as the reverse complement.
AGCGTGGTGGGCGAGGGCACCACCTTCACGGTGACCATTCCGGTCTCGCCAGTCGCGCCCGCGCCTTCGCGCGGCGCGCAGGCGCAGGCCGAGCCGGGCGGCGCGCGGCCGAGCGTGCTGATCGTCGACGATAACCGGCTGATTCGCGAGTCGCTCAGCGAAATGGTCGCGCACATGGACTACGACGCGCACGCCGTGGCCGACGCCGACGCTGCGCTCGCATGGCTCGACACGGGCCGCTGCGACGTCGTGCTGCTGGATCTGCACATGCCGGGACGCGACGGCTATTCGTTTCTCGCGGATCTCGCGGCGCGCGGCGGCCGGGTAGCGGGCGTGCCGGTGATCGTGGTCAGCGCGTATGCACCGGAGGCCGAGGTCGAGCAGGTGACAGAGGGGGAGAGCAACAGCGGCTCGGGCGCGCGGCCGTTTTTCGAAGCGTTATTAAAGCCAGTACATTACGGCGATTTGCGCGACGCGTTGCAGCGTGCGCTGGCGTCGCGGCATACCGTCTAACGTACGGCGCGCGACATTCGCCGGGTACGCTCGTTCACGGCCGATTCAGCCGCTTGGACAGGTCGGCCACCAGAATCGCCATGCGTGCCGGCTTTTCATAGCAGGCAACGTCGTAATTGCGGATCACCTGGCTGATTTCGGACTCGCTCGCCTTGCCCGTGAGCAATTCGCCGGTCAGCACGAAAATTGGCGCATCCGGATTTTCCGAGGCCCGCACCGCGCGAATCGCGGCCGCCGAGGTTTGCGAGCCGAACAGCCAGTCGATCACAATGCCGTCGAACACCTGGCTTTGCAGTTGCTCGGCAAAGGCGGCAAGCCCGTAGATGGCGACTGCGGCAAAGCCGCTGCGTTCCAGATAGTCGCGCAGATTGTCGGCGCTCGCCTGATCGTCGTCCACCACGGCGATGGTGGGCTTGTCCGTCTCCCCGCGACGCGGGTAGATCTCGATCTTATGAACCTCGTAGGCGCTGCCGTAAAGCGCGCCGTCGTGCCGCGCAACGCGCCACTGGCCGAGTTTCGAGTAGGCGACGAATTCCGGACGGCTGCCCGCTTCGAGTGCCGCGCCGACCCATGCGGTACATGGCAGCTCCATCGCGCCGATGCAGAAGACAGCTTCTTGCGCGATCGCGCCGACCATGCCGGGATCGAGCGACTGTGCCCCGAACAGCTGTGCAGCGGGTTCGCCGTATACTTCAGCGACTTTCTTGATCTGCGACAAAGTCCACGGACTATTGCCGCGCAGCTTGCGGTGTCCCTGCGAAAAGCTCAGATCGAGGATGCGGCAAAGTTCCGTGGTTTGCTGTCGTTTGCCGATTCCGTGCCGGCTCATCAACTCGCGCACGCGCTCGGCGACTGCGATGGAGTCAGGTGAGTGTGTTTCGTTGGTCATACTGCGTGAGAATCCGCCGTTCTTAAAAGGCTGTGGAGGGGCGATACGGCAGGCGTAACGCGGCGATGCATCATGCACGCAGCGCAACGCGGCTACGCGGGGGACAGCAAATGTACCGCAAAAAACCGCGCAGTCGGCGTTTTGTAACCGCGGCGTTGCGTCTGTTCATGCAGCCGGAAATCCCGCCGATACGGCGATGCGCTTCGGACTCTCCCGTGCGCTCAGGCACGCGCTTTTCGATGCGTTCTGAATAGACGCATTTTACCGGCGAAAACGGGTCATATCCATCCGGGCTCCTGCCGATGCGCTCAGTTGGGCGGCATGGCCGCCAGCTTTGCCGCCGAATTCCTCAGACCTTTGAAGATGCGTTCTGCGACCTTGCCGGGAAACCGCTCGGGCAATTGTGCGGAGACCTGATCGATTACCTGTGGCGTCTGTTCGAGCAGGCGTTCTATCAGCGGTTCGGCGCTTGCGCCATACGAGCACTTGAGCGCCATGGTGTTGAAGTGGCGCCGCTGCACGTCGCGAAAAGCGTCGTGCTTGCTGCGCGACCACATGCCCATCGCAAGGCGCGCCTTGAACCACGACCACTGGTTCGGGCCGTTGCCTTCCACTGGCCAGATCGACATGACGTCGTACAACGGCGTGAGCCGGTACTGGCCGCCCGCGAGCAGGCGAATGCTGAAGTTTTTCGCGTGGCCGTCCGGCGCGGCGAGCATCCAGAACAGAATCTGGCTCGCGAGCAGCGTTTCGATGTCTTGCGAGGCCGCGACCGATTGCTGCAGCACGCGCGCGAGGTCGAGCACGCCGGGACCGCCTTCGTTCTCGTACTTGCGATGCGAGGGCACGCCGTACACCTGGCAAAAATCCTCTTGCGGCAGGCGCAGCAGCCATTGGCCGCTTGAATGCAGTTGCCGGTCGAAGCGCTCGACGCTCAGCACGCGCTGTCTGCCGAAGGTCATGACTTCCGTGTTCGCCACCGGTAGGCCATAGGCGCGCAGGATGCGCAGGCATAGCCATTCGTTTTCGACGGAGGTGCTGAGGTCTGCCAGCTTGTTGCCGACAAGTCCGAGCGGCAGCTTGAAGATGTGCGTGGTGGGCGTCGCGCCGTGAGGCCGCTTCCATTGCCCGTCGTGCCACAGCAGTGCGGTCTTTTCCTGCGCGCCCGCGAGGGAAATCCGAAAGTCGTCGTCGCTTTGCTCTGCCGGGCCGAGCGCGGGCGCGCTGACCGTGCGCGTCAGCATTGCCTCGATTTCGCCCTCGGAAAGCGGCGTACCTTCGATCCGGTCGACGCCCACCGGCGCTTCGTCCTCGGCCAGCAACTGCACGGCGCCCACGCAGTCGCGGCCGATGGCTTGCAGCAGGTCGAAGGCGTCGAGCGTCCCGGTCCGGTAGCGCTGCGCAATACGCTTTCTGATGACCTCGCTGTCGGGCAGCAGATTGTCGAAATAATTGAGCACGCGCGGCCCTTTGTGCGCCATGTTGCCAGGCATGAAAGGCAACGAGAGCGACAAGGGCCGGCCGGCGGGCGAGCCGATCCACGCCGTGTCGTAGGAAAATTCCATTGGACCGCGAGGCGGAAGGCGCCATGTGCCGACACGCTCGCCGTTCGCCCACACCGAAAGCGCGCGTGAATGAGTGAGCCGCGCCATGCCTACCACTCGGCCTGCGGCGCCGCTTGCTCTTGCGGCTGGTTCTTGTCGCGCATCTGTAGTTGCATGCCGTACGCGCCGCATAGGGACAGCAGCTGTGCGACGGTCAGCGCGGCGGCGTCGGTTTCCCACGCGGAAATGCGGCTTTGGCTCACGCCGACGCGTGCGGCGGCTTCGGTTTGCGTCAGACCGGCCTGGCGCCGGCTGGCGGCAAGAATCTGGGCAATCTGATCCGGGGTGGCGATGACATGCAGCATGGCAAATATCCGGCAAACGAATATTTGTAGTTTATTCGTATCGCGGATATTTGGCAAATATTCGCCGGGCGAATAGAGCGCGAGCGTATCTGTTGCGCGGATATTTACCGATTATTCGTTTGGCGGATAAATGAACCATGCCCGGGGTGAAGATCCGAACGCCGAACGCCGAACGCCGAACGCCGAACGCGGACCCGAACGGGCTTTCCAGATCTGCGCTGCAAGCGCTGCATTGCGGATTACCGGCCTGCCTGCGAAGATTATGCCCGCACTTAAAAACTTCCTCACTCGATGACGACCACCTATCCGCTTCATGCCGGTTTCACGTCCGCAGACCAGCCGTTCCCCGAGCGGGCCGACGTGGTGATCGCCGGGGCCGGCATCATGGGTTGCGCGGCCGCCTACTACCTCGCGCGGCGCGGGTTGTCCGTCGTCGTGCTGGACAAGTCGCGGATTGCCGGACAGCAGTCGTCGCGTGCGTGGGGTTTCGTGCGTCAGCAGGGCCGCGAGTCGGCGGAAGTCCCGCTGATGATGGCCGGCATTGCGTTGTGGACCAACCTCGAGCGCGAACTGGACTTCGATCTGGAGTGGCGCCAGGGCGGCTGCCTTTACGTCGCGACCGACGAGGCGGACTGGGCCTCGTTCCAGCAATGGATGGACGTTGCGCGGCAGCACGGGCTCGATACTCGCACGCTCGAGCGCAAGCAGATCGACACGGTGGTGTCCGGCATGCAAGGTCCGGCGCTCGGCGGACTCTATACGCCAAGCGACGGTCAGGCCGAACCGCGCCGCACGGCAGCCGCTTTCGCCGCGCGGGCCGCGCAAGCCGGCGCGCTTTTCTTCGAAGGCTGCGGTGTGCTCGGCATGGAGCGCGCGGCTGGCGCGATCAGCGGCGTGGTGACTGAACGCGGCACGGTGCGTACGTCGCGTTTCATTTGCGCCGCGGGCGCGAGCAGTTGGCGCCTGCTGAAAACAATCGGCCTCGAATTGCCCCAGCAGGCGGTGCGCGGTACCTGCATGCGCACGAATCCACTGCCAGTCGTGAGCGCATCGACTTTCTGGGGACATGGCCTTGGCATCCGGCAGCGCGCGAACGGCGCGATCAATCTCGCCGACGACATGCAGGTCGACGTCGACATGACGCTCGGCCACTTCCGCGCGCTCAAGTGGTTTTTGCCGGAACTGTGGAGTCAGCGCGAGAAATTCAGTTTTCATCTGAACGGCGCATGTCTGCGCGATTTGCGCGACCGTTTGCCGGGCGTCGTGCCGCCAAACGAGCGCGTGCTGCATCCGCGCGATCCGCAGCCGCAGCCGAACGCGGGCCACGCGCCGCGTGCGCTCGCGAAACTGCGCGCGCTCTTTCCCGCGTTGAAGGACGCGCAGGTGGTGGAGTCGTGGGCCGGTCTGATCGACGTGTTGCCGGACGGCATTCCGGTCATCGACGCGCCGCCGCAAGTGCCCGGTCTCACCATCGCCACCGGATTCTGCGGACATGGTTTTGCAATGGGACCGATTGTCGGCAAGCTGCTGGCGGAGTTCAACGACGGCGGACAGCCGTCGCTCGATCTGTCCGCGTTCCGTTTGCAGCGCTTTTTCGACGGCACGATGCAGCGGCCTCGCAGCATGCTGTGAGCGCGGCGCTTTTCTCTTTCGCATCAGCATGAATGAACCCGTGTTGCGCCATACCGGCGTGCCTTACTACACGCAATGGGGTAGCCCGGAGTGGGTTGGCCCGATCGTGGAGAAGAACCGCGATCCTTGCGACGACCCAGGCTGGCAACGAAGCGGCTTTCTGGATCGGCAACGCTACCGCTTTTGGGCCAAACGCCTTTGCGGTCTGACGTGCCTCGAGTCCGCGCTCGACTACTGGGGCATCGAACACGGCCCGCGGGCGGCGCTGCTCGACGACGCGTTGCGGCACGGCGTGTATCGCATGCGCGAGGACGGCGGCGTGGACGGCCTGATCTACCGCCCGTTTGCTGCTTGGGTAGAAGATGCGTTCGGCGTGCATGTCGACGTGCTGCCGCAGGCTTCGCTCGAGCATATCGCCGCGCGTCTGGATTCGCGCACGCTCGCGATTGTGTCCGTGAGCCCCGAGATCCGCTATCCCGACGAGCCGAATCAGCGCCGCGGCGGGCACCTGGTTCTGCTGCATGGACGCGATCCGGGCGGGGTGTGGTTTCACAATCCCTCGGGAATCGGGGCGCAGCAGGCGAATGTCTATCTGCCGTTTGCGACGATCACGCGCTTTTATGCGGGCCGCGGCATGACGCTTCGTTACGGTGAGGGGTGAGCCGCCGCGTGCGGACGAAGGCCGCGGGCGACGCCAGATGGGGTGGCAGTAACCGCCCGCAGCAACAGCTTGCAACTGATCGGGCCCGTTTTCTGCTTACCCGCCTGTATCGACATCCGCGATACAGGACTCAACATGAATAAAACTCACGCCCTGCTCGCTGCGAGCTTTGTCGCGCTCAGCGCTATGACGGCGGCCCAAACCCATGCGGCGACCCGCGATGAACAGGCCAAAGCCTGCCGCGGCGACGCAATGCATTTTTGCGCGTCCGACATTCCCAACAAGGCGAAAATCACCGCCTGCATGAAACAGCACATCGACGAACTGAGTCCGCCTTGCCGGGCGATGTTCAAGGGCGGCAAGAAGTCGGCCGACAGCGGCGCGAAACCGGACGCGACGCAGTAAGTCCGCATCCGCGGGCGGCTCATGCGCGATGCGCGGGGAAACCGGTTTGACAAGACGCCAGGCAGACGGTCACGCGTCGTAGAATCGACTGTTCCGACTGCGTCCACACCCACGCCCCACCAACACCCATCAGCCCATGACCCGTCCGACCACGCAGATGTTCGACGCCGCCGCGACCGCGCGCTTGACTCCTTACGCCGCGCTCGTCGACGCATTGAAGCGCACCAGCATCGACTATGCGCAGCGGCGCATAGCCAGCCCCGAACGGCTCGGCGTGCCGCTCAACGGCGGCGGCATTCTGCTGTCCATGCCGGCGAGCGCGTCCGATCTCGCGATCCACAAGCTCGTCAACGTCTGCCCGGGCAATGGGTCGCGCGGCTTGCCCACCATCCATGGCCAGGTGATGGCGTTCGACGCCGACACCGGCGAGACGCTCTTCATTCTCGACGGCCCGACGGTGACAGGCCGCCGCACCGCGGCGATGTCGATGCTCGGTGTCCGCACCTTCGCGGCCGCCGCGCCGCGCGAATTCCTGCTGATCGGCACCGGCACGCAGGCGCTGAACCATCTTGAGGCGATCGGCGATCTGTATCCGCAAGCCCGCGTATGGGTGAAGGGCAGTGCGCCGGCACGCGCGGAGGCGTTTTGCGCCGCGCATCGCGGCAAGGCGTTCGAGTTGCGCCCGCTTACCCAGCCGGATGCAGCGTTGCCCGATTCCATCGACACGGTGATTGCGCTGACCACCAGCCGTCAGGCCGTCTATGACGAAGCGGCGCGCGCCGGGCGCCTCGTGATCGGCGTCGGCGCGTTCACGCCGGAGATGGTGGAGATCGGCGCGCGGACCTTGGCGGGCAGCGCGCTTTTCGTCGACGACATGGCCGGCGCGAAACACGAAGCCGGCGATTTCATTCAGGCAGGCGTGGATTGGTCAGGCGTGCGCGGCATTGCCTCGGTGCTGGACAACGCGGCTTGGGCGCCGTCGCAAACGCCGGTTGTTTTCAAAAGCGTCGGCTGTGCGGCCTGGGATCTGGCGGCGTGCCGGGTGGCGCGGCAGGCGCTTTCCGCCGGGTAGGCGGGGTAGGCGGGGGTCGGCGGGCGCCTCCAGGCGTGGCCGTGCACGGTTGGACGCGGCCACGCGAACGCAGGCCCCATCAATCTGACCAACGCGTCGGCCGCGCCAGCGTTTCCAGTCGCCCGGTTCGGGCCGACGCCACCCTCCGTCGTCCGGCGAAAAAAGCCATTCAAGACAGGGCTTTGGCCGAGCCGTTGGCATATTGCGCCAAGCTGCGGCACATGTTGCCGTGCAAACAATCTCAAAACGTTGCACCATAGGCGTTTGCCGGAAAACCCGCCGATGCGTGCAGCCCGAGCCGCGTCTGCGCTTTTCTGCATTTGCCCAAGGCCAGTCGTGGCCGCTGTCCTTCGGCGCCTCACAACACCTCTTTCCCACGACGCTGCGACCGCGCTATGACGACTCAACACGCTTCTGCGACTCCCGAGCTTGCGCTCGACATGATCATTTTCGGCGGCACCGGCGACCTGTCGTTTCGCAAGCTGCTGCCCGCGCTCTACATGGCGCATCTGCACTGCAACCTGCCGCCTGAAACGCGCATTATCACCATCGGCCGCAAGCCCTGGTCGCGCGAGGAATACATCGCCGAGTTCATGGAGCAGAAGGCCAAGCCCTTCATCGAAAAGAAGGCGTTCGACGCCGCCGCGTGGGACAAATTCCTCGCGCTGTTCGAATACGTGCGCATGGACGTCGACTCCGCCGACGACTACCAACGCCTGAAGGAAGCGTCGCGCGAGGGCGTGCGCCGCGTGTTCTATCTGGCCACGTCGCCGGATCTGTTCACGAACATTTGCGAAAACCTCTCGGCGGCGGGGCTCGTGGACGAGCTCTCGCGCGTCGTGCTGGAAAAGCCCCTCGGCCACGATCTCGCGTCCGCGCAGGAGATCAACACGGCAGTCGGCAAGCATTTCAACGAAGCGCAGATCTACCGGATCGACCACTACCTCGGCAAGGAAACGGTGCAGAACCTGATGGTGCTGCGCTTTGGCAATCCGATTTTCGGACCGCTGTGGCAGGCGCCGTACATCAAGCGCGTGCAGATCACGGTGGCGGAAACCGTCGGCGTGGGCAGCCGCGCAGGCTTCTACGACAAGACCGGTGCGCTGCGCGACATGGTGCAGAACCACCTGCTGCAACTGTTGTGCATCGTCGCGATGGAGCCGCCCGTCTCGCTCGATCCCGACGCCGTTCGCGACGAGAAGCTGAAAGTGCTGCGCTCGTTGCGGCCCATGACGCCCGAGGACATCGCGCGCGACACGGTGCGCGGCCAGTACACGGCCGGCGCGGTGGACGGCGAAGCGGTGAAAGGCTATCTCGAGGAAGACAACGTGCCGGCCGGCAGCCGCGCGGAAACCTTCGTCGCATTGCGTGCGCATATCAACAACTGGCGCTGGGCCAACGTGCCGTTTTACCTGCGCACGGGCAAGCGCATGCAGAAGAAGGTGTCCGAGATCGTCATCGAATTTTCGGATCTGCCTTTCTCGATCATTCCGAGCGGCGGGCGCAATTACGGCAACCGTCTCGTGATCCAGTTGCAGCCGGAAGAGTCCATCCAGCTCCAGATGCTCGCGAAAGAACCGGGCAGCGGCATGCATATGCTGCCGGTGAATCTGAACCTCGATTTGCAGCAGGCGTTCACCGAGCGTCGCGCGGAAGCCTATGAGCGCCTGCTGATCGACGTGGTTCGCGGGCGTCTCACGCACTTCATGCGCCGCGACGAACTGGAGGCCGCATGGGCATGGGCCGAGCCTATTCTTGCAGGATGGGCGAAGTCGGGCGAACGGCCGCGCAACTATACGGCGGGCACCTTCGGGCCGGCCGCGTCGACGGCGCTGATGGCGCGCGAGAACGCGGTGTGGGCGGAGGAGTCGCAGTAAGCGGCAGCTTGCCGCGAGCATTCTCGCTGCGATAAGTGAAACGGCCCGCTTGTAGCGGGCCGTTTCATTTGCGATTGCATGGTGCCCCGCGTAGCGCTACGGCAGCGAGATGGTCAGCGTGGCCGACTGCGGCCCCAGCTTGACCACTTGCGAATACGGCGCCAGCGTGCGCAAGGTCTGATCGCGCAGATAGGTGTTCAAGCCCAGATAGGCGAGCAGTCCGACCAGGGCGAACACTGCGCCGATCGACCACAACGGCACTTCACGCTTGAGACGGTGCGCGACCTGATCGGGCAGTTGCCAGTGCGGCGCGAACGGCGCCCGCTTGCCCTTCATGTGCGCGATTTCGTCGCCGAGGCGCGCGGTCAGATACGCAAGCTTCTCCGGCCCTTCCAGCAGATACTTGCCCTGAAAGCCGAGCAGCAGGCACATGTGGAACACCTCGAGCGACTGCAAGCGCGCCGCGCCTTGTGCGCGGCATTCCTCGAGATACTGGAAGAATTTTTCCCCCGCCAGTTGCTCGCCGAACAGCACGAGTTGCAGTGGCCGGCGCTCCCAGTCGGCGCGAATCCTGAAGGTGGACGACAACACCGACTCGTCTATCGCCGCGCAGAATGCAAACTTCGACGCATACACGTCTTCCGCGGATGCATTGAGCTTTTTCGCGCCGCGCTCGAAGTCGCCGAGAAACTGCTGAATGCGCTGACTGAACTCGTGCGCCTCGCCGGGCTCGCGGCCGTTCTTCAACAGGAACAGCATGAAGAAGCCGTCGTACAGCAAATCGAGCAGCGAGCGGACCTGATAGCTCGGTTCGCTTGCCGGCAACGGCGTCGCGGCAGGCGTGCTGCCGCCGAATAGTGAAGGCGCGTAGCTCATGATGTGACCGCGATCAGTTCAAGTTGAAGATCGTTGATGCCCGAGGGCGCATAGATCATGGCCGACTGCGCTTGCAGCATGCGCTCGTACAGCCCGCCGCGCGGCTCGAACGAGAAGTAGCAGGCGCCCGGCCGCACCGGAATGGCGGGCGGCACTTGCGGCGTGTACACGAGCCGCACGCCCGGCATGGCCGAGAGCACCAGCTTGTCGACGTCGTCGGGCGCGCCGACCTTGAAGCGCGCCGGTACTGCTTCGACCAGTTCGGCGGTCGGCATGTCGGCGGACACGGCAATGTAGAACATCGTCTTGTCGTCGATCTTGCCCGAGTCGAGCCGCCCCGCATGAAACGATGGACGCACTTCTTCGAGCGCGATCGCAAAGTAGCGCGTGGAGATGACGGTCTCGAGCAAGTCGCGCAGGATCATGTCGAGCCGTGCAAAGCCGGGGCCAGGATCGTCGTGCCGGTAAGCCGGCAGGTCGGAGAGCGCATAGCCCTTGGAGAACGTCATTAACTGGCCCGCGAGGCGCAGCAGTTCCTGAAAGAGCCGCTCCGGATGCAGCGCCGAATGCTGGTACAGATGCGCAAGCGCTGCAAACGCCGCGCTCGCCGTGTGCAGCAGCCAGAACGACGCAATGTCGCCTGAACGGAACTCGATGATGTTCTTGGTCGGCTCGCGGTGAAAGCCGTACAGCGCGCTGACCTTTGCCTGCAGCGCGTCGATCAGTTGGCGCAGCCGCTGATGCAGGACCGGCGAGGCGTCGATGGCGAGGCAGGGCGGCACGAAACTGTCGTCGATCTCGAAGCCCGAGGTGGCAGTGCGGCGCACGCGCACGAGCGGCACCGACAGCAACTGGTCGCGCGGCTCGCTGTGCGCGATCAGCTTGACGCTGGTCTTGAGGAAGGTGATGTCCGCTTCCGCCGCGTCCGTGAAATGGTCGGCGACCGGAGCCTGCTCGCTCACGTACCGCGCAACGAAGCCCGCGTTGCTGTCGTGCGAATAGTTCGCGCCTGTCTCGCGCAGCGGATGCAGCGCGAGATAGAACGTGAATTCGTTGATGCCGTCGGGCAACGTGTCGAGTGCGATGGGCGGCGGCAGGTCGTCCGCTTGCGGTGCGGAGTAGAGCGCGCCGTCGGGGAACACCAGCGACAGTTCGCTCACGCGCAGCACATTGCTGCCGAGCGCGTCGCGGTCGAAACGCGCGGAGCGCACGCCCCAGTTGTACGGTTGGATCGCCTGGATCGACTCGAAGAGGCGCGCCTCGTGATAGGCGTCCTGACGCTGAAAATGCTGCGGCCTGAGAAACAGGCCTTCCCCCCAGAGCACTTTTGCGGAATAACTCATCTCAAACCTGTTATATGGGTTCAGCGTGCTGCGCGCCCCGAATAAGCCCATTCGGGCGCCGCATTGTTAATTTCTTCAAAATGTTAAATCGCACTGTCGCGGCATGTTTTAACCGCAGCTAACCGAAGAAAGCATATTGAGCGGCTGGGCGGGCAATCCCTGTTCCGGCGGGATCACGGTACCGTTGGTGACGGTCATTGCACAGTTATGCAGGCCGACCATTATGCCGGATTTCTCCGACTTTGCCGGGTCGAAGGCGAATTTCCAACGCTGCATGGCGGGATCGCGGAATAGCGCGACGATACCGAATGCCTGCGCTTCACGCGACACTTTTTCGGTCACAACGTAACGCTGGCCCGGGATTAGCGTGACTTCACGCACGCCAAGCAGATCGCCGCCGAGTGTGGTCTTTTCCTTCGCCGCGTCCGTAAATGCGTCGAATGGAGCCTGCTGGAATGAAGTCGGGTCTTTCAATATGTAAAGTCGCACCACCAGAGCCAATGGCCGCTTGTCATTCGCGGCATTCAGATTGGGCGCCGCGTATAAGGTGACAGGCACGTTGCGCGGCGGTTTCTGCGCGTCCGGCAATTCGGGCTTGCCAAGGCCGCTTGCCTGCAAAGCCGCGTTGGCGGCGGCTCCGAGCACGGAGACGCCGGCGGCGCAACCGCCCAGAAGCGCACACGCGGCAGCCTGGGTAATCAATAGCGATGCATGGCGAACAAGGCGCGAATTCATATCCATCGACCGGCTGGCCGCCGTCCCCCGTCTAAACATTGATAACGAAATGATTTCAGCGAAATGTCCGCCACTCATGACGCTTTCTGCCGTTTACTGCTGCTTTATGCGATGCGCATGTAAAGCCGATCCAGCGCGGCGCCGTGGCCGTTGAGTGGAAATTTTTTCCGCCGCCGCGTGCGCCGCTATTGCGCCAGGCAACAATTTCTGCATGCCTGGTTTTAAAGATCCGCGCGCATTTTTTTCGTGCAATGCTTCTTCACATGAAAGTTGAATTATCGAAATTTGGCCTGTACTATACCCGCGCACTTGAAGCAAAGCAAAACTCCGGTTTCTCCCTCGAATTAAAAAATCGCACGTCGGTGAAAAACGATGAATGACCGTCTGTTAGTAAAACTATCTGGGGTAGTGTTGGCTTGCGGCGTGATGGCCGGTTGCGCGACACAGGGCAACAACGCGGCAAGCACGCCGGAGGCTTTTAATAAGCAACTCGCGGATGCGGATACTGTCGCGAAAGGCGGCGATCAGGACCGCGCTATCGCGCTTTATCAGCAGCTTTCAAAGTCCGATCCCACGCGCGAAGAGCCGTGGTCGCGTATCGCGCAAATCCAGTTCGCGCAGGGTCATTACGGTCAGGCTATCGTCGCCGCGCAAGAAGCGCTGCAGCGCGACCAGTCCGACCGTCAGGCCAAGAGCGTGCTGGCGGTTGCCGGTCTGCGCGTGGCCACGCAATCGCTTGGCGAACTGCGTCAGGACGCGTCGCTCGCGGGCGACGCGAAGTCGGACGCGCAGGCACTTGCCAAGCAGTTGCGCGACACGCTCGGCGAGGCCACGCTGTTCCCGCCCGACCCGAACGACAAGCCGGCACCGAAGAAAAAGCGCGTGATTCGCCGCGTCACGAAGAGCAAGCCAGTCGATACGCCGGAAGCAGGCACCAGCGCTGCGGCCACCACGCCGGCTGCACCAGCGGCTCCAGCACCGGCGGCACCGGCGGCACCCGCGGCACCGGCAGCACCTGCAAAGGCCGCGCAAAGCGGCGGTGCGTCAGATCCGTTCAGCGCGCTGCGCTGATCCCCACGCTACACCATCAGCATTCGGGAGCCGACGATGGCGAAGAAAGAAAGCATACAAAAACGCTTGCAGAAAGTGCGGCCGCCCCGCGTGCAGCTCACCTATGAGGTCGAGCGCGGCGATGCGATCGAAGTGAAGGAACTGCCGTTCGTGGTCGGCGTGGTGGCCGATCTCGCCGGGCAGTCCGAAGTCGAGCAGCCCAAGCTGCGCGACCGCAAGTTCGTCAACATCGATCGCGACAATTTCGACGACGTGATGAAGGCGATCGAGCCGCGCGCGGCCTTTCAGGTGGAAAACCGGCTGAGCGAAACCGGAGGCAAATTCGCGGTCGATCTGCGGTTCAAGTCGATGGCCGATTTCAATCCGGACGAGGTGGTCGCGCAAATCGAGCCGCTGCGCCGTCTGCTCGAAGCTCGCTCGAAGCTCGCAGATTTGCGCAACAAGCTTGCTGGCAATGACAAGCTCGAAGACCTGCTTTCCGAAGTGCTCAACAACACGCAGCAGTTGCAGGCACTGGCAAAAGACCAGGGCAATGCGGCGGACCGGGACGGCGGCGCGCCGGATCACGACAAGCAAGGCGAATAAGTACGGGGTGTGAGATGAATCAGCAAACGGCGGCAGCCCAACTCGCCACCGCGCAAAGCGGTACGGAATCCACGCTGCTCGACGAGATCGTCGAAAAAAGCCGCGTCGCGAAGTCCGATTCCGAACATGCGCGCGCGAAAGACCTGATCGGCGAACTCGTGCGCGAAGTGCTCGACGGCACAGTGGTGGTCTCGGACAACCTGTCGGCGACTATCGACGCGCGGGTGGCCGAGCTCGACCGGCTCATTTCCGCGCAGTTGAGCGCGGTCATGCATGCGCCGGAATTCCAGCGCATGGAAAGCACATGGCGCGGGCTCGATTATTTGTGCAAGGAGAGCAACACCGGCGCGACGGTCAAGATCAAGGCGCTGCATGCGCCCAAGCGTGACCTCGTGCGCGACTTCAAAACCGCCATCGAATTCGACCAGAGCGCGCTCTTCAAGAAAATCTATGAAGAAGAGTTCGGCACGTTCGGCGGCTCGCCGTTCGGGGCGATCATCGGGGACTTCGAAGTCACCCGTCAGCCGGAAGACGTGTATTTCATCGAGCAGATGTCGCACGTCGCGGCAGCCGCGCATGCACCCTTTATCGCATCGGCGTCGCCTGAATTGCTGGGCCTTGAAACGTTTGCCGATCTCGGCAAGCCGCGCGATCTCGGCAAGGTATTCGACACGGTCGAATACGCAAAGTGGAAGTCGTTCCGCGACTCGGAAGATTCGCGTTATGTCGGTCTCACGCTGCCGCGTTTTCTCGGCCGCTTGCCGTTCAATCCGAAAGACGGTGCGACCGCAGAGGGCTTCAACTTCGTCGAAGACGTGGACGGCACGGATCACAGCAAGTACCTCTGGTGTAACGCGGCATGGGCGTTCGCCGCGCGTCTTACTGCTGCATTCGACGACTTCGGCTGGTGTGCCGCAATTCGCGGCGTGGAAGGCGGCGGCCTCGTCGAAGATCTGCCGACCCACACGTTCAAGACCGACGACGGCGAAATCGCGCTGAAATGCCCGACCGAAATCGCCATTACGGATCGCCGCGAAAAAGAGCTGAGCGACCTCGGCTTCATTCCGCTCGTGCATTGCAAGAACTCCGACTACGCTGCGTTCTTCGCCGCGCAATCGGTGCAAAAACCGAAGAAATACAGCACCGACAGCGCGAATGCGAACGCTGTTCTGTCCGCACAGCTGCAGTACATCTTCTCGGTGTCGCGAGTCGCGCACTACCTGAAGGCGATGATGCGCGACAAGATCGGCAGCTTCGCATCGGCGCAGAACGTCGAAGTATTCCTGAACCGCTGGATCTCGCAATACGTGCTGCTCGACGACAACGCGACGCAGGAACAGAAAGCCCAGTTCCCGCTGCGCGAAGCCTCCATTCAGGTTTCGGAAATTCCGGGCAAGCCGGGCGCTTATCGCTCCGTTGCGTTCCTGCGCCCGCATTTCCAGCTCGACGAACTGTCCATCTCGTTGCGGCTCGTCGCCGACCTGCCGAAGCCGGCCAATTCATAAACGAAGTTCAGAAAGCCCGGACCGGCCGTCCGGGCTAGCTGCTAAAACCACCTCTTTGGGGAGTCGATGAATTATGAAGGACATCTATTTAAAATTCGGCAATCCGGCGATCAAAGGCGAGTCCGCCGATAAAGATCACGCTGGCTGGATCGAAATTGATTCGTGGAGCCACTCGATCACGCAGCCGCGTTCGGCAACGGCTTCTACCGCGGGCGGTCACACCTCGGAGCGTTGTGAGCATGCCGACATGGTGTTCACAAAAGACATCGACGTGGTGAGCCCGCTGATTTATCAGCATGCATCGGGCGGCACGACGTTCGACGAAGTCACGATCGACTTCATGCGTTCGGACGGCGAAGGCAACCGTATCAAGTATCTGGAAGTCAAGCTGAAGTATGTGATCATCTCCAGCGTGACGCCGAGCGTGGTCGGTGAAGGCTTGCCGAGCGAACAGTTCTCGCTGAAGTACGCCGCTGTGCAGTGGAAGTACACGCAGCAGAAGATCGGCGGCAACCAGGGCGGCAACGCGCAAGGCGCGTGGAGCCTGACGAAGAACGACAAGACGTACGCGGTGTAATGCGGCGGCGCACGGCGACGCGCGCATCGTCCGTCAAGGACGGCCGCGCGCCGCGTGCGCGTTGCAGGAACTGCTTCTTCGGACGCTGATGAAACGCTTCGAACCCAGCTTTCTCGACAAGCTGTTCGACGACGAACCGCATCTGCCGGCTTCACCGGCGATGCGGCAATTGTCGTTGGATGAACTGAAAAGCACTGTCGCGCGCGACGTCGAAGCGATCCTGAACACGCGAATCGCGCTCACGGAGCATGAACTCGCCGCTTTGCCGGAGTGTCAGCGCTCGGTGCTTACTTATGGTTTGAACGACTTCGCGGGTTTGAGCCTCGCGAGTCACTATGACCGCACATTCATTTGCAAATCGATTCAACAGGCGATCGCACGGCATGAGCCGCGCCTGCAGCAGGTATCGGTGACACTCGAACTGAACGAACAATCGACCAATGCGCTTTACTTCGCAATTCAGGCGCTGCTGGTCGTTCATCCGGCAGAAGAACCGGTCAGTTTCGACGCAATGTTGCAGCCTTCGACATTGCAATACTCGGTGACGCGTGCACGCGCGAAACTGTAGGCGCTGTTTATTATTTTGACGCTTCGCCTGGATATTGTCTGAGCGCCGCCGCGACGCGCAACGGCGGTAATGGATCAGGCGCACAGAGTTCGGGTTCGGGGATAGATGATGGAAGAATTGCTGCCGTATTACGAGCGCGAACTGTCGTTTCTGCGGCGCTATTCGCGCGATTTCGCGGAGCGCTACCCGAAAATCGCGGCGCGCCTTGCGATATCCGGCGAGCACTGCGAGGACCCGCACGTCGAGCGCATGATCGAGTCGTTCGCCTTGCTCGGCGCGCGCATCAACAAGAAGCTCGACGACGATTACCCCGAGTTCACCGAAGCACTGCTGGAAGTGCTCTATCCGCACTATCTGCGGCCGTTTCCTTCATGTTCGATTGCGCAATTGGGGACCTCGTCGGCGGCGAGCCATCTGACGGAACCGGTTGTCATCGAGCGCGGCACCGAACTCAAATCGCGTCCTATTCGCGGTGTGCAGTGCCGTTTTCGTACCGCGTACGACGTGACGCTCGCGCCGGTGCGCATTTCCGAGGCAAAGTACACGTCGGTAGCCATGGCGCCGAGCGCGACTGTATTGCCCGGCAATGCCACCGCGATCGTATCCATCACTTTCGAATCGACCGCTGCGCAGCTCGATCTGTCCGCGTTGAAAGTGAGTACCTTGCGCGCGCATCTGCACGGCGAGCAGTCGTTCATTGCGGCGCTTGTGGACTGTCTGTTCGTCAATGCAATGGCCACGTATGTGGAAGCCGACCGGCGCGGCGTGTGGACGCAGTTACGCACGTCACCGCTTGCGCAAGCGGGTTTTGACGAGCACGACGCGCTGATCGACTACCCGGCCAAATCTCACCCCGCTTACCGGCTGCTCACCGAGTACTTTGCATTCCCGGAAAAATTCAATTTTGCCGACTTCGATCTGGCGGCCATGACGCGTGCGGCGGGCCGCTGCCAGCGCCTCACGCTGCATGTCGTGCTGAAGGAAGTGCGCAGCGACTCGCACGTCGCGCGGCTTCTCGATGCGTTGTCCGCGCATCATTTGCGTCTTTTTTGCACGCCGGTGGTCAATCTGTTCGAACAGCACGCTGAACCGATTCGCGTCAATCATCAGGCCGTTTCTTATCCCGTGGTGGCCGAAGCGCGTCGTGCATTCGCATACGAGGTGTATTCGATCGACTCGGTGAAGCTGGTCAGGCAGCAGGCGCATCAGGAATCCGTAACCGAGTTCCGGCCGTTCTACTCGCTGCACCATGGCGAAGCGGCGCGCGCGGGGCACTACTGGTTCGCGCGGCGCAACGACTGGGTCGCGCAAAAGAGCCCCGGTTACGAGACGGAAATCTCCATTGTCGATATCGACTTCGAACCGTCCGCGCCGCAGACCGATACGTTGAGCCTCGATTTGACCTGCACGAATCGCGATTTGCCTGCTGGCCTCGCAATAGGACTGGAGGGCGGCGACCTGTTCGTCGAAGGCGGAGCGCTGACCGGCAGCATCGCCATGCTGCGCCGGCCGACGCCGAGCGCGCGCTTTGAGCGCGGACGCGCCGCGCACTGGCGGCTTATCTCTCATCTCGCGCTGAATCACGTATCGCTCGCGAGCAGCGGTCTTTCCGCATTAAAAGAAATGCTGGTGCTCTACGATTTGCGGCGCACGGCAGTGTCGGCGCGCCATATCGACGGACTGGTGGGGATCGAGCAGCGCGCGGCCGTGCAATGGCTGCCGGGCAAACCGTTCGCCACGTTCGTGCGCGGCATTGAAATTCGCCTGACCATCGACGAAGAACATTTCGTCGGTACGAGTCTCGCGTCGTTTGTGCGGGTGATCGATACATTCTTCGGGCTGTACGTGCATCTGAACAGCTTTGTGCAACTGGTCGTCGTGTCGAAGCGCACCGGCGAGGAGATCTTGCGATGCAAACCGCGCAGCGGCGAATCGATCCTGGCGTAGTCGAGCAGCTTCTCGATGAGCCACACCGCTTTGAATTCTTTCAGGCAGTGCGCGTGCTCGAGAAGTGGTTCGCACAACAGGCGCCATCGGCCACCGGGCGTTCAGGCGATATCGTCGCGCAGCGCATTGCGTTTCGCAATTCGCTTTCGATGTCGTTTCCACCGAGTGAGATTCACGGCGCGCAATCTTACGACGACGAAGGCACCGCGCTAAAAGAAAAGGCGCAACGTACTGCGGCGCTGGAAAGCGGCTCGCTCGAAAAGGTGGACATCACACCGGCGTTTTTCGGTTTGCTCGGCGGGCAGGGCGCATTGCCGCTGCACTACACCGAACAGATCATCGCGCGAGAACAGATCAAGCGTGATCGCGCCGCACGCGAGTTCTTCGATGTGTTTTCGAATCGGGCCACCGCGCTCTTTTATGCGGCGTGGAAGAAGTACCGTCTGCCCTTTCATTATGAACTGGACCGCGACGAACGCTATTTGCCGCTGCTGCTTGCGCTTGCCGGCGTGGCCGACAACGACACGCGCAGCAGCCTGCAAAGCGGCGAAGGCGCGCTATTCGACGAAGCCATTGCGGGTTACGCACTCCCGACACGGCACAGGCCCGTGTCCGCCGCGTACCTGCAACGCACGCTGTCGGACTATTTCAGGGTTCCGGTGCGTGTCGAACAGTTTGTCGGCAAGTGGTACAACGTCCCGCGCGATCAATTGACCGTGCTGGGCAGCGTCAACGCGACACTCGGCGCGACGGCGCTGGCGGGCGAGCGTGTCTGGCAGCG
The DNA here is from genome assembly GCF_019511605.1 of Paraburkholderia phenoliruptrix. Lineage (GTDB taxonomy): Bacteria > Pseudomonadota > Gammaproteobacteria > Burkholderiales > Burkholderiaceae > Paraburkholderia > Paraburkholderia phenoliruptrix_A. The sequence continues at coordinate 139,959 of NZ_JAEUAV010000008.1, read as the reverse complement.
CGACATGCGGGCGCGGCTCGTGATCGGCCCGCTCGACAAGGCCGACTACGAGGCCTTCCTGCCGGGCGCGGATCGTGCCATTGCGCTCGAACGGATGCTGACGCTGCTCGCGGGCGTCACGCTCGAATATGAAGTGAAGCTGGTACTGCGCCGTGAGGCGGTAGGGCCGACGCTTTTGAGCCAGGGCGCACGCCTTGGCTGGGACGCCTTTCTTTGTACGCGCGACGCAGACCGCGACCGCGCGGACGCGCGCTACGAGCTGCACGTGATTCACTGACCATAACGATAGAACCTGACCGGATCGCACGACATGAGTACGTCCCTCAACACCCTGATCGCCAAACTCAATCCGACCTGCCGGCAGGCAGCGTTGCAGGCGGCAAACAACTGTCTCGCGCGCGGTCATTACGAGGTGGACCTCGAACATCTGCTGCTGGCGTTGCTCGACGAACCGGCGAGCGATCTCGCGCTCGTGCTGCGCGCAAGCAGCATCGACCTGCATGCGTTGCGTGCGGATATCGAGCGTGAATTGCAGCGCGTGAAAAGCGGTAATACGCGCACGCCGGTGTTTTCCAGGCATCTGATCGATCTGCTCGAACAGGCGTGGTTGATCGCATCGCTCGATTCGCAGATTGGACGCATTCGCTCGGGCCATTTGCTGCTTGCATTGCTGAGCGCGCCGGATCTCGCGCAGTTTGCCGAGCGCATGTCGCCGCTCTGGCGCGACGTGCGCGTGACCGATCTGAAGCATAAGTTCGACGAACTGACGGCGGGCTCCTGCGAAGTCGAGCGCAGTCAGGACGGGCAAGCCGCCACGGACCGTGCCGACGATCCGGCCACGTCCGCTTCCATGCCCGGCACGCCGTCCAGAACACCCGCGCTCGATACGTACACCAGCAACCTCACGCAGCGCGCGCGCGAAGGCAAGATCGACCCCGTGATCGGCCGCGAAGGCGAGATTCGCCAGACTATCGACATTCTGATGCGGCGCCGGCAGAACAATCCGATCATGACGGGCGAGGCGGGCGTCGGCAAGACAGCGGTTGTCGAAGGTCTGGCGCTGCGCATCGCGGCCGACGACGTGCCCGCGCCGCTCAAGGGTGTGGCGCTGCACGTGCTCGACATGGGGCTGTTGCAGGCAGGCGCGAGCGTGAAGGGCGAGTTCGAAAACCGTCTGAAAAACGTGATCGACGAGGTGAAGAAGAGCCCGCATCCGATCATTCTGTTTATCGACGAAGCGCATACGATCATCGGCGCGGGCGGCCAGGCAGGACAGAACGATGCGGCGAACCTGCTCAAGCCCGCGTTGGCTCGCGGCGAACTGCGCACCATCGCAGCGACGACGTGGAGCGAATACAAGAAGTACTTCGAGAAAGACGCGGCACTCGCACGGCGTTTCCAGGTCGTGAAGATCGAAGAGCCGAGCGAAACGCTTGCGGCGGCCATGTTGCGCGGCATGGCGTCGTTAATGGAAAAGCACTTCAACGTGCGTGTGCTCGACGACGCAATCACCGAGGCGGTGCGCCTGTCGCATCGCTACATTAGCGGGCGGCAGCTGCCGGATAAGGCGATCAGCGTGCTCGACACCGCGTGCGCAAAAGTGGCGCTCGCGCACAGTTCGACACCGGCCGCTATCGACGATACGAAAAAGCGCCTCGAGCGCATCGACGCGGAAATCGCCGCACTCGAACGCGAGGCGGCGAGCGGGGCGCAGCACGACGAACGGCTCGCGCAACTGCGCGAACTGCGTGAGGAAGACCTGCAACACCTCGCTGAAGATGAGGCGCGCTACGACAGGGAACGCGCGCTCGTGACGGAGATTGTCGACCTGCGTGCTGAAATCGACGCGGCTCGCGTGAGCAGCGCCGACGCGCAGCGGGCGGAGAAAGCGCAGCAGGCGCGTGAAACGCTCGCGCTGCGGGTGGCCGAACTGCAGGCTTTGCAGGGTACTCAACCGATGGTGCCGTTGCAGGTGGACGGACACGTCGTTGCGGAAATTGTGGCGTCGTGGACCGGCATTCCGCTCGGCCGCATGGTCAAGGATGAAATCCAGACCGTGTTGAATCTGCAGCCGTTGCTGGCCGCGCGCGTGATCGGCCAGGACCACGCGCTCGAAGCGATCGCGCAGCGCGTGCGCACGGCGAGCGCGAATCTCGAAGATCCAAACAAGCCGCGCGGCGTGTTCATGTTCGTCGGACCTTCGGGTGTCGGCAAGACCGAAACGGCATTGGCACTTGCCGATGTGTTGTACGGCGGCGAGCGCAAGATGGTCACGATCAACATGAGCGAGTACCAGGAAGCGCACAGCGTCTCGGGTCTGAAAGGCTCGCCGCCGGGCTACGTCGGTTATGGCGAGGGCGGGGTGCTGACCGAGGCGGTGCGCCGCAATCCGTATTCGGTGGTGCTGCTCGACGAAGTGGAAAAGGCGCATCCCGATGTACTCGAAATGTTCTTCCAGGTGTTCGACAAAGGCACGATGGACGACGCCGAAGGCCGCGAGATCGACTTTCGCAATACGCTGATCATTCTCACGTCGAATGTCGGTTCGCAAGCGGTCATGCAGGCGTGCCTGAACAAAAGCGCAGAGGAACTGCCCGATGCGGACGCGCTCGCCGAAACCTTGCGTCCGCAACTGTATAAGGCGTTCAAGCCGGCTTTTATCGGCCGCATGAAAGTGGTGCCGTACTATCCGATTTCCGACGATGTGCTCGCCGAGATTATCGAGCTGAAACTGGAGAGAATTCGCCGCCGTATCGAGTCGAACCACAAGGCGGTATTCGAGTGGGACGAGTCGCTGGTCGATGCGGTGCTTGCCCGCTGCACGGAAGTGGATTCGGGCGCGCGCAACGTGGACCACATTCTGAACGGCACGCTGCTGCCCGAAGTCGCGCAGCATGTGCTGGAGCGCATTGCGAACGGCGCGACGATCGAGCGCATTTCGGTGCGCGCGAGCGAGGCTGGCGAATTCGAGTACGCCGTCGTATAAGCGTTTTAACGAATGCAACCTGATAGCTCTATGCCATGCCGACCAATCTGAACACGCTGCTCGCTCCAATCAGCGAAGCTGCGCCCTGCGGCGAAGATCTTCTGTTTTCCGCCGACTTCGATGCCATTGCGCACGCACGGCGTTTTGAGGACCCTTCTCTCGATCAGGGCGAATGGGTCACCGAAATCAAGGAGGCTGACTGGCCGTTCGTGATTGAACGTTCCAGTGCCTTGCTGCAAACCCAGACGAAAGACTTGCGGCTTGCGGTGTGGCTCACGGAAGCGCTCGCCATTGAAGAAGGCGTGACGGGTCTCACGCAGGGTTACACGCTGATCACGGGGCTGTGCGAAAAGTACTGGGAAACCGTTCATCCGCTACCGGAAGGCGACGACACCGAGTATCGCCTTGGCAACGTCGCGTGGCTCGTCGGCCGCACCGGCGAGCTGCTGCGCGCGATGCCGCTCACGTCGTCGCAGGGCAACGTGTACAGCACGATCGACTGGGACGTCGCCGCGCACGTCGCGCAAGCCGTAAAGCGCGATCCCGACCATGCCGACGACATTGCACGCGGCAAACCTTCCATCGAACAGATCGACGCCTCAAAGCGCGCCACGCCTGCCGCGTTTTATTCAACGTTACTGGCCGATCTCAAGGCATTCGAAGCGGCCATGCTCGCGCTGGAACAGGAGCTCGACCGCCGCGCTGGCGACTTCGCGCCGAGCTTCCGCCAGGCGAAGGACGCCTACGAAAACGTCTACCGTCTTGCCGAACGCTTCGCGCGGGAAGTCGGCGTGCATCCGCAGGCACAACAGACGTCCATGAGTGGAGCGACTGCACCGGCGTTGCAGGAACCCGAGCGCGCCGAGCCCACTTTCAAGACATCACTGCAACGCGAGGAACCTGTGTTGACGACCACGCAAAGCCAGGCAATCGCAGGAATCCAGAGTCGCGCGCAAGCCGTCGCGCAGTTGCGCGCAGTGGCCCGCTTCTTTCGCAGCACCGAGCCGCACAATCCCGCTGCATACTTCGCCGACAAAGCCGCGGAGGCTGCCGACATGCCCTTGCATCAGTGGCTTTCCACAGTGGTGAAAGACGACGGATCGCTCGCGCATATCCGCGAGTTGCTGGGTGTGAAGCCGGAAGAAAACAGCTAGACGCCTGCGTCGAAATAAAAAAGCCTGGCCCGCGCTCGAGTGAGCGGGCCAGGCTTTTTCATGCGCGCCGTTCCTGCAACCAGGCGCCAAGGGGTAAAGACGCTAAAGCGCCCCGGATTGCTGTGCTCGGAGCCCCGATGCTCAGGAGCCCGCGCGGAACTCGATGCGCCGGTTGCGCGCGCGGCCATCGGCGGTGTCGTTCGTTGCGATCGGCTGATCCGGGCCCACGCCAGTCGTGGTCATCTGCTGCGGAGGAATGCCCTTGGCAACGAGATAACCCTTCACTGCGTCGGCGCGCGCCTGACTCAGCGCGATATTCGACGTGCGGTTGCCCGAGTTGTCGGTGTGGCCAATGATCGCGACTGTCCTTGTCGTCATCTTCTGCATGGCCGCCGCCATCTGGTCGAGAATCGCGCGGCCCTGCGGCGTGAGCGTAGCGCTGCCGGTTTCGAATTCGATCGTGCGGTTGGCGAGCGTCTGATCGAGCAGACCCTGCTCGGACGCACTCACGCGCAGGCCGTTCTTGATCGTATAGGTTGGATTGAGCGCGTTGGCCATGTCGCTTGCGAGTTGCTGACGTTGCGACTCGTTGCGCACTTCGCCTTTCACGTCGATCTGCGTGCCGTCTATTTTCAGTTGCCCTTTGCTGATCTGCTTCAGTTGCGGGCCGATCAGCTTTTGCACGTTGGCCGACCAGTTCGGCGGCGTGGCGACGTCGGCAACCTCGATCTGGTCGACCACGTTGGCCGCGCCATACGTTTCGCGCAAACGCGCGAGCACAGCGGCTTTAGTCGCCTCGTCGGGCACTTTGCCGCCGACCACGACCTGGCCTGGCGCCGCATTGGCGGGCGGCGGCGAAGCTGTCACCGCGCCGGTGCCGGCGCCAGTGGTACCGCTCGCGAGGCCCGCCGTGTTGACCGCAGGTCCCGCGGACGAAGTCGAGGGCAGGGCCGCCGTGCGAATCGAGGTGCTGCTGTTGTCCACGGGGGTGACGCGTGCGGGACCGTCGTTATCGGCATGAGCGAGCGTGCTCAAAAGCGAACCGGCCAGCACGGCAAGCAGCACCCGAGGGAGCCGCGTGTTTATCCGGATGCGTGGGTGGGTCATCGCGCTACGCTCCCGTAAAGGCTTCGCGGAACGTGTCGATGCTGACGCGCAAGGACAGTTGCGGTTGGTCGAGGTAACTGACGAGCTTGCTGATGCCATGATCGTTCTGTGCGTGTTCGTCGATCCATTCAGGGTCGTCGATATCGATGTTATGTGCGGCATACGCTTGCGGATCGACCACGCTGTGCAGCGTTTTCGCCGACGCGCCGTTAAAGCCGATGATGAGCCGCTCGCGCTCCGCAATGGTGCCGATGAAAATCGCCAGTTCGAAGTCCGCTTGCGCGACGAACGGCGCAATCAGTTCGAGCCAGAATGCCGCGACGAGGCTGCGATAGAACGGGTCGTTCGGCAACGGCAGCGTGAGCCCGCGTTCGAGATGCGACGAACCGCTTTGCATCACGGGGCGCAGCAGTGAACCGAGCGCGAGCATTGCGCCGCGCAGGCGCACCGGATGGCCGCTGGCAAGCAGCATCTGTTCGAGTCCGGCAAGCGTCTGGTGTTCGACGAAATCGTTGAACGTGCCGTCATGCGGGTTGCCGGGACCGCCGCCAATTTCAATCGGCACCTGCGTTTCGCCGAGCGCCTGCAATGCGCCCGCCGGCTCGCTGGCGCCGAGCAAAGGCTTCATCTGCGCCGAAACACGCGACCACAGGCGCGCAAAGGCGAGCGGACTGTGAGCCAGAAAGGTGAGCGGCTTCTCCACTTCGAGCGCGGTCGCGGCGAGAAACGGAAAACGTCGCGACGACTGGTCGTGACTGGCCACCATATGCCCGGCAATGGCCAGCTTGCTGCGCGAACCGAGGAACGCGAAGTGCATCGGCTTCGCGTTTTCGTAGACGATCTTCCAGCGCGGATCGTCGGTGAGCAGTTCCATTGCTTCGGCGATCCAGCGGTCGAGTGTGGCGAGCAACTGCGGGTTATGCGCGCTTTTCACGAAGTCGCCGCGCGACGGAATCTTGCCGAAGTATGCGATTTGCGCCTGCACGGTCTGCGTCATTGCGCGCCTCCTTGGGTCGAAACTGCTGCCGTGGCGGGGCGCGCCGCCGGCGCCGTCGGGGGTGTCGAACTCGGCGTGACGGGCGCCGCGCCGGTGGCCGCACTGGTCGCCGCGCTCGTGGCCGTGTTAGTGGCGACCACCGAATTGCCCGCCGCGCTGACGTCCGCCACCGACGAAGGCAGACGCAAGCCGCGCAGGCTCTGCTGCTGCGGCGCGTCGCTGCTGCCGCCCGATGCTTGCGACGTGCTGATGATCCGCATGCTGACGGCCACCGTCACGTTGCCTTGCGTCCACGACAGGTCGAAGGTGCCGTCGGGGCGACGCTTGCGCTGCGCCGAGTTGATCAGCTTCTCGAGCCCATAGCGGCCCGGCTCGTTGACGAGCTGCAGAGTGCGGCCGTCGAAGGTCGTTGCGGACAACGTGGCGCCTGGCGAGCCCGACGGGTTCGGCCACACGAAGTTGGTCCATTGCGGCGGCGTGTTGCGATAGCGCATCTGCTGGCCGTCGATGGCGAGCGTGTACTCGGTCGTGCCGCTGCTCGGCTGCGGCAGGATCTGGAACACCGTCTGCGGTTCCGCCGAGCTCTGGCCCGCCGACGCGCCCGCTGCGCCGCCGGCGAGCGGCGCGACCCAACGTGCGAACCCGTTGGTGAAGTCGGGTGTGAGCGCGAGGCCCATGTCGCCCCATGTGCGCGCAGTCAGCGTGTCGCCACGGCGCACCGCAAGCGGCCCGAGCGTGGTGCCGACGAACTTCGCAATCGAGCCGTCCGGGCCGAACACCTGCGCTATTTCGCCCGCGCCGGCCTCGACCTTGGCATCGCTCGCGAACGGATACTTGTTCGCGAGCGAGTTCTGGAACGTCTGGTACACCTGCGCGTTCCAGACCTTGTTCACTTCGACGCTGGCCGGCTGGATCACCACCGCATACGCGGCCATCAGCGGGCGCACGAGCAGCGGACGCAGCGCCTTGCGTTGCGAATCGGTGAGGCCCGTGAGCATCTGCTCGTCGACGTACTTGAGCGAATCGGCGAGTTCGGAGCCGCTGCCGTCGAGTGTCTGCTGCATGAGCTGGCGCGCGCCCGGACCCGGATCGCCCTGATTCTTGATGACGTTAAAGCGCGTACGGACCTTCGAGAGCGTGTCCATATAGCCCTTGAGCATCGAGCCGTTGTCGCCCGTCACGACGATCCGGCCGAGCGCGGAGAACTCCTGCCCAATGGGTCCCATCGGCATTTCCACCGGATTGCCGTTGATGTCGATGTTGGCGTTCAACTGACCGGTCGGCGCACGCGAGAACCATTGCTTGAACCAGCTCGTCACGCCGCTTTGCGCGCGTTTCAGGCTTGCGTTAAAGAGCGAAGGGTTGTCCCACGAGGTCTGGTCATACGCGGTTTCGAGTACTTTGCGAATCGGCGAATCTTGCGGGTCGCCAAGGCGGTTCATCGCATCCACCGCCTGGCCGAAGCTGCCGAAGCTCTGCACCGCAATGCCTTGCATGAACTTCTGCCAGTGCATTGCATACTCGGTCTTGTACATGGTGACGAGCGCTTTCTGAATCTGCTCGGGGCTGCCCTCGAGCGTCAGGTCGTCGTGCGCGGACGTGTTGAGCACCCAGTCCTTCGCCTGCAATTCCTTGGTCGCGGCCTCGCGAATGGCGGGCTGCACGTACTGGAACCATGCTTCGCGCGTGAACGTGCCGGGAATTGCATAGCTGCCCGCCACCAGCCCCGTATTGTTTTCGCCGACAATCCGCGCAATGGTCATCGGTGCAAAGCGGGTCGACGCGCGCGCCTTGATCTCTTCATAGACACGCTGACGCGCCGGCATGCCGCGCACCACGCGGCGCAGGTTTTCGCGGGTCTGATCGACGAGACCGAGGTTCTGGTCGATCATCGGCCAGTCGTCGTCGGATACGCGTGACAGGTAGAACGTGATCATGCGCTCGGCGCTGCGGATCATTTCGTCGCGAGGCATGTTGCCGCGATTCGTTTCGAGCCAGCCGCGCCAGAAGCGCGCCACCTGGTCAGTCAGGTGAGCCGTTTCGACGTGACGCTTGTCGCTGAGCATCAGATAGGTCTTGAGCGCGTTGTACGCGTCTTCCACGTTGGTGGGCGATGCGTCGCTGTAAAGCCCGCCCTGGCTGTTGGCGGCCATGGCGTTGTGCGCGGAGACCGGCACGGCTGCCGCATCGGGCGTGCGGTTCAGTGGTGCGAGTTGATCGGGATGCGCGTCGACTTCCTTCAGGAACGCCGCGAGGTTCTGCGAAACCGGATCGAGCAGGATCTGGCGCACGCCGTTGTAGTACTCGGTGAGAAGACGCTGCTCGAGGCGATCGCCCTGATAGAGGCCGAACGATACGGCAAGCGGCTTGTCGCGGCGGAACTGTTCGAGCTGATCGATACGGTCTTCAAGAACATCCATGGCCTGAAGACGCGATTGCAGGTCGTTGCGGTTCTGCTGCAAACGCACGACGTTGTCGAGATCCGCCTTGACGTTCTCCGCCAGTTGCTGGTTGTTGATGGTCGACCACGTCCAGCCGCCCAGCGCGAGCGCCAGCACCGCGACGAAGCCGAAGAAGGTCGCATAGCGCAGGCGCGTTTTGGCCGGGCTCGCGAATTGCCTGACCGTTTGACGGTCCGCGAAGATGACCTTGGAAAAGAGGTCGCGCAGGAAGAAGCCATTCTTCGAAAACGCGCTGTGCGGCTTGGGCATGCTCTCGGCGCTCAGGCCGAAACGGTTGGCGATGCGGGTGGCGGCGGCGCTATTGGTTTCGCCTTCCTGCAATGCGCTCGTGAAATAGAAGCCCCGAAAGATCGGCTTGTACTGGAACGGGTTCGTTTCGAACAGCGTGGCAAGGAACGCGCGCAGCGCGGGCTTGATGGTCGAGAACTCGAGCGGGAAACTCAATTGGCCCGGCGAGAGCTTGTTGCCGCGATTAATGGACATCTGCGCGACGCTGATTTCTTTGAGGCCGTCGTAGAGCTCTTCGAAATGCTCGTCGAACAGGCCCACCACGTCGCGCTTCTCGTCCGGCTCGTAGGGCAGGGTGGCGCCCCACACGCGGTCGTATTCGTGACGGTCGCTACCGCTGAAGAACTCCGTAAAGCCGGTGATCAGGTCGGCTTTCGTGAACATCACGTAGACCGGCGCGAAGACTTCCAGCTTCTCGGTCAACTCCTGCACGCGCTGGCGCAGGTTCTTCGCCAGATTGATGGCGAATTCAGGCTTGCTGCTGGTGAGTTCCGCGATGCTCGCGGTCACGATGATGCCGTTGATCGGCGCTTTGGGCCTGAAGCGTTTGAGCAGGCCGAGAAAGCCGAGCCATTCGGTACGGTCTTCTTCATGCACGGAGTAGCGGCCGGCCGTGTCCAGCAGAATGCCTTCAGTCGTGAAGAACCAGTCGCAATTGCGCGTGCCGCCAATGCCGTGAATCACGGCGTTGTTCTTGTCGGCGAATGGAAATTGCAGGCCCGAATTCAGCACGGCGCTGCTCTTGCCCGCAGCGGGGTTGCCGATCACGATGTACCAGGGCAACTCGTACAACGCCGAGCCGCCCGATAGCTGACCGATCTTCGAAGTCTTGATCGTTTTCACCGCGTCGACCAGACGCGTGCGCAGCACGTCGAGCTCTGCCTGGCGTGCCGGCGTGGGGGCGGGCCCCGCTTCCGCGCTTTGTTTTTCCGCCTGCTGCTCGAGCATTTCGCCAAGCCTGTTGTTCGCGCGACGCGCGCGCAGGCGGCGCACCACCCAAACCAGCAGCCATAGCGCGACCACTGCGGCAAGCACGAGGGCTGGCCACTTCGGATCGATCTGCAATGTATCGGCGCCGACGAACAACACAGCCGCGAGCGCGAGCAGGCCGATGATCGAGAGCGTGCGTGGATGGGTCAACACGTTGAGGAAGCGTCGCATAAGCCGTTCAGGTCTTGGTGATATGTGTTATGGCGCGTGCCTGGCAAGCGGCATCACGCGCGTGCGGCGTTTGAAAATTCGGCGAAAGGAAATGAAAGCCGATTCAGCTGGACGGCGAAATCCGCTGAATTGTTAAATCCGCAATTGCCGGCGCGGCGAAAAGCGGCCGGGCGAATGCGAGGAGGTGTGCCGGATTGCGGTTCGTATCGCCGCTTTTTGCAAAAAATATTGATTGAACGCCCCATTTCCCAACCTCTTGTACCGCTGTGTCCTTAATGCCCCCGCCCGAGGACGAAGCCGGGTTTGTGATATTCGACGTGCCCCAGGTCCATCATTTTCCAGCGGCCACCCCAGGTCAGGCCGACCTGTTCGGCTGTTTGCCCATATAACTGATAGCCTCGCATCGCCCAGGGATCTTTTTCTGAAATGACGAGCTTGCCGTCGCGCAAAAACGCGTTGTCCGCCGCAAGGCCGTATTGGTGATAGCTTTGAAACGCAGCGGCATTGGTGACATTGCTCCCAATTTGCGCGAGCCGGTTTTGCCGCTCCGGACTGCGATAACCTTCCAGCAAGGCCATTTCGTAGCCGTACTGCTCGTGCATGATTTTGTAGACGAGCAGCAAACGCGTTCGAAAATCGGCATCCAGCAAATTCCAGTCACGGCTCGCGTCTTTCAGCGCCGGCCGGATCTGCTCGACTTCCCGCGTGGCAAACACTTCCGGCGGCAACGGCGGCGGAGGTACGAGCTGTTCGCCATTCAGTAACGCGGCAATTTTCTCGTCCGGCACCCGTGCAGTTTCGTCAAACTGAAATAACTGACGGCCGCGTAAACCCAATGCCACCAATGGCGGCGTCGCAAGAATACCTGTCGTAGTAAAAATCAGCAAGCGCCGGCGCGCCAGTAAATTTTTCAGATCTGCCGCGGTGGATTGCGAAATTCTTGCCGAGCGTGCTAATTGGCTGCGCGCGTGTGAAGCGCCGCGCGATGCCCTGTGCATAACGCGGCTGTGAATGGTCTGCGCGGCGCCTAATAAAGAAGCGCGCACGGCCGGCAAAAGCAGCATTGCGGCGACGAGGACTGCGACGGCGAAATAGCCAAGAAGTACTACGGCAATCAAGGGCGACCCCGGAAATTGGAAACAATTGTATTTTGTAATGCTTGCTCTTAGAATCAGGCCTGCTCGGAGAGGAGCCGGAGCGGTATTATCACGGCGAAATAATCCAGGATTCAATGAGACAGTGAATGAGTGCGCCGGAAAATTCAAATTCCAAAGTCCCGCCAAGCCTGTTATCCGATAAGGCTAAAGGCGCCGACGGCAATGGTTCGCGAATTCTTGCGAATCTGGAAGGCCGCGTTGCGCCGCCTGTCGAGAAGTCGCGCCGCTCCAGAACGCCGCTTGCGCTCGTCGCATTGCTCGTGATTGCAGCAGGTGGTTGGGCCGCATGGCACATGCAGCAGCGCGGGCAGAGCGAGCCGCTCGTTGCGGCCGCGCCGGCGAGCGCCGTGAATGTCGCCAACGCGGCGGTGCCGGTTTCCGCCGCCAGTGCGGCGGCGCCGACCGGCGCGAATGCGCAGGCAGCGGCTCCCGCCCCCGCTTCGTCGCAGGCTGCGACGATCATCGCGGACGAAAGCAACACCGACAGCAACAGCAAGCCTGCCGTTGCTTCCCCGGCGTCGGCGGAGGCAGCGGAAAGCCGCCTGTCGCGCGCGCTTGCCGACGGCGCCGAGCCGAGCAATGGATCCGCGCCGGTTGCCGCGCTCGCTTCCGCGGGTGCCTCGGGTGCATCCGCTGGCTCGGGCCGCGCGGCGGCGGTAGCGGGGTCGGCTACCGCGGCTACAGCGGCGGCGAAGCACGACAAAAGCTCGACTGTCGCGAGCAGGAGCAAGCACGAGGCTGCGGCGCGCAGCAAGAAAGAGAACACGACGGCAAGTGCGAGCCATCATCGCGCGGGTACGACGACTGCGTCCACTCAAGCGAAGAAAGCCAAACCGGACGCCGCGTCGAAAGATGATTCGGACGCCGATCTATTGGCCGCACTCGTTGCACGTACCAAGCCGGCCGATGCGAAAGCCGGCGGCACGAGTGCGGCGACCAAGGTCGCAACCTCCGCCGTGCCCGGCAACGCGAAGCTCGCCGAGCGCGTCAAAGAGTGCGCGCAGCGAGGCTTTTTCGAAGACCAGTTGTGCCGCTGGCGCGTGTGCGACGGTCATTGGGGCAAAGACCCGGCATGCCCGGGTTCCACGCCGCAAGTGCGTCAACCCTGATCGAGCGCCGCGTAGGCCGCTCGCGTCAGCGAAAGGCGGCGGCCTGGCTCGTACGATGCTCGGGCCCCCGCGGCGCTCCGGTTTGACTTCGCCGCCTTTGCGTCTATGATCACTCTCCTTAGTTCGCACACCGATGCGATAAAAAAAGGAGACATTGATGAAGCGGTTTCTCGCGGCCTCGAGGTATCTGGCAAGCGTCGTGATTGTTCTTGCAATCGCGGCATGCGGCGGTAGCAATCTGAATTCCCCCAATCCCCCCAAAGTCATTATCGACAGCGACTACAACACGCTGAGCGACGACGGCCAGCTCGGCGTCATGGCGGCGCAATTGCAGGCGCAAGGGTCGCTGAAGGTGCTCGGCATTACCGTCGTCTCCGGCAATCAATGGTTGAAGCAAGGCGTCGCGGACGCGTTGAAGTCTGTCGAGCGGCTCGGCGTCGAAAAGCAGATAGGCGTTTATGCAGGGGCGAATTACGCGCTGTCGCATGATTTCGCCACTATCCAGGCCGAGATGGCGCAGTTCCCAGGCGGCGACGGTTATCTTGGCGCGTGGGGAACGCCCGAGCCGAAGTCGGACAGCGATCTGGTCGCACCGCCCGACGGATTTGCGACACACACCAAAGTGCAGAGCAAAAGCGCGGTGGATTTCATCGTGGATTCAGTGAAGCAGAATCCCGGCGAAGTGACGATCCTCGCCATCGGGCCTTTGACCAATATTGCGCTTGCCGCGCGTCAGCATCCCGAGATCGTGCCGTTGATCAAGCAGATCATCTACATGGGCGGCGCAATCGACGTGCCCGGCAATACCACGCCGACGGCTGAATTCAACTGGTGGTTCGATCCTCAGGCGGCTAAGGAGGTGTTGCGTCTGCCGATCAAACAGGTTGTCGTTCCGCTCGATGTAACGGATACGGTGAAGATGGACAAGGCGCTCTACGACCGTATCGCGCACGACCCGGCAAAGCAGACCATCATTACGCAGTTGTTCAAGACGCTGAACGGCTACGGCTTCGACGGCAAGAACGGCTTCGAAACCAATCCGAACTACACCACCAACATCTGGGACACGCTCACGCTCGGCTATCTGATCCATCCTTCGTTTGCGACGCAGACGGTAGAAGAGTGGGTGGATGTCGATACGAGCTTTGGCGCAAATGACGGGAAATCCACCGGCTATACGAGCTCTCCGCCGGCCGGATTGCAGAAGATGACGATCGTCAAGCGCTTCGACAATCAGAACTTCTTCAATTTTTACGTGGACCTGCTCACGCGCCCCGTACCGGTACCGGGCTGATGCGCAAAGCGCGCCGTGCGCCTGAAGCGCATGCGCTTCAGGCGGGATGCAGGCCACGCAACAACTGGCGCACGCGCGAGAGGTCTTGCTCGACGTGCTCGGCCTTCTCGAACAGTTCTGCAAGCCAGTCGACGAACGCACGCACGCGCGGCGACACGCGACGATTCTTCAGGTACGCGACCGACACAGGCATAGGCACGGGCTTCCATTGCGGCAGTACTTCGCGCAATTGTCCCGAGTCGAGGTACGGCTGTGCCGCAATTCGGGCCGGTTGAATCAGCCCGTGGCCTTGCAGTCCGCAAGTCAGATAGGCCTGCTCGTCGCTCACCTTGATGAAGCCGTTGACCTTGACGGTTTGCGCTTCGCCGTTCACTTCGAAATCGAACGCCACTTCGCGGCCGTTGTGCGGCGACATGCAATTGACGGCGACGTGTCCGCGCAGATCGTCGAGATCCGTGGGCGTGCCGTAGCGCGCGAGGTAAGCCGGGCTTGCGCAGGTCACGTGCTCGATGGTGCCGAGATGCCGCGCCACCAGAGTCGAATCGGGCAGTTCGCCAAGCTGGATGCTGCAGTCGATCGCCTCGGATACCAGATCGACCACACGATTGCTGACGCCGATGGCGAGATCGAGGTTCGGATAGCGCGCGTGAAAGTCGTCGAGAGCGGGCAGGACAATCGCGCTTGCCACCGCGCCGGGCATCTCGATGCGCAGACGGCCGGTGAGGTTGTCCGTCGCGTGACGGATGCTCGCCTCCATCTCGTCGATATCGGCGAGAATCTGCGCGCAACGCTCGTAGTAGGCGGCGCCTTCAGGCGTGACACTGATACGCCGCGTTGTGCGCACGAGCAGTTGCGTGCCGAGCAGGGCCTCGAGATTCTGGACGATGGTGGTTGCCGTCGCCCGCGGAATGTTCAGAGACTCCGCTGCGCGGGTGAAGCTGTTGGTGTCCACTATCCGGATAAAGGTGCGCATGGCGGTTATTCGGTCTAGCATTTGGGCCTCTCTTTCTAGTGGTTTTGCTTTTCGCGGCGTGGCTTGCTGTGAGCCCTTGGCCTTTCCTTGCATTCACGGTGGTCTATTGGTGTTGCCCCTGTGCGGGGCGGCACTTACTTTCTTTGCCGCCGCAAAGAAAGTAAGCAAAGAAAGCGGCTCACACCGCCAGCTTATAAGTGGGTCCCGTGGCCTGCAGAGGGCAGTGGTGCATCTGGAATCTGTCTTCCCGCACATTCGGCGCTAGTGACAAGGCAGTCATGCTTCCCGCCTCGCACTACGTGCTCGACGGAAGGTTCGCATGAAACCCGCCGCTCGCGTTCGCTCGTGAAACCGGCCGTCGGCTACGCCTCGGCGAGGTGCGAGCGTTGCTCGCGCAAGGCATGCAGCGGTGCAGGTGCGGCACAGCACCGGAAATACCGGCGGTTGGAAGAACAACCGCTGCGGCGCGCGCAGCGCCGCCGGAAGAATGACTGCCTTGTCACCAGGGCGGAGGGCGCGAGAAGGCAGATTCCAGATGTACCACTACCCGTTCCGAGCCGAGGGACCCACTTATGAGCTGGCGGTGTGAGCCCGCTTTCTTTGCTTACTTTCCTTGCGGCGGCAAAGAAAGTAAGTGCCGCCCCGCACAGGGGCAACACCAATAGACCACCGTGAATTCAAGGAAAGGCCAAGGGGGTTCACAACAAACCCCACCACAGCCAAAAACCTGAAATCACTTCCGCAAAGAATCCAGATCAATCACAAACCGATACTTCACATCGCTCTTCAACATCCGCTCATAAGCCTCGTTGATCTTCTGCATGGGAATCACTTCGATATCCGAAGTAATGCCATGCTCGCCGCAGAAGTCGAGCATTTCCTGCGTCTCGGCAATGCCGCCAATCAGCGAACCGGCCAGCCGGCGGCGCTTCAAAATCAGGTTGAATACTTGCGGCGACGGATGATCGTGCTCGGGCGCGCCCACCAGCGTCATGGTTCCGTCGCGCTTGAGCAGGTTCAGGAACGGATCGAGGTCGTGCTGCGCGGCCACCGTGTTCACAATCAGATCGAAGCTGTTTGCATGCGCTTCCATCTCTTGCGGGTTCTTCGAAATCACTACCTCGTGCGCGCCAAGCCGCTTCGCGTCCTCGATCTTGGAAGGCGACGTGGTGAACAGCACCACGTGCGCGCCCATTGCGCGCGCGAGCTTCACGCCCATGTGCCCGAGGCCGCCCAGGCCCACAATGCCGACCTTCTTGCCCGGACCGGCGCCCCATGTGCGCAGCGGCGAATACGTGGTGATGCCCGCGCACAGCAACGGCGCGACGCCAGCCGGATCGAGATTCTGCGGCACACGCAGCGTGAATTCCTCGTCGACGACTAGCTGCGTGGAATAACCGCCGTAGGTGATCTGTCCGTCGACGCGGTCAACGCCGTTATAGGTTCCGACAAAACCGTTCTCGCAATACTGCTCCAGGCCTTCGGCGCAGCTCGCGCAAGTACGGCACGAGTCGACGAGGCAACCCACGCCGACCAGGTCGCCTACCTTGTACTTCGTGACATCCGGACCCACCGCAGTCACGCGGCCGACGATTTCATGACCCGGCACCACCGGATACACGGTGTTCTTCCACTCGTTGCGGGCCTGATGCAGGTCGGAGTGACACACGCCACAAAACAGTACTTCCATCTGCACATCATGCGCGCGCAGTTGGCGGCGCTGGATTTCGAACGGGGCGAGCGGCGCGCTGGCGTCGTTCGCAGCATAGGCATACGTCGTGCTCATGGGTAGCTCCAGCAAAGAGGGTGAGGTTGCAAGGCGCCGAAGATGGGCGACGTGCGTCGCCGATGCGGCCAACCTTGCCGTGGTTTGCCATTCGAAGCCGGCCTCGCGGCGCGGGACAGCAGCGCCAAATAGCGGCGCAGGCCGCGACGGCGGACTCATCGAATGTGAGCTGCCGACCCCATGCCGCGAGGCGCGGAAAAGGTCGTGCAGGCAGGGTTCCCATGTTAGAAGCCCGTAGCGGGCCAGTGAATACCTGAATATCTTGAAGGTTTGCCTAAAACTCCGCGAATGGAGCGCAGCAGCCTGTTTGATGCTAAATTTCAGGCATTATTCTCTTGCCGTCACTATATCGCCATGTCGCCGTTACCGTCCGGACCGTCACCGTCTGCCGCCGAAATTGCCGCTGCCCC
Source organism: Paraburkholderia phenoliruptrix (assembly GCF_019511605.1). Lineage (GTDB taxonomy): Bacteria > Pseudomonadota > Gammaproteobacteria > Burkholderiales > Burkholderiaceae > Paraburkholderia > Paraburkholderia phenoliruptrix_A. The sequence continues at coordinate 123,075 of NZ_JAEUAV010000008.1, read as the reverse complement.
TGCCGCACAGCAGCGCCTGATTGAAGTCTTCGACACGCTGGCGCCAAAGCCGGGCATAACCTGCTCGAGCCTCGACGGCGTTAGCCTGATGCGCGCGAACAGTCCGATGCCGCGCATGCCCGTCATGTACGAGCCGTCCATTGTGATCGTGTGTCAGGGGCGCAAGCGGGGTTATCTCGGCGACCAGATGTTTCAGTACGATGCGCAGCAATACCTGGTGCTGTCCGTGCCGTTGCCGTTCGAATGCGAGACCGAGGCAAGCATCGAGGAGCCGTTTCTCGGCATCTCCATTCGGGTCGATCTGGCCGTGGTCGCTGAGTTGCTGATGGCGCTCAACGAAACGCAGGGCGCTGCACGCAACGAACCGCTCGGCATCTATTCAACGCCGCTCGATTCCGCCTTGAGCAGCGCGGTGCAGCGCTTGCTGGACGCATTGATGTCGCCGGTGGACGCGCGCATTCTTGCGCCGGGCATCGTGCGGGAGATCTGCTATCGCGTGCTGACCGGCGAGCAGGGCGATGCGATTCGCGCAGCGCTCATGCATCAGAATCATTTTGGGCGCATTGCCAAAGCACTGCGCCGTATTCATGCCGACTATCACGGCCAGCTCGATGTGGATACGCTTGCTTCCGAAGCCGGCATGAGCCTCGCCGTTTTTCATGCGCAATTCAAGGCCGTGACGGCGACTTCGCCGATGCAATACGTGAAGACCACGCGTTTGCATCACGCGCGTTTGCTGATGGTGCAGGATGGTCTGAACGCGGGCGCGGCCGCTGCGCGCGTGGGCTACGAAAGCGCGTCGCAGTTCAGCCGCGAATTCAAGCGTCTTTTCGGCCTGAGTCCGGTGGACGAAGTCAAACGCATGCGCGCAATCTACGATTCGCCGCCGCCGCGTATCGTCAAGCCTGTCGCGCGCTACGTGACGGCGGTATAGCGAAGGCCGACTTGCACGCGGCCAGCGTCACCGCGGTTCATTGCGGTTCATTGCGGTTCATTGCGGACCGCTCCCCTGTGGGTCGAGCTGATTGGCGTAGTGCGAGCGCTTTTCCTCGTACATCAGCAGATCCGCGCGCTGTACGCCCGCTTCCAGGCGGTCGCCGCGCTGACAGGTCGCCGCGCCCATCGAAAAGCTGAGCGGCGAGCCGGGGTAGAACTGATTGTTCATTTCGACCAGCTTGCAGATCGCTTCCATCATCGCCGCGCCACCGCGCTCGTCGGTGTTGGGCATGAGAATCGCGAATTCGTCCCCGCCAATGCGCGCGGCCTGAAACGGCGGCTCCATAGCCTTGGCGAGCACCTCGCCGGCGCGGCGCAGCAATGCGTCGCCGGCACCATGGCCGAGTTGATCGTTCACGCGTTTCAGGCCATTCAAATCGGCCATGATGATCGTTACGGGCCACGGTCCCTTGCGTTCCAGCCGGTTCAGTTCGTCGACATAGAACGAGCGGTTGCGCAGTTTCGTCAGCACGTCGTGCTTGCCCAGAAACTCGAGGTACGCCTCCGCCTTCTTGCGTGCGGTGATGTCGGTCAGCGCGACGAGTACCAGGTCCCAATCTTTTTCATGTCCCGGCAGCACCGAAAATTGCAGGTGTACGTGTACTTCGTTGCCGTCGAGCGAATAGTTGAGCACCTCGCGCTGCTGGAATAGTTTGCCTTCCCATAAGTCCAGCAACTGCTCGCGGAAATGCGGCCGCATGTCGTCGCGGAACACGTCGGTAAGGCGGGCGCGCAGTGTCTTCTTATCGGGCGCGGCGAACATGTCGAGCGTGTGCTGGTTCACGTCGAGCACATGAATTTCCTGCATGCAGCGTTCGACGAACTCCGGATGCACATCGGTAAACACACGAAAATCGCTGATGCCCGCCGCCCGCGCCCCATCGAGCAGTTGCTTCACGGCGCTGAAATCTTCGACCCACAGCGATACCGGCGAATGTTCGAAGAGCCCGCGCGCATATTCCTCGGCGAGCGTCACGCGGTGTCTTGCGCCCTCCAGTTCGGTGATGTCTTCCACCGAAACGAGCACACGGTCCCAGCGTTCTTCGTGCCCCGGCAGCACCGAGCCTTTGAGCAGCACGTCGAGTCGCCGCCCGGTGAGCGTGTAGTTGACGGTCTGGCTCGTAAAGTGCAATTGCCCGGCCCACAACTGGCAGAGTTCCTCGAGATGCGTCTTCAGCATGTCGTCGCGGAACACCGCTGCGAGGTTGCCATTAAGCGTGTCGAAGTCCGCAGCCTCGAATTGCGTGAGCGTCTTCTGATTGACCTTGATGACGCGAATGCTGCGCGCACATTCGGCGACCCGTTCGGGCGCTTCGGCGAAACACGCGCGCAGATCGGTCACGCCTTCTGCGCGCCAGGTGTCGAACAGATCGCGCACGCCGCTGAAGTCTTCGACCCACAGCGAGACGGGCGCGAGCTCGAACATCTTGGAATCGTCGTTGGAGGGCCTGGGGACGTCAGGCGAAATATCCGGCATGAGATTCTCGTCGCAAAAAGTCCGGCTATTCTACGGTCCCGTTGAGTCGCTCGAAAAAAAAACGGTTGCGCTTGCGGCGCGCATTGGCAACGATGCCGCGCCGCAGGCGCTCGTGTTTTACGGTTCGCGCCAGTCGGCTAACTCGGCAAACTCAGCCGCAAGCGCCCACCTCGCCACAGGCCGTGCAGAAGTCGCAGCCGTCCTTGCGGATCACGGCGTTCGCGCCGCACGAACCGCATTTGCGCCCGAGCATGGTATGCAGCCCGGGCACCATGCCAGGCGGTGCCGTTTCCGGCGTGTCCGGGTCCACCGGATGCGGACGAATGCCGAAGTCCGCGGGCAGCGCCGTTTCCGCTTTCATCTGTCCGCGCGGCAAGCGGGCGAGCAGGCGCGACGGAACCTGATTACCCTCGGCGTCGAGAAAGCCGCGGCGGTGCAGGATCTGCTGGATGGCAAAGGCGAGCGCGGCCACTTCCGAATCGTGCCAGCGCGGCGTGCGGTGGCCGTCCAGACGTTGCACCTCGCCAAGCCGCACCTGGCCGCGGTCCCACGAGACCTTGCGCATGTCCTGCAGATTACGCGCGACGAAACCGCCGCGCGCCGCGAGCGACAGCGAGCGCATGGTCGCCGTGATCCATTGCTGCGATTCGTCGCGCTGACCGGTCGGAATGAAGAACTCGATAGGCCGCTCGATCGTCACGTCTTCGCCGCCCAGGCGCCCGGTCACCTCGATGAACGACACGGCCACGTACAGCGATTTCTTGCCGGCTTGCGTCAGATACTCGACCTTCTCGATGATCGCAGGCAACTCGCCCTTGGGCCGATGATCGATCGCGATACGCAGCGGATCGAGGTCGCTCTCGGCGAGCGTGTCGTCCGCCTGAGCCGGGCTCACGCTCAGCACCGCGCCGAGCGTTTCGTTCGGGCGGTAGGTGGCAAGGCCCTTCAGGCCGCTTTTCCACGCGTCGAAATAGAGGCTCTCGAAGGCTTCGAACGGATAGTCGGCGGGCACGTTCACCGTCTTTGAAATCGACGTGTCCACGTAAGGCTGAACCGCCGCCATCATGTCCAGATGATCGCGCGCGGACATCTCCAGCGCACTGACGAAATAGTCGGGCAGCCGGCTCACGTCGCCGCCCAGTTCGCGATACAGCCGGTACGCGTAATCTTCGACGTCGAACGTTTCGCGGCTGCCGTCGGCCATCACCTTCATGCGCTTGTAGGTCCACGAGAAGGCCGGCTCGATGCCGTTCGACGCATTGTCCGCAAACGCGAGGCTGACTGTGCCGGTCGGCGCGATCGACAGAAGATGGCTGTTGCGAATGCCGTCGCGGCGAATTGCGTCCTTCAGGTCCTCGGGCAGGCGTGACGCGAAGGTGCCGGGCTCCAGATACCGCTTTGCGTCGAACAGAGGAAACGCGCCGCGTTCTTTCGCGAGTTCCACCGACGCGCGGTACGCCTCGTCGCGCATCAGCCGCGCAATGCGCACGGCGAAGTCGCGACCTTCCTGCGAGTTGTAGCGCAGGCCGAGCATCACGAGCGTATCGCCGAGCCCCGTAAAACCCACGCCGATACGGCGCTTGGCGCGCGATTCGTCGTATTGCTGCGGCAGCGGCCACAGCGTCACGTCCAGCACGTTGTCGAGGAAGCGCACCTGCGTGCGCGTGCGTTGCGCGAGGCCGTCCCAATCGAATGAGGGCTTGCGGCCTTTGAGTTGCGCAAAGGGCTCGAGCACGAAACGCGTGAGATTGAGCGGGCCGAGATTGCAGCAGCCGTACGCGGGCAACGGCTGTTCGCCGCAGGGATTGGTCGCGCGAATGGTTTCGACGGCGCGCAGGTTGTTGTCTTCGTTCATCCGCGAAATGAAGACGATGCCAGGCTCCGCAACGTCATACGTGGAGCGCATGATGCGATCCCAGATTTCGCGCGCCGGCCGTTCGCTGTAGACCCACATGCCGTCGTCGCGCTGACGCATGTCGCCCGCCGCGCGCAGCGCCGGCGACGGCTCGGCGCGATGCACGAGCTGCCACAGCTCGTCTTCTTCGACCGCGCGCATGAATTGGTCGGTCACGCCGACTGATACGTTGAAGTTGTTCCAGCGGCCCTTCGAATGCTTGGCCTCGATGAATTCGAGCAGGTCCGGATGATCGCAATCGAGCACGGCCATCTGCGCGCCGCGTCGCGAGCCGGCACTTTCCACGGTGCGGCACGATGCGTCGAACACATCCATATAACTGCACGGCCCGGACGCCGACGAGCTCGTGGTATGAACGCGCGCGCCCTTGGGCCGGATCGCCGAGAAGTTGTAGCCGACGCCGCCGCCGCGCCGCATGGTTTCGGCCGCCTGCAGCAGCGCGACGTAGATGCCGGGCAGGCCCTGTTCGTCGACGCCCTGGATCGCGTCGCCGACCGGCTGCACGAAGCAGTTGATCAGCGTGGCGGCGATCCCGCTGCCCGCGGCGCTCATGATGCGGCCTGCGCCGAGTGCGCCGTGCCGCAGATTGTCGACGAAAAGCGCTTCCACCGATTCGCGCAGCGCCTCCGGTTCGGCCGCGGCGACGCCGTGCGCGACGCGCCTGAAGACGTCGTCGGCGGATTGCTCGTCGCCTTTCGCGTACTTTTCGAGCAGAACGTCGGTGGAAAACTGCTGGGGAGCGACTAGCGGAGCGGGGGGCGCGCTGGCCGCGCGGGTGTCCGGCCTCGCGGACGGATGCGGCGTGTCTTCTGCCATGGTGTGCCCTTAAACGGCGCCGTGCCGCGCACGGCGCGATGGGTGGAGATGCGTGCCACTGTACCGTCAGGCGTTGAGCCAGCACGATGACGTGACGCAAGCAGGTCCACCTTAACGCACGTGGCGAAGGGCCGCAATCGGGTGGCTTTGTATGGTTTTACGCGGGGGCGATGCGATGCGCCACACGTTGCGCCGTTACGCGGTCCGTGAGGCGCGTAACGGCGGGCGGATCGGCCGGCAGAACCGCGGGCAGGACAGTGGCGGCTCAGACTTCGGCAGGCAGCGCGCCGAGTATTTCGGCGCAAATCATCGCCGAGGCGTTCGCCGGGGCCGGCCGCTCGGCCGGCTTGAACACCGCGTCGCCGCGGCGGATCTTGCGACGCGACACCGCGCACGTTCCCGACGTATGCGCGGACCTGCGCCGCCAGCGCTGCTCGCCGTAATGACATCGTCCCGGCTCGACCCAGCGGATCACCAGCGTCGTGTCGGAGCGCTCGAGGATCTCGATGCGTACGCCGTTGGTACCGTCAAGGGGGATGGACTCCAGGGTCATCATCGTCGGCTCCGTATTTGTGGGTGTGCCGAATTTAGTCCCGCGCGAGCTTCTAAGCCATTGTGTCCCCGTTGAAACACTGTTCCCCGAATAGCAACAATCTCACTTGACTTTTTATGAGCCTTGAACCGGCGCGGCTTGGCCGAGCATGCGGAGGAGGGAAAACAGATAAGAGCGCTTTTTGCAACGCAGTGTTGTAGCTGGTGAGACAGCCAAGCCGCCCAGGCAGGCGTGCACGCGCTTCCTTTAAGATGTCATGGTCGTTGTGCGAGCGCGTCCCGCCAGTCTAACGGGTTTGTGTTTTTTGGGTCGGCTCGCGTGCATTCCCGGTATCCACATTCGAGTCAACATGAATTCACGCCCACCCGTCGCCGAGTCTGAATCGACGCATTCCGGACACCCCACGCAGGCGCTGCTCACGCCCGAGCGCGTGAAGAAACAGAAGGCCGCTTCGCTCGCGCTTTACATCGGACTGGTGCTGCTGGCGTTGTGGGTCGTGCGTGACTTCCTCCCGGTAGTGGGATGGGCCGGCGTGCTCGCGATTGCGCTATGGCCGCTGCTGCGCAAGGTCGAGGGAAGCCGCTGGCTGAGTGGGCGTACCACGCTGATTGCCGCCGCACTGACGCTGGCGATTGCGCTGCTGGTCGTGCTGCCGGTGGGCGTCGGCATCGCTCAGGCGCTGCGCGAAGCACATGATCTGAGCGAATGGTTCAAGGCCGCGCAGGAGAACGGCATCGCGATGCCGGACTTCATTCACCGCTTGCCGTTCGGCGTGCACCAGGCCGAGGCATGGTGGCAAGCGTACCTTGCGCCGCCTCTGCGCGATTCCGCCGCGATGAAGGGCTTGCACAGCACCACCGTCGTCACGCTGGGGCGCCACTTCGGCGCGCGTGCCGTGCATGCGGTGACCGTGTTCGCGTTCATGCTGGTGACCTTGTTCGTGATCTTTCAGGCGGGGCCGCGTCTGTCCGGGGCTCTTGCGCGAGGTTTGCAGCGCGGTTTCGGCGAAGACGGCGCGCAGCTCGTCCAGCGCATGGCCACGGCGGTGCGCGGCACCGTGTCGGGCCTGGTGGTAGTGGGGCTCGGCGAGGGCGCGTTGCTCGGGGTCGCCTATTTCGTCACCGGCTTGCCGCACGTCGCGCTGCTCGCGCTCATTACGTCGATTGCCGCAATGCTGCCGTTCTGCGCGCCGATCACGTTCAGTCTGGCAGCATTGTGGCTGTTCTCGCAGGGATCGGTGGCCGGCGCGATCGGTCTTCTGGTGTTCGGCTCGATCGTGGTTTTCGTCGCCGAGCATTTCGTGCGGCCGGTGCTGATCGGCAACTCGACGCGGCTGCCTTTCCTGCTCGTGCTGTTCGGCATTCTGGGCGGCGCGGAGACCTTCGGGCTGCTCGGCCTCTTTATCGGCCCCGCGCTCATGACGGTGCTGATGGTGCTGTGGACCGATCTCGTGCAATAGCTGCACGTGCCTCGTTGCGTGCGGCGCGCTCGCTCAGGGCTGCTGGTTCGACGGGTGTTCCAGCGCCGCCAGTTTCGTGCAGCCGAGGGTGTATTTGAGCGCGCCGGGTAGCAGCGCGCTCCATACCTCCCACGTGTGGCCGCCGTCGATAATGCGCAGCGCCGCCGGATTGCCCGCGTGCCGAAGCTGCGTGTAAAGCACGGATGCGTCGGCCTGGATCGCGAGGTCGTCGTCCCCGGCGGCGATGAACATTGGCACGCGATAGGGCCGGCTCATATAACGTTGCCATTGCGCCGGGTAGTTCAGCTCATGCCAGACGCGCGGATCGAACTGACGTTCGCCGAACACGCCCACGCGGCGCGCCGCCGAACCGCGCGGCGGCTCGTTGGCGTAAATGGCGGGGCTGAGCAGCAGCGCGCCGCAAAAGCGCTCCGGTTGCGTCATTGCATAGCGCAATGCGCCGAAGCCGCCCATCGACACCCCGCCGATCATGCGCCCGGCGCGCTGCGTGGAGACCGCGTAGTGCGTTTCGATCTCGGGCAGCAGGTCTTCGAAGAACGCCGTCTCCATCTTCTCCTTGCGGTCGACGTACCAGTCCGTGCCGCCTTGCGGCATCACGGCTGCAACCGGTGGAATATCGCGATGCTCGATGAGCGCGTCGAGCGTGCTTTGCAGATGGCCGCGGCTGACCCAGTCGTTTGCATCGCCATTGTTGCCATGCAGAAGGTAGAGCACCGGAATGCGCGCGGCGTCGGGGCGGTAGCCTGTCGGCAGATAAAGCATGTAGGACCAGTCGCGCCCGAGCGCGGACGAATGGAAGCTGCGACTCGTTATGGTGCTGGCGAACGACGATGTACCGCAGACGGCACACAGGAGAGCCAGCGTGAAATGTAGGAATAGACGCATGTCACAGTAGGAAGCGGCCGCGTCGCAGGGGACACGGCGGTCATGCTATCAGCATCCAGAGACGCTTTGACCAAGGGTGCGGCCTGGTAGGCCACGGCCGACCCGCGGAACTCACGGCCACGTCCGAAGCCGTGTGCCGACCATACGCATCACGAGGCGCTTGAGCGGCTCGGTTCCGCACGCGACGGCGACAAGCGCCGTGACCGCGCAAGCGTCGGCGAGCAGACCGAGTGGGTAGTTCAGGTAGCCGTCGGTGGCGGCATACAACACCGAGTCCACCACGAGCGAGATCACGGCGCCGGCTATGAAGCACAGCAAGCCCTTGCGTCCGATCAGACCGACGAGCGGCAGCGACTGCGCGAGCTTTTTGGCCCAGCCCAGCTCGGTCAGCTTGGCCACGAGCCACGCGATGGCGAGGAAATTAACCGCTCGCAAGTAGGAAAGGTTCTGCTTGAAGGTCGGATCGAGCGGCTCGCGCTCGATGAAAAGCTTGTAATAGGCCGCGACCGCTGCGACCGAGCATGCGGCGAGCGTCACGAGCCACCCCAGGCGGTGCTGGCTGACGCGCTGATAAACCGGCTGGCAACGCGCGAGCACGCCGACCACGAACAGCAACTGCCACGCGAACGGGTTGAAGTCCCAATGCATGTCAGGCGAGGCGGGCAGATAGGCGGTGATGGACGGCGCGCCTGCCCACAATGCGACGCTGCCGGCGAGCAGCAGCCAGGGTTTGCTGCGCGCGAGCGGCAGAATCATCGGCACGAGCAGCGCGAAGAACACGTACATGGGCAGCACGGACGCCAGATAAGGCTGACGGCGCAACAGCACGATGTCGCGCAAGGCGGCAAGCGGCGTGTCCATCAGGTCGTCGAGGTCGGTGATGGCGAGATTGGGCGCCTCGATGCTGAACGCGTTCAGGACTGCGCTCACCAGCAGCATCAGCCCGGCGGTGACGAGAAATGCGCGATAAATTTCCAGCGAGCGCCGCAGGAAGCGATTGCGCGCGATGCTCTCGCTGCGCCGCTCGGCGAGCGCCGCATAGGCCGTGGCGGTCGCGAATCCGCCGAGAAACACGAACACCTCGGCGGCGTCGCACAGGGCGTACGCGTGCAGCGTGACGCGCGACAGAATGCTGCCGCCTATGTGGTCCACCACGATGATCAGCAGGACGAGTCCACGAAAAAAATCGAGCTCGATTAAGCGGGATTGCGACGGTTGCATTGTTTTTGTGCCAAAAGCAAGCCCCGTGCGACGGCGCGCTCTTTCAGCGCGTCGGGCGTCTCACAAGGCTTTGGAATAGTGGAGTGGTGCTGCGTGGCGGCCGCGACTCGCGTTGCCGCTCCAGCCTGCCGCAAGCAGGAGGCTTGCATCGGGCAGTAAAAATGACTCCCGCAGCACGGCGGAGTTCCGCTTCGGTGCCGCGAAAGTGGGCGATTATATTTCTTTCTGTGACAAGTCTGCTGAGAACCGCGCATTGGTAGAGCCTATCCCATCGGGCCGCAAGCGGATCCGCCGTTTTAGGACAGTGGAGATTTCGCAACGTTTTGACAGATCTACGCGACACCCAATGGACGGACGCGTTCCGGCGTGTGACGATTTCCCACAAGCGCGTCGGGCTTTCAGAAGCGCGTTGTCATAGAGTCAACAAGAAGGCGTCCGATCGAGTCAGGCCCTTACTCGAGGGCAGGGGGATCGTCATGAACAGGCAAGTGTTGGCGCTCGCTGTTTCAACCGCTGTTTCGACCGCTGTCTCAGCCGCTTTCAGCGCAGCCGCGTCCGCGCAGACGAGCGTCACGCTGTACGGGGTACTCGACGAAGGCGTCAACTACACGAACAACGCCGGGCGCGGACATGTCTACGAGCTGTCGAGCGGTTACGCGCAAGGCAGCCGCTGGGGACTCAAGGGCAACGAGGAACTCGGCGGCGGGCTCAAGGCGATTTTCCAGCTGGAAAATGGTTTCGACGTGAGTTCAGGGCGGCTGAATCAGGGCGGCCGCCTGTTCGGGCGCCAGGCCTTTGTCGGCTTGAGCGCGCAGCGATATGGCGTATTGACGTTCGGGCGGCAATACGATTCAGTGGTAGATTATCTCGCGCAGACCACGGCGAACGGCAACTGGGCCGGTTCGCTCTTCTCGCATCCTTACGACAACGACAACACCGACAACTCGTTTCGCCTCGACAACACGGTCAAATACACAAGCCCATCAATTAGCGGCTTTCAATTCGGCGGTACATATAGCTTCAGCAACGCGACGAATTTCGGCAATAACCGCGCATATAGCCTGGGCGGGCAGTACGCGTATGGCGGTCTGCTCGTGAGTGCCGCTTATTTGCGAGCGAATAATCCCGGTAATACCGCCAATGGCGCCATTACGGCCAACGACGCGAGTTTCGTGGCCACCCGCATGCGGGTGTTCGGCGGGGGCATTACTTATAGTTTTGGGCCGGCCACCGCAGGCTTCGTTTATAGCAATTCCAGATATCTGAATCCGACCGGCAATGGCTATCTCGGTACCGCGCCGCTCGTGCCGCCTGGCGTGCTGCTGAACTCGTTGAAATATCAGAACTTCGAGCTGAACGGAAAATATCAGATCTCGCCGATGCTGTTTGTCGGCGCGCAGTATGTCTACACGATCGAAAATTACGATGCGTCGAGCGGCGGCGTCAAACCGAAAATCCACTCGTTTGGCTTGATGGCGGATTACAACCTGTCGAAGAGAACCGACGTCTACATTCAGGGCGAATACCAGCAGGTCGCTGGCGATTCGACGTATTCGATACTCGATGAAGCGTTTATACCTGGCGCGCAGGCGCCTTCATCGACATCGAAACAGGTGGTGGTGCGCGCCGCGATCCGTCATAAATTCTAGGCAGCGCGCGGTGCGCGTGACTGAGTGTTCAAGCAGTCAGAAGATTTTGAACCAGAATGCCGACCATCACGCCGGCGGGAATGCCAAAGGTTCTGCCGCGCAATGTTGCGTTGAGGTCTTCGTCGAGAATGAAGCTGCTGCGGCGCTCGCTCCACACGGTTTTATACAGAAGCGGCTTGGTATCGGAGATAAGCAGTGCAATCACGACCGTCGCGATGACCTGCTCGAGCGCGTGCAGTTTTGCCATGAAGGGCGAAAATTCGCCGCCCACGCAAAGCAGCACCATGATGACCGTAGTGACTATGGCGCCAAAGAAAAAACCGCCCATGAAGCGGTTGGCTGATGTAAGAGAATCCACTTGAGCCTCGACTTCTTCATCGCCCGGATGCAGGCTGACGAAGCAAAAATATTCTGAAGGGAAGGTGTTCCGTTGAGTCATCGACCGGGCGTTGCGCCGCCGGTCAACTTTAGGGAAGGCCTAAGAATATTTTTTTTGCGCTTTGCAACCTATCGTCCGTTTCCTAATCCAGCTTCGGAAAAATCCTAAAGCATGGGCGCGAGCCCTGCGGTGAGCGCACTCGCGCGCCGACACGTGTTCGACCCGTAGCGCCCGGGGCATCGCGCTCCGGGAACCGGCGACTCAAGTTCTGGCACGGGCGTGCCGTTATGCAGGTGGGGTCGGTGTCGGCGGCGTTGCATTGGGCCTCGCGTAATGGTTGTGCGCACAACGCTATGCTCAAAAGGCGGTGCGTAAAGTTTGTATCAGACTGTTTGACGCACTGCGGTTTGTGTTAAACCCACTTTACAATCCCGCTGGAAATTTAATCGCAATCTCGTCCCGTCCGCGCGAAGTGGCGGCCTTGAGCGCCCCAAGCCGCCGCCGTCGTGACCGGCTAGTCGAAGAGTCGGGAAGTCGGAGAACCGGCGGGGCTAGCCGGCCAGCCAACGGTGACGGTCGCAAGACGCTCGCCGGATCGCCACGCGAAGAGCACGACTGGTGAACCGCGCGCATCGCGGTCAGTCGGTCAGGCGGCAAGGTGGGAAGGCGGAGTCCAGCCCGCCGACAGAACAAGCAGGAGTCGAACATGATTGGAAAGCGCTTCGACAGAGCAATGGTGATGGGCGTCGCCGGCGCCTGGCTCGCGCTCGCAATGAGCGGTTGCGCCAATGTCGGACAGCAGTCCGGGCAGGGCGAAGCGGCATCGGCGGCGTCGGGTGTGTCCGCGGCAGGTGCAATCGGCGCGCAAGGCGCGGGCGGAGCGCCCGCGTCGGCGAATACCGCTAGCCAAGGGCGCGCGGCGCAGGCTGCGCCGACCAGCAAGGCGCCGCCGCTCGTCTATCGTGTGAAGCGCGGCGACACGCTCGCGCGCATCGCGCAGCGTCACCATTGCAGCGTCAAGCAGTTGCAGGCGTGGAATGGACTGAAAGCGTCTTCGCGGCTCAAGAACGGCCAGGTGTTGCGCGTCGCATCGCCGGAAACCGTGCAGGCGGTCAATGCCGCAGCGGCAGCGGCAAAAGCTGCCGCTGCCACGCAAGGTGCGTCAACCGCGCAGGTTCCCGCTGCCACGCAAGCCGCGTCGCCCACGCAGGCTCCTGGCGCGGCGGGATCGGCAAGCTCGCCGGTAGCACAAGCGCCCAGCGCCGCAGAAGCGCGCGAAGTCGCGCAACAGGTCACGCGCCGGGCGAACAGCGTGGCGCTCGCATGGCCTGCCGGCGGCCGGGTCGTCGAAGCGTTTCAGCCGGGCGAGACGCGCGGCATCGAGATTGCCGGCAAGCCGGGCGACCCGGTTCGTGCGGCCGCCGACGGCAAGGTCATGTACGCCGGCACGGGCTTGAACAGTTACGGCAGTCTGATCATCGTGCAGCACAACAAGGACTTTCTGACCGCGTATTCGCATAACCGCAAGCTGCTGGTCAAAACTGGCGACATCGTTCGGCAGGGGCAGCAGATTGCCGAAATGGGCGACGAAAACAATTCGCGCGTGTCAGTCGGCTTCGAATTGCGTCGCGACGGCAAGCCTGTCGATCCGATGCCATATCTGCCGCAAGGACGAGGCTAACGCAGCGTTGCGCGCACGACGCGGCGGCGTCAGTCGAGCCACCTCAGCGCCGCCGCGACGATGGCCTCGGGCGCGTCCTCCTGCACCAGATGGCCCGCTCGCGGTACGGCCTGAAAACGCGCCTCGGGAATCGCCCCGGCAAGGCGCCGACCGCGTTCCAGCGGAATCCACTGATCCTCTTCGCCCCAGAGAATCTGCGTTGGACAGCGTAGCTGCGAGTAGCGCGGCTCGACTTCGTCGGTATAGCGCTGGTCCATTTGCGCGATTTGCCTGTAAAACGCGGCTTGCCCTGTTGCGCCGAGCCACGGCGTGACATAGGGCGCAAGTTCTTTGTCCGTGATGTCGCGTGCAATCGCACCACGCACATAGGCGCGTACCACGGCTTCATGAACGTAGGGCGGCAAGCCGGCGAACGCATCGCCGTGCCGGCGCACGTGCTGCACGAATGGCGAGCCCCACGGCGCGAGTGCGACAGGATCGACGAGCGTCAGGCTGCGATACTCGCAACCGTCGATAAGATGCGCGCGCAACGAAGTCGCGCCGCCAAAATCATGCGCGATTACGTCCGGGCTCTTGACTTGCCAGTGGGCGAGCAGCTCGGCGAGCAAGACGTTCTGGACGCCGAGCGACACGTCTTGCCCATCGCTCATCTGCGACTGGCCATAGCCGAGCAGATCGTAATAATGAACCGTGCGAACCTGTGCCAGATGAGGCGCAATGCGATGCCACACATAGGACGAGAACGGCGTGCCGTGCACGAGCACGAGCGGCGGTCCGGTTCCGGTCACCGCAAAGCGCACGGTCTGATCGCGGAACGTGTAGGTCTCGGGAAGTGGCCAGTCGGTCATGGCAGTGAGAGAGACGGTGACAATAGCGGCTGTGAGCGGCAGTGAACAGGAGCGGTCTACTTGGTCTGCGCGCCGCGCAGCACCTGCGACACCTGCCCATGCAGATGCAGAATGCCCAGATCGGCCTGCAATAGAGGCAGATAACGCGGCAAGAAAATATTATTTGGCTGGTCCGCGGAAAAGAGGCCGGTGACCGCTTCGACCGCGGCGAGGCGGTCCGCGGAATCGGCTTCCTTGTCGTCGAGTATCTCGTCGACGTTCGCGATGATCGTGGAAAGCGGCGTAAGCCAGCGGAACCCCGAGCCGTTGATCAGCACTTGCAGAAACGCTGCGGGCGTGACCGGGCCGAACTCTTTTTCATACGCCGCGCGCTCATGATCGAGTATCGCCTTGTGCAGCGCAAGCAGCGGCCTGCGAATATCCGAGAGGAACTGGGTGCATTGCTGGTCGTTCATGATGCGTCTCCGTCGGATGGTCAGTGCGGTCGCGTCCATGCTAACAAAAATACGCTCTACGGGCCGCGTCGGGTGCCTGTTGCAATGGCGTGGTGTCGTTGGCGCGGTGATTTGCACTGCGGCTCGGCGTGAACGCTCGGGCTGGTACTTTTGCACTACAACATAATGCATTGTGGAAACCAGATGCTGGACGGGGTCCGGCAATGTCTTTCACATGCGGTTAACAACAGACGGCAGACGAGTGCACATCGTGATGACTTGTTCGCTTTAATACGAGGCGAACGCTGAAGCTGCCCGGCCAGTTCGCGCTGGCCCACAGGTTCGTCTCGAATCTGATCGCTCAGGCAGTAAGTGTTGTCCTGACGCTCAGACTTCAACTAAACCAAACCGCATTCCCGGATTAAGAGCCATTGTGCCTAAGCCAGTCGATAGGCCGGCTACCGAATCTCGTCTTAATCAATCAATCGGATCAGCCGACGACATTTAACGTTTTTGTTACACTCTTCCCACTAAAAATTCCCGCGGGTAGTTTTTGGGAATCAAATGTTAGCGTAATATTCCGCCTGCGCAAAAGCGCCAAGAACAAAATCGGCATTTGCCGCGCTGGGGGCATTATGAGTTTCAATAACGCAAGCGATGGGATATCTGGCAGCGGAGGCTCTGTTGCCGGGGTATTGGGGAGTGCGGGATCGCTCGCAGGACTCGCGAGCAACGTGGGCGCGATCAGCCCCTCGGCTGCCGGCGTGGTCAACCAGGCGGCGCGCGCGGTTCAATTAGCTCAGACGGCGTCCAGCCTTATCGGCAAGACGCCTGCCGCGGTTGCCGACGCAATCAATACGCTGGCAAGCAAGCCCGTTCTCACTCAACAAAACCGGTTCATGTCCGTCCGGACGCCGCTCGGGCCGGACGTGTTGTTGGTAACGGCGCTCGTTGCGGACGAATACCTCAATCAACTGTCTGAGATTCATCTCGACCTTATCTCCCAAAAGCGTGACATTCCGATTGATTCGCTAGTGGGCCAGGTCGTTTCAGTCTCACTAACCGCTGAGCGGTCCGGCGTGGTGTCGGCGCTGTCCGCAAAGGGCAACGCTGCGACGGAGCGTTATTTTCACGGTTTCGTAATTTCCTTCTCGCGAGTCGGAAATTCCGGCACGGTAACCCGATATGAAATGACGGTCGTTCCGTGGTTATGGTTTTTGACACGCTCGACGGACTGTAGGATTTTCCAAGATAAGACGCCGCCCGATATTTTGACGGAAATATTTTCCGAGTTCGGCTTTACCGACTTCGAGCTCGATCTTCAGGGGACTTATAAGCCCTTTGAGTACATTGTCATGTATCGGGAGTCGTACTTCAATTTCGTTGCCCGGCTGATGGAGCAGGAAGGCATCATCTGGTGGGTTCGCCATGAGAAGGACAGGCATGTCCTCGTGATAACGGACAGTAATGCTGGCTTTCGCGGCATCGATGATTTGACGGAGATTCCGTTCTACGCGGATAGTGCCGCCAGCGAGAAGAACGGCATATCACAATGGAACGAGGCGTTCAGTTTCCGCGTCGGCAAAATCACCTATCGCGATTTCAACCATCGCACGCCGTCTACGCCGCTCCTTCATGTCGAGGTGCCGTCCACTCTCCGAAATCCGAGCATTCAGAACACCGAGAGATACGAATATCATTCGCTATACGATCACGGCGAGGACGGTGAACGTTACGCACGTTTCGCAATGGAAGCGGAGGAGGCGCAAGCCCATCATTTCAATGGAGCGTCGTACGTTCAGAAGCTTGCCCCGGGCTTGAAGTTCAAGCTCGTTAATCATCCCGTGTCTGCGTACAACAACAAGGACTTCGTACTTCTTCACGTGCGGCACGAAGCCGCTAACGACTACACCCACGAGTCGAACGAGTTTCCATACCGGAATTCGTTCTCTTGCCTGCCGGTGGACATCCCTTATCGGCCGGAGCGTCGTACGCCAAAGCCTTACATGTACGGCACCCAGTCGGCGGTAGTAGTCGGCCCGAAAGGTGCCGAGGTCCACACCGACGGCAGCTCGGTGAAGGTGCATTTTTTCTGGGACCGCCGCGGCAGGCAGGATGGCAGCGACTCAATGTGGGTGCGTGTGGCCCAGTCATGGGCCGGCGGAGGCTGGGGCGGCTCGGCGATGCCGCGCACGGGGCAGGAGGTACTTGTAGCATTTAATGAGGGGGACCCGGACAATCCCATCATCGTGGGCCGAGTGTTCAACGGCGAGAAAGCGAACCCATACCACGACACGGCTGGCCGAACCATGGGGTTTCGCAGCAAGACGATAAACGGCGACGGATTCAACGAACTGAAGTTTTCGGATGTCGCGGGCTCGGAAGAGGTTTTCGTCCATGCACAAAAGGACCTGAATGCCGTTATCAAGGATAGTGAAACCCGCTCTATCGAAGGCGGCAACCGGCTCGTGCGGCTGCACGCAGGCGATGAAACGAAAGACATTGCCAAAGGCAGCTTGACGGAGACAATCGCAAAGGCGCGCGCGACGACGGCTAATACGATCGATACGAAAGCGGTCGGCGGTGAGGCTGGGCCTGGCAACCAGACGCATCAGGCAACAGACCAGATAGAGCATCGCGTGGGCTCAAGCATCATCACGATGAAGCCCGACAGTATCAAGCTGTCGCACGGCGCGTCGAGCATCCTGATCAACCAGAGCGGAATTTTCCTTGACGGACCGGTAATCCACCTGAATCAGGGCCTGTTCGTGACGCCGGATCAGGCGTTGGCCATTCAGTGGGCACAGCAGCAGGCGATCATCGCGGCGGGCCTGGCGAGCCCCGATCCTAAGGTGCGCGACGCCGCAAAGCGGCTGCAGGCATCTGTGAAGGCGCAGCAGATGGCGAAGCTCGCGGACGCAGTGTATTCGCCAGGTACCGCGCCGCCCGGATGGTCGAACATCAGCAATGATCCTGAGGCTTTGAAGAAATTCGGCCTGCGGCCGGCAGATCTGTCCATACCGGGAAGCAACTTCGGGGCACAGGCGTATGCGCCTGACCCCGCTGTGTTCGGCGACAGCATGAAGCCAACGGTGGCGTTCAAAGGTACCGAACAGCTGACGGGTGAGGACATGTCGAATAACATCGCACAAGGTCAGGGCCACGAGTCCGCCTATTACGGGCGGGCAGTAAAAATAGGCAAGACCGTGCAAGCCTCGGGCAATGCTTCGGATCTTGACCTCACGGGTCACTCGCTCGGTGGTGGCCTCGCGTCAGCGGCCGCAGAGGCAAGCGGGTCGAGCGCAACGACCTTTAACGCCGCGGGATTGAATTCCGGGACACTCTCACTGTACGGAGCGACACCGGTCCGCGCTTCGATAACCAATTACCGCGTCGACGGCGACATCCTGACTGGATTGCAGGAAGGGAAACTTGGTCCGATCAGTGACGCCACAGCGTCAGTCATGCCAAAGGCTGTGGGCGAGCAGATCGATATCCCGGGCAGCGCGATGACGACGCTGTCCCGCCACAAGATGGCGCAGGTCAATGCTGGAATGGAATCAACGGTTGCAGACCAACAGTCGTCGCTGCTTCAGATTCTAGGATCGCACTAAATGAAATATCGAAAACTGGCCATTGCGGGGGCAGCCGCTATCGCAGTGTGCGTCACAAGCCCAATTTGGTGGCCTACTCAGGCACAGGAAACACACATGTCCACCTTCAAACGGTATCCTCCAGAAGACTTTTTCTCTGGCGTTGAACTCGAGCTAGCGCGTGCTATCCGTGACGGCGATCTCGCGCGTACAAGGGACCTGATACCGAAGGTCGACTTGAGCCTGGTAGGCAAGAAAGAAATGACGATGCTTGCGTTCGCCGTCCAGGAAACGGTCCCCGTCAAAACCGACGCAGACAATGTGCGCTACCAGATCGTTAGCGAACTGGTCCGCCATGGTGCCAAACCGGAGCAGCCATTTGGTCAAAGCAAAGGCAACGTCGCATATATCGCCGCCCGCGCTGACTCGCCCGCTCTGCTCAAGGCGCTCCTTGCAGGAGGCATGAGCCCTGACCTGAGATATGACGGGGACACCCCTCTTCTTTTCGCAGTTGCGGAAGACAATCTCTTACCTCAATTGCGCGTGCTCGTGGAAAACAATGCCAACGTGAATATCAAGGATTCGCTTGGCAATACCGCGATTTTCGGAGCCACCCAGATCCGTCAATGGGACTCCGTTGACTATCTGCTATCGCACAAGGCCGACCCAACCGTCGTCAATGACGTTGGCGTGACATACGCCAAGGTGCTTAAGATCGAGCTTGACAGCACGCCAAAAGGCTCCCCGCAGCTCGAGCGTATCGCGGCGATACGCAAGAAAGTAATCAGCGCAGGTGGAAAGTGGCCGACGGCGTGAGAGGTGCCTGAGACGAATACGCGGGGCGCTGGAATGAGACGCACATGGAATGGGTATGCCGGACTGCGCCTCGTCGGTCCCGACTCGCCACCAGCAAACCGCATCGAGGCGATCGCAAAGCGCATCCTGGCAGCCGAGATGCAAACCAGAAGCAGCGGATAGAAAACCATGTCCAGTTACCAGATGAACGATGCCTCCATCGATCTGCCCGAGCAGTTCAAGGACGGCACCATGCACCTGTTCACCGTGGAGCGCAACGGTAGTAACGCCTTCACCTTTGTCGTGTCACGCGCGGATATGGATGAAAGCGATACGGTAGATACGTTCGCGCATAAGCTAGTCCAGCAAATGCGCCAAACGCTGCCCCGGTTCGAACTGAAAAACTTGCGAGCAAGGGAGGTCGACGGTGAGACGGCGCGCGAGGTGGACTATATATGGGTCTCGCAGGGTACACCGTTGCACCAGCGACAGACCGTGGTGATGGCGCGGGGACCCTCGCACAAGACACGGCGCGCAATCAGTTTCATCGGCACGTGCCCCAACGGCTTTACGGCGGAGTGGACAGAGGAATACCAGAAGCTGGTCACGAGCGTGAAACTTGCCGAGCGAAGCGCTGTATCGTTCGCGAGCCGTATGCTCCCTGCAGACGCGGACGGGCTGATCTTCGTTCTGCGGGAGGTCGACGGGTCGCTGGTGGTCGTGCCCAGGTTGTCGCAACTCTTCGGCTATGACATCGCGGACGCACTCGACCCCAAGGTCGCGTTCTTCGATCACACCGGGGCGCCGATCGGGCTTCAGCGGACAACAGAACCTGGGGAAGGCTGGGCTCATCCGGATGGCGACCGCTACATGTTCTGGACTCTCGACGCGGCGACTCACTCTCGTCTTGTCGATAGACTCGACGCCGTACGTAGCGTGAGCGGCATCAGCAGTCTGACCAGCGTCGACGCCGTGCGCCGTTATCTGGCTGACATGTCCGTTTCTGGACTCATGAAACCGGCGGCTAGCTGATGGACTCGCTACTCGCCGCAGCCCGACTCGGAGACCCGGTGGCGCACACCGCTTCAAAAGGCTGGATGCTCGCCGGTCTGATAGGTGGCGCATTGCTTGGCGCAGCAGTCGTAGCACTCACAGGCGGCACAGCATTGATCGCGCTGGCCGCAGTCGCAGCGGGAGCTGCTGCCGGTGGTGGTATCGGCGAAGTACTGGGCACCATGTCGTGGGCGCCGCGGCACGTTACAGGCAGTCTGATATCAGGGTCGCCAAACGTCTTCATCAATAGCCGCTCAGCGATACGCGCGCACATCAGTAACGGGCTTTGTAATGACCACTCAGGCGCCCCTCAGGTCGTTGCCCAGGGTTCGAGCACCGTCTTTATCAACAGCCAGCCCGCAAGCCGCAAGGAGGATATGCTTGCCTGCAGCGCGGTCATCAGTGACGGCTCGCCGAATGTGTTCATCGGCGGCGCCCGCCAGACGACCGACGATATCAGCCCCGAGGTTCCGGCCTGGATGAACTGGGCGATGCTCGGGGTTGGTATTGCTGCGGCGGTTGTGCTCGCGGGGCCCGTTGTCGGCCTGATCGGCGCAGCAGGCGGATTCCTCGGCGGGGAACTCGGCTCCGCGGTCGGCGGTGCTATTTTCGGCGAGGGTTCGGATGGCCAGAAGTGGTCGATGCTGGGTGGATCGCTCGTTGGCGGCGGACTCGCGGGCAAGGGCGCAGGCATGCTCGAGGCGCCCAAAGAGCCCGTTCCCGTCGCTGTGCTTGAAACGCCCAAAGAGCCTGTCGCCACGCCTGTTTCGCGCTTTGACTATACGGTTGATAAGGTGCCCGCTGACCTCGAGCCCAACTCGGCTGGCGTCTACGGGTACATGCCGAAGGAAGGCACCGAGTTTCATCAGTCGAAGTGGGGTGTAGACTGGACCGATCCCGAAGCAACGGCGGGTGCGACTGCGAAGCGGATCAGTTATCACGAGGGTATGGAGCAGAAAGAGGCCTGGATCGCCGATCAGAGAAGCGCTGGGGTGCCTGATGAGGAGATAGCTCGGCAGATAACCAACAGTCGCAACGCCGACCGTCTTTCTTACTACACGGAAGAGCAGTTGCCGGGCGTGTACGCGCGCAACCTCGCCAGGTATGGCGACAAGATGGGGCCGAGCTACGAGTATTTGATCGAGAGCGGGAAAACACCTCAACAGATAATACAAAGCGCAACCCGCACCAACCCGTCCATGGACATTCTCACAGGCATCGCGAAAGTCAAATGAGAGAAACACAAATCGTCGTGCGCACGCTGCCGAACAGACCGCGCCTGGTGCTGGAAAAGCCCACAGGCCGTCTGACGCCTGCTACCGGATCGGAAGCATTGCCCGTGCGTGGTTTCGCGTTCCCGGTCGAGGGCAAGACGTTCGTGCAGTATGCGGAAGACGGACGGATGTACCTTCAAGTCGACGCGCAACGATGGGAAATCGGCCCGGCTAGCAATGTTAGCTATGGCCATGACTTCCAGAAGAAAACCACGACATTCGCCATCAATGAATTCAGCGTCGAATATGAAGCATGGTGGGCTCACGATCCGACTTTCAACAAGTTCGCTCCCGAGCGCGACCAGGATGAAGACCCGCTCGCCTATGTGTACCACCTCTATAAGGACGACGAGGAGCGCAAGGACTATATCCTGCGCATGATGCAGGGCTAGGATCGCGATTACCTCGCATATCGGTCTGCTGCGTCCGCCAACGCTTGTCGTCCTGAGTCCGGGCACATGACGGCGAGGCCACCCAGGCACCGCCTGGGGGCAGACTCGCGCAAGTTTCAACCCCTTCCTGTGCCGGTTCGTTTCCCTGCAGTGGTTGCGACCGCCGCGTGAGCGCCGGACCGAGCCATCCCCGAGACGTACGACCGGGGCTCCCGATTCACGCAATTATTTGCGGGAATCTGCGCGAGCCGAATGAGCTTGGGCACCTTCCAGGCGAACTTTTTTACGCACGGCTACAATCGCCGGACCCTCACAGTGCACCCGTGCAGCGACGCCTCCAGCGAGCTGCGCATGGACATTGCGCATTAGTCCGGACTCTCGAATAAACGCGACAAGTCATTGCCTTTTGGTCGGCATGCTGGTCTAAAGAGCCGAATAACGATTACCCCACAAGGAACCGCTCATGACAACGTTCAACATCAACGGCGAGACGCATACCGTCGACGCGCCACCTGACATGCCACTCCTGTGGGTCTTGCGCGACCTCGTCGGTCTGACCGGAACGAAGTTCGGTTGCGGCATTGCCCAGTGCGGCGCGTGCACGGTGCATCTGGACGGCGTGGCGGTGCGCTCGTGCGTGCTGCCGGCGGCGGCTGTCGGCGACAAGAAAATCACCACTATCGAAGCGGTCGGCAATACGCCCGCCGGACAGAAGGTGCAGCAGGCGTGGCGTCAACTCGACGTCGTGCAATGTGGCTACTGCCAGTCGGGCCAGGTCATGTCGGCGGCCTCGCTGATTGCGAGCAACCCCAATCCCAGCGATGCGGACATCGACGCCGCCATGGCCGGCAACATCTGCCGCTGCGGCACCTACAACCGCATCCGCGCGGCCATCAAGCACGCGGCGAAGGGAGTCTGACATGTCGCAAGGATTGCTCGATGCACATCGCGACGCAAAGCGTCCGCAAGCCGAATCACATGAACCGCGCGGCTTGTCGCGCCGCACGTTCCTCAAGCTCGGAGTGAGCGTGGGCGCGATGGCGGGCGGCGGTCTGCTGCTCGGCTTCAGCGTGCCGGCCGTCAGTCAGGATCAGAAGGCGGGCAAGTCCGTGATCGGCGGCGACGGGAACGAAGCGCCTCAAAACGGTGTGTTTGCACCGAACGCGTTCATTCAGATCGACACGGCAGGCAAGGTCACGCTGATTATTCCCAAGGTCGAAATGGGGCAGGGTGTGTACACCTCCATTCCGATGCTGATTGCGGAGGAACTGGAAGTACCGCTCGACACCGTCACGCTCGATCATGCGCCGCCTGACGAAAAGCTCTTCATGGACCCGCTGCTCGGCGGCCAGCTCACCGGCGGTTCGACGTCGATCCGCTATGCGTGGGAGCCGATGCGCCGGGCCGGCGCGACGGCCCGCACGCTGCTCATCAACGCGGCCGCGCAGCAATGGCAGGTGGACGCGGCAAGCTGTCATGCGCAGGCCGGTCAGGTTATTCATGCGGCCAGCAACCGCAGCATCGGTTACGGTCAACTGGTGGAGGCGGCCGCGAAATTGCCCGCGCCGCAGAACGTGCCGCTGAAAAATCCGAAGGACTTCAAGATTGTCGGCACCGCGGTCAAGCGCCTCGATTCTCCGGAAAAAGTGGACGGCACCGCCCGCTTCGGTCTCGACGTGCGCGTGCCCGACATGGTCTACGCGGCCATCGCCAATTGTCCGGTGTTCGGCGGCACGCTCGCGAGCGTCGACGACACCCACGCGAAGAAGATTCCGGGCGTGCGTCAGGTCGTGAAGATCGACAACGCGGTCGCGGTGATCGGCGACCATACGTGGGCCGCCAAACGGGGCTTGCAGGCGCTCGACATCAAGTGGAACGAAGGCGAAAACGGCAGTGTTTCGATGAAGCAGATCGTCGACGATCTCGCGCATGCGTCGCAACGCGACGGCGCGGTAGCGCGCAAGGAAGGCGACGTTGCGCAGGCTTTTTCGAACGCGAAGAAGCGCGTCGATGTGATCTACCAGCAGCCGTTCCTCGCACACGCCACGATGGAGCCGATCAACTGCACGGTACACGTGCGGCCCGACAGTTGCGAAATCTGGCTCGGCTCGCAAGTCCCCACGCGCGTGCGCGACGCGGCGATGGCCGTCACCGGCTTGCCGGCCGACAAGATC
The DNA here is from genome assembly GCF_019511605.1 of Paraburkholderia phenoliruptrix. Classification (GTDB taxonomy): domain Bacteria; phylum Pseudomonadota; class Gammaproteobacteria; order Burkholderiales; family Burkholderiaceae; genus Paraburkholderia; species Paraburkholderia phenoliruptrix_A. The sequence goes on along the minus strand of NZ_JAEUAV010000008.1, from coordinate 99,460 downwards.
ATCGTGCACAACCATCTGATCGGCGGCGGTTTTGGACGGCGGCTGGAATTCGACATGGTCACGCAGGCGGTCAAGATCGCCCGGCAGGTATCGGCGCCCGTCAAAGTGCTGTGGACCCGTGAAGAAGACATCCAGCACGACATGTATCGCCCGTACTACTACGACAAGATCTCCGCGGGTCTCGACGCGAACGGCAAGCCGCTTGCCTGGCAGCACCGCATTGTCGGCTCGTCGATCCTCGCGCGTTTCGCGCCGCCCGCCTTCAAGAACGGGGTCGATCCCGACGCCGTTGAAGTGGCCGCGGACCTGCCGTACGACTTGCCGAACCAGCTGGTCGACTACGTGCGTCAGGAGCCGCGCGCAATTCCCACCGCGTTCTGGCGTGGCGTCGGCCCGACGCGCAGCACCTTCGTGGTGGAAAGCTTCATCGACGAACTCGCGGCCGAAGCGAAGGTCGACCCGGTCAAATACCGGCGCGATCTGCTTGGCAAGACGCCGCGCGCGCTGAACGTGCTCAACACCGCTGCGCAGGCAGCCAACTGGGGCAGCACGCTGCCCACAGGCCAGGGGCGCGGCGTGTCGGTCATGCACGCGTTCGGCAGCTACTTTGCGATTGTCGTCGAGGTCGCGGTCGAACAGGGCGAGGTGGCGGTCAAGCGTGTGGTGTGCGCGGTGGATTGCGGCATGGTGGTCAATCCGAACACGGTCGAGGCGCAGGTGCAAGGCGGCATCATCTTCGGCATTACGGGGGCGCTTTATAGCGAGATCACCATCAAGGACGGCCGCGTCCAGCAGAACAACTTCACCGACTACCGGATGCTGCGCATCGACCAGACGCCGCCTATCGACGTGCATATCGTGAAGAGCAGCGAGGCGCCGGGCGGCATCGGCGAACCTGGCACGGCGGCCCTCGCGCCGGCGTTGACCAACGCGATTTTCGCGGCGACCGGCAAGCGTCTGCGGCAATTGCCGGTCGGCAGCCAGTTGCAAACCGCTTAACGGGAGCCCGATATGAAAAGCACGTTGAAGGGTTTCGGCGCGGCGCTGGGCATGGCATTGCCGCTGCTGATGCAGGCCGCGACGGCCACGGCGGCAACAACGGGAGCAACGGCAGCGGACCCGGCGCTGGTCCAACGCGGCGCCTACCTCGCGAAGGCAGGCGATTGCGTGGCGTGTCACACCGCCCCGAAAGGCAAGCCGTTCGCGGGCGGCCTGCCGATGAACACGCCGATGGGCCAGATCTACACGACCAACATCACGCCGGACCCGCAAACCGGCATTGGCCGCTACACGGAGCAGGACTTCGCGCGAGCCATGCGCGAAGGCGTCGCGAAAGACGGGCACAACCTGTATCCGGCCATGCCGTATCCGTCGTATGCGAAGGTCAACGACGAAGACATGAGGGCGCTCTACGCGTTTTTCATGAGCGGCGTCGCGCCGGTGCAGCAGGCCAATCGCGAGTCGGACATCAAGTGGCCGATGAACATGCGCTGGCCGCTCAAGCTCTGGAACATGGTGTTCCTCGAGAAGGGCGTCTATCAGAACAAGCCGGGCAAAGACGTTGCGTGGAATCGCGGCGCGTATCTGATCCAGGGGCTGGGGCATTGCGGCTCGTGCCATACGCCGCGCGGCATTGCGTTCCAGGAGAAGGCGCTCGACGAAAGCGGCAGCGCGTTTCTGAGCGGCGGCCTGCTCGACGGCTGGTTCGCAGCCAACCTGACGGGCGAGCATAACGTCGGCCTCGGGCGCTGGAGCGATCAGGACTTGCAGGCGTTCCTGAAGACCGGCGCGAATCGGCACGCGTCCGCATTCGGCTCGATGACGAGCGTGATCAACAACAGCATGCAGGCGCTGAACGATGCCGACATCGCGGCAATGACGACGTACCTGAAGTCGCTGCCGCCGGCCGGCGGCAACGGCGCGCCGCCTTACACGTACGATCCGCAAGCAACCAGGGTGTCGCTCAACCGTGCGGCAAACGATGCCGGTGCGCGCGTCTACACTGCGTACTGCATGCACTGCCACGGCGTCGACGGGCGCGGCTTCGCGCCGATGCTCGCGCCGCTTGCCGGCAATCCGAACGTGCTGGAGAAAGACGCGTCGTCGCTGATCAACGTCACGCTCAACGGCACCGAGGATCTGGTGATCGGCGGCATTCCCGCGCCGTATCCAATGCCGAAGTACGCGCCGGTGCTCAACGATCAGCAGATCGCCGACGTGCTCACTTTCGTGCGCGCCGGCTGGAACAACGGCGCGCCGGCAGTCACGGCCGCCGAGGTAGCGAAGCTGCGCAAGTCGACACAAGCTGCGCGTTAGCACCGGTTCGTCTGGTCGACCAGCGGCACATGAAAAAAGCGTCAACCGTCTCGCGGCGGTTGACGCTTTTTCATTGCGCGAGCCGTGAGTTGGCGCTCGTGCCGCGGCGTGGGTGGCTAACGATGCTGGCCCACCTTGTTGCGCTTTTCCAGCACACGTGCATACCACGTGAGCGGAAAGCACATCGCAAAGTAGATCATCGCGACCATGCCGTAGATGGGGAACGGGCGGAACGCTGCGTTGGTGATCATCGTGCCGGTCTTGGTCAATTCCGTGAAGCCGATGATCGACGCAAGCGCCGTGCTCTTGACCACCTGTACGAGAAAACCGACCGTTGGCGCGACGGCGATTTTCAGCGCCTGCGGCCAGACGATATAGCGCAACTGCTGGCCGAACGTCATGCCGAGACTCGCGCCCGCGGCCCACTGACCGCGCGGCACGGCTTCCACGCAGCCGCGCCAGATGTCGACCAGATACGCGCTCGTATAAAGCGTCAACGTGACCGTGGCCGCGACCCACGGCGATACGTCCACACCGACGAGCGGCAAGCCGAAAAAGGCGAGAAACAGTTGCATGAGCAGCGGCGTGCCCTGAAACACTTCCACGTACAGCACGACGATGCGGCGCAGCCAGGCGACAGGCGACACGCGCATTGCGAGCAGCAAAAGGCCCACCAGGCCGCCGCCGACGAACGCAATCAGCGAGAGCAGCACCGTCCAGCGCGCGGCCAGCAGCAGGTTGCGGGCGATGTCCCAAAGGGTGAATTCGACCATGATCAACGCTCCGTCGGCAGAGTGCGGGGAGCTCGCCACATGAGGCGCGCGCGCCAGCCGCGCGGCGCGCTTTCAGACCCGCGCGCGGCTCGCCCGGCGAACAGGCCGCGTCCAAACCGGTTGAGAATCTGGCGCAGCGCGATGGAGAGCAGCAGATACGTCGCGGTGATAATCACGTAGCTTTCGAACGAGCGGAAGTTGCGCGACTGGATGAAGTTGGCCGCATAGGTGAGGTCGGGCACGGAGATCTGCGACACGACCGCCGAACCCAGCATCACGATCAGCACCTGGCTTAGCAGCGCGGGAAACACGTTGGCGAGCGCCTGCGGCAGCACGACGTAGCGAAACACCTGGCGCCCGTGCAGGCCGAGCGCCTGGGCCGCCTGAATCTGGCCGCGCGAGATCGAATCGATGCCCGCGCGCACGATCTCGATCGCGTAGGCGCCGAGGTTGACCGTCATCGCCAGAATCGCGGCCTCGATTTCGTCGATATGAATGCCGAGGCTCGGCAGGCCGAAGAACACGAAAAAGAGCTGCACGATGAATGGCGTGTTGCGGATCAACTCCACGTAACTCGCCACCACCCAGCGCGCCCATGCGGGGCCGGCCACCGCGACGCTCGCGCCGGCAATGCCGAGCAGGCCGCCGAGCAACGTCGAGACGGCGGTCAGCGCGAGCGTGACGGCCACGCCGTGCGCGAGCATGCCCGCATAGAGGCCGAAGCCGCTGAAATCGAACGCATAGGTCATGACTGGGCGCTCATCGTGAGGTCAAACTCCGTACCGTAAATTCAGAGGTCGGCAGGCAGCGGTGCGCGCAACCATTTCTGCGAGATCGCGTTCATGGTGCCGTCGCTGCGAGCCTTGGCAATGGTTTCGTCGACTTTCTGCTTCAGGCGCGGCTCGTTCTTGTTCAGCCCGACGTGGTCCGGCGAGCTGAACAGTGAGAACTTCTGCTCGGGATCGTTCGCGGGATGACGCGCGAGAATCGTGGCGCCCACGTCGTTGCCGACGACCATCAACTGTACCTGACCAGAAATAAACGCCGAAATTGCTCCGTTCGGATCGTCGAAACGTTTGATGTTCGCCGTGGGCGGCGCGATTTTCGTGACGCTCAGGTCTTCGAGCGTGCCGCGTGCCACCGAAATGGACTTGCCGGCGAGGTCGGCGGCATTTTTCACGGGCAGCGCTTTGGGCCCGAATACGGCGAGATAGTAGGGCGCGTAGGGTTTCGAGAAGTCGATCACCTTTTCGCGTTCCGGCGTCTGGCCCACGGACAGCAGCATGTCCGCCTTGTGGTCGGCGAGATAGGCCATGCGGTTGTCGCCCGTCACTTGCACGAGTTCCACCTTGGCGTTGAGCGCGCGGCCAATCAGATTGGCCACGTCGATGTCGTAGCCCATCGGCTTCATGTCGGGGCCGATCGAGCCGAACGGCGGGTAGTCCATGAACACGCCAATGCGCACTGTGCCCGTTTTGGCGATGTTGTCCAGCGCATCGGCATGGGCGGCCGGCGAGAACGCGCTCAGCGCGCCGGCGGCGGTGACGGCGAGCGCCGCGGCGAGAGTGGCGAACGCGCGGCGCGCGGTCGACTTCGGTTGAACGGGCTTGGGCTGGTTCATGGTTTGTCCTCTGTCGTAAAACGCGGATTGGAATGAGCTGGACTCTAGGTTTGCCAAAATCCCTCAACAAACGAAATATCCGCATGGAGGCCATGACGTAAGCTCATGCGCCCGGCATCGAGTGCCGCCGCCGCGCGGTGCGGTGAACGAAGCCGCGCGTCGCCTGACGTATGAGCCGCACGCATGCGGCCAGGGTCCGCCGCAATTCGTCGCGCTGGGCGCAATCGCGTATCCTGTGGGGCCGGCGGGTGCGGCGCGAGAGGCTGCCAGCGTGCCGCCAGAATGACTTTTTCTTATCCGGACACTTAGATGCGACGACTTCCGCCGCTCAACGCACTGCAGATTTTCGAAACGGTGGCGCGCCATCGCAGCTTCACGCGCGCCGCCGACCATTTGTGTCTCACGCAGGGAGCGGTGAGCCGGCAGATCATCGCGCTCGAGGACTACTACAAGTTCCCGCTGTTCAAGCGTCACGCCAAGGGCCTCACGCTCACCGCCGAAGGCGAGTTGCTGCTGCCAGCGGTAAAGGAAAGTTTCGCGCGCATCGAGGAGATCTCGCTACGCCTCACACGGCAGCGCACAGATCTCGCGCTGAAGGTGCCGACCTGTGTGATGCGCTGGATGTTGCCGAAAATCATGCGCTTTCAGACCGAGTATCCGGAACTGCACGTGCAGATCACCACGACATGGCAGCACGACGTCGACTTCCAGCTGGAGCAGTTCGATGCGGCCATCATTTATGGCTCGTCGCCGGGAGCGGACGTGCAGGCGGTGCCGCTCTTCGAGGAGCGGCTGACACCGGTGTGCGCGCCCGATCTGCTGAAGGACAAGCCGCTCGCCGCGCTCGGCGATCTGGCGCGTCATACGCTACTGCATCCGACCCGCGATCATCGCGACTGGAAGATGTGGCTCGCGAAGGTTGCCGAAACGGACCCTGTCAACGCGCGCGCCATCGATGCCGAACACGGTCCGAGCTTCGACACGCTCGACATGGCGACCAACGCTGCGTTGCAGGGCTTCGGGGTGGCCATCAGCGATCTCGCGCTGATCGACGAAGACGTGGCCGCACGGCGTCTCATTCGGCCCTTTGACACCGTGCTCAAGACCGGGTGGCGTTACTATTTCGTGTATCCGGACTCGGTCGCGCATCAGCAGAAGCTGAAGCTCTTTCGCGACTGGATCGCGGCGCATTGGGAAGAGTGAGCGTGGGCCCGCGTCGAAGGCAATGCGTCAGGGCGCGAACGAGAGGAACAGATAGGCGGCGAACAGCGACAGGTGCACCGCGCCTTGCAGGATCGTCGTGCGCCCGGTGCTGAGCGTGAGTGTGCCGACCAGTAGCGTCAGCAACAGCAGCACGGTTTCCTTGCCGTTGATGCCGAGCACGAGCGGTTGGCCCGTCGCCAGAAAGACGCCCGCTACGGTCGGAATGGTCAGGCCGATACTGGCGAGAGCCGAGCCGAGTGCGAGATTCAGACTGTTCTGCAAGCGGTCGGCGCGCGCCGCGCGAACCGCGGCGAGGCCTTCGGGCAACAGCACGAGCGCGGCGATCACGATGCCGACCACCGCCGGCGGCGCGCCCGCGTTTGCAACCGCTGTCTCGACTACCGGCGACAATAGCTTGGCGAGCAGCACGACCGCCACCAGGCACACCAGCAACAAGCCGCCGCTCGTGAGCGCAAGCGCGGTGCGAGGCGGCGCGGCGTGTACGTTTTCGTCGGGCACGTCGGCGAGAAAGTAGTCGCGGTGCCGCACCGTCTGCACGAACACGAACACGCCATACAGCACGAGCGACGACACCCCGGCGAACGCCAGTTGCGACGACGACAGCACCGGACCGGCATGAGTCGTGGTGTAGTTCGGCATGACGAGCGTCAGCACGGATAAGGACGCGAGCACGGCGAGCGCCGCAGCCGCCCCGCGAATCTGGAAATCCTGCTCGCGATGGCGAATGCCGCCCACCAGCAGGCACAGTCCGACAATGCCGTTGCAGACGATCATGACAGCGGCAAACACCGTGTCGCGCGCGAGTCCGGCTTTCTCGGGGCCGGAGGTCAGCATGACCGAGACGATCAGCGCGACCTCGATCACGGTGACCGCAACCGCCAGCACCAGCGTGCCGAACGGTTCGCCGACGCGGTGCGCGACCACTTCTGCATGATGCACGGCCGCAAACACCGCCGAGCACAGTGCGAGGCCCACCAGGGCGAGCAGCAGTCCATTGGCCGGCAACGCATAGGCCGCGGCAAGCACGATCCACGCGACGACCGGCACGGCCAGAGTCCAGCGGGGCAAGACGGTCGCGGGGGTGGTCATCGGCTTCCTTTGTCTGTGCTTTCCTGAAGGTGCGACGCGCCGGCGTTCTACGGGCGATGGGCGCGCAAAGTCTTGAGTCGACGCATTAAGACTGTCGCGTAATGCGTTGAATCTTAACGTCTATTCTTCGGGAAGGAAAGGTCGCGGCGGGCGTTCGGCCGCTGAGTGTAGGCGAACTGCTGGGGTCCGCGTGCATGAGGTACATTCGGCGGCCGGCAGGCGGCGCGGTCTGACAACCGGGCTCGCCGCCGTGCGGTCCGGCGGACGCACGTGTCGTCGCAAGCGGACCTTCGGGCACCGCCAACCAGGGCCGCCGACGCCCTGGCGGCGCCGGCTTGGCCCTGTGTGGCCCTGCGTTGCGTTATTGGCCGACCGGACGAACCGTCAAAGCGTTCTTGACCGACGTGACACCCGCTACGCCTTGTGCGGCTTGCGTCGCGATGTCGACTTGCGACTGGTCGGGCACCGAGCCGGCCAGCGTCACTGCACCGCCGCGCGCACGCACGCTGATGTTGGCGACGCTCAGGCCCTTGGTCTTGGCGAGCGCGCCGCGGACTTTGCGGCCGAGCGCACGGTTGGCGGCCTTGGCCTGCTTGCCGGTCGCCGCGGACGAAGCCGCCGCCGCCGGCGCAGCCGCCGCGTCGCTGCTTTGCGCGGATGCGTTGAGCGACGCCAGTACGATCAGCGCGCCGCCGACCATCTTCATTGCCGTGGATGCTTTCATGCGAGTTCTCCTTGTCGTGAATTGGCTGGTCCCTTGGTGGGACCGTTTGCTTGCACTACGGGTACAGCGGGATGGAACGCGAAGGACGTTGCTGCGGATCTTGCGAATGCGTGAGGCCGACGGGCCCGGAAGCTGCTGGAGCGGGCCGGAGCCACGCGGCCGGCCGGGAGCTGCTCTTAGCCGGAAGAACACGATACCTCAATTGGTTCCAGAATGAGGTCCGCGGTGTCACGAATGAGGCGTCGCTACAACGGTCTCGCCGGTTTCGCCGTTGGCTGCAAGGCGTTGCAGCGCCACGGGACCGTGTCGCAGACCCGGCGTGGCCCTTGCGGCAAATGGCCGAAGGGGCCGGGGCCCATGCAGCACGCAACGTATCCATATCTACGCAAAGGCAAGGCTTAGCGCATGCGCAAATCGCAGCTTCCTATCATCCCGTTGTCGCGTGACGATTTGCCGGTTGGCGCGGCAGAACTCGCGCGCTTCATGATCGGCAAATATCTCGTGCACGACACGCCGCAGGGGCGCATGAGTGGCCGTATCGTCGAGACCGAGGCGTATCCGATAGGCGATTCGACGAGCCACGCTTTCATTGGGCGTCGCCACTACAACAACTCGTTGTTTCTCGCGCCGGGCCACGCGTACGTGAGGCTGACCTACGGAGTTTCGTACATGCTCAATATGTCCGCAGAAGCGCAGGACGTGGGCGCGGGCGTGTTGATTCGCGCCGTCGAGCCGCTCGAGGGCCTGCCGCTCATGGAAGCGCGCCGGCCCGGCGTGCCGCTGCGCGATCTCGCGCGCGGGCCGGGGCGTCTGACCGTGGCGCTCGGCATCGGCCCGTCGTATGACGGCTACGACCTGTGCACAGGCCGCGAGCTGTGGATCGGCGTGATCGAAACGGGCGAGGCGCCTGTCGGCGTGACCACGCGCATTGGGTTGTCCCGCGAGATGCATCGTCCGCTGCGCTTTTTCGAGCCCGGCAGCGCGTTTGTGAGCGGCCCGCGCAAACTGCTTGTCGCCCCGCATGCGGACTTTGGCGACGACCCGGCAGCGTGAAGGCAGCGTGCGGCGAGCGCACGGGCGGTCAGTCAGGCCGGTCAGCGAGCCCGATCACGGAGCCCAGACAGGGAGCTTGATCAGCATGTTTCGCCCTGGAATCGGCCGGTTTGATCGACGCTGCTCGCCATTATTACGGCCGCGATGCGCGCTGCATCCGCCAGCCGGCAATTTCGTCACATTTTTTCAGCTACGACAATTATGTATCTCACAAATAGGGGTTTTCCCTTGGTGTGCCGGTGACTAGACTGGAATCACTCGCTTCCACATGGTGTGGCAAGCGCGGCAAATAAGACCAAGTCTGGAGGTAATAATCATGAAATCGCTTATCAAGGCAGTCGCCATTGCAGCCGTTCTCGCCGCTCCGGTCGCATCGTTTGCGCAGTCGAGCCAGCAACCGGTCACCCGCGCCGAAGTGCGCAACGAGCTGATCCAGCTGGAACGGGCAGGCTATAACCCGGCTGTGAGCAACGACCCGAACTATCCGGCCGATGTCCAGGCCGCCGAACGCCGCGTGCAGGAACAAAACCCGGCAGTCGCGCAGACCCAGTTGCCGGTCGCCGACACGAGCGGCTACGGCGGCGTGACGAGCGGCTCGTCGCAAGCCGGCGGCGTGCGTGAGCCGATGACGGGTCCGAAGTCGGTCTACTTCGGCAACTAAGCAGGGCAGCTAAGCTCGGCAACTAAGCTCGGCAACTGGGCTTGGCAACTAAGCGGCGCGCCAGGCGCATCGGGTCGCGACGGACAGTCTCAGGTCCGTCGCCAGCGGCCCGGATGGATGTCCGCGCTGCAACCCGATAGCCGCGAACGCGGAAGCCGGGTGACCGAAGGACAGCAAAGCGGTGGATGTGAATGCGCCGCTTTGCGCTTTCGAGTCGTGACCGGCACGCTCCGCTATCACGAAGCCGCGCCGCGGCCGGCCAGGCACTTCTCCGGATGAGGCAACCGATGCGCGCGCCCACTCTTGCGCCTGCATGAGCAGGCGGCAGATGCACAACCTCGGGAGGCTCGGCATCCCGACGGCCCGGCGTCAGAAGGGCCGTTCAGAATCCCTCGAACCTCCGCTGCCGCAAGGTAGCTTCGCCCAACCGCTCAGCGATTGGGCTTTTTTTGCTGCTGACAGGCTGACATGCGGGCCGAAATGCGGACTGACATGCGGCAGGCGCGATCCCTCAGGGACGCTCGCCATGAATGTAGAACTCGAGCTGCTGGATGGTGAACTGCTGTTCGGCAATGATGTTCTTCACCAGGTCGCCAATCGACACCATGCCGACGAGCCGATCATTCTCGATGACCGGCAGATGGCGCATGCGCCGCTCGGTCATGAGCGCCATGCAGTCGTCGGTGGTCTGGTCCGGGCGTACGAAGCGCACCGCTTTGCTCATGATTTCGCGCACCGGCGTGGCCTTCGACGACCGGTCCATCAACACGACCTTGCGCGCATAGTCGCGCTCCGTGACGATTCCTGCGATGCTGTCGCCATCTGTCACGACCAGCGCGCCAATGCCCTTGTCGGCCATCAGCCTGATCGCTTCATAGACGGAGTCGTCGGCTCCGATCGTGAAAACGGTGGTGTGGTTCGGTTTGGTTTTCAGAAGCTGTGCAACGGTTGTCATAGAGCGGCTCCGTTTCGCAGTGCAGCACGCCGGCGCGGCGGGCTGTCAGGGACAGTCGATTCCAGTATAGGCGCGACGCGCCGGCGAGTGTGTCCGGGAATAACTGGAGCGCGCGCGGCAGGCAATTCGGGTAGCTCGCGGTTCGCCACTGGTCTCGTGCGCAGGTCACGCGCCGCGGCGGTGCATGAACCGTGCGCCATGCATGGGCATCCGGGTGCGACGGCCCGATTAGCGGTAAACTCCCTGTCCGTACCTAATCCCCGGTTTGATCGGGTTCATGTCCAGCACTACTGTCTAACGCCATGCTCACGTCTCACGATCCGTCGCCTGCGGCAGACGGCGCAATCCAGGGCGAGTGCGTCGTTCTCGACGCCACCGCCACGCTTCCCACGCGCTACGGCACGTTCACCTCTTACGTGTTTCGCGTGATTGAAAGCGGCGCCGAGCACCTCGCGCTCGTGATGGGTGACGTCGCCAACAAGTCCTCGGTGTTGACACGCCTGCACTCCGAATGCCTGACTGGAGACGTGCTCGGCTCCTATCGTTGCGATTGCGGCGAGCAACTCGATCTCGCGCTGCGCTATATCGCCGCTGAAGGCTGTGGTGTTCTGTTGTACCTGCGCGGGCACGAAGGCCGTGGCATTGGCCTGTCGAACAAGATCCGCGCGTATGCGCTGCAGGAGCAGGGGCGCGATACCGTGGAGGCGAATCTCGACCTCGGTCTGCCGGACGACTCGCGCGAATATGACTCGGCGGCGGGCATTTTGCGCACGCTGAAAGTCACTTCAGTTCGCTTGATGAGCAACAACCCCGAGAAGTTCGACACGCTCTCCAAACACGGCATTCCGGTGTGCGAACGAGTCGCGCTCGCTATTCCGATGCGCGAGGAAAACGAGCGCTATATCCGTACGAAGCAGCTCAAGTTCGGGCATTACTTCGACGAGAACGAATAGCCCAAATTCGGTATCTGTCCGCGGCGGGCTGCGGTGAGCCAAGACGGTCCTCGACTGGCGGAAAATAGATAGAAAAACCGAAATGCTGACCGCCAGGGTCGGCGCATCAAAGCTCATCTCAGCGTGCCAAAACTTGCCACCTCGGCGTGGGTTTTTCTGCGTTGCCGACGAAACTTGCGCCGACTATTCTTGCCCTCGGTAAAAACCTGCGCCGAGGGAAAAATGCGCTTCGATGCACGCGCCGCAAAGAGGGTACTCGTCCATCACCGGACGATTGCACCGTCGGACAGCTGTGCCGTGACTATCGGCAGGGGTAGATAGAAGTCAACCGGAAGACGAAGGGTGCAGTCGAGGTAGCACGCAAGATGGAGTAGCCTGCGTTGCTGCGCAAGCTGGATCGCGTCGCCCGTTGTTGCTGCCGCTGGAAAAGCGAAAGTCCGGCGCGAAGCCGGGGTGACCGACACGCGCCGATGCAATGGCTATCAGCCCGACAATGCCGCCGACGCGTTGCTGCCCGCGCGTCGACGGTACAGCCCGAGCGTCGCACACGAGCCGCACAGCGCGGCGAAGCTCAGCCAGTAGCCGAATGACCTTCCACCGGCTCGGTTAAACGACTGCTCCTGGCCGATAAGGTGTGGACGCCAGCGCCCGCTTAGCGGAACTCCAGTCCGCAAAATCTGGATCGCGGCTGACCGAACGGTTCGGAGAAAGTTGCCTCACCAGAGTGGGGCGATTGCGCTCTGCGAGCGCGATGCAAGACTATGCGGATTTGTCGACGCCGCTAGCCTGGTCAAGCAAACCGCGCGCAATCTGCCGACTTGGCGGGTTCCTGCGTTCGCAATGCACTCAGCACCGCGTCCACGACCCGCTCGACGCCCGGCCAGTTTTTTTCGTGTTGGCCTTCGATATAAAAATCCGGTGAGACGCTCTTGTAGTGTTCCGGATAGCCCCAGATTGCATCGTGAACCGTCGGCCTCGTGATACTGCCGCCGAGTACCGCGACCGTCGGCCGGTGGAACGCGGCAGCCACATGCATCAGCATCGAGGAGTTCGTCAGGACGGCATTCGCATTTTCGGCGAGCGCAAAGACCGTTCGCATCGACAGTTCCCCGGCGACCGAACGCACCGGGACATTGGGTCCCGCGGCGACGATCGCTTCATTGGCGCGCACCTTGTCGGCCTCGCTACCAACTATAAGAATCTCGCAGCGGTCGCCGGAGCGTTGCAACGCGGACGCAATCTGCGAGAGCGCTGCGCCAAACTGCCGGGGATCCCAAGCCTTGGTGGGCACACCGGCCCCGACGCCGACCAGCACTCGCCATGTCGTGCCCGCATCCGGAGAGTCATCTGTCCAGATTCTCTTCGCACTTGCCCGCTCGGCTGCCGTGAGGAACAGTTGAGGTCGAGCGTCAGGAAGCTCAGTTGCACCGAGCAACTCCGCTTGTGCGAGCGCGGCGCGACCGGATTGACGGCGCGCGAAGTCAATGTAAGCGTGACACCCGCTGTGGCCGCCGCGATAACCGCGCACGCCGATGCGATATCGCACACCAAGTCGCATCATTAGCAGCGCCCCCATGTAACTGCCGAGGACGTCGATTCCGACATCGAACCCGCCTCGTTTGCGCAGCGCGGCGACTTGCGGCGACTTCAGCAGGAAACGCACGACGTCACCGGGCGAGCGGTTCTCGACGATTTTGTTGTTCCATGGTGCGTCGATTTCGACGATCTCATCGATGAACGGATTGTTCTCGAGAATGGGACGCCCCCAACTGCCGATGCCCGCAACGATCCGGGTGGCCGGGAAGCGTTTTTTGAGCGCCTCGAAGATCGGTGTCGCAGTCAGCAATTCACCAAAATCGTTCGGTCGAAGGACAAGAATTTCACGCGGCGTACTGCGACGAGGGTCATGCCGCGACGGGGTCAAGCGGCCCATCACCCAGACCGGGAATTCAGTAAGCAGGCTTTTCCATTCCATTGCATATCCACGACATGAGGTGAGTGCCAAGCCGCGCGGAGCGACGCACTGAGTGTGCATGGAAGGAGATGCCCGGTCTGTGGGCCGCCATACGAAACTGCCGGGTCGTCGGTTCTCGCCGGCTGTCCGATATCTTCATTCTCATCTCAGGGAGCGGTTGCGAGATGCTCGTGGCTCGCGCCGCTTATCTCGCGTACGTTGCGATCAATGACCGGATCGCCGGATCGTTCATGTTTTGCGGCGTAACGGTGGCCACCTCGACATAGAGAGTGCGGGGTGGCGGACGGCCCTGCAGCGCCTCGACCATGGACGCCAAGGCGAGGTAACCCATACGGTATGGGTCTTGCAATATGGCGGCATGTACGATTCCTTTTTTCAGGCCTTCGAGGAATTCCGGACGCCAGTCGAATAGCACGAGGCGCGGCCGCTGGTCGATTGCCGCGGTCTCGATCACCCGCAGAGCGCCGTACGCAATTGGTTCAGCCGGCGCGAAAACTGCGTCCAGGCGGCCCGGGTAGCTTTTTATCACCTCGGCGATCAACACTTCGGCATCGCGCGGTCGATACCCCACGTAGGTATCGATCACCACATCCCATCCCTCTTTGCGCGCAACGCTTAAAAATCCGCTTTCTCTCGCAACAGTCGAACTCACGTTGGGCGCGAGCCGCAGCATTGCCACCTTGGCGCCTTTTTTTAGAACCGGCACGAGGCTGAGCGCCGCCTTCCTGCCTGCGCCGAAATTGTCTGTGTAGACTGTCGAGATTGCGTCGTAATCAGCGCTGTATCGATCCACGAGGATCACGGGTACTGGCACTGAAACCCGCGTGTCGCGGGCCAATGGTTCCGGTGCTAGCAGTACACCCGAGACTCCCTGCGTCACCAGGTAATCGATAATGCGCAACTGCAGATTCGGTGTGTTGAGCGACTGACCGTCGGAAGGGCTGCGAGTCAGCAAATCTACATGATGATCATGGGCCGACCGTTGTATCCCCTTGAGCAACGTCTGATAGAAGACAAGAGATGAGCCCGGCAGGACAACCCCGATTGTGCTCGCATGCGCGATCGGCACCATGACCGCCAACGACCAGAGCAGCACGAAAAATCTCAGAGCTCCAAGCATGGTGTGTCCACTGGAAGTGGCCTCAACCTGACCGCATAAGCTTACGCAAAGGCATCTGTCTGGTATGAAGATTCTCGACGCGCAAGCGCAATCCCGCGTTCGGTTTCTGTGACGACAACAAGGTTAGTCGTTTTTTCGAAGGAGTATCGCATGGCTGCGGCAGTCTACATGCCAGATCCTACCCTCGAAATACTTCGCCACAACCTGATATGGGTAGCCCGTGAAAATTGAGTGGTCAGCTGAGGGCTGGGTCAATAGGATGGGAGCTTCGCCACATTTCGCCCTTGATCCCCACCACGTACCACCGGAGTCCGCTTATGTCAGCTAGCCTTTCGCCAACTGCCGTGGACGCATTGCGCGCAAGCACTCCCGGCGCGCAAAGCACGACTCATTTCAATCACGCGGGCGCTTCGCTGCCGTCCTCGGCCACGCTGGAGGCAATTCAGGCGCATCTGTGGCGCGAAGCCACGTTGGGACCGATGGAAGCGGGCGTCGTCGCAAGAGAGCAAACGGAACGCGCCCGTCTGCTTGCCGCCCAACTGCTAAACGCCAAGCCTGCCGAGATAGCGTTGACCACAGGCAATTCGCCGGGGTGGGGTGCCGCATTTGCCGCGCTGGGCCCTTGGCAACCGGGCGATCGCATCCTCGTCGGGCGCCATGAGTGGGGCGGTAATCTGGCCGCAATGCGGTTGGTCGCTCAGCGCGCGGGCGTGTCGATCGAGGTCATTCCATCCGATGCTAGCGGTGCAGTGGACCCCCAAGCGCTTGAAGCGATGGTCGACGACCGGGTGCGCCTGATCGCACTCACCTGGTTACCGGCGAACGGCGGCCTGATCAATCCCGCCGCGGCGATCGGGCGGGTGGCACGCCGTCATGGCATCCCGTACTTCATCGACGCCGCGCAGGCAGTGGGCCAACTTCCCGTCGACGTAGTCGAGGTCGGTTGCGATGTTCTGAGCGGTGCCGGTCGTAAAGCACTGCGTGGTCCGAGAGGCACGGGCCTGTTGTATGTCAGACAGGATTTTCTATCCCGGTTGACGCCGGCGTTTGTCGACACGCGGTCCGCTCCACTCGATCTGAACGGCGAGCCCGTTTTGCGAAACGATGCTGCGCGGTTCGAATCGGCGGAAGCGTCGCTGGCGCTGCGCTGCGGACTTGCCAATGCGTTGCAGGAAGCTTTGGACATCGGGATCGACAATATCCGCGCGCGGATCGACGGCATCGCACAGGCCTTGCGTGTACAACTGGCCGACATTCCGGGAGTGACGGTGCTCGATCAAGGCGTTGAACGATCCGGTCTGGTGGCATTCAATGTGGTAGGGCTGGATTCGCTATCGGTGCAGCGCGGTCTTGCGGCTCAGGGTATCTCGATCGGTAGCAATGGCGTCGGTTACACGCCATTGGATATGGCATTCAGAGGACTTGAACAGATCGCGCGCGCCTCGGTCAGCTACCTGACCACGGAGTTGGAAATCAGCAAATTGCTGGAAGGAATCCGAGCATTGACGCCCTAGCTCAAGCGGTGCCTCGCGTGCGGGCAGTCACAAGACTATCTTGTCCGGTCAAAACGTCAGTCAAGAAACGCTCAGTGAAAGACGCCCTGATCGCGCCGACAGTGCGCAAATCTGATTCGCGTTGTTGGTTCTCCTCGTGTCGCCGCAAGAATCGACAAGCAGTACCGCAATCGCCTCTCACGCGTCGACGCTGTGTCCCAAGTTTATCAAAGGTACTAAAAAGCCCTGTTCCACCTTGCCCAATCGTTTGCGCAAAGAGACGCTTCCCCCGACAAAATTCCTGGTGAGCGACTTCCTCTCAAAGTCCGATGATTTGTGTGGGTTACGCAGAGACTGCAGCGCACCTAGAGTTTCAGGGAACTGGGTTCCTGCCGACATACGTCATATCCACACACGTAACGGAACAAAAACATGAAATCGATGACTGTCAGCAGAAAACTTGGCCTGGCATTTGGCCTTGTCGTGCTCATAGCGTTGGCCGGTAGCGCGATATCGCTGGTTAACTTTTTAAAGCTGAATCAGGCGAACGGCTGGAATGTTCACAGCTATCAGGTGCTCGGAGCCAGCGACGATATGTTGACGAGTATGGTGAATATGGAGACCGGTGTGCGCGGTTTCGTCGCATCAGGCGAAGAGCGGTTCCTGGAGCCCTACAACGCTGGGCGCAAGCAGTTCTCCGATTCTCTTGACGTGGTCCGCAACCTGACGGCAGACAACGCGGCCCAGCAGGGTCGCCTCGCAACGCTGCGCGACATGTACCAGAAGGTCGCTGACGTCGACGAGAAGCTGATCGCCATGCGGCGCGACGTCAATGCGGGCAAGCAGCCTCTCGACAAGCTCATCGACTACTTCAAGCAAGGCGACGACAAGCAGTTCATGGACCGCTATCGTGCCGTGTCGACGGAACTGGGCAGCGCCGAGCGCTCGCTGCTCGATCAGCGTTCCGGCGAAGTCGCCAGCCTGACCACTTCCACCAAGCTGACGCTCGCGATCGCCGGCACCATGACGGTGCTTGTGTCTATCGTGCTTGGGGTCTTCATCACCCGGGGCATCATGCGCGCGTTAGGCGGCGAGCCGGCCGACGCCGCGAAAGCAGCGCAACGCGTCGCGCAAGGCGATCTTGATGCGTCCATTGCGCTCACGCCGAACGACCGAAGCAGCCTGATGGCATCGCTCGAATCAATGCGCCAACAATTGCGCGCTATCGTTTCCGATATCCATTCCACAGCGGAAGCGATCACGACTTCTGCAGGCGAGATCGCGCAAGGCAATCTGGACCTGTCGCAGCGCACGGAGGAACAGGCCGCGTCGCTGCAGGAAACCGCTGCGAGCATGGAGGAGTTGACATCCACGGTCCGTCAGAACACCGAAAATGCGAAGCAGGCGAACGCGCTTGCCGGCAACGCATGCGAGGTGGCCATGCGAGGTGGCGAAGTCGTGAACCAGGTGGTCGAGTCCATGCGCGCCATATCGAGCAGCTCCGGCAAGGTGTCGGACATCATCACCGTGATTGAAGGCATTGCTTTCCAGACCAACATTCTTGCGCTGAATGCGGCAGTGGAGGCTGCCCGTGCGGGTGAACAGGGTCGGGGATTCGCGGTCGTGGCAGGTGAGGTACGAACGCTGGCACAACGAAGCGCGAGTGCAGCAAAAGAGGTGAAGGAGCTCATCACACGTTCGGCGGAAAGCGTGGCACAGGGCTCGGAGCAGGTTGAAAGAGCAGGCGCGACCATGTCCGACATCGTTCAATCGGTGAGGCGGGTGACAGATATCATGGGAGAGATTGCCTCGGCGTCTGACGAACAGGGAACTGGAATCGAACAGGTGAACGTCGCTGTGGGCCAGATGGACTCGGTCACGCAACAGAACGCCGCGCTCGTCGAGCAGGCCTCGGCTGCTGCGCAGGCGATGACGCACCAGGCAACATCGCTTCGGCAGGCTGTGAGCGTATTCAAGCTCGGGCGCGTGGCGGGGTGAGTGCAAGCGATCGTTCCCGGTCACGTCGAAAGATGATCTGCATTGAACTCACGTATGGCATGGGTCTGCAGGGCTTTGATGCGGTAGCGCAATCCTTACGCGTCGAGGTCGACAATTTGCGAAGTGATCGGGGAAGTGGTTCTGCAAAACGCCCGATTGGAAATCCTCATGGCCGGCGCCGGTGTCACGCCACTCGCTTGTCTCACCGTCGCACGGCTGATCCACAGAGCTATCAGTCTATGTTCAACGAACGCGGACCGTCGTCGTGAAGGCGGGTGATATCGTCGAAGTGGTGATCTCGAATATCGGCATGCAGCGCAACGTCGTGGTCGTCGAGCGGTAAGCGCGATGGTGCCACCGGCGCGGTCAGAGCGCCGGATCGAGCTGGACGGCAACGGCGTTCTGCCGGGCGCGTATCGTGTTCCGGTAGCGGCCCGGACTCACGCCGTGTCGCTTCCTGAACGCCAGCCCAAAAGCGGTATCGGATTCGTAGCCAATGCGAAGGGCGATCGCCGAAAGCGGTTCCGTACCGGCGCTGAGCGCGCGGCGCGCGAGCATCATGCGCCAGCGGGCCAGATATTCGAGCGGCGGCATGCCGACCTTGACGCGAAAACGCTCCGCGAAACTGGTGCGCGACATCGCGACGGCGGCGGCCAGATCGTCGACTTTCCAGCGCCGCGCGATCTGTCCGTGCATCAGCCGCAGCGCCTGCCCGATCCGCTCGTCCGCCAGTGCGCCCAGCCAGCCCGCGGGCGGCTGTCCGCTGCGCAGATGGGCGCGCAGCATGCCGACCAGCACGATATTGGCGAGCCCGCTCGCGATCGCGGCGGCGCCCGGCTGCTGACGTTCCGTCTCCAGCGCGATCAGTTCCCACGCGAGGCTGAGCGCGCGGATGCCCGGCGTGTCCGAGCGGATATGAATCAGTGGCGGCAGCGAATCCAGCAGCAGCCGGCTCGCGTCGTCGTCGAATACGAAGCGGCCGCCGACGCCCACCGTGCGCGGCGTGCCCTCGCCAAAGCGCATCACGCCGTCTGCATCCGCGCTTGCCGGCAGCACTTCGGCGCTATCGCGCAGCGGCACGTCGGGCGCGCTCGCGAAGCAGTACGGGACGCCGTCCGTGAGCAGGAAGAAATCGCCGGGCGCGAGCCGGACCCGGCTTTCCATGCGATCGGTCCACAGCCACCGGTCCCCCTCGATGATCATGCCGAACTTCATGTGCTCGTAAGCGGGAAAGCGCAGCGCCCACGCGCCCGCGCCTTCCAGGCGGGCGGTCGCGACGCTTTGCACCTTCAGTAGCGCGAGGACATCGGATAACGGGTCCATGTCGATCCGTACGATTGATTGAAAAATATGGCGTTCCGATTATTGATGATCCGCGCCTGACCGACAACACTGAAGCCTGTTGACGTTTTCAGGGGGTGGATGACCGTGACCGAACGATGGATGAAGGCGTGGCGGCTTGCCGGACCGGGCGGCGCGCTGACGCAGAAAACGGTTCGTGTTCCTGAGGCTCGCGCTGGCAGCGTGCGGGTTCGCATCGAAGCGTCGGGGCTCATGTCGTATCTGCAGCGCTATGTCGAAGGCAAGCTGCCGTTCTACGCGCCGCCGCAAGGCGAGTTCACGATCGGCACCAACGGCGTGGGCGTGATCGACGCGGTCGGGCGCGACGTGTGGCACGTGAAGCCGGGTGATCGGGTGATCGTGTCGTCGCACGTGGTGGCGCGCGAGAACGTGCGCGAGCCCGGTCAGGCGCTGATCGGGCTGACCGCGGGCACGCACGGTCAGCCGATTGTCGAGGACTGGCCGGACGGCACGCTGGCCGAATACGCGCTGGCGCCGGTCGACGCGGTCACGCCGCTGACCGGACTGGACGCGTTCGACAGCGCGCAGTTGTGCGCGCTGAGCCGCTTTGTCGTGCCGTTCGGCGGCTTGCTGCGCGGACGGCTGGCCGCAGGCGAGTCGATCGTCGTGTCGGGCGCGAGCGGCGCGTACGGCACGGCGGCGGTGCTGCTGGCACTCGCGATGGGCGCGGCGCGCGTGGTCGCGGCGGGCCGCAATCGCGCGGCGCTCGACGCGCTGGCGCAGGCCGGCGGCGATCGCGTCCGCTGCGTCGCGCTCTGCGGCAAGATCGACGACGACGCGCGGGCGATCCGCGCGGCCGCGGGCGGCGCGCCCGATCTTGCCTTCGACATGCTCGGCAATGCTGCCGATCCGAACGCCACGCTCGCCGCGCTCAACAGTCTGCGCCGCGGCGGACGGCTGGTCCTGATGGGCAGCATGACCGTCGACCTGCCGATCCCCTACACGCAAGTGATGCTCAACGACTGGGAAATACTCGGCCAGTTCATGTATCCGCGCGACGCGTTGCGGCGCCTGATCGACATCGTGCGAAGCGGGCTGCTGGACCTGCGGGCGCTGCGTCCGGTCGTGCACGGGTTCGCCGCGCTGCCCGACGCGATGCGTGCCGCGGCGGCGGCCGACAGTCTCAGCTACGTGGTCGTGCAACCGTGACGGCCGGCGTTTTCACCCATCGAGGACTTGCATGACTTCAGCACAAATCCCGCTGCACGACGCGCGCCGCGCGAACCTGACCGCGCTCGACGCGCTGGGCGATACCGACCTGTCGGGCAAGACCGCCGTCGTCACCGGCGGGTATTCGGGCATCGGACTCGAAGTGACCCGGACTCTTGCGCGGGCCGGCGCCCACGTGATCGTGCCGGCGCGAAATCCGGACAAAGCGCGCGAGGCGCTCGCATCCATGGGCGCGTGCGAACTCGCGCGCATCGATCTGACCGATGCGTCTTCTATTGAATCTTTCTCCGACGCGTTCGTGGCGAGCGGGCGCGCGTTGCACCTGCTGATCAACAACGCGGGCGTGATGGCGGTGCCGTCGCTCGAACGGGACGCGCACGGCCACGAACTGCATCTGTCGGCCAATCATCTCGGCCACTATCGACTGACGGTCGGCTTGTGGGACGCGTTGAAACGCGCGCAGGGGGCCCGCGTCGTCACGTTGTCGTCGGGCGCGCACCGGCGCTCGGCATTCGATTTCGACGATCCGGATTTTCATGCGCAGCCGTACGACAAGTGGCAGGCGTACGCGCGATCGAAGACCGCCAACGTGCTGTTTACCGTTGCGCTCGATCGTCGCGGCGAAGCGCACGGAATTCGCGCGTTCGCGGTGCATCCCGGGCGGATCGAAACGGATTTGCAGCGCTTCATTCCGCTTGCCGAATTGCAGGCACTCGGCTTTCGCGACGAGCACGGCGAGATTCCCGCCGATCAGCGCGACGCCTACAAGAGCGTCGAGCAGGGCGCGGCCACCACCGTCTGGTGCGCGACCAGCGCGGAATTGCGCGAGCACGGCGGCGTCTACTGCGAGGATTGCGACATTGCCCGCGCGGTGCCCGCCGATCATCGGCCGCTCGATGGCGTGCTGCCATGGGCGATCGACGCAGAGGCGGCCGAGCGCCTGTGGCAGTGGAGCGAACGCCAGACCGGCGTTGCGCTTTAGCGCGCGCGGGGCGCAGCGCGCCGCGTGTCGTGCGCGTCACGAAGCGCGCGCTTGCGTCGCCACCAGAGCCACACGCCGCTGACCGGTAGCGCGAACAGAGCAACGCCGTCGACGGCAATCAGCGTCTGCAGCAGCGGCCCGCCCAGTTCGCCGGTATGCAGCGGATAGATCACCGCGACGATGCGCGCGCCCAGATCGAGCGCGTTCCAGCGCTGCGCCGCGAGAATGCGGCCGGTCGACGGATCAAGCCACACCGAAGTCAGGCCGTTCGGATGCGGATCGTCCGGCACGTGCAGACGCACGCGCACCGGTCGCCGGTTCGCTTCGGCGAGCGGCGGTGCCTGCACGAGATACACGTCGCCGTCGGGAAAGCGCGCTTGTGCGCGCGCCATCAGATCGTCGAGCGGAGCGCGGTGGGTCGACAGTGCCGAAGCGGGCGGCACGTCGGGCGCGCGCACCGGCGTCCCGCCGGCGAGCGCGGTGACGAAACCGTTCAGCGGCCGCCACGCCATGTAGGCGCCGGTCGCCGCCGATACCGCGATCAGCACGCCCATCACCGCACCGATCGTACGATGCAGATCGAGCAGCGCGCGCGTCCTGCCGCGGCCCAGTTCGATGCGCCAGCGCATCGGCATGCCTCGACGCGGCCACCACAGCACGGCGCCGGACACGAGCAGCAGCAGATAGATCGACGCGACGAACGCGAGCACGGGCTTGCCGGCTTCGTCGAGGGCGAGCGTGCTGTGCAGCCAGAACAGCGTGGCGACGAAGCCGCCGTTCGCGCTTTGCCGCGCAAGCTCGCGGCCGGTGTACGGATCGAGGTAGACGACGCCGCGAAACGACTTGCCGCGCAGATTGACCGCGAGCGCGCGATCGGGCGAATGCGGCGGCAGAAACGATAGCGTGGTCTTCGCGCCGAACTCGCGCGACAGCCGCTCGCGTATGGTTTCAAGCGGCACCCTGCGGGTCGCGTCGGCGGCGGCCGCCGGCGCCGTCACGCGCGTCTGCGCCGACTGAATGCGCTCGTCGACCGGTGCGGACACGACCAGCAGCGCGCCTGTCAGACCGATCAGCGCGAGCACCCAGCCGAAAGTCAGCGCGAACCAGCGATGAGCAGTGAGCCACGCCCGCCGACGCGCGAGCAGGCGCGCGTCCCGCGACGGCAGCGGTGCGGCCTCAGTAGACAAAATGACCCTGCACGTAGACCATGCGCGGCGCGCCGACCATCCGGCCGAGATTGCCGTCGACGTTGCGCGTGTAGTAGCGCTTGTCGGTGACGTTGTTCAGGCCGACCGTCACGCTGCTGCCTTTCCAGCCCGGAATCCGGTAGTCGGCCTGCAGATCCCACACGCGAAAGCCCGGGATGCGTCCGTTGCCGCCATTGGCCGTTTCGGCGACGGTGTTCTGCAGATCGGCGTATTGCGCGCTCTGATGCGTGGTCGACACATTGAAGGTCCAGCCGTGCGTTGCATACTTCACGCCCAGCGTGTCGGTGATGCGCGAGTAGAACGGCACGTCGAGCCCGGCAGTCGCGCCGGACTTCTGGATCGCTTTCGTGTAGGTGAAGTTCGCGTAGGCGTCGAGGCCGGCGAGCGGGCCATCGTCGGCAAACGCATAGTCGAACGCGGTTTCTATGCCCTGATGACGGGTCGCGCCGATGTTCTGGAACGTCGCCGGAACCAGACCAGGCACCTGCAGGATCTGGTTGTCGAACAGCATGTTGAACGCGGTGACTTCCGCGTGAATCTGTCGGCTGGTCCAGCGCGCGCCGAATTCGAAGGTCTTCGCGAGCTCGGGTTGCAGCGGATTGGCCGCGCTCTGCGAGTTCAACTGGATGTTCTGCACCGGACCGAACGAAGTCGAATAGTCGGTGAAAAGCGTCAGCTGCGGCGTCGCCAGATACGACAGGTTGATGGCCGGCAGCGGCTTGTTGTTGTTAGTCTCGAAGGTCTGATTCAGCTTCAGATCGTGACGCGTCGATTCAATGTGCTCGAAGCGGATCCCCGGCGTCAGCCGCCAGCGTCCCCACGCAATCTTGTCGTCGATATAGACGGCGTGCGCATTGGTCGTGTTTTCGAAGGTGCTGGTCGGCCCGATCAGGCCCGAGCCGATTGCCTGGTTATAGCTGTTGTCGTTGCCGGTCTCGCGAATGAAGCGATAGCCGACCGTCACGTCCTGCCGCACCGGCCCGAGCGTGAAGCGCTGTGTGTAGCGCGGCTCGACGCCGAGCGTGTGGTAGTTGCGCGGCTGGTTCTGCATCTGCGTGCCGGCCGCGTTGACGAGCGAACTGGTGCGGTAGCTCTGGTTGTAGAACGTGCGGACCTCGAATTCCTGGGTGTCCGAGATCGTATTCAGATAGCCGATGTCGAATGCCTTGCGATCACCGTACCAGTAGTCGTTCGGACGCGTATTCTGAAAAGGATTCTGGTTGTACTGAGCGACCGTCAATCCGCCTGGCGTGCCGGAATACACGTCGTAATACGAAAACTTGCCGTAGATCTCCGAGCTTGGCGTGAGTTCGTAGCGCCACTTCAATTGCAGATCGTTCACGCGTTCCTTGCTGCCGTCGCGCCAGTCGCGGCCATGCTCGCCGGAATAGAGCAGCGCGACGCCGAGCCCGTTGTCCAGCTGCGTGCCGAGGAACGTCGAATACTGCGTGTTCGCGCCGCCGCCCGCCGTGTAGATGTTTTCGCGCAGCGTCGCGTCGGCGGTCAGTCCGGGCTTCGATGGAATCTCGCGGGTGCGGAAGTTGATCACGCCGCCGACGTTCTGCGGACCGTAGCGTACCGAGCCGCCGCTGCGCACCACGTCGATCGAATCGATGTTGAAGAGACTTATCGGCGCGAACGACAGTTGCGGCTGGCCGTATGGCGCGACGGCGAGCGGAATGCCGTCGAGCAATACCGTCGAGCGTGGCGTGTAGCGGCCCGTCAGACCGCGCACGCCGATGTTCAGCGAGATCGCACTGCCGGCGGTGCCGGAGTTGTCGGTGGACTGTACGCCCGGAATGCGGCGCAACACGTCGCCAATGCTGGTCGCGCCGGACTGCTCGATCTGCGCCTTGTCCACCACCGTCCGTGCGCCGGCAAATGTCTTCACGCTGTTCTGCAGGCCGCTGCCCAGCCAGTCGCCGGAAGTCGTGATCGTTTCGAGCGTGGTGCTTGTGTCTTTCGTCGCGTCGGCGCGTGCCCCGTCGGGCGTGCCCGCCACCTTGCCGCGTGGGTCCGCGGAGCTATCCGCGGTTCGCGAGGTATCCAGGGTTTGCGCGGTTTCCGCGCTCTGGGCGTGGGCGCGGCCCGGGTGCGAAGCGAACGCGAGTGCGGCAAGCGCTGCGAAGACGTGAAGTGAGCCCGCCGCGTTCGCACGCCGGCAGATCGGTGCAGCCATGTTGTTATTCCCCGAGGAGTTTTCGGCGCGGCGTCGGCGGAAGTCTCATACGTCACGCGGGAGCCGCAAGATTTCGAAATTTACAAAGAATTGACAAAAAAGCTGCGAGAGTATAACGAGAATCATTATTATTCAAAAGGCTTTTTCGGGCACTGATCGCGTCTCCTCGGCCTTCGGACGACGACGCGCCGCTGCGGAGACGGCGCCGAGAGTCGTATGCATGGGCGCGCAAGTTTTCCGTGCGTCTGCGTCACAAGGCGCTCGCCCGTCAACGTACCGTGCCCGCACGTCGACATTGGGTTTCACAGCTTCATCGACACGCTGCTCGCACAGCAGGGTTTGACGCGGCGGGTGGGAGAAAATCGGCCGAAGCCCTCAATTTCTCTTTACGTTTGCCGATACTACTGTCGTTATCCTGCGCAACCATGTCGCACAAGCGTCGACGCGCCAGTACGCGACACCCCACAAAATAATCACGTGTTCCCAACCTTTGTCAGGCGCGCGGCTGTAATCGCGGGCCGCCGTCCGTACATCGTGGGCGCGCTCGGCACACTGCTGGCGGCCGCTGTTCTGGGCGTGAGCCTGCTAACGCTTGTTGCCGCGCGCGACACCGCGATTCGCCACGCGCACGAGACATCCGGCAATATTGCCGCGGTATTGTCGAGCAATATCCTGCACACCGTTGAATCTTCGGATCAGTCGTTAAGGACGCTCATCGCCTCTCTTGACAAGCCGGCCATCCAGACTATGAACGCAGATGTGCGGCACGAACTGCTGTTCAACCGCACCGCGATCTCGCAATACGTGACGGGCATGGGCGTGACCAACGAGCACGGACAGTTGATCGACGGGTGCTGTTCGAGCAGGCATCACTGGAACTTCAGCGATCGCGATTACTTTCTCGTACATCGCGAGTCGGCGGACGTAGGCCTGTATGTCTCAGCAGTGTATCGGGCGCGCTCGCGCGGGGGCGTGGAAGCGTTGGCACTGAGCAGACGGATCGACAACGCCGACGGTTCTTTCAAGGGCGTGGCACTTGTCGCCATCAACCTGACGTACTTCAGCCGCCTGCTTGACGGGCTGAACGTCGGACCGAGCGGCATCACGGCAATCGTTCGGACAGACGGCACCCTCGTTGCAAGGAATCCTCATATACAACTGGCGCTCGCACCGAACTTCAGCAAGTCGCTGACGTTTCCGCGCATGGTGAACCAGGACTCCGGCTTCTATGCAGCACGCTCACAGACCGACGGCGTGCTCAGACTCTACACGTTTCAACGCGTGCCAGGCACGCCGCTAATTGCAGTCGTCGCGCCGGCGCTTGACGACGTGCTCGCGTCATGGAAGACGCTTTCGTGGATCGTGGGTACCTCCGCCTCCGTTATCAGTGCCGGATTTTGCGCGGTGGTGTGGTTGCTGGCGTTTGCGTTGCGCGACCGGGCTCTCGCCGAAGACCGCCTGACAGAACTCACGCAGACGGATTCGCTCACGGGACTGAAGAACCGCCGTGCGCTCGACGAGGTGCTGCGAAACGAATGGGAGAGATTGGAGCGAAACGAAAGTTGCCTGTCGGTGCTTTTCCTGGATGCGGACCACTTCAAGCAATACAACGATAAGCACGGGCATGCAGAAGGCGACAAGGCCTTGAGGCATCTCGCGGAATGCATCACGCAGCGCGCTCGCCGTCGCGGTGATTGCGCCGCCCGGTACGGCGGCGAGGAGTTCGTGGTGGTATTGCCTGACACGTCCTCAGCGGACGCTTTGCTTATAGCCGAAGGCATACGTGAGACGCTGGAAAGATCGTGGCATGTGCAGCACGGAAGCGAAAAGGCTGGCCTTCACGCCTTTACCGTAAGCATCGGCTGCGCGACAGGTCGACCCGGACACGGTGCTACGTTGGAGCAATTGACGAAGCTGGCGGACCTTGCCCTCTACGAAGCCAAACGCGCAGGGCGTGATTGCGTCAGATCGGCGACGACCGCATAAGTGTCACGACCCGACTGTCGGCAACGCTCAAGTTAGGAAATCGCCGACGCACGTCCTTTGCGGTGAATGACCGCTTCAATCCTGTAACGGGTAAGACACATGACAGTCCGTGAATTGATCATCCCGCCGACGATGCAACGTATCGTAGAGCGCGCCGGTTATGTACCGGCCGTCAAGGCTGGTTCGATAGTTTTCTGCGCTGGGCAGGTCGGGCGCACCGTTGATCTTGAGGTTATCGCCGATCCCGAGGCGCAATTCGTCGCGTGTTGGGAAAACTTGCGCGTGGTTCTGGAAGCGGCTGGGTGCACTTTTGAAGATGTTGTCGATATGACGACGTACCACGTGCAGATGAGTACGCATATGCCCATATTCCGCGAGGTGAAGAACCGCGTTTTTCCTCGCGGCACATGCGCGTGGACTTCGATTGGCGTGACCGAACTCGCGCATCCCGGCCTGCTGGTCGAGATCAAGTGCGTGGCAGTGAAGCGAGACGCCGCCGCAACGCAACAGTCTGCTAACAGCTGAAGCTCAGTCGCTCGTGCAAAGCGGGCGAACGCCCGCAACGCAGACCGCCGAGTTTTCGACAGTCGGTCAATGGGGCCAACGCGACATATGGATAGGTATCGATCCGTTCTTTTACAAGGAGCGTGTGAATCAGATGCCACGCATGCCGGATCTCTTTGTCCATTGGTCTGTCACGAGGATTCAATTGGAGACCACACCTTGGATAGAAGACGTGTCTCACGGCACGAAGTTACGGATGCGCGATACTGAGCATAAGTCGTGGATCGACAGCGCTGCGACAAACGCATGGACCGACGATGGCGGCAACGGTGTTGCTCTTCGCGCGGCGAGATGAAGCGGAATGCAAGCAAGCTGCGCCGCCGCGGCGGGCGGCGCATCAGGAGGAGGGCGATCAGAATGCGTGCCGCACGCCTACCATGCCGACGAATTGCGAGGGCCCCGACGAAGGCGTCGTATTCTGCGAGTCGCCCACTACCGCCACGGCGTCGATGATTCCTGTTGCACCGCTGCCGCTCGAGACGAGGGTCTTGCCTCTCGCGAGCTGATAGGCCTCGATCGCGTAGAGCGTCGTGCGCGTCGACAGGTTATAGGTCTGTTCCAGCGAAATCTGATGGTAACGCGCGGGATCGCTGACGCCGTTGGCCTTGCTCGCCCGCGTGTAGCTGTAGCCGGCGCCTACGATTACGGCCGGCGCGATGCGGTAGGTGGAAATGACCCCGTACGTGTTGAACACGCCTTCGTCCGCGAACAGCGAGCCGTGGCCGGGTGCATATTGCACGTTTGAATAGTTGATGCCGACCATCAGGTCCTGCGCGGTGTAGCGCGCGGCCGCCGCGAAGAGTTGCGCGCTGCGCGCGCTCGCGTAGCCGCTGTTGACCGGGGAGTTGATCGCGTAGGTGCCGAGCGCGCCGCTCGTTGCGATGTCCTTCAGCTTGACATAGCCCGCCGCGACGGCGAAAGGCTTGTAGTCGTAACGCAGTGCCGCGCTGAAATGACTGCCGTTGGCGGCGCTGCCCGGAACGCCGCCGAGCCCGTACTGCGCGCTGAATTGCAGGCCCGCGATAACCGGCGACAGGTAGGTGACCGAGTTGTTCATCCGTAGCGTGGTGTCGAGCGCATCGATGTCGCCCGGATGCGCGCCAGTGGCGCCCGTGAGCACGCCGGTGGGACCGAGCGCGCCCACCATCTGAAAGTAAGGCGTGTATTGGCGGCCAAGCGTAAACGTGCCGTAGCGGTCGTTGCTGAGCCCGACATAAGCCTGCCGGTTGAAGATGAAGCCCGCGCTGCTTTGCGCGCCTGTCAGCGAGTTGAAGCCGCTTTCCAGCCGGAAGATTGCCCGCGTGCCGGCGCCCAGATCCTCGGCGCCGAGCAGGCCGAATTTGCTCGCCTGCAGATTGCCCTGGCTCATGTAAAAGTTCGCATGCCCGCGCTGATTGCTGACGTAGGTGAAAGCATTGTCCACCACGCCGTACAGCGTGACGCTGCTCTGCGCCGACGCGCCGGCGGACAGCAGGGCGCCGGCGAGCGGCAGGCAGCACACGAGGGCCGCACGGTGGCGCGCGCGCTTCGATGGATTCATGGTGAAAAGTCTCCGATCCAGTTTTTCGGTGTGGTGAGTGCAGCGTAAAGTAGCGCGTGTCACGGCGCGGTTGAGATCGTCAGGCAACGCCAGCCGCCCATCTGTTCGTTGCGGGCGTTGCTCACATCGCTCAGCAGCGTGCCGCTCGCGCATACGACCTTTCTCGTGTCGTGCATCGGCACGAAGACGCGCACCTTGTCCTGCGCGTGCGGCATCACGCCTTTGCACTCGACGGCAAGGTGCAAGGTGCTCGCGTCGGTGGTGATGGTCACGTTCCAGCGGCCTTGCCGACCGGAGCGCCATGCTTCGGTTTCCCCGTCGTCTTCGATCGAGCCGCCGCGCGCCGTTCCTTCGCCAGCCGGCGGAACAGCGATGAACGCGCGCTCGTCGGCTGGGCGGCTGAAGTGCTGTGGGGCGATATTCAACGCAATCACGCCGCCTTCTCGCAGCAGAACGACAGGTTGCTCGAATGGTGCGGGCAGCGTGACGCTCTGGCCACCTTCGAACAACTCGCCGCTCCAGTACGACACCCAGCGGGTTGCGGCGGGCAGATACACCTCACGCGTCGTTTGACCGGCGTCGACGACCGGCGCGACGAGCATGGAGGCGCCGAGCATCATGTCGTCGCCGTCCGCGAGACAGCGCGGGTCGTGCGGGAATTCGGCGAACATCGGGCGCAGCACCGGCTCGTAGGCGCTGTGCGACTGCCACAGCAACTCATACAGGTACGGAATGAAGCGGTAGCGCAGCTTGATCAGCGCGGCAACCTGCTGCGTGACTTCCGGGTACATCCACGGTTCGTTGACGGTGCCGTCGTCGTTCCACGAGTGAATGCTGAAGCGCGGCAGGAAGATGCCGAACGCAACCCAGCGGGCGAACAGTTCGGGGCCGGGCGCGGGGCCCGAAAAACCGCCGATGTCGTGACCGCTGTTCGACACGCCCGACATAGCCAGTCCAAGTCCCATCTTCAGATTGAAGCGCAGCGT
The DNA here is from genome assembly GCF_019511605.1 of Paraburkholderia phenoliruptrix. Taxonomy (GTDB): domain Bacteria; phylum Pseudomonadota; class Gammaproteobacteria; order Burkholderiales; family Burkholderiaceae; genus Paraburkholderia; species Paraburkholderia phenoliruptrix_A. The sequence goes on along the minus strand of NZ_JAEUAV010000008.1, from coordinate 69,528 downwards.
TTCCCACGACGTGTAGTTGTCGCCCGACCACGTCTGCACATAGCGATGCATGCCGACGCCGCCCGAGCGCGACACGAGAAACGGTCGGCGCTGCGGCGCATACTCGCGCTGTGCATCGCGCGACGCACGCATCATCAACTGCGTTTGCAGAACTTTTGCTTCGCACGCCGGATACGCTTTGCCGAAGCCGCGCGCGACCGCGTTACGCGTCCAGATCTCGAACTCGTTATTGTCGTTCCACGTCGCGGCTATGCCGTGCCTCAACAGGCTTTCCTTCACCTGCGACTTCCACCAGTCGATGGTGTCGGGATTGGTGAAGTCGAGGTACGCGCCGACCTCGTCCCAGAACTGCACCCAGGCAGGCTCGCCATCTTGCGACTCGATCAGCAGTCCCGCTTTGGCGACCTCGTCGAAGGCAGGATGATCCTGCAGCAGACACGGCTTGATGTTCGCGCACAGGCGCACGCCGTGTTCGAGGTAGCCGCTGACAAACCCGTCGATGTCCGGAAATTTTTCGTGATTCCAGTTGAACACGTAGCGTTTCGCGCCAATCGACGTATAACCCGATGACAGATGAAACGAATCGCACAGCACGTCGTGTTCGCGGCACCGCTGGATGAACTCGCCCATGCGCTGTTGCGCATCGGGCGCGTCGGTGTAGCTCATTGTCGAGCCCGAATAGCCGAGCCCCCACTTCGGCATCCATGCCGGACGCCCGGTGAGCCACGTGAAGCGGCGCACCGCATGAAGCGGTGTGCCGGGCGACGCAATGAAGTAATAGTCGAGGTCGCCATGCTCGGCGACGAAATGCCGATAGTGGCCGTGATAGTTGTCGAGCTCACGACCCATATCGAAGCGGCAGTCCGCGAGCGTGTCGTAAAAGAGGCCGAAGCCCGTGCACGTCTGCGGCTGCCAGGTCACGTAGAACGGGATGTGCTTGTAGAGCGGGTCGGTGGTGCGCGCGCTGTAGCCCATCGCGTCGATGTTGCGCATCTCGTACGACTGATCGGCGCGATTGAGCGACCCGGCCCGTTCGCCGAGGCCGACGTACATTTCGTCCTTGCACCGCTCGACGTAGTGATAGACGCGCTCGTCCCACCAGCCGAAGTTGTACGCCTGTGTCTTGCGGTCGCTCATCACGCGGTGCCAGTCGGCGTCGTGCAGAATGTCCCACGCGCAGAAGCCGCCTTCAAGCGTCACGGTGAGGCGGATCAACGCCGTTTGCACGACGAGTTGAGCGCCGTCGTTCGAGAGCTGGAACGACGGCGCCGTAAAGCCGCTCATATCGCGGCGGTCGCGGCCCTCCAGCGCGACGTCTTCGGCGCCCGGTGCGATGGCGTACGTGCGCGGACCCCGCAGTTCTCCGTCCGGCAGCACCAGCACGCGGATGATGTCGTCCGCGAGCACGAAGAGTTCGATCCGGCAATGCTCCGGCGACGCGAGCACGATGTGACCGCCTTCATGAGACGTCAGCGAAAAGCGCGGCGGGTGTTTCAGATTTGTGATTGAACGCATGATGAATGGCCGGTGAGGTCACGCAGCCGCATTAGAGGCGGCATAGGCCTCGCGCGGACGTGCGTCGCGCGAAACGCCGCGCATGAGGATGATGAGAAGCGTGGCGCCGATCAGGTCGAATGCGCCGAGCGCGCCGAACAGCGGCGTGTAGCCGATTCTGTCCGCCAAGGCGCCGACCATTAGCGAGAAGCCGAGACCGCCGATCCACGCGGACATGCCCGCAAAACCCGCAACGGTGCCCACTTCGCCCGGATCGAACACGTCGGCGGCAAGCGTATTGACGAGCGCCGAGATCATCTGGTGTGCGAAGCCGCCCACGCAGAACAGCGCAATCGCCTGGTAGGGCGACGCGACCAGCCCGATGCAGGCGGGTCCGAGCATCATCAATGCGCCGAGCGCGACGCCCGCGATGCGCGACCAGATGAGCGGCACGCGCAGACGTTTCATGAGGAAGGGCGACAGGTAGCCGCCGAACAGACCGCCCAGGTCGGCGGCGAGGAACGGCAGCCACGCGAAAATCGCGATCTGCTTGAGATCCATGTGACGTTGCGTGGCGAGATACAGCGGAATCCAGAAACTGAAGGTTTGCCACGCGGGCTCGGCAAAAAAGCGTGCCTGCGCGATGGCCCAGAAACGGCGTGTGCGCAGCACGTCGCGGATGCGGCTGCGCCTCGGCGCCGGCGGCGTCTGGCCGCTGATGATGGTCTCGCGCTCCGCCTCGCCGATTCGCGCGTGATCGGCAGGCGAGCGGTACAGCGCGTACCACGCCGCGGCCCACACGAAGCCAAGCGCGCCGGTGACCGCGAACGCGCTTTGCCATCCGTAACGGAGCGACAGGAATACGACGAGCGGCGGAGCGAGCAGCGAGCCGAGCGACGTGCCGGCGTTGAAGTAGCCCACCGCAACGGACTTCTCGCGATTGGGAAACCACTCGGCGACGACTTTCATGCCCGCCGGTATCGCTACCGCCTCCGTGAGCCCCATCATGCCGCGCAGCGCCGCCAGCGAGAACCAGCCGCTTGCGAAGCCGTGCAGCACGCCCGTCAGCGACCACAGGCAGGCGAAAAGCGCGAAGCCAAGGCGCAGGCCGATCAGGTCGATGATGAGACCGCACACCGGCTGCATGATCGTGTAGCCAACCTGGAAGGCGCCGACGACGTACGAATACTGTTGCGTGCTCATGTGCATGAGCTTCATCAGTTCCGGAGCCATCACGCCGAGCGCGTTGCGCGACAGGTAGTTGACGATCGTTCCGAGGCAGACGAGCGCGATGATCCACCAACGCAAACCTATGATTGTCTTCAAAGTTGTCTCCAGATCGGCATACCCGACCGGCGACGGCCGGCGCGATTATGCGCGAATTCGAACATTTAATGTGTGTTTTGGTGTCAGTCATCGTATCACTATGGTGCGGCATTGATACTAGGTAGAAACCATGAATTCGGCGCGTAAGCAGGCGTGATTGGCGAGTTTCGGCCACTGATGTCCGGTTGACCTGCTTGATGTCTGATGACTGGCTTTCGCGATTACTTGTGGTGACGCGTTCGTTCGAACATTGGTGTGTGTTCATTTCGCCGCTCCTGTGAGCGGCGGCGTGGCTCCTCCGCTACCTGTCTCCCGTCAGCAAACTCACGCGCAACATTCGTTGGCCCCCACGCAACACAAATCCGCGCCCGGATGCAGCGCCGTCCTCTACACGCCCGCCACATAAGGCGCTGGGCGCAATGGCACGGTCGATGCCTGATGAACACCATCCAGTCGTGCAGTTACCAATCTCCGTTGAATTGAGGTGCGTCATGTCGAGTGTGCAAGGCCAACGTCAACCCGTGAACTGGCGAAGCCGGCCTTTTCGCGTGGGCGGCCGTTCAAAGCGCCATACGGCAAGGCGCGACTTCCCGGTGGGGTTCGTGCCGTTCGGATTGCGGGCCGCCGGCTTCATCGGACGAGGCCCGAAACAGTTGTGGCCGTATGTCTTGCCGTGGGTTTTCGCGGTGCTCACCATCGGTTTTTTCTGCCTGGTCGTGCGCGGCGTACTCACGCGGCAATTGCTGGTGCCGCCCGTCCAAACGCCGCAGTCGCTGGTGGAACGGGGCTATACATCGAACTTTCTGGCGGAACGCATCATGTCTTCGATGCGAGCCATCGGTCAGGACGCCGAGTCGATTCCGCACGACACGATGACCGACAACGACGCACAACCGGACATTCAGATACCCGGTCAGGAGATGTCGTATGCAAGCACCGTGCGCTTCATCAAAGGCGTCATCAAGCGCACGGACGTGGTCGTTCATGTCGGCATCACAAAGGTCGACGACAGAGCGGATTCTTACGTGGCGCATGTGCAGATTGAAGGCGGTCCGTTTGATTCCCGAGAAAGCACCGTGTCGTTCGAAGGACGCGATCTCGAGAAGTTCGTACACGACATTGCAGTCAAAGCCATGCGTCTTGCCGAGCCGAATATTCTCGCTAGTCACCTCTACTCGCAAGTGCAGAAAACCAGGTGTTCGCTCGCGCAATGCGACTACGGCGAGATCGTTGCTATCTACGACGAAGTGCTTGCACTGCCGGCCTCCGAGCAAGGCGAATGGGCGCTCGCCGGCAAAGCGTGGCTGCTTGCCGATCAGGGGCTGTCCAAAGAGGCCGAGCAGCAGACACGTGAAGCGCTGACCGTGTACCAGCATTCAGCAGTGCTGCACGCAAGCCTTGGCATTGCACTCGAACAGCAGCATCGCATCGACGACGCACTTGAAGCCTTGCGAGCCGGCGCGAGCGAGAAATCGAAGACGGCGGAAAATCTGCGTCTTCTCGGCGACGTGCTGTTGCATGCGAATCGCTATTCCGAAGCACTCGATGCGTTCAAGCAGGCAGACAGGATGAAGTCGGACTTTGTGGACAACCTGCACGATTGGGGCGAAGCGCTCGTCACTGTCGGCCGCTACGACGAGGCCATCGAAAAACTCTCGCGTGCCGTCGCACTTCGCCCAGATCTGGCGCCGTCCTACGCGGAATGGGGCCGGGCACTGGATCGCAAGGGCGATCTGTCCGGCGCCTCGCGCAAATACGCTCAAGCAATGCAACTCGACGCGGGGACTTTGTCGGTGCGGGAAAGCCATCTGGCGCGGCTTGCGAGAGCGGCGCAGGGAGGCGATAGCGCAGACGCGTCGAAGCCCGGTGAAGCAATCACGCCTGTTGCGTTTCCGCCGGCCTCGCTTGGGTTGCAAACCTCCTGACGAATACCCGGCCATGAAGATGGCTTAGTCCCGCAGTACCTACCCGTTGCAGTAACCTACCTGATTGAAGGGGAGATGTTCGATGGACAGTTTCGAAGATGCGTTCAGGGCTCTGATCGGTAATGAGGGCGGTTACTCCTTCAATCCGCATGACCCTGGCGGTGAAACGATGTGGGGAGTGACGGCGCGCGTCGCACGCAGCGCGGGCTATGCCGGCGCCATGAAAGACCTGCCGCTCGATACCGCCAAACAGATTGCCAAACAGAAGTACTGGGACCCGCTGCATCTGGACGAGCTCGACCCGCGGGTGGCCTTCCAGATCTTCGACGCCAATTACAACGGCGGCCTGGTGGTGTTGTGGATGCAAAAAGCTTCCGGCGCGAAAGAAGACGGCAAGTTCGGCCCGGACACACTCGATGCAGTCAAAAGCGCGGACCCGCTGAAGTTTGTCATGCGCTTCGCCGCTTATCGCTTGCGTTATCTGCGCAACCTGCATGCATGGCCCAATTTCAGCCGTGGATGGACCGAAAGAATGGCCGCTAATCTTCTCCTGGGAGCAGCATGATGGACTGGTCTAAAGTAGCGTCGAACATCGGCAGCAGCGCACCGCTTCTCGCCGGTCTCGTGGGTGGTCCGATCGGCGTGGGTGTGACTGCTGCAGCCGCGATCATTTCGCATGCGCTCGGCACGCCGAGCGACCCCGGCGTCGTGGAACTCGCATTGAACGACCCCAGCGCACTCGAGAAGGTCCGGCAAGCCGAGAACGCCAACTCGTTGCAGCTGCAACAGTTGATGGTCACTGCCGCGCAGGCGAGCCTCGCGCATGAAAGCGATATGGCGCGTATCCAGGCCGCCGATAGGGCCGACGCGCGCGCAATGGGAATCAGCACCAGGGACTGGGTACCCAAAGTCCTTGCGATGGCGGTCACCGCCGGCTTCTTCGGCATTCTGCTGCTGATGGCCTTTCAGCCGCTGCCAGGCACGAACAAGGATCTCGTCAACGTCGTCGTCGGAGCGTTGGGTACGGCGTGGATAAGCATCATCGGCTACTACTTCGGCACCTCGGTAGGGTCGATGCGAAAGACGGAACTGCTCGCCAAGCCCAGCGTGCCGATCACCGCGGACAGCGCGCTTACGCTGCGCGAGCCGGCAACGGCTTCAGCGGCGCGGCCACAAGCGGCGCCGGCTCCGTCGCACAGCGAGTCATTCCCGCAATTCACACCGGGTGGACAGGGCCCGATTTACTCGGGCGGTTGACGGCGATTGATTCACGGACCAGATGCAGCACGCGCATCGCGCATGGCGCACTGATGGTGGGTTATATGTCGACTGCTTCGACGCGGTCAATCGAACACGTGATTCACAAGGAGAACCTCAGCGATTTCCCCGTCTCGTCGGGCTACGACAAGCTGCGTTTTCTGAAGCCGGTTGCACTCGGCGATACGATTACCGTCATTTATGAGGTGATCAGGATCGACAAGAAAAAGGGCCGCGGTATTGCGGAGAACGAAGTGTTCAACCAGCGCGACGAACTTGTGCCAGTCGGCGAGCGCGTCATGCGCTGGGCGAAGAAACTGAAGGGCGAGTGAGCGGACAGAAGGCGCATCAAGGCGTTTTGCCGCGAATCATCGGCGCGGCAAAGTCCGCGCACGCCGGCCGATTTCGTTGAAGTCATCGAACTCGACGGCGAGGAATATTTGCGGCTCAAGCCGTTGCCGCTGAACGTGACGTTCATTCGTGGCACGACCGCCGACGAAGACGGCAACGTGACGATGGAAGAAGAAGCCGTGCTTGGTGAGATGCTCGCGATGGCATAGGCAACGCGCCGCGCAGGCGGTGTCGTGATCGTGCAGGTCAAACGGGTGGCGCGGCGCGAGACCTTGCCGCCCAAACAGGTGAAGGTGCCGGGCAGGCACGCTGACGGCGGGCGGGCTCGATATCGGCTGGGAAGGCGGCCGGACCACGCGCATGATGGAACGCGTGCCGGCTGTCGCCCTTGCGCGAGAACGGACTCGACCGGCTCGCGGTAGAGGTGCATCTCCAATCCATCGTCTGGGCAGAACACGGCCGAAGCCTATCCCGGCGCGCAACCCTGCAGAGCCGAAGTCAGGAGGCGAGCACCCTCAACGGAAAACACTCACTGCCTCGACCAGGCGGGTTGCCTGCTGCTTCAGGCTCTCAGACGCCGCTGCGCTCTGCTCCACCAGTGCGGCGTTCTGTTGGGTGATATGGTCGAGATCGGTAACGGCCCGGCCAACTAGCTCGATGCCGCTGCTCTGCTCGGTGGTGGCCGAGCTGATCTCGGCAATCAGGTCCGAGACGCGTTTCACCTGAACGACAATTTCGTCCATGGTCTTGCCGGCGTCATCGACGAGCCTCGAGCCTGATTCGACCTTCGCGACGCTGGCACCAATCAAACTCTTGATCTCCTTCGCCGCGCTGGCGCTCCGCTGTGCGAGCGCGCGAACCTCGGCCGCAACGACTGCAAAACCGCGCCCCTGCTCGCCGGCACGTGCAGCCTCAACGGCTGCGTTAAGCGCCAGTATGTTGGTCTGGAAAGCGATGCCGTCGATCACGCCGATAATGTCGGCGATTTTTTTGGAGCTGTCGGTGATGTCGTTCATTGTGGTCACCACCTCCGACACTGCCTGTCCTCCTCTTGCCGCTGCGTCGCTTGCAGTACCTGAGAGCTGATTCGCCTGGGTCGCCGTCTCTGCATTGCTTTTCACAGTGGCGGTCATCTGCGTCATTGATGCAGCCGTTTGCTGAACGCTTGTCGCGGCCTGTTCGGTGCGCGTACTGAGATCAGTGTTACCCTGCGCGATCTCGTTGCTCGCGGTTTGTACATTGAGCACCTGCCCGCTGACGTCGTCGATCAACCAGCGAAACATCAGACCTAGCTGACTGATCGTGCGCAGCGTCATGCCGATCTCGTCGACGCGATTCATATGCGTGACCTTCTGGCTTTCACCTGAAGCCACGCGCAGCGCCTGTTGCCGCATCTGTTCGAGTGGCCGTGCGATCTGCGCTTCCAGCCACCATGAGGCGAGCAATAGGCAGATCGCCGTCCCCCCGGCAAACCCGCCAAGCGCGCCGCCCGCCAGACCGAGCGCCCAGGCACCGAGGACAAGTGTCGGCGCCAGAAACAGGAGCGCCGAACGAATGCGCCAGCGCACGGGCATTGTCTGCAACACCGACGTCCAGCTCATCAGGCCGCGACGAACGATCAGCCCGCTGTGAAATCGCCGGTTGCGAGCGTTGCCTTCGCGAAAATCCTTGTAGAGCGCCTCAGCGGCGGCAATTTCCTCGCGCGAGGCTTTGGTCCGCACGGACATATAGCCCACCGGCTGGCCGTTCCTGACAACCGGTGTCGCGTTGGCGCGAACCCAGTAGTGATCGCCGTTCTTGCGCCGGTTCTTCACCAACGCGGTCCAAGGCTCGCCGCGTTTGAGTGTGGCCCACATGTCGGCGAAGGCCTCTTTGGGCATGTCGGGATGCCGCACCAGATTGTGCGGCTGCCCATGGATCTCCTCAGGACTGAATCCACTAACGTCGACAAAAGCCGCGTTCGCATAGGTGATGTTGCTCTGAGTATCCGTAGTCGACATTAAGGTCGCGTTGTCGGGAAACTCGAATTCACGTTGCGTGACGGGTTGATTGTTTCGCATGAGTGCTGATCCGGTCAGGAGGTGAGAGTCGACACACGGCAAAAGGCATAGCGCCGTCTCCTTTCCCTTGTTAACGGTATGGATATCGAGGTCTTTAGTCTTTTAGAGCGATGAGCCCGTAACGGGAGTCGATCGGACCCCTGAGGCTTTCTGGTGACGGCTCGAGGAGGGCGTTGCGGCGTTGCGCAAAGGCATTCATGCTGTGCAGTCCCGACCTTTGCGCGCGATATAAGCGCTCATCCTTCACATGACAGGCAGATGCAGATGATGGGGATCGTTCAACATCTCTGCGACTCGCTGCAAAGCCTCACGGCAATCGTTTCTGTCCTGCGGCCCACCCAAACACACGCGAATCGTGTTAGGCGGGTTGCCGTCCGTCGAAAAGGCCGCACCTGCAACAGCTCCCACGCCTTGATTGCGCAGCTGCAGCGCAAGCTCCGACGCGCTCCAATCGCATTGCACGGGAATGGGTAACCACAAGTGAAAGCCGTCTGGCTGCGAATCGTACTGCCAGTTCGCGAGTTCCTGCGACGCGATCGTCTGTCGCACATTCGCTTCCTTGCGGATGGCCCCAAGCATTTCGTGGGCAGTGCCGTCATTGACCCATTGCGTTGCCAGGAGCACGGTAAACGGACTCGGCATTACTGTTGTCGCACGCAGGGCACCCGCCACACGCTGCGTCTGTCTCGGCGTGGGTGCGCGCAGATACGCGACGCGCAGCCCTGCACCGAGCGTCTTCGAGAAGCCCGTCACGTACCATGTCAGCTCAGGCGCTAGAGATGCCAGTGCGACAGGCTTGTTCGTGGGCAGCCAGCCATACGCGTCATCTTCGATGATGGGGACGCTATAGCGCAACGCGACATCGGCTAGCGCTTCGCGTCGTTGTACTGACAATGTCAGTGTGCTTGGATTCTGCAAGGTCGGATTGCAATAGAGCGCGCCGGGCTTTTCGGTCTTGCAGAGTGCTTCGAATGCGTGCGGCAAAGGTCCTTCTTCATCGCGCGGCAACGGCTGCAGACGCACGCCGAGTTGCGACGCGATGGCTTTGATGCCGGGATAAGCGAGCGTGTCGAGACAAATGGTTTCGCCTGGCCTCGCGAGTTGCGAGACAAGGGCGACAAGTGCGCTATGAATGCCGGGGCACACGAGTACGGTATCTTCTTCGCAGGCGGGCAAGCGTTCCTTGAGCCATGCGCGACCCGCAGCGCGGTCGTCGGGTGTGCCGCCGAAATCCTGGTAGCGTAGCAGGTGATAAGGGTCCGTCTGCGCGAGCAGTTGGGCAGACGACTCTCTCAGTCGCGCCGCAAGCTCGGGCGGCTCAGGCGGCATGTTCATCGACATCTCGACGCTGCTGCCGCCCGGCAGGGGCAGCGTCTGCGTGCGCCCGCGCACGAACGTTCCGCTGCCCGCTCGTGCGTCGAGCAGGCCGCGCTTGCGCGCTTCCGCATACGCGCGCGCGACTGTCGTGTAGTTCAGTTGCAAGGCCCCTGCCAGATCGCGCAGTCCGGGCAAGCGGTCCCGCGGCCGTAGACGTCCGCTCGCGAGATCCTCTTCAATCAGGTCCGGTATCACGAGGTACGCCGGTTTGCGGCTTTCGCTCAAGCGCTTGAGCCAGTGATGCGTGAGACTGTCCATGCTGAAATCCCGCTGCGGAATGCGTGAGAGTGCGTCAGAGTGCGTGAGAGTGCGTGATTTAAAAGTAACACGCGGATTTCCGGAAAAATAAATGTGTTTGCAATTGTCTGGGCCATTGATCGCATTGATTGGATGAATGCTCATTTGCGGGCTCCAGCGCACCATACGCACGCAAAGCGGGCTGCCGTGCTGTGCGAAAGCGGTGCACACCGGCACGCTGCGAATCCCGGAAACCCGCGCCGGACGGAGCTCGCAAAAAGTTTTTTCGGGTCGCGAGAACACTCGACGGTTGATTGATTGGAAGTTGATCGCATGAGCCGCGGCGGAAATTGGCATACGTGTTGCGTTAAAGGATTCGCCAATCGGGATATTTCCCACTTAGGCAATCCGATCAATACGCGACTTATTGGAGAGTCAAATGCCTGCCGTCAACAAACCTCTGCATCAGAAAGGCGATTACCTGGTCGACTACGAAGAGAAGGTCTTTCCCGACGTCAAGGCCGAACCGGGTGAGAAGGCACTCGTCACTTTTCACACCGTCGCGTTCGAAGGTTCCATCGGCTTTGTGAACCTGTTGCAGGCGACGCGTTTGCAGCGCAAGGGCTTCGATACGTCGGTGCTGCTTTACGGCCCAGGCGTCACGCTCGGCTTGCAACGCGGCTTCCCGACGCTCGGCGACGAAGCCTTCCCCGGCCATCTGAACTTCAACAAGCAGCTCGTCAAGTTCATGGAAGAGGGCGGCAAGGTCTATGCATGCCGCTTCGCATTGCAAGCACTGTACGGTCACGGCGAGGCGTCGCTGATAGAAGGCATCCGGCCGATCAATCCGCTCGACGTGCTCGATCTGCAACTGCTGCATCGCAAGGAGAACGCGCTGATCATCCACACATGGACTGTCTGAGTGCACGGGGTGCCCATCATGTCTCATCAGCGAGTCATCCGGGCAGCGGCAGTGCAGATCGCGCCGGACATGGAGCGTAGTGGCGGTACGCTCGAGCGGGTCTGCGCCGCTATTGACGAAGCCGCGTCGAGAGGCGTGCAGCTAATCGTCTTTCCCGAGACGTTCGTGCCGTACTACCCGTATTTTTCGTTCGTGCGTCCGCCGGTCGCGTCAGGTGCTGAACATATGCGGCTTTATGAAGAGGCGGTCGCTGTGCCAGGCCCTGTCACGCAAGCGGTGAGCGAGCGTGCATGCCGTCACGGGATGGTAGTCGTGCTCGGAGTGAACGAGCGTGATCACGGCAGCCTGTACAACACACAGCTCGTGTTCGATGTCGACGGGCGCCTCGTGCTCAAGCGTCGCAAGATCACCCCGACCTTCCATGAACGGATGATCTGGGGGCAAGGCGACGCGGCGGGTCTCAAGGTTGCGCACACGGGCGTCGCACGCGTCGGCGCGCTCGCGTGCTGGGAGCATTACAACCCGCTCGCGCGCTACGCACTGATGACGCAGCACGAAGAAATTCATTGCAGCCAGTTTCCCGGTTCGCTCGTCGGCCCCATTTTTGCCGAGCAGATTGAAGTCACGATTCGCCATCACGCACTCGAATCGGGCTGCTTCGTCGTCAATTCGACGGGCTGGCTAAGCGATGCGCAGATCGAATCGGTGACGACCGATCCGAAGCTGCAAAAGGCGCTGCGCGGCGGCTGCATGACGGCAATCGTGTCGCCGGAAGGCCAGCATCTCGCCGAGCCACTGCGCGAAGGCGAAGGTATGGTCGTCGCGGACCTGGACATGTCTCTGATCACAAAGCGCAAACGGATGATGGACTCCGTTGGCCATTACGCGCGCCCAGAACTGCTGAGTCTCGCGATCAACGATCGTCCCGCGATGCCGGTTGCGCCGATGTCGATGTCGTTCGAACGCGCGGGCGCGCAGGCGGCGCCTGAAACCACAAACGGAGGTCACGATGAATGCCAACATGAGCCTGTCGCCGGCTGAGCCGCGCACACAGCGCCAGATGACTGAACTGCGTACGGAGTTGCAGTCGGTGGGGCTGCGTCTCGTCGACCCGAACGCGGGCGCCGCGAGCCGGCGCGGCGGCGCCGGCCCATCGGATCACAAGGCCGTGACCGTGGACGGCGTGACCATCATGGTGCCCGTGCATACGAGCTCCGCGTGGAATTCGCCGTTTATCGCGGGGGCACCGGACGAATCGGGCGCGAGCGCTTTGCTGCGCGGAACGATCCCGATTGCCAGCATCAGCTTTCCGAATGCGCCACGCTTCACGAAGCTGCAAACGCTGGACGGCGTGCCGTACTCGCATATCGCGACACTGCACAGCACCGACGTGCTTGCGACGACGGTGCTGCAAACCTGTATCCGCTACGAGAGCCGCAAGAAGACGTGCAAGTTCTGCGCGATCGGACAGTCGCTCGCGGCAGGCCGCACGATTGCACGCAAGACACCGGAGCAACTCGCAGAAGTGGCGCGCGCCGCGGTGTTGCTGGACGGCGTGAAGCACATGGTGCTGACCACCGGCACCCCGCCGACGCCGGATCGCGGCGCACAGATCCTCTGCGAGAGTGCGTTTGCGATCAAGGCGGCCGTCGATCTGCCGATTCAGGCGCAATGCGAGCCACCGGACAACGACGCATGGTTCGAGCGCATGAAGGCGAGCGGCATCGACACCTTGGGCATGCATCTCGAAGTCGTGACGCCGGAGGTGCGCGCGCGCGTGATGCCGGGCAAGGCGAGCGTGCCCGTCTCGCGCTATATGGAAGCGTTCAAGGCGGCCGTCGGCGTGTTCGGCAAGGGGCAGGTCAGCACCTACATTCTGGCGGGTCTCGGCGACACGGCAGAAGCGATCCTGTCGATATCGCGCGAACTGATCGACATGGGCGTGTATCCGTTCGTCGTACCGTTCGTGCCGATTAGCGGCACGCCACTCGAAGATCATCCGCCGCCTTCCCATGCATTCATGAAGTCGATCCTCGAGCCGCTAGGCGCCATGCTGCGTGATGCACAGATGCGTTCGGCCGATATCAAGGCCGGTTGCGGTAAATGTGGCGCGTGTTCGTCGCTGGCATCGTACGAGGCGTAATCATGTTCTGCGAAACCATCGATGAACTCGATGCCTTACCGCTCGCCTTCACACCGGCCGAATACCGGGTGAAATGGGCGACGCTGCCGTGGGAAAGCAAGGAGGCGTATGCGTTGCGGCGCGCTGTGTTCTGCGTCGAGCAAGGCATCTTCGTCGGAGACGATCGCGACGACATCGACCGTGATGCGAAGCTGCTGGTGGCGCTCAGCTGCATTGCAGGCATTCCCGAACAAGTGGTTGGGACGGTGCGCATTCATCAAATGCAGCCACGCCGCTGGCTCGGCTCGCGCCTCGCCGTGCACGCCGCATTCCGCTCGCACGGCAAGCTCGGATCGACGTTGATACGCCTTGCAGTGAGCAGCGCCCACGCGCTGGGATGCGATACGTTCCTCGCGCATGTGCAAAGCCAGAATGCACCGCTGTTCCGGCGGTTGCACTGGCAGACCGTCGCAGAGGAGACCCTGTTCGGCCGGCCGCATCATCTGATGGAGGCGGACCTCGCGCACTATCCGCCGTGCTTTACGCCGGAAAGCGGATTCGTCACGTCTTCGCGAGGCCGGTCATGACTTTGCACTCTCTGGTCGACCGGCTGCGCAAAAGCCGGGGCTTTTGCCACAAGACGGATATTGCGGGCGTGGTTGCGTCGCTGGCGTCGCGGCTGCCGAACGGCACGCGCGATCTTGCGCAAGCCGTGGCAGTCGGCGACGACTGTGCGGCGCTACGCGATGGCAATGGCTATCTGCTATTCGCCATCGAAGGTTTGGTCAGTGACTTCGTCGAAACGATGCCGTGGTTCGCGGGCTACAGTAGCGTGATGGTCAACGTGAGCGACGTGTACGCGATGGGCGGCAGGCCGCTCGCCGTGGTCGACGCTCTGTGGAGCGACGGGCTCGAATCCGCCGCGCAGATTCTGGCGGGCATGGCGGCGGCATCGAATGCGTACGGGGTGCCGGTTGTCGGCGGGCATAGCAATACACGCAGCGCACAGGCGCAAATCGCGGTGTCGATAGTGGGCCGTGCCAGTGCGTTGCTGTCGAGTTTCAATGCGCGTCCAGGTGACAGCCTCGTGATGGCCGTCGATCTACGCGGCCGTTTCGAAGACCCGTACCCGTTCTGGAACGCATCCGTGGGTGCGCCGGCGCAACGCCTGCGCGACGATCTGGAGTTGCTCCCGCAACTTGCGGAAGGCGGTCTGTGCGATGCCGCGAAAGACATCAGCATGGCAGGCGTGCTCGGTACCGCGCTGATGCTGCTCGAATGCTCGGGTGCAGGCGCGCGCATCGACCTCGACGCGATACCGCGTCCGCCCCATGTCGATTTCGAGCGCTGGCTGAGTGCGTTTCCGAGTTACGGGTTCGTGCTGTCGGTTCGCGACCAACATGTCGATGAGGTGCTGGCGCGCTTCGTTCAACGCGGACTGGCATGCGCGACGATCGGCCATGTGGATGCGTCGCGCGAAGTCGTGCTCACGCAGCAAAGTGAATCGGCCTTGCTATGGAGCTTCCACGACAGCGCTTTCATCGGCGCGCCAGCGGGAGCGGAACAATGAACGACGCGGCACTGCGTATTGCGCTATTCACGCATTCCGTCAATCCGCGCGGCGGTGTCGTGCATACGCTCGAACTAGGCGGCGCGCTGCACGAAGCGGGACTGGACGTGACGATCTTTGCGCCGTCCGTGGACGGTGCGCCGATGTTTCGAGCCTCGCGTTGCCGTGTCGTGCTCGCGCCTGTCGCTGCCCATGCTAACGACACGGTGACGATGGTTCAGACCCGGATCGATGCACTCAAGAGCGCTTTACTCGAGCAACAGGCGTCGGCCTTCGACATTCTGCATGCACAGGACAGCATCAGCGGAAACGCGCTGGCGGAACTGCGCGAAGCGCGCGCCATTCGCGGCTTCGTGCGCACGGTGCATCACCTCGATGTATTTACCGACGCTCGTCTGAGCGCCTGGCAGCAGCGGGCATACGCGGACGCCGACGCCGTGTTCTGTGTGAGCGACACGTGGACGCGAAAGATGCGCGACGACTTTGGCATCGAGGCGTCGACGGTCAGTAACGGCGTCGATCTGGAACGCTTTCGCGGGTCCAATGCAATGGGTGACGCAGCGATCTGCGCGCGTCTTGGTGTTGACGGACCGTCGGTGGTGCTCGCTGTGGGCGGCATCGAAGCGCGTAAGAACACCCTGCAACTGCTCGAAGCGTTTGCGTTGCTCAGGCAAACCCACGCCGATGCGCAACTGGTGATTGCGGGCGGCGCGAGCCTGCTCGATCACGATGCCTGCACGCGCCGCTTCTTCGCGCGTGCGGCCGAACTCCATCTGCGCATCGGACCACGCGAGTCGATCGTCGTGACAGGCCCGCTCGACGACGACGACATTCCCGCACTCATGCGCCGTGCCGATGTGGTGTCGATGGTGTCCGTGTATGAAGGCTTCGGGCTCGTCACGCTCGAAGCGCTTGCAGCGGGCACGCCTGTCGTCGTGTCGAAGACCGAACCATTCACCGACTATCTGAACGAACGCGTCTGCTGCTGGGCGCAACCCGATGACGCCGCAAGCATCGCCCGCGCGCTGCGTCGCGCATTGGCGGGCGAGGCTGGCATCGACTTCGACCATGCGGTGCCCGATCTGCTCAACCGCTTTAGCTGGCGCGACAGTGCGCGCCGCCATATCGCGCTGTATGAGCGCCACCTGCAGCGCGCGCCGCGAGCGCTCAACGCCTGAATTTCTCATTCAAAGGATTTGTGATGCCAGTCATGCACTTCAAGGTCCAGTGGCCGGACGGCAGCGAGGCCAACTGCTATTCGCCTTCGACGGTGGTCGGCGAGTTTTTCGTCGCAGGGCAACGCTACGCGCTCGACGATTTTGTCGGCAGGGCGCGCGAAGCGCTGCATATCGGCTCCGAACGAGTGCGCGAGAAATACGGCTTTGCGTGTTCGGCTGCGATGGACCAGCTCGCGCAGATTGAAGAACTCGCGCAGCGTTTCGCCAGCGACCCGAATGCCAAAGTCAAGGTCGTCGAACTTATTTGAACCGTGGGCAGGAACGAACCATGTTGAACGAAAACAGCATCGCATTCAATGCACAGAATGAACTTCCGCACCACATGGTAATCGTGGTGGGCGGCGGGCAGGCGGGTTTGTCGATCAGCTACTACCTGAAAGAGGCCGGCATCGATCATCTGGTCATCGAAAAGCATACGCTCACGCATACGTGGCGCTCGCAGCGCTGGGACGCGTTCTGCCTTGTCACGCCGAACTGGCAATGCGCGCTGCCCGGCTATCCGTATCGCGGCGACGACCCGCACGGCTTCATGAAAAAGGACGAGATCATCGCGTATCTGGACGGCTTCATCGCGATGGTCGATGCACCGGTGCTCGAACATACGGAGGTGCGCAAGGTCAGGCGTTTGCCCTCGGGCGGCTACTTCGTGTCGACGTCGAACGGCGACTTCACCGCCGACCAGGTCGTGGTCGCGTCGGGCGGCTATCACACGCCCATCGTGCCGCGCATGGCGGAGCGTCTGCCTGCGGGGATCGTGCAGATGCAGTCGTCGCACTATCGCAACCCGGAGGCATTGCCCAAAGGCGCGGTGCTCGTGGTCGGCTCGGGGCAGTCGGGTGCGCAGATAGCCGAAGACCTGCATCTTGCGGGCCGCAAGGTGTATCTTGCCGTAGGTGAAGCACCGCGCTGTGCCCGCTTTTATCGCGGTCGCGACGTAGTGGACTGGCTCGCGGACATGCGCTACTACGACATGCCCGTCGATCAGCATCCGTTGCGCGAAGGCGTACGTGACAACACGAATCACTACGTAACGGGGCGCGACGGCGGCCGCGACATCGACCTGCGGCGCTTTGCGCTGGAAGGCATGGAACTGTATGGCAGGCTCGACGACCTGCGCGACGGCCGCCTGCACTTCGCGCCGAATCTGACCAGCAATCTCGATAGCGCCGACGACACCTACAACCGCATCAACGCGAGCATCGACGCATTTATCGACAAGCACGGTATCGACGCTCCGCAGGGTGTTCCCTACAAGCCGGTGTGGAGCCCTCAGGGCGAGCGCACGTCGCTCGATCTCGCACAGAGCGGCATTGCGTCGATCATCTGGTGTATTGGCTTTAGACCCGACTTCAGCTGGATCGATGCACCCGTTTTCAATGGGCGCGGCTATCCAGCCCATAATCGCGGCATCACGCCGCAAGCGGGCTTGTATTTTATCGGCCTGCCGTGGCTGCATACATGGGGATCGGGCCGTTTCTCGGGAATCGCGCGCGATGCCGAGCATGTTGTCGGCGCGATCCGCTCGACCATCGCCACGTCGGCGAGCCGTGCGGCGTGAGCATGATTCATCGCTATCGCGCCGGCATGCCGCAACTGAGCTATACGGGCCTGTCCGAAAACTGGCTGCTGAAGGAATGCGGGCATCGCCATTGGGAAGCGCTTGCCGAGCACGCAGGGCGGGCGCAACCCGACTTCCACGACGACAACGGCCACCGTTCGTACGCGGCCTTCACGGGGATCCGCTTGCAGACTAGCGGTCTCGACGCGATCGCCGAAAACGACGTGTTCGATATTCACAGCACACTATGCAGAACGGGACCTGTGCGCCACTTCAGCACGCATCGGATCGTGCGCGGCGGCAATCAAATCGTGGACCTGTCGATGTCGTCTGCCTTCCTCACACGCGGCGAGGCGCGAAGCAATCGCGTTGTGGCGCGCGCAGCACTGGCGGCGTTGTCAGGCGAAATCGCGCCGATGCCCGAACGCGCAGCGCAGATGCTGCAAATGAGCAAGCGCCTGCGCGCGGCCGACCGCACCGTGCTGTCCGATCTCGAGCCAGCCGCGGCTGGTCCGATCGAGTTCCTGCCGTGCCCCAACGGTGATTTCAACGGCGCGAACTTTCTGTACTTCGCGAGCTTCCAGGCCTTTGTCGACCGCGCCGAATGGCAATGGCGGCAATGTGACGAACCGCCTCTCGTGACGAACCGCTCGCTGTTCTACTACGGCAACGTCGACGTAGGCGACACGTTGAGCGTGCGGATGGTCGGTCATGCGGAAAATGAACAGGGCATCCGGCACTGGACAGAAGTGCGCCGCAAAAGCGACGGCATGAAGATCGCCGATGTGATAACTGAAAAACGCTGGAGACGCCGATGAGCCAGCATCGTGCAGTGCCGCTCAAGTCGGTATATACGCGCGCGGATCTCTGCGGCATTGAGCATCTGGACAGCATGCCGGGCGAAGCGCCGTTCGTGCGAGGTCCGTTCGCATCGATGTACACAGAAAAGCCTTGGACCATACGTCAGTATGCGGGCTATGCGCAGGCCTCTGACACGAATCTCGCGTTTCGCAGAGCTTTGAGCGAAGGCGCACAGGGCCTTTCGGTCGCATTCGATCTGCCGACCCAACGGGGCTACGATTCGGACGACGTGGCTGCGAGCGCGGATGTCGGCATGACCGGCGTCGCTATCGATACCGTGGATGACATGGCGCGGCTGTTCGAGGGCATCGCGCTCGACGCAGTGTCGGTGTCGATGACGATGAACGGGGCGGTCCTCCCCGTGCTTGCTGCTTTCATCGTCGCAGCAGAGGAGCGCGGCATACATGCATCCAAACTGCGAGGGACAATCCAGAATGACATTTTGAAAGAGTTCATGGTGCGCAACGCGAGCATTTTTGCACCTGAACCTTCATTGCGCATCGCGGCCGACGTTGTCGAGTATCTCTCCCGACACGTGCCGAGATTCAATGCGCTCTCCGTGTCTGGATACCACTTCCAGGAGGCGGGAGCAGACGCGGTACTTGAGCTTGCATTGACGATGGCTAATGCCCGCAAGTACATAGAGATACTGTTGGAACGGGGAATGGATGCCAACGACGCGTGCGAGCGCATGAGCTTCTTCTTCGGCGTGGGGATGGACTTTTACGTCGAGATAGCAAAGCTCAGAGCGGCGCGAATCCTCTGGTCGGAAATAGCTTCGCACAGTGGGGCCACGACAGACAGAGCGCGCGCGCTGCGAATGCATTGTCAGACCTCCGGATGGGCGTTGACCGCGCAAAAGCCAATGAACAATGTCGTGCGCACGACAGTGGGGGCATTAGCGGCCGTGTTTGGCGGCACGCAGTCTCTGCACACTAACGGATACGACGAAGCTCTTTCACTTCCTTGTACAGAATCAGCGAGACTCGCTCGCGATACGCAATTGATTCTGCAGCACGAAACGCATGTGTCGGAGGTCGTCGATCCGTGGGCGGGATCGTACATGATGGAAGCGGTGACGGCAGATATGTCCCGACGCGTGCGTGCTGTCATGGATGAAATCGACGAGCGTGGCGGCGTGGTCGAAGTCGTTGTTTCGGGTTGGGTGCGCGACAAGATCCACAGGTGTGCTTTAGAAACGCAAGCAGAAATCGAAACGGGCGAACGGACGATTGTCGGCGTCAACCGGTTTCTCGCGAGAGATGAAGATGAGCTTGCCGTTCCGCAAACGGTCGACGGGCGGCAGGTGCAAACGATGCAGGCCCGAAGGCTTGCGGAGACCAGGGCTAGCCGCGACCCAAAGCGAGTGCGCGAGACGCTCGAGGCATTAACCGAAGCCGCTCGAAGCGGGAGCCACAATCTTCTCGAGCTAACGATGGCATGCGTGCGAGCTCGCGCCACCGTTGGCGAGTGCACTCAGGCGCTAGAGGTGATCTGGCCAAGATATCAGTGTGACTTGCCCATTTCTCGTGACTTCTACGGTGAAACGGTTGCGACCGATCCGGAATGGCAAGACTCTTGCCGTGCCGTGGCCGATGCAACCAGGCGCCTCGCCCGCGCCCCGCGCATGCTGATCGCAAAACTCGGTCAGGACGGACACGACCGTGGAGCGCGAGTTGTCGCGGCCGCACTGAGTGACGCGGGCTTCGAAGTCTTCACAGGAACCATGTTTGCCTCTCCTGACGAGGTGCTGGCCATGGCCGAGCGCGAGTGCGTTGACATTATCGGCATATCGTCGCTTGCCGGCGCGCATGGCGAGTTGATTTCTCAATTGCATCAACGCATGTGCGAACGCAGTCTACGAATACCGATTGTTGTCGGCGGTATTATCGGACCGGAGAGTCAAAGTGCGCTGCGGGACGCGGGCGTAGTGGCTAGTTTCGCAGCGGGCACATCGGTTCACTGCATCATTTCGTCGCTAGCTAGAATCGCCGAGACCTGGGAAGGCAAGGCGCCTCTCGACGTGAATCACCTTTCGCGCGAATCGTTCTGATCGGGACACGACGGGCTTACACCGAGCGCTTACCGGAAGCCCGGCTGGCCCACCTGCGACGGCTTTTGCGGAACCCGACGCATGCGGGCGGTATTGAATCCCAACGCGGCGAGCCGGTCGAGCATCTCCTTGTAGGTGGCCTGGTCCATCTCGGGGTCGCGCGCAAGCATCCACACCATGTTGCCGTCCTCCATGCACCGGATCGTATAGCGGTAGTCGGGATCGACATAGGCGGTAACGACCACCACTTCGAACGGCCAGATCAGACCCACTCGCCACTTCGTGTTGCCGGTGCCAGGCATCACCTTGGCGACGAAGTGGCTTCCGGTGACCGGTTGATCGAAGTCGTGGCGTCGGCCGAGGTATTTATCTTCGATCGTTCCGTCGGCACGTAGTGTCCACTCGTCGTAGTCGCCCACGTAATCCCGTTCGCTGAGAAAGGGTGTGTTGGCGATCACGTACCAGCGCCCCATGTACCGTTCGAGGTCGAGCGGCGCGCCGGCGCTGCAAGCAGAGCCGCTCGCCTGCGGGCTGCGGGCGGGCGTTGGGGCGTAGGCACATGCGCTGAGCAAGGTCGCGAGTGCGGCGAGGTATGCCATCCGTCTGCGCATGATGCTTCCCTGATTGAGCCGATTGCCCGAATAGTCCTGACTGCGCGCAGCCCTCCGTAAGCTGCCAACGCCCATCGCTTCCCGGCATGCGACGCTCGCCGCAAACGCAAGTCAGAAAACTCCTACCGCACAACCTCAACGACTACAAGCGATTCACGCTGCGCTGATTTAAATTCTGCGGGCGTGCTCCCAATAATGTACTCAACAAGGCCGCTGAACAAGCTTCAGTCACCCGTTGGACGCAGACCGAGGAGCACGCGATGACCGGCAATATCATTCCCCTTAGGGCGCTTGTCGACAAATGGCTCGCGCCGACGCGCTCGGTCCCCGCGCGCATCACCCAGGTCGGGCGCTTCGGCAGCCACGGGGCGCGCTACGTCCGCCTGGAAGGCCAGGTAGCGACGGGTCCATTGAGCATTGTGTTCTTTCGGCATGGCAGCGGTGCATGGGACGTCTTTCCGCCGGTGCCGCCTTCGGCCGCAATGGGCACGCGACTCTTCGCCGCCTGACTGGCTGTATGCTCGCACCAGGCGGTAAAGCATGGTTGACGCAAGTCAAGCATGCCACGCCGACGCCGCGTGCATCCCGCCGGTGGACATCGCAATGCTGGCCGCACGCGGCGACCGCAAGCGAGGGCAGCCAACTACCCGCGAAATCCGAACGCACCTCACCGCCAGTTTCTTTCGCGCCTCGTTGTTTAGTTCCGGTCGATGCTTTGTTTAGTCGAATTACGATATCCGCACATTCCGTGTATGGGAAAAGGGCATCAAAATTCGCACGTGGTGGAGCAATCCATCTAATGTCCCGCGTAGTGCAAGATTGAAACAATGCCATCAAAAAAAGTTTGACGGCCCATTTTGATTTGTTATTGTCCCAGTCCATTGAGCGCCTCGTAACAGCCGGCGCCTGGCCGCGAGATAGATAAGATCTCTCCGCACGCTTTTCCCGCCTGAGCAGAGTCATGCGTCCGTCATTCGGCCGCTGTCTTCGCTCGCGCTCGAAGTTCGTGCGGCGTCCAGGTTGAGGGTGCAGCGTCCAATGCAAAGGGTGGCGAGCTCGTCGCAGGGGGCACGAAACAAAATTTGCGCACATCAAACAAATTTTGACTCGGCGATTCTGGCTTGCTATGTTTCTGCCACCCAAAGCGCCGCCTGCCGCACCTGACAGCGCTTGCAGGGCAGCGCAACGGAACAGGCGAGAGGGGTGCCCAATGCTTTCTATTGCCTGACAGAATTGCCCGAACGCCCGAAAGCCGAGCGCGGGTAACGACCTTTGCAGCATTCCCGGCTCAACGACAGGAACTTAGGTATCCGAAACAGTTTTGCGGTCGAAGTGCGTGGCGCGACGAAGCCATTGTGAAGTGATGGTCATACCAAGGTTTGGACAGAAATGAAATGTTCCAGAAAGAAAAGTGCTTTCATTTTGTTAAGTAATTAGGATTACTTATTTGAAGTTCTTTTATCGGATCGTCGTATATGCATTCCCATAAAGAATAAAAGCGAATTAACGGTTTTGGACATGTTTTGCACTTAAGCGGGGCATGAGCGGTAAATCGTGGTGCGTCGTCGTTGTAAAAAAGGCGGAGGAGTTCACAAGACTTCTCTTTGCACAACAGGTGTGGTCTTTACTGACAGGCGAGAAGGGGAAAATGAAACAAAGGGCATTGGCGTTGGCCATCAGAAGAATGGTTTGGGCAGAACTCGCGTTGTCGGCGGCGATCGCGGCGCCGGCGCTTGCGCAAAGCCAACCGACCGGTAGTGCCGCAGCGGCCCCGGCGTCGGAGGCTACTGCGGCTACACCCGCCGTAGCCGACCCGGGCAACGTCACGAAGATGCAGCGGGTCGAGGTCACCGGCTCGCTGATCCGCACGTCGGACAAAGTCGGCAATACCGAGGTGCAAACCATCACGCCCAAGGAAATCGAGCAAAGCGGTTACACGACCGTGGCCGATTTTCTGCGCGGCACGTCGGCCAACTCGGGCAGCAGTTGGGGGCAGACCACGATGAACAGTTCGGCCCAGGGCGGCGGCGGCATTGCGCTCCGTGGTCTGAGCGAGAAATACACGCTGGTGCTCGTCGACGGGCAGCGCGTCGCGAACTACGGCAAGGCGGTGAACTTCACGGACACGTTCTTCGACGTGAATTCGATTCCGCTGAACATGGTGGACCACATCGATATCGTGAAGACCGGCGCGGTGTCCGTCTATGGATCGGACGCGATTGCGGGCGTGGTCAACATCATCACGAAGAAGAATTTTCAGGGCTTGCAGATCGACGGCCAGCTCGGCAAGGCGCAGCATCCGGGCGATGCGCAAGGCAACTTCGGCGTGCTCGGCGGCTTCGGCGATCTGAATGCGGATCGCTTCAACGTGACGGCGGCGGCGAGCTATTACCGCGACAGCGGCTCTTCGCTGGCCGACCGGTCGATGACGGCCAACCAGGACTTCAGCCAGTTCCCCGGCGGCCTCGCGGGTCCGCTCGGTCCCAACCAGCAGTCGTACTGGACTGCGCCGGACGGCACCCAGACCGCTCTGAGCCCATGCCCGCCCGGCAGCGTGTCGGCAAACGGCGGCGCAACCTGCAAATCGAACCCGGCGAGCACGACGTCGCTGGTTCCGTCCACGACCCGTCTGAACGCAAAGGTGCGTGGCACCTTCAAGATCAACGACGACGTGCAGGCCTACGCCGATTTGTGGGTGAGCCGCAACGAGACAGTCCAGAACGAAGGTCCGGCTGCGCTTGCGAGCACGACGAACGCGTTCAACCCGGCAACCGGCTCCGCGCTGCCGCTGTCGCGCACGGTCCCCGCAACGAACCCGTTCAACCCGTTCGGCGCGCCGGCGCAGATCAACTACACGTTCCCGAATACCGTTTCGGCGGATACGGTGTCCACCTTCTGGCGCGCGATGACGGGCGTGAAGGGCTCCTTCACCACGCAGAAGTTCGGCGACTGGGACTGGTCCGCGGACTACGGTCACTCGCAAAGCACCGTCGACACCACCTACAGAAACGTGCTGAACGTGGCGGGCGTCGAGAACATTCTGCAAAACGGTGGATATAACTTCTCAAATCCGTCTGCCACGCCGAACGGACTGAACGGCGTGTTCCAGAACGATTACGAGCAGGCGATCTCGAAGCTCGACAGCGTGACGGCGAAAACCTCCACGGGCAATCTGTTCAACCTGCCGGGCGGACCCGTCGGCGTCGGCTTCGGTACGGAATTCCGTCACGAGAGCTCGATCATCAACTCGCGCACCTACAGCGCACTCGGCGTGACGGCGCCGGCCAACGTGCAGACCGTCGACGGCGAGCGCAACGTGGCCGCCGTCTATTACCAGATCGACATTCCGATCATCCGCAACCTGACGTTCACGCAGGCGGGCCGTTACGACCACTACAGCGATTTCGGCGGGGCCTTCTCGCCGAGTTTCGCGCTGCGCTTCCAGCCGGTCCAGGCGCTCACGACCTTTGCGTCGTACAGTCGCGGTTTCCGTGCGCCGACGCTCGTCGAAAACTCGCAGGCGACCTACCTCGCGCACCAGAATCTGGTGGACCCGAACGACCCGAGCGGCGTGCCGACCAAGCACTTCACGACCGAGCAGGTCAACGGCAATCCGAACCTCTCGCCGGAGCGGACCAAGAACTACAACATTGGCTTCCAGCTTTCGCCGGACTCGTCAACGGATATCGGCGCGGCGTTCTATAAGATTCACATCGACGGCGTGATCGGCACCAACGATCCGAACGCGGTGATGAACGCAAACGACCCGTCGACGGTGATTCGCAATGCCGACGGCACCGTTGCCTACATCAAGGAACAGTTCGTCAATCTCGGCTCGCTCGACACCGACGGTTTCGACATGAACTTCCGCAAGTCGGTCGCCACGAAGTTCGGTACCTTCACGCTGGCGGGCGACTGGGCTTACGTGTGGCACTTCAAGCTCAATAGCCCCGGCGCGCCGACCCAGGACTTCGCCGGCAACAACCTTGCGCTGCTGCAGCCGTTTGGCGCGAGCAATCCGCGCTGGAAGGGCAATACGAGCCTGAGCTGGGATTACCGCAAGTTCACCACGACGCTCACGTGGCAGTACACCGGGCCGTACACCAACGCGGTGGCGGACGAATTCGGCGACGGCGGCACCTTGTCGGTGGCTTCGTATAGCCAGTTCAACCTGATGGCCACGTATCGCGGCTTCAAGCACTGGACCATCTACGGCGGCATCAACAACATTTTCGATCGCAAGCCGCCGTTCGACGTGGAGTGGCAGGCCACGCCGGATATCACCGGCTATGACCAGTCGCTTTACACCAACATCGGCCGCTTCTTCCAGGTCGGTGCGACTTATCGCTTCTGAGTCGCGCGATGGTTGTTTGTACAACGCAGTCTGTTTAGTCGGTCGGCCGCTTCGGCTCCCGGTCTTCGGGACCGCGGCGGCTCGACATTGTTAGAGACGTAACCGGAGTTCCCCGTGCTCAATACCCTTATCAATTATTCGGTTCAATCGATGGGCCTGATTCCGATTCTGGCCTTCATCTTCCTGCTGGGCATCTCGATCATCGTCGAGCGCTTCATGTTTTTCTCGCGAGCGGTCAAGGCGGGCAAGACGCTCGAACACGATCTGAAGATGGTCGAGCCGGCCAACCTGTCCGACGCGCAGAAAGTCGCCGAGCACTATGGGCAAACGGTGCAGGGCGAACTCGTCAAAAGCGCGCTGAAGGTGCGTGGCAAGCCCGAAGCAGTGGTCGAGCGGGAACTGGAGGAAACCATCATGTTCCAGATGCCGCGGCTCGACCGCAATCTGTGGATTCTCGACACGGCGGTGACGCTCGGACCGTTGCTCGGGCTGCTGGGCACGATCATCGGCATGGTGGAGTCGTTCAATGTGCTCGGCACGAGCGGCACGGCGAACCCAAACGGCGTGACGGGCGGCATTGGCCATGCGCTGACCGCCACGGCCTGCGGCCTGACCATCGCGATTGTCTGCGTGATCTTCCTGAACTACTTCAACAAGCGCATCCGGATGACGGTCAACCAGTTCGACCTGATCAAGTCGCTGCTCGTATCGCGCTTCGCCGCCTGAGCGGCGGCATCCAAGGAGAAGGATCATGCGTAACCATCGCAGCCATTACCTGGGCGCAGAGGAAAAAGCGCGGATCGAGATCATTCCGATGATCGACATCATGATGTTCCTGCTGGTGTTCTTCATGCTCGCCACGCTGAAGATGATCCAGGGCGCGGGCATCAAGCTCGACCTGCCGCAATCGAGCACGGCCGAGCAGTTGCAGCAGACGGTGAAGGTGTCGATCGGCGTCACGAAGACCGACGAGATTTATCTCGACGCGAAGCCGGTGACGCCGTCCGAACTCACCGCCCATCTGCAAGGGCTCGTGCATGACTCGAAGAAGGTCGACGTGGCGATCGCAGGCGACGAGGGCACGAGCTACAAGAACATCGTCAAGGTAATGGACCTGGTGCGTGCAGCGGGCATCAGCTCGGTTGCCCTCGCCACCAATCCGACGACATGAGCTCTCCGGTACTCGATATGACAGACCCGCAAAGCCGTCTGAACGGCGCTCTCTGGGCGTCGTCCCATCCGGCCCAGCATGGCCGCATGTCCATGAAGACCGCGGTGGGTATTGCGCTCGTCGTCGAACTGCTGATCGTCGCCGGGCTCTCGCAGGTGAGTTTCAAACAGGAGCCGCCGCCCCCGCGCAAGATCATGGAAGTGACGATGGCGCCGCCGCCGCCGCCTCCGCCGCCTGAGGTAAAGAAGCTCGAACCGCCGCCCGCGCCTACGCCGGTGAAGCCGCAACCCAAGCCGCAACCCAGACCGTTGCCGGTGCAGAAGCCTCCGCCGGCAATGCCGTCGGCCACGCCCAAGCCCGCCAATATCGCGCCCGCTGCGAATCCGAGCCCGAATGCGCCGGCGCTCGCCACCGCGAACGCGACGCCCGGTCCCGCCACGGCGCCCGCCGCGCCGCCCGTGCCCGCGGCGCCGCCGGCGTTGCACGGCGTGGTCGACGGACGCGGGCACTGCCAGGCCGTGCAGCCGCAAATCCCGCGCCGCGCGTTACAGGAAGGAATCTCGGCCACCGTCATCGCGCATCTGTCGATCGGCACGGACGGCAGCGTGAGCGACGTCAAGATCGTGCGTGTGACGCCGCCGACCGCGGTGTTCAACGAGGCGGTCGTGACCGCGGCGAAGGCATACCGGTGCGAGAAGAATGCCGAGCCGTACGTCGGCGAAGTGGCGTTCTCATTCAAGACCACGCCTGCCGACGACGACGAATGACGCGCGCGTATTGAAGCAGCGCAAGCAGCGGAAGCAGCGGCGCGCGCGGTGACCGCGGTCATCGTCGCACCGGTTCGACGTACCGCGCGCCGGCTTGCAACCGGCGCGCGACCTTGGGTATTCCTGAACCATGAGACTTGTGAAGTTTCGCCGGCCCCGCGCGCGGCGCATGCTCCCGCGCGTGCTTGCATCGGCGTTCGTGCTCGCGCGCGCATGCATGTTCACGATGCGACGCGGCCGCGGCGCGGCCTTTTCGTGGGCGCGCGCCACCGGCCTGAGCCTCGCGTTGGCCGCGCTGTGCGCAGGTGTGCACGCGAAGCCGTCACTGGCGCAATACGGCGAACCGAAATATCCCGCGAATTTCACGCATTTCGACTACGCGGATCCCACCGCACCAACGGACGGCAAGCTCAGCTTCCAGAACTACAACGAATTGCAAAGCTACGATTCGATGAATCCGTTCCTCGTGCGCGGCGCGCCCGCGCCGGACGTGCAGCATCTGATGTTCGACACGCTGATGCAGCGAAGCTGGGACGAACTCGCATCCGAGTATCCGCTGATCGCGGACGACGTGGAGGTGGCGCCGGACTTTTCTTCGGCGACGTTTCACATCAATCCGGCCGCGCGCTTTTCCAACGGTGATCCGATTACCGCCGCCGACGTCAAGTATTCGTTCGACACGTTGACGAGCCCGCGTGCGTCGCCCGTCTTCAACGCGCAGTTCGCGGTGATCCGGCGGGCGGTCGTGCTCGACCGGGCAACGGTGCGCTTCGACTTCAAACGCGCCGAGCGCGATGCGCCGCTGATCGCAGGCGACTTGCCGGTGTTCTCGCCGAAGTGGGGAATGCGCGCCGACGGCAAGCGGGCGCCGTTCGACCAGATCGCGAACGAGGCGCCGGTATCGAGCGGCCCGTACCTCGTCGAATCGCGCAAGAACGACAAGGAAATCACTTACAGGCGCAATCCGGCATATTGGGCCGCGGACCTGCCGTCGAGGCGCGGCATGTACCGTTTCGCGCACATCACCTTCAAGCTGTATCGCGACCACTACACCCAGCTCGAAGCGTTCAAGGCGGGCGACGCCGACGCGATCGTCGAATACAGCGCAACGCAGTGGGCGCGCAAGTATGTCGGCAAGAACTTCCAGAACGGCTCGCTGGCGAAAGGCACCTTTGCGGACGGCCCCGCGCAGATGCAGGGCATGCTGATGAACCTTCGCAAGCCGATGTTCCAGGACGTGCGTGTGCGCCATGCTTTGACGCTGGCGTTCGACTACGACTGGATGAACCGGATGATGTTCTATGGCCAGTACAGGCGCACCAAAAGCTATTTCGACGCGAGTCCGTTCGGCGCGACCGGCATGCCGGGGCCGAAGGAACTCGCGCTGCTCGCGCCGTACCGTGCGAGTCTGCCGCCCGAAGTGTTCGGCCCGATGGTGCAGCCGCCCAATACGCTGCCGCCCAATTCACTGCGCGGCAATCTGCGCGTGGCCCGCGACCTGCTCGCGCAAGCCGGCTGGCGATACCGCGACGGCGCGCTGCGCGACGCGAACGGCTTGCCGATGCGAATCGAGATCATCGACGACCAGCCAGGCATGGACCGTCTGATCCTGCCGTACATGCAGGCGCTCGCGAACCTCGGCATAGACGCGCATTTGCGCCAGATCGACAGTGCGTTGTATCAGAAGCGGATCGACAACTTCGAGTTCGATATGACCACGTATATCTATGCACCCGTGACGATTCCGGGCGTGGAACTCGAGCGGCGCTTTGGCAGCGCGGCGGCCTCGCAGGTGGGCTCGGAAAATTACCCCGGCATCCGCTCGCCCGCGGTGGACTCGCTGATTCGCGCGGCGCTCGCCGCGACCACTCTGGACGATCTGCAGGCAGCGACCCGCGCGCTCGATCGCGTGCTGATCAACTCGTATTACCTCGTGCCGGAGTACCACGCACCGGGCGCGCGCATCGGCTACAAGACGACGCTTGGATTTCCAAAGATCTTGCCGGCGTCGTACGGATACGAAGACTGGGTGATCAGTTACTGGTTCGCCAGGCGGCCAGCCGGCAGCGCGCCTGCGTCTGCGTCTGTGCCCGCGGCCCCGGCTCACTAGCCTTCGAGGAGCAGCATGCTTGCCTACATTCTCAGAAGATTGCTGTTGATGGTGCCGACGTTGCTCGGCGTCGTCACGCTGACGTTCGTCGTTACGCAGTTCGTGCCGGGTGGGCCGGTCGAGCAGGTGATGACGCAACTCCGCCACGGCGCTGGCCGTGGCGGAGAGGCGGGGGCGGGCGGCGGCGGTTACCACGGCAGCCAGGGTGTCGATCCGCAGCAGATCGAGCAGATCAAAAAGCAGTTCGGCTTCGACAAGCCGCCGCTCGAGCGCTACGTTCTGATGCTCGAACACTATGCGCGCTTCGATCTCGGGCAGTCGTATTACCAGCACGCGCGAGTGTGGGACGTGATCTGCTCGAAGCTGCCCGTGTCGATCACTCTCGGGCTATGGACGGTACTGCTGACGTATCTGGTGTCCGTGCCGCTCGGCATTGCGAAGGCGGTACGCAACGGTTCGCGCTTCGACACCGCGACGAGCGTGCTGGTGCTCGCGGGTTATGCGATACCCGGCTTCGTGCTTGGCGTGCTGCTGCTGATGCTGTTTGGTGGCGGCACCTTCTGGCAGGTGTTCCCGATGCGTGGCCTCACGTCGGACAACTTCGCGGAGCTGAGCGTGCCCGGCAAGCTGCTGGACTACCTGTGGCACATCGTGCTGCCGGTAACGGCCTCGGTGGTCGGCAACTTCGCGATCGTCACGATTCTCACCAAGAACACCTTTCTCGAGGAAATCGGCCGGCAGTACGTGCTGACGGCTCGCGCAAAGGGCGCGGCCGAGCGCGACGTGCTGTGGAAGCACGTGCTGCGCAACGCCGCCATTCCGCTGCTGACAGGTTTGCCGGCGGCGTTCGTCGGCGCGTTCCTGAACGGCAATCTGCTGATCGAAACCCTGTTCTCCCTCGACGGCATGGGTCAGCTTTCATACGACTCCGTCATTCGCCGCGATTATCCGGTCGTGCTCGGCTCGCTGTTCCTTTTCACGCTGATCGCTCTCGTAACCAAACTCATTGCTGACGTCTGCTATGTCCTCGTCGACCCGCGCATCCAGTTCAACCGGCTGGACCGATGAAGTATCCGGCGCAATGCGCCAGGCGGTGCCGTCCCCGTGGCGGCGCACGTGGCTGCGCTTTCGGCGGCAGCGGCCCGGCTACTGGAGCCTCGTGATCTTCGCGTCGCTGTTCGCACTGAGCCTGCTCGGCGAGGTACTGTCGAACGACCGGCCGCTCATCGTGCGTTACGACGGGCACTACTATTTTCCGATCGTGAAGGATTATCCGGAGACGCTCTTCGGCGGCGATTTTCCGGCGCGTGCGAATTACCTCGATCCTTATATCCGCTCGCGGCTCGAGTCGAACGGCAACTTCGCGATCTATCCGCCCAATCGCTTCCACTACGACACCATCGACTATTTCGCGGTGCATCCGTATCCGGCGCCGCCCACTTCGTCGAACTGGCTGGGCACCGATCAATACGGCCGCGACGTGCTCGCGCGGCTGCTGTACGGCTTCAGGCTGTCGGTATGCATGGCGCTCGCGTTGACGGTGTCGGGCGTGCTGATCGGCGTGGCCGCGGGCGCCGTTCAGGGCTTCTACGGCGGACGCACCGACCTGTTCGGGCAGCGCCTGATCGAAATATGGAGCTCGATGCCGGACCTGTATCTGCTCATTATCTTCGCGTCGATCTTCGAGCCGACGCTGTGGCTGCTATTCATTCTTTTGTCCATGTTCGGCTGGCTCGTGCTGTCCGACTACGTGCGCGCGGAGTTTCTGCGCAACCGTTCGCTCGACTACGTCAAGGCCGCCCGCACCCTGGGGCTGTCGAACTGGCAGATCATCTGGCGCCATGTGCTGCCGAACAGCCTCACGCCGGTCATCACGTTCCTGCCGTTTCGCATGAGCGCCGCGATCCTCTCGCTCACCAGCCTCGATTTTCTCGGCCTCGGTGTGCCGCCGCCGACGCCGAGCCTCGGCGAGCTGTTGCAGGAAGGCAAGAACAATCTCGACGCCTGGTGGATATCGGTCTCCGCGTTTGCCGCGCTCGTCGTCACGCTGTTGCTGCTGACGTTTATTGGCGACGCACTGCGTAATGCGCTCGACACCCGCTCGCGCGGTTCCGCTTTCGGTGGAGCGCCGCGATGAACCGCGCGCCCATCGAGCGGCCCTTGCTCCAGATCGAG
The DNA here is from genome assembly GCF_019511605.1 of Paraburkholderia phenoliruptrix. Classification (GTDB taxonomy): domain Bacteria; phylum Pseudomonadota; class Gammaproteobacteria; order Burkholderiales; family Burkholderiaceae; genus Paraburkholderia; species Paraburkholderia phenoliruptrix_A. The sequence goes on along the minus strand of NZ_JAEUAV010000008.1, from coordinate 37,989 downwards.
GGGTTTTCCGTGCGCTTCGGCGACCGCTTCGCGGTGCGCGATCTGAGCCTTTCCATTGCGCGCGGCGAGCGGGTCGCGCTGGTCGGCGAATCGGGCTCGGGCAAGAGCGTCACGGCGTTGTCCATTTTGCGGCTGGTCGATCATGCGCGCTTGAGCGGGCGGATTCTGCTCGACGGCGAAGACCTGCTCGCAAAAACCGAGCAGGAGATGCGCGGCCTGCGCGGCGCGGACGTAGCGATGGTCTTTCAGGAGCCGATGACCGCGCTCAATCCGCTTTTCACGATCGGCAAGCAGATCGCCGAAAGCGTGCGTCTGCACGAGGGCGGGCGGCCCGAAGCGGCGCGCGCGCGCGGCATCGAGCTGCTCAGGCGCACGGGCATTGCCGAGCCGGAGCGGCGTATCGACAGTTTTCCGCACCAGTTGTCAGGCGGCCAGCGTCAACGCGCGATGATCGCGATGGCGCTCGCGTGCCGTCCGCGCCTGCTTCTCGCCGACGAACCGACGACCGCGCTCGACGTCACGGTGCGCCAGCAGATTGTCGATCTGCTGATAGCGCTTCAGGAGCAGGAGGCCGCCGAGCGCGGCATGGCCGTGCTGCTCATCACGCACGATCTGAATCTCGTGAGGCGTTTCGCGCAGCGCGTCGCCGTCATGGAAAAGGGCGTGCTCGTCGAAACGAATACGACAGAGGCGTTGTTCGCCGACCCGCGGCACCCGTACACGCAGCGTCTGCTCGACAGCGAACCGCGCCGCTCCATTGCTCCGCTCGAAAAAGGCGCGCGCCGTGTGCTCGACGTCCAGGGGCTCAGTGTCGATTACAGCACCTCCGCCAAGGGCTGGCGCTCGCTATTTGGCCGCTCGACCTTTCGCGCGGTGCACGATGTCGATTTCAGCTTGCGGCGCGGGGAGACGCTCGGCATTGCCGGCGAATCGGGTTCGGGGAAGTCGACGCTCGCGGCTACCGTGCTCGGCTTGCAGCGTCCGGCCTCGGGCCACGTGCATATCGACGGCATGCCGTTATCGCTGCTGACGACCGCGCGGTCGCGGCGGGCGTTGTACTCGCGCATGCAGGTGGTGTTTCAGGACCCGTTCGGCTCGCTCTCGCCCCGCATGACGGTCGAACAGATTGTCGGCGAGGGCCTTGTCATGCATCGGCCTGAAATGGGTGCGGAGGCCCGACGCGTGCGCGTTGCCGCGTTACTGGAGGAAGTGGGGCTGCCCGCGGATGCGATGCCGCGCTATCCGCACGAGTTCTCCGGTGGCCAACGTCAACGGATTGCGATTGCTCGCGCGCTCGCGGTGGAGCCGGAACTGCTGGTGCTGGACGAACCGACGAGCGCGCTCGACGTTTCCATTCAGCAGCAAGTGCTGGCATTGCTGGTACATCTGCAGAAGACGCGCAAGCTGAGCTACCTGCTTATCACGCACGATCTTGCCGTGATGCGGGCCGTCGCTCACCGCGTGATCGTGATGAAGGCGGGGCGCGTCGTCGAGACCGGCGACACGCTCGAGGTTTTGCATGCACCGTCACATCCGTACACGCGCGCGCTGCTGGCTTCGTCGTTACTGTCGCCACAGGCGGAGCCGCAGGCGTAGGCACAGCAACAGCAGTGGTTCGGCTCCGGTGCAAGCCGCACTGAGCGTGCCTTCATGAACGGCATGGGCCATGCCGAGCTGTACTGCCGCGGGGTACGTCGCCCTGCTGGATGCCTTCGGCTACGAAGGATGGCGGAACCGGCCACGTTGCTACATCGCTGCACTAAAGGCGGACCGTCCCAGCCACTGCATCTAGGCTGGGTGGTCAACGCGCGGTGTCGTTGACGCCGCGTCGTTCGGGCACGCCTGCCCGCGCGCTGTGCGAGCCCACCGCTTAGAACAAGCCGAAGTCTTCGTTGCTGTCGGGAATCGCGTTAAGAAGATCGCGCAGCGCGCGCCAGCCGAACAGTCCCGCCAGCGTTAGTGCGAGCGCCAGCAGGCCGCGCAGATTCACGCGCACGGCTTTCGTCTGATACCGCAGCACACAGCTCGTCATCGCGATCCTCCTCATTGATGAGCTCCTGGCTGGCCACTTGCCCGATTTGCCCCATTTGCCCGATCTGCCCGATTTGCCCCACCTCGCACGAGCACCGCTAATGCCTGCGCCAGGGTCGTCGGACCCGTACGGCGCTCGCTGACGTTGGCCTCGACGTCGATGCGGCCAGCGTTATGAGCGTCGTATAGATCGATGATGAGCCGCGCGTGTGCCTCGCCAAGACCGGCACGCTCGAGCATGGCCGCCCATTGCTCGCGCGGCACCGCCTGCGCCGTGATCGCGCGGCCCGCGAGTTCGCCGATGGTGCGTGCGACATCGACAACGCTCACGCGCTCTTCGCTTTCGATGCTCACCACGCGCGGCGCATGCTGTGGCGGTTTCGCGTCCAGCAGCAAGTGAGCGGCCAATGCGCCGACGTCTTGCGCGGCGACAGTAGGAAAGCGCTTATCGAGCGGATGATGAAGACTCGGCAGCGCGCCGGTGGACAAAGCAACGGGCAGCACGCGTGCCCAGTTGTGCATGTGCTCGGCGGCACGCAGGAACGTGAGCTGGGTGTCGAGCGTGCCGACGCGTGTCTCCAGATAGTGGAACAGCGTGGTGATGCCGGTGCCGCTCGCATGCTCGGCGCCGTAATCCGACAGCGCGAGCACGTGTTCAGGCAGGTTTGCCCGCAATGCGTCGACGCTCGCGTCGATCGTGCTGCGCATTTCGCGCGCCGGGTCGGCATGATCGCGCGGCACCGGACACAGTATCTGCACCGCCCGTGCGCCATCGAGAGCGCGTGCCATTGCCGTGCGGTCGCGCAGATCGGCAATCGCGATGTCGCAGCCGATTTCCGCGAGCGGCGCGGCGTGCGCGGCACTGCGAAGCACGGCACGCACGTCGTGCCTGGCGCGCCGCAATGCGGTGGCGGATGCTTTGCCTACATTGCCGTTTGCTCCAAAGATCACGAACACGTAAGGTCCCTTATTGGATCGTCATGGACGGATCATAGAGACGGCTGCCACGCAAAACGCGCACGTGAAGATGAAGATGAGCAGATTCGGATGATCGATTGCGCGCGGTTGCTGCTTTGCGCTGGCGGCAAGGAGCGGGCCACGCGAGTGTCCGCGCGGCCAGAAACGAGCGCAGACGGCTTGGCGAGCCGCGAAAGCGCCGAAAGCACGCAAGCCCCACGCCCGAAGCCCCAGCCCCAAAGCGCGGCTGCCAAAAACCCGGCACAATGCGCGCAGACAGATCGCCATTCGCGAGGCAACCATGAGCGCCGTCACACCCGCCGCCAGTCCGACCCACGCACTGACCCACGCACCGCTCCCACCGGCACACAGCGGCTCGCGCATCGCTTTACGCACGAGCAAAACGCTCGGCTGGCAGGGCTTCGGCGCGGAGCTGGTCAATGTGTCGGCCGGCATGCACCGGCTGCCGGCGTACAGGCATCATCGCGTGGGCGTGCATGTGGGCAGCCCGGTGCGGGCGCGCTGTCTCTGCAACGAGAAGCCGCACTCGCGCATTCAGGCGCACGGCGACGCGGATGTGATACCCGCAGGGCTCGACGGACAGTGGAGCGACGAATCCGCCTGCACCATCTTCAGCGTATGGATCGGCGAAGAATTCGCGCGCAGAACAGCGGAACAACTCGCATTGAAGGCAGGCGCCTCGCAGATCCGTCCGCAATTCCAGCTGCGTGATCCGCGCTTTACGCACCTGGCGTGGGCATTGCGTGCCGAACTGGAGGCGGACGACGCGTCCGATCCGCTCTACGCGGAGAGTCTCTGCACGGCAATGGTGGTGCGTCTGATAGGCGGCGCGCCCTCGCTCGATGAAAAGCGGCGCACGCTCGCGCCGCGAACGGCGGCACGCGTGACCGAGTTCATCGAGGCACATCTGGAGCGCCGCCTCACGCTAAGCGAACTGGCCGCACTGGCCGATCTGAGCGTGCCGCATTTCAAGGTGCTGTTTCGCGCGACGCTCGGCGTGCCCGTGCATCAGTACGTGGTGCAGCGGCGCGTCGAACGGGCCCGCACGCTATTGCTGCAGGGCCGGCTCTCCGCGAGCCAGGTCGCGCTCGAGGCCGGCTTCGCGCACCAGAGTCACATGGCGCACTGGATGGGACGCCTGCTCGGCGTGACGCCGCGCCAACTGATCCAGTCTGCCGCACGCTGAGGCGCGCGGCTCGTGGTGGACATCAGCCGGGCGGCGCCGCACTGGTCAGTTGCGAATACACGTCATGCGAGAGTTGCAGCAACAGCTTGCGGTCTATACCGCCCGACACCGCATAGCCGAAGTCGCCATCGACCCAGTAGAACACGTTGACGGGTCCGTCCTGATACAGCTTGAACGCGGTGGTGTTCGAATTCACCTGACGGCGCGAGATGCACAGCGTCACGCGTTCGCCGTTGGGGCCGCGATACATGAATTGCGCCGTCTGGCCGTCCGGACCCGGCAGCAGGCGTCCACCGGAGAGGGCAAAGCCTTGCCTTGCCAGCATCGGCGGGTGCACGTTGGTGCCGAGGCGATTCGCGAGCCACTGCACGAAATCCTGCTCGTGATCGACACTCATGTCGGTGGGCCGGTCCACGGCCGGCATGTAAACCACGTGCGCCACCGCAGCCTGATGCGCGAGCATCTCGGAGCTGTCCGCGCTAACCGGGCGCGTGTTGGCCGAACCGGCCATGGTCGGCATCGCGTCCTGCCCCATGTGCGTGCCGAATCCGATACCAATGCCCAGCACCAGCGCCGCCGCCATGCCCGCAAATTGCGGCCAGTTCGCGGCAACCCGCGAACGGCGCGGCGCGGCCGGCTGCAGGCGCTTGGGCACCGGTTCGTTCAGCACGCGGTCGTAGCGCTCATGGAGCAGGCTGTTCAGCGAGAAATAGTCGCTGATCCGCGCAGCCAGTTCGGGGTTCTGCTCGAGCGCGCGCTCCACTTCGGCGCGCCGTTCGTCGGACAGCGTGCCGTCCACGTACGCGTGCAACTCTTCTTCAGTGATCGGCATATGTTGGTCGCTCATCGCACCACCTGTAATTTCGCACCGGGCTGGCTGCCCGCCATCAACGCCCGCAGCCGTTCGCGTCCGCGCGAAAGCCGCGACATGACCGTGCCGATGGGAACGTTCAGCGCGAGCGCGACGTCGGCGTAGCTCATTTCCTCGAGGCCGACCAGCAGCACCACTTCGCGTTGCTCGAGCGGCAGACGCTGCAACGCGTAGTCCAGATCGCGCATTTCGAGCGAACGCACCTGTTGCGCCGGCACCGCGAATTCGCTTTCGTGGACGCTTTCGTCGTCGACGGCCACGTGGACCGCGCGCGACGACGCCTTGCGCGCCTGATTGGCGAACACGTTGTGCATGATCGTGAACAGCCACGCGCGCAGGTCGGTGCCGGGCTCGAACATGCCGGTGCGGCCGAGCGCGCGCTCCAGCGTGTCCTGCACCAGATCGTCCGCGAGGTCGCGATTGTTGATCAGCGCCCGCGCGTAGCGCCGCAGCCGCGGCACGTGCTCCATTAACTCGTCACGAACATCCATTCTTCATCCCGATCATGGGGCCTCTCGTGAACAGTGAACGGCGGCGCCTCGTCCGGGCGCCGCTCGCGTTGATAGTGCAAACACGCGTGAGGGGATTCTATTCCCACGCTGTTGAAGGGGCATGCCACGCGCATGTCTTGCCGCGCACACGTCATTGCATGGTCATGACGTCGGCGGCACGCATCAGGCCATGCGTGCGCGCATTGCCGGCGACCACGAAGCGCTGGCGCTGGTCTGTCCATGTAAGCAGGCGCACGTCGCCTATGCGGCGCGCGGACCATTGCGGCTGTGCGGGCGCGAGCAGGGCGAGAGTGGACAGCACCACCACGGGTTGGCCGTCGCGGTTCAAATAGACAAAGCCGGTCGCGCGCTGCAACAGGCCGAGCGACAGCACGCGCTCATCGACGAGCCGCAGCCCGATCGCCTCCAGGTTCGGCGCGGACGGCTCCCGGCGCGTTGGCGTGGCGGCGGGATAGGGCGCGGCGGCGGTTTCAGCCAGCACCATTACCGCCGCATTGTTGAGCGCCTGCTGTGTGACCTGCGTGGCCGCAAGCCAGCCGCCCAGCGCAACGCACGCAATGACGAGCGCAAGCAACGCGCGCCATGTCCTGCGCAGGGGCGACCTGGCGACGCTCGGACCCCGGCGGCCCGGCGCATTGCGCCCGCCGTCGAAGGCGCTCGGCGCGGGTTCGTCGGTCGTCTGAAAGGAGCGCTGAATCTGCTCGTTCAGCTTGCCGTAGAAGGCCACGCGGCGGGCTTCGGCGGGATCGCGCATCAGGTAGTCGCGCAGGAACGAGGCGCGCGCAGGCGACAAGGTGCCGTCGGCGTAGGCCTGAATGTCGGCTTCGGAAAGCGGCGAATCGGCAGGGGCGTCGGTTGGTTTCATGATGAAAGATCTCCGGTCGAAATCCGGCTATGGAGTGCAAACACTGTCGCGCGCGTTTTATTCCGCTCGGCCGGGCGGGCGTGCCGAAACTTCTGACCGTGCTTCATCGTAGTTCACCGCGCGATCGACGCGTTGCGCGACGGCGAGCAAACCCCTTCGCGCTGTACTTTATTCCGCGCTGCAAAAATGTTTTTTCCTGAAGCCTCGCACAGGAATAAAAGCCGGAAAAGGGTGGTTCGCCCTGATGCAAACCCGCACATCACTTACCGGAGTTCATCATGAAGAAGATCGCTTTTGCCGCCTTGTCTGTCGTCGTTCTGGCTGCATCGTCGAATGTTTTTGCGCAGGGCAAGACGCGCGCCGAGGTCTACCAGGAGCTGATCACGGCGGAGCAGAACGGCCTCAATTACGTGACCGACGCGTCGTATCCCGACGTGAGCCCCGTGTTCGCACACCAGGTCGAGCAACACAAGGAGGCGCTGGCCGCCGAGGCCGCTGCGAGCCGCGTGGCAAGCCAAAGCGCGCCGGCTGGCGGCGTGAACTGAGCGTGCCTCGCGGCTTGTGCGTGACGCGCCGCACAAGGCGCGAAGCGAAGGCCGCAAGCCGCAAGCCGCAAGCCGCAAAGCCGCAAAGCCCAAAGCCCAAAGCCCAAAGCCCAAAGCCCAAAGCCCAAAGCCCAAAGCCCCCAAACCCCGCCGCCCGACGAGCGCCGCCTCACACAGCCAAATCCCGCCAACGCGTAAAATGGCCGGTTATCACTGGCAAACGACGCCTCGGGGCGTCCGTAGCGGTGGACAGCGCGCCGTCCGCCGCACGGATTCCCGTGCCGCTTGCCTTAGCCGGCTTGAAAGGGGATGCCCGCTGATGTCGTCAGTTTTCTTCGATCGGGAACGGATTGCAGACTGGCTCGGAGACCACACCGTGGCCAAGGCGCGCGCGGTGGGCCCCGTCAGCAACGTGCAGTGGCATGGAGCCACGCTGACGGGCCGCGTGCAGGGCAGCGAGCCTGAGCCCTACAGGACACGCGTGCGCTTTCGCACCGACGGCGGCACGCCGTGGGCGCAGAGCGACTGCAGTTGCCCCGTCGGCCGCAATTGCAAGCACGTGGCCGCGCTGCTGCTCGCCGAACTCGAGTATCACGACGAGATGGACCATATCGTCCGCGTGGACGACGCCGAACGCGACGACAGCGCACCCACGGCAGAGCCGGGCACGCCGGAGAGCTTCGGCCCGCGGCAGACGCAGCAGGGCGTGCGCCCCGAACTCGTCAGCTGGCTGGAGCGCTTTCGCGCCCGCGCGGAGGCCGCCGACGCCGCCGCGCAAAAGGCGACGGCCGCGCGCACCGAGACGCTCGCCTATCGGCTGAACTGGTCCGACTTCCACAAGCGGCATGAAGTCGTGCTGTACCGTGCGCGCTGCGACGCTAACGGCAGGATCGTCGAAGTCGGCGAGACGTGGGGCAATGTCGAGTCGGCGCTGCTCAAGCAGCCGAGGTTCGTGTCCGACGAAGACTTGTCCATTTTGCGCGGCCTGTGGCTTGGCCGGGCGCGCGAAGACTTCGGGCAATTCGTTCTGCGCGGCACGAACGGCGCGGAGATGCTGCAAAAACTCATCGTGACCGGGCGCCTCTTTTTCGACTTCAAGGTCGCGCCGCATGACGACGCGCCCACGCCGCTCGTGCGTGCCGCGGACCGGCCCGGTCGCATCGAATGGGAGCCGCTTGCGGACCAGCGGCTGCGTCCGGTTCTGTGCACGGAGCCGCGCGCCACGATGGTGCTGCCGACCGAGCCCGTCTGGTACGTGGACGGAGTGGCGCGAGAGGCGGGGATCGTCCGCTCGTCGCTGCCGTTCCAGCAATTGCCGGACTATCTGGCCATGCCGCCCATCTCGCTTGCCGAAGCGCCGCTCGTCGCGTCGGTGCTGCGCGAGGTCGCGCCGGACCTGCCGTTGCCGCCCACCCCCGAAGCGTCGGCGATCCGCGTGATCGACGTGGAGCCCGTGCCTGTGCTCACGCTCAACAGCCATGCGCTGCCGTTTGCCGCCCGGACAAGCAAGGCAACCAGGGCCGAGAAGGCATCCAGGGCCACCAGGGCCGCGGCTGCTCCGGCGGTGGAACTGGCCGGCGTGAGCTTCGACTACGACGGCGTCAGCATCAACGTGGATAGCAGCGTGACGCTCGTGCCGGTGCCGGGCGGCGAGGTCCTTCATATTCGGCGCCGCTACGAGGTCGAGAAAAAGCGCCTGCTCGAACTGCGCAAGACCGGCCTGCAGAAAGTGCCCACGAGCCGCGTGTTCGCTTCGCGCCTGTTGCCCGACACGATGCTCGGCTTGCCCGATGACGAGGCGTGGTCCGTGTTCGTCAACGAGGCCGTGCCGGATCTCGTCAGCAAGGGCTGGCGCGTGACGATGGCGCCGGAATTCCGCTACAACGTCATCGAAATCGATGCGATCGACGGCACCGCGCATCAGGCGGGCGACGGCTGGTTCGATCTGGAAATGGGCATTCGCATCGGCGAGCGCAATGTGCGGCTGGAGCCGCTGCTCGCAGATCTGTTTCGCCGCGACCGGCGCTGGCTTGGCGGCGCGCTCGAAGCGATTCCCGACGACGAGCCGATCGAGCTGAAAACCGAAGAGAACAAGCGGCTGCGGCTGCGCGCCGACCGGCTCAAGCCAGTGGTGCGCGTGCTGGTCGACCTGTTCGATTCGCTTGGCGGCGCGCTCGCCGAAGGCGAGCCGCTGCGCGTGCCGTCCGTCGACGCAGGCCGCCTCGAAGCGTTGAACGACACCGGGCGCTGGCAGTTTCGCGGCGACGATTCGATCCGCCAGCTCGCCGCGCGCTTGCAGGCGGGTCCGGGCTTGCGCGACGTGCCGGTGCCCACGGCGTTGCGCGCGCAACTGCGCGCATACCAGCAGCAGGGTTTGAACTGGATGCAGTATTTGCGCGAGCAGGGCCTGGCCGGCGTGCTCGCCGACGACATGGGCCTCGGCAAGACCGTGCAGACGCTCGCGCACATTCTCGCCGAGCGTGAAGCGGGGCGCCTTGACAAGCCCGCGCTGATCGTCGTGCCGACCACGCTCGTGCACAACTGGCGCGAGGAAGCGCGGCGCTTTGCACCCGAGTTGAAGGTGCTGGTGCTCAACGGTCCGCAGCGCAAGGAGCGCTTCGAGCAGATCGGCGAACACGAACTGATTCTGACCACCTACGCGTTGTTGTGGCGCGACCAGAAAGTATTGGCCGGGCACGAGTATCACCTGCTCATTCTCGACGAGGCGCAGTACGTAAAGAACGCCACCACGAAAGCCGCGCAGGCGATCCGCGGGTTGAGCGCGCGCCACCGCTTGTGTCTGACCGGCACGCCGCTCGAGAATCATCTCGGCGAGCTGTGGTCGCAGTTCGATTTTCTGCTGCCGGGCTTTCTCGGCTCGCAGAAGGACTTCACGCGCCGCTGGCGCAATCCGATCGAAAAAAACCACGACGGCGTGCGCCGCTCGCTGCTCGCGCGGCGCATCCGGCCATTCATGCTGCGGCGTCGCAAGGACGAAGTCGCGAAAGAGCTGCCGGCCAAGACGACGATTGTGTGTTCCGTCGATCTGGAAGGCGCGCAGCGCGATCTGTACGAAACCGTGCGCACGGCGATGCAGGAGCGTGTGCGCGCCGCGGTGAGCGCGCAGGGGCTCGCGCGCAGCCACATCATCGTGCTCGATGCGCTGTTGAAGTTGCGGCAAGTGTGTTGCGATCCGCGTCTCGTGCGCTCGCTGCGGGCGGCAGAGGCCGAGGCTGAAGCTCAGGGGCAAGCCGGAGTGCACGCCGACACCCACGCGGGAGCCCAAGCCTTGGCCCAGGCCGACGAGGCCGACGCCAACGCCCAAGCCGACGTCCAGGCCCAAGCCAACGTCCAGGCGCACGCCCACGCCAACTCCAACGACAAAACCCCCGAGGACTCGCCGCGCAAGCTCTCGCGCGTGTCCGACAAGCCCGAGAAGCCCGAGAAAGGCGCGCGACCTACGCGTTCGGCCAAGCTCGATTTGCTGCTTTCGATGCTGCCAGAACTCATAGAAGAAGGACGCCGCGTGCTGCTCTTTTCGCAGTTCACCGGCATGTTGTCGCTGATCGCGCAGGCGCTCGACGAAGCTGCAATTGCGTACGTGATCCTGACTGGCGACACGGCGGACCGGATCACCCCTGTGCAGCGCTTCCAGCAGGGCGAGGTGCCGTTGTTCCTGATCAGCCTCAAAGCGGGCGGCGTGGGTCTGAATCTGACTGCCGCCGACACCGTGATTCACTACGATCCCTGGTGGAACCCGGCTGCCGAGAACCAGGCCACCGACCGCGCGCACCGCCTCGGTCAGGACAAGCCCGTGTTCGTCTACAAGCTGATAGCGGCGGGCAGCATCGAGGAAAAGATCGTGGAATTGCAGGAGCAGAAGGCCAGCCTCGCGGACAGCATTCTCTCCGAAGACGCCGCCGGCGCCGTCAAGTTCTCCGACGACGACATCGACGCACTGTTCGCGCCGATGCCCGAACTGGACGGCGAAAAGTAACGTCCACGGCCGCGCCGCTTGCACGTGCCGCGCGCAGGCCACGCGTTTTCGCCGCACTCAAATTGCACCACATTTGACCTGCTGTTGGTCAAAGGCGTCACAAATCGTCAAGGAATGCAGAGTTCCGTTCGATGACGTCAACGCTTTCCTTTCGTACTCGTTGAACACGCGACCATTTACCGGTCAGTCAATGCATACGTTAAGGAACACATCGCAATGAACAAGCAACTCATCGCCGCCGCCGTCGCCGGCCTGTTCTCCATCGCCGCGTTCGCGCAGAGCGCTGCGCCCGCCGCGGCTTCCGCGTCGCAAGCCGCGGCCGTGCACGCAGCGCCGGTGTCGCAAGCCGCAGCGTCGCACGCAGCTCCGGCGGCAGTTGCCGCGAGCGCGGCCGCTGCCGATGAAGCGAAGCCCGCGGCTTCCCACCATCACGCGAAGAAGCATAAGCACGCGCACAAGCATGCACACAAGCACGCAGCGTCGGCTTCCGCTGGCGACGACAACGCAGCGCCCGCCACCGACGACGCAGCGCCCGCCAAGCCGTAAATTTCCGCTGCTTATCGAGCCAACTCGCGGCCGCTAGAGGGTGTGCGGCCTGAGGGTCCGAGGGTCTTCGGGTCCTCGGGCCAACAGGTCTACGGGCCGACGAGCCTAGGGGCCAGTGGGCCACTGGGCCACTGGGCTAGTCGGCTAGTCCGCCAGTCCGCCAGTCCGCCAGTCCGCCAGTCCGCCAGTCCGCCAGTCCGCCAGTCCGCCAGTCCGCCAGTCCGCCAGTGGGCCAGTGGGCCAGTGGGCCAGTGGCCCAGTGGGCCAGTGGCCCAGTGGGCAGTGGGCAGTGGGCTAGTCGGCCATTGGGCCAGCGAGCCTGCTTCCGAGCCCGCTTTTGAGCCCGCCAGCGAGGCCCGCTCGGGGGCCTGCGTGGCAGGTCCCCATAGTTGGCCTGCGAAAGAGCGGATCGATGCCTTGCATCGGTCCGCTTGCACCGATCGATCGAGGCGCGAACGGCGCAATCGGCGCGAAGGTGCCGTGGCGCCGATTGCATCTGCGTCATACAAGAAGTGCGAGCGTGCTGCTGCCGCTCGGCAAGAATCCGATCTTTTCAGAGTACTAATGAAAATCAGTTTGTCCCGATGTGCCCAGCCGCTCGTCACGATGCTGCTTGTGATGTCATTGTCCAGCCCGCTGAGCGCCTGTGCACTGCACTCGCCGGGCGCTGCGTCGAGCGAGGCGCCGGCGAGCGAACCGCTCGATCCAATCGCGGCTCTGGCAAACGGCAGCGCACTGGCGGCACGGGGTGAAGCGACGGTGCCGTCGGGATTTTATCGAGTGAATCCGGGCGATACGTTGACGGCGGTTGCGCGCGACTTTGGCCGCGACGTGTCGGCGATTGCGCGGTGGAATCATCTTCCCGCAGACGCCGGGTTGCGGCCTGGACAGATATTGCGCGTCGCGCCGCCTCCCGCGAATGCCGCAGGCAACCCGGCTGCAAGCAATGCACGTGCGCCGGCAGCCGCGGACACGCGTGCCGACAAGCGCGCCGATGCGGCGTCGGGCACGACGCGCGAGACCAAGGCAAGGCTCATGTGGCCCGTCAGCGGCGCGGTGCAACAGCCGTTCATTGCCGGCAAGACCAAAGGCGTGACACTCGCCGCACTCGCGGACGAGCAGGTGAAAGCCGCGGCGAACGGCAAGGTCGTCTATGCGGGCAGCGGCATTCCCGGCTATGGCCGGCTCGTCATCGTCAAGCACGACTCGCATTTGTTGACCGCGTACGGCAACAACCGCGCGCTGCTCGTCAAGGAAGGCACGCTCGTCAAGAAAGGCCAGGCGATTGCGGATCCCGCGACGGACGCTAGCGGCGACGCGTCCATGCGTTTCGAAGTGCGCCGGGACGGCAAGGCCGTCGATCCGCTTCCTTATCTTCCCACGCGCCGTTAGGCGGAGGTTGGTGTCCGCGCGGTGGTGCGTGTTGCTGCACGTGGATCCCTTTGGGCGCATGTGAGTGCCTGTGGCTGCCGGTTGCTGCCGCTTACTGTGCCCGTTGCCGCCTCTTCCCCTTTATCCCCGGACCACAAAAAACCAAACCCGCCGCGACGCGCCGTGATGTCCCCGCAGCGCGACGCGCGCAACGACCGCTTATGAACCTTTATCCTTGCAGCCGTCCCAGAAGCTGTCTTTCATTGACGCTTGCATCGCTGGGCGCCGCGCTCGCGCTCACCGGCTGCGTCGCAGCGGGCGTGAACACAAGTCCGTCAGACGCCGGGCAAACTGGCATGCAGATGCTGCAAGGCGCGTCACGCTATGCGTTGCAGCACGATGGGACCAACGAGGCAGACAACTCCTCCGACACGCAGCTTCCATCGGCTGCCGAGCCTCACGTGCCTGCGCAGCCCGCGAACGACGAGTCGCCCGTCGTGCCGGCCTGTGCGTGCGGCAAAGGCTTCCGCCAGACGGGCCTCGCTTCGTGGTACGGCAAGATCTTCCAGGGCCGCCGCACCGCAAGCGGCGAGCGCTACGACATGCACGCATTGACGGCAGCACATCGCACGTTGCCGTTAGGCGCTTGTGTGCGTGTCACGTCGCTCGCGCGCATGCGTTCCGTCGTAGTCCGTATCAATGACCGCGGGCCGTTTGTGCGCGGACGCATTATCGATCTGTCGTATGCCGCCGCCGAAGCACTGGGCGTTCGCGGGGCGGGCAGTGCTCAGGTCAGGCTTGAGCACATCGCGCCGGTGCGCGGTGCGGACGGCGTGCGTCGATGCATGGACCTATCGGCCTCGGCATGAAGGACTTGCCACGGAATACGCGCGGGTTTCATCGCGCTTACGCGCGCGTTACATGGCGCCACGCTGGTTCGCGAAGACGCAGCGCGGACTGTAACAAATCATCGCGTGTGTAAAACGCAGGCGTTTCGCAGCTTCCGGCCGTCACTTTTTTAAGGCCGCATGCAGCAGTGCTATGGAGCGGGACGCGCCCGGGGCTTCGCGTAAGAACTACCGCAGGCGCCGTTACAAACGCACTTATTTCATCTTGAGGAAGCTTTTCGGAGCAGTTATTTTTGCTCCACTCGTGTGGGCAGCCCCCGCGAGCGTGTGGTGTTTTTTGAAGCGGCGTCGTCCCCGCAAGGGAACGATGCCGTTCTTTTATGCGCGCTCGGGCGCTGGCAACTCGACCGCGGGTCGATTCGATAGCGTCGTGATCGACGGTATCAACGCGAGCGCGGCTTATCAGTTGCCGCCGCCAAATCCACAATGTGCTCACGGTTGCGGGGCGAGCCCGGACCGCTTGACTTACTAGGCGCATTGGCAAGGAGCACGGCATGGATATTCAAACGAGGGCAACAACGGTTCACGTCAGCAACGAGGGCAGCGGCGAACCGGCGCTGGTGTTTCTGCACTATTGGGGCGGATCGTCGCGCACGTGGAGCCCGGTGGTAAGCGAACTGGCGAGCGCGTATAAAGGCGTGGCCGTCGATCATCGCGGATGGGGCCTTTCAAAGGCGCCGCAACAAGGCTACGCAATCGCGGACATGGCGGACGACGCGCAGGATGTCATCGAAACGCTGCGGCTTTCGCACTACGTTCTGGTTGGTCATTCGATGGGCGGCAAGGTGGCACAGCTGCTTGCCTCGCGCCGGCCGCAAGGACTGGCGGGCGTGGTGCTCGTGGCGCCGTCGCCGCCGTCGCCGACTCTTCTTCCGGACGAGCAGCGCGCCGCCATGGTCACTGCTTACGAGTCGCGCGAATCCGTCGCATGGGTGCTCGACAACGTGCTGACCGCGAGCCCGCTCGACGAGCGGCTGCGCGAGCAGGTGATCGCCGACAGCTTGCGCGGTGCGCGCGAGGCGAAGGCCGCGTGGCCCAACGCCGCCATGCGCGAGGACATCACGCACGAGGTTGGCTCGATTGACGTTCCGGTACTCATGGTGGGTGGCGAACGGGACCAGGTTGATCCGGTGGAGACCTTGCAGCGAGAAGTGCTGCCGCGCATTGCCGGCGCACGTCTAACCGTGTTGCCGGGAACGGGGCATCTGTCTCCGCTCGAAGCGCCGTCGGCGCTTGCAACGATCATCAGGCAGTTTCTCGGCGAATTGCCCGCGTTGCGCCTGGCGAGCGGCGCACCCGGCCGCGCGGCGACTGTCTGAAGCGATCCCACGGCGGCTCGTCGCCGAAGGCACCGGCGAGGTAGTCGAGGAGATGCCGCACTTTCAGCGGCAGGTGACGCGCGCTCGGATACACCGCCTGAATCGTCAACTCCGACGCTTGGTATTGCGGCAGCAGTTCCACCAGCTTTCCGCGGGCGATCTGCTCGCCAAACACGAAGGTCGGTCCGTACACGATGCCCGCGCCGGCAAGCGCCGCGGCAAGCAGCATCTGCGTGTTGTTGGCGGCGAGCCGGCTGGGTCCGTCGATCACGTGCGGGCGTCGTTCGCTATCGAAGAGTGTCCAGTCGTCGACCGACACGGCCTCGCTGAACGTGAGCCGCGGCGCGTTTCGCAGGTCTTCGGGACTGCGCGGCACGCCGTGGCGCTCGAGATACGCCGGCGCCGCGCACACGACCATCCGGCACGGCGCCAGCCGCCGCGCGACGAGCGCGGAGTCGGGCAAGCGCCCGATGCGTACCGCTACGTCGACCCCGCTTTCCACCAGGTCGACGTAACGGTCGGAGAGCGACACTTCGACTCTCACGTGCGGGCACTGCTCCATATACCCCGCGAGCACGTCGCCCAGGTGCATGGCGCCGAACGTGACCGGCGCGGCCACTCTGAGCACGCCGCGCGCGGTTCCGTGCGCGTCGCTGGCTTCGCGGCTGGCTTCGTCGTAGGCCTCGAGAATCCGCTTGCATCGCTCGTAATACGTTTGGCCGACGTCGGTCAGACTCAGGCGGCGCGTGCTGCGCTGAAGCAGCCTCGCGCCCAACTGGGCTTCGATGGTGCTGACGTACTTGCCTGCCATGGCGGCGGACAGACCAAAGCGGCGCGCAGCCGCCGCGAAACTGCCTTCGTCGACGGCGGCGACGAATACTGCAATGCCAGTCAGGCGGTCCATTCGTTCCTCGATTCGATAGCGCGGTGATCCGCTGCCTGGCGGCGTGCAAGAAAGCGGAGCACCGCGATTATCGACCGAAACGGCGAGCGCTGCGACGCCCGATTCACGCAGGCTCGGTCTCGCGCTCGACCGCGGCACGCGGCGCCATGCGCGGACCCTCGATGCGCCGATGTGCGGCCTCGGCAAGCACCAGCGCCAGCGCGATCAGCGCGGCTGCCACGACGCTCAGATAGCGCGCGCCTATCGACTGCAGCACCGCGCCGCCCAACACGCCGGAGCAGGCGAGCCCCATGTAGGTGGCCGTGCTGTTGAGCGCGAGCAGCAAGGGGGCGACTTGCGGCGACAACTGTACGAGCCGGTGCTGCTGCGGAACAATCAGGCCCCAGCCGCAGATGCCCCACACCGTGAGCGCAATTGCCGCGCTGACAACACGAGCCGACGCCCACGGCAGCACGCAGAAGTTGACGGCGGCCACGCCCAGCATCGCGTTGATGATGTGCCGGCTGCGCAGCCTGTCGACGAGCCGCCCCGCCCACAGGTTGCCCGCCGTCGCAGCCACGCCCCACATCAGGAACAGGCCGGCGAGAATGCGCTCGTCGCCGTGGGTCACACGCTCGAGCACGACGCCTGCATACGTGTAGACCATCAGGAAGCCGCCGAATGCAAACAGCGAGGTGAGCAACGTGAGGGCGATGCGCAGGTCGCCAACCGGCGCGAGCCGCTCGCGCAACGTGATGGAGCGGGGCTGGGCCACGGAGGGCAGCATCGTCCATACGCCGATCATCGCGACGAGTCCGAGCAGCGTGACGAACCACAGTGTGGTTCTCCAACCGCCGAATCCGCCGATGAACGTGCCGATAGGCGAGCCGAGCGCGGTGGCGCCGGTCAGGCCCGCCGTCACCGTGGCGAGCGCGCGGCCGCGTCTTTCCGGCGTGGCGAGCACGGAGGCCACCCCCAACGCGGTCGGAGAAAAGAGCGCCGCGCCGAAGCCGGCCAGCGCTCGCGCGAAGAGAACCCACGGCAGTTCGGTGGCGAGCGCGCTGATCGCATTGCCGAGCACGAAAATGCCCAGCGCGGCGACCAGCAGGAGCTTGCGCGGCCACGCGCCGGCGACGGCTGCCATGACCGGCGCGCCCACCGCATAGGTCAATGCATAAAACGTCACCATCAGGCCGGCCGCGCTGACCGAGCTATGCAGCGATGCCGCGACGTTCGGCAGAATGCCGGCCACGACGAAGTTGTCCGTGCCCATGGCAAACATGCCCAGTGCCAGTACCAGTAATCGACGGTCCATGTGAAGGTTCTCTGTCCAGCCAGTTGAGTTTTGCTGCAAGGCAGCCGCCGTTGCGGTGTCGCCTCGGTCCGGCGCGTGCGCTTGCAACGCAGGGGATGGCAAAAGCATAGCGTTCGTTGACTATGTCTCAAATGTCATATATACCTGCAATTCAGGACATGGCTGGAGTCGCGCGTGCACAGAATCGGTTTCGTCGTATTTCCAAACTTTTATCTGATGGGCTTTGCGGCGGTCACCGCGTTCGAGGTCGCCAACGGCGTGCTCGAAGAGCCTGCATATGAAGTGACGCTGCTTTCGGAGAACGGCGGGCTGGTGCTGTCGTCGGCCGGGATTCGCGTCGAGACCCAGCCTTTCAGCGACGCCACCTACGACACGGTGATGTTCGGCTCGGGCGTGGACATCGACCTGAGTTCGGCCACGCTCACCGAATTCGTCAGGCGTGCGCTCGAAACCTCGCGGCGCATCGCGGCGCCGTGCACGGGCGCGTTTGTCCTCGCGGAGGCGGGCGCGCTAGACGGCCGGCGCGCCACCACGCATTGGCGCTTCGCCAATGATCTGCAGCGCCGGTTCCCGAAGATCGCGGTGGAGGAGGACCAGATTTTCATCGTCGACGGACCGATCTGGACGTCCGCGGGCATGACGGCCACCATCGACATGGCGCTTGCAATGATCGAGAAAGACCACGGACAGGACGTGTCGCGTACAGTGGCGCGCAAGCTCGTCGTGTATCACCGGCGCGCGGGCGGGCAGTCGCAGTTCTCGACCTTGCTCGACCTCGATCCGAAGTCCGACCGGATTCAGAAAGCCATCGACTACGCGAACGCCAATTTGCGCAAGGCACTGAGCGTCGAGGAGCTTGCGGGCGTCGCCGGTTTGAGCCCGCGCCAGTTCAGCCGCGCGTTCAGCGCCGAAACGGGGCAGTCGCCCGCGAAAGCCGTCGAGCACTTGCGGGTGGAAGCGGCGCGACTGATGCTGGAGAAAGGCCGCCTCTCGCTGGATGTGATCGCCGACCAAGTGGGCTTTGCCGACCGCGAGCGGATGCGACGCGCGTTCCTGCGCGCGACCGGGCAGCCGCCTCAGGCGGTGCGTCGTCTGAGCCGGGAAACGCGCGGCGCGTCGGCTCAGCGCGAGGCGTGATCGCGCGCAACGGCAATCACGTGCGCCTGGATCTTGCCGTCCAGTGCTTCGCTGCCAAAGCGCTGTGCGAGTGCGTTGCCGGCTGCCGTGGTTGCTTCCTCCAGGCTCGCGCCGGCACGTGCCTCGATCTCATTGCGCAACGGCGTGCCTTGGCAATAGGCGAGCGCGACCTCGCGTGCCGATGCGGCGCGGCTACGCGCGGCAATCGTCTCAAAGGAAGGCGGCGCGCTGAAGCCCGCATCCGCGAGATCGCGCGCAATGACTTGCCGGTCGAAATATCCGTGCGGCGTGCGCGCCATGAAACGGGGCGGGTCCGACGGAAAAAGGCCGGCAAGCGCCGTGGTGACGGTATCGGCAAACTCGTTTTCCTCGATCCGGTCCCACACGTTGAAGAGCAGCATGCCGCCTTGCCGCAGCACGCGCCTCGCTTCGGCGAACGCCCGCGGCTTGTCCGGAAAGAACATGGCGCCGAACTGGCAGACGACCACGTCGAAACTGGCGTCGTCGAACGGCAGGCTGGCTGCATCGGCGAGCTGCCAGGTGACCGGTCGGGCGGTGCCGGTTGCCGCGGCACGGTCGAGCATCGGCTGATTCAGGTCGGTCGCGACAATCTCCGTGTCGGCGGGCAAGACGAGCGCCATCGCGCGGGTCACGGCGCCGGTGCCGGCGGCGGTTTCCAGCACGCGCGACGGCGCGCGGGCCGCGACGCGTTTCGCCAGATCGGCGGCGTAGATCGCGAAGATCATCGGAACGAGCTGGCTTTCGTAGAGTTCCGGAATCGAGCCGGCGAAGCGAGTGTCGGTGCCAGAGCTGTTCATCGCGCCTCCTTGTGGGTGTCATGAAAAGCTTAGGCGCCGCCACGCCGGCTGAACAATCCGGGTCTGCGACAGGCACGGACGTGAGGCATGGCGCGAGGCCATGCGCGTGAAAGCAAGCTTAGCCGCTTCCGCCACGCGAGGGCAGGCCGATTTGACAAAGCTTAAACGATTTATTTTGAGACAGTTCCTATACTGACTCCCGAAATGTCAAATCGCTGTTTCGGATTTCCGCGGCGGCGTGAAATAGAAAGGCGGCGGGGCCAGCACCGCGCGAGTGAGACCACCTGATCCAAAAACACGGCCGGATGCGCAGACATACCGGGCTGCGCAACCCGGGAGACAAACGAAAAGCTTCCCACAGAAGGCGCACAGAGCGCACCAGCCGCCGGACCAAGCCAGGCCGGCAAAAAAGCAGCGCAGGCAGCATGAATGCAGCACAAATGCAGTCGAACAGGTCAAATGCGGGAATCTGTAGAAAACCTGTCGGCAACATGCAGCCAACTGCGGGCTCATTGCATAAGCATAAAAACGCAGGTCGACAGAACAAAAGCGGCGCGTAATAGAAAAGAGGCCGCGAGAAAAGACGCCATGGCGACGCGGTTCAAAGGAATCCGGCAGAAACAGCCGTTTTTTCGATTATGATTACCGCCGATTTGATATTCACCGCTCCGGAATCAAAATGCGCGCTATTTTTGAGACGGAGTGGCAAGAGTGTGTACGGGGCGCGAGGCGAAGGACCATAAGTCGAAAGAAAGTCGAAGAAACTTCGAACTGTAGATGAGTGGAAGGCCGGATCCCCCGGTGCCTGGAGCACCGGCATCCCGGCCAGTCCGCCGGTTTCACGACAGCGCATCACGGCTGCCGGTGCGACCGGTCCGCCAGTCAGAAACGATAAAGTCGCGTTGCGGGGTTTTATGAGAATTGCAGTCCTTGATGACGATTCGGCGCAGGCCGATCTTGTATGTCAAACGCTGTCGGCGGCCGGCCATGTCTGTCACGCATATGGAGAAGGCCGCGAACTGGTGCGGCAGTTGCGGCGCCAGACCTTCGACCTGCTGGTGCTCGACTGGAACGTTCCGGACATGTCGGGCGAAGAAGTCCTGCGCTGGGTGCGCGAAAGCCTGTCGGAACGCCTGCCGGTTCTGTTCATGACGAGCCGCGGCCAGGAAAGCGACATCACGTCCATATTGAATACGGGCGCCGACGACTACGTCGTCAAGCCAGTCTCCGCTGCGGTGCTGCTGGCGCGGGTCGGTTCGTTGCTGCGGCGCGCCTATCATCTGAAACCGCCGTCCGCGAAGGAAACCTTCGGCGAGTTCGAGTTCGACCTGCATGCGAAGCACGTGGTGGTCCGCGGCACGAAGGTGGCGGTGACGCAGAAGGAGTTCGAGCTCGCGTTGCTGCTGTTCCAGCATCTGAGCCGGCCGCTCTCGCGCGCGCATATTCTCGACGTGATCTGGAAGCAGGCGACCGACATCCCGTCGCGCACCATGGACACGCACGTCTCGATGCTGCGCAGCAAGCTCGGCTTGCGCCCGGAGCACGGCTATCGCCTCACGCCGATTTACGGCTATGGCTACCGGCTCGAGCGGCTCGAATCTGCCGGCGAGGCAGCAGCCATCAGCGGGCGCTCCGAAGCGGGGCAGGCGTGACGTTTGCCGCCGACGCAGCCCTGGCAACCCGCGGCAGTGGTAGTTCGGCAAGCCGCCGCGCGGCTGCACGGCTGACAGCGGCCGGCATGCTCGCCATGGCCTGCTTCGCGCCGGCCGTGGCGCACGCGCAGTCTGCCGGCGCGAGCACGCCGAAGCAGCGCGCCAAAGCTGCGCCGCCCGCGTATGTCTCCTACGTGACGCGTGAAGGCGACACACTCTACGAAATCGCGAGCCGCTATCTGAGCGATAGCGGCGACTGGACGGTACTGAGCCGCCTCAATCGCGTGCCGGCGCCGCGCCGCATGCACGCCGGCGTGGCGCTGCGCCTGCCGGCTGACAGACTGAAACAGGAACCGGAGACGGCGCGCGTCATCGCGACGAGCGGGCCGGCCGAGCGGGCATTCGGCAAGAGTCCCTACGTGCCGCTTGCGACGGGCGCGACGCTCGGCGAAGGCGACCGCATCCGCACGGGACCGAACGGTTTTGTCACGCTCGCGCTGTCCGACGGCTCGCATGTGACGATGACCGAAGACGCCATGCTCGACATCGGCAAGCTGCGGCATACCACGTTGACGGGCGCAGGGGACCGGCAACTGGCGTTGCACCGCGGGCGAGTCGAAAGCGAGGTCACGCACGCGACCAAACCGGACGATCGCTTCGAGATCCGCTCGCCGTCGGTGGTTGCGGGCGTGCGCGGCACGCATTTCCGCGTGGCTTACGACGGCGACATCCAGGCCACCGTGGTCGAGGTGCTCGACGGCGCGGTCGGCGTCGATCCGGCCGCGGCCCGCGCGTCTGCGCCCGGCGTGCCGTTGCAGGCATCCGCGCAACTGCTGGCGGCGCGCTTTGGCAGTGTCACGCGGGCCGACGGCGCGCCTGGCGACGCGGTGCCCCTGCTCGACGCGCCCACGCTCGCGCAGCCGTCGCGGGTTCAGGACGGCAAAACCGTTGTCTTCGATCTGATCCCGCCGCCCGACGGCGCGAGCACCGGCACGGCGAGCGCGGTCGCGGCCTACCGCGTGCAGATTTCGCGCGACGCGGACCAGCTCGACCTGATCCGCGACCTGCGCGTGAGCGGGCTGCATGCCGAGTTTGTCGACCTCGCGGACGGCACGTATTTCGTGCGCATTGCCGCCATCGGCCGGAACGGACTCGAAGGACTGCCGCGCGTGTATGGCTTCGAGCGCCGCCAGTTCGGCCTCGCGGCGTCGGCCGCGCCGCGTACCGGCAGCCATGACTATGAGTTCCGCTGGTTCGTGAACCGCGCGCCCGCTTCGGGGCAGACGCGCTTTCGTTTCGTCATGGCGGCGACGCCGGATCTGCGTTATCCGCTTGTCGATCGCGCGGATCTGACAGGCGGCCAACTAGTGGTGAGCGATCTGCCGCCGGGCGTCTACTACTGGACGGTCGTGGCCGAGCAGTTCGACAATGGCCGCTTTTATCAGACGAGCAGCGCGGTTCGCTCGTTCACGCTCGCGCGCTGACGCTGGCAGCTTCGCGAGGCCGCAGCCGATCCGCTTTCGAACTTCCCCGCTCACACGCCCTTAGAGACCTACGGCCAAGCCTTGTCGAACACACCTACGCGCCTGAGCCTCGACCCGCGCGCCCGTCTCGGACGGCGCGCAGGCAGGCGCTTTCTGATCGAATGGGTGGCCATCGGCTGCCTGGGCATTACGGTGATCCTGTTCGGCTCCGTCGGGCGCATGAGCGCGAGCGTCGATCATCTGATGTACGACCGCTTGCTGATGTGGCGCGCGCAGCCGGTGCTGCCAGACATCGTCGTGCTGGAGATCGACAACGAAAGCATTGCGCAGCTTGGCCGCTGGCCCTGGCCGCGCAGCGTTCACGCAAGCCTGCTCGAGCAGCTCGCTAAAGCGAGGCCGGCTACGGTTGTTTATGACGTGCTGTTCACCGAACCCGGTCGCGACGATGCGAGCTTCGCCCGCGCCGTCGCGCTGAGTCCGACCTATCTGCCGGTGCTTCTCATCAACGACGGGCGCGGCGGGCGGCATGCCGTCGTCGAACCGGTGGCGCCGCTCGCGCAGGCTGCGGCCGGCCTTGGCCACATCAATCTCGAAGTGGACAGCGACGGGATCGTGCGCAGCGTCGCGCAATACGAAGGTGACGCCGACGCACGCTGGCCGCAACTGATGGTGACCGTCGCGGGGGCGGCGCGGCCGGGCAGGCTTGCATTGAATTCCGCAAGCACCGGCAGCCCCGCCTTCACCCGCCAGCCGAACCCCAGCACCGCCGGCGAAGGCCGTTTCATGATCCCGTTCAGCCGCAACTCGCAAAGCTATACAAAGCTGAGTTTCGCCAGCGTTCTTGCGGGCGATGTCCCGGTGGAAAAGCTGCGCGGGCGCATCGTCGTGGTCGGCGTGACGGCGTCCGGTCTGTACGACCGCTTCGCGACGCCCGTCTCCGGCGAGTTGGGGCCGCTGCCGGGCGTTTATATTCATGCGAACGTGCTCGATACGCTGCTCACCGGCCGCGAAGTCCTGCCCGCCGCGCGGTGGTTGCTCTCCGGTGTATCGCTCGCGCCGCTCGCCGCGCTGCTGGCGGGCTTTCTGGTGCTGTCGCCGCGCCGGTCGTTGCTGCTGACAGGCGCCCTGTGCCTGCTCGCGATGGCCGCCAGCGCGATCTTGCTGTACGGCGCGCGGCTATGGCTCTCGCCGGTGCCCGCGATCATCGGCGTGGTGGTCGTCTATCCGATCTGGAACTGGCGCCGCCTCGAAATGACGATGGCCTATCTGCGCAAGGAATTGCAGCGCCTTGCCAACGAACCGCACCTGCTGCCGCAGACGCCGCAGCGCCGCCGCGAATTCGGCGGCGACGTGCTGGAGCAGCACATGGCGCTGATGGCGCAGGCCGCGCAACGCGTGCAGGACATGAAGCGATTCATGTGGGACAGCCTGAACAGCGTGCCCGAGCCGATTCTGGTGAGCGACGTGCGCGGCATCGTGCTGATCGCCAATCATGCCGCGAAGGCACATTTCACCCGGCTCGGCGCGCCCATGCCCGAAGGACGCGCGATGCATGCGGTGCTCGGCGGGCTGACGCTCGTAAAGGCGATCGACAGCGGCGCCGCGTCCGACGCCGACAACACTCTGTTCGCGCGCGCCCATTGGCCGGCGCTGCTCGATCCCGCGCGCAGCGAGTTTGCCGGGCTGATGGCGCAAGGCGTCGAAGTGCGCGACGCGAACGAGCGCGATCATCTGTTGCGTTACGCGAACTGCACCAATGCGCAGGGCGAGACCACCGGCTGGATCGCCGGCCTCGTCGACGTGTCCGCGCTGCATGCGGCCGAGCGTCAGCGCGAAGACGCGTTGCGGCTGCTGTCGCATGACATGCGCTCACCGCAGGCGTCGATTCTCGCGCTGGTGGAAATGGAGCGCGCCCGCGAAACGCCGGCGCTCGCGCGGGGCCTGCTCGAGCGCATCGAACGTTACGCGCAACGCGCGCTGACGCTCGCCGACGACTTCGTGCAGCTCGCGCGTGCCGAATCGCAAACCTACATGCTGGAGCCGGTGAATCTCGCCGAGATCGTCATCGACGCGAGCGACGAAGTCTGGCCGCAGGCGCATGCCAAGCGCATCACGCTGGATAGCGGAACGCACAGCGAGGGCGATGTTGACGAAGCCGCCGGCGGCGGCTACTGGATCTGCGCCGACCGCTCGCTGATGACGCGCGCGCTCGTCAACGTTCTGAACAATGCGGTCAAATACAGTCCGCCCGACACACGCATCACCTGCGAGCTTTCGTATGTGAAGCCGGCACCCGCGGCGGCGGGCCGTGTCTCGTGCACGATCCGCGACGAAGGCTATGGCATTCCCGAGGAACAGCAGGCGGGTCTCTTCGAGCGCTTCAGGCGCTTTCACGAAACCGAGCGGCCCGAAGTGGGCGGAGCGGGGTTGGGCATGGCTTTCATCAAGACCGTCGTGACCCGTCACGGCGGCGAAGTGTCAGTAACCAGCGCGCCCGGGCGCGGCACGGCGGTGACAATCAGCCTGCCGCTTCTCGACGACGAACCATCGGCCCTGCCGGCGAACCCTGTTGACGACGCGCGAGCGCGCAACTGATCGAAGCGAGGAACGAATAGTGAAAGCGGTGAACGGGATGACGCGATGAAGAGGATGAACGGGATGAAAGCGGTGCTTGTCTGCGCGGCGCTGGCGGCCGTGAGCCTCGCCGGTTGCACCGGTCTGCACGCGGATGTGCATACCGCTACGCCCGCAAGCGCATTGCCGGGCGAGCGCACCTATAGCTTCGCGAGCATGCCGACGCAGGGTGAGGGCAGCGCTCACGCGCAATTCGAAACCGCTGTGCGCGACGAACTGGCGAAGCAGGGGTTCGCGGAAACAGCCGGGCGTTCTGCGCATTACCTGCTTTCCGTCGGCTACGAAACGCGGCCCGCTAAAATCGGCGTGGGCCGTAGCGATTGCACGGCAGACGATTGCGGCCGGCCAGACGGCGCGCCGTTCGCGCTGTTCGGCGCACGGCTCTATCGGCATACGCTCACGCTGCGCTTTTTCGAGCGGGAAAACGGACGCGAGGTGTACAAGGTCAGCGCGGCGAGCACGGATCGCGATGCCGATCCGCTGCGAGCGGCGCCTGCGCTCGCCACAAGCGCGCTGGCCCGGTTTCCGTTCGGCGCGCCGGCAGACTGGCGCGTCAAACTGCGCATGAATGAAGCGCGCGGCGTACCCGACGTAGTCTCGGTCAAGCCGCTCGACAGGTGAGGTTGCAATCGCAAGCTTGCAATCGCGCTCAGCAGCACTTAGCCGCGCTCAGCGCGATTGCGGCCAAAAGTTTTCGAACACGCAGTCGGCAAGCGGCATGCGTTCGGCCCAGCGCTCCGCTTGCAGCATCGGCTCGCTGTAGAACTGCTCGACGTGACCGAGACACAGTATCGCGACCGGCCGCGCGCCTCGCGGCATATGCAGCAGGTCGCGCACCGCGTCGACGTCGAAGAGCGACACCCATCCCATGCCGAGACCTTCCGCGCGCGCTGCGAGCCACATGTTCTGGATCGCGCAGGCCACTGACGCCAGATCCATCTCCGGCAATGTGCGGCGACCGAATATGTGCCGCTCGCGGCCGTCCATCAGCGCCATCACCAGCAGTTCGCCGCATTCCAGCATGCCTTCCACTTTCAGCTTCATGAACTCGTCGCGGCGTTTGCCGAGCGCATCGGCAGTGGCAAGCCGTTCGCTTTCGACGATCTCGTGCAGCGCCGTGCGCAACGCCGGGTCCGTGATGCGGGCGATCCGCCACGGCTGCATGAAGCCGACGCTCGGCGCGTGGTGCGCGGCGTCGAGAAGGCGCTGCAACGCTGCGGCGTCGACAGGATCGCGCACGAAGTGGCGCATGTCGCGGCGTTCGTGAATCGCGCGATAGACCGCTTCGCGGTCGGCGTCGTTAAAAGGCTTCGCCATTGAAGAGAGCGGCCGCGAAGGCCGGGTTGGAGGGCCAGTAGGCGTGCATGTACGTCGCGACAATCGAGCCGACGCGATAGAGCGCCTCGCCCGGAGCGTCGCCCTGGGGCCGCGTGGCGCAGCGCAGCGGCACGAGCGCGGTGCTGATCTTCGAGTAGTGAAACGTATGGCCGGTCATCGGGCCATGCAGACTGTCGATCTGCTGCATGCCAAGCGCTGTGAAGCGCGTTTGCATCGTTGCGCGGCCGGGAACGAGGCCGAGCATCGGCGTGCTCACGCCTTGTGTGTCGGTGAGCTGGTCGAGCAGATAGAGCATGCCGCCGCATTCGGCGACGAGCGGCTTGCCGGCCGCCGCGTGGGCGCGCACGGCGGCGGCGCTGCGGACATTGCCGGCCAGCGCCGCCGCATGCAGTTCGGGGTAGCCGCCCGGCAGATACAGCGCGTCGGTGTCCGCCGGCAAGCTCTCATCGGCGAGCGGCGAGAAGTAGTGCACGCGTGCGCCGAGTGCTTGGAGCAAGGCGACGTTGGCCGGATAGATGAACGAGAAAGCGGCGTCGCGCGCAATGGCGATCTTGCGGCCTTGCAGAAGGCGCGGCAGCACGGGCGGCGTCGGCGCGCCGAATTCCACGGCGGGCGGCAACGCGGCTAGCTCGGTGTGGGCGAGCGCATCAGCGGCGCGCTCGAGGCGCGCGTCGAGATCGTCGATTTCGTCGGCCTGATGCAGACCGAGGTGGCGATCGGGCAGTTCTATCTCGCTGTCCGCCGCAATGTGCCCGCACCAGCGCAGCCCCGGCGGCAACGCCTCCTGCAGCATCTGCGCATGACGCGCCGAACCGACGCGGTTGGCGAGCACGCCGTGAAACGGCACCTGCGGCCGGAAATGCGCGAGCCCGAAGGCCACTGCGCCGAAGGTTTGCGCCATTGCCTTCGCGGAGATCACGGCGAGTACCGGCACGCCGAATTCGGTGGCGAGATCGGCGCTGCTCGGCGTGCCGTCGAACAGGCCCATCACGCCTTCTATCAGGATCAGGTCGGCTTCGGCCGCCGCTTCGGCAAGCAACTGCCGGCAGGCGTTCTGCCCGACCATCCACAGATCGAGCGACAGCACCGGCGAGCCGCTCGCGCGCGCGAGAATCATCGGATCGAGAAAGTCAGGGCCGGTCTTGAAGACCCGCACGCGCCGCCCGAGCCGCCGATGGTAGCGCGCGAGACCCGCGGTGATCGTGGTCTTGCCCTGACCCGACGCGGGCGCGCTGATAAAAAGCGCGGGGCACGCGGACACGTTCAGAACTCCACGCCGCGTTGCGCCTTCACACCTTGCTCGCGGTACGGGTGCTTGACGATGCGCATTTCGGTGACGAGGTCGGCGGCTTCGATAAGCGCATCCGGCGCATGGCGGCCGGTCACGACCACATGCAGCATCGCAGGACGCGCGTTGATGACGGCGAGCACTTCGTCGAGCGGCAGGTACTCGTATTTGAGCACGGTGTTCAACTCGTCGAGGATCACCATTTGATAGTCGCCGCTTTCTATCATCCGGCGCGCTTCGTCCCAGCCTTTGCGCGCGGTGGCCATGTCGGCCTCGCGGTTTTGCGTGTTCCAGGTGTAGCCGTCGCCCATCGTGACAAAGTCGCAGTTGGCAATCGCGCCGAGAAAATCGCGCTCCGACGTGTGCAATGCGCCCTTGATGAACTGCACGACGCCAAGGCGCATGCCGTGGCCGAGCACGCGCACGGCCATGCCGAACGCGGCGGTGGTCTTGCCTTTGCCGGTGCCCGTGTTGACGATCAGAAGACCTTTTTCGACGGTTGCGTTGGCCTGTTTCTTTTCGTGACCTTCGCGCCGGCGTTCGGTCATGCGTTGATGCGATTCGGGATCGGTCTTCATGGAAGGTCCTGTTGATTGAGGGTAGCGCTGTGTGCTTGCGTGCGTTGCACCGCGGCAATCGCCACGGTCACGCGAGCGCAAACAGTCTTGCCGACGATGAGCTGCGCGACGCGTGCGGCGGGTGCTGGCGACGCTGGCGACGCATCATGCGCCGCGCTGCTAACGCAAAGATTCTGCCGCGCCGCATGCAAGGCCCCGAGCAGCGCGCAAGGTTCGCACACGCCGTCCACTGCGGCATGTTCGCGCGCGGCCACAGATGGGTGCGTCACGCGAATCGCGGCAATCTGCTCGCGCGAGAACAGTTGCAGCGGCAACCCGTGACGCGCGCAGAATTCGAGCAAGCCCGCTTCGTCAGCTTTGGTTTCTATCGAAGCCACGGTCGCGATGTCTTCGATTGCATGCGGGCCGAGCGCGGCACGCACGGCGTTTTCGATTTCGTCCGCCGACGCATGCAGGCGGCAGCCGATGCCCATGCTAAGCGTTTTCATCATGCATCCGGCAACGAGGGCGCCTGTGGCGCAACGGCGGCGCAGGCACGTTCAAGCGCGAGCGAAGCCACGCCGCCGATCACCACGATAGCCGGCGAGCCCAGTCCCGCGCGCGCGACGGCATCGGCGAAATCGCCCAGCGTTGCAAGCGCATGCCGCTGTTCGGGACGCGTTGCCGATTCGATCGCCGCGCACGGCGTGTCGGCACCCATGCCTGCCGCGAGCAATGCGGCGACGATATCGCTAAGCCGCCGCATGCCCATGTAGATCACGAGCGTCATGCGCGTGGCGGCGAGCGCGGCCCAATCCGGCTCGCTCGTGCCCGCTCCGTGTCCGGTCACGAACACCACGCCTTGCGCATGATCGCGGTGCGTTACGGGAATGCCGAGCGCAGCGGGCGCCGCTATTCCGGCCGTAATTCCGCTGATGATTTCCACTTCGATACCGGCGGCGTGCAACGCCTGCTGTTCTTCGCCGCCTCGGCCGAACACGAACGGATCGCCGCCCTTCAGTCGCGCGACGCTGCGCCCGGCTTTGAGGTGTTCCAGCATTTGCGTGACGATGCCTGCTTGTGGCGTGGACGGGTGGCCGCCGCGTTTGCCGACATGCACGATGGTCGCGCTCTCCCGCGCGAATTGCAGCACGTCCGGGTTCACCAGGTCGTCGACGAGGATCACGTCGGCTTGTGCGAGGGCGCGCGTGGCCTTGAGCGTCATCAGTTCGACGTCGCCGGGACCTGCGCCGATAAGCCAGGCGCGCGTCATCGCGGCTCGCGAACCGTGCGCGGCACGGTCGGCACGCTTGCCGCCCGCGCACCCGGAGTGGTACGGCAGTGCGCGAACGGACGCAATGGATTGGAGATCGAAGTCATTCAAAGCTGTGCATGCACGCACGTTGGCGAACCGGGCTTGCGCGTTGGCTCACCCATTGGCTCACCCATTGGCTCATCCAGCGTGCTTTCGCGCCTTCATCTCCGTCCCTCGCGGAGTCAGGCAGGCGGCGGCGTATGCCCGACATCGGCAGGGGGCCGCCTCCACGTCTGGCCGGTATCCGGGCTGGCGGCCTCACGCGTTTGCCTTCCCGCCCGCATTCGTTCGAATGGATCGGACAGTGGCTTTGAAACGCATGCGCGGCGCAATGAAAATTCGCGCCGCAGGTCGCTTACCGTTGCGGGGACAGCACAGGTTAAGCGCAAGCGCGCTGCCTGTTTCCCGTTTAACTGCACACGCGAACGCATGTGCGGGCACCAAACGCGCGCATACGATAGCACACGAAAAGCCGCTCCGGCACGCGCGCCCGGCTTGCGTTTTCTTGACGTCGCAAAGCTCGGGGCCTACACTCGCACGCACTTCTGGTGCTCGCGTGCGCGCTCGTGCGCATGCAGTTAAACGGGAAACAGGGCGCCCGCCTGGCATGGAGCGGGCCAACCTGTGCTGCCCCCGCAACGGTAAGCGAAAAGCAGCGTCATGCTGGTTTGCATGGCGCCGCAGAGCCGGCTTCGATGTCCCCGCGCAAGGCCGCGTGGGCATATCACCACTGGGCGAGAAATCACTCGTCCGGGAAGGGGAAGCGGCGCTTTCGCCAGCCCGGATACCGGCCGGAACACGAAGGGCGAACGCCGCGGGGATGCGGCGCTGCGCTCATGACCTCATACCCGTTTTCTGCGTGTTTCCAGTTGTAGCGGCAGGCCGTCGTTCGTCCCCGTGTTTCGCAATGCCACGTCGTGCGCAACGGCGCGCGATCATGCCGGCCAGCCATGCAACTCTCACGGATGGACCTCACGATGCAAACTCAGATGCGCAAGATTCCTGTCACCATCGTCACGGGCTTTCTCGGCAGCGGCAAGACCACGCTGTTGCGGCACATTCTTCAGCATGCGGGCGGCAAGCGCATCGCGGTGATCGTCAACGAGTTCGGCGAACTCGGCATCGACGGTGAAATCCTCAAGGGTTGCGGCATTGGCTGCGACGAAAACGGCGTCGAAACCGAAGGCCAATTGTATGAACTGGCGAACGGTTGCCTGTGCTGCACGGTCCAGGAAGAATTCTTTCCGGTAATGGAGAAGCTCGTCGAGCGTCGCGAGCAGATCGACCACGTGCTGATCGAAACCTCCGGCCTCGCGTTGCCCAAGCCGCTCGTGCAGGCGTTCAACTGGCCGCAGATCAAAAGCAGTTTCACCGTGGATGCAGTGATTACCGTGGTGGACGGCCCGGCTGCCGCGAGCGGCCAGTTCGCCGAAAATCCGCTTGCCGTGGACGCGCAACGCAAGGCTGATCCGAATCTCGATCATGAGTCGCCGCTGCACGAGTTGTTCGAAGACCAGTTGTCCGCGGCTGATCTGGTGATCCTGAACAAGACCGATCTGCTCGACGAAGCCGGCCAGCACAAAGTGGAAGCCGTGATTCGCGAAGAAATTCCGCCGCAAGTGAAGATCGTGCGCGCGCAGAACGGGCAACTCGATCTGCACACGTTGTTCGGGCTCGAGGCGGCATCCGAAGAAACGATCCACCTGCGCCACGATCACCACGGGTCGGCGCAAGACGCCGATCATCACCATGACGAATTCGATTCGGTGGTCGTGCAAGCGAGCGTGCCTTCGCGCGAAGCGGCGCTTGCCGCGTTGCAGGCACTCGTCGAAACCAACACGATTTACCGCGTGAAGGGCTTTGCCGCGTTGCCCGGTGCGCCGATGCGGCTCGTCATTCAGGGCGTGGGGCGGCGCTTCGACAGCTACTTCGATCGACGCTGGCAGACCGGCGAAGCTGGCGAGAGCCGCTTCGTGCTGATCGGCGAAGACCTCGAGCAGGCCGCGCTGCAACGCGCTTTCGACGCGGCACTCGGCGCGGCTTCGGGCATCGCCGGGCAACGGGCGTAGACGCATATGCATCTGCTGCGCACCACGCCGGGTGGTTTCGTCGATGACACGCAAGGCGTGATTCGCATCGATCAGCGGCCTGCGGACATTGTCGTGCTGAGTTCCGCCGATACAACCCTGTCGCTGCTTGCGAGCGTCATGGCACGTCTGGGCGAGGGTTTTCCCAGCGTGCGCCTTGCCAACGTGACCTATCTGCGGCAGCCGGCGTCGGTGGACTTTTATGTCGAAGACGTGTTGCAGCACGCGCGCGTAGTCGTGGTCGACCATCTTGGCGGCGAAGCGTACTGGCCGTATGGCATCGAGCAGGTGGTCGCGCTCGCGCAGCGCAAACAGCAGACGCTCGCAATGTTTTCCGGCGATCTTCAGGAAGACCCGAACCTGCTGGCACGCAGCACGGCGCACGCCGACTTTTGCCACCAGTTGTGGCGCTATCTGCGCGAAGGCGGGCCGCAAAATGCAGAGGCGTTCCTGCGCTGCATTGCTCATCGCGCGCTGGGTTTTGGGTCCGAACCGGCGCCGCCGCGCGCGCTGCCCGCCGCGTCGCTCTATCATCCGCAACGCGACACGCCGACCATTGCGGATTGGCAGGCGCGCTGGCAAGACGATGCGCCGGTCGCCGCAATCCTGTTCTACAAGGCGCATCTTCAGGCGGCCAACACGGCGGTGTTCGACGCGTTGATCGACGCGCTCGAAGCACGCGGCGTCAATCCGCTGCCTATTGCAATCACGTCGCTGAAAGATGCAATGAGCCGCGAAGTCGTGCAGTCGTTGTGCGCGCAACATCATGCTTCGCTCGTGCTCAATACCACGGCGTTCGCCGCATCCGCAATCGACGACCCCGAGCCGCTCGCGCTCGCAGGCGACGCGCCGGTGCTCCAGGTGATTCTGAGCGGCGGCAATCGCGACGACTGGCAAAAGGACAACCAGGGCCTCAATTCGCGCGACATTGCGATGCATATCGCGCTGCCCGAAGTGGACGGCCGCATCATCACGCGCGCGATCAGTTTCAAGGGGCTTGCCTATCGCTGTCCGCATACGGAAGTCGACGTCGTCCGCTATCAGCCGGACCTCGAGCGCGTGAGTTTTCTGGCTGAGCTGAGCCGCCGCTGGTGCCGTCTACGGTCGCTCGACAACGCGGACAAGAAGCTTGCGCTGATTCTTGCCAACTATCCGATGAGCGAAGGACGTATCGGCAATGGCGTTGGACTCGATACGCCCGCTTCGGTGGTCGGCATTCTGTCGATGCTGCGCGACGAAGGTTATCGCATAACGGAAATCCCGGCGGACGGCGACGCGCTGCTCAAGAAGCTCACCGAAGGCGTGACGAACGACCCGGTGGTGCGCGATTTGCGGCCCGCTTTGCAAAGCCTCGCGCTTACCGACTACCTCGCGCATTTCAACGCGCTGCCCAAAGAGACGCGCGATGCGCTGAACGCGCGCTGGGGCCCGCCGGAGCTCGACCCGACCGTGCGGCGCGGCCGTTTCATGATTGCCGGCTGGCGCTGCGGCCATGTGTTCGTCGGGATTCAGCCGTCGCGTTCGCGCGAACAGGGCGATTACGCGAGCTATCACGACGCCGAGCTGGTCCCCCCGCATGCGTATCTCGCGTTCTATTTCTGGCTGCGTCATCAGTGGAGTATCGACGCGGTCGTGCATGTCGGCAAGCATGGCAATCTGGAATGGCTGCCGGGCAAGAGCGTCGCGTTGAGCGATACGTGCTGGCCCGATCTGATCCTCGGGCCCATGCCGCATCTGTATCCGTTTATCGTCAACGATCCCGGCGAGGGCAGTCAGGCGAAGCGTCGCGCTCAGGCCGTGATTGTGGACCACCTGATGCCGCCGCTCACGCGGGCGGAAAGCTACGGGCCGTTGCAGGATCTGGAGCGCCAGGTCGACGAATACTATGAAGCGCTGATGGTCGACCCGCGCCGCTCGAGGCTGTTGCGGCGCACGATTCTCGCGACCATTGTCGAGCACCGGCTGCATGAAGAACTGAGTCTTTCGGAGCCCGCGGGCGAGGACGACGAAGACGTGTTGCTCACGCGCGTCGACGCGTGGCTTTGCGAATTGAAAGAGGCACAGATTCGCGACGGTTTGCACACGTTCGGCCAATCGCCGCAAGGCGTGCAACGGCGCGATACGTTGCTCGCGCTGGGGCGTTTTCCCGTCGGCGACGGACAAGGCGGCAAGGCAGGGCTGATCGACGCTTTGGCGCGCGATCTGAGCATCGACCACTTCTTCGATGCGTTGTCTGTCGACTGGTCCGCGGCATGGACGGGGCCGCGTCCGGAGATTCTGCAACGCGTGAGCGATGCACCCTGGCGGCATTGCGGCGATACGCGCGAGCGTCTGGAGCTGCTCGCTGCGCAGATGCTGCTCGCCGTGTGCGGCGAGCACGACAGCGCTTCAAGCACGCTCGCCGAAGCGCAGGCGCGCCTGCCGCAAGCGCAACGCGTGCTCGAGCGTCTGCGCGACGACGTGCTGCCGCGGCTCGACGCATGCGGCACCCAGGAGATGCTGCAACTGAAGCGCGGCCTGGAAGGACGTTTCGTGCCGCCGGGGCCGAGCGGTTCGCCGTCGCGCGGCCGGCCCGATGTGCTGCCGACAGGCCGCAACTTCTATTCGGTCGACACGCGTGCCATTCCGACTCAGGCCGCGTGGTCGCTGGGCCTGAAGTCGGCTCAGCTACTGATCGAACGGCATTTGCAGGAACACGGCGATTATCCGCGCGCAATCGGCCTCTCCGTATGGGGCACGGCAACCATGCGCACGGGCGGTGACGACATTGCACAAGCAATGGCGTTGCTTGGCGTGCGGCCGAAGTGGGCGCCGGGCAGCCATCGCGTAACCGACTTCGAGATCATGCCAATCGAAGCGTTCGACAGACCGCGCATTGACGTGACGCTGCGCGTGTCCGGTTTTTTCCGCGACGCCTTTGCCAACGTGATGCATCTGTTCGATGCAGCAGTGCAGGCGGTTGCCGAACTCGACGAGCCTGCCGAGCTCAATCCGATTCGCGCGCGCGTGATGCGTGAACGCGACGCGTTGATCGCGCGCGGCATGGAGCCCGCCGAAGCGCGCAGGCGCGCCGGCTGGCGAGTCTTCAGCGCGCGTCCGGGCGCATATGGCGCCGGCTTGCAGGAGATGATCGACGCGAGGCAATGGCAGACGGACGCGGACCTCGCGAATGCGTATCAGGCGTGGGGCGGTTATGCGTACACGCAGAAAAGCGCAGGCGAAGAGGCGCGTCAGGCGTTCGGCGCACGCCTCGCCGCGATGGATGTCGTGTTGCAGAATCAGGACAACCGCGAACACGATCTGCTAGATTCAAACGACTACTATCAGTTTCAGGGCGGCATGGTCGCGGCCGTGCGGCATCTGGCGGGCAATCAACCCAACGTTTATCACGCGGATCACAGCAACCCGGCCGCGCCGCGTGTGCGCACGCTTCATGAAGAGATAGCGCGGGTGGTGCGCTCGCGTGTGGTCAATCCGAAATGGATCGACGGCGTGAAGCGCCATGGTTATAAGGGTGCCGCCGAAATGGCGGCGACCGTCGATTACCTTTACGGCTACGACGCGACTGCGCGTGTGGTGACCGATCACCAATATGCGCTGGTTGCCGATGCTTACCTGAACGACGCGCACACGCGCGAATTCCTGCAACGGCACAATCCCCATGCATTGCATGCGATCTGCGAGCGTCTCATCGAAGCGATGCAGCGCGGGTTGTGGCAAACGCCAGGCGAGTATCGCGCGCAAGTCGAAGAGCATCTGCTCGCGAGCGAACAGCAGCTTGAAGGAATGCAGAGATGAATGCAGGCACCCATGCGGGCACGAATGTGGGCACAAGCGTAGGCACGAATGCTGGCACGAATGCTGGCACAAGCGATGCGCGCTCAGGCGCGGTGCCAAGACCCGCGTTTCCGTTTGCCGCGCTGATCGGTCAAGCCGCATTGCAGCAGGCACTGCTGCTCGCGGCGATCGATCCGGGAATTGGCGGTGTGCTGGTGAGCGGGCCGCGCGGCACGGCGAAGTCCACCGCGGCGCGCGCGCTCGCTGAGTTGTTGCCGGAAGGACAACTCGTGAACCTGCCGCTTGGCGCAAGCGAGGACCGGCTGATCGGCACGCTCGACATTGAAACCGTGTTGCGCGACGGCTCCGTGCGTTTCTCGCCTGGGTTGCTCGCGAAAGCGCATCGCGGCGTGCTGTATGTGGACGAAGTCAACCTGCTGCCCGATACGCTCGTCGACGCCTTGCTGGATGCGGCCGCAAGCGGCGTAAATACTGTCGAACGCGATGGCGTATCGCACAGTCACGAGGCGAGCTTCGTGCTGATCGGCACGATGAATCCGGAAGAGGGCGAACTGCGGCCGCAACTGATCGATCGCTTCGGCCTGGTGGTGCAGTTGCACAACTGCTTTGAGCCGGGCGTGCGCGAGCAGATCGTGAAAGCG
Source organism: Paraburkholderia phenoliruptrix (assembly GCF_019511605.1). Taxonomy (GTDB): domain Bacteria; phylum Pseudomonadota; class Gammaproteobacteria; order Burkholderiales; family Burkholderiaceae; genus Paraburkholderia; species Paraburkholderia phenoliruptrix_A. The sequence continues at coordinate 1,913 of NZ_JAEUAV010000008.1, read as the reverse complement.
CGTCTTGCGTTCGATCTCGATCCCGCCGGTTTTCGCGCCGGTTATGCAACGCAGCAGGCGCAGTATGTGCAGCGGATTCGCGCGGCACGCGAGGCACTGCCGCGACTTTCTTTCGGCGATGCAGTGCATGCGCAAGTGAGTCGGTTGTGTATCGACGCTGCCGTCGACGGCTTGCGTGCGGACCTCGTCATGCTGCGCGCCGCGCGAGCGCTCGCTGCTTGGGAGTTGGCGGACGGGATCACCACACAACATGTCGATCGAGTTGCAGAGGCAGTGCTCGTGCATAGACGGCGTGAGCAGCGTGGATCGTCGGCAAGCGGCACAAACGCGCCGGATACGCAGCCGCTTTCGCAGTCGGATGATGTGCCGCCGGATTCGGCCGGGCCGTCGCAGGAGAGCGCAAGCGGCGGCGAAGGGGATTGGGGTTACTTGCCGCCGCAACCGGCTGCGATCCGACACGTCAAAGGCGTGATTCCACTCGATGTAAAAAAACGCTGAGCCATCGGAAGGGCGCCGCCGCTGACTCGCACAGCGGTTTTCGATGGCGGCAACAGGCGCAGGCAGCCCTACGCTCGCGCGGCAATGCGCAGGCGGATGAAAAGGTCGGCCGGCGTATTGCATGGCCGTGCACATTCGCCGCGATGGGCCAGAACGGGCGCGCCGGGCTGCGGGCGCAAGATCTGCGCTTTGTGCGCGAAATGCCGCGCCACGGCGTGCTGCATTGCTTCGTGCTGGACTGCTCCGGCTCGATGCTGGCAGAGGAGCGTCTTGCGCTGGCGAAGGGGCTGCTCATCGCGCTTTTCGACCGCGCAAGTGCAATGCGCGCGGAGGCCGCGCTGATCTGCTTCGGCGGAGCGGGCGCGGATGTGCGTTTCGGGCCCGCCGTGCCGCGCTGGTGGAACGAGCGCTGGCTCGAGCCGGTCGGCGGTGGCGGCGGTACGCCTTTCGCAGCCGGCATTCGATGCGCCGCGCAATTGCTGTCTAGCGCCGCGAAGCGCAAACCCGCACAGCAGCGCTGGCTGTGGATACTGACCGACGGCCGCACCACAGATCAGGCGGCCCGCCCCGTCCACGCGGACGAGGTCGTGTTCGTAGATTTCGAGCACGGCACGATACGCATGGGCCGCTGCGAGAAAACAGCACAGGCTTGGGGCGCGCGACGCTTTACGCCTGAAGAGCTGATTGGTTGAGCGGCGTATCGGTTTTACTTTATGCCGGTTTCGCTACTTTCATTTCGAACCCCGGTGACCCCTGCTGTACATCGTCTTACTGGTCGAACACAAAGACCTTCATTGCCATTTGCTGATCCGGTTCCAACTGATCGAACTGAAGCCCATGAGTGTTGACGGCATGCGTGCCGGTGCTGTTCCGCACATTGCGGGGCGAGCTTTCAACTACGGCTAATCCTCTGGTGGTCGGAATTATGTCGGATGACTAACTAATTTTGATGCTGCGAGAACTGCTGCGCGGCCGCACCGTTTTTCGGTTTCTCTACTTTTCGAAAATAATTGCAGAAAAGGGGTTGACGGCCCGCGGGCCGCATCGCATAATTCGCCTCCCGTTTGATGACGGACGCGAAGAAAGCAGAGCTTCTTGGCGAATGATCTTTAAAAACTAGCAGCCGATAAGTGTGGGCGCTTGATGCGCGACGCGAGCCGGGTTCTTCGGAATCTGGCGTAAAGCGAAAGTATCAAGTCTCACACAGTAATGAAAGGAAGGTTTTTCTGTCGAGAGATGGAAAGATCATTCGTCAGTACGTTGAGTGAGCGACCGGTTGGTAAAACAACCGAAAACAGTAACAGGTTTGAACTGAAGAGTTTGATCCTGGCTCAGATTGAACGCTGGCGGCATGCCTTACACATGCAAGTCGGACGGCAGCGCGGGCTTCGGCCTGGCGGCGAGTGGCGAACGGG
>NZ_JAEUAV010000078.1 GCF_019511605.1 Paraburkholderia phenoliruptrix | reverse complement strand
GTCTACCATCGCCTGCGTGACCTTGAAGCGCCAGGTGGTTCTCTGCCAGGTCGCGGAGGGGGATTTTCCGCCCCCCGCCATGAGTGGCGCACCGGTGCTCGTATCTGGCCGAACGGCGGTGCCAACATACAGATTAAAATTCGCCGTTCCGGCGCCGCAGGCAACCAGTGCGCTGATCTCAATCACATCGTTAAGCGTGGCCGGGAACGCGGCAAAGTTAGGATGGTGATCCCGGCTGGCAATTCGGGCCGCATAACCATACGGGCAGCCCGGCGGGACCTCCTCAGCCGTCGTGGCTACCACGCTGAACCCCATCTGGTCATACGCCGGGTCAAACGTCGGGTTGGGAATTAAATCCCCGCCTGATGCGTTTCCGGCCCGTAC
>NZ_JAEUAV010000077.1 GCF_019511605.1 Paraburkholderia phenoliruptrix | reverse complement strand
ACAATATCCAAGTAAAGAACCCTGAGGGCGTTTCAAAAGGCATCAAAAAAGTTGTGGTTGATGGTAAAGAAATGTCTTCCAATTTAATACCAGCTTTCTCAGATGGCAAAGAGCATTTTGTTGAAGTGATAATGGGATAGAAGAAAAATTAAGGAGGGTATTTTTTATGAACTATGGATACTTTGATTCTCAAAACAGAGAGTATGTAATAACAAACCCCAAGACACCAACTTCATGGGTAAATTATCTGGGAACAAGTGACTATTGTCTTATAATCTCAAATAATGCTTCAGGTTATTCTTTTTACAAATCCCCTAAGCTTGGAAGAGTTACTCGTTTTAGATTCAACAGTATTCCAACGGACAGACCTGGCAGGTATGTATATAT
>NZ_JAEUAV010000076.1 GCF_019511605.1 Paraburkholderia phenoliruptrix | reverse complement strand
GTCGCGATGCAGCTGTCCGATGTGCCGATCACGCCCATCTGCCGGGAGAACCCCTCGAGTGCGCCGCAGCCCGACCCGGGCAGGCGCTTGTTGCAGGGCAGATGGGGATCGTAGAAATACGGGCAGCGCGTGCGCTGCAGCAGGTTGCCGCCGGTGGTGGCTTTGTTGCGCAGCTGCCCGGAGGCGCCTGCCACGATCGCGCGGGTCAGCACCGCGTAGTCGCGGCGCACGCGCTCATGCGAGGCCAGCGCGGTATTGGTGACCAACGTGCCGATGCGCAGGCCGCCCTCGTCGGTGGGTTCGATCCTGTCCAGGCCGATGTCCTGCACATCGACCAGGTGCGCTGGCGTCTCGACCTCCAGCTTCATCAGGTCGAGCAGGTTGGTCC
>NZ_JAEUAV010000075.1 GCF_019511605.1 Paraburkholderia phenoliruptrix | reverse complement strand
GATGACACCACCAACGCCGTGTCGATTCGCAACTTCTTCAAGCGCGTGACCGGGGTAAACACCACGGAACGTACGGACGATGCGACGGTTATCCAGACGCGTCACCGCATCCCCGAAACGCCGCTGACCGAAGATCAGATAATTATCTTCCAGGTGCCAATCCCCGAGCCGCTGCGCTTTATCGAGCCGCGCGAAACGGAAACCCGCACCATGCACGCGCTGGAAGAGTACGGCGTGATGCAGGTGAAACTGTATGAAGATATCGCCCGCTTCGGTCATATCGCCACCACCTACGCCTATCCGGTGAAGGTAAATGGGCGCTACGTGATGGACCCGTCGCCGATCCCGAAATTCGATAACCCAAAAATGGACATGATGCCCGCCCTGCAAC
>NZ_JAEUAV010000074.1 GCF_019511605.1 Paraburkholderia phenoliruptrix | reverse complement strand
TTCTAGTATAGCGGCAGCTTTGAGTGAAGATGAAAATACTATTGAAGATGTAATCGAACCTTATTTGCTTGCAAATGGCTACATAGAACGCACTGCCAAAGGTCGTATAGCAAGTACAAAAAGTTTTAGTGTACTTAAGCTTAATTGCGAACAAACTTTATTTGATGAAAATTGAAGGAAAAAAATGCAAACTGGAAAAATTTTTCTTATCTGTTTTATTTTAGTGGTTTTATCCCTTTTACTTTATCTTTTTAAGGGTTTTTTACTTGTTATTATCATTGCAAGTTTAATGGCAGTTGCTACCTCAAATGCAAATGCTAAATTTTTAAGCCTAACAAATGGGCGTAAATTTTTAGCCTCTATGCTAACAACTGCATGTATGGTTTTACTTTTCTTCGCTCCCTTTGTC
>NZ_JAEUAV010000073.1 GCF_019511605.1 Paraburkholderia phenoliruptrix | reverse complement strand
CGCTCAGTCTTTTCCAACCACAGGGTTTTGTTTTCCGCAAGATCCAGCCTTTGCTGCTGGATCTTGCGGATGAGCTTCTCTTTTCTCCATTCCAGATAGCGGCGACGATTCATTTTTCGTCCTCCAGCTCGGAACGGTCGATCTCCAACTGTTTGCGCGTGGCGCCCAACAACGTGGAGCGTCGAGCCTTGACCAGTGTCCAAATGGCACCGAACACGGCCAGGAACAGCAGCACCCCGGTAGTAGCCCCTAACGCCATCAGGCGGTAGATAGGATCGATGGCCCAGAAAATCAGGATTAACAGGCTCATCAGGCCAAATGCGGTGAACAACAGCGTCATGCCGGCCATGATCAGCAACTGAATGAGGTTGGCTTTCTCCTCTTCCAGCTCGACCACTGCCAGACGGACACGGGTTTCCACCATACCGACCAGAATAGTGA
>NZ_JAEUAV010000072.1 GCF_019511605.1 Paraburkholderia phenoliruptrix | reverse complement strand
GGACATCTTCGGATCAAAGCTCGTTTGCCAGCTCCCCGAAGCTTTTCGCAGGCTACCGCGTCCTTCATCGCCTGTGATCGCCAAGGCATCCACCACATGCACTTGTTCGCTTGACCCTATAACGGGTGTGTCTTCTGTCGGTCCCACGTTGGCGCTTTAGCGCTTACGTGGGCCCCATCCCCGAAGGGGATCAGGTTCCCGACTGATTGTCCACTCGTTACAGGCTGAGTATTCGTGTTGCGCCGTATTCCAAAGCGATCTTCCGATCACTTGAAAATACATCGATACAATCACAACCCTGATTCACCTACTCGGACACCCATCTCTAAGTGCCTTTCGTGAATCTCTTTACTACTTCTTCCTGATTGTTAAAGAACGTTCAGCCGACATCACGGTTGCTGTAACCATGCATCTTCACTGACTGGCTCAATCGCCAATGCACAACCCTCTGTGAACCCGC
>NZ_JAEUAV010000071.1 GCF_019511605.1 Paraburkholderia phenoliruptrix | reverse complement strand
GCTGCTCGGTAGCGGTCTTCTGTGCGTGTGTGTGTACGCAGGACATGAGGATCACACAGGCGCCGTGGACATATGGAACTTCCTGTGTCGGCGACGCCGGGCGCGGTGGCGGGCTTGGTCGCAGGGGTGCGTCGCCATGCTCGAAAGCGTGACGTTGACTCCGGAGAAAGATCTCGCCGAACGCATGCTTGGACTTGAAGGCAGTGAACCGCGAAATGAAGGGAAGATGCTGGCCCTATCCGCCGGTCGGCAGAGCGCGACGGGCGAGGCAGCCGACGACGTGCTGCTTTCCGGTACGCGGCTCGAGGCAGTTCTTGAAATGCTCGTGGCCCCGTTTGTGCCCTGCATGGTGCGCTTCGGAACCCGACATACCTTCACCGTCATCCTTCAGTCTGAAGATGAGGACGGGATCAAGGCGTTGCGCGCAGTGTTGCGAAGACTTGAAGTCCCGAATGCCGACC
>NZ_JAEUAV010000070.1 GCF_019511605.1 Paraburkholderia phenoliruptrix | reverse complement strand
GCGGGTTCACAGAGGGTTGTGCATTGGCGATTGAGCCAGTCAGTGAAGATGCATGGTTACAGCAACCGTGATGTCGGCTGAACGTTCTTTAACAATCAGGAAGAAGTAGTAAAGAGATTCACGAAAGCATACTTAGAGATGGGTGTGCGAGTAGGTGAATCAGGGTTGTGATTGTATCGATGTATTTTCAAGTGATCGGAAGATCGCTTTGGAATACGGCGCAACACGAATACTCAGCCTGTAGCGTGTGTGTCGAGAGACATACCCGTTATAGGGTCAAGCGAACAAGTGCATGTGGTGGATGCCTTGGCGATCACAGGCGATGAAGGACGCGGTAGCCTGCGAAAAGCTTCGGGGAGCTGGCAAACGAGCTTTGATCCGAAGATGTCCGAATGGGGAAACCCACCTCTTTTGAGGTATCCGTGACTGAATCCATAGGTCACGTGAAGCGAACGCGGTGAACTGAAACATCTAAGTAACCGCAGGAAAAGAAATCAACCGAGATTCCCAAAGTAGTGGCGAGCGAAATGGGACCAGCC
>NZ_JAEUAV010000007.1 GCF_019511605.1 Paraburkholderia phenoliruptrix | reverse complement strand
GTGGCGGGACCGCGGCGGCGGGGCTGCGTTGGCGGGGCAACCGGTTCATCGTGCCGGCCGGGTCCGCCGGGCCGGCCGCACCGGCCTGTCGCACTTGGTCGGCCGCGTCTGGCCAACCGCGCCTAGCTGGCCGCACGTGGCCGGCTGCACCTGGCCACCCGCACCTAGCCACCCACGCCTAGCCGGCCGCACCTAGCCGGCCGCACCTAGCCGGCCGCACCAAATTCCTTCATCGCGGGGATGAAGTCGTGGTTGATCTCCTGCTTGCGTGACAGCTTGGCGAGCACGTACCGCTGGAACGGGTCGAGTTCGGCCCAGCGCGCGGCGCTCGGCGCGGCGAGGCCCGCCAGTTTCGCCTGACGCTCGACGCTATCGGGCACGCTGTCCGTGTTGCGCCACGCCGGCGCTTCCTCCGGCGTGAACCACTCCGGCTCGACATTCGCGTGAGTGCGCAGCATCTCGAACAGCGCGTGATCGAAATTAGGCTCGATCTCGGCGTCCTCCGCAACCGGAAAACGCGCGAGGAGCTTGCGGTCCTCCAGCGGCAGCATCTGCCATTGCGCGAGTGAAATGCGCAGCCCGAAACGATCCAGATTGAAGCGAACCGACATCGGGATATAAGTGAAATTCTCCGACGACTCCACCTCGAAGTCGAACAGCAGCGGTGCTTCGTTCAGTCCCATGACAGTGTCCTCGTGAATGATGGGCAAACGCACAAGCCCGGCTTGAGGTATTTTAGAAGCTTATTCGTGCGTCGGCGGCGCAACAAGCCGCACAGGCGCGGCATCAATGGAGTCAATCAGCTTGGACGAACTGCAAACAGGCCAGCCCGGCGCGGTAGAGCGCGAGGTGCACCGCCATCGCGGCGCGGCGGTGGAAACGGTCATCGACCACATCGGTCAGGAGTGGCCGGTCGCGCTCGTTTTCAACGGCATTTCGCATGCAGTGATGATGTGCACGCCCTGCGATCTGGAAGCGTTCGCGGTGGGCTTTGCAATTTCGGAAGGGATTGTCGAGCGCGGCAGCGACATACAGGACATCGAGGTCGAGCTGCATGACAACGGCGACTTGCCGCACGCGGAAGTCCACCTGCAGGTCGTGCAGCAGGCGTTCGTCGCGCTGAAGGAAAAGCGCCGCGCATTGGCGGGCCGCACCGGCTGCGGCGTGTGCGGCATAGAGAGCATCGATCTGCTGGATCTGCAGCCCGAGCGCGTGCCCGACACCGGCTTTCTGCAACGGCTCGCGCCCGACGCGATTGCGCGCGCGGCCCGCGAACTGCCCGCGCACCAGGCGTTGACCCGCCTGACCGGCGGCCTGCATGCCGCCGCATGGTGCGATGCGGCCGGCGCGATCCGCTACGCGTTCGAAGACGTCGGCCGCCACAATGCGCTCGACAAGCTGATCGGCCAGCTCGTGCTCGATCGAGTGGACACCAGGGAGGGCTTCGTGTTCCTGTCGAGCCGCGCGAGCTACGAACTGGTGCGCAAAGCCGCGCGCGTCGACGTGCCGATGGTCGCCACCATCTCGGCGCCGTCGTCCCTGGCCATTGCGATCGCGCGCAAGGCGGGAGTGCGGCTCGTCAGCTTCTGCCGCGAAACGAGCTACGTCGACTACGACACCGCGCAACCTTGAGCCGCCCCGCGCGGGCTGAGCGCTTCGACGCACCGCCCGCGGCCCGAGCGCTTGGCGCACCGCGCTTCGTCCAGTCCACGCCGCGCGCTTCGCTCAGTCGAATTGCCGGAAGTCCGGTTTGCGCTTTTCAAAGAACGCCTTGAATGCCTCGCGCGCCTCGGGCGCAACCAGCATCTTGCCGAAGTGCACCGCTTCCTCCGCCATCTGCGTTTGCAGTTCTTCCCGGCTTGCGCGCTTCATCAGGCTCTTTGTCGCACGTAACGACGAGGCCGGCAGAGCGGCGAGCTTCGCAGCTTGCGATGCCGCGAACGCGTCCACTTCCGCAGCCGGCAGCACGCGGTTCACGAAGCCCATGCGTAGCGCTTCGGCGGCGTCAAACGCCTCGCCGAGCAGCAGCTTTTCGGCCGCTGCCTGATAACCGGCGACGCGTTGCAAAAGCAGGCTCGACGCCGCTTCGGGGCACAGCCCGAGTTGCGCGAACGGCAGCGAAAAGCTCGCAGAATCGGCGGCATACACCAGATCGCAATGCAGCAGCAGCGTCGTGCCGATGCCCACGGCTGGCCCTGCGACCGACGCCACCACCGGCTTTTCCGCCGAACTGATCGCGCGCAGGAACTGAAATACGGGCGCATTTTCGCCCATTGGCGGAGACTTCATGAAGTCTTCGAGATCGTTGCCCGCGCTGAAGATCTTCGCGCTGCCGCGAATCAGGATTGCGCGCACGGAGGCGTCGTCTTGCGCCCCGACCAGCGTGTCGGCCATGGTTTGATACATCGCGGCCGTGATCGCGTTTTTCTTGTCCGGCCGGTTAAAGGCAAGAGTCAGCACACCGTTGGCCCGCTCGACCAGAATATCCGTCGTCATTGTCGTCTCCTTGAATCTGCTGCGGGAATTCGCCGCATAAATCTGCGGCATGAATCTGCGGTACAAACCGCTGCGCAGAACTGCTGCTCGAAAATGCGAAAACGGTTCGCAAGCGTCGAGCCTGCGAACCGTTTCTGGCGCATCAATTTGTTGGCGCCGCGCGGCTTGGCGCCGGAACCGAGGCCGGCCGTATCACAGCCGCTCGATAATGCCCGCCGCGCCCATGCCGGTGCCCACGCACATTGTCACCATGCCGTACTTGTAATTGCGGCGGCGCAGGCCGTGCACGACCGTCGACGCGCGAATGGCGCCCGTCGCGCCCAGCGGATGACCCAGCGCAATCGCGCCGCCGAGCGGGTTGATCTTCGACGGATCGAGGCCGAGGTCCTGGATCACGGCGAGCGATTGCGCGGCGAACGCTTCGTTCAACTCGATCCAGTCGAGGTCGTCCTGCTTGAGGCCCGCTGCCTTCAGCGCCGCCGGAATCGCTTCCTTCGGTCCGATGCCCATGATTTCGGGCGGCACGCCGCGCACCGCGAAGCTCACGAAGCGCGCAAGCGGCGTCAGGTTGAACTGCTTCAGGACCTTTTCCGACACGACGATCAGCGCGCCCGCGCCGTCCGACGTCTGCGAGCTGTTGCCGGCCGTCACCGAACCCTTGTTCGCGAACACCGTGCGCAGTTTAGCGAGGCCCTCGAGCGACGTGTCGGCGCGCGGGCCTTCGTCCAGCGAAACTTCGCGCGTGTACACGCGCACTTCACCGGTGGCCAGATCCGGAAAGCGCTCTGTGACCGTGTACGCGGCGATCTCGTCGTTGAATTCGCCCGCTTGCTGTGCGGCGATTGCACGGCGATGCGACTCGACCGAGAACGCGTCTTGCGCTTCGCGGCTGATTTTCCAGCGCTCGGCGACTTTCTCGGCGGTCAGGCCCATGCCGTATGCAATGCCGATGTCTTCATTGCGATCGAAGATATGCGGCGACAGCGACGGCTTGTTGCCCATCATCGGCACCATGCTCATCGACTCGCAGCCGCCCGCGATCAGCGCGTCCGATTCGCCGACGCGGATGCGATCCGCGGCCATGGCGAGCGCGGTCAGGCCCGACGCGCAGAAGCGGTTCACCGTGACGCCGCCCACCGATTGCGGCAGGCCGGCCAGCAGCGCGCCCATGCGCGCGACGTTCAGCCCCTGCTCCGCCTCGGGAATCGCGCAACCCACTATCGCGTCTTCAATCACCTTGGTGTCGAGGCCCGGCACCTGCTCCACCGCGGATCTGATCGCGTGCACCAGCAGTTCGTCGGGACGGGTGTTCTTGAACACGCCGCGCGGCGCCTTGCCGATAGGCGTGCGGCTCGCAGCGACGATGTAGGCGTCTTGCAATTGCTTGCTCATTTGTTTCTCCAGAATGTCCGCTCGTCGCTGTTAGTTCCGCACCGGCTTGCCGGTTTGCAGCATGCCCATGATCCGTTCCTGCGTCTTCTGCGTGCCGAGCAGATCGACAAACGCGCGGCGCTCCAGTTGCAGCAGCCATTCTTCGTCGACCAGACTGCCCGCTTCCACGTCGCCGCCGCACACAGCTTCGGCGATACGGCTCGCAATCAGGAAATCGTGCTCGCTGATGAAGCGGCCGTCGCGCATGTTCACGAGCGAAGCCTTGATCGTGGAGATCGCCGAACGTCCAGCCACCGGCACTTGCGTCACGCGCAGCGGCGGACGGTAACCCCCGCCGGCCAGCGCACGCGCTTCTTTCTTGGCGACGTCGAGCAGTTCAAAGACGTTGAAGACGATCGTGTCCGACGGCTTCAGGTAGCCCATTGCGCGGGCGTCGAGCGCGGACGCCGAAACCTTCGCCATGGCCGCGTTTTCGAACGACTTCTGCACGAACTTGAGCAGGTCGTTGGTCGCGCCGACTTGCGTTGCGGCTTCGGCCGCGCGCAGCGCGGCTTCCTTCAGACCGCCGCCCGCGGGCACGAGGCCCACGCCCACTTCGACAAGGCCGATATAGCTTTCGATATGCGCGACCCGCTTCGCGCTATGCAGCAGCAGTTCGCAGCCGCCGCCGAGTGCGATTCCCGACACCGCCGACACCACCGGCACGCTCGCATACTTCACGCGCAGCATGCCCTGCTGGAATTTCTTCACGAATGGCTCGATGCCCTTGGCGCCGCCCATCATGAACGCAGGCATCGCTTCTTCGAGGTTCGCGCCCGCCGAGAAAGGCCCGCCCGGCGTGCCGAGTTTGAGCGAGGTTGGCTGCCAGACGACGAGGCCCTTGTAGTCCTTCTCCGCGAGTTCGATTGCCTGCACGAGGCCGTCGATCACCGACGGTCCGATCGTGTTCATCTTGCTCTTGAACGACACGATCAACACGTCGTTTTCACCGGCACGGTCGTCAACCCATGCGCGCACGGCGTCGGTCTCGAACAGCGTCTTGCCGTAGGTCTTCGGGTCCGCCGACGTTTCGCCGACGAGCGGCGCACGGAACACCTGCCGCTCGTACACGCCGAGCGAGGAGCGCGGCACGAAGGTCTGCGAAGCCGGCGACCAGGAACCCTGATTGGTATGCACGCCGCCCGCTTCCGCGACCGGGCCTTCGAGCACCCACGACGGCAGCGGCACGTTCGCGAGCGCCTTGCCCGCGGCGATGTCTTCCTGCACCCACTCCGCGATCTGCTTCCAGCCCGCCGTCTGCCAGCCTTCGAACGGACCTTCGTTCCAGCCGAAGCCCCAGCGGATTGCCAGATCGACATCGCGCGCATTGTCGGCGATGGATTCCAGATGCACGCCGATGTAGTGGAACACGTCGCGGAAAATCGCCCACAGGAACTGCGCCTGCGGATGCTCCGATTCGCGCAGCAGCTTCAGGCGCTCCGCCGGCGGGCGCTTCAGAATGCGGCCAACCAGTTCGTCCGCCTTCGCACCGCCCTCCACGTATTCGCCCGTCTTCGGGTCGAGCACCTTGATCGCCTTGCCTTCCTTTCTGTAGAAGCCGCCGCCGGACTTCTGGCCGAGCGCGCCCTTCTTCACGAGTTCGGCCAGCACAGCCGGCGTTTCGTAGACCGGGAAGAACGGATCGTCCTTCAGGTTGTCCTGCATCGTCTTGATCACGTGCGCCATCGTGTCGAGACCGACCACGTCCGCGGTGCGGAACGTGGCTGACTTCGCGCGGCCAAGGCGCGCGCCGGTCAGGTCGTCCACTTCGTCAAAACGCAGGCCGAACTTCGCGGCTTCGGTCATGACGGCGAGGATCGAGAAAATGCCGACGCGATTCGCGATGAAGTTCGGCGTGTCCTTCGCGCGCACCACGCCCTTGCCGACCACGCTCGTTAGGAACGTTTCGAGTTGATCGAGGATTTCCGGGCGCGTGGCCGTGGTCGGAATCAGTTCGACCAGGTGCATGTAGCGCGGCGGATTGAAGAAGTGCACGCCGCAAAAGCGCGCTTTGAGATCGTCCGCAAAACCTTGCGAGAGTTCGGTAATGGACAGACCCGAGGTGTTGGTCGCGAAGATCGCGTTCGGCGCGATATGCGGGGAGACCTTCTTGTACAGGTCGTGTTTCCAGTCCATGCGCTCGGCAATCGCTTCGATCACCAGGTCGCATTCGGCGAGCTTGTCGATGTCGTCGTCGTAATTCGCGGGCTGGATGTACTGCGCGTCGTCCTTCACGCCGAACGGCGCCGGCGACAGCTTCTTCAGATTGTCGATCGCCTTGAGCGCGATGGCGTTCTTCGGACCTTCCTTGGCGGGCAGGTCGAACAGCAGCACGGGCACCTTGGCGTTGATCAGGTGCGCGGCGATCTGCGCGCCCATCACGCCGGCGCCGAGCACGGCGACCTTGCGAATGATCAGATTGCTCACGTCGTTCCTCCGGGGAGTTATGCGGTGTCGCGAATGCTCCGACTGACTCGCGATGAATAGGGCTTGCACAGGCGCCGCGCTGTGTGTCGAGGCGCGGCGCTTTGCGTGAGATGAGTTAGAACAGCGCTTCTTCGACGTCCATCAGCGGCTTGGAACCGACGCGCGCCTGACGGATCGTCATGGCCGTTTCCGGCAGCAGCTTCGCGAAGTAAAAGCGCGCGGTGGCGAGCTTCGCCTTATAGAACGGATCGCCCGACGCTTCCTTGTCCAGCGCGATACGCGCCATGCGCGCCCAGAAGTAGGAGAACACCAGATGCCCGACCGTGCGCAGATACGGCACGGCGGCGGCACCGACTTCGTCCGGGTTCTGCATGGCCTTCATGCCGATTTCCATCGTGAGCTTCTGCACCTTTTCGCCGATGTCGGCGAGCGGGTTCACAAACTCCTGCATCTCCGGCTTGATGCCTTCAGCTTCGACGAACTCGGTGACGAGCTTGCCGAACTTCTTCATCTTCGCGCCCATGTCGCCGAGAATCTTGCGGCCGAGCAGGTCGAGCGCCTGAATCGCGTTGGTGCCTTCGTAGATCATGTTGATGCGCGCGTCGCGCACGTACTGCTCCATGCCCCACTCGGCGATAAAGCCGTGGCCGCCGTAAATCTGCATGGCGTGATTGGTGCCTTCAAACGCGTTGTCCGACAGGAACGCTTTGAGGATCGGCGTGAGCAGTGCGACGAGGTCGGCGGCTTCCTTGCGCACGGCTTCGTCGGCGTGCGAGAGCTCCTTGTCGATATGCAGCGCGGACCAGTACGAGAATGCGCGCGCACCTTCGGCATAGGCCTTTTGCGTGAGCAGCATGCGGCGCACGTCCGGATGCACGATGATCGGGTCGGCGGCTTTGTCCGGCGCCTTGGGACCGGTCAGCGAACGCATCTGCAAGCGCTCTTTCGCATACGTGAGCGAGTTCTGATAGGCGACTTCGGTGAGACCGAGGCTCTGCATACCGACGCCGAGGCGCGCGGCGTTCATCATCACGAACATTGCGTTGAGGCCTTTGTTCGGCTCGCCGACCATCCAGCCCTTCGCGTTGTCGAGATTGATCACACAGGTCGCATTGCCGTGAATGCCCATCTTGTGTTCGATGGAACCGCACTTCACGCCGTTGCGCTCGCCGGGCTCGCCTGCATCGTTCGGAATGAACTTCGGCACGATGAAAAGCGAGATGCCCTTGGTACCCTTGGGCGCATCAGGCAGACGCGCGAGCACGAGGTGCACGATGTTCTCCGCGAGGTCATGCTCGCCGCTGGAAATGAAAATCTTCGTGCCGCTGATCGAATAGGAACCGTCGCTGTTCGGCTCGGCCCTGGTGCGCAGAATGCCGAGGTCGGTGCCGCAATGCGGCTCGGTCAGACACATGGTGCCGGTCCACACGCCGGACACCAGCTTCGGCAGATAACGCTGCTGCAGCTCCGGCGTGCCGTGCGCGTGCAGGCATTCATAGGCGCCGTGCGAGAGGCCCGGATACATCGTCCACGCCTGGTTCGCCGAGTTCAGCATCTCGTAGAGCGCGTTGTTCACGAAGGCGGGCAGCCCCTGGCCACCGAACTGCGGATCGCAACCGAGCGCTGGCCAACCGGCTTCAACATACTGTTGATAGGCTTCCTTGAAACCCTTCGGCGTGGTCACCACGCCGTCGCCGACGTATGTGCAGCCTTCCTGGTCACCGCTGTGATTCAGCGGAAACAGGACTTCGGAGCAGAACTTGCCGGCCTCTTCGAGCACGGCGTTGATCGTCTCTGCGTCGAGATCCGCGTGCTTGGGCATCTGCTTGATCTCGGCCTCGACGTTGAGCAGCTCGTGCAACACGAATTGCATGTCGCGCAGCGGCGCGGCGTACTGTCCCATGACTCTCTCCAAAGTTTTGAACAAGAAGCGAGGCCATTAGCGCGACCGCTGATGCGGATTTTGTCTGTCGCTCGAGCGCTGCTTGCGCTTTGCCGCTCATCCCGCCGGTCTTTGCAGATCCGGCGGCTTCGGCTAACGGCCTTCGCTTTGATACGAAACAATCAGTTTTTCCAGCGCGGCCCACGTGAGACGCACGGCATCCGGCAAATGCAGAAAGCGCGCGTCGTGATGCAGACCGAGCGTGAAGCTGTACAGTTCGAACAGCATCAGCTGCGGGTCGGTGTCCGCACGCAGATGCCCTTCGTCCATTGCCTGCGAAATGGCGCGAGTGAGCGCGGCCCGCCACATCGTCACGCTCGACACCAGTTGCTCGCGCACCGGGTTGTCCGCACGGTCGTCGTACTCGACGGCTCCGCTGATGTAGATGCACCCGGTGGTGACTTCCTGAATGCGCTTTTCGATCCAGCGGGAAATCATCGCGCGCAGGCGCGGCAATCCGCGAGGCTCGCGCAGGCTCGGGAAAAATACCTCGTCTTCGAAACGACGGTGGTACTCACGCACGACTTCCACCTGCAAATCTTCGCGCGACCCGAAGTGCGCAAACACGCCGCTCTTGCTCATTTGCATGCGCTCGGCCAGGAGGCCGATAGTCAGACCCTCGAGCCCGTCGCGGCTTGCAAGATCAAGTGCTGCATCGAGAATTGCGGCTCGCGTTTGTTCGCCTTTTCGCATAGCTTTTACCGTTCTAATGTGACCGAATCAAAAATCGAACGGCCGTACTATTATTGAGTGGCGCCGTCCGCGAAACAAGGACTTTATTAGAAACCGGTTTCTAACCTGGTTTCAATTTTGGGGCATGTGGCCATCAGACGAATCGGATTTTTTAGAGGACTTCGCCTTCCTTGGGTCATCCTTGCGTCGCTGCTTGCGTCACTCCTTGCGTCGCCGCTTGCGTCACTGCTTGCGCGGACGAAACCTTCATTGGCTCTGCCGATGCATCGTGACCCGACGCCCCGCGCAATCTAGTCGTAGCCGCCCACCGTCAAAAGCTTCATGGCGAGCCGGTAGGTCGTGTAGGCCAGCCAGTTGAGCAGGCGCTCACCCGCCGGGCGGGCGTCGTAGTGGGCTTGGTCAATGCGCCGGGCGTCCTTGAAGGCCGCCAGCAGCGCCTCGCGGAGCGCGTCGATGGACGGGTCGTTCACCAGCACCACGTTCGCTTCGTTGTTCAGCATCAGGCTGAGCGCGTCGAGATTGGACGAGCCCACGGTTGCCCAATTGGAGTCCACGACGGCAACCTTGCCGTGCAGCAGGGTTTTCTCGTACTCGGCGATCTGCACGCCGGCTCTGAGCAACGCGCGATAGAGGAAGGGCACGGCATAGTCGAGCGCCTTGAACTCCTTGCGCCCGATAATCAGCTTAACCAGCACGCCGCGCCTTGCCGCGTAGACGAGCGCGCGGCGCAGTTTCCGGCCAGGCATGAAGTACGGATTCGCCAGCAGCACCTCGCTGCGCGCCTGGCCGATTGCGGTCAGATACGCTTTTTCGATTGCACGGCGATTGATCAGGTTGTCGCGAGCGACGAACGCAACGCATGGCTCGCCGCCCGCCCACAGTTCTTCGTTGCGGCGGCGCCTGCGCCGGCGCAGGCTGCCAAGCGAGGCCGTGGTTTTCGGCGTGAGATCCGGCTCGAGCTGGTCGATTGGCCGATGCCCAACGCGAATCCGCCGCCATTGCACTTCGAAGGCCTGGCGCACGTCGTTGACCACGGGCCCCTGCAATTCGACGGCGAAGTCCCAGCGCCGGAATGGCAGCGTCTCGCCGTTGTTCTCGTAATCGTCGACGATATTGATGCCGCCGCAATACGCGAACTGGTCGTCGATCACGGCCAGCTTGCGATGCGTGCGCGAGAATCCGAAGCGCCCGAAAATATGCGGGTTGTAGATGCGATGCTCGATGCCCGTGCCGGCCCACTCGTCGAACATCGGCAGGCGCGCGGTGCCCACGCCGTCGGTGATCACGCGCACGCGCACGCCGCGGGCCGCCGCGCGCAGGAGCGCTGCGTTCACCATCTGCCCGGCTTCGTCGTAACAGAAAATATAGGTTTCGAGAACGACATCGCGCGCGGCCGCATCCACGCGCTCGACTAGCGCGACGAAGAACTCGTCGCCGGAGCGCAGCAGCTTGACCTCGTTGCCGCTCGTGAAGCGGTAGCGCTGCCAATAGCGGCGGCCGAGCAGCGATTGCCGCAGACGCGCGAAACGGCGTGCGCCGCCCACGCTCATCGGCGCGACTCCGAACGCATAAGCAATCTTTTCGGCAATTGCAGGATCGCATCCGCATTCGACGAAGAAAAACAACGCGCCGCCGCCTCTTCATACGGCAACCAGAGAAATGCCGTGTGCTCGCGCGGCGCGAGCGTGACTTCGAGCCGCTCGGGAACCTCGACGCTGAACCAGTGCTCGGTGTTGTGGATCACGCCTTCGGCGTAGCGATGCAGGAACTGCGGATAGATCTCGTACTCGATCGAGTACTGCCAGTCGAAAAGCGCGCTTCGCGGCACCAGCGCGCCGCCGATCACGATGCCGGTCTCTTCGGCCACCTCACGCATTGCCGTTTCTGCGAGCGGTTCGTCGATGCTGTCCTTTGAGCCGGTCACGGACTGCCAGAACCCCGGCATATCGGCGCGCTCGATCAACAGCACGTCGAGCGAGGGCGTATGAATCACGACGAGTACGGACTGCGGGATCTTCGGCGGTTTCGGCATGGCGTGAAAAGCAGGCGCAACGCTGGCGCAATGCATGTCGTGAATGGTCGAGGATTGGTCGAGACGTGTTGCATCGACTGTAACGCAAAAAACCAAAAAGGCGCGGGAGTTTCCTCCCACGCCTTTCTGTTTTGCTTCGGCTGTCGTTTTCAGACAGCAGTCAGTCGCCTGAAGCCACTGCCTTTGTGCGATTACGCCTTCGGTTCAGGCGTGCGCAGACGGATATGCAATTCGCGCAACTGACGCTCGTCCACTTCGCTCGGCGCCTGCGTGAGCAGATCTTGCGCGCGCTGTGTCTTCGGGAACGCAATTACGTCGCGGATCGAATCGGCGCCGGCCATCATCGTGACGATGCGGTCGAGGCCGAACGCGATGCCGCCGTGCGGCGGCGCGCCGTATTGCAGCGCGTCCAGCAGGAAGCCGAACTTGGCTTGCGCTTCCTCCGCGTTGATCTTGAGCGCACGGAACACCTTGCTCTGCACTTCTTCGCGGTGAATACGCACCGAGCCGCCGCCGATTTCCCAGCCGTTCAGCACCATGTCGTACGCCTTGGCGAGGCAGCGCGCCGGGTCCGATTCCAGGTATTCGAGGTGCTCGTCCTTCGGGCTCGTGAACGGATGGTGCGCGGCCACGTAGCGGTTGTCTTCCTCGTCGTATTCGAACATCGGGAAGTCGACCACCCACAGCGGCTTCCAGCCGGACTCGACCAGACCGTTGGCCTTGCCGAATTCCGAATGGCCGATCTTCAGGCGCAGCGCGCCCAGGCTGTCGTTCACCACCTTCGCACGATCCGCTGCGAAGAAAATGATGTCGCCGTCTTGCGCGCCGGTGCGCTCGATAATCGCCTTCACGGCTTCGTCGTGCAGGTTCTTGACGATCGGGCTTTGCAGACCGTCACGGCCCTTTGCCACTTCGTTGACCTTGATCCACGCAAGGCCCTTCGCGCCGTAGATGCGCACGAATTCCGTGTAGCTGTCGATGTCGCCGCGCGAAAGCTCGCCGCCCTTCGGCACGCGGATAGCCGCGACGCGGCCGTCCTTCGAATTGGCCGGCGTGCTGAACACCTTGAATTCGACATCCTTGACCACGTCCGTCAGGTCGGTGAATTCCAGCTTGACGCGCAGGTCCGGCTTGTCCGAACCGAAACGGCGCATGGCTTCGGAATACTCCATTACCGGGAACTTCGCATCCAGCTCGACCCCGATCGTTTCCTTGAACACGTGACGGATCATCGCCTCGAACAGATCGCGAATCTCCTGCTCCGACAGGAATGACGTTTCGCAGTCGATCTGCGTGAATTCCGGCTGACGGTCGGCGCGCAGGTCTTCGTCGCGGAAGCACTTGGTGATCTGGTAGTAGCGGTCGAAGTTGGCGACCATCAGCAGCTGCTTGAAGAGCTGCGGCGATTGCGGCAACGCAAAGAACTGGCCGGGGTTGGTACGCGACGGCACGAGGTAGTCGCGTGCGCCTTCCGGTGTGCTCTTGGTGAGCATCGGCGTTTCGATGTCGATGAAGCCGAGCGTGTCCAGGTACTTGCGCACTTCGATCGCGACGCGGTAGCGCAGACGCAGGTTGTGCTGCATCTGCGGGCGGCGCAGGTCGAGCACGCGATGCGTGAGACGCGTGGTTTCCGACAGGTTGTCGTCGTCGAGCTGGAACGGCGGCGTGATGGACGCGTTCAGCACGATCAGCTCGTGGCACAGCACTTCGATCTTGCCGCTCTTCAGCGCGGCATTCGTCGTGCCTTCCGGACGGCTGCGCACAACGCCCTTGATTTGCAGACAGAACTCGTTGCGCACGCCTTCCGCGGCTTTGAACATCTCGGCGCGATCCGGGTCGCACACGACCTGGACGAGGCCTTCCCGGTCACGCAGGTCGATGAAGATAACGCCGCCATGGTCGCGGCGGCGGCTCACCCAGCCGCACAGCGAGACGGTTTGGCCCAGCAGTTCTTCGGTCACTAGACCGCAGTATTCAGATCTCATCGACATGATGTTTGACTTTCGTTTTGCATTGGTTAAACGGCGCGCCGCGGTGAACGGCGGCGCGCCCGCATTACAGCGGCGGCTCGACGGTGGTGCGGCGCACCGGCGCCGGGGGCGCGGACGGCGCCACGACGCCCATCGAGACGATGTACTTGAGCGCGGCGTCGACCGTCATGTCGAGTTCGATCACTTCGCTCTTGGGCACCATCAGGAAGAAGCCGGACGTGGGGTTCGGGGTGGTCGGCACGTATACGCTGACGTGATCTTCTTTCAGGTGATTGATCACGTCGCCGCCCGGAATGCCGGTCAGAAACGCAATCGTGTAGCAGCCGCGCCGCGGATATTCGATCAGCAGCGCCTTGCGAAACGCGTTGCCGCTGCTAGACAGCAACGTATCGGACACCTGCTTGACGCTCGTGTAGATCGGCCCGACCACCGGAATGTGCGCGACCACGAGCTCCCACCACTTCACGAGCTTCTGGCCGACGAAGTTCTGGGTCAGCAGGCCGACGACAAAAATGAATGCAAGCGTGAGCACAGCGCCGAGGCCGGGCAGGCGGAAGCCGAACGCGCGCTCCGGCTGCCATGCGCTTGGCAGCAGTAACAGCGTCTGGTCCATCGTACCGATGATGAGACCGAGCACCCACAGCGTGATGGCCAAAGGCACCAGCACCAGCAGGCCAGTCAGAAACACCGATTTGAGCGTCGTTTTTTTCGTCGTCATGTGTACCGCCAGAATGCCGCGCCGCCTGAGCAACGCGCGGTATGTACGCCGCCCGCGAGGGCGGCCGTGCTACTAGACGCTGCCTGAGCCGCTTGCTGCTGCGGCAGCCGGCGCCGCAGCGGGTGCGGCCGGCGTGGCGGCGGAACTGCTTGCCGCGGCGGTGTCGGTTTGGGCCGCGCCGTTGCCGTTGCCATTCGAGGCGCTATCCGCACCTTTCGAGGCGCCGTTCGACGCGCCGGCACTGCTGTTGCCGCCGCGAAAGTCCGTCACGTACCAGCCCGAGCCCTTCAACTGAAAGCCCGCGGCCGTGACCTGTTTCCGAAAAGTGTCTTTCCCGCATTCGGGACATTGCGTCAACTGGGGGTCGCTCATCTTCTGAAGCACGTCCTTCCCGAAGCCGCATGACTCGCAACGATAAGCGTAGATCGGCATGACCGTTTCCCTACTGAAATCTAGTAAACGCTTGCAAAGCCTTGAATTATAGCCGCAAACGGAACCGCTCCCCGGCATTTTGGGATTAGCGCCCGACGCGACCGCCGTTGCGCCAAATGGGGGCGGCCAACGCAAAAATCAAGAGCCCGGCCCTCGCCTGCCGCACACTGTGCCGCCCGGGCGCCGAGCGCCTGACAACGCCCTCGGCTCAGGCGCGGCGTCGCCAGGTCAGCCAGCGCTCGCGCCCTGCAAACACCGGAATCGAGTCGCTTACCGGCTCGTCTTCGATCAGTTCGAAATGCGGCGTGAGCAGCGACTCGAGTTCGGTGCGCTCCATGCCGAACGGCGGGCCTTTCGGCGTCGCGCCGAGGAAAAAGAACCCGGCGAGCAGCCGGCCCGCCGGCAGAAGCTCGGCCATGCGCCGCGCGTAGTCGCCGCGGCGCGCCGGCGGCAACGCGCATAGAAACGCACGCTCGTAGATCCACGCGGGTGCGAATGGCGGCTCGTAGGCGAAAAAATCCGCCTGCTCCACGAGTTGCACGTGCTGTTCGCCCAACTGCGCGCGCGCCGCGGCGACGGCCGCATGCGAAAAGTCGATCGCGCGGACCGGACTGCCGTGCGCGGCCAGCCACGCGGCTTCATAGGCGCTGCCGCAGCCCGGAATCAATACCGACTCGCCAACATGGCGCCTCGCGAAAGCCTCAAACACCGAGGGCACGCCCGCCTGGTCCCACGGTGTGAAATGCCGCTCGAAACGCTCGTCCCAAAAGGCCGGCGAGTTCGGATCGCGGCTCTCGAATTCGGGCACCGGGGATTGGATCGGATCGCTCATAGCTCGCCTCGCAACCTGCTCGCGTCAAGCGCCGTACGCAAGCGCGAGGAACACACGCGCCAGCGCTGCGCCGACACCCACCGCCACGCCGAACAACAGCAAACCCTGCAGCAGCCGGTTAGTGCGCTTCTGCTCGAGGAGAATCTGCCGGATCATGTCGTCGTTGCCGACGCGCCCGTGGTCGTGGCGCTCGGCGAGCACATGATGGATCAGCCGCGGCAACTGCGGCAGCGTCTTGCTCCATTGCGGCGCCTCGATCTTGAGCCGCTCGTACCAGCCGCGCAGGCCGATCTGCTCGTTCATCCAGCGTTCCAGATAAGGCTTCGCGGTCTTCCACAAGTCCAGTTCCGGATCGAGCGAACGGCCGAGCCCTTCCACGTTGAGCATGGTTTTTTGCAGCAGCACGAGTTGCGGCTGAATCTCGACGTTAAAGCGGCGCGACGTCGAAAAGAGTCGCATCAGCACCTGACCCAGCGAAATATCCTTCAGCGCGCGGTCGAAATACGGCTCGCAAACAGCGCGGATCGCGCTTTCGAGTTCCTCGACGCGGGTGGTCGGCGGCACCCAGCCCGATTCGAGATGCAGCGTTGCAACGCGGTGGTAGTCGCGCTTGAAGAACGCGAGGAAATTCTGCGCGAGGTAGTTTTTGTCGAAGTCCGACAGCGCTCCAATAATGCCGAAGTCCAATGCGATGTAGCGGCCGAAATGCGCCGGATCGAGACTCACCTGAATGTTGCCGGGGTGCATGTCCGCGTGGAAAAAGCCGTCGCGGAACACCTGGGTGAAGAAAATCTCGACGCCTTCGCGCGCGAGCTTCGGAATATCCACGCCCGCGGCGCGCAGCGTGTCGACCTGGCTGATCGGCACGCCGACCATGCGCTCCATCACGAGCACGGTGGGCGTGCAAAACTCCCAATACATTTCGGGCACGAGCAGCAGGTCCAAGCCGGCGAAATTGCGGCGCAGCTGGCTGCCGTTGGCCGCCTCGCGCATCAGATCGAGTTCGTCATGCAGATACTTGTCGAACTCGGCCACCACTTCCCGCGGCTTCAGGCGCTTGCCGTCGGCCCACAGTCGCTCGGCCCACACCGCGATGTCGCGCAGCAACGCAAGGTCGGAGTCGATGACCGGCAGCATGTTCGGGCGCAGCACCTTGACGGCGACGGCCTTGCCCGCGTGCTGCCCCGCCTTGACCGTCGCGAAGTGAACTTGCGCGATCGACGCGCTCGCCACCGGCACCCGCTCGAAATCGTCGAACAGCACGTCGACCGGCGCGCCAAGCGACTTCTCGACAAGCCCGATTGCGACGGCCGAATCGAACGGCGGCACCTGGTCCTGCAGCTTCGCGAGTTCGTTGGCGATGTCCACCGGCAACAGGTCGCGCCGCGTGGACAGCACTTGCCCGAACTTGACGAAGATCGGCCCGAGGCTTTCCAGCGCGAGCCGCAAGCGCACGCCCGGCGGCGCCTCGAACTTGCGGCCGATGGTGGTGATACGCAGCAGCATGCGCACGCGCCGGTCGTTGACGCGGCCGAGCATCATCTCGTCGAGACCGAAGCGGATAACCGTGAAGAAAATCTTGAGGAAACGCAGAAAACGCATAGTTGTGCCCGGTGACTAGCGCGTGCCGCGCGACGTGGCGGCGCCGCCCGGCGCAATGGCGCCGCGGGCTTCGACCTTCTGTTCAAGACGCTGGAGGCGCTTTTCGACCCGCGCGAGCGTGTCGCGCGCCTGGGCGAGTTCCGCGTTGAAGTCAGCCAGTGCGGCGCGACGCACGAGCTGCGGATTCTCGTCGAGCAGATATTCGCTGGCTGTGTCGAGCAGATTGCGGCCCGTGCGCTGCACCTGTTCGCCCAGCGTGCGCACGAACGACCCAATGCGCCACGCGGGGCCGTCGCCGATCAGCTTAGCGAGGTCCTCTTCCGGTTCCCAGCGCAGATGTTCCGCGAGTTTGGCGATTACCGTGGCGAACTCGGCGTCGCCTTCAATCTTGACGTGCTTCATGACGGCAGCCTGGCCGCCCTGCACGAAGGCGGGGAACGCGTCGGCCGGCACGGAAAGCGTGACGTCCAACTGCTGCGCGTCGGTTTCGCCAACGGTGCAGAGGTAGCCGTCAGGCTGCACCAGCAGCGTCAGCACGAGCGGCGGCGACGACAGCCTGGCGGTCTTGCCCGCGTAAGGAGCGAGGCGCTCGCGGGCCCACGATTCGCGAGCGAGCAGATGATTGACGGCGGCGACGAAGGGCTTGGCGGCGAGGGTCATTGAAGGTGGCAAGAAAAAACCCGCGCAAGCGACTGCTCACGCGGGTTCCTATTGTAACGTCCGTTCGCTTCGCGGCCTGCTCGGCCGAACGGCCAACTGCGCTCGACAGTGAGTCTGGCGGGAGCTACCGCTGCACCCAGGTAGCTGGACAACGCCTCGGCACTACGCAAACCGCGACCCAACGAATGCCGAACGTTGAGAACCGTCGAGCAAACGCTGAGCAAACGTCCAGCGAGCATTCGAGGCGGCGGCGCGCGGCAAGCGCCCTACGCCGCCGCTCTGCCCGAGCGGCTCTCTCAGTGCTGCGCGACCTGCTGGATGCCGGCGAGCAACCAGCCCTCGCCCGCACGGTTGGCCTTCGACAGATTCCACACTTCGACGAACGGCTCGGCCGGCGCACCAGGCGCTTCGCGGATCAGGCCGGAAAAGCGTACGCTCGCAAAGTATTCGTTCGCGCGCTCTTCCACGCCGAGCAGATCGGCGTTCAACTGCACCACGTCGGTCTGATTCGATTCGTTGCCGCGCGAGGCCAGATCGACGCGGACCTCGGCGAACATCTCGGGCGTGGTGAATTCGCGAATGTCTTCGATGTTGCCGACGTCCCACGCGGCTTGCAGGCGCACGAAATAAACCTTGGCGTTGCGCAGGAACGCTTCGGAATCGAAGCCGGCCGGCACGCTCGGCGTGGCGCCAACCGACGGCGTGGTCAGCGGATTACCTTGCGGCTCCAGATACGAGCCGGCAGGCGGCGCCGTATAGCGCGGCTCCTGCGTGTAGCCGGTGGCGCCCGAGTTCAGCGACGGCGACTGCCCGGCGTAAGCCGGTTGCGACGCATCCCGCTTGCGGCCCATGAAACGACGGATCAGCCAGATGCCGATCATCGCGAGCAAGGCAATCACGATGATGTTGGCCATGGCGCCGGCGAACGCGCCGCCCAGCCCGAAGTGCGACAGCAGCGCGGCAATGCCGAGGCCGGCTGCCAGACCGGCGATCGGCCCGAGCCAACGCGAGCGGTTAGGTTGCGGGGCGGGCGCCGGTGCGGGCGCAGGCGCGGGTTGCGCGCGCTGCTGCATGGCCGGATTGGTGGGCGACGGTTGCGACGGCGCACTCTGTTGCTGAACCGTGTTCGACTGGCGGCCAATGCTACGGCCACCGCCCATGCGGCGCGCTTCGGCGTCGAGCGAGGCAAGCGAGCCGGCCGCGATCAGACCGACCATCGCGATCAGTCCGATTCGTCTCGCCAGCGATTGCTTAACCTTACGGGGAGATAACAACAATGAATCGGACATTTTGGCACTTTCCTTTAGAAATCGACGGGTTAGAGACCCTAGTATTTGGTCCCCACATGTAAAGCTACCACGCCAGCTGACAGATTGTAATATTTGACGCCATCGAGGCCCGCTTGTTCCATCATTGTTTTCAAAGTTTCCTGATCCGGATGCATGCGGATCGACTCGGCCAGGTAGCGGTAGCTGTCGGCGTCTTTTGCGAAGCGCTCGCCAAGCCACGGCAGAACCTTGAATGAGTAGACGTCGTAGGCTTTTTTCAGCGGGTCCCAAACCTTCGAGAATTCCAGCACCAGCAGGCGCCCCGCCGGCTTCAGCACGCGGCGCATTTCGGCGAGCGCGACATCCTTATGCGTCATGTTGCGCAAGCCGAATGCCACGGTCACCACGTCGAAGTAATTGTCCGGAAAGGGGATTTGCTCGGCGTCGCAAAGCAGCGCCGGCGTAATCACGCCCTTGTCGAGCAGCCGGTCGCGGCCCACGCGCAGCATGGACTCGTTGATGTCCGTGTGCCACACCTCGCCGGTCTCGCCGGCCTGCTTCGCGAATGCCTTGGACAGGTCGCCGGTGCCGCCCGCAATGTCGAGCACCTTGTAGCCCGGCCGCACGTTGGCCTGGGCGATCGTGAACATCTTCCACGCCCGGTGCAACCCGCCCGACATCAGGTCGTTCATCAAGTCGTAGTTGGCGGCAACCGAGTGGAACACGCCCGCCACCTTCCGCGCCTTTTCCTGTTCGTCGACCGATTGAAAGCCGAAGTGGGTTTTGCTCATCGCGCTTGTCCTTTCCGCGTATTCTGAAATGTTGCGCCGCATGGGTGCGGCGGGTCTGGCGAATCGTATCAGTGACGGTGACCGTGCGCAGCGCCGGCCTGGGGCATCGGCGCGTCGCGGTCGACGCCTGCCGCAGCCAGTTTGTCGAGATAGGCGCGCCAGAGTTCATCCTGGCGCCGCGCCAGGTCGTAGAGCAGGTCCCACGAATAGATGCCGGTGTTGTGCCCGTCGGAGAACGTCGGCTGGATCGCGTAGTTGCCGACGCCCTCGATCATCGTGATCGTGACGTCGCGCTTGCCGGTTTGCAGCGTTTCCTGACCGGGGCCGTGGCCCTGCACTTCCGCCGACGGCGAATACACGCGCAGCAGTTCGAACGGCAGCCGGTACGATTCGCCGCTCGCGTACTGCAGTTCGAGCACGCGCGACTTCGAATGCACGACTACGCCGCTCGGCACGGGCGTATCGGGAGTCAGTCCGCTCATGATGGCCTCAATATGAAAGCGCCGCCGCGCCCGATGCGCCCCGCGAGGCATCCCGGCACGCAGCGGCGGGTTGTGTCGCTCAGGCTAGCGCCTGCCCGATCTCGTGCCGCACCGCTTCACGCAGCAGCGTGGCTTGCGCGCGGCGCGACGACAGCATGGCTTCAGACACGGTGCGTTGCCGCGGCGCCCAGATGGGCAGCGGAAAATGAGCGTCGTTCGAGAAACGCGGAATGACGTGCCAGTGAACGTGAGGCACCTGGTTGCCGAGGCTGGCGAGATTCACCTTGGCCGGCTGCAGGACGCGCCGCATCGCGCACTCCACCGCATACACGACTTTCATCACGCGATCGCGGCCCGCTGCATCCAGGTCCGAAAACTCGGCTACGTGCTCGTTCCAGATCACCCGGCAAAAGCCCGGGTAATCGTGTTCGTCGGCGAGAACGACACGCAGTGTGTCGTCCTGCCACAGCACATCGCCGCCTTCTTCACGGCAAAAAACGCAATCCATCGTCGTCCTCAGGCAAAAATCGTCAGTCGTGCCATTAAACCAGCACGCGCTCGATTCCGCCATTGTTCGCCCGCTGCACGTAGTCGACCATCCAGTCTTCTCCGAGCACATGACGCGCCATTTCCACGACGATGTAATCCGCCTCGATACCCGCGTCCTCGTTGTAGCGCGACAGCCCTTGCAGGCAGGACGGGCAGCTCGTGAGAATCTTGACGTCGGTGGCGCCCTTCGGTTGCGGACCGTCGCCGGCCTTCAGCACCGAGCCGTTCGCGGCGCCCGCCGTGCCGGCCGATGCGTTGGCCGGGTTGATGGCGTTCGCGCCCGCTTCGGCGACAAGCGGAATGCCGCGCAGCTTCGCCGCGCCCTTGCGGATTTCCTCTTCCTTGCGGAAGCGCACCTGCGTCGAAACGTCAGGACGCGTCACCGCGAGCGTGCCCGACTCGCCGCAGCAGCGGTCGTTCTTCTCGATCTTGTAGCCGTCTTTCTCGGAGCCCATCAGCGAGTTGACGAGCTTGACCGGGTCCATCGTCTTGATCGGCGTGTGACACGGGTCGTGGTACATGTAGCGCGTGCCCGTCACGCCGTCGAGCTTCATGCCCTTTTCGAGCAGAAACTCGTGAATGTCGATGATCCGGCAACCCGGGAAAATCTTGTCGAATTCATAACCGGCGAGCTGGTCGTAGCACGTTCCGCACGACACCACCACCGTCTTGATGTCGAGATAGTTGAGCGTATTCGCAACGCGATGGAACAGCACGCGGTTGTCCGTGACGATCTGCTCGGCCTTGTCGAACTGGCCGGAGCCGCGCTGCGGATAGCCGCAGCACAGATAGCCCGGCGGCAGCACCGTCTGCACGCCTGCTTCCCACAGCATGGCCTGCGTAGCAAGCCCCACTTGCGAGAAAAGCCGCTCGGAGCCGCAGCCGGGGAAGTAGAACACCGCTTCGGTGTCGGCGGTGGTCGTCTTCGGGTTGCGGATGATCGGGACAATCTTGTTGTCCTCGATATCCAGCAGCGCGCGCGCGGTTTTCTTCGGCAAATTGCCGGGCATCTTCTTGTTCATAAAGTGGATCACCTGCTCGGTGACCGGCGGCTTGCCGACGGTTGCCGGCGGATGCGCCGTCTGCTTCTTCACGAACTTCTTGAGCACCTCGTTGCCAAGGCGTTGAGCCTTGTAGCCGATGCCCATCATCGCGGTGCGCGCAAGGTTGATGGTCTGCGGGTTCGTCGCGTTGAGGAAGAACATGCCGGCCGCGTTGCCCGGGTTGAACTTCTTCTTGCCCATCTTGCGCAACAGGTTGCGCATGTTCATGGTGACGTCGCCGAAGTCGATCTTCACGGGGCACGGCGTCACGCATTTATGGCAAACGGTGCAGTGATCGGCCACGTCGCCGAATTCGTCCCAATGCTTGATGGACACGCCACGGCGCGTCTGCTCTTCGTACAGGAACGCCTCGACCAGCAGCGAAGTTGCGAGAATCTTGTTGCGCGGGCTGTACAGCAGGTTTGCGCGCGGCACGTGGGTCGCGCACACCGGCTTGCACTTGCCGCAACGCAGGCAGTCCTTGATCGACTCCGAAATCGCGCCAATGTCGCTTTGCTGCATGATCAGCGACTCGTAGCCCATCAGGCCGAAGCTCGGCGTGTAGGCGTTGCGCAAATCGGCGCCTTCGAGCAGCTTGCCCGCATTGAAGCGGCCATGCGGATCGACGCGCTGTTTGTATTTGCGGAATTCGCCGATCTCGTCGTCGGTGAGGAATTCGAGCTTCGTAATGCCGATGCCGTGCTCGCCGGAAATCACGCCGTCGAGCGAGCGCGCGAGCTTCATGATGCGCGCGACCGCCGTGTGGGCGTCCTGCAGCATCTCGTAGTTGTCCGAGTTCACCGGCAGGTTGGTGTGCACGTTGCCGTCGCCCGCGTGCATGTGCAGCGCGACGAACACGCGGCCCCGCAACACGTGCTTGTGGATGGCCTGCGCTTCGTCGAGGATCGGCTTGAACTCGCCGCCGTTGAAGATCTGTCGCAGTTCAGCGCGAATTTCCTGCTTCCACGACACGCGGATCGTGCGGTCCTGCGTGACGTGGAATACGGTGGCGTCGGGCTGCGCATCGGCGCGGTCGGCGAATTTTTCGGCGAGCGCCTCGTAGCCGAGCCCCACCAGATAGTGCTGCGCCTCGCGCAACGACAGGTCGAGCCTGTCGCGCAGGAATTCCCAGCGCGTGCGCACACGCTTGAGCAGATCCAGCGCCTGTTGCACGCGGTCTTCCAGCAATTCGGCGCTCGGAATTTCGTTGGCGTCGTCGCTCTTGCCGAGCGGGAGCTTGCCGCCCCTGAAGAACGCTTCGAGTGCGTCGACCAGTTGCAGCTTGTTCTTGATCGACAGCTCGATGTTGATCCGCTCGATGCCGTCCGTATATTCGCCCATGCGGTCGAGCGGAATCACCACGTCTTCGTTGATCTTGAACGCGTTGGTGTGCTTCGCAATAGCCGCCGTGCGGCTGCGGTCAAGCCAGAAGCGCTTGCGCGCCTCGGCGCTCACCGCGACAAAGCCCTCGCCGCTCTTGCCGTTGGCCATGCGCACCACTTCCGAAGTCGCCTGCGCGACCGCGTCCGCGTCATTGCCGACGATGTCGCCGATCAGCACCATCTTCGGAAACGCGTTGCGCTTGCTCTTGGTCGCATAGCCGACCGCGCGCAGATAGCGCTCGTCCAGATGTTCGAGGCCGGCGAGAATCGCGCCGCCCTGCTTCGAGGTTTCGAACAGGTAATCCTTGATTTCGACGATGCTCGGAATCGCCTCGCGCGCCTGGCCGAAGAATTCGAGGCAGACGGTGCGCGTATGCGCCGGCATCTTGTGCAGCACCCAGCGCGCGGACGTAATGAGGCCGTCGCAGCCTTCCTTCTGCACGCCTGGCAGGCCGGCGAGGAATTTGTCGGTCACATCCTTGCCGAGACCTTCCTTGCGGAACACGCGGCCCTTGATGTCGAGCGTCTCCGTGCGCAACAGCTTCTCGCCCGGCGCGTAGTTGCCGTCGAACCATTTCAGCTCGAAGCGTGCGACCTCCACATCGTGAATCTTGCCGAGGTTGTGGCCCAAACGCGTGACTTCGAGCCAGTTGCCTTCCGGATCGACCATGCGCCACCAGGCGAGGTTGTCGAGCGCCGTGCCCCACAGTACGGCTTTCTTGCCGCCCGCATTCATCGCGACGTTGCCGCCCACGCAGGACGCGTCGAGCGAAGTGGGATCGACGGCGAACACGAAGCCCGCCTGCTCGGCCGCCTCGGTCACGCGACGCGTGACGACGCCCGCGCCGGAGAAAATGGTAGGAACCTTGCGATCCACACCGGGCAGTTCGGTCATTTCCACCGCGCCGAGCTGCTCGAGCTTCTCGGTGTTGATGACGGCGGAAAACGGCGTGAGCGGCACCGCGCCGCCGGTGTAGCCGGTGCCGCCGCCGCGCGGAATCACGGTCAGCCCGAGTTCGAAGCACGCCTTGATCATGCCGGCAATCTCGGCCTCGGTGTCCGGCGTCAGCACGACGAACGGATACTCCACGCGCCAGTCGGTGGCGTCGGTCACGTGGGAGACGCGCGACAAACCGTCGAACTTGATGTTGTCCTTCTGCGTGACGCGTCCGAGCACCCTGGTCGCGCGGCGGCGCAGATCGTAGGTCTTCTGGAACTCGCTTTCGAATTCGTCGACGGCGCGTCGCGCGGCCTGCACCAGCGTTTCGACGCGCGCCGCGCGGTCGACACCCGCTTCGTCGCCATGCTCGGTGAGGTCGGCGCGGCGGCGCTTCTCGATTTCCGACAGACGGTGATGCAGCGCCTCGATCAACATCGCGCGGCGCTTGGGGTTGTCGAGCAGATCGTCCTGCAGATACGGATTGCGGCGCACCACCCAGATGTCGCCTAGCACTTCGTAGAGCATGCGGGCCGAGCGGCCGGTACGGCGTTCGGCGCGCAATTCGGCCAGTGCGTCCCAGGCAGCCTGGCCCAGCAGACGAATGACGATTTCGCGGTCGGAAAACGACGTGTAGTTGTAGGGAATTTCGCGCAGGCGCGCTTCGGGATCGGCGGCAACCGCGGCGGCGGCTCCGTGCGGGTCGAAAACTTGAGGTGCGTTCATGGGCGGACGACTCGGTGGGTCAGTCCGGCGCGCTCAGGCAGAGGCGCCGTCTGACGGTGCGCGTGGGGCGCAATGCTTGGAAATCTTCTTTGGGAGCGAAGCACCACCGACGGTCTACCCACGTCGGTCGCTTCGCGGCGCTCAGATACTGCTACACGATCGTGCGTGGCGGACGTGACGCTCCGCCGCGGGACAAGACTCACGCGGGACGGGCATCAAGTGGGCGATCCGAGGCTGCCAGTGCATCTTCCGATCCTTATTCCAAAATGGAATTCTACCGCATCGGCCAGTCGCGCGTTGACGGTCGCCCTGTGAGCGGCGGGGGCAAGCGGAGCTTCGCTGGAGCGCTGTAGCGTCCCGGGGCTGGCTTGCCTGGGGTGTGCTTTCGGTCTTCTTTCCGTCTGCTTTGGCCTGCTTTGGCCTGCTTCCGCCTGCTTTCACCCGCAGGCATTGCCCGCGCCCCCCCCGCTACCCGGGTGGTCAAGCCAGCTTTGTAACCATCAACCAGAAAATGCCGAGGAACGCAAAAAATGCGACTGCGCCAAGCGCGACCCAGATCGACAGCATTCGCCAGTAGGCGGCGCTCAACGGCTGACCGGTGTCGGCGCTTACCCGGGCGGAAGCGGCAAGGCGCATTTGCAGGATCACCACCGGCAGCCAGCAGGCGATTGCCAGCACATACAAGCCGATCGACCACGCAAGCCAGCGGCTGCCTAGCTGCATGTTCGCGAGATGCACGAGGTAAAGCCCGGTGACCGGCTGCACGATCGCGGTGGGCGTGGTGAAGAGCCAGTCAGCGAGCACCACGAGCTTCGTGACCCGCGCGACAGTCCTGGGATCGCGGCCGAGGCTCGTCAGCAGCATGTAAAAGGCGGAGCCGATGCCAGTGCCGAACAGGATCGTCGAAGAAAGAACATGCAGCCATTTGATGACGAGGTAAGTCATGGGCGAACTCATTGCCGCGCGGGTGGCGTGGTGGGTGGCGTACTCGGCGGCGTGGTCGGCGGCGTGGTCGGCGGCGTGGTCGGCGGCGTGGTCGGCGGCGTGGTCGGCGGCGTGGTCGGCGGCGTGGTTCGGAGCGTCCTGGATGGCGCGGCTGCGGTTGTGCTGTCCGGCCCCGGTGCCGCCGTGGCCAACGGAGCGGACCGGCGGCCGCTGCCCTCCTCGAACTGGATCAGCAGGATAAGCAGCGCGAGCATGGGCAGGTTCTTCGAAAGCGGCCCATACGGATGCAGCCAGAATTCGGGCAAGCGCCAGCTGATGAGCGCCGTGTAAAGCACGATCAGCGCGATCTGCAAACCCCAGAGGCGCGCGCGCGACCCGAGGCGGCGCGGCCACGCGAGCGACAGCACGCCGAACACGAGGTCCACGAACGCCGCGCCATACAGCAGCAAGGGCCCGAGAGCCGCCGGAGCCCCCACCCGCGCCAGCAGATCCAGACTCGACGCGCGCGGATACAGCCCCGCGGACACAATCGCGGTCCAGATCCACACCGCGGCAATCGACGCGCGCAACAGCGGCAACAGCCACATCAGCTTCGCCCGCGTGCCGAAGCCTTCACTGTCGACAGGCATTTCCCGCAGCGCGCGCGGCGCCCTGCCGAGGAGCCGCTCGAAGCGATCGGTCGGCGCGACGTTGCCGCGTTCGAGCATCGCGAGCGCGTCGGCGCTCATCAGCGAGCCCGGCAGCAGCGCGCCGAGCCGGGTCGCGAGCCGCACGAGCGGCATAGGCACCGGCAGGAAGCCGCCGCGCGGAGCGCCGGCTACGCTCCGCAACACGGCCAGATATTCCTTGAGGGTCATCGGCTCCCTGCCGACGGCGGCGACGCGCCGCGGCAGCGCAGCCTCCGTGCCGGGCGCATCGTGGACCGGCGCAGCGAGCGCGCCTGCCACGATCAGCGCGACGACATCGTCGATATGAACCGGCTGAATGCGCTGTGCGCCCGCGCCCGGCAACGGCACCAGCGGCAACGTCGCCCACGCGGCGAAAAAGCGCGTGCTGCGGCCCTCGGGCGCAAACACGAGCGACGGCTGCACGATCAGCGACGAAACGGGCAGCGCGAGCAACGCCTCGTCGGCGGCCAGCTTGCTTCGGTGATAGGGGCTTTGCGCGGCGGCGTCCGCGCCGAGCGCGGAAATCTGCACGATGCGCCGCACGCCGGCGGCGACAGCGGCCTTGAACAGCGTGACCGGCGCATCGGTATGCAAGCGCCGGAATTCGTGGCCGGTCGCGTCGCTGAAAATGCCCACGGCATTGATCACGACGTCGACGCCCGCAAGCAGCGGCACCACGCTTGCTGCATCGCGAAGGCCCGCGAAGTCCAAGGCAACCAGCCGGCAGCCGGGCAAGCGCTTGCGGGCGGCGGCCGGATCGCGCACGCCGCACACCACCGAATGGCCGGCCGCCACCAGCGCGTCTGCCACTCGCGCTCCGATCATGCCGGTAGCACCTGCAAGGAAAATGACCATGGCTCTGGACGTTCGACCTTTAGAAGACATCGTGCTGCCCGGCCTCGTTGCCGGCGTGCTCTCCACGCTTGCGCTCGGCGCCTGCGCGCGGCTCGTCGGCAAGCGCGCGGCCGCGCCCGTGAGCGCCGTGAGCCACTGGGTGTGGCCGCAAGAAGTGAACCAGACTGCCCGTCCGCGCCCCCGCCACCTCGTCACCGGGTTGGCGATTCATCACCTGATGTCGGTCGGGTGGGCGGCCGTCAACGCCTATACGCTCGCGGCCATCGAGGAGTCCGTCGAGCCGTGCCGCGCCTCGCGCGCCGCACACGGCAGGCGCTTTGCACTCGCGAGCGCGTTGACGGCCGTCGCCGCCTTCAGCGACTACGTGATCGTGCCGAAGCGCTTCACGCCGGGCTTCGAGTTCCATCTGCGGGTGCCGCACATCGCGGCGGTCTATGTGGCATTCGGCGCCGGGCTGGTGGCGCCCTTCGTCGTGGAAGACCTGTGCGGGCCGCGCCGGCGATAGACGCGCGGCACGCTGCATGCTGACCTGTGTCGAACCGGCTTCGACGAACCAGCAAGCCGACGAACCAGCCGTGGAGGTGCAGCATGTCAGATTCCGATTCGAAGAACGGCGGGCATATCGAGCAGCAACCGGTGCCCGGCCATACCGAGAACATTCGCACCGACGGCTCGAACGAGCGCGCGAACGAGCGGCGCCTCGAAGACGCCGCGCCGACCGCCGGCCCGGACACGAAACCGGGCACACCGCCCGGCACGCAAAGCGAAGCCGACCGCACCCGCTCGCCGGACTGAGCCAGGGCTCGCAGCCTTCCGGCTTTTGTTCCATACACATCGACAAGGAGTTCACCATGACCAGCGAATCCGCCCGCCCGACGCCGCCGCGCCAGAACCCGAACGACCCGACCGCCGGCGACCGCACCCTTTCCGACGAACAGAAGCAGTCTGCGAAGAACGAGCCGGCGCCACCGGTACCTGGCCGCGGCGAAAGCCTGCCGGACCCGAAGGAAGTCGGCGAAGCCGGTTGATCCGCCACGACACCGCCTTGGACCCTATCTGATAAGGAGTACCGCGATGGCAAGCAAGCAACCGGCCGCATCCGCGGCGCTACGGGCCACTTTCAGGCTGTTCGCGAACGGCGAGCGCGTTCTTGCGCAAAACGTCGACGGCAAGCTGATCGACATCGGCGCGCTGGAAACGAAAGCCGGCCGTCACACGGTGCGGCTCGATGTCGATCCGCTCGAGCTGCAACCGTCGCATTCGGTGGAAGCCGCGCTGCGCGCCGTCTCTTCGCAACTCAGCTTCGATTACCTGGACGGGCTGTTCACGAGCGAAGGCCCGGTCGACTTTCACGGCGACCTGTTCGCTTTGCCGCATGTCGAATGGCAGCTCGACGAACCGTTGCCGCGCGAGCTCACCGACGGCAAGCCGCCGCACATCTTCTAGCACGCGTGCTTGACGCACCAGGTCGGGCCTCGTCGGGGGCCCGACGCCGCTCGGGCCAGGGCCCGCACCGTTGGCGCTATCATTGATGCTTTTCCGCCTTTCCGAGCGCATCGCGCCACCCGCATGGCCTCCCACGACTACCTGAAAAAAACCCTCACCGCGCGCGTCTACGACGTGGCGCGCGAGACCGAGCTCGAACGCGCGCCGCATCTGTCGGCGCGGCTGCGCAATCCGGTGTATCTGAAGCGCGAGGACAACCAGCCCGTGTTCTCGTTCAAGCTGCGCGGCGCGTACAACAAGATGGCGCACATGCCCGCCGACGCGCTCGCGCGCGGCGTGATTACCGCGTCGGCGGGCAATCATGCGCAGGGCGTGGCGCTCTCGGCGGCACGTATGGGCGTGAAGGCGATCATCGTGGTGCCGGTCACCACGCCGCAGGTGAAGGTCGACGCAGTACGCGCCCACGGCGGCCCGACCGTCGAGGTCGTGCAGTTCGGCGAGTCGTACAGCGACGCTTACGGCCACGCGGTGAAGCTGCAGGAAGAGCGCGGCCTGACTTTCGTGCATCCGTTCGACGACCCGTATGTAATCGCCGGCCAGGGCACCGTGGCCATGGAAATTCTCAGCCAGCATCAGGGCCCGATTCACGCGATCTTCGTGCCGATCGGCGGCGGCGGACTCGCGGCGGGCGTCGCGGCATATGTGAAAGCGGTGCGCCCCGAGATCAAGGTGATCGGCGTGCAGACCGACGATTCGTGTGCGATGGCCGCATCGCTGAAGGCGGGCGAGCGCGTCACGCTCAACGAGGTGGGCCTCTTCTCCGACGGCACCGCGGTAAAGCTCGTCGGCGAAGAAACCTTCCGGCTGTGCAGCGAATATCTCGACGACGTGCTGCTCGTGAATACCGACGCGCTATGCGCCGCGATCAAGGACGTCTTCCAGGACACGCGCAGCGTGCTGGAACCGGCGGGGTCGCTGGCGGTCGCCGGTGCAAAGCAGTACGCGGAGCGCGAAGGCATCGAGAACCAGACGCTGATTGCGGTTACGTCCGGCGCGAACATGAACTTCGACCGCATGCGCTTTGTCGCCGAACGCGCGGAAGTGGGCGAAGCGCGCGAAGCGGTGTTCGCAGTGACGATTCCCGAGGAGCGCGGCAGCTTCAAACGCTTTTGCGAGCTGGTCGGCACGCGCAGCGTGACCGAGTTCAACTACCGGATCGCGCAGGCCGAGTCCGCGCATATTTTCGTGGGCGTGCAGATCAGGAACCGCAGCGAGTCCGCGCAGATCGCAGGCGCATTCGAGGCGCATGGTTTTGCGACGGTCGACCTGACGTTCGACGAGCTCTCCAAGCAGCACATCCGCTACATGGTGGGCGGGCGCTCGCCGCTCGCGCACGACGAGCGCCTGTTCCGCTTCGAGTTTCCCGAGCGGCCGGGCGCGCTGATGAAGTTTCTGTCGTCGATGGCGCCCGACTGGAACATCAGTCTGTTCCATTACCGCAACCAGGGCGCGGATTACAGCTCGATTCTCGTCGGCATCCAGGTGCCGCAAACGGACAACGCGGAGTTCGACCGCTTCCTCGCGACGCTCGGCTATCCGCATTGGGAAGAGACGCAGAATCCGGTGTATCGGTTGTTCCTCGGCTAAAGCGGCCCCAACTACTGCAACTACTGTAACTACTGCAACGAAAACCCGACACCGCAGATGGCTCTTTCGCTTGTCGACAAACTGGTGGTAGCGATCTCGTCGCGCGCACTCTTCGACTTCGAAGAAGAGAACCGCGTGTACGAGGAAGGCGATCTTCAGGCTTACGAAGCATTGCAGCGCGCGCGGCTGAACGTGCCTGCGAAACCAGGCGTCGCCTTTCCGCTCATCCGCAAGCTGCTGGCC
The DNA here is from genome assembly GCF_019511605.1 of Paraburkholderia phenoliruptrix. Classification (GTDB taxonomy): domain Bacteria; phylum Pseudomonadota; class Gammaproteobacteria; order Burkholderiales; family Burkholderiaceae; genus Paraburkholderia; species Paraburkholderia phenoliruptrix_A. The sequence goes on along the minus strand of NZ_JAEUAV010000007.1, from coordinate 223,912 downwards.
CTGAATGCGGGCGGGCATCGCGTGGAAGTGGTGATCCTGTCGCGCAGCGATCCGATCAGCGGATTGCGCGCGTTTCATTCGTGCCGCGAGCACGGACTCACGATCGAGCGCGGCGTGTTCACGCGCGGGCGTGCGCCGTTCGCCTATCTGAAGCCGTTGAACGCGTCGCTGTTTCTCTCCGCGAATCAGGACGACGTGCGCGACGCGCTTGCCGCCGGCTTTCCCGCCGCACGCGTGTTGCCGGAATCGGCGAAAATGGCGAGCAAGTACCCCGACGAAATCCGCATTGCTTTCGACGGCGACGCCGTGCTGTTTTCCGACGAAGCCGAGCGCGTGTTTCAGAAAGACGGCTTGCGGGCCTTCGTCGGCCACGAGATGCACAACAAGGATCTGCCGCTTGCCGACGGACCGCTGAAGCCTTTGCTCGAAGCGCTCCATCGGCTGCAAAAGCTCGCGGATCAAGCCGCGCCGATGCATATTCGTACGGCATTGGTGACGGCGCGTTCGGCGCCCGCGCACGAGCGCGCGATCCGAACCCTGATGGCCTGGAACATTGAAATCGACGAAGCGATGTTTCTGGGCGGCCTCGATAAAAGCGCATTCCTGCGCGAGTTCGAGCCGGACTTTTTCTTCGACGACCAAATTGGCCATTGCGAATCGGCCCGCGTCGTGACGGCGACCGGACACGTGCTGAGTGGCATCGTGAATGCATCATGACACCCGAACAATCTCCGCTGGGTAAGGCCTCCACTTACACCGAACAGTACGACGCGTCGCTGCTCTTTCCGATTGCACGCAGCAACGCGCGCGAGGCGATCGGCATTAGCGCGCAGTTGCCGTTCTTCGGCACCGACATCTGGAACGCGTATGAGCTGTCGTGGCTCAATGCGCGCGGCAAGCCGCAGATTGCGGTCGCTACGTTCTTCGTGCCCGCGGACTCGCCGAACATCGTCGAGTCAAAGTCGTTCAAGCTCTATCTCGGCTCGTTCGCGCAGACCGCGTTCGAGTCGATCGAAGCGGTGCGCGACACGATCAGGCGCGACGTGTCGGCATCGTGCGGCTCGACGGTCTCTGTTTATCTGACCGCCCCGCAGGACTTCGGCAAACTGCAGATGGAAGAATTCGAAGGCACGCCGCTCGACCGGCTGGATCTGGACGCCGACGTCTACACGCCCGACGCGTCGTTGCTGAAAGCTGCTCTGGACGAAGCACCCGTGGAAGAAACGGTGTTCTCGAATCTGCTGAAATCGAATTGCCCGGTGACGGGGCAGCCGGATTGGGGCAGCGTGCAGATTCACTATGTCGGCCCGCAGATCGATCACGCGGGGCTGTTGCGCTACATCATCTCGTATCGCAACCACACCGGTTTTCACGAGCAATGCGTCGAGAAGATTTTTATCGACGTGCTGAAGGCGTGCCGCCCGGTCAAGCTCGCAGTGTATGCGCGCTACACGCGGCGCGGCGGGCTCGACATCAACCCGTTCCGTACTAACTACAACCTGCCGATGCCCGACAACATGCGGCTTGCGCGACAGTAAGCGTTGCAGCTATCGCCGCGCACATCGGCTCATGTGCCGCGGCGAACCCTCCCCCTGGCGTCTCAGGCCGCGGGCTTTTTATAGGCCACGCAATCCACTTCGACCTTGCAGTCGATTACCATCGACGAAACGACGCACGCGCGCGCCGGCGGATTGTCGCCGAAGTATTCGCGGAACACCTTGTTGAACGACGCGAAGTCGCGTGGATCGTCGAGCCACACGCCGCAACGCACCACGTGCTCCGCGCCGTAGCCGGCTTCCTTCAGAATGGCGAACACGTTCTGAATGGCCTTATGCGATTGTTCGACGATGCCGCCGTTGATCACCTCGCCGTTTTCCATCGGCGTCTGTCCCGACACAAAAAGCCACCCGTCGGCTTCCACCGCACGCGCAAACGGCATGTGCTGACCGCCCGTTCCCTTTCCGCCTTCAACGCCATATCGCTTCATCGTTACACTCCTTGAAATTGAACGCGCGCGGACATCGCGCCGCGCGCCTTGATAGACCAGACTGCCAGGCCTCTCCGCCCGGTTAATCAGAATGCGCCGTGCACGTCGCCTTGCGACGCCGCACCGCGCGCCACGAAGCGTCCGGCGCGCTCGCCCGTCACTTCGCCGTTGCGGTAGGACAGCACGCCGTTCACCCATACCGCGTCAATGCCGTCGGCCGCCTGTTGCGGTTGTTCGAACGTCGCGGCGTCGCGCACTTTCGCCGGGTCGAACAGCAGGAGGTCGGCGTGATAGCCGACATGCACTTCGCCGCGCTGGGCAAGGCCGAAGCGTCGCGCGGACAGGCTCGTCATCTTGCGCACGGCTTCCTCGAGCGGCAGCAAGCCGGCATCGCGCGCATAGTGGCCAAGCACGCGCGGAAATGCGCCCCACAAACGCGGATGCGGCAACGGATCGTTCGGCAGGCCGTCGGAGCCGACCATCGTCGCCGGATGCGAGAGGATGCGCCGCACGTCTTCCTCTGACATGTTGTGATACACCGCGCCCGCCGGCTGCAGGCGCTTGCCCGCTTCCTGCTGCGTGACGCCCCATTCGGCGGCAATTTCCTTGACGAGCTTGCCTGCCATTTCCGGATGCGGCTCGGACCACGTGATCGTAATGTCGATGTCGCCCGTGACCTGCTTCAGGTCGAGCGTCGACGAACTGCGGTTGTACGGATAGCAGTCGCAACCTACAGGCTGCATGCGCCGCGCGCCCTCGAGCGACTTCAGCACTTCGGCGCTACGCCCCCAGTTCGACGGCCCCGCGCACTTGAGATGCGAGATGACGACCGGCACGCGTGCATGACGGCCCACACGATACGCTTCGTCCATGGCGTCGAGAATCGCGTCGAATTCGGTGCGCATGTGCGTGGTGTAGAGCGCGCCCGCGGCGGCGAGCGGTTCGGCGAGCGCCATCACCTCTTCGGTAGGCGCGGCGAAGGCCGAGCCGTAGGCGAGTCCCGAACTCAGCCCTAGCGCGCCGTTGGCGAGCGCCTCTTCGAGCTGCGCGCGCATGCCTTCTATTTCCTCGCGCGTGGCCGCGCGGTCGAGCCGATCCATCTGATTGTTGCGCAACGCCGTATGCCCGATCAACGCGCCGACGTTCACAGCCGGGCGCGCGGCGTTGACTGCTTTCACGTAGTCCGCGAAAGTCGGGTACTGGAACGCGTCGCGCTCGCCGAGCAGATTCATCGGATCGGGCGGATCGCCCTTTAGCGCAACCGGCGACGCGCTAATGCCGCAATTGCCGACAATCACCGTCGTCACGCCTTGCGTGATCTTCGGCAGCATTTGCGGCGAGCGGATCACGTGGGTGTCGTCGTGCGTGTGAACGTCGATGAAACCCGGCGCGAGCGCACGGCCCTCGGCCTCGATCACGTCCTCTGCGAGCCAGTTCGACAGGTTGCCGATGGCGACGATGCGTCCGTCGCGGATCGCCACATCGCGCTCGACAGGCGGCGCGCCGGTGCCGTCATACAGTTGCGCGCCGACGATCAGCGTGTCGGCGGCTTCGGGATGCGAGTGCATGAATCAGTCTCCTATCAGTCCCCTAAGGGTTGTCGGTCGCCGCCGCCACGGTGCGTGTCGAGCGCGTGCTTCATGCGGCGCAGCAGTTCGCGGCTCTCGTCACCCTGACTGACGGCAAGTTCGGTGACGAGCACGTCGAGCGCCATCATCATCGCGTATCGCGACGACGAGGGCTTGTAAATGAAGTCGGTCTCGAAGGCGACAATCGGGATCACCCAATCCGCGAGCCTCGCGAGCGGCGACGCGGGCGCGGTCAGCGCGATTACCGTCGCGCCGTAGCTGCGCGCAATCTTGCAGTTCTCGACCATCTCCGGCACGCGGCCCGTGGTGGACAGCGCGATCAGCACTGTGTCGCGCGACACCGTGCTTGCGACCATGCGTTGCAACAGGCCGTCCTGATACGTGGCGACGGGCCGGCCCAGGCGCACGAGGCGAAAACGCATTTCGTCAGCCAGTGCGGTTGAACCGCCGCCCATGCCGAACACATAGATCATGCGCGCGCCGCGCAGCGCCGCGGCCGCTTGCGCAAGCGGCGCCTGGCGCAGCAGTTGATGGTTGTGCGCAAGCGCCGTCTGCAATTCGTCGAAGACGCGCGTCGCAATGGGCTCAGGTGCGTCGCCTGGCGTGCCCGGCTGCAAGAACCGCTGGCCCACCGCCGCGGCCTGTGCGAGCCGCAGCTTCAATTCGCGCACGTCGCGGCAACCCACCGCTTTGGCAAATCGCGTGACCGTGGCGACGCTCACCTGCGCCTGCTCTGCCAGCGCGCCGATGCTGGCGCGCGAGGCGCCGGTCAGGTTTTCGAGAATCAGCGCGGCCACCTTGCGCTCGGCCGAGCGCAATTCCGGCGCACACTCTGCAATGCGTGCGACGATGTCGAAGGTGAGCGGTTCGGCGCTGGAATTCATGCTGCTCGTGCCCGGCGGGCTCCTGTCAAAGCTCTGGTACTAAATAACATTTCTTCGCTCATCGTACTTTCGGTAACATGGTAAAGTCAACTTCGCAGCAATTTAACTGGACGATGGAGCAGGAGACATGAAAGTTACAAACTATCAGGGCGCAACGATTGATCCTTATAGCAAGGGCTTGGGCATGGTTCCGGGCGCGAGCATCCAGCTCACCGACGCGGCGCGTCTGGAGTGGAATCTGTTGAATGAAGACGTGAGCCTGCCCGCCGCCGTCCTTTATGCGGATCGTGTGGAACACAACCTGAAGTGGATGCAGGCTTTCGTCGCCGAATACGGAGTCAAGCTCGCACCGCACGGCAAGACCACCATGGCGCCGCAGTTGTTCCGCCGTCAGTTGGAAACCGGCGCATGGGGCATTACGCTCGCGACCGCGCACCAGGTGCGCGCGGCCTATCACGGCGGCGTCTCGCGCGTGTTGATGGCCAATCAACTGGTGGGTCGCCGCAACATGATGATGATCGCCGAGTTGCTCAGCGATCCGGATTTCGAGTTCTTCTGCCTGGTTGATTCAGTCGAGGGCGTCGAGCAATTGGGGCGCTTTTTCACGTCGGTGAAAAAGCCGTTGCAGGTGCTGCTCGAACTGGGTGTGCCCGGCGGGCGGACCGGCGTGCGCGATGAAGCGCAACGCCATGCTGTACTCGAAGCGATTGGGCGCTATCCCGGCGTGCTGAAGCTCGCGGGCGTCGAGCTATATGAAGGCGTGCTCAAGGAAGAGCATGACGTGCGGGAGTTCCTGCAAAGCGCGGTGGCGGTCACGCGCACGCTCATCGACCAGGGGCGCTTCGAGCGCACACCGGCAATTCTGTCCGGCGCAGGCTCGGCATGGTACGACGTGGTCGCGGAGGAATTCGTAAAGGCGTCGGAAACCGGCAAGGTCGAGGTGGTACTGCGTCCCGGCTGCTATCTGACGCACGACGTAGGTATTTATCGCAAGGCGCAGACGGACATCTTCGCGCGCAATCCGGTCGCGAAGAAAATGGGCGAAGGGCTTTTGCCCGCGCTGCAATTGTGGGCCTATGTGCAGTCGATTCCCGAGCCTGATCGCGCGATCATCGGTCTCGGCAAGCGCGACTCTGCGTTCGACGCGGGACTGCCGGAGCCGGCGCGCCATTATCGACCGGGCCGGGACGGAGAAGGCCACGAGGCGCCGCGCGAGATTGCCGCGAGTGAAGGGTGGGAGATTTTCGGCTTGATGGATCAGCACGCGTATATGCGGATTCCGGCAGGCGCGGACCTGAAGGTAGGCGACATGATCGCGTTCGACATCTCGCACCCGTGCCTGACATTCGACAAATGGCGTCAGGTGCTGGTGGTCGATCCGGCTTATCGCGTGACCGAGGTGATCGAAACGTACTTCTGATTCTCGCCGCGCGCGCTCGAGCGCTTATGCCTTGGCCCGACCGCCATGCGTCGCCGTGCGGGCGCTCAGCGCCCGGCGCGTGAATCTTCAGCGGAAGTCCCAACAGGTGTGTCTTCGGCATTCGCCGCGGCCACCACTTCGCCGATTCTTGCCTCCAGCATTTTCAGCGCTGCCGACAACGCGCTCAGCGCGTCGTCCGGCAGCGCGGCCATCGTGTCGTGCAAAAAGGCATTGCGACGCGGCAGGCTCGCTTCGGTCGCGGACAAGCCTGCTTCGGTCAGGCGCACATTGGTCACGCGGTTATCACGCGAGTCCATGCTGCGCGCAATCCAGCCTAATCCTTCGAGGGCTTTCAACTGGCGCGTCAACGCGCCGGGGTCGACGCGCAGTTGCTCGACAAGCCGCTTCTGCGACGACTCGCCTGCCTGCTCGTGCAGCGCGAGCATGATGCGCCAGCGCGGCAGCGGGTGACCGACCTGGGCCTCGAATGCCGACATGAACGCCCGGTATGTGCGGCCGAATTGCTGCATGACTGCGACGCGGTCCTGTTCTTCCATGATGGTTCTGTGACGCTAAAAACGAAAATCAGTCCGCGTGGATCACGGGTTCGAGCTTGCGCTGAAGCTTGATCGGCGGAACACGGCGACTTTGCCATACCGACACGACAGCAATAATGGCCGCCATCGCAAGGCCGAAGTGGATCGCCGCGACAAGCGTCTCGCGCGCGGTCTCCAGAAGCATTGCGCCATTATGGCCGGCGTGAGCCAACTGGCCGAGCAGGCTGGCTTGTGCTTCATGGTTGATGAGAATCTGCGGATCGCTCAGATCGCCGAACCATTGCGAGGCGCCGTCTCCCTCCAGCGCGCTGCGCACGCCGCTCGCGTACATATGGCTGACCAGCGTTCCGGTGAGCGCCGTGCCGATCATGCCTCCGATCATCCGCAGCGACTGTAGCAGCGCCGTGGCAATGCCGAGATGCTCGCGGCCGGCCGTCTGCTGCGCGAAGATGGTGAGGTTCGGCATGACGAAGCCGAGGCCAAGACCGCCTAGCACCATGAACGACATGAGCAGCCAATGCGGCATGGAACGCGTGGCGATCACTGCCCCGACGCATGCGAGCGCGAGCAGCGTGAAGCCGACGTACAGCATCAGGTTAGGATTACGCACCCGCGAAACCACGCGGCCGTTCGCGATACTGCCGATCGTAATGAACACGACGAGCGGCGTAATGACCACGCCCGCTTCCTTCGGCGACATACCAAAGCCGCCCTGGAACAGCAACGGCGCATAAAAGAGCAGCGAGAACATCGTGAAGCCGCCGAGCACCGCCAGCGTGAACAGTGCGGCGAGGCTGCGGTTGCGGAACATGTCGACCGGAAGGATTGCCGTAGGGCAACGCTTTTCCCATTGCCACAGCGCATACGCCGATGCAACGCTCAGCACGAGCAACGCGCACGCGCCCCATGACAGCCCATGCTTGGGCAGCAATTCGACGAACAACTGCAGTGAGCCAAGCGCCACCGCGATCAGCGCGGCGCCAGGCCAGTCGAGCCTCATCTTGCCTTTGTGCTCGACATGGCGCAGATGCGGCAGGAAGCGCCACACAAAGAACAGCGACAGCATGCCGACCGGCAGATTCACATAGAAAACAGAACGCCAGCCGTAGTACTGGGTCAGAAACCCGCCCAGCGACGGCCCGACCGCGTTGGCAATGCCGAAGGCCGAACTCATCAGCACCTGCCAGCGCAGACGCACGACCGAGTCCGGGAAAAGGTCAGGAATGCACGCGAACGCAGTGCCGACCAGCATGCCGCCGCCAATGCCCTGCAGTCCGCGCGCGAGGACCAGAAACAGCATGTTGTCGGCAACGCCGCACAGCACGGAGGCGCCCGTGAACACGACGATAGACGCGATCACGAACGGCTTGCGGCCGTAGTAGTCGCCAAGACGCCCGAAGATCGGCACGGTAATCACCGAGGTCAGCAGATACGACGTGGCGACCCACGCGTACAACTCGAAGCCCTTCAGCTCGGCGACGATGGTGGGCAGCGCGGTGCCGACTACTGTCTGGTCCAGCGCGACCAGCATGGTGACGAAGGAGATGCCGAGCATCGCCAGCAGCGATTCCCGGAACGGCAAAACTTGCCCACTCGAATGATGGGCGGCGGTATGGACAGCCATTTTTGATGGAGCAACAGTTGACTCGTCAAACGATTGGGGAATCATACCACGGGCGGACGTTCTAAGCAGGAGTTCGGGTGGGCCCGCCAAGGGCCGGATCGAACGTGGAAAGCACGTCAGATAACGCCAGGGAGGCACATGGAGCCGGGTTCGCTTGCAACGCAATTGTTGTCGGAAGAAGATCTGGGCGCGCTGCGCCGCGCGAAACACGAACTGGAAAGCCCCGCGCTGGCTATGAAACTCGCGAGCATCGTCGGCGCGCCGTTGGAGAAACTGATTTCGCGCATGCCGGCGTTCGCAAACGAGAAGGTCACCGACGCGACGGAACTGGCGCTGCGCAAGTGCCTGTCGATTGCGCTGCGCACGCTGGGGCGGCGCGACGGCGTCGCGGCGTCGCTCACGCCCGACAAGCCGAGCAATCTTCTGCACAAGTTTGCAGTGGCTACCACCGGCGCGGCCGGCGGCGCGTTCGGCCTGTTTGCACTGCCCGTCGAGTTGCCGGTTACGACAACGCTCATGTTCCGCTCGATCTGCGACATTGCGCGCAGCGAGGGCGAGGATCTCAAGTCGATCGACACGCAACTGCAATGTCTGACGGTGCTGGGCATGGGCGGCACGTCGAGCGCAGACGACGACGCCGACTTCGGCTACTTCATTATGCGCGGCGCGCTGGCGCAGGCGGTGTCGAAAGCATCGTCAGAAGTCGCGACGAAGGGATTCACCACCCACGGCTCGGCCGCCTTGCTGCGCCTCGTCAATACGATTGCCGCACGCTTTTCGGTGCAGGTCAGCGAGCAGATCGCCGCCAAGTCCATCCCCGCGATTGGGGCGGTGCTCGGCGCGATGGTCAACACGGTGTTCATCGACCATTTCCAGCAGGTCGCGCACGGGCATTTCACCGTGCGGCGGCTTGAGCGGCAGTACGGCGAGCACGCGGTGAAGGCCGCGTATCAGACCATCGACGTCACGCTCGACGCCTGAGCGGCATGCGCGCCGCGACTCGTTGCGTGCCGGACGAACTCGGCCGCGCGGTCGAGCGCGCGATTCGCCTCGGGGATGAACGGCGCGAAGATCGGCCAGACGTGCGGCATCTTGCTCCACACCTCCAGTTCGCAATCCACGCCCGCCGCGCGCGCGTGAGCGGCCACGCGCCGTGAGTCGTCGAGTAGAACTTCGGTGCTGCCTGCCATCATGAAAAGCGGCGGCAAGCCGCGCAGATCCGCGTACACCGGCGACGCATACGGATGCGTCGCGGGCATGTCGCCGAGATAGACCTTGGCGGCTCTTGCGATTGCCGGGCCGCTGAACATGGGGTCGGCGCCGTCGTTATCGACAATGCTGGCTCCGCTTGCCGCGAGGTCCGTCCACGGCGAGAACAGCAGCCCGCCCGCCGGCAACGGGTCGCCTGCATCGCGCAGCGCGACGAGCGTCGAAAGCGCAAGGCCGCCGCCGGCCGAATCGCCCGCAATCACAATCGACAGGGGCGGCACGCCTTCAGCGATCAACTGACGATACGCGGCGGTTGCGTCGTCCAGGGCGGCGGGGAAGCGGTGCTCGGGCGCAAGGCGGTAGTCGAGCGAAAAGACGGGAGCGTTGGCGCGCGTGGCGAGGCCGAACACAATCGAGCGATGGGTGCGCGGCGAACAGAAGTAATAGCCGCCGCCATGGCAGTACAACACCAGGGCTGGCGTGCCGCTGGCCGGCTCGCCGCCTGTACGCTCGAGCCACTCGCCACGCAACGATTTGCCGCCGGCGCCGTCCAGTTCCCGCAGGCGCCAGCCGCGCGGCACCTCGGGCGACCAGACGCGCTTCTCCGTCAATGCGCGCGCATGGCTTACGTCGATGTGCGGCTTCAGGGTTTGAGGGCGAAACCGTCTACGCAAAAACCAGCACGCAAGTGCGCTTTGCCAGCTCATCGGGGCATGCTCCTTCGGAAACGTCCCCTCATGGTACTTGCGTTGGCCACTGCGCCAATCGACGGCGGCCTCTATTCTTCCCGGTACGCCCCGGCCGCCGACAATTCGTTTCTGGGACCATCAAGTGCCATTCGCGTCGCGCGCCGGCGTGACGGCTATTGCCGCTCGTTGCGCGTGACGGTTAGTTGGCCGGCAAGACTTGCCCGCGAATCTCGCCCATCGGATTTTGGGCGGTGTGAATATTGAAGTACCACTGCCCCGCCATCAGGTCGGTCACCTGCTGCTCGTTGAGAGCGGCCGAGCCTTTCATCGGACTCGCGAGCGCATTCTTCTCGATGGGAACCTGCACTTTCGCGTTTTGCCCCACTGGCGCTGGACCATGAAAATGCGCGGCCGTGACCGGACCGCTCAGCCCCTCGTAGCTCACCGTCCATTGCAGCGATTTCGTCGACGTGTCGAACGTCGCGCTCAGCGCGCCATGCCCGTGACTCACACGGGGCGGCACTTCGCTGGAAGGTTCGAGGTCGGCCTTCAGCGCCACAGTGTCAGCAAACGCGACACCTGACATTGCCGCCCACAGAGCCACAGCCAGATTGAGTTTTTTTAGCGTGATCATGGTCTTCTCCGACTAGTTGCGCCTCGGCGCCGACACGTCGGCCGGCCGCGAAGCCATCACATACTAGTGCAAATCCTCGCCGGATGTCGGTGCTGGGCGTCGCGCGGGTCCGCGGACTGTCGACGCGCGGGTCACTGTGCGCGATGCGCGTTGCATGGAGTTCGATGCTCACTCAATGCGCTGCTCGCGCGCTCACTGCAATTTTTTGAACAGTTATTTGCAGATTATGTAGTGAATCATCGGCGCGATCCCGAGTATGCTTTGGGCTCGCGAGAAGTGACTCCTTCATCGAGGGATGTCTCCAAATCTTTAACGCGGCTTCGGCCGCGTTTTTTTTCGCCTGCGTTTTTCGTCGTGTGGTCAACGAGTGTCAGCGCGAAATCGCAGGCGGCGCTTTTCCGCGAATGCGATCGCCCGCCAACACCAACGCGCGCTCAGGCGAGCAACGCGGCTTGTTGCTCGATGCCGTCGAGCATTGCACTGCATCGCTCGATCAATTCCAGTCCATCGCGGCGCGCGCGTTCCGGCGCCCTGAGTATGCCGCGGCGATACTCTTGGAGCGCGCTGATGAGAGGCGGGTATTGCAGCACGCTCGCGGCGCCCACCACTCGATGAAGCCATTCGCGCACGCGGACCATGTCCGCGTTTTCGAGCAACGGAGCGAGCGACTGAATGTCCTCGCGCACGGACGAAACGAACGAATCGAGCAAAGCCTTGACCGTCGATTCGCTGCCCCACAATTGCGTCATATGACCCAGGTCGACAGGGACAAACGGCTCCGCCGCCGTCGCCGATCCGGCAGTTTCCGACACATCGGAAATCTCCGCGGATGCAGACTGCCAGCCGCTGTCAGTGCCGAACCAGCGGCTCAGATACTCACGCAGCGTGGCGAGCCGGGTCGGTTTGACAAGGCTCTCGTCCATGCCGGCTTCGCGGCACTGGCGGAGGTCTTCCGGCGCAGTGTTGGCAGTAATGCCGAGAATCGGCAGACGATGCGACCCGCCCTGCTCACGCTCTCTTTCGCGAACGCGACGCGTCAATTCATAGCCGGACAGGTTCGGCATGTGGCAGTCGGTAATCAGGCATCCATAACTGGTGTGCTCGAGCGCGGCCAGCGCTTCTGCGCCATCGTTTGCGACGTCGCACGCGAAACCGAGCAGTGCCAGTTGATGGCGAATCAGCTCCTGATTCACCGGATGATCTTCCGCGACGAGAATCAGACGGCCGCTCGCCATGGCCCGCTCGCGGTCGGGCGGCGTGGTAATGCCTTCTGGCACGCGGGCCGCTCCACCCGAAGACGGCGGCGCCGACTGAAGGCCCGTCATGGCCGCCGCACATGCCGCGCTCAGGCCCCGCCACGAAATTGGGTTGACGCTCAGGCGCACGTTGTCTTTGAGAACGCGATAGCCGGTCGGCTTTGCCTTTTCCGTCAGCGATATCACGCGCAGCTTGCGCTTGACGTTCGCGGGCAACGCAACGTCCTCGCTGACAAACAGCAGATCGACTCCGCTCAGGGCAGCGGTGCAGCGCAATTGGGCTGCGTCGGCGGGAACACGGCGCAGATCCAGCCCGAGCGCCTGGCCGAAGTGCACCAGCGCCTGGCCGACTCGCGCGTCGTTAGTTGCAACGAGACCGCGCTTGTCGCGCAGACCGCTCACCGAATAACCTGGCGTCTCGACTGGCAAGCCAAGCCGCACTGTCATGCGGGTGCCGCGGCCCAATTCACTGTCCAGCGTCAGCGAGCCGTTCATCAATTCGATCAGCTTGCGGCAAATGGTTAAACCGAGCCCGGTACCGCCGAAGCGGCGGGTAGTGGACGACTCCGCCTGCACGAACGGCTCGAACAGCTTGGCCTGAACATCGGCCGCGATGCCAATACCGGTGTCTTCGACGACCATCTCGACGGTCTGCTGGGCGTCCGTCTGCTCGACGACCGATACGCTGACTTCCACCTTGCCTTCAGGCGTGAACTTGATCGCGTTGCCAAGCAGGTTAAACAGCACTTGGCGCAAGCGGACACTGTCTCCACGCAGCGTAGCGGCCACGTCAGGCGCAATGTCCACGCGAACTTTCAGACCCTTCTCGTGCGCGCGCCCGGCGAGCAGGCCGACGGCGTTGTCGACCAGTTCGCGCAGGTCGATAGGCTCGGCTTCAATGGTCAAGCGCCCCGCCTCGATCTTCGAGTAATCGAGCAGGTCGTCGAGGATTTGCAGAAGCGCGCCGGCCGACTCGTGAATCATGCCGAGCATTTCGCCCTGGTCCGCATTGAGCGGCGTGCGCTCCAGCACTTCGACGAGCCCGAGTACGCCGTTCATTGGCGTGCGGATTTCGTGGCTCATCATGGCAAAAAAGTCGTCTTTGGCGCGCGAAGCAGCCTCTGCCACGTCGCGCGCGCGAGCAAGCTCCTCGGCACGCGCATGTTCGATGCTCGCGTCTACCCAGTAGCCGCTCCACACGACGCTTCCGTCGGCTTCGCGGCGCGGGACCAGTTCCGCACGGGTCCACTTGAGCGCCTGCTCGGGACCCATGCGAAACTCGATCAGGAGCGGGGTTTCGAGACGCGCCGAACGCTCGAGTTCGGCAATCACGAACGAGCGGTCTTCACTGCAGATGCGCTCGAAGTCGGCGTGATCGCGGCAGGCCGGCCTTATCTGGCCCGCGCCGAGCAGCAACTGCGGCGCGCCGCCAATGTAGGGGAACGAGTAGACGCCCTCGGGCGTGCGGCGCAACTGGAACACCACGGCCGGCAACGAACGCGTGACGTCGAATAGTCGCCGTTCCGTGTCGCGCGCGCGCATCTCTGCGCGCCGGATGTCGGTGATGTCCACCATCGTGCCCAGCGAACAGACGGGCTGACCGTCATTGCCGCGGCAGATGCTCGTCCAGAACAGGCCGTGTCGCAAGTCCCCCGGGGCGCGCTCGAACTGAAGCTCGACCTGCGCCATGTCGCCGCCTTCCAGCAAGTCGCGCCGCATGTTGTCGAGCACCTTGCTGTTGGCCTCGCCCCACGTCTGCACTTCCATCGTGGTGCGTCCGAGCACTGCCTCGCGGCTATGTCCGCACGCTTGCTCATAGGCACCGTTGACGGCGATGTAGCGGCCTTGCAGATCTTGCGCGACGAGCGGATAGGGAACCATCTTCATCATGGTTTCCTGGAAGTTAAGTTGCAGCGCCAATTCGCGTTCGGTCTTCTTGCGACGCCTGACCTCGCGCTGCAGAAGCAGATACGCGCGCAACGTGACAAGCAGCGCCACGCCGACGCCGATGAGCACCGGCAGCAGCCGCACGGCGGAAACGCTCCACGTACCCGTTCCCACCGCATTGCCGGTCACCCAATTCAGCCGGATACGCTGCTTTTCGGCCGGCGGCATGGCGAGCAACGCACGGTCGATCAGCCCGGCGAGCGGAGCCAGGTCGGCACGCACGGCAAAGTCGAGCGCGTCCGATTCGCCCACGGTGCCGAGAATCTTGAGCACGCCTGCGTATTGCCGCTTGAGCACCACGTCCACCGCGGCGACGTTTTCCACCACCACGTCCGCTTCGCCGGAAGCGACCATGCGCAGCGCCTCGTCGAGGCTTGGGGCGACGGCCACGTGGTCCGCGGGGATGCGCTGGAACGCGAGCGGATCGACACCCGCAACATGCGACGACACCACGACGCGCCGCGCGGCGAAATCGCTGAGCGAACGTGCGGCAGGCTCATCGTCGCGGCCGACCATCACTAGAGGATAGCTTTCATAGGCACGCGTATGTTGGGCCTTCGCGAGGCGCGGGTCAGCGCTCGAGCCTGTGGTGAGAATCGCGAGCTGGCCGCGCTGGAATGCTTCGATCGTGCTCGGCCAGTCGGGTTGCCGCGCACGATGGAACACCACGCCAAGCGTGCGGCTCAGGTATGCGAGGTAGTCGGCGGTGATACCGGCAGGCTGCCCTGAACTGTCGATGTAGCTGAAAGGCGGCCAGCTACTGTCGAAGCCAACCTCCAACGGCGGCAGCGAACGTAGCCAGAGCTGTTCCTGTTCCGTCAACTCCAGACGCGGGGTAACTGGTTCGGGCTTTGCGCCGAAATTGCCGGAAAGCCAGCGAACGCGGATTGCCGTCTCGTCGGTCTGCGTCATGGATGCCAGCGCGCGATCCAGACTGTCGCGCAACGCTACCCGACTGCGCGGCACGCCGAAGCGCAGTTCCGCGCTTCGGCCCCTTTCCTCGAAAGCGACGCGCAGGCTACGGAACTCTTCAGTCGCGAGTGCATATTGGACGGCCGGCGTAAATCCCATGTAGACGTCCGAATCGCCGTGGGCCACGGCGGCGAGTGCGGCATGTGTCGACGTGAACGCACTGATCCGGGCACGCGGAAAGCGCTCGCGCAACGAGCGCTCGAGCGCAAAGCCTTTCTCGACGGATATGGATGCCGCCGCAACCTGCGCGGGGCCTTCGTACGATTCGCCGTCTCTGCGGACCACCGCCGAGGTCGACGCACGGAAATACGGCGCTGTGAAGCTAATGCAGCGCTCACGCTCCGGTGTGCGCGCGACGCTCAGCAGCAGGTCTATTTCCCCCGCGCAGGCGGCGGCGAGCAGTTGCGGCATGTCCGGAAACGCCTTGGCTTCGAGCACAACGTCCGGGCCGACGAGCGCGCGCAGATAGTCGACGCTCAGTCCTCTGAGCTGGCCGTCCTGTAGCGCGTCGAACGGCAGCCAGTTGTCCACGAGTACGCCGACAACGATCTTTTGCGGGAATGCCGTTGGGCTCCGCCACGATGCAGATCCACCGAACGGCTCGGCGACGGCCGTCAACTGCGCAGCGGCGAACAGCGCTAGCGCAACGAGCCACATCGACACGCGCCGAAACGCGCGCGCCGTCGCGGCGCTTTTGACGCGCATGCAGATGAGATGAAGCGCCATGGTGCGGGTCAGGCGGCTTCACTGCGCCCATCGGCAAGCGCGGCGGCGGACTGATCCGACGTGCCGCCGAGGAACGAAAACAGAAAGCCCGCGACCACTCCGCCGGACATGGGCGCCGCCCAGAATAGCCACAACTGGTCGAGTGCCCAATCGCCGACGAAGAGCGCCTGCGCCGTGGAACGCGCCGGATTGACGGAACCGTTGGTAACTGGAATAGACACCAGATAAATGAGCGTCAGACATCCGCCGACGACTATTGGCCCGCCCGGCTCCGCTCTCAATCGCGAGGCCGCCACAAGGCTCACCATAACGAACGCAAACGACAGAACGAATTCGATTACGAGCGCGGAGTGAAGTTTGTAGTCCGAAGGAGAATGATCGCCAAAACCGTTAGCTGCGAATTCGCTTGCGCCCAGCTCAAAGCCGGGGCGGCCGTTCGCCACATAGACGAGTAGTGCCGCGGCCGCGACGGCACCGAGAATCTGCGCGGCGATGTAGGGCAGAAGATCTTTGACAGGAAACCGGTGCGCGGCTGTGAAACCGACCGTGACGGCCGGGTTGAAATGCGCACCTGACGTTTCGCCGAACCAGTAGCTGGCCGTGGCGAGCGCAAGACCGAACGCAAGCGAGACCTCCAGTATGCCGTATCCCTGCTGGGCGGAACCGGTGTTCAACACGATGCTGCCGCAGCCGATAAACACAAGCCATGCGGTACCCACGCTTTCGACCAACAACCGCTTCCCTAGCACCGCCATGCCGCCCTCCTGTCGCTATGCGAGGCAAACGACACCGCGTGATTCCGCAGGACACCGCCTCAGGTTCCCGGCTTTGGACGGTTCGGCCTCCAGAAAAGACTGCATCTATGAGGTCAACCTTCGCAAAAGCCCAAGCTAATTCGCAACTATGGAGCGACAAGGCTTTTCAACCAATCAGAAGACTCCTAATTTCGGGACCGCAAGATGTCGGTATAAGGGGCGGCACGACCAGCGTCGCTATGTCAAACCGATCTGGCGCGCGTACTCAATGAGATCGTCGTCGGTATCGAGGCCCAGCTTCCGCATGGCGGAACGTTTCTGAGTGCTGATCGTTTTGCCGCTGCGCTGCAGCCGATCAGCGATTTCATGTACCGCCAGACCATGCGCGTATAGCTGGAAAATTTCCCATTCGCGCGCGCTCAGAATGCCGTCGCGCAATTGCGGCACTGCCTGCGCGCCTTTCATTGCGATGCGCACGTGCTCTGACAGATAGACGTCTGCCGCCATGGCCGCCTCGATCGCGTCGATCAGCGCTGCTGCCGTGTCGCGTTTGTCGACTATGGCGCTCACGCCTAGACGCAGCAGACCCGACAGCATGGGCGCCCGGCCGATCATGGTGAGTACGACGACAGGCGGATGTGCGCGGCCGCGCAACACGCGGCGCAGAAACGAAACTGCGTTGTCACCGCCGTCGAGCCCCGGCATGCCGATATCGGTGACGATCACATCGCACTCGCAGACCTCGAGCAATTGGGCAAGGCCGTGCGTGTCGCAGGCCTGCCCGACAACCTCGATGTCCGGTCGGGCGCGCAACAGTCTTGTCACGCCGACACGGACGCAGTCGTGGTCGTCCGCCACCATTACGCGGATTTTGTTTGCCATTGTTTTGTTGTGTTATCGATTGGCCTGCCCAGTACAGAAGTACTTCCCCGGACAATGCCAATGCATTTTTATCTTCGCCACGCGGCCCGCGGGCGACCTCTCTCACGTACCCGTACGCCAACGGCCTTCAGTGCGCGCCTCGGATACCACGCCGTGCTCCACGGCGAAACGGAACAGCTCGGCGTCGCTATTGAGCGCAAGCTTGCGCATGGCAGTGCACTTCTGAGCGCTGATCGTCTTTACGCTGCGCCCCAGCCGGCTCGCAATTTCGGTGACGCCAAGCCCTGACGCATATTGAGTGAACACTTCCAGCTCGCGCCGCGACAATACGGAGCGCACGAAGTCAAGCCGCTGCATAGCGGTCGCCTCCGCAATCACCGCGCGCACGGCCGGGCCGAGATAGCATTCGCCCGCGAGCGCCGTCACGACCGCCACGTGGATCAGATCGATGCGGTCGCGCTTGCTGATGAGCGCCTGCACGCCCAGGGAGATCACGCTTTGCAGCGCTGTGGCCTCGGTTTCCATGGTCAGAACGACGAGAGCCACGTTCGGATAACGCTGGCGGAACTGCCGCACCGCTTCGATTCCATTGCCATCCGCGCCGCCTGGCATGTATAGATCCATGACTACCAGGTCGCAACCGGTTCGCTCGACTTCGGCAAACAGTTCGGTCGCGTCGCCTGCGCGACCGACCACCTCGACGTTCGGGTAGCCGCTCATCAAATTTTCGATTGCCAACAGCACGAGCGGATGATCGTCTGCGATGATCGCCCGGACCGGCGTGCTTACTTCAGCGGTGTCGCCCATCGTCTGCCTCTTTTCCATATCCTGACTACCCTTCACCATCCCGCGGGCGACTGGCCCTGCTCGATCTTTGAACATTCCGGCGGGATTAAACATAAGAGCGATCCGAAACAGCCTGCGTCATCCATCCGATTATTGCTTAGATATCCGATACATATATGAGAATCGCAGTGAATCTAGACGGATGAGAATAAACCATGACCGTTAGTAAAGCCAAGCGTTTTGGACGCATCGTGAATTTGCCGAATAACAGTGCGGCGATGGCACCTTGAAGCAGCGGCAATTTCCGCAATGAATCCGTTTGCAGCAAACATTCTGACGATTGGCTACCGCAGGCTTGTCAGAAGCAGTGCAAGCGGTCGATCGAAGCAGACGCTCGCACGGCCTTGCGAGCGTCCGCGAAAGCACGCCGCCGACGCATCGGACGATGCCGGCAGCCTGGCCGATCAACTGCGGCAATTCGCACGTCGGCTCGGCCGTGCATGGCAAGTAGGCAGTGCGGCACGATGCGGGCGGATGAAGCGGTGCCGGTTTGCTTGGGACCGGCACCCCGGCGATAAGAGAGGATCACTCGAACCCTCGCTCGGAATACGCGCGCCCAATGTGAGAATATTTATTCCGGAAAATGAACAGATTGAGACATTCGACACACATTCCGTCGGCAACGATTTTCGATGCGAGCGAAGGGCGCGGCCAACAAATTACCGTCGGGCACATGGCAAAATCGAAACCGCTCGCCATCCTGAAGTACGGCCCGTCGACGATAAAAGAGCGGAATATCCAAATTGAATAATTCGGGAGAATTTCGCGCGATGAGATTAGCGCGGCGAACCGCCTGCCATTAATGCCGGCAGGCGTGGCATTCGCGACATACAGACAAGAGTCACGCAGGCCGGCGACACGTCGACGCAGTCAGCCCGGTTGACGCCCGTCAACCCGCATCGCAGGTGTGACTCACGCGCGGGCGTTCCGCACCTGGCGGTTGAGGGAAAACCGGCAGTGCGATGAGCGCGCTGACGCTGGCCACCGCCCACACCAATGGCCATGAGCCGAGCGATAGCAGCGGCGGGATGGCAAGCGGCGTCAAAAAAAGCGTGAGGAAAACACAGGTATTGCCGATTGCCAGCGCAGTGCCCGCGCGCTTCGTGCCCGCGAGCGTCGCGAGTTCGGTGAATGCCACGCCGTGCCATGCTGACGCGCTAACGCCGCCGAGCACGGTCATCGACGCGAGCAGCCACGTGATTGTCGTGACCGCGGCGTGCTGCATTCCGGAGACTGCGGTCGCAAGCGCGAGCGCGGCGAACAGCACCGCCGTCAGCAGGCTGCAGCCGCGCATGTAGGCGCGCCGATTGCCGCGCCGGTCGGTCCACCTGCCGCTCCATACCCGCGCAATGCCGGCGCCGATCTGCACTGCGGCCATTGCGATGCTGATCAGCAACACATTGGCGTGGCCGAAGTCATGCAGGAACACAGTGCCAAAGGTCACGACCGCAAGCTGCGGCACGCACAGCGCGCCGGCTGCAAGCGCGACGCGCCAGATTCCCATCTCGCGCAGCGGCGAGCGCGTGCGCGCGTGGCGTTCGCGTGCCGCATCAGGGACGCGCGCAGCATGCGCGCCGCTCACCACCTTCTCAGCACTCATCCTGCGCGGCGCGGGAGGCCCCTCGCCTTCAACGCCCACGCGCGTCTCGCGAGGCTCACTTTGCGTAGGCTCATGCAGCCATTGCCAGGCAAACGCCGCCGTAATCGCACAAGCCAGCGCCAGCACCGCATACACACTCACGAAGCCAAACCTGGCCGCCAGCACGGGCAACAGCAGCGCGCCAAGTCCGCCGCCCGCGGGCACCGCCGTTTGACGAATGCTCATCGCCAGCCCGCGCTCTCCTTCCTGAAACCATGCCATCACCGCGCGACCACTCGAGCCGTTGACACTGCCACCGAGCAGCCCGACGAGCAGCAAACCGAGCGCAAGCGTCGCGACGTGAGGCACATACGAGCAGAACGGCGCGGCAAAGGCTGCGAGGCCGGCGAGCGCTGCTGCCGTCGAAAGAAGCCCCAACAGCAACACGCGACGGTCTCCCCAACGGTCCGTCAGCAGCCCCCACGGCAGTTCGCTCACCGCAATGCCCAGACCGAGCATGCCGAGCACGAAGCCCAAGCCGTCGTTGCCAAGGTGATAGCCGGAGCGCAGATACACAGCGGTCATCGGAATGCCCGAGAACGCCGCTGAAAAGCTCGCGTTCGCCGCGAAGCCCACGCCCAGCACTTTCCACCTGTGGCTCGCCGGGCGGCTGCGTGCCATCAGGCGGCTTGCCGTTAATCCATTTTCCATGCTTTCCTCCGCGATGATTTCGGGGGTATGCTACGGCGGCCACTTTCATCGGAAAAGCCGGAAGTTTAGATAGCAGCCATCGGACTAACCGAAACATGAGCCAACGCGGATTCGACCTCGCGCAGTTGCGGACCTTTGTCGCCGTCGCCGATTCCGGCAGCGTTTCGGCAGGGGCGGAACGCGTGTTTCTATCGCAGTCGTCGGTGAGTGAGCAGTTGAAGAAGCTCGAAGAGCGCGCCGGCCAGCCGCTCTTCGTGCGCAGCAAGCAGGGCGTGAGCGCCACGCCCGCCGGCAGCCGTCTGCTCGAACACGCGCGACGCATCATCGCGATGAACGAAGCGGCGTTCGAAGACCTGCAAGGCCGCTTGCTCGACGGCGAGTTGCGCATTGCCGTCACGGACTACTACCGCCCCCACGACGTGGCCCGCATCCTCAAGACGTTTTCGGAGCAGCATCCGCGGCTCAAGCTGCATGTCACCGTATTGCCGAGTGCGGTGATCGACAGCCAGGCCGGCGACGACGCGTCGTTCGACATCGGCCTGTCGTTGCGGCTCGTTGCCGGTAAGCCGAATGCACCGGCCGCGCGCGGCAGCGTGCAGGGCACCGTGGTGCGGCGCGAGAAGCTCTTGTGGGTGAGCGCCGCCGACGCGAGCCCACGGCCGACCGCCCCCTATCAGCTTGTGCTGTTGCCCGCGAGTTGCCAGTTGCAGCGCTTTGTCGTCAAGCTGCTCGACGAAAACAAGGTGCCCTATGTGGTATCGCACTCCGCCTCGGGCGTGGCCGGGTTGCAACTTGCGCTGAAGGCCGGGCTAGGCATTTCGTGTCTGAATGAGTCGTCCATTGGTGCGGGCGTGGCGGCGTGCCCACCCGGCATCGGCTTGCCTTCGTTGCCGGCCGTCGAATTTCATCTATTGCCTGGCCGCATTGGCGAGAGCGAACAGGTGAGCAATGCGCGCACAGCGTTGACGCGCCTATTCAGTTGAGTACATCAAAAGATCACATTCGCAGGCCAATGCTTATTGGCATGCCTCGTTAATCGAGATGTTGAAAGCACGTTGAACCGCATCTATGATGGTCAGAGACGAATCAACGAACCCATGCAACCTGCCTCCGGACCATTATGCAATCCGGCATCGATCAGGCCGTGCAACTGCTGCCGCGCCGCAGCGCATTCACGAGCGCGCTTGATCTCGATCAAGCAATTGCTTTGCCATGGCGAATCAGCTTTTGCCATCCAGAATAAGCTTCCGTTTGCTATCCGACACTGTCAGTCTGAAGCTGCCGTCATAGAGAAAGTCGAGAAAGCGGTAAAGCAGCTTGTGCGTGGCATATCACGTCTGGAACACGATCCAGCCTGATATGCAGCTGAAGCAGAACCTATAAAAGAACGTTCCCCAGCGAGGCCCGACGTGCATCGTAGAGCTTTGGGATTTGCCGTTGTGTTCGTGCTTCACATATTGTGGAGCGGCACCGCGCTCGCGGCCGGTGCCGTGGCGGCAGCCATGCCTTCGGCCATGGACGAACGCGTGCGCGCCTGTACCTCGTGCCACGGCGTGCAAGGTCAAGGCTTGAACAACGATTATTTTCCACGCATCGCGGGCAAGCCCGCCGAGTATCTGTTCAATCAGCTAACCGCATTTCGCGACGGCGGCCGCACCTATCCGCCAATGGGTTATCTGGTCGCCTTTCTGCCGGACGAGTACCTGCGCAAGATCAGCCAGTATTTCGCTGACCTTCAGCCGCCCTATCCGAATGCCGATCAATCCGACGTCACGCCGGCCGTGCTTGCCGCGGGTCAGCGGCTCGTGCAGCAGGGCGACCCGGCGCGCAAGATTCCCGCGTGTATCGCGTGTCACGGCGAGCGCATGACCGGTCAGCAGCCGGGCATTCCTGGCCTGCTCGGTCTGCATGCCAGTTATATCGCCGGGCAGATGGGCACATGGCGCTCGGGCACCCGCCATGCGCTCGCGCCGGACTGCATGCGCTCGATTGCCGTGAAGCTCACCGACAAGGACATCACCGCCGTCTCCACGTGGCTTGCGCGGCAACCGCGTCCATCCGACCCGCGGCCCGCGCCGGAATCGGCGAAGCGCTTGCCTCTCGCATGCGGGAGCCAACCGCAATGAAATCGCTACTTCGTTCTACCCGCCTGCTGACGCGTCGCCGCTTGCCTTTGTTGGTCGCTGTCGCGCTCGTGACCGGTAGCGCACTGCTCGCCCGCATGCATGCCCCATCGCCGCTGCTGGTCGCCGAAGCACGTGCAGCCGAGAAAGTGCAGCCGGTTAAATCCAGCGCTTCCACCGACACCCGCCCGGACATCGTCAAACGCGGCGAGTATCTTGCGCGCGCGGGCGACTGCGTCGCATGTCACACTGCGCCGCGCGGCAAGCTGTTCGCGGGCGGCCTCGCGATGGAAACGCCGTTCGGCACGCTCTATTCGCCGAACATCACGCCGGACGCGCAATACGGCATCGGCACATGGAGCGAGGAGGCCTTCTTCCGCATGATGCGCACCGGCATCACGCCCGAGGACAACCTGCTCTATCCCGCAATGCCGATCGCGCAGTACACCAAGGTCACACGTGAGGACTCGGACGCGATCTTCGCCTACCTCAAATCCGTCGAACCGGTGCGGGAGGCGAATCGCAAGCACACGCTGCGTTTTCCGTACAACCAGCGCAAATTGCTGTACGGCTGGCGCACGCTGTATTTCCGCGAGGGCGAATTCAAGCCAGATCCGACCCGCTCGGTCGAATGGAACCGCGGGGCCTATCTCGTCGAAGGGCTCGGGCACTGCACGATGTGCCACACGAAGATCAACATGTTGGGCGGCTCGTCGCAAAGCGAGCAGTTTGCCGGCGGGCTGATTCCGGTGCAAAACTGGTACGCGCCCTCGCTCACGTCCGACAAGGACGGCGGCCTCGGCGACTGGAGCATCAAGGACATCGTCGATCTGCTGCAAGCGGGGATTTCGGACCGCGGCGCCGTCTATGGCCCGATGGCCGAGGTCACGTATCACAGCCTGCAATACATGACCGACGAAGACGTCAGGGCAATGGCCGAGTATCTGAAAACGCTGCCTGACAACAGCGGCCGCAAGACCGGCCCGAGTGCAGCCACCGACACCAACCTGTTCGCGCTCGGCGAAAAGATCTACGGCGACAAGTGCGCGCTGTGTCACGGCGCGAAGGGCGAGGGCCAGTTGCAGCACTATCCGCCGCTCGCAGGCAACCAGTCGATAGAAATGGACTCCGCGGTCAACCCGATCCGCATCGTGCTGAACGGCGGCTTCCCGCCCGGCACGAAGCGCAATCCGGAGCCCTATGGCATGCCGCCTTTTGCGCAGGAACTGAACGACACCGAGGCTGCCGCCGTCGTCACCTACATCCGCACCGCGTGGGGCAATCACGGCAAGCCCGTGACCGCGCACGAGGTCAACGAACTGCGTAACGCACCGCTGCATTAACGACACGGCGGCCGCTACCCCCGCTGCATCGGAACCTGGAGAAGCCTTGAAATGGAAGCGAACGAAACGCGCCGCGCGCGTCCGTCCACGGAAGAAGAGCTCGAGCGCGTGGTGGCCGCCGGTCCGCACGGCGCGGTTGCCGTGGCGGGCGTCGCCACGCTGATCGTCATGGCGATCTGGTTTGCCTTCTATTTCCTCGTGTTCCTGCCGCGCGGCGTCGTGCACTGATCATGTCCACTCATTCCCCCGAATCCCAACACCCGCCAGGCAGCGGCCACGCAGTCGCCGCCCGCGCCGAACGCCGCTGGGCGATCTTCGTGAGCGCGCTGATCCTGCTGATGCTCGCCGTGATCGTGTTCTCCGGATTGCACTGGGCGATGATGCCGCCGTCACGCGTGGAAACCATCGACCCGTCGCGGCTGCAACTCTCGGGCGAATTCGTCGAAGACAATCTCGGCAGCGCCGTCGAGCCGGACGGCTCGGTGGTGGTGCGTTTCATCGCGCAGCAGTATTCATTCACGCCACAGTGTCTGCTCGTACCGGCTGACACGCCCATCACGATTCGCGCGACGAGCGCGGACGTCGTGCACGGCCTGCTGATTACGGACACCAACATCAACACCATGGTCGTGCCCGGCTACGTCGCCACGCTCGACACGCGCTTCGACGCGCCCGGCGACCACACCATGCCCTGCCACGAGTTCTGCGGCTTCGGTCATCAGGCCATGTGGGCACACGTGAAGGTGATCGACAAGGCGGCCTTCTTCGAACAGGCACGACAATCACGGAGGCTGAGCTGTGTTTCACGCTAAGCGACTCGTTCTCGCACATTTCTGGCTCGCCTTTATCGCGTTCATCATCGCGCTCTTTCTCGGCGCGTGGCAGATGCTGGTGCGCAGCCCCCTCGCCCCGTGGATCGGCGACCCCGAGCTCTACTACCGCTCCGTGACCGCGCACGGCTCGGTCATGGCATACGTGCTGCCGACTCTGGTGTCGATGGGCTTTGGCTACGCAATCGTCGAGCTCGCACTCGGTCAGCGCCTTGCCGGACTGAAATGGGCGTGGGCCGCGTTCATCATGCTGACGGTCGGCGCGGTGATGGCAATGGTGCCCGTGGCGCTCGGCAAGGCCTCGGTGCTCTACACCTTCTATCCGCCGATGATCGGTAGTCCGTTCTATTATCTCGGCGTCGTGCTGGTCGTGGTCGGCTCGTGGATATGGGTCGCGCTGATGCACGTGAACCTGCGCATCTGGAGGCGCGCGAACCCGGGCAAGCCCGTGCCGCTCGCGATGTTCGCCAATGTCGCCGGCGCCTATCTGTGGGCGTGGACCGCCGTTGGCGCGGCGCTCGAAATCCTGTTGCAGATCCTGCCGGTCGCGTTCGGCCTGAAGAATACGATCGACGCCGGCCTGTCGCGCGTGCTGTTCTCGTGGACGCTGCACGCCATCGTCTACTTCTGGCTGATTCCCGCCTATATCGCTTACTACACGCTCGTGCCGCGCGCAATCGGCGGACGGCTTTACAGCGATTCGATGGCGCGCGTCTCGTTCATTCTGTTTCTCGTGTTCGCAATGCCGATCGGCATTCACCATCTGTTTGCAGACCCGCAAGTCGGCTCGGGCTTCAAATTCCTGCACGCGGTTTTCACCGGCATGGTTTCCGTGCCCACCCTGCTGACCGTGTTCACGATCTGCGCGTCGGTGGAGATTGCTGGACGGCTGCGCGGCGGCAAAGGGGCGTTCGGCTGGCTCACAGCCTTGCCCTGGCAAAACCCGATGATGCTCGTGGTTGCGTTCTCGTTCGTCATGCTCGGGCTCGGCGGCGCAGGCGGCCTGATCAACATGAGCTATCAGCTGAACACCACGGTGCACAACACGCAGTGGGTCACGGGGCACTTCCATCTGATCTTCGGCGGTGCGATCGTGATCATGTACTTCGCGATTGCCTATGAACTGTGGCCGCAACTGACGGGCCGCGCCATCGTTTCGCTGAAGCTCGTGCGCACCCAGTTGTGGCTGTGGTTCGTTGGCATGCTCGTGGTCACGCTGCCGTGGCATTACGTCGGCCTGCTCGGCGCGCCGCGTCGCATGGCCTACTACGACTACCAGATGCCGGGCCTCGAAGCGCAGGCGTTCTGGGTCGGCATGTCGGCGGTGGGCGGCCTCATACTCGTCGTTTCGGGCGCGCTCTTCATCTACATTCTGGCGAAGTCGCAATTCGGACCTGCGGTTGCGCAACAGGGTTTCCGGTTTGCGAGCCCCGTGCATCCGGTGGAACGCGTGCCGGCCGCACTCAACACCTTCGGCTTGTGGGTGGCGCTGATGATTGGCCTGACCGTCGTCAACTACAGCGTGCCGATCTTCCAATTGCTGAAACTGCCGCAGACTTCGGTGCCGGCGGTCGTCGTTGGAGCACAGCGATGAATCAGGAACGCGTCTTCAGCTTGCGCAACCCTTGGTTCACGGTGAGCGTGGGCGGCACGGTCGCCATTGCCGTCGTTTCCATCCTGATCGGCTTTGTCTGGCTGCCTTCCGCCAACAGCGCCTTCGCCAACCGCGGCTTGTGGGCAACCATCTGCGGCGCGGCGGGCGTGCCGTCGAGCTGGTATAGCGGCGCCAACATCAGCGGCCCGGCGCCGAGCGACGTGGTCGTGCTGCCGCCGCTGCGTCGCGTGCGAGCCGATGCGATTTCAATCGGCCGTGGCGCAACCATCGCCACGCAGAATTGCTCGATGTGCCACGGTGTGGTCGGCAACGTTCAGATTACCGCGCCGGCATTGGCCGGCCAATACGCGGACGTGGTCTACAAGGAGTTGCGCGATTACCAGCAAGGCGTGCGGCAGAACGCGATCATGCAGCCTATTGTCGCCGCGCGCAGCGACCAGGACCTGCACGATCTCGCGGCTTACTATGCGTCGCTGCCGCGAAGTCCGGCGGCGGAAGTTGCGCCTACCGGCAGCACGCCCGATGCGACCGCCGTGCGCCTCGCGATGCAGGGCGATCCGCAGCGCAATATCGCGCCGTGCGCCGCATGTCACGGACAACTCGACCGCAAGGGTTCTGCACCGTGGCTCGGCGGGCAGTCATCCGTCTATCTTGCGGCGCAAATGCGGGCGTTTGCTTCAGGTGCGCGTCACAACGACATCAATGAGCAGATGCGCAATGTCACGCGGAAGATGACGTCCGCAGAGATCGACAGCCTCGCGAAGTATTACGCAGCCATGCAGTAGAGAGCCGAGCGGCGCGGCTGGCCATAATGGCCGGTGCAGCGCGTTCGGCGCGCATTGGCTGATGAGGGCGCCTTCAAGCGATGGGGGCAGCGCGGCGACGTGTGACATGACAGGCGCTCACGGCACCACGCCTATGCGCCCGTCCCGCGCCGTGAGCTAGGCGCCGGTGGCTATCTACTGCGACCTTTGTGCCGTGACCTATATGCCGCGACTTCTGTGCAGCGACCTTTGTGCCGTGACCTCTGTGCGGGCACTTTTGTGCGGGGACCTACGAGCCACCACCTACGTGCCGTGACCTCCTTGCCGTACCTCTGTGCCGTCACCTTTGTGCCGTCACCTCTGTGCCGCGACCTTTGTGCGGGGACCCAATTGCGGGCACTTTTGTGCGCGGGCCTACGAGCCACGAGCCACGTGCCGCGACCGACCGGCCGTGACCTGGCGCCCCGGCCTACGCGCCGTGCCTTTTGCGCGACCGATCCTCGCAGCCAAAACACCCGGGACACCCAAACCTCAAGCCGCAGCCCACTCATCCGCCGGGTTCGTCACCGACGGCTCGCCAGCCCCCTGAACGCTGCGATCGCGCAAGCCCGCAAGACCATGCGGCGCCGACGAACCGCCGTCAGTCCTGAACACCGCCACCGCCGCGCTCAGCCTTCGCGCCTGCTCCTCCAGTGAGCTCGCGGCCGCCGCCGCTTGCTCGACGAGCGCGGCGTTCTGCTGCGTGACTTCATCCATTTGTGCGACAGCGAGATTCACCTGATCGATGCCGGTGCTCTGCTCGTTTGCCGCCGCTGCAATCTCGCCCATGATCGAACTGACGCGCGAAATGGCCTGCACGATCTCGGTCATCGTCGAGCCGGAGCGTTCGACCAGTTGCGAGCCGTTTTCCACCCGCGCGGTCGATGCCTCGATCAGCGCCTTGATTTCCTTCGCGGCCGCAGCGCTTCGCTGTGCCAACGAACGCACTTCGCTCGCGACGACCGCAAAACCGCGGCCCTGTTCTCCGGCGCGCGCCGCCTCGACCGCCGCGTTCAGCGCCAGAATGTTGGTCTGAAAAGCGATCCCCTCGATCACGCCGACAATGTCGGCGATGCGCCGCGAGTCGTCGACGATCTCGTGCATCGTCCCCACCACTTTCTCCGTCAGCTCGCCGCCCTGCGCGGCCAGTGTCGACGCGCCCTGCGCCAGCAAGCTCGCCTCTTTGGCGTTGTCCGCAGTCTGCTTGACTGTCGACGTGAGCTCCTCGATGCTCGCGGCCGTCTGTTCGAGCGACGCGGCCTGTTCCTCGGTACGCTGCGACAGATCCGTATTGCCGGCGGCGATCTCGCTCACGCCGCTATCGATAGATTCCGTGCCTTGACGCACCGAGCTGACTGTCGCGATCAGCGACTCCTGCATCTTGCGTAGCGCGGCGGCGAGACGTCCCATTTCGTTATTGCTCGTGACGACAATGCGGCCTGTCAGGTCGCCATTGGCGATGCGCTGGAACTGCGCGATGGTCGCATCGACAGGACTCACGATTGCGCGCACCAGCACGGCGCGGCCGATCAGCGAGCCGACCAGCGAAACGACGATGCCGATAGCGACCGTCACGCAGATCGCGTAAAACAGGTCTTGCGCGCTCTGATAGCGCTGCGCGCCGTGGTCGAGCTGCAGCTGTTCGAGCGCGAGCATCGCCTTTTCGTACGCGCTGTATAGCGAGGGCAGCTTGTGCGCCTGCAGTTGCTGGAACGTGGGACGGTCGCCCGCCTTCAGCGCGGCCAGCGCCGGCTCGACGCCCTCGTGCAGGAACGTGTCACGCTTCGTCTGCATGTCTTTGATGAGGCGCTGCTCGTCCTCGTCGGCACTCGCGCGGCTCACATAGTGGGCAAGCCGCTCGTCGGAGCCCTTCTGATATTGAGCGAAACGCTTGAGCACCGCATTGGCGCCGTCCTCATCGTTCAGGTCGACCAGCGACGCGTAAGTGGCCAGCGCGAGGCGCAGCCGCAACAACTGGCCGGCGCTGCCCTCGAGATCCGCGACGGCGGGAGTATCGACCGTGTACATCTGCTGCAGCGACGCGTTGCTCGAGCGCAGCGACAGCAGCCCGGCCGCAGCGCCTAGCAGCAGCGCAACGGCAAAGAACGCGATCATCAAGGTAAGGCAACTGCGAATCGACAGATTTTTCAGCATCGGGCTAGTCTCCATATGGGCTGCCTGACCGAATACTCAGTGAATGTGCCCCGGCCACGCATGCTGCGCCCAAGCCCCTTTCGGCATGGTTCGCAACTTTTTGTCAAAATTTAAGCGAATGCCACACATAGGGACTACGGCCGTTTATCTGAAAACTTTATGGTGGAGCCGCAAGCGTTTGCGTCACATCAAATGACGACGGCAGCGAACGGCGCCCCGAGCGTGGCGAAGGCGTAGTTGCCTCGTGCCCGCGCGAGCGCGGCGGCAAACGACGCGAGCATCAATAGGAGCATTTCTATGTCGGAAATAGGCTCGGCTCTAGTGGTCTTCGTTCTGCTGCTCGCGGCCACGGGTTTCGGCGTCTGGGTGCGGCCCTTGTTGCCAGAGGAACACAAGGCGCACGAAACGGTGCAGCTCGTGCAACTGGTAATCGGCATGCTGGTGACGTTCGCGGCGCTGGTGCTCGGTCTGATGACGGCGTCGGCAAAATCCAGCTTCGACACGGCGGCCAACGATCTGCGCACTTATGCAGCCGACATCATCGAACTGGATATGACGTTGCGGGAATACGGCGGCGATACGGACACGGCGCGCAAACTGTTGCGCGTCTACACGGCGGCGGCAATTGCCTCGACATGGCCGCAAGAGCCGGCTCCGGCCGGCGATTATCCGAGAAACATCGGCACGACCGTCAACTCGCAGAAGCTGGAAAACGTGCGGCTGGGTGAACTGCTGACGTCCGTGGGCCAGCAATTGCGGCAGTTGCGCGCGCATGACCCGCTGCAGCAGCGCGCGCTCGACGACGGTCTCACGCAGTTTCGCCGCGTGGTGGACGCGCGCTGGAAGATCATCGAGGAAGCGCACAGCTCGATTTCTCAGCCCTTCTTCAAGACACTGACGTTCTGGCTTTGCGTGATTTTTCTGAGCTTCGGGCTGATCGCGCCGCGCAATGCGCTGGCCCTGGTGACCATTTCGCTTGGCGCAGTGTCGATTGCGTCAGCGATTTACGTGATCGTGGATCTGGACACGCCACTCACCGGCCCGATCATGATTTCGAGTTCGCCGATGCGGGACGCGTTGGTGCATCTGGAGCGGTAGGGCGGCCAAGCCGGCATGAAAAAACCCCGCGGCATGCGCGGGGTTTTTCTGGGGGCTGTCGCGAGGGTGGGCTTAAAACGGAATATCGTCATCCATCTCATCAAACCCACCGCCTGCCGGCGCGCTGGGACGGCTGGAACCGCCACCGCCACCACTGCCGCCACGCGACCCACCGCCCGACATCGCGCGGCCGCCACCGCCGCCGGTACGCTCGGACGGCTCGCCGCGGCTGTAGCCGCCTTCGTCGCCGCCGCCCATCGAGCCGCCGCGGCCACCAAGCATTTGCATCTGTTCAGCGACGATTTCGGTCGAATAACGGTCCGTGCCGTCCTGCGCTTGCCACTTGCGAGTGCGGATGCGGCCTTCCAGATACACCGACGAGCCTTTCTTCAGATATTCGGACACGATTTCCGCGAGGCGGCCGAAGAACGACACGCGATGCCATTCTGTGGCCTCCTTCATCTCGCCGGACGCCTTGTCCTTGTACCGATCCGTCGTGGCAAGGCGAATGTTCGCCACTGCGTCGCCGCTCGGAAGATAACGGACTTCCGGATCGGCTCCGAGATTGCCGACGAGAATGACCTTGTTCACGGATGCCATGAGTTTCTCCTGTTGATTCCATTGCGGGCGGCACGGCGATTCGCGGTTCCCGTCTCGTGGCCTGCAAGCCCGGGACTGGAAGCGCGCCTCTGCCCGCCGCCGGGTGAGTTCTGGGTGATGCCGGGATATGCCCCGAGCGCGGTTCGCGATGCGGGTACGCCGGTCGCACCGCGAAAACCACGAAAAAGCCTGTTATGCCTTGCGCGGCGGCTGTTTCATCTTTGCGGCGATTATAAGCCAGCATAAGACGAGCCCCGAGCAGGTGAAAAATACCGCGCTTTGTCCGTCAACTTTCAGCAGCCAGCCGCCGATCATGCCGCCGAGCGCCAGACCGATGGACTGCGTGGTGTTGTACACGCCGGCCGCCGCGCCCTTGCGATTGCCCGGCGCCAGCTTCGAGACCAGCGAAGGCTGCGACGCCTCGAGAATATTGAAGCCGAGAAAGTACACAAAAAGGATGGCCGCCACACTCAGAATCGTATGCGGAGCGACGCCCAATAACAACTGTCCGAACAGGATAAGAGCAATGGCGGAAAGCAGCACCGTCTTCATCTGTCCGCGCTTTTCGGCGGCGATGATCGCGGGCACCATCATCACGAACGAAAGCCCCATGACGGGCAGATAGACCTTCCAGTGCGACGCCACCGGCAGGCCGCCCGCTTCCAGAATGCGCGGCACGACGAGGAAGAGCGCCGTTTGCGTGGCATGCAGCACGAGCACCCCGAAGTTCAGGCGCAGCAACTCCACGTTGTGCAGCACTTCGGCGAACGGCGCGCGCACGTGCACGGGCTTCGGCGCATCCGGCACGACCCACAGTACGACGCCCACCGCCAGAATCGAAAACACGCCGACGAGCGTGAACAGGCCGCTCATGCCGACCCAATGAAAAACGATCGGCGCGCCGACGATAGCAACCGCGAACGAAATGCCGATGCTGCCGCCGACCATCGCCATTGCCTTGGTGCGGTGCTCCTCGGCGGTCAGGTCGGCGATGAATGCGATGACCGCGGACGACACGGCGCCCATGCCCTGGATCACCCGGCCCACGATGATCCACGTCATGTCGTGCGCGCCCGCCGCGACAAAGCTGCCGAGCGCGAAAATCAGCAGCCCCGTCGCAATGACCGGCTTGCGGCCCACCTTGTCGGAAATCCAGCCGTAAAAAATGTAAAGCATCGACTGCGTGACACCGTATGCGCCGAGCGCAATGCCGACCAGCAGTACGTTTTCGCCGCCGGGAATCGTCTTCGCGTAGATGGAGAACACCGGCATGATCATGAAGAGACCGAGCATGCGCAGCGCGAAGATGGCGGCGAGCGACACGGTCGCGCGCAATTCAGGCGCGCTCATGCGTGAAGATGTGGCGGACGGATTGGACATCGGAAGCGTTCTTTGAATGAGCGGGTGGCGCAGCGCGCACGCCACGACCGGACGGCTTTGCACGTGAAGGCCGTGCGGCACGCGGCGCGGCCTTGCGGCTGCCGGACGACACCCCCGGCGCTGCCGTTCGTTAGTTGCTTGTGCCTCGCGGCGTGAGCAATTGCCCTTGCCTCGTGCGCCGCGCCTTGTACCGACGGAAAACGGCCCCAGTTAGGTCTTTTGCCGCAGCGCTGAACCGCGGACTTACAGCATGCCTGAGGTCCTCTTTGGGCCGTCAGGAAGCCGTAACGGCGGCCTTGAAAAGTCGTTATAGTAGCAGGTTTAGCCTCTTCCTCTTTCCGCAGTTCATGGAATAAATCCGTGGAACAAATCCGTATTCGTGGGGCTCGCACCCACAACCTGAAGAACGTCAATCTCGACCTACCACGTCATCAGCTCGTCGTTATTACCGGTCTTTCCGGCTCGGGGAAATCGTCGCTCGCGTTCGACACGCTGTATGCGGAAGGACAGCGGCGCTATGTAGAAAGCCTTTCGGCCTACGCGCGGCAATTCCTTCAGCTGATGGAAAAGCCCGACGTGGATCTGATCGAGGGCCTGTCGCCTGCCATCTCGATCGAGCAGAAGGCCACCTCGCACAATCCGCGCTCCACGGTGGGCACGGTCACCGAAATTCACGACTACCTGCGGCTATTGTTCGCACGCGTCGGCACGCCCTATTGCCCGGACCATGAAATCCCGCTGGAAGCGCAAAGTGTGTCGCAAATGGTCGACGCGGCGCTCGCGCTGCCGGAAGAAACCAAGCTGATGATCCTCGCGCCCGTGGTCGCGGACCGCAAGGGCGAGCACGTCGAGTTGTTCGAGGAAATGCAGGCGCAGGGCTTCATCCGTTTCCGGGTGCGCTCGGGCGGCGGCACGGCCAACGAAGGCGCCGCGAAGATCTATGAAGTGGACTCGCTGCCGAAGCTGAAGAAAAACGACAAGCACACCATCGACGTCGTGGTGGATCGCCTGAAGGTTCGGCCCGACATGAAACAGCGTCTCGCCGAGTCGTTCGAAACCGCGCTGCGTCTTGCAGACGGCCGGGCCATCGCGCTCGAAATGGACACCGACAAGGAGCATCTGTTCAGCTCGAAGTTCGCCTGCCCGATCTGTTCGTATTCGCTGCAGGAACTCGAGCCGCGGCTCTTCTCGTTCAACAATCCAATGGGCGCCTGCCCGGAATGCGACGGCCTTGGCCAGATCACCTTCTTCGATCCGAAGCGGGTGGTCGCGCATCCGTCGCTGTCGCTGGCGGCGGGCGCGGTGAAAGGCTGGGACCGGCGCAACCAGTTCTACTTCCAGATGCTGCAAAGCCTCGCGGCATTCTACGATTTCGACATCGACACGGCTGTAGAAGACCTGCAGGAGAAAGTCCGCAAGATCCTGCTGTTCGGCTCGGGCAAGCAGGAGATTCCGTTCTCGTACATCAACGAGCGCGGGCGCGCGTCGGTCCGCGAGCATGTGTTCGAAGGCATCATTCCCAACCTGGAGCGGCGTTACCGCGAGACGGATTCAGCCGCGGTGCGCGAGGAGCTCGCCAAGTACCAGAACAACCAGCCCTGCCCGGCTTGCGCGGGCACGCGGCTGCGCCGCGAGGCGCGCTTCGTGCGCATCGGCGCAGACGGCGACGCGCGCGGCATCTACGAAATCAGCGGCTGGCCGTTGCGCGACGCGCTCGGCTATTTCCAGACCCTGCGCCTGGAAGGCTCGAAGCGCGAAATCGCCGACAAGGTGGTGAAGGAAATCGTCGCGCGGCTGATGTTCCTGAACAACGTCGGGCTCGATTATCTGTCGCTCGAGCGCAGCGCCGAAACGCTGTCGGGCGGCGAGGCACAGCGCATCCGCCTCGCGTCGCAGATCGGCTCGGGCCTTACTGGCGTGATGTACGTGCTCGACGAGCCGTCCATCGGGCTGCATCAGCGCGACAACGACCGGCTGATCGCTACGCTCAAGCACCTGCGCGACCTCGGCAACTCGGTGATCGTCGTCGAACACGACGAAGACATGATCCGCATGGCCGACTACGTGGTCGACATGGGTCCGGGCGCCGGCGAGCACGGCGGCATGGTGATCGCAGAGGGCACGCCGAAAGAGGTGGAACGCAATGCGGCGTCCATGACGGGGCAGTACATGTCGGGCGCGCGCACCATCGAGTATCCGGACGAGCGCAGGGACCCGGACGAGCGACGGCTGCGCATCGTCGAGGCGCACGGCAACAATCTGCGCCATGTCACGCTCGATCTGCCGGTGGGCCTGCTTACCTGCGTGACCGGCGTGTCCGGTTCGGGCAAGTCCACGCTCATCAACGACACGCTTTACCAGGCGGTCGGGCATCATCTTTACGGGTCGTCCACGGAGCCGGCGCCTTACGAGTCGATCGAGGGGCTCGAGCATTTCGACAAGGTCATCAACGTCGACCAGTCGCCGATCGGCCGCACGCCGCGCTCGAATCCCGCCACCTACACAGGGCTCTTCACGCCGATCCGCGAGCTGTTCGCAGGCGTGCCCGCCGCCAAGGAGCGCGGTTACGACCCGGGTCGTTTCTCGTTCAACGTGAAGGGCGGACGCTGCGAGTCCTGCCAGGGCGACGGCGTGCTGAAGGTAGAGATGCACTTCCTGCCGGACGTGTACGTGCCGTGCGACGTCTGCCACGGCAAGCGCTACAACCGCGAAACGCTGGACGTGCAGTACAAAGGCAAGAACATCAGCGAAGTGCTCGACATGACGGTCGAGCATGCGTACGAGTTCTTCAAGCCGGTGCCGGTCGTCGCACGCAAGCTGAAAACCTTGCTCGACGTGGGCCTCGGCTATATCCGGCTCGGCCAGTCGGCGACCACCCTGTCGGGCGGCGAGGCGCAGCGCGTCAAACTATCTTTGGAACTGAGCAAGCGCGATACGGGTCGCACACTATACATTCTCGACGAGCCCACCACCGGGTTGCACTTTCATGACATTGCGCTGCTGCTCGAAGTTATTCATCGGTTACGCGACCAGGGTAATACCGTCGTGATCATCGAGCATAATCTCGATGTAATCAAAACCGCCGACTGGGTGATCGACATGGGTCCGGAAGGCGGCGCGGGCGGCGGCCAGATCATTGCCCAAGGCACGCCTGAGCAGATCGCGAAGTCCAAAGCAAGTTTTACCGGTAAATATCTGGCGCCTTTGCTGAAACGCGCGGCCAGCAAAAAGTAACGCTGCATAACACGGGTTGGAGACGGATAAGCCATGGCCAAGCGGAATCAGGCGAGCGAAAACGGGCAAGTGCAGGACTTGCGCCCACGCCCGGTCAGGCTGACCAGCAACATGAGCCTGCCGAAACTCTCGGCGGTCGAGATCGGCAGTTATGTGCTGATGCTGCTGGGCATGTGGGCGGTGATCCAGCTACGGTTGCTGGGTGCGCTGCTCGCCGGGCTGCTGGTGTTCCAGCTCGTGCATACCATCGCGCCGCGCATTGAGCGTCATATGTCGAGCGGGCGGGCACGCTGGCTGGCGGTGGTGTTTCTTGCCACGGTGATCGTGGGCGCCCTTACCGGCCTCACGCTCGGCATTATCGAGCACTTCGAGAACGACGTGCCGAGCGTGCAGAAGCTGCTCGACCAGGCCATGCAGCTGATCGACCAGGCGCGTGGCCGCATTCCGCAGTTCATCGCGAGCACTCTGCCGGTGGACACCGAGCAGATGAAAACCAAGGCCGCCGAACTGATGCAGACGCATGCGAACATGCTTCAGCAAAGCGGCAAGACGGCTGCGCGCGCGTTCACGCATATTCTGATCGGCATGATCATCGGCGCGATTATCGCGGTCAGCGCGCAAAAGCAGATGCAGCGGCTGCCGCTCTCCACGGCGTTCGTCACGCGTGTGACCCGTTTCGCCGACGCGTTCCGCCGCATCGTGTTTGCGCAGGTGAAAATCTCAGCGATCAACGCCGTGTTCACCGGCATCTTCCTGCTTGTCGTGCTGCCGATTTTCCACGACCAGTTGCCGCTCTCCAAAACGCTGGTGCTGATCACGTTCATCGTCGGCCTGCTGCCCGTCATCGGCAATCTGATCTCGAACACGATTATCGTGGCGGTGGCGCTTTCGGTGAGCTTCCCGGCCGCGGTCATGTCGCTCGCGTTCCTGATTCTGATTCACAAGCTCGAGTATTTCCTGAATGCGCGCATTGTCGGCGGGCAGATCGAGGCGCGCGCGTGGGAGTTGCTCGTGGCCATGCTGGTCATGGAAGCCGCATTCGGTTTGCCTGGTGTGATCGCCGCGCCCATCTTCTATGCGTATATCAAACGCGAGCTGATCTACCTTCGGCTGGTCTGAGTCTGCGATACACGCAGGCTTGCCCGGCAAATAAAAAACGGCACCGCGGTGCCGTTTTTTTTTGCTCAGAAGTCGATGCGAGCGTTCAGCGACAAAGTGCGCGGATCGCCCGGCGTCACGTAGTCCGCGTACTGGTATTCCCAGTAACGGCGGTTGAGCAGGTTGTCGATCGCAGCGCGGAAGGTCACGTCGTAGCCCGCAATACGCGTCGCGTAGCTCGCGCCCAGATTCACCAGCATATAGCCCGGCGCGTTCAGGTTCGCAGAAGGCCGCACGTTGGTATTGCC
This sequence comes from Paraburkholderia phenoliruptrix, assembly GCF_019511605.1. Classification (GTDB taxonomy): domain Bacteria; phylum Pseudomonadota; class Gammaproteobacteria; order Burkholderiales; family Burkholderiaceae; genus Paraburkholderia; species Paraburkholderia phenoliruptrix_A. Next base: position 187,059 of record NZ_JAEUAV010000007.1, on the reverse strand, counting down.
GGTGAACTTGGCGTCCGCGCCAATGCGCAGCCCCGGCACGTACGGCACAGAGTAAGTCGCATGGCCGGCCACCACGAACTGCGGCGCGCCCGCCACGCGATTGCCGTTATTGGCCGCGCCCCGTTCGTATTTCGTATTGATCCACATGAGGTCGCCGCCCACGTTCCAGTGGCTGCCGAGACGCACGTCGCCGCCCATTTCGATACCCTGGAAGATCGACTCGCCGTCCTGCGTATAAACGTTCGCACTGTTGGCGTAAGCCGCGCCGCGCTCGATCCGGAACAGCGCGGCCGTCGCGCTCCAGCGGGAATGCTCGGTCTTGATGCCCACTTCGTACTGCTTGCTGCGCAACGGCTTGAGCAGTTCGCCGCGATTCGCATAGGTGTCGCCGACCACCGTGCCTGCCTCCAGCGACTCCACGTAGCTCGTGTACAAGGTCGTGGTCGGCGCGAGCTTGAACATGACCGCGACGGTCGGCGTGACCACGCCGTTCTGGCTGTACGTCGACGTGGTCGCGCCGGTGGTCGAGTAGCCGTGCTGCTCGTAGTTCGTGTAGCGCACGCCGCCGAGCACCGACCAGCGCTGGGTCAACTGGATCGTGTCGCTCGCGAACAGCGCCTTTTGCGTGATGTCGCTGTCGCGGTACGTGTAGTAGTTCGACGCGCTGTAGAACGTATTGGTGTTGGGCTGGTAGATGTTGCCCGTGCCGATCTGACCGAAGAAGCTGTTCGCCCCGTAGTCGTTCGTCTGGCGCTGATAGGCGGCGCCCAGCACGAGTTGGTGCACCAGCGGCCCCGTCTTTACGCGCCCTTCCGCCGACACCTGCCACAAGCTCAGCTGATGCCCTTCCTTGCCGGCAAAACGGCTGTCGGTGTAATCTCCCGCGCCGTTCAGCAGGTAATAGGTGCTCTCGTTGCGATCGCGCGAGCTCTTGCTGTAGCTGTAGCTTGCGTTGAGCGTCCAGTCTTCGCCGAGGTTGTACTGAAGCCCCGCCGTGTAAAGCTGGAGGTTCGTGTTCAGGTGCTGGTCCGGGCCGGAAAGGTCGCCGGTTCCGCCGCTCAGGGTATGCGGCAAGCTGGTGCCGGTGTATTGCGCCGTCGAAATCGAGCCGGTAATGCCGGTGGAATGGCGCTCCTGGTATAACGCGCCGAACGTCGCTTTGAGGTCGCGTGTGAGGCGCGCGTCGAGCGCAACCGACACCGAATCGCGCCGCACGTTGCCGTCGTTATACGTCTTGCCTTCCTCATGCGTCGCATTCAGACGGTAGCCGAACATGCCGTTGGGCCCGACGCGGCCACCCAGGTCCGCGTGCTCGGTCCATACGCCGTCCGTGTAATAACCGACATCGACACTGCGCACAGGGGTCGTCGACACCGGCGGCTTTTTCGTGACGTAATTGACCACGCCGCCGGGCGCGCCGAAGCCGTACATGAAGCCAGTCAGCCCCTTGAGCAACTCGACCTTTTCGAGCTGCTCGTAGGGCATCGTCACGCCGTAGCTGTTAAACGGCATGCCGTCGATCTTGAACCCCGACTGCCAGTCGAGCTGCATGCCGCGCACGGTGAGATACGTGGCCCACGCGTTGTATGCGTTGCCGTTGTCGGACACCGAGGCGTCGGTGGCGAACACGTCGCCGAGTTTTGACGGCTGGCGATCCTGCAACTCCTCGCTCGTCACGACCGTGGTCGAGAACGGGGTATCGAGTTGCGAGCGGCTGCCGAGTGCGCCGCTGCCTACGTCCTCTTTCAGATGCTGCGCTGTGTCCTGCGCGGCGGTGACCTTAACTGTGGGCAGCGCCTTGTCGTCGCCGTCCGCCGGGGCCGAGGCCGCGGCTGGCGCCGCCGGCACCTGCTGCGCCAACGCGCCCTGAGTGGCGGTCAGCGCCAGACAGGCCGCCCAGTTCAATCGGCGCATCCTGCGTGTTTTACGTGGACGCGTTACCCCGCTGTGCTTGTTCATTGTTGTTCCATCTCGCTGATTCTTACCAAATGAGAATCATTCCCATTTCTACGGGACGCGATGATGCCAAAAAATTATGCGAATTGTAAGCTTGGACCTGCGACATTTTGTCGCACCAATCACGAGTCGCCCGGTGGATGCACGAGGAAGGGTGAGCCTTGAGGGGCCGCTGCCGCGGTCCCCGGTCCATAGCGCAAACCTTTCGAGGAACTTGCTGCCTGCAACGCGCTTCGCATAAGATGCGAACAATTCCTATTTCCATCCAAGCGCTCGCAGTGATACATCGTCCGCAGTCCAGTTTCCTCCCGCCGGCCCGCTCATGAGGGGTCAGCTCGTTCGCCTGCATCGCTGGTTCGGCGTGGCCACGGCACTGTTTCTGTTCGTCGCGGGACTCACCGGCGCGATCATCGCGTGGGATCACGAACTCGACGCCGCGCTCAACCCGTCGTTCTTCAAGGCGCGCACGGCCGGACCTGCGTTGTCGGGGCTCGAACTGGCCCGGCGTGTCGAAGCCGCCGATCCGCGCGTGCAAGTAACGTATTTGCCGCTCGCCGCGGAGCCCGGCCACACGCTCCAGATGATGGTGCTGCCGCGCACGAACCCGGCGACGCGCGAACCCTACAAGCTCGACTTCAACCAGATCGCGGTCGACCCGGCCACCGGCGAGGTGCAAGGACGCCGCGAATGGGGCGCCTTTTCCCTCTCGCGAATCAACCTTCTTCCGTTCGTCTACAAGCTGCACTACACGCTGCATTTGCCTTTTACGGGCGGCGTCGACCTGGGCGTATGGCTGATGGGCGTGGTCGGCATCATCTGGCTGTTCGATAGCGTGATTGCGTTGTGGCTGTCGTTTCCGAGCGTGAAGTCGTGGCGCAAGTCGTTCGCGTTCCGCTTCGGACGCGGCGGCTACGCGCTCACCTTCGACTTGCACCGCTCGGGCGGCGTATGGATCTGGGGTCTGCTGCTAATGGTGGCTCTCACTTCGGTGTCGATGAACCTCGCCGCGCCGGTCGTGCGTCCCATCGTCTCGATGTTTTCGACGCTCACGCCGGACCCGATCAACAACCCGCAGATCGCCCGTGCACCGCAACCGGGCGATGGTGTGCTCAGTCGCGAACGCATCGTGCAGATCGCCGAAGAAGCGGGCAAGGCGCAGCACATCGCCGCGCCGCCGGGTGGCATCTATTACGCAGAGTTCGTGCATGCGTACGGTGTCGGCTTCTTCCAGACCGGCAACGATCACGGCGACATGGGCCTCGGCAACCCGTGGATGTACTGGGACGCGGCCACGGGCAAGCTCCTCGGCAAACAGATTCCAGGCAGGGGCACGGCCGGCGACATCTTCATGCAGGTTCAGTATCCGCTGCACTCCGGACGCATTCTCGGTATCGGGGGGCGCATCCTGATCAGCGCGGTGGGCATTGCAGTCGCCGTGCTGAGCGCGACGGGACTGCTGATCTGGCTAAAGAAGCTGAACGCGCGGCGCCGCGCGGCGCACAAGGCAGACGAAGCGCAGAAGGCGCCGGTGACTCGTGAGCCCGGCAGAACGCCGGCGCGGCCACGGGAAGAGATAGCGGCGGAATGAGCCAATACGGCGGCAACCGGAGAGCTACGTCGGGATGAACTAACGCGTCGGCAGCGGGAGAAAACGCGCGGAATGAGCTAACGCGTCGGCAGCGGGCGAGATCGCGCGGAATTAGTCAACGCGGCGGCAGCAGAAAAGATCGCGGCTGAATGAACGTGCGCGGCGGCAGCGCCGCCGCGCAACCGCCGCAAAAACCGCCGCCGGCTTCTAGCGGAACACCACCGTCTTGCTGCCGTTCAATACCACGCGATGCTCGACGTGCCACTTCACCGCACGCGCGAGCGTCACACATTCGACGTCGCGGCCAATTGCCGTCAACTGCTCCGGCGTCATGCTGTGGTCCACCCGCTCCACTTCCTGCTCGATGATCGGACCTTCGTCCAGATCGGTCGTCACATAGTGCGCCGTTGCGCCGATCAGCTTCACACCGCGGTCGAACGCCTGGTAATACGGCTTCGCGCCCTTGAAGCTCGGCAGGAACGAGTGGTGAATATTGATTGCGCGGCCTGCAAGCGCTTCGCACAGCTTCGGCGACAGAATCTGCATATAGCGCGCGAGCACGACGAGATCGGCCTGATGTTCGTCGATCACTTCCAGCACGCGCGCTTCCTGCGCGGCCTTTGCTTCCGGCGTGCCGCCGAGTAGCGGGAAATGATGGAACGGAATGTCGTAGCTCGCGGCGAGCTGATAAAACTCTTTGTGGTTCGAGATGATCGCCGGAATCTCAATGTTCAGCTGACCCGTGCGGTAGCGAAACAGCAGGTCATTTAGACAATGGCCGATCTTCGAAACCATGATCACGACGCGCGGCTTTACCGATGCATCGTGCAACTCCCAGCTCATGCCGAACTGCTCGGCGAGCGTCGCGAAGGACGCACGCAGCGCCTCCAGCCCCGGATCGCCGCCCACCTGCTGGAAATGCACGCGCATGAAGAACTCGCCGGTGCGGCTGTCGCCGAACTGCGCGGAGTCGAGAATATTGCTGCCGCGCTCGAATAGAAAACCCGACACGGCGTGAACAATGCCGGGCCGGTCGGCGCACGACAGTTTGAGAATAAAGCTGTGATCGGTCGACATGACCTGGGTGACTCCCTTCTTCAATGCGTGGTTTGTTCGTGTTGCTGCATGGTGCGCGGCTTGGGCGTTACAGCGCGCGTACCGCCGGCAGCGGCGGCGCGAACAGGGTTTCTATGCCCGCGCACGCTTCTTCGTCTATCCAGCGGCGGCGCAGCAGGCAGTCGAGCGTAGCGAGACTCGCGTCGACGGTCATCGCCCCTTCTTCGATCCAGCGCGCCACTTCGTCAATGCGCGCAAGGCGATGCTCGCCCACTTCGCCGTCCTGATTGCGCGGCACGAAGTCGGCCGGCAACACGAGGTCGTAGATGAAAATCTGCTCGGCCTGGGTGCCCTCCGGCAACGATTGCAGCACATGCGCGGTGCGGCCCGCGACGGCGCGCACGGCGATCTCTTCGGGAATGCCGGCTTCTTCCCAGCACTCCTTGACGATCGTCGTCTCCACGCTGAAGCCCCAGCCGATCCCGCCCGCCACCACATTGTCGAGCATGCCCGGATCGGTCGCCTTGGTTTCGCTGCGGCGCGCGATCCATAAGCGCGGCGCTCCGCCGGGCGCGCCGCCATGTGCGTATTCTACGACGCCGTTCAGGTGCACCGCGTAGGTCATCGTGCCGAAGAAGCGCGACGCCGCGCGCTCGATGTACGCGAGCGGCCGCGCGTCGAACGCGTTGCGGATCGCGTAGGTCTCGTTGCGCCAGCCGGGAATGCGCCCCTGCCCCGCGAGCGCGCCGATCACGGAAGCGAGCGCCGCGCTGCGAAGATCGACGGTATTGAAGGCAGGCGCGAGCGTGACGCGCGTGCCGTTGATTTCGAACACGTCGGGCCAGCGCTCGAGCAGATGCACGTCGCCCGAGCGAATCCAGCCGACCTGTTCGGCGTCGATCCAGAACGGCAGATGCGCGCCAACGTCGAAGCGGCGCGCGGCAGTAAGGCAAGGCAAACTCATTCGATACTCCAGACTTTCGGCAAACGCGCGGCACTCAGCGCACGGAAAAACCACTCGCCGTTCAATCGCGCAACGCGACACGAATGCCGAGCGCGATGAAAGTGGCACCGGCAAGACGGTCGAGCCACACGCCCACGCGCGGGCGACGCCTCAACCATGCGCCGATCATCCCCGCACAGACGCCGAACAGCGAAAACACCACCAGCGTCTGCAACATGAAGAGCGCACCGAGCTCGAGCATCTGCACGGTGACGCTTTGCGCACCATCGGTCTGCACGAATTGCGGCAGAAACACGACGAAAAAAAGCGTCACTTTCGGATTGAGCAGATTGCCGAACACGCTTTGGCGAAACACGCTGAGCAACGGTTGGGGCGCGCGTTCGTGAGCGGTCGCGAGGCCCTGGCTGCGCAGCGCCTTGATGCCGATCCAGATCAGATAGGCGGCGCCGGCAAGCTTGATCGCGTGAAACGCCAGCGGCGATGAGCGCAGCAGCGCGGCCACGCCGAGCGCAGCGAGTGTCGTGTGAAACGTGATGCCCGCCGCAAAGCCAAGCGCCGCGACGAGGCCCGCCGCGCGGCCCTGCGAGATGCCGCGCGCCAGCACTTGCAGATTGTCTGGACCCGGCGCCATCGTGATGGCAATTGATGTAGCGAGAAACAACGCGAAGTTGGGCACGATTGCTATCTACCTTTCTTTATGCCGGAAGCTGCCGCCACGGTGGACCCGAAGCAGACCTCAAGTGCACGCGAGGCGCACTCCGAGCAAACCTCAGCGGATGAGCAGCCCGCCGCACCGGCCGCGACGCCCTGCGCTCAGTGGCCTGCGAAGCTCGTCACCGTGTACAGCGGCAAACCGCCGCCCGCGAGCAGCTTCGAGCCGCCGAGTTCGGGCAGGTCGATAATCGCCGCGCCCTCCACCACGACCGCGCCGAGCCGCTCCAGCAGAATCTTGCCGGCCATCATCGTGCCGCCGGTCGCGATCAGGTCGTCCATGATCACTACGCGGTCGCCCGGCTTGCACGCGTCCTCGTGAATCTCGACGGTGGCGGTGCCATACTCGAGTTCATACGACTGCGACGCGCGCTTGTACGGCAGTTTGCCCTGCTTGCGGATCGGAATGAAACCGAGGTTCAGTTCATAGGCGAGAATCGGCCCGATGATGAACCCGCGTGCGTCGAGCCCGGCAACGTAGTCGAGCTGCGCGTCGATATACCGCTGCACGAACAGGTCGATCAGCACACGCAGCGACTTCGGTTCGCGCAGAAGCGGCGTGATGTCGCGAAACTGCACGCCCGGCTGCGGCCAGTCGGCAACGGTGCGAATGTGACTCTTGATGTAGTCGGCCGCGTCGAGCGGCGCGCTCGCCAGCGCGTTTGACATGATGTCTCCGGATGGACCCCGCGAGGTCCCATGAAAAGCTGAATCAGCGGCGCCCGGGCAAACCGTGCCGCACCTTGACTAGGCCGCGGCGGCACCCGCGCGACGATGTTTCGAAAGCCTCTCCTCGGCTTGCGCCAGTTGCTCGGGCAAGCCGCGCAGCACGACGATGTCGCTCGCGCGGAGCTTGGTCGACGGGTCGGGCTCCACGCCGCGAATGCCGTGCCGGCGAATCGCCGTCACTTCCACGCCGAGTTCGTAAAGGCCCAGATCGGCGAGCGTGCGGCCGACCGCGTCGGCACTCTCGTCGACCGGAACCGATTGTAGCCGCACCTGTTCGTGGCCGTCGTCGTCGTCCATGTCGTCCGCGCCGTGGAAATAGCCGCGCAGCAGCGCATAGCGCTCGTCGCGCATTTCCTCCACCCGGCGCACCACGCGGCGCATCGGCACGCCCATCACCACGAGCGTGTGGGACGCGAGCATCAGGCTGCCTTCGACGATTTCCGGAATCACCTCGGTCGCGCCCGCGGCAAGCAGTTTCTCGAGATCGGCGTCGTCGACGGTACGAACGATGACCGGCAAAGTAGGCTCGAGTTCGTGAATGTTGTGCAACACGCGCAGCGCCGACGGCGTATTCGCATAGGTGATGGCGATCGCCGCTGCGCGGTGAATGCCGGCTGCGAGCAGCGACTCGCGCCGCCCCGCGTCGCCGAACACCACGGACTCGCCCGCGGCCGCTGCCGCCTGTACACGGTCCGGGTCGAGGTCGAGCGCGACATACGACAGGCCTTCGTTCTCCAGCATGCGCGCAAGATTCTGACCCGAGCGGCCATAGCCGCAAATGATCACGTGGCCGCTTTGTTTCAGGCTCTGGGTCGCGATGCGCGTCATCTGCAGGGACTGCATCATCCATTCGGTCGACGACAGGCGCAGCACGATGCGATCGGCGTTCTGGATCAGGAACGGCGCGGCGAGCATCGACAGCAGCATCGCCGCGAGAATCGCCTGCAACAGCGTGGCATCGACAAGATGCTTGTCGAGAATCAGATTCAGCAGCACGAAACCGAACTCGCCGGCTTGCGCGAGGCCAATGCCGGTGCGCATCGCGACGCCCGGCGACGCGCCGAACAGGCGCGAGAGCCCGGTGATCATCACCACCTTCAGCAAGGTCGGCCCGATCAGGAAGCCAAGCACGACGAACGGATGCTGCCAGATCACGAGCGGGTTCAGCAGCATGCCCGTGGTGATGAAGAAGAGCCCGAGCAGCACGTCGCGAAACGGCTTGATGTCTTCTTCCACCTGATGGCGATACGGCGTCTCCGCGATCAGCATGCCGGCGATGAACGCGCCCAGTGCGAGCGAAAGTCCGAACTTGTCCGTGATGAAGGCTGCGCCGAGCGTGACGAGCAGCAGATTGAGAATGAACAGTTCCTGCGAACGGCGCCGCGCGACCACGTTGAACCAGCGCGTCATGAAACGCTGCCCGACGATCAGCAGCAGCGACAGCGCGACGACGATCTTGATCGCCGCGACGCCGAGCGAGCTCACGAGGTCCTTCGAATCTCCGCCCAGCGCCGAAATGATGATCAGAAGCGGCACGACTGCGAGGTCCTGGAACAGCAGCACGCCGAAGATATTGCGGCCGTGCTCGGTCTCGATCTCGAGGCGCTCCGCAAGCATCTTGCTGACAATCGCCGTGGACGACATGGCCAGCGCGCCGCCCAGCGCGATGCTCGCCTGCCACTTGATATGCACCCAGCGCTCGAACATGAAGCCGAGCGACACCGCGACCACTATGGTGCCTAGCACTTGCAGAAGGCCGAGCCCGAACACGAGGCGGCGCATGGAGCGCAGCTTCGCGAGCGAAAACTCGAGGCCGATGGAAAACATCAGAAACACGACGCCGAATTCCGCGAGGTTCTGCGCGCCAACGGAATCGGGCACGAGGCCGAGCGCATTCGGGCCGACAACAATGCCGACGCTCAGATAACCGAGCATCGGCGGAAGATTCAGAAAGCGAAAAATCACCACGCCCGCTACTGATGCCAGCAGCAGGAAGAGCGTCATTTCCAGCGGGGAAATCATCGGCAAAAACGCATGGGTGAAGCGTCCTCGTTCGTCAGCGGAACCGTGCACGCGAGAGGCCGTGCGACAAGGTTGAGGGGCCGTTACAGGGGGCGATAAAGAAGGCGATGAAGGCAGCCGCGATGCACAGCAGGCCCGGCGCGGCGAACAGGCGCCTTTGCTATACTTCGCGAATGATAGCGAAAATCAATGGCGACCGGGCACTTGCGCTCGCTCGCGACGTGCTCGACATTGAAGCGGACGCCGTGCGCGCGCTTCGCGACCAGCTCGACGGCGCCTTCGTCGGGGCGGTGGACTTCATCCTGGGTTGCCGTGGGCGCGTGGTCGTTTCCGGCATCGGCAAATCGGGGCATGTGGCGCGCAAGCTCGCGGCCACGCTCGCGAGTACGGGCACACCGGCCTTTTTCGTGCATCCCGCAGAAGCAAGCCACGGCGACCTCGGCATGGTGACCGCCGACGACGTCTTCCTCGCGCTATCCAATTCCGGTGAGACCGAGGAACTCGTGGCCATCCTGCCGCTCATCAAACGGCTTGGCGCGAAGCTGATTGCAATGACCGGACGCCCGTCGTCGAGTCTCGCGAAACTCGCGGACGTCCATCTGAATTCGGGCGTCGCCAAAGAAGCTTGCCCGATGAATCTTGCGCCCACCGCGAGCACCACTGCGGCACTCGCGCTCGGCGACGCGCTTGCGGTCGCGGTGCTCGACGCGCGCGGTTTTGGCCGCGACGATTTCGCGCGCTCGCATCCGGGCGGCGCGCTCGGCCGGCGTCTGCTCACCTATGTCAGCGACGTCATGCGCACCGGCGACCAGGTGCCTAAGGTCATGCCCGAGGCCACCGTGCGTGACGCGCTCTTCCAGTTGACGGCCAAGCGCATGGGCATGACCGCGATTGTCGATAGCGAAGACCGCGTGAAAGGCATTTTCACCGACGGCGACTTGCGCCGCGTGCTGGAGCGCGACGGCGATTTTCGCGCGCTGTCCATCGCCGCCGTGATGACCGCCGACCCGCGCACCATCGGTCCGGACCATCTCGCGGTCGAAGCAGTGGAACTGATGGAGCGCCACCGCATCAATCAGATGCTGGTCGTCGACGAAGCGGGCAAGCTGATCGGCGCGCTCAACATGCACGACCTGTTTTCAAAGAAGGTGATCTGATGGCCGTCGCGCCCCCTACCGCTACCGAACGCGCAAGCCGCGTGAAGCTGATGATTTTCGACGTCGACGGCGTGCTCACCGACGGCGGCCTGCTCTTCACGGCGGAAGGCGACACGATGAAAGGCTTCAATTCAATGGACGGCCACGGCATGAAGCTGTTGCGCCAGGCCGGCATTGAAACCGCCATCATCACCGGCCGCAAATCGGGCATCGTCGCGGCGCGCGCGAAGGAAATGCACATTACGCACGTGTATCAGGGCATTGAGAACAAGCCGCAAGCGTTTGCGGAACTGCTCGAAGCCACCGGCATGAGCGCCGAACAATGCGGTTATATGGGCGACGACTGGGTCGACCTCGGCGTGATGCTGAAGGTGGGCTTTGCGGCCGCTCCGGCCAATTCGCATCCTGAAGTGATCGCGCGCGCGCACTGGGTGAGCGAGGCGCGCGGCGGCCACGGCGCAGCGCGCGAACTGTGCGACATCCTGCTGCGCGCCCAGCACAAGTACGAGGCGCTGCTCGCGGCCGCCTGTAGCGGCGAACAGCGGGGCCTCGTCGGATGAATAACCAGTTTCGCTTCACATCGCTGATTCCGCTCGTCGCTATGGCGGCCCTCGCGGGCATCACATGGTGGCTGCTGCAAGCCACGCTGCCGCGCCAGGGCGACCGCCCGCTGCGTCCCAAAGAGCACACGCCGGACTACTTCGCCGACAAGTTCTCGGTTTCGGAACTCGATCAGTCGGGCGCAACGCAGTATCGCCTGACCGCGCAGTCGCTGATTCATTATGAAGACGACGAACTCAGCGACCTCGTGAAACCCGCGATGCGCGCGTTCCAGCCAGGCAAGCCGATAGTCACCGCGACCGGCGACACCGGCCGGGTGAATGGCGACGCGTCCATCGTCGACCTGTACGGCAACGCCCGTATCGTGCGCTCGGCCGGCAACGGCGACCCGCAGATGCAGGCCGACTCCGAGCATTTCCGCGTGCTCGTGAACGACGATGTGATCGAGACGGAAAAGCCGGTTAAACTTCAGCGCGGCGTGTCCGTGATGACAGCCAGCGGCATGAATTACAACAACGTCACCCGGGTCATGCAGCTCTTCGGCAACGTGAAAGGCGCGATCGCCGCGTCCGACGGCGGCGGCAGCTCGCCCAGACAACCCGGGTAATCCCATTCCAGGCGTGACTGCATGAACGAATCGTTCCCCCGTTTTGATACCGGCCGCTCGCGCACCCTGTCCGCGTGCCGCGCCGCACTCGCTGCGCTGCTGGTCGCGTTGCCGCTTGCCGGCTTCGCGCCGCTCGCGCACGCGGACCGCGCCGACAAGGACAAGCCGCTCAATATCGAAGCGGACAACATGACTTACGACGACCTCAAACAGGTCAACATTTTCACCGGCCATGTGGTCGCCACCAAGGGCACGATCATGATCAAGGCCGACCGTGTCGAAGTCACCCAGGACCCGCAGGGCTATCAGTACGCGACCGGCACCTCGAGCGGCGGCAACCTGTCGTATTTCCGCCAGAAGCGCGAAGGTCTCGACGAATACATCGAAGGCACGGCCGTTCGTATCGACTACGACGGCAAGCAGGACCTGACCACGCTCACCACGAATGCTACGGTCAAGCGCCTGCAGGGCCTTTCTACGGTGATGGATCAGGTGCACGGCAGCGTCATCACCTATGACGGCCAGAAAGACTTCTACACCGCGAAGGCAGGCAAGGACGTCGCCGGCCCGGGCAATCCCACCGGTCGCGTGCGCGCCATGCTGTCGCCGCGCAACGGCGGCGCCGCGCCGCTGAACGGCGCGTCGGCCACGCTCGCGCCGTCCACCTCTATTCAGGGAGCGCCGAATCAGTGAGTACCTCAGCGTCCCTTCCCAATCGCAAGCCGGCGGGCACGAGCAGTTCGCTGGTCGTACGTAATCTGAAGAAGCGCTACGGGTCGCGCACGGTCGTCAAAGACGTTTCTCTCGATGTGAAAAGCGGCGAGGTGGTGGGTCTGCTCGGCCCGAACGGCGCGGGCAAGACCACGTCGTTCTACATGATCGTCGGACTCGTGCCGCTCGACGCCGGCGACATCGACCTGGACGGCAAGTCCATCAGCCTGTTGCCCATCCACAAGCGCGCTTCGCTCGGGCTTTCATATCTGCCGCAGGAAGCGTCGGTGTTCCGCAAGCTTTCCGTCGAGGAAAACATTCGCGCCGTGCTGCAACTACAGCACGAGGAAAACGGCAAGCGCCTGTCCAAAGACGCCATCACGAGCCGTACGGAAGCGCTGCTCGACGAACTGCAAATCGCGCATTTGCGTGAAAATCCGGCGCTTTCGCTGTCGGGCGGCGAGCGTCGCCGGGTGGAAATCGCGCGGGCGCTCGCCACCAACCCGAGCTTCATTCTGCTCGACGAACCGTTCGCGGGCGTCGACCCGATCGCGGTGCTCGAGATCCAGAAAATCGTCAAATTTCTGAAGCAGCGCAATATTGGCGTGCTAATCACCGATCACAACGTGCGAGAAACGCTCGGCATCTGCGATCACGCATACATCATCAGCGACGGCAGCGTGCTCGCGGCCGGCGCGCCGAGCGAAATCATCGAAAACGAAAGCGTGCGGCGCGTCTATCTGGGCGAGCATTTCCGCATGTAAGCGCAGTCGGGAAACGGCGGCGCCGCACGCGCTGCCGCCGTTTTGCACTCGTTGTCCTCGGCGTTGTTCCAGGCGTTCTGCTGGGCGTTCTGCTGGGCGTTCTCGCGCCGGGCGGGCTCGCGCCCTGGCGCCATCAAAAGCGGACGCATGTGTAATTGCGAATTCGCAAGGTATCGCGGTCGTGGCAAACTCTCTACAATGAATCTGAACTTGCCATGAAAGCCAGCCTCCAACTCCGCCTATCGCAGCATCTTGCGTTGACCCCGCAACTGCAGCAGTCCATCCGGCTGCTTCAGCTGTCCACGCTCGAACTGCAGCAGGAAGTGGCAACGGCGATCTCGCAGAATCCGCTGCTCGAAAACGAGGACGACTGGATTGCGAGCCCGCTTCGCGTGGCCGCCGACGGCTCGCTGATCGCGCAGGCACCCGGCTCGGCCACGCCGCCCGATCAGATGGGCGGCAACGGCTCGTCGTCGTCCTCTAGCAGCAGCGAGCGCTCGGAGAGCGGCGAGCCGCAAAGCGTGGACGAGTACAACGGCCTCGCGGGCGACGGCAACGGCGACGCGTCACAGTGGAACCTCGACGACTACGGCCGCTCCGGCAACGCCTCCGACGACGACGACCTGCCGCCGCTGCAAATTCACGAATCGAGTACTTCGCTGCGCGATCACCTGATGGCGCAATTGCGCGTGACTCAGGCCGGTCAGCGCGACCGCGCGCTGGTCACCTTTCTGATCGAATCGCTCGACGACGACGGCTACCTTGCCGCCACGCTCGAAGAAGTGCTTGCCGACCTGCCGCAAGAGCTAGAAGTGGATCTCGACGAACTGAACGCGGCACTCGCGCTGCTGCACAGCTTCGACCCGGCGGGCGTCGGCGCGCGCTCGGCGTCCGAATGCCTGAAGCTGCAATTGCTGCGGCTCGAGCCAACGCCCACGCGGGCATTGGCGCTCGACATCGTTGCCCATTATCTGGAACTGCTGGCCGCGCGCGATTTCACGCGGCTGCGCAAGCATTTGAAAGCCAGCGACGACGACCTGCGCGCCGCGCACGCACTGATCCGCTCACTGGAGCCGTTTCCGGGCGCCGCATACGGCAAGGCCGAGGCGGACTACGTGGTGCCGGACATCATGGTGCGCAAAACCGCCCAGGGCTGGCAGGCCGAACTGAATCCCGAGGTCGTGCCGAAGCTGCGCATCAACCACCTGTACGCCAACATTCTGCGCAATAACCGGGGCGATCCGGGCAGCGGTTCGTTGCGCCAGCAACTGCAAGAGGCGCGCTGGCTGATCAAGAATATCCAGCAGCGTTTCGAAACAATCCTGCGGGTCGCGCAGGCCATTGTCGAGCGTCAAAAGAGCTTTTTTGTGCACGGCGAAATTGCCATGCGCCCCTTGGTTTTGCGGGAAATTGCTGATACGCTGGGCCTACACGAGTCAACTGTCTCGCGTGTGACAACCGGTAAGTACATGCTCACCCCGTTCGGGACGCTTGAGTTCAAATACTTCTTCGGTTCGCATGTTTCGACGGATACGGGCGGCGCGGCGTCTTCAACGGCCATTCGCGCGCTCATCAAGCAACTGATAGGAGCGGAAAACGCAAAAACGCCTCTCTCAGACAGCCGCATAGCCGAACTGCTGGCGGAACAGGGCTTCGTGGTCGCACGGCGCACCGTGGCGAAATATCGCGAAGCGCTCAGAATCCCGGCAGTCAACCTGCGCAAGTCTCTGTAGCCCGTCGCCTTCCGTGGCGGGCATTTACCGGCCGCTCCGCAAGTTGGCGGACAGGCCGGCCGATGCGACCTGCCAGAAGTCAGTCACCGGGGGGCGACTCAGGCAAGCCGACAGATCGACCGGACCTTCGTCATCGTGCGGACCAAGCGGCCACTAGCTTGGAGAAGCACTATGAATCTGCAGATCAGTGGACACCACCTCGAAGTTACGCCTGCGTTGCGCGAATACGTGATCTCCAAATTGGATAGGGTGCTAAGACATTTCGATCAGGTCATCGACGGCAGTGTGGTCCTCTCGGTCGACAACCACAAGGAAAAGGAAAAGCGGCAAAAGGTTGAAATCAACCTGCATCTGAAGGGCAAGGACATTTTTGTCGAGAGCTGCGACAGCGACCTCTACGCTGCGATCGATCTGATGATCGACAAGCTCGACCGGCAAGTGATACGCCACAAGGATCGCCTGCAAGGCCATCAGCACGAAGCGATCAAGTATCAACCGGCGCCGCAACTGGACGTGCCGCCGCAGTAAGCGAATTCAGAAGCACTGCTTCAATCCGCTCGCCCAAAACCGCCCTGACCGGGCGGTTTTTCGTTGCGGCTTCGAGTGCCGATCCACGTTTGCGAAACCTGAAGAAAGAACCTATTGCGCATTGATGGCGCGCCGCACCATACGCCGTCGCCCTGTTCTATAATGTTCCGGTTACCATCGGGGTCTAGCTCGCACAAAGGCAGTCTGCCGGAGTCCTGTGCTTTCGGACTCCGACGTACGTCGCCGCGAGCATCAAACGAATGGAACGCCAATCAAACGCCCCAGCGAGGAGAACCCAGGCCACGTTTTCGCCTGTCAACATGAATCGTTTAGCCAAATTTCTTCCCCTCGAGAACGTCGTCGTCGGACTATCGGTCACCAGCAAAAAGCGCGTGTTCGAGCAAGCGGGCCTCATCTTCGAGAACCAGAACGGCATCGCCCGCAGCACGGTCACAGACAATCTGTTTGCGCGCGAGCGCCTCGGATCCACGGGGCTGGGCGAAGGCGTCGCGATTCCGCACGGCCGGATCAAAGGCCTCAAGCAACCGCTCGCCGCGTTTGTCCGCCTCGCCGAACCCATTCCCTTCGAATCGCCCGACGGTCAGCCGGTCTCGCTGCTCATCTTCCTGCTCGTGCCGGAACAGGCCACGCAGCAGCACCTCGAAATTCTTTCGGAAATCGCGCAACTGCTGTCCGATCGTGAGGCACGCGAGCGCCTGCATACGGAAGAAGACCGCGAATCATTGCATCGCCTGCTCACTCAGTGGCAACCTTGATGCAGCGGCGGTTATCCGCACGCCGCCTGCCTGCACGGCCAACCGGGCGCGTGCGGGTATAGCCAGGCCCGGCTCACGGCCCGCATCAGCGCGGCCGGCGCTGTGTCCGGCAAGCGGCCAACACTGGAGTCACTGACTCATGGATACGTCCAGCATCAACGCCCAGAGCATTTTCGACGATAACGCCGCCACGCTGAAACTAAGCTGGCTGACAGGGCATGAAGGCTGGGAACGCGGCTTTTCTTCGGAATCGGTCGCCAATGCCACGTCGAGCGCCGACCTCGTCGGCCACTTGAACCTGATCCACCCCAACCGGATCCAGGTGCTCGGCGACGCCGAAATCGACTACTACAAACGCCAGACCGACGAAGACCGCTCGCGCCACATGGCCGAACTGATCGCGTTGGAACCGCCGTTCCTGGTGGTGGCGGGCGGCGTTGCCGCGCCGCCGGAACTGGTACTGCGCTGCACGCGCTCGTCCACACCGCTCTTCACGACGCCTATGTCGGCGGCCGCGGTGATCGACAGCCTGCGCCTTTACATGTCGCGCATTCTCGCGCCGCGCGCCACGCTGCACGGCGTGTTCATGGACATCCTCGGCATGGGCGTACTGCTCACCGGCGACTCGGGCCTCGGCAAAAGCGAGCTCGGCCTCGAACTGATCAGCCGCGGCCACGGCCTCGTGGCCGACGACGCCGTGGACTTCGTGCGCCTCGGCCCCGACTTCGTCGAAGGGCGCTGCCCGCCGCTTCTGCAAAATCTGCTGGAAGTACGCGGCCTCGGCCTGCTCGACATCAAGACGATTTTCGGTGAAACCGCCGTGCGCCGAAAAATGAAGCTGAAGCTGATCGTGCAACTGGTGCGCCGCCCCGACGGCGAGTTCCAGCGGCTGCCGCTGGAGAGCCAGACCGTCGACGTTCTGGGGCTGCCCATCAGCAAGGTAACAATTCAGGTGGCGGCGGGCCGCAACCTCGCCGTGCTGGTCGAAGCGGCTGTGCGCAACACGATCCTGCAATTGCGCGGCATCGACACGCTGCGCGATTTCATGGATCGCCAGCGTCTTGCCATGCAAGATCCGGATAGCCAGTTTCCCGGCAAACTGATCTGAGCCGAGCGCGGCGTTCATGCGCTTTCATGCGGCACTCGCAGCCCTCGCCCGCGGCCTGCCGCGGGTACGCGCGAGAGGCTCAGATGCTATGATGAAACGGACCGATTTCACGACTCCATGCGCATAATCCTCATCACTGGCATATCCGGCTCAGGCAAGTCCGTCGCGTTGAACGCGCTCGAGGACGCGGGCTATTACTGCGTCGACAATTTACCGCCGCGCTTCTTGCCCGAGCTTGCGTCATATCTTGCCGAAGACGGGCACGACCGCCTCGCGGTGGCAATCGACGCCCGTTCGAGCGCGTCGCTCGACGACATGCCGGCCATGATCCGCGACCTGTCGCGCGCGCACGACGTGCGTGTGCTGTTCCTTAACGCGAGCACGCAGTCGCTGATTCAGCGCTTTTCCGAAACGCGCCGCCGCCATCCGCTGTCAGGCTCCACTGCTCACGATGCCGATGTCGGCCTGCTCACGTCGCTTGCCGAGGCGATTGAACGGGAACGCGAGCTCGTTGCGGGCCTGGCCGAGTTCGGCCATCAGATCGACACGAGCAATCTGCGCGCAAACGTGCTGCGTCAATGGGTCAAGCGCTTTATCGAGCAGGAGCATGCAGGGCTCGTGCTGATGTTCGAGTCGTTCGGCTTCAAACGCGGCGTGCCGCTCGACGCCGATTTTGTGTTCGACGTCCGCACGCTGCCGAACCCATACTACGATCATGAATTGCGCCCGCTTACGGGCCTCGACAAACCGGTAATCGATTTTCTCGACGCCCTGCCGGTCGTGCATGAAATGATCGACGACATTCAGAAGTTTCTCGCTAAATGGCTGCCGCATTTCCGCGACGACAATCGTAGTTACCTGACGGTCGCGATTGGTTGCACGGGTGGTCAGCACCGCTCGGTGTTTATTGCGGAGACGCTCGCCGCGCGTCTCGCCAATGCAGCGAATATAATCGTGCGGCACCGCGACGCACCGGTCGAGGCCGGCGCGTCATCGAAGTTAGTGGCTTAACCGGCCGCATCGCGCGGCCTCAACTCGAAGCGTTGCGCCATGTCCTCTACTTCTACTGTGCTCGCCGATGTGCCGCTGTTCCCACTGCACACGGTTCTGTTTCCCGACGGAATCCTGCCGCTGAAGATTTTCGAAGCGCGCTATCTGGACATGGCGCGCGACTGTCTGCGCGAAAAGACGCCGTTTGGCGTGTGCCTGCTGAAAAGCGGCGCAGAAGTCGCGCGGGAGAACGAACCTTCGGTGCCCGAATCGATCGGCTGCCTGGCGGAAATCGACCAATGCGACGTTGAGACTTTCGGCATGTTGCTGATTCGCGCCCGCGGCACGCGGCGCTTCCGCTTGCTGTCGCATCGTGTGGAAAGCAGCGGCTTGCTGGTCGGCATGGCCGAGCCGCTCGGAGAAGACCGGCCGCTCGAGGACAATCAGCAGTTGGCCAAGTTTGGCGCATGCGCGGAAGTGCTCGAGCGGATCATTGCGACAATCCGCGAGCGCGACCCGGAGAGCCTGCCGTTTGCCGAGCCATTCAGACTCGAAGATCCTTCGTGGGTGTCGAACCGTCTTGCTGAAGTGCTACCCATTGCACTACGCGCGCGTCAGAAACTGATGGAAATGCAAGACGCCGGCGCGCGCATTGAAGTGGTTCATCGCTATATGCAACAGCATCAGCTGCTTTAGGCCGTAGCGACGCAGCACAAACGTCGGCACGCTCGCAGTTTCTCAGATCAGCGAACCTTGCAGGCTGTCCAGCAGTTTGCGCACGGGCGCCGGCACCCCGAATGAGTCGAGGTCGCTGAGCGCGACCCACGCAGTCTGCCCATCGCCGAGCGCGGCGAGCGCACCGACGCCCCGATCGAGTTCCGCGAGCCGCGGCTCGATGTCCAATCTGAAATGCGTGAACACGTGCGTGAGCGGCGCCAGTCTGCACACACCGCCGGCGCTGCCGAACTCCTCAGCGCGGGCCGCCAACGCGGCTTCGTCGGCGGCTTCGGGCAAGCTCCACAGACCGCCCCAGATACCCGAAGGCGGTCGCTTCTCGAGCATGACCGCGTCGCCGTCGCGCAGCACCAGCATCCATGTGCGGCGGGTCGGCACCGTTTTCTTCGGGCGGGCCGCGGGCAGTTCGCGCTGACGGCCCGTGACGTTAGCCACGCAGTCGGCGGCAAACGGACAGCGCGCGCAGTCGGGCTTGCCGCGCACGCACAAGGTCGCGCCCAGGTCCATCAAGCCTTGCGTGTATGCGCTGACTTCGTCGTCCGATGCATTCGAGGGCAACAGCGATTCAGCCAGTGTCCACATCGCGTTCTCGACCTTCTTCTCGCCTGGAAAACCTTCCACGCCAAACACTCGCGCGAGAACGCGCTTCACATTGCCGTCGAGAATCGTCGCGCGCGCGCCGAACGCGAACGAGGCGATCGCGGCTGCCGTCGACCGGCCAATTCCCGGCAGTTCGGCAAGCTCTTCCACCGAAGCCGGAAACGCGCCGCCGTGCTGCTCGACGACCGTCTGCGCGCAGCGATGCAGGTTGCGCGCGCGCGTGTAGTAGCCGAGGCCGGCCCACAGCGCCATTACATCGTCGACGGGTGCGGCGGCCAGCGCGGCGACATCCGGAAAACGTGCGAGAAACTTCGCGTAGTACGGAATAACCGTCGACACTTGGGTCTGTTGCAGCATGATTTCCGACAGCCAGATCCGATACGGATCACGCGTGTTCTGCCACGGCAGGTCATGGCGGCCGTGCTCGCGCTGCCAGGCGATCAGCCGTGGAGCGAAATGCGGCGCGAGCGGCGACATATGCGGCGACCTATGCGGAGACATAAGCGGCGACACGGGCGAAGCAGGCGCGGTGGCCGGCGACAACTGCTGCGCGGAGCGCGGAGTCAGGCGGGAAGGCATCGGAGAATTAGCGCTGGCAGGTGGGACAAAAGTAAGTGGAGCGCTGACCTTGCACGATCTGTCTGATCGGTGTGGCGCACACACGGCACGGCTGGCCCGCGCGATCATAGACGAAATAATCCAACTGGAAGTAACCGCTCTCGCCATTGCTGCCGACGAAATCGCGCAGCGTGCTGCCGCCCTTTTCGATTGCTGCGGCCAGCGTCACGCGCACGGCGTCGGCCAGCAGCCCATAGCGCACGAGCGAGACGCGGCCCGCCGCGGTAGTCGGCCGGATGCCCGCGCGAAAGAGGCTTTCTGACGCATAGATATTTCCCACCCCGACTACGATTTCTCCGGCGAGCAGTGCCTGCTTCACCGACACCTTGCGCCCGCGCGTAAGCCGATGCATCAGCGCGCCGGAGAACGCCGGTGAAAACGGCTCGACGCCCAGACTGGCAAGCAACGGATGCCCGAGCACGTCGCCCGCCTCGCGCGGATGCCAGAGCACGGCGCCAAAGCGCCGCGGGTCGCGAAAGCGCAAAATGAAGTCGTCGAAAATCCAGTCGACGTGGTCGTGTTTGGCAGCGGCCGGCGCATGCGGCACATGGCGCAACACGCGCAGCGTCCCTGTCATGCCAAGATGCACGATGAACCAACCGGAGTCGGTTTCGAACAGCAGATACTTGCCGCGCCGCTCGACGTTGCGTACCACGTGGCCGCGCAAGGTCTTCGCAAGGTCCGCCGGAATCGGCCAGCGCAGCGCAGGCGTGCGCACCTCGACGCGCTCGACCTTGCGGCCGGCCACATACGGTTCGATTCCCCGTCGGGTAACCTCAACTTCTGGCAACTCTGGCATGTCTAACTGGTCTGCAACTTGCGTGAGTGGTTGTGCGCGTATTGTAGCGAGCGCGTTACAATCGTCCGAAACATTGAACGGATTTCCATGAACTTGTCCTTCGTGAAGCTGTTTTTGAAGCGCCCGGCCAGCGCATTCCGCGTACCGCACGCAGTGTCCGCGCGGCGCTCGCTCGGTGCTGCCGCGCTCGCCCTGTGGGCGTTCGCCGCGGTGCCCGCGCACGCGCAGGACCCCTCGCCGGACGCGGACGACACCTCGGTCACGCTGAGCGATCCGCTGGGCCCGCCGTCGGCGGACGAACAAAAGGCGCTGCCCAACGTGCAGCTGACGAGCCAGATCGTATTCCAGGTGCTCGCCGCCGAAGTGGCGCTGCAACGCAACCAGCCTGCGCCCGCTTACCAGACGTATCTTGCGCTCGCGCGCGACACGCACGATCCGCGCATGGCGCAGCGCGCCACCGAAATTGCGCTGGCCGCGCAAAGCCCGTCGGACGCACTGGCCGCTGCGCAACTGTGGCAGCAGTATGCGCCGAATTCCGAGCGCGCCGCCCAGCTGGACGCGTCGCTGCTGGTGCTGTCGGGCAAGCCTGACGACGCTGAGCCGCTGCTCGCGCGCGAGCTTGCCCGCGTCCCGGCCGACAATCGCGGTAACGCCATTCTCGCGCTGCAACTGCTGCTGTCGCGCGGGCCGAACCGGGTCGGCGGCCTGCACGTGTTGCAGGACATGCTGAAGAACGACATGAACCGGCCCGAAGCGCAACTGGCCATCGCGCGTCAGCAACTGGTTGCTGACGACGCGCCGGGCGCGCACAAGTCGCTTCAGCAGGCACTCGCGCTCAAGCCCGACTATCTGCCGGCAGCGCTGATGCTGTCGCAAATGGGCCCGGAGGAGCGCAAGGAAGGCATTGCGTCGCTCGAAAAATATGTGCAGCAGAATCCGAAATCGCATGATGCGCGACTCGCTCTCGCGCAAATGTATCTGGCGAGCGACCGTCTGGACGACGCGCAAAAGCAGTTCGAGGTAATGCACAAGGCGAACGCAAGCGACCTCACGCCGCTCATGGCGCTCGCGCTCATCAAGATCCAGCAGAAGAATTTCACCGACGCGCAGGGCTATCTGACGCAGTACGCGCAGCAGGCCGAGAAGACGCCCGGCGCCGACCCCGGCCAGGCGTATATCTATCTCGCGCAGGTGTCGCTGGAACAGAAGAACGAGGCGGCTGCCGCCGACTGGCTCAGCAAGATCTCGCCGTCGAGCCAGCAGTATCTCTCGGCGCAGATCACGCGTGCACAGCTGCTCGCCAAGCAGGGCAAGCCGGACGACGCGCGCCGCCAGCTCGCCAGCCTGCGCCCCGCCGATCCGCGCGACCAGGCGCTCGTCGCGCGCACCGACGCGGCGATCCTGTTCGACGCGAAGCGCTACCCGGAAGCCGAAACGCGCCTGCAACAAGCCACGGCCGCGTTTCCGGACGACCCCGACCTGACCTACGACTACGCAATGGCCGCCGAAAAGAACGGTCATTTCGACACCATGGAAGCGCAATTGCGCAAGCTGATCCAGACGCAGCCGGACAATCCACAGGCGTACAACGCGCTCGGCTATTCGCTTGCCGATCGCAATCAGCGTCTTGCGGAAGCCGACAAGCTGGTCGAAAAGGCCTCGTCGCTTGCGCCGAACGACGCATTCATCATGGACAGCGTCGGCTGGGTCAAGTACCGCATGGGCGATACGACGGACGCCATCCGGCTGCTGCGCAAGGCTTACACCATTCAGCCGAACGCCGAAATCGGCGCGCACCTCGGCGAAGTACTGTGGAAAGCCGGCGATCAGGACCAGGCTCGCGCCGCCTTTCGCGAGGCGCGCAAGCTCGAACCGGACAACGAAACGCTCGTCAAAACGCTGCAACGTCTTCAGGTGAACGATCTTTAATGCGTCTTTCCAGTCTTGATATTTCTTTGCGGGCGCCGCGTCGTGCGGCGCTCGGTCTCGCCGCAGCCGCCGTCCTCGCACTGTCCGGCTGTGCGTCGGTAAAACCGCAAGGGCCGTCCACGTCGAATGCCGCCACCGCGGTAACCGCGCAAACAAGCCGCGCTTACCAGGGCCGTTTTGCCGTTCAGTACAACGACCAGAACGGCCAGCAGCGCAATGCATACGGCAATTTCTCGTGGCAGGAAACCGGCGACACCGTCACGCTGCAGTTGCGCAATCCGCTTGGGCAGACGCTCGCCATCGTGACCTCGTCGCCAGCTTCGGCCACGCTCGAGTTGCCCAACCGTCAGCCGCTCACCGCGGACAACGTGTCCACGCTGATGCAGAACGCGCTGGGCTTCGCGCTGCCTGTCGAAGGCTTGCGCTATTGGCTGCAGCCTTCGCCGGCGCCTACTTCGCGCGCGAAAACGGAAAAGGACCCGGAGCAGCCGTCGCGCCTGAAGGAGATCAGCCAGGACGGCTGGACGATCGACTATCTCGCCTACGCCGAGGCGCCCGCCACCGGCGTGAAGCGCGTGAACCTGACGCGTGACGAGCCGCCGCTCGACATCAAGCTCGTGCTGGACCAGTAATCGCGTGCTCTCGCGCGCTCTTGCCGCTTATTCGGCGCCTTGTCGGCGCATGTAGCCTCGACTCATGATCGAAACAACCAACTCGCTGCGCGATTGCCTCGCGCCAGCGAAACTCAACCTCTTCCTGCACATCACCGGGCGCCGGCCGGATGGCTATCACACGCTGCAAACGGTCTTCCAGCTACTCGACTGGGGCGACACGCTGCACTTCACGCGGCGCGACGATGGGCTGATCACGCGCAGCACCGAGATCGCCGACGTGCCGCCCGAACACGACCTCACAGTACGCGCTGCCAATCTGCTCAAAGCACATACTGGCTCGCCGCAAGGCGTCGATATAGAGATCGAGAAGCGCCTGCCGATGGGCGCGGGGCTCGGCGGCGGCAGTTCCGACGCGGCCACCACGCTGCTCGCGTTGAACCGGCTTTGGAACCTTCACTTGCCGCGCCTGGAATTGCAGGAGCTGGCACTGAAGCTCGGCGCCGACGTGCCGTTTTTCGTTTTTGGAAAAAATGCGTTCGCGCAGGGTGTCGGAGAAGCATTAGACGTTGTACAATTGCCGCCGCGTCATTTCCTGGTAGTGACGCCGAGGGTTCATGTTCCGACTGCAGCGATTTTTTCTGAAAAAGCGTTGACAAGAGATTCAAAAGCCCTCACAATTACGGACTTTCCTGCAGAACTTAGCTGCAACACTGAATGGCCTGAAAGTTTTGGCCGCAATGACATGCAGCAGGTTGTCGTAGGAAAGTACGCGGAAGTAGCGCAAGTGCTGCGATGGTTTGAAAATATCGCGCCGGCGCGGATGTCCGGATCTGGTGCAAGTGTCTTTGCAGCGTTCCGTAGCAAAGCTGAAGCAGAAGCGGCGCAAGCCAAACTGCCAGCCGAATGGAACAGCGCAGTGGCCGCCAGTCTGGAAGTACATCCACTCTTTGCTTTCGCGTCATAGGTTTTGCATCGTCGAACGAAACTCCACGTTCGGCGAAGCTCAAAGTTAGTGTAGGGGAGTCGCCAAGCTGGTTAAGGCACCGGATTTTGATTCCGGCATGCAAAGGTTCGAATCCTTTCTCCCCTGCCAAAATTTCTCGCATTTCCCCTCGCCCCCAGCCTGAAGCAGGTGCACGATGAGCAGCCATGACGGCCTGATGGTTTTTACTGGCAACGCAAATCCGGCGCTTGCACAGGAAGTCGTCAAAATCCTCGGTATTCCCCTCGGCAAAGCAATGGTGAGCCGTTTCTCGGACGGTGAAATCCAGGTCGAGATTCAGGAAAACGTGCGCGGCAAAGACGTGTTTGTTCTGCAGTCCACGTGCGCACCGGCGAACGACAACCTGATGGAACTGATGATCATGGTCGACGCGCTCAAGCGCGCATCTGCCGGCCGGATCACCGCAGCCATCCCCTACTTCGGTTATGCCCGCCAGGATCGCCGCCCCCGTTCGGCGCGCGTTGCCATCTCGGCAAAGATCGTGGCGAACATGCTGGAAATCGCGGGCGTCGAGCGGATCATTACGATGGATCTGCACGCCGACCAGATTCAAGGCTTCTTCGACATCCCGGTCGACAACATCTACGCTACGCCCGTGCTGCTCGGCGATCTGCGCAAGCAGAACTATGAGAATCTGCTGGTCGTGTCGCCTGACGTCGGCGGTGTGGTGCGTGCCCGTGCATTGGCAAAGCAGCTGAACTGCGACCTCGCGATCATCGACAAACGCCGCCCGAAGGCGAACGTTGCCGAAGTGATGAACATCATCGGCGAGGTTGAAGGCCGTACCTGCGTGATCATGGACGACATGGTCGACACCGCCGGCACGCTTTGCAAGGCAGCACAGGTTTTGAAGGAACGTGGCGCGAAACAGGTTTTCGCTTACGCCACTCACCCGGTTCTGTCGGGCGGCGCCGGCGAGCGCATCGCTGCATCCGCTCTGGACGAACTGGTCGTCACGGACACGATCCCGCTCGGCGAAGAAGCCCGCTCGTGCGCAAAGATCCGTTCGCTGACCAGCGCCGGCCTGCTGGCCGAAACGTTCTCGCGCATTCGCCGGGGCGACTCGGTCATGTCGCTGTTCGCTGAAAGTTAAGTATTTGTGAAAGCGCAGGTGCCGCTTCGTGCGGCATCGTGCGCTTTTGCACAATCGGCATGAACGAACGAAGGTTCGTGCCGCAGCTCTGGGGCCTCAGCCATACCGGCTTGCGGGCCCCGTTTTTACTGCCTGGTCGCGGGCAGTGCATTGGAGATTCAAAATGAAAGTTGTCGCTTTCGAGCGTTCTTTGCAAGGTACGGGTGCGAGCCGCCGCCTGCGTAACTCGGGCAAGACCCCGGGCATCGTATATGGCGCTGGTGCTGAAACGCAATTGGTCGAACTGGACCACAACGCGCTGTGGCACGCGCTGAAGAAAGAAGTTTTCCATTCGTCGATTCTCGATCTGGAAATCGGCGGCAAGTCGCAACAGGTTCTGCTGCGCGACGTGCAATACCATCCGTTCCGTCAGCTCGTGCTGCACGTGGACTTCCAGCGCGTCGACGCAACGAAGAAGCTGCACACCAAGGTGCCGCTGCACTTCATGAACCAGGAAACCAACCCGGCAGTGAAGCTGTCGAGCGCGGTGATCTCGCACGTCGTGAATGAACTGGAAATCGAGTGCCTGCCGTCGGCACTGCCGGAATTCATCGAAGTCGACCTGGCCAAGATCGAAGCCGGTCAATCGGTTCACGCCAAGGACATCCCGCTGCCCGCAGGCGTGTCGCTGGTTGCTCACGTGGAAGCTGAAAACCCGGTCGTCGCTTCGGCAACGATCCCGGCTGGCGCCGTGTCGGAAAGCGACGCTGCTGCCGCTGAAGGCGAAACGCCGGCTGCTTGAGCGCCCTTCGCGCACTGAGCAAGCAATTCTCTCGATCCGTTTCGTATGAGACGGTCGACGTGACCCGCCGAGGTTCGCCCCGGCGGGTTTTTTTTCGGTTTTTTTCGGCTCGGCCGTCGCCGGTTTCCGGGCCAGATGGACCCACGCAATCATGATCAAGCTGATCGTCGGACTCGGCAATCCGGGCGCCGAATACACCGCGACGCGCCACAACGCCGGCTTCTGGCTGGTCGACCAACTGGCGCGCGAAGCAGGCACGACGCTGCGCGACGAGCGGCGCTTCCACGGCTTTTACGCGAAGGCACGACTGCACGGAGAGGAAGTGCATCTGCTCGAGCCGCAGACTTATATGAACCGCTCAGGTCAGTCGGTTGTCGCGCTTGCACAGTTCTTCAAGATTCTGCCCGACGAAATTCTCGTCGCGCACGACGAACTCGACATGCCGCCCGGCAGTGTGAAGCTCAAGCTCGGCGGCGGCAGCGGCGGTCATAATGGCTTGAAGGACATTACCGCGCATCTGTCGTCGCAACAGTATTGGCGGGTGCGCATCGGCATCGGGCATCCGCGCGACCTGATCCCGGAGAGCGCACGCGCGGGCGCGAAGCCCGACGTCGCCAACTACGTGCTCAAGCCGCCCCGCCGCGAAGAGCAGGACGTCATCGACGCCTCCATCGAGCGGGCGCTCGCCGTCATGCCGCAGATCATCAAAGGCGAGCTGGAACGCGCGATGATGCAACTGCATCGCAATTCGTAACGGACATTAGCAACGTTAGCGACGTTAGCGGGCGAAGTCCGGCCGCATCGCGTGAAGGCGGCGCCGGCCGCCCCCAAATGCGCCGCGGCAGCATCTAAGCAAATTGATTCGCGACGAGGCGTCAAGATAACCGCCTCGCATGGAGAAGCCTTTGAGCCGATATTGGAGCGACATCGTTCACCGTCTGACACCGTATGTTCCGGGCGAGCAGCCCGCGCTCGCGCATCCGGTGAAGCTGAACACCAACGAGAATCCGTACCCCCCATCGCCGCGCGTACTGGCGGCGATTCGCGAAGAGCTGGGCCCGGCCGGCGAATCGTTGCGTCGTTACCCCGATCCGACCGCACAGAAACTGCGCGAAACCGTGGCCGCGTACCACGCCATCCGCGCCGACCAGGTTTTCGCCGGCAACGGCTCTGACGAGGTCCTTGCGCTCACCTTCCAGGCCTTGCTGAAGCACGACAAGCCCTTGTTGTTCCCCGACATCACGTACAGCTTCTACCCTACTTACGCGCGACTTTTCGACGTCGAGTATCAGACCATTCCGCTCGACGACGCCTTCGCGATCAATGTCGACGACTACGCCGTGGCCAACAGCGGCATCCTGTTTCCAAACCCGAACGCTCCGACCGGACGCCCGTTGCCGCTTGCGGATATCGAGCGCCTGCTGCAGAAAAACCCCGATTCGGCCGTTGTGATCGACGAGGCGTACGTGGATTTCGGCGCGCAGTCGGCCGTCACGCTGATTGACCGCTACCCGAACCTGCTCGTCGTGCAGACAGTGTCCAAGTCACGCTCGCTCGCGGGCATGCGCGTCGGCTTCGCGTTCGGCAATGTGGAATTGATCGACGCGCTCAATCGGGTAAAAGACAGCTTCAATTCGTATCCGCTGGACCGCCTCGCGCAAGTTGCCGCGTGTGCAGCGTACGAAGACGATGAGTGGTTTCGCGACACGTGCGCGAAAGTGATTGCGAGCCGCGAACGGCTGGCTGCGGGTCTGACTGAACTGGGCTTCGATGTCGTGCCGTCGGCGGCGAATCTATTGTTTGCACGCCACAACGGGCACGACGCAGCGACGCTGCTGTCGCGACTGCGTGAAAGAGAGATTATTGTGCGCCACTTCAACGCGCCGAGAATCGACCAGCACTTGCGCATCTCGGTGGGAACCGACGCAGAGTGCGATGTTCTTCTCGACGCGTTGCGCGCCATTCTGAACGCCTAGCCGGTTGATCGCCTGCTTAACCCGCCAAAAAAAACGGCGAGGCCCGCGCCTCGCCGTCTTCCTTTTCCGTCTTCCACTGGGCGTCGAGCCCAAGCTCACGCGCTCTTTGCCGCCTGCAGTGCGTGATACTTCGCCATCAAGCCCTCCGGCGTTTCCAGATGCTCGGGATCACGCGGAATGCATTCGACCGGGCACACCTGGATGCACTGCGGTTCGTCGAAATGCCCGACGCACTCGGTGCACTTTTTCGGGTCGATCACATAAATTTCCGGGCCCATCGAAATGGCGTCGTTCGGGCACTCAGGCTCGCACACGTCGCAATTGATGCACTCGTCGGTAATCATCAAAGCCATACTTCTCTCACTTCGCACCGGCTGCAGCCGGCTTCGTTCCGTCAAACCGACAGTTTACGCCGGTTACGGCTGCCCCGCCGGAGCGCCGTTATTCGGGTCCAATGCGGCGACCTTTTCCTTCAGCCATTTTTCGACTGACGGAAACACGAACTTGCTCACGTCGCCGCCCAATTGCGCGATCTCGCGGACAATCGTGCCCGAGATGAACTGGTACTGGTCGGACGGCGTCATGAACATGGTTTCCACGTCCGGCAGCAAATAGCGGTTCATCCCGGCCATCTGGAACTCATACTCGAAGTCGGACACCGCGCGCAGGCCGCGCACGATCACGCGCGCGTTATTGGTGCGCACGAAATCCTTCAGCAGCCCCTTGAAACTCATGACCTGCACGTTCGGGTAATGGCCCAGCACTTCATGGGCGATATCCAGACGCTCTTTCAGCGTGAAGAACGGCTTCTTGTTGCGGCTGTCGGCAACGCCGACTACCAGCGTGTCGAAGATGCTCGACGCGCGCCGAACGAGGTCTTCGTGACCGCGTGTCAGCGGATCGAACGTGCCCGGGTACACGGCGACTACCATGAGATTTCTCCTCTCTTCAGACAGATGGGCACGTCAAAGCGTCCACGCGACGCATTTGGCACCGGCCGCGCGCGTGACGTCAAACCGTCCGGCGCTTGTTATGGAAGGCGCATTATTCCTCATTTTCGCGTTGCAGCAAATGGAAGTGGACAGCGCCGGCTTTCCCTTCCTGCACGATTTTCCACCCGGCGAGCGCTTCGTTGCCGTCGAGTTCCAGGGCCGCGCCGGCCTCCACGTAAAGAAAGCCGTCTTCACTGACGAGCGGCGCGGCGAGCGCAAGCGCCTTGTCGAGCAGGTCGTCGCCGAAAGGCGGATCGAGGAACACCACGTCGAATGAAGCGGGGGGCAGGCTCGCCGCGAGCCGCAGAGCGTCGGCCTCGGCAATTTCAATCACGCGCGCGGAGAGCCGTTGCTGGTTCGCCCGCAATTGGGCGGCCGCGCGCGCGTTGCGCTCGACCATCAGCACGCGCGCGGCGCCACGCGAGGCCGCCTCGAAACCCAGCGCGCCGCTGCCGGCAAACAGATCGAGGCAACGCTCGCCGTCCAGACGCTGCCCGAGCCAGTTGAACAGCGTTTCGCGGACCCTGTCCGGCGTGGGACGCAGCCCCTCCAGGTCGAGCACGGGCAAGGGCGTGCGTTTCCAGTCGCCGCCGATAATGCGGATGGCGTGCGGTTTGCCGCCTTTGGGCGAAGCGCCGTGGGCGCGTGAAGGTGCGGAACGGGGCATGCAGAATCGATTACGTTGGTGGAGGTGCCGGCCCGCATTCAAACAAAGGCAAAGCGGGCACACTGGAGCGCCAACGTTACCACAGGGGCGCCGTGCGTCCAGCCTGGCCGTTTGGCCGATACGACGCGCGACGGCGCGCCTGATAAAATGTGCGGCTTCCAGCGTCCCGCATTCCCCATTGCAACGCTGCCTGCCGCTCCCGCCGGCACCGTGCCGGCTGCGCGCATTCGCGCGCACTCTCACCACGCCAGATCATGTTCAGCTTTTTCAAACGATTCAAGGGTTCGAAAGAGGCCGAAAACGCGCCAGACGAATCGCAAGACGCGCCCGACGCTCCCGACGCGCTAGTAGACGACCTCACGCGGCAAGCCTTGGCCGCGCCCCCGGCTGACGCTGCACCGCCGTTTACAACCCCGTTTGCGCCAGAAACGCAGCCCGACAGCCCGCTGGGAACGCAGGCCCAGGGCCCCGCACGAACCGAACCGCCAGCGCAGCCTGCTTCGCAGCCCGAAGCGGTTTTCGACGATTCGTCGCTCGAGACTGTAGAAATCGTGCCGCCGCCGGTTCAGGACGCAAGCGCTAAGCGCTCGTGGCTGACTCGCCTGAAAACCGGCTTGTCGAAGACCAGTTCAAGCCTCACCGGCATTTTCGTCGGCACCAAGATCGACGAAGATCTGTATGAAGAGCTCGAAACCGCGCTGCTCATGTCGGACGCGGGCGTGGACGCCACCGAGTTCCTGCTCGAGGCACTGCGCGAGAAAGTGCGCACCGAGCGTCTCACCGAGCCGCAACAGGTCAAGGCCGCGCTGCGGGCCCTGCTGGTCGATCTGCTGAAACCGCTGGAAAAATCGCTGATGCTCGGACGCGCGAAGCCGCTCGTCATGATGATCGCGGGCGTCAACGGCGCAGGCAAGACCACCAGCATCGGCAAGCTCGCCAAGCATTTGCAGAGTTTCAACCAGTCCGTGCTGCTGGCCGCCGGCGACACGTTCCGCGCAGCCGCGCGCGAGCAACTGGCTATCTGGGGTCAGCGCAACAACGTGACCGTGGTGGCGCAGGAAAGCGGCGACCCGGCCGCGGTAATTTTCGACGCGGTCGGCGCCGCGCGCGCGCGCAAGATCGACGTAATGATGGCGGATACTGCCGGCCGTCTGCCCACCCAGTTGCATCTGATGGAAGAGTTGCGCAAGGTCAAGCGTGTGATCGGCAAAGCGCAGGACGGCGCGCCGCACGAAGTGCTGCTCGTGATCGACGCCAATACCGGGCAGAACGCGCTCGCGCAGGTCAAGGCGTTCGACGACGCGCTGGGACTCACCGGCCTCATCGTCACCAAGCTCGACGGCACGGCGAAGGGCGGCATTCTCGCGGCTATCGCGCGACAACGGCCGATTCCGGTGTACTTCATCGGCGTCGGCGAAAAAGTAGAAGATTTGCAGCCCTTCAGCGCCGAAGAGTTTTCGGACGCGTTGCTCGGCGGCTGAGCGCTCGTTCAACGGACACGCAAGACAGCGCCGCCCTCGCGGCGAGCATTCAGGCGAGCAAAAGGGCACCTGCGGAGTGCCCTTTTTTCCTTCACCGCAACCACCGCAGTGGCTTCATTCCGCGTCCGGCTGCACACCCGGCGCCGCACGCGCGAACGCGTCGATCTGCATGGCGTGGTCGTAGATGCGCTGAATCGTCGGAAACCGCGCGGTGTCGACCTTGAAGCGCTGCGCGTTGAACACCTGCGGAATCAGGCACGCGTCGGCGAGCGTGGGCGTGTCGCCGAAACACAGCTTGCCGGTTCGCGGCTCGCCTGCGAGGTGCGCCTCCAGCGTCGCGAATCCGGCTTCCACCCAATGCCGATACCATGCGTCTTTCGCATCGTCGTCCACGCGCAGCGTGTGTTTCAGATACTTCAGCACGCGCAGATTGTTCAGCGGATGAATCTCGCACGCCACCTGTAAGGCCACCGAGCGCACATAAGCGCGGTCAGCCGGCGCCTTGGGCAAAAGCGGCGGCTCAGGGTGCGTTTCCTCCAGATACTCGATGATGGCAAGCGACTGCGGCACCAGATCGTGGCCGTCAACCAGAGTCGGCACCACGCCGTCCGGATTGATCTTCCGGTATTCCGGCTTCAGTTGCTCGCCGCCGTCGCGCACGAGGTGCACAGGTACGTACTCATACGGCAGCCCCTTCACATTCAGCGCGATGCGCACCCGATACGACGCCGAGCTGCGGAAATAGCTGTAGAGCTTCATTTGTTTGTCTCCTCCCCAAGGGCGCGTCACACGACGCGCACGCTCAACTCGCCGAGCCCGTCCACGCCGCCCTTCATCAGATCGCCCTGCACTACCGCGCCCACGCCATCCGGCGTGCCGGTGAAAATCAGGTCACCGGGTTGCAACTCGAAGAGCGTCGACAGGTAGGCGATGGTCTCGGCCACCGACCAGATGAGCTGCGACACGTCCGAGCGCTGCTTGTCCTCACCATTGACGGACAACCAGATCGCGCCTTGTCCCACGTGGCCGACTGTCGAAACCGGATGAATCGGCCCGAGCGGCGCCGAGTGATCGAAGCCCTTCGCGGTATCCCACGGACGCCCGAGTTTCTTCGCCTCCGCCTGCAGGTCGCGGCGCGTCATATCGAGGCCCAGTGCGTAGCCATAGACGTGCTCGAGCGCGCGCTCAGCCGCAATGTCCTTGCCGCCCTTGCCGATCGCCGCGACCAGCTCCATTTCGAAGTGGACGTTTTTCGACAGTGACGGATACGGGAATTCGCCGGTCTCGCCCGGTGCCACGTACAGAACGGCATCGGCTGGCTTGCTGAAGAAAAACGGCGGCTCGCGGTCCGGATCGTGTCCCATCTCACGGGCGTGCGCCTCGTAATTGCGGCCGACGCAATAAATGCGGCGTACAGGAAATTGTTCGCTCGACCCCACCACCGGCACCGCAACGACTGGTGCGGGCGCAAATACGTAACTCATCCGGTTCTCCGTTCTTAGTTGGAAATGAGCCGCGGCGCGGCGCTAAATCGCGAGTGTAACGCGCGGCGCAAGGCGGCGCGCGCCAGCCCAGCGGGGCTTCGTGACAGCGGCGCGGCGCCGCCGCCGTCTCGCCCGACGCCCATAGATGCGATACTTCCACCAGAGAACGTTCCTTGAATACCGTGGCGGCCGGCCCCACAGCGGCACGCCAGCACGTCAATTGCACTCATGACAGACTCCGCCGACACCGCCAACCCGTTCCCGTGCGCCCGCTTCATCAAGGAAATCGGCCGTGGCCCCAACGGTGCACGCGCGCTCACCGCCGAAGACACGCGCGCGCTTTACACCGCCATGCTCGACGGCCGCGTCGGCGACCTCGAACTGGGGGCGATCCTGCTCGCCTACCGCGTTAAAGGTGAAACCGCCGACGAGCTTGCCGCGATGCTGGCGGGCGCTCACGCGTCGTTCGAACCGGTTCATCAGCCTCCGGGCGAGTTCCGGCCCGTGTCGATTCCGAGCTATAACGGCGCGCGCAAGCAGCCGAACCTGGTGCCGCTGCTCGCGCTGCTGCTCGCGCGCGAGGGCGTGCCGGTTCTCGTGCATGGCGTGACGGAAGATCCCGGCCGCGTGACGAGCGCGGAAATTTTCACGCATCTGCGCATTCCGCACGCGGGCTCACATGACGATATCGAAGACGGGCTTGCCGAGCGCCGCGTGGCGTTCGCGTCTATCGAGGTGCTTGCGCCCAAGCTCGCTCGCCTGCTCGCGCTGCGCCGGCGCATGGGCGTGCGCAATTCGACGCATACGCTCGTGAAGATTCTCCAGCCGTTCGCGCCGGCTGGACTGCGGCTTGTCAACTACACGCACCCACCGTATCGGGACAGCCTCACG
The DNA here is from genome assembly GCF_019511605.1 of Paraburkholderia phenoliruptrix. GTDB lineage: Bacteria > Pseudomonadota > Gammaproteobacteria > Burkholderiales > Burkholderiaceae > Paraburkholderia > Paraburkholderia phenoliruptrix_A. The sequence continues at coordinate 153,435 of NZ_JAEUAV010000007.1, read as the reverse complement.
CAGCTCTTCAGCACGCATCCGGATGCCGCGGTGGGCGGCGCCCTGCTCGCACGCGGCACGGAAGGCGAAGCCGTGGCGGACACGCGGCGCCAGGTGCAGATTGACTGGCTGCACGACGGCATTTGCGAGACGCGCGTGCCGCATGAGCGTTCTTCACGCGACGCCCCCGAAGTCGAGTTGCCCGAAGCGCGCGACGCCGCGACCACCGCGGCCTGGATAGGCGCAGTGCTGCGCGGCGAGGCGCCCGTGCCGGGCGCTATTGCGCGGCAGGTCGAGGTGATCGTGGATGTGGCCAGAGCGTCGGCGTAGGCTCACTCGATGGCGCAACGCGTCGCCTGCCACGCAATGAGGCGCCACTGGCCGTCTTCCTGCGTGTGGATCGCGGTGTAGGCAATGGGGAAAAGCAGCGCGCCGTTGTTCGCTTCCATCTCGATCAGCGCGCGGCCGGTCACCACGCAGGTTTCCCGCCCAACCGGCAGCACGTCTTGCGACTGCACTTCGATCTGCCGGTAGCGGCGGCGCCCCGCGGTAATGCCGTCGATGAACTGCCGCTTCGTTTCGCGCTTGCCGTTCGTATGCACGTAGCTCACGTTGTCTGCGAGCAGCGCGTCGAGCGACTGCCCGTCGCCGTCGACCATCGCGCGGAAGCGCTCCCTCTCCAGCCCGCGAATCGCCTCGATTGTCTTTGCCGCCATTGCTCAGCCCCTTGTACCGGTGAGCCGATGGCGGCCACGGTCAGAAGTTATATTGCAGATATAGCTGGTGGAAATTTATACCAGGATTCGGCTCTTTGATACCGGCATTCGACACATGCTGAAAGCGGTAGCCCGCCTGATACTGCTGATGGCCACCGAACTGCAAGCCGACGCCCGCCATATCGGCAAACTGGAACGCCGTGGACAGTGTAAAGGTCGAAGAAATTCTGGGGCTCGACAGAAGGCGCACGCCGGCGCCGGCCTCGACGAACGGCCTGATCGATCCCGAGCCTTTGATGAAACGAATGATAGGCGTCACACCGATCTCGCCGATGTTCTCGTGCACATTGCCTTCGTTCGTATGCCACCAGGCGAAGTGGGCCTCGCCGATCAGCGCGAAGTGCCAGTCGCCGATCTGCCACCAGGTGAGATTCGGATCCCACACGAGGCCAAGATCCAGCTTCTTGACATGGTGATCGCCGAGGCCGCCGGCCACCTGAATTCCGAACTGGTCAGCCGCGGCAGCGGCAGACAGGCCAAGCAGCAAGGCCGCGCAGCCGCTTTTTAGAGCCAGACCACGCAAGCGTTTCTTTTTGTTCTTCATCTGACACCCGAGCTCAGCAAAGGTTGAACATTCTGTAACACTCTTGCTTATTCTAAAGACAATCTGAACTCGGTGGATCATCTTAAGAAACTTAAATTTTTGCAATTACTCACGCCAAAAACTGAAAAAATCGGTCGAAAGTGAGATTGAAGGCGCTTTGTCAGGTAATTTGTACGGCGTCTGCAAGGCACAACGGAGCGGCGTATGATTACTATTGAAATGCGCAGTTTGATAGGAATTTATGGAACTTTGATGTCCCTACGGCCTCTAAGTATTAGCACTCGGAAAACGAGAGTGCTAACATCCAACGCTGGAGTCGTTACCTGAACAAGCTTTTGCCTGATTCCAAAGGAGTTTTCCACGTGAGCCATGCATTGACCCTTCCGAGTACTCTGAGCCCGTCGTCGGCTAAGGCCGCTCCGGCAGGTGCGCTGGCGCTCTCGCATTCCTCCCTGCTGCCCGGTCAACTGGGCAATATCGACGCCTACATCCAGGCCGTAAACCGGATTCCGATGCTGACGCCCGCGGAAGAACGCCAGTTCGCCACCGAATTCCGCGAGCACGACAACCTCGAGGCGGCGCGCCGCCTGGTGCTGTCGCACCTGCGGCTGGTCGTTTCGATCGCACGCAACTACCTGGGCTATGGTCTGCCGCACGCCGACCTGATCCAGGAAGGCAACATTGGCCTGATGAAGGCCGTGAAGCGTTTCGATCCCGAACAGAACGTGCGCCTCGTCTCGTACGCCATGCACTGGATCAAGGCTGAGATTCACGAATACATTCTGCGCAACTGGCGCATGGTGAAGGTCGCCACGACCAAGGCGCAGCGCAAGCTGTTCTTCAACCTGCGCAGCCACAAGCAAGGTTTGGGCGCCTTCACGCCGGACGAGATCGACGGTCTGGCCAAAGAACTGAACGTCAAGCGTGAAGAAGTCGCGGAGATGGAAACGCGCCTGTCGGGCGGCGATGTTGCGCTCGAAGGCCAGGTCGAAGACGGTGAAGAGTCGTATGCGCCGATCGCGTATCTTGCGGATTCGCATAGTGAGCCGACCGCCGTGCTGGCTTCGCGCCAGCGCGACAAACTGCAGAGCGACGGTATCGCGACGGCACTGGAGGCGTTGGACGCCCGCAGCCGCCGCATCATCGAAGCTCGCTGGCTGAAGGTGCAGGACGACGGTTCGGGCGGCTCGACGCTGCACGAGTTGGCCGACGAGTTCGGAGTGTCGGCCGAACGTATCCGCCAGATCGAAGCCAGCGCCATGAAGAAGATGCGCGGCGCGCTGAGCGAGTACGCGTAACGCTCGCCGGCGGTTTTATCGGCTGTGCCGTAGGGAGGCTCCCGCGGCTTGGCCCGAAATGAGCGCCGGAAGTAGCAAAGCCCTGCCGTCTTGCGACGGCAGGGCTTTTTTGTTTGCCGCGGCTGTGCGCGGCGGGCTTTCCTGCGCTGCAGTCACAGCCGGAGCTGGAGGCCCAGCCGGAGCCGGAGGCCGAGGCCGGGCCTTAGCCTTAGCCTTAGCGGGGGCCGGAGCTGAAACCCGCAGCCTCAGCCCCCGGCAGCGCAGCCGCAGAGCGCAAATCAGCCGGCGCTCCGCCGCTCCGTCAGAAGCTCACGCCGGCACGGGCGCCGCCCCGCCGCCAGGCGACATGCGCGTTGCCAGCGTCTCGGCGTAACGCCGCGCGGCATCGCCGACGACGATATGGAACGTGTCTGCCGAGACCCATGCGGTGTCGAGCGCGGCGAGTCGCTGCCGATCCACCGCCGACGGATCGCGCACGACAATACGCAGGCGCGTAGCCGCGACGGCGTCGAGCGACAACACGTTGCCCGCGCCGCCAAACACGGCGAGCCAGCGCAACGGATCCGGGTCGAGCGGGCCATTGGCCACGCTGGCCACGCTGGCCGCGTTGGCTGCAAGCGTCGGCGCGCCCGCGCCTGCCGCTGCTGAAGCCGCCGGTACCGAAGCAGCCGCTGCCGTACCAGCCAGAGCCGCGCCGCTGCCGCCCTGCCCAATCGCCGAGCGAATCTCGTCGGCGATGATGTCCGCCTCCGGTCCAATGATCACCTGCACGTTGGTCGCCCCGCGCTTGAGTACGCCGCGCGCGCCAATCGTCTTGAGCTCGTTCTCCGAAACCCTGTTCGAATCGACGACCGACAGACGCAGACGCGTCGTGCACGCATCCACCACGGAGAGATTCGATGCACCGCCCAGCGCCGCGATATAGCGCTGCGCACGCGGCACCGCGGCACCGGCGGTCGGCGAAACGAAGCCGCCCGCGCTAAACGACTCGGCCTGCTCGTCGGCAGCCGCCGGTTCGCGGCCCGGCGTCGCCATGTTGAACTTGCGGATGAAGAAGCGGAACAGCCCGTAGTACACCACCGAATACGCGAGGCCGAGCGGAATCGCCAGCCAGCCCTTCGTCGACAGACCGTAGTTCAGCACGTAGTCGATTGCGCCTGCGGAGAACGTAAAGCCGAGGTGAATGCCGAGCGCGGAGCAGATCGCGAGTGAAAGCCCGGTCAACAGCGCGTGAATTGCGTACAGCACCGGCGCGAGAAACATGAAGCTGAACTCGATAGGCTCCGTCACGCCCGTCAGGAACGACGTGAGCGCCATCGAGAACAGCAGGCCGCCCACCACTGCGCGGCGCTCCTTCGGTGCTTCATGAAACATCGCGAGACATGCTGCGGGCAGGCCGAACATCATGATCGGGAAGAAGCCGGTCATGAAGGTTCCGGCAGTCGGATCGCCCGCAAAGAAGCGATGCAGGTCGCCCGTCACCGGTGCGCCGCCCGGCGGCGTAAAGGTGCCGAACACGAACCACGTGAGCGAGTTAAGAATGTGATGCAGCCCGGTCACGAGCAGCAGCCGGTTCAGTACGCCGAACACAAACGCACCGAATGCGCCCGCCGTGGTCAGCCAATGGCCGGCCGTATCGATCACGGCCTGCACCGGCTGCCACACATAGCCAAACACAATGCCGAGCACGAGACACACCACCCCCGTGACAATCGGCACGAAACGCTTGCCGCCGAAGAACGCGAGGTAATCCGGCAGCTTGATGTCCTTGTAGCGGTTGTACAGCAAGCCCGCGACAATGCCCGCCACGATGCCGGACAGCACACCCATGTTGAGCTTGTCGTTGATGTCCTTCATCACCGCGACTTCGATCAGATAGCCGATCGCACCGGCAAGACCCGCGACGCCGTTGTTGTCCTTCGCAAAGCCGACCGCCACGCCAATCGCAAACAGCAGCGGCAGGTTGTCGAAGATCGCGCCGCCAGCATCGGCGATCATCTTGATGTTGAACACATCGGGTTGCCCGAGCCGCAGCAGCAGACCGGCAACCGGCAGCACCGCGATAGGCAGCATCAGCGCGCGTCCTAGCCGCTGTATTTTCAGAAACGGATTCCCATCCATTGATTACCTCCAATCCTTGTCTCGTTGTCGACGGACGTCGTTGAGTTATGTGGCCGGCCCGACCGGACCGAGGGGTTCAGTCCAACGGCCAGGTTTGCCGGCTGACTGCTCTTACCGCCTGTGCCGATTCCAGCGCCAGCGCGTCCTCGGCACGTTGGCGGCACAGTTGATAATCGAGGTTGCGCACGCGCGCCTTGATGCCCGGCACGGACACCGGATCGACCGAAAGCTCCGTTACGCCGAGGCCGACGAGAAGCGGCATGGCGAGCGGATCGCCCGCCAGCGCGCCACACACGCCGACCCATTTGCCGTGCCGGTTCGCACCTTGCACGGTCGTCGCGATCAGCCGCAGCACGGCCGGATGCAGACCGTCGGCCTGCGCGGCGAGATCGGCCTGACAGCGGTCCATGGCGAGCGTGTATTGCGTGAGGTCGTTCGTGCCGATGGAGAGGAAGTCCGCGTGTTGCGCCAGTTGATCGGCCAGCAACGCCGCCGACGGCACCTCGATCATCACGCCCACTTCGATCGGCTCCGCACGCCCCAGCTCGCGAGCGAATTCGTCGATGCGCTTGCGGATGCGGATCAGCTCGCCTACGTCGGTCACCATCGGCAGCAGAATGCGCACGGCGCCGAAGGGCTTGACGGCAAGCAGACCGCGCAGCTGATCGTCGAGCAGATCCGGACGGACCTGCGCGAGACGAATGCCGCGCAAGCCGAGCGCGGGGTTGGGCTCCGGCGGCAGCGTCAGGTAATCCACTTCCTTGTCCGCACCCACGTCCAGCGTGCGGATGATCGCGGTGCGTCCGCTCAACGCGTCGACAATGGCCTGATAGCTTTGCTGATGCTCTTGCGCGCTCGGCGCAGCCGCGCGATGAATGAACAGCAACTCCGTGCGCAACAGGCCGACGGAATCGGCGCCGTTTTCCACGGCCGTGTTGGCGTCCTCCAGCGTCGCGATGTTGGCGGCCACTTCGATCGCGCGGCCATCGGCGGTAACGGCCGCTTGCTGCGACATGCGGCGGTTCGCCTCGCGCACGCCGGCAAGGCGGCTGCGCTCGAGCCGCGCACGCTCGACGTCCAGTTCGGTGGGCGCAAACTCCAGGCGGCCAGTGGTCGCGTTCACGACCACCTGGGTGCCCTCGGGAATCGCATGCAGCGCGTCGCCTACCGCGACCAGCGCCGGAATGCCCGCCTGGCGCGCGAGGATCGCCGCATGCGAGGTCGCGCCGCCGCGCGCCATGACAAGCGCGGTGACGCGCGAACGGTCGAGCGTCGACAGATCGGACGGCGTGAATTCGTCCGCGGCGAGCACCGCCTCGTCCGGCAGCGTGCGCCCGGCGGCGTTGGTATAACCCAACGCGCGCAGCACACGCTTTTCGATGTCGCGTAGATCGGCGGCACGTTCGGCGAGCAACGCGTCTTCCATCTTGCTTAGGATGCCTGTCTGTGCGCGGATCGCTTCGCGCCACGCGAAGCCCGCGCTCTTGCCGAGGCTGATCAGGTCGCGCGCCGCGTCGAGCAGCGTAGGATCTTCGAGCAACACGCGATGCACGGCGAAAATGCCCGCCTCGCCGACCGCGCCGCGTTGCGACGCGTCGCGCACCGTGGTGCCGAGATCGGCGTCCACGCTGGCAATCGCGTTGTCGAGCAAGCGGCTTTCCGCCGCCGAGGTGCCGTTCGCCTGTTCGGGCGGATCGAGGTCCGCGTCGTCCCAGCGCACCAGCTTGCCCACCGCGACGCCAGGCGCTGCGCACACACCCGCGAGCGTGTGCGACGCAAGCGCCGCGCCGCCGTCGGCGGCCGGGGCAGTGGTTTGCGGCGCGGGAGAACTCTGCCGCGCCGGCTTTTCTTCGACTTCGCCGAGCGCTTCGCGCGTCAGTTCGTGCGCGATCGCGTCGACCGCTGCTTTGGCTTGAGGACCGACGCCGAGCAACTCGACCGTCGCCCCTTGGCCCGCGCCAAGCCCAAGCAGGCCGACCACGCTTTCGATGGGCGCCTTGCGTCCGTCATAACGCACTTCGACACGTGCGTTGAAGCCCCGCGCCGCTTCGCGCGCGCGCGCCGCCGGCCGCGCATGCAGGCCGCCTGCGTGCACCAGGGTGACCTGGGCGCGCGCTTCTTCGGTGACGCTCGTCGCGCTCAACTCGCGCGATGCCGCGGCCGCCGCGCCGTCGCGGGCACGCAGCCGCAACAACAGCGTTTCGCCCGCTTTCACCATGCCGCCCTGCGCGCGCTCGACAATCTCGAATGCCTCGGAATTGGCAATCGCGATCACCGAAACGAGGCTCGGCGCACGCAGCGCCACCTGATCCTGGTCGAACTCGATCAGCACGTCGCCGGCACGCACCTGCGCGCCCTGCTCGACCATCGGCGCAAAGCCCTTGCCGTTCAGCTCCACCGTGTCGATACCGATGTGCAGCAGAATCTCCGCGCCTTCAGCGGTGGCGAGCGTCACCGCATGGCCGGTGCGCGCGAGATGGGTGACGGTTGCGTCGCACGGTGCGACGAGCCGTCCCTCCAGCGGATCGACGCCGATGCCGTCGCCGAACATGCCGCCCGAAAACACCGGATCGGGCACGTTCGCAAGCGGCACGACCGGACCGGTCAGCGGCGCGAGCAAAACAATATGGCCTTGAGAATGGCTCATCAAGCGGGACTCCTCGACACGTCGCATCTGATTTCTCGTCAGTGAGTTTCGGTGACTTTGTTGAGATGGCGCGGCGCGTCGGGATTGCGCCCGCGCGCGGCCGCGAGGCCCGCGGCCATCACGTAAAAGGACTGGATGGCGGCGATCGGGTCGAGCGCCGCATGAGCTGTGGTGGCCAGCGGCAGCGTGGCCTCGCCGATATCCGCCGGAGCCGCGAGCAGCACGCGGGCGCCGCGCGCCTGCATGTCGCGCGCGAGTTGCAGCAGGCCCGCCTGCTCGGGTCCGCGCGGCGCGAAAACAAAGAGCGGATAGTCGCGATCGATCAGTTCCATCGGACCGTGGCGCACTTCCGCGCTCGAAAACGCTTCGGCCTGAATGCCGGAGGTTTCCTTCAGCTTCAACGCAGCTTCCTGCGCAATGGCAAGACCGAGACCGCGCCCGATCACGATCATGCGTTCGACGCCGCGCAGTTGCTCCACGGCCTGCGACCAGTCGAGCGCGCCCGCTGCCTGCAGCGCGTCTGGCAGCGTGTTCAACGCGCCGAGCAGCGCCGCGTCGTGCTGCCAGTGCGCGACCAGTTGCGCGGAAATGGAAAGCATCGCGATATAGCTTTTGGTCGCCGCGACGCTCAGTTCCGGACCGGCGACGAGCGGCAGATGCCATTCGCAGGCGTCCGCGAGGGGCGAGACCCGTGCATTGACCGCGGCCACGGTCAGCGCGCCCGCCGCGCGCAGCGCCTGCATCGTGCCGACCAGGTCGGGACTCTTGCCCGACTGCGAGAAAGCCAGCGCGAGTTGGTCGCGCACCTGGAGCGGCGCCTGCTGCAACGTCGCGACCGACATCGGCAAAGAGGCGACGGGCACGCCGATGCGGCTCATCGTCAGGGATGCGAAGTAACTCGCCGCGTGGTCCGAGCTGCCGCGCGCGACTGTCAGCGCGACGTGGCGCGGCTTCTCGGCAAGCCGGGCGGCCAGCGCCTCGACGCGTGAGGTGTCCTTGAGTTGCGCGGCGACCGTTTCAGCGGACGCGAGCGCCTCTTTAAGCATGTTCGACAATTGCTTCTCCTTCGACGTAGGTCGCGCAAAGCGCCAGCTCACGATCGAACACGACGACGTCGGCCCACGCGCCACGCGCAATACGGCCACGGTCTTCGATGCCGAGGTAGTCGGCGGCATAGCGCGACAAACGGTTTGATACATCGGCGATCGGCAGACCGATCGACACCAGATTGCGCAGCGCCTGATCCATCGTCAGGGTGCTGCCGGCGAGCGTGCCGTCGGCTAGACGCACGCCGCCGAGACACTTCGTCACGTGTTGGCTGCCGAGGCGGTATTCGCCGTCGGGCATGCCGGTCGCCGACGTGCTGTCCGTCACCACATACAGGCGCGGAATCGCGCGCAACGCGGCGCGGATCGCGCCCGGATGGACGTGCAGCAGATCGGGAATGATTTCGGCGAACTCCGCGTGCGCAAGCGCAGCGCCCACGAGGCCGGGATTGCGGTGATGCAGCGGCGACATCGCGTTGAACAGATGCGTAAAGCCGCACGCGCCGTGCTTGAGCGCGGCGACGGCGTCGTCGTACGTGCCGAGCGAGTGGCCGAGCTGCACGCGCACGCCGCGCGCCGCCATTTCCGAAATGATGTCCATGTGACCCGCGATCTCCGGCGCGAGCGTCACCACACGAATCGGCGCGATGGACAGATACTTGAGCACCTCGTCCATCACCGCGGAGACCGCCGCGTCGGGCTGCGCGCCGAGCTTGCCGGGGTTGATGTACGGTCCTTCCAGATGCACGCCGAGCACGCGCGAGCCGCCCGGCGTGCGCCTGCGCGCGACGTCGCCGAGACCGGCCACCACGCTCATCAGTTCGTCGCGCGGTGCGGTCATGGTGGTTGCGAGCAGGCTCGTCGTGCCGTAGCGTGCGTGCGTGCGGGTGATGGTCTCGATTGCGTCGCCCGCCTCCATTACGTCGGAGCCGCCGCCGCCGTGCACGTGCAGGTCGATGAAGCCCGGCAGGATGTACGGCGCGTCGTTCGTCGCGGGATCGAGGCGCTCGCCGGTGAGCGCCGTAATGCGGCCGTTTTCGAATTCGAGCGTGCCGTGAATCCACCCGTCGGTGGTGAGTATGTTTCCGGTCAGCATGAGTCTCTCTTGCAAGGCGTGATACAGGGCGAGGCTGAATTGCGCTCGACAGGGCCCGCGGGGTCAGCGCAACCCGCGCGTCTCGCGCGGCGCACCGGGACGCGGCTCAGGTGCGCAATTCAGCGACGAAGTCGTAGTAGTCGTCGCGGCAATAGGTGTCCGTCAACTCGATGGCGCGCTGATCGGCGCTATAGCCGATACGAGTGATGACCAGTAGCGCTGAACGGGGTTCGATATCCATTAGTGAAGCGATCTCGCTCGAGGCGTTGACCGCGCGAAAGTGCTGCAATGCGCGCACGACGGCCGCGCCGCGCTGTTCCAGATAGCTGTAGAGCGACACGCCGATGGCAAGCGGATCGGGAACAACGGCGACCGGCAACGCCGAATGTTCGACCGCCATCACGATGCCGTCCGCGCGACGCAGCCTGCGCAGGCTTGCCACCGCGGCGCCCGGCGACAGGCCGAGATGCACGAGTTCGTCGCGCCTCGCTGCGCGGATGTCGCGCTCGAGCCACACCGAGTCCGGCCGGAAGCCGCGTTGCTGCATCTTCTTGGTGAAGCCGGTAAGCCGCGACAGCGGGTCTTCAACGCGCGGCGTGATGAAGCTGCCAGCGCCGCGCGCACGCCTGATCAAGCCTTGCTCGACCAGCAGTTCGATCGCCTTGCGCGCGGTGATGCGCGACACGCCGATCGCATCGGACAGCGTGCGCTCCGAAGGCAGCGCCTCGCCCGCCGACCACACGCCGCAATGAATTGCCGTCGCCAGATTGCGCGCAAGCTGCAGATACAGCGGCGTGACGTTGCGAGCGTCAGGCATGAGTGCGGACCAGCGAGTTTCCATGGCGCTCCGGGCGACGCCGAAAGGATTCGGCCTTCGAAAATGAGAGCCCATTATATAACCACAATAATACCAGTCAACAAACTGGTCATATGCTGTCCCGGCGAGCTCAAAGCCTTGCCGCGTATACGTTTCGAGGCGGTGAGGGGCAGCGGCGACGGCACGTGCAAAGCCCAGGATTTACCCGTATTCGAGACCGCATGTGGAACGCATGTCGCCAATTGCAGACCAGTTCCACGCGTCTGCCGGGTCTGTGTGCTGACAACTCCTTCAGCGGTGAACGCGGCCCAACGGCGGCGCGTCTTTTGTTTCTAAGTGCGCGTTCCAATATAGTGATAGGCGCATACATAAAAACACCGGAGATCAGCCTTTGACCGATTCCGAGGCGCTGCAGCGGGCACAGGCAGTCCGCCGCTTCAATCGCTTTTACACGCGGCTTATCGGCGCGCTGCACGAGCACCTGGCACAGAGTTCGTTCTCGTTGACCGAGGTGCGTGTGCTGCACGAGCTCTCGCGCGGCCGCGCGCAGACAGCGTCGGTGCTCGGCCGTGCACTGGGATTGGACAGCGGCTATCTGAGCCGCTTGCTGACCAATTTCGAGCGACGCGATCTGATCACGCGCCGGCCCTCCGAGACGGACGCGCGCCAATCGCTGATCGCACTCACGGATAACGGCCACGCAGCCTACGCGCCGCTAGACGCCGCCGCGAATCAGGAAGTGCTGGCGTTGCTCGGCAAACTCAGCGAAGCATCGCAGGAGCAGCTGATTGGCGCGATGAACCTCGTCGAAAGGCTGCTCGGCGACAAACCGCGAGCGGACGCCGTGGAACTGCGCGCGCCGCGCCCGGGCGAATGCGCCTGGCTTGTGCATCGGCAGGCGCAGTGGTTTGCCGCCCAGTATGGGTGGGACAAGTCGTTCGAGGGGCTGCTCGCGCGCGTGATCGCCGACTACACGCAGCGCAACGATACGGTGCGCGAATTCTGCGTGATCGCGGATCAGCACGGCACGGTGGCTGGAGCGGTGTGCGTCGTCGCGGTATCGACGACAGTGGCAGGCTTGCGGCTCCTGTGGGTCGAGCCGGATGTGCAGCGCCGCGGCATCGGCACGCGGATAATGGCGGAAGCAACGCGCTTTGCGCAGCGCGCGGGCTATAAGAAGTTGACTCTGACCACGGCCAGCACTTTGGTAGAAGCGCGGCGCCTGTGCAAGCGCGCCGGTTTCAAGCTCGTCAGCGCGGCGCCTGAGCGCCGCTTCGGCAAGGACCTGATGATCGAGCGCTGGGAGCTGGCCTTGTAGGCCGCGGCCTCAGAACGACGGCACCACCGAACCCTTGAACTGCGTCTTGATGAACTGGCGCACGTCCTCCGACTGATACGCGGCAACCAGCTTCTTCACCCACGGCTTGTCCTTGTCCTGCGCGCGCACCGCAATCAGGTTCGCGTAAGGGCTGTGAATGTCCTCGAGTGCGATCGCATCTTTGGTCGGCTGCAGGCCGGCAGCCAGCGCGAAGTTGGTGTTGATTGCGGCTGCGTCCACATCAGCGAGCGAGCGCGGCAACTGTGCTGCGTCCAGTTCGACCAGCTTGATCTTCTTCGAATTCTCGGCCACGTCGAGCGCCGTTGCGTTATTGCCGTTCGTGCCCGCACCGGCCTTCAGCTTGATGACGCCCTGCGCTTGCAGAAGCAGCAGCGCGCGATTCTCGTTCGACGGGTCGTTCGGCACCGCCACCTTCGCGCCTTGCGGCAAGTCCTTCACCGACTTCAGCTTCTTCGAATAGATGCCGAGCGGCGAAATGTACGTGAGCCCCGCGCTGACAATCTTGTAGCCGCGCTGCTTGATCTGGCTGTCGAGATACGGCTGATGCTGGAAGCTGTTGGCGTCGAGATCGCCTGCGTCGAGCGCGGCGTTCGGCTGCACGTAGTCGTTGAATTCCACCACCTTCACGTTCAAGCCTTCGCGCTTTGCCACTTTCGTGACCACTTCCCAGATCTGCGCATCCGGGCCGCTGATCGTGCCGACCTTGATGGCTTTCTCGTCGGCATGAGCGCCGAAGCTGGTGACGATCGCCGCGCCGGCGATCACTGCGGAGAGGGCTTTGAGGATGTTTCTGCGCTGCATGTAATTCTCGCTGTTTCTAAACGGATCCATCGGAAGACGGATGCGGGTGATAGCCGAACGCCGCTGCTCACGACACCGATGTGCCGCACAAATGAAGGCGCGCCGCCGGCTGGACCGTAAATCGTCTCATATGCTGCGCAAGATGGGAAATACCGCGATCTCATATGTGTATGCAATGCGCGCTGGCGAAAGCGCCGCGCAGTGGCCGATAATTGCAGAGGTTGCCGCGAGTTCCGCGGCATGTTCATTTGCGTGCGAGGACGCCCATTCATGTATGTCATCAATCTGATCTACACCGCGCCGCTCGAGCGGATCGACGACGCGCTCGAAGCGCATCGCGCGTTCGTCGCAAAGCAGTTCGAGGACGGTGTGTTCGTTGCCGCCGGCCCGAAAGTGCCGCGCGACGGCGGCATCATTCTCGCCGTGCGCATCGAGCGCGACAGACTCGACGCGATTCTCGCGACCGATCCGTTCGCCGTGCAGAAGCTCGCGCGCTATGAAGTGACGGAGTTCAAGACCACGCGGCTCGCGCCGGGCTTGAATCTGCCGATACCGGCTTGAGGTCCTGAGCGGGCGTGTGATTCAGAAGCGACTGAGGGGCAACTGAGGGGCGACTGAGGGCCGACTCAGGCGCGACTGAGGACCCACTGAGGACCCACTGAGGGCCCACTGACGGCCGACTCCCACGCGACCGCGTGCGGTTTTCGCACCGTTTTTATGGCACGCCAATGCAGGCGTTGTGCCGTAGGAACGCAGCCCTGCCGGCTGCGATTGAACGCGCGTCAGTCGAGCAGCAGCTTGATGTCGTGCACCCAGGGCGCGGCGCCCTGGCCGTCGCGCGCGAAGAGGCGCAGCTTGCCGTCGGTGTCGAACACATAGCTCGCTGCGGTGTGGTCCATCGTGTAGCTGTCAGGCGTCTTGCCCGGCACCTTCGCGTAGTAGATGCGGAAGTCTTTCGTCACCTTCTTGACCTGTGCATCGTCTGCGGGCCGCAGGCCGACGAAGGTCGGATTGAACGCCGGCACATATTGCGCAAGCAGTGCGGCGGTATCGCGTTCGGGATCGACGGTGACGAACAGCACCTGCACGCGCTTGGCATCTTCAGGGCCCAGTTGCTGCAGCGCTTGCGAGAGTTCTGCCATGGTGGTCGGACACACGTCCGGGCAATGCGTATAGCCGAAGAACAGCACGACTACCTTGCCCTTGTAGTCCGCCATTGAGCGAATCTTGCCCGACGTATCCGGCAGCGAGAAATTGCTGCCGAACTGCGTGTTGCCGGTAATGTCGAGGTTCTGGAACGCCGGCTGCTGTTTTCCGCAACCGGCGATGAACAACGCGCCGCCGAGCGCGCAGGCAATCACGGCAGCACGCGCCGCGCGCGCGAAGCGGGTATGGAGCATAGCGATTACGTGCCGATCAGAACGCGCACATAGTGGTCGACCAGCAGCGCCGCAAACAGCAGCGACAGATACACGATCGAATAACGGAAGGTGCGGCGCGCCAGATCGTCCGAATACTCGAGGTAGATCTTCCACGCATAGGCGAGAAACACCGCGCCCAGCAGGACAGCCGCAGCAAGGTACACCACCCCGCTCATGCCGGAGATGAACGGCATCATCGTGACGGCGAAGAGAATCACCGTGTAAAGCAGGATATGCAGACGCGTGTACTTCTCGCCGTGCGTGTTCGGCAGCATGGGCAGGCCGGCGTCTTCATAGTCTTTGCGACGATACAGCGCGAGCGCCCAGAAGTGCGGCGGCGTCCACACGAAAATGATCAGCACGAGAATCCACGCGTCGCCCGGCACGTGGCCGGTCACGGCGGCCCAGCCAAGCGCCGGAGGCATGGCGCCCGACGCACCGCCGATCACGATGTTCTGCGGCGTGGCGGGCTTGAGCAGCAGAGTGTAGATGACCGCATAGCCGACGAAGGTGGCAAGCGTGAGCCACATGGTGAGCGGATTTGCGAACGTGTAGAGCGTCCACATGCCGAGGCCGCCGAGCACGGCCGAAAACAGCAGAATCTGCGCAGTGGTGATTTCGCCGCGCGCCGACGGACGCCACGACGTGCGCCGCATCTTCGCGTCGATCTTCTGTTCGACAAGGCAGTTGATGGCAAACGCGGCGCCGGCCAGCAGCCAGATGCCGACGGTGCCGCCGATCAGAACGGTCCACGGCACCATGCCGGGCGTCGACAGAAACATGCCGATCACCGCGCAGAACACCGCGAGTTGCGTGACGCGCGGCTTGGTCAGTGCGATGTACTGGGACATCCGGCTGCCGGGCGTTTGGGAGAGTGTTGTGCTGTCCATGTGGAGTCACGCTGGCGCGGCATCGCGCGCGGGTAACACGGCGCGGCCGGGACGGCTATAAGCGATTCGAAAGTTTAACATAACGAGTAGCAGCAACAGGACCGCTGCGCCGCCGTTATGAGCTACCGCAATAGGCAACGGCCATTGCAGGACGATGTTCGACAAACCGGTGACGAACTGAAGCAGCACCACCAGCAAGACGCCGTCCGCCGGACGACGCAGCGACTCGAAACGACGCAGTTTCAAGGCGAACCACACGAGATAAGCAATCACCACGAACGCGAACGTACGATGCGTCCAGTGGATCGCGACCAACGCGTCCTGCGTGATGATGTCGCCGTCGCCGGTCATGCCGAGTGCGCGCCACAGGTGGAAGCCGTGCGCAAAGTCCATGGGCGGGACCCATTGGCCGTTGCAGGTCGGGAAGTCCGTACACGCGAGTACCGCATAGTTCGTGCTGACCCAGCCGCCCAGCGCGATTTGCGCGATCAGCAGCACGAGACCCGCAAGCGCCGCGGCGCGCCACCGGCCTGCCTCCGGCTCGTAGGCGGGCAGCGGCGTTTGCCGCGCCGCGAGCCAGCCGAGCGTGCCAAGCAGCGCGAGACCGAGCAGCAAGTGCGTGGTCACGATGATTGGCTGCAGCTTCATGGTCACTGTCCACGCGCCGAATGCGCCTTGCACGAGAATAAGCAGCAGCAACGAAGTCGGCCACCAGGGCGACACGTGCAACGGGCGACGCTTGATGCGCGCGACCCACGCAATGATTGTCTGCGCGATGATCAGCACCCCGATTGCCATCGCGAAGTAGCGGTGGATCATTTCGATCCAGGCCTTCGTCATGCTGACAGGGCCGGTGGGCATGGCCTGATGCGCGGCGGTGATCGCAGCATGCGCAATGAACGGCGACGACGTGCCGTAGCAACCGGGCCAGTCCGGGCAGCCAAGCCCGGAATCCGTGAGACGCGTGAAGCCGCCGAACATCACGAGGTCGAGCGTGAGGAAAGTGGTGAGCCAGACAAGCTTGCGGAATTTGTTGTCGTCCGCCTTCACCCATACGTAGGACAGCGGCAGCAACGCGATACACAAGCCAATCAGGCCCAATTGCAGTACGAACATCTTGATTACCCTTGTTGCGGCATCAGCCGATGCGCGACCACTTCAGCAGCTTGGTCACGTCGCCTTTGATCTTGCTCGGGTTCGGATCTTTCGGGAAACGCATCATCAGATTGCCGTTCGGATCGACCATATAGATATGGTCCGAGACTTTGGTGCCCTTGTCGACCGGCAGCCACGCCGATACCTGCGCCAGATCAGCAATCAGCATATTGGTGTCGGGGTAGGCCCTTTGTATCACGTCCGCCACGTTGCCCGCGTCCGTGCGCAGCCACACTTCCACGACGCGCTCGCGTTCCGGGCCCTGGGCCGCGCGGATTTGCCGCATGAAGTAGAGCTTCGTGGCGCACGCTTTGTCGCAGGCGCTGTTGTCGACGGAGATCAGCAGCCAGCGGCCGCGCAGCGACGCGAGCTTCGCCGGCTTGCCGTCTTCACCGGTGACGACGAGCGATTCGGGAATCGGCCGTTGCGGTTCGACGAGCGTGCCGTAGCTCGTGGTGCCGCCCGTCGGCTTGACCACGTAGTACATGAAGTACGAGATGGCGATCGGCGCGCCGCAGACAATCGCAACCAGCAGCAGCATCCACCGCCCCCGCTGCCACGAGCCGCCGCCGTTCGGTTGGCCTGGCATCGGCCTCGCCGCCGCGGGCGCGGCGGATGTCGTGGCGGCGGGCTTGCCGGATTGCGGCGAACGGGGAGATTGCGTAGACACTACATGACCTCTTTCAATGATTGTGCGGTTGGCGTCCACCCGCGTGGGGCCGCCTGGGGCCGCGCAGCGCGCGCTGCATCAGACACCGGGCGCGTGCTCTTTGCGGGCCGCGCGGCGCGCGGCGTACAGACCGAATACCAGCGCTGCAGCCGCCATGCCCCACCACTGGAACATGTAGCCGTAATTGCGCTCCACGCCGCTTGCAGGAGCGGGCCAGTCGCGCACGAGCCTGTCGCCGTCGTCGCTCAATTGCTGGATAACGAACGGCTGCAGCGGCAGCCCGGTCTCAGCGGCGTAAGCGGCAACGTCGAGATTCTGCCGGATCAACTGATGTGCGGCCGATCCGCCCTGCCCGAGTTCGTAAGCGCGCGAAGCATCCGCGCGCGCGATGCCCTCTATTTCGATCTCGCCCGAAGGCGTCGCGTACGGGGCGATCGTCTCGCGATTGTTCATGTTGCGCGGCAGCCAGCCGCGATTGACGAGCACGTACCCGCCATCGGCGAGTTTAAACGGCATGACGACGTAAAAGCCCGGCTGATCGTTATACGGACGATTGTCGAGATAGACGACCTTGTCCGCGACGAAAGTACCGCGCGCCTTCACACGGTGAAATTCGATGTCTTTCAGCGCCACCGGGGCACCGGTCACGGCTTGAGCGGGCGCGTTCTCGAACTGTGTGATGCGCGCCTCGAGCGCTTCTTTCTGCTGCGCGCGCTCGCGCTGCCAGAAACCGAGCCGCACGGTCAGCGCGACCACGAGCAGAATCAACAATGCGGGAATGAGCCGGAATTTCATCGATCACGCTCCAGGCCCGCGCGCAGCGTCGCGACGAACGCCGGGCAAACGCCTGCGCGCGGTGAGATAATGACTATCTTGCCTACGCGCTTTTCCGTTCCAGCAGCTTCCATGCACATTCTCGTTCCCATTGCCTTTGCACTGATCATCGCCAGCATGGTGTCGGCGTTGTACTTCATGATGCATGACAAGGGCAAAACCAAGCGGATGGTCTGGTCGCTCGCCACGCGAGTCGGACTGTCGATCTCGCTGTTCCTCTTCATCCTGTTCGCCTACTGGATGGGCTGGATTCACTCGACCGGTATTCCGTACGGGCGCTGAGCCTGGGGCAATGCTCCGCTGCCCTGAGTCGCTGCCTTGAACCGCAGATTTAAAGCCCGGCTTTAAACAAAAAGCCGCCCTGACAGGGTCGAGGGCGGCGCTGCATTCATTCTTCTCACCTGCTGTGGGCGCGTTTCGCGCACTAGTCGCTGTGCCTGGCAGCGGCGGCGTTTCCCGGATAGGCCGCATTCGCGGTGCAGCCCGAGACATACTACGCCACAGGCCGCGCACGGTGGTCCGCGTGAGCGGGCCCGGCCCTGCGCGGGCCAGCCAGTCCTACAGCAAGTCTCACAGCCAGTACACGACGACGTACAGTCCGAGCCACACCACGTCCACGAAGTGCCAGTACCAAGCTGCGCCTTCGAACGCGAAGTGGTGGTCCGCCGTGAAGTGACCGCGGATCATTCGCACCAGCACCACCGCCAGCATCGTGCCGCCGAGGAACACGTGGAAACCGTGGAAACCGGTCAGCAGGAAGAACGTCGAGCCGTACACGCCCGAAGCCAGCGTCAGGTTCAGTTCGTTGTACGCGTGGAAATATTCGAACCCTTGCAGGAACAGGAAGCAAACGCCAAGCACGAGCGTAGCGGCCAGCCAGATGATCGCCTTCCTGCGATGATTTTCACGCAGCGCGTGGTGCGACACCGTCAGCGTGGCGCCCGACGACAGCAGCAACGCCGTGTTGATGGTCGGCACGGGCCAAGGCGTCATGGACTTGAAGGTGGACACGAGCGACGCCGGTCCGTTGTTCGGCCACACTGCCGAGAAATCCGGCCAGATCAGCTTGTAATCGAGGCTTGCAAGTTCATGCAGCGCGATGGCGCGTGCGTAGAACAGCGCGCCAAAGAAAGCGCCGAAGAACATGACTTCGGAGAAGATGAACCAGCTCATGCTCCAGCGGTACGACTTGTCGACGTTCTTGCCGTACATGCCGCCTTCGGACTCGGCAATTGCGTCGCCGAACCAGTGCCACAACGTAAAGAGCAGCCACAACAGACCGACCACAACGCCGATCGGCGCCAGTTCATGTTCGTTGATCCAGGCCGCCAGCGATCCGAGCATGATCAGCAAGCCGACGGCGGCGCTGATCGGATGCCGCGACGGATGCGGTACGAAATAGTACGGGCTCTCGTTTTGACCGCTCATTCTTGATTCTCCACTTCAGTCCAGTTGTTCCGGAAGCTCCGGCTGCTTCTTCGACGGCGCGTCTGTACCGCACCGCTTCACTCTAATTCGTGGGCGCGCTGCGCCCGGTCCTGCATTGCCGTGTGGCTGCACCCCGTCAGCCGCCGTGGCCGACCACCGCACGCACCACCAGAATCAGCACGCCGATGAAAATGGCCGTGCTGATCAGCGCGGCGACAATCACATGCAGCGGGTTCAGCTGCGTGGCGTCGCTTTCGAGGTCGCGCCGCTTGCGCACTCCGAAGAACGACCAGAACACCGCCCGCATCGACTGGCCAAAGCTGCTCTTGCGCGGGCCACCGCTGTTATCACTCATTGTTGTCTTCCTTCGCCGGGGCTTTGGCCCTCAGGCGGGATTCGCGGTCGTTGCCGCCGTCCTGGCCGGAAGCGCCGCGCTGCCGACCTTTGCCGTTGCCGGCGTGTTCAACTCGAAGAACGTGTACGACAGCGTGATCGTCTGGACGTCCTTCGGCAGCTTCGGATCGACGACGAACACAACCGGCATACGCCTCGTCTCATTCGCCTTCAACGTCTGCTGCGTAAAGCAGAAACACTCAATTTTCTTGAAGTACTCGGTCGCCTGCTTCGGCGCGTAGCTCGGAATGGCTTGCGCCTGAATCGTGCGCGCCTGTTCGTTGCTCACCTCGTACATCACCGTCGTCACTTCGCCCGGATGCACGTCCAGACTGTGCTGCTCCGGCTTGAAACCCAGCGGGCCGCGCGCGTTCGCATCGAGTTCGATCGAAATCGTGCGGCTCATGTCGACCTGCGTATTCTTCGCCTCACGCGCAGTCGCGTCGCGCTGCACGAGGTTGTTGATACCGGTGATCTGACAGATCGCGCGGTACATGGGCACCAACGCGAATCCGAAACCGAACATCATCAACGCGACCACGAACAGCTTGATCAGCATGGAACGGTTAAAAGAGCGATCGGCCTGAGCCGGCGGCTGCGTCGACATCTCAATCCTCAACAAACCTGCAAACGAGGCTTACCCGCTTTGGTCAGGAAAACCAGCCTTGATTGACGATGACAGCGGCGAAAAAGACCGCCGCGATGGCAAGCAGCACAAGACCTAACCGCCTGTTGCCCGCGCGAATCTGCTCCGGGGTACGTCTTTCCTGTGGATTGCGCGTCATGCTCACGTTTCTGAATACCGTTTTACTACGCTTGTTCCGGCGACCGGTGCTGTACTGATTACCGCGACGATCAATGCGGCGCTTGCTGCTTGCTGCTTGCTGCTTGCTGCTTGCTGCTTGCTGCTGCGTTTACTGTTGCCGTTGCTGCATAATCGCTGCGCTTACCGCTGCCGCCATCGCGGCTATCCGGCTCGGAGCGGCACGACCGCCGCTCCGCAACCAGGCGCCTCGCCGACGCCGATTACTCGACGGTCGGCGGGTTTTCAAACGTGTGGAACGGAGCCGGGCTCGGGACGGTCCATTCGAGGCCCGTTGCGCCATCCCACGGCTTGTCGCCAGCCTTTTCGTGATCGCCACCGCCGCGATAGGCGGGCAGTGCGACCGCGAACAGGAAGTAAACCTGCGCGAGACCGAAGCCAAACGCGCCGATCGTGATCACCTGGTTCCAGTCCGTGAACTGGGCCGGGTAATCGGCATAGCGACGCGGCATGCCTGCCAGACCGACGAAGTGCATCGGCAGGAACGCCAGGTTGAAGAAGAACAGCGACGCCCAGAAGTGGATCTTGCCGCGCGTTTCGTTGTACATCCAGCCGGTCCACTTCGGCGCCCAGTAATACCAGCCGGCGAACAGTGCGAACAGCGACCCGGCCACCAGCACGTAGTGGAAGTGCGCCACCACGAAGTAAGTACCGTGATACTGGATGTCGAGCGGCGCCATGGCGAGCATCAGACCCGACAGGCCGCCGAACGTGAACACAATCAGGAAGCCCACCGCGAACAGCATCGGCGTTTCGAACGAGAGCGAACCGCGCCACATCGTAGCGACCCAGTTGAACACCTTAACGCCCGTCGGCACGGCGATCAGCATGGTTGCGTACATGAAGAACAGTTGGCCCGTGACCGGCATGCCGGTGGCGAACATGTGGTGCGCCCAGACCATGAACGACAGAATCGCGATCGACGACGTTGCGTACACCATCGAGCTATAGCCGAAAAGCGGCTTGCGCGAGAACGCCGGAATCACCTGCGAAACGATTCCGAACGCCGGCAAGATCATGATGTACACCTCAGGGTGCCCGAAGAACCAGAAGATGTGCTGGTACATGACCGGGTCGCCGCCGCCCGCCGCGTTGAAGAACGACGTGCCGAAGTGGCGATCGAACAGCACCATGGTGATCGCGCCCGCCAGAACCGGCATCACGGCGATCAGCAGGTACGCGGTGATCAGCCACGTCCAGACGAACATCGGCATCTTCATGAGCGTGAGGCCCGGCGCGCGCATGTTCAGGATCGTCACGACGATGTTGATCCCGCCCATGATCGACGAGGCACCCATCAGGTGGACTGCGAAAATCGCGAAGTCCATGCCCGGGCCCATTTGCGTGGAGAGCGGCGCGTACAACGTCCAGCCTGCGGCGGTCGCGCCGCCCGGCGAGAAGAACGAGCCGACCAGCAGAACAGCCGCCACCGGCAGAAGCCAGAAGCTGAAGTTGTTCATACGGGCAAATGCCATGTCCGATGCGCCGATCTGCAGCGGCACCATCCAGTTCGCGAAGCCGACGAAGGCCGGCATGATCGCGCCGAACACCATGATGAGGCCATGCATGGTGGTCAACTGGTTGAAGAACTCGGGACGCATGATCTGCAGCCCCGGCTCGAACAGTTCGGCACGGATCATCAGCGCCATCACGCCTCCGGAGAGGAACATGGTGAACGAGAAGATCAGATACAGCGTACCGATGTCCTTGTGATTGGTTGCGAACAGCCAACGACGCCAGCCATGCGGCGTTTCGTGGGCATGGTCGCCGTGCACGTGCTCGTGGCCCGCGACTACATCGTGTCCGATGCTAGACATGACAATCTCCTAAAGCGAATACTGCGGTGCTGACCATGACACGTCAGGCAGCCGGGCTGGCAGCCGCGTTGATCTGCACACGGCGAGCTTCTTTTGCGTCGCTGCCGCCCGTGATCGTTTCCGGCTTTTTCAAAATGATATGGTCTTCGGCGATGCCGGCTGCTTTCAACGCGTCGCGCACGGCTTCCGCGCGGCTCTTCGCGAGTTTCGCGTTGGTGTCGGCGGAACCGGTGGCGTCGGTGAAGCCCGACAGCGTGAACTTCGCGTCCGGATGCGCTTTCGCGTACGCCGCAGCCGCTTCGACCGCCGCTTTCGCATCTGCCGGCAGCGTGCTCTTGCCGGTGTCGAAGTAGACGCTTGCCGGCAGCGCCGCTTGCGTTGCGCCCGCGCTCTCCGAGCCTGCCGCGGCCGCTTGCGCACCCGCCGCTTCAGAACCCGCCGCACCCGCTGACGCACCCGACGCAGCTTCGGCGCCGCTTGCCGCCGCACCCGCGTCTGCCAGATGGTTGCCGCCTTCAGGCAGCTTGCCGTTTCGTGCGTCGGCGACCTGCTTCGGCTGGAGAATATCGCCCGTGTGGTTGCCCCACGAATTGCGCTCGAACGTGACGACCGAAGCAATTTCGACGTCGTTCAACGTAGGCGCCCAGGAAGGCATCGCATTCTTGCCCTTCAGCACGATGCTGACGTGCTCGGCGATCGCACCGTTGGCGACCTTGCTGCCGTCCAGTGCGGGAAACGCGCCGGCGCCCTTACCCGTGGGCTGGTGGCAGACCGCGCAGTTCGCCGCGTAGACCTTGCCCCCGCGCTCCATCAGCTCGGCCATCGTATAGGTCTTGTTCGGATCGTCCTGGCCCGCGGCCATTTTCTTCTTCTGCGCGTCGACCCACTTCGCGTAGTCGTCCGTGGAAAGCACTTCGACCACGACCGGCATGAACGCGTGTTCCTTGCCGCACAGTTCGGTACAGAAGCCGCGGAACGTGCCCACCTTTTCGGCCTTGAACCACGTGTCGCGCACGAAGCCCGGAATCGCGTCCTGCTTCACGCCGAAGGCCGGCACGTACCAGGAGTGGACCACGTCGTTCGCAGTGGTGATGATGCGGATTTTCTTGCCGACCGGCACGACGAGCGGATTGTCGACTTCCTGCAGATACGTAGTGGAAATCGGCTGACGGCCGTCGGTTTCGGCACGCGGCGTGGCCAGCGTGGAGAGGAAGCTGATGCCCTCGCCCGGCCCCTTCACGTAGTCGTAGCCCCACTTCCACTGGTAGCCGGTGACCTTGATGGTGACGTCGGCGTTGGTCGTGTCCTTCATTGCGACGACCGTCTTGGTGGCGGGCAGCGCCATCAACACGACGATGATGAACGGCACGATCGTCCAGATGATTTCGACGGTGGTGCTTTCGTGGAAATTCGAAGCCTTGTGACCTTTCGATTTGCGGTGAGCAAAGATCGAATAGAACATCACAGCGAACACGCCGACGAAAATCACCGTGCACAGGATCAGCATCAACGTGTGGAGGCTGTAGAGCTCCTCAGCGATTTTCGTCGCGGGCGGCTGGAGATTGATCTCGTTGACGGCGGGGCCGCCCGGAACATCGCCCACTGCCAGGGCGGCACCGGCGAAAAGCAGTCCGCTCATCGCCAGCACGCCCATGAGCGCTCGCTTGATTGTTTTCATAGCTTCCTTACCCAAAATTTCCATTCAAACCCTCGACCCCGCTGGCCCGCCGCTGACCTGCCAACCCCGTTAACCTGCTGACGTGAACCGTGCATGCCGGCGCGCGTCTAGCAGCGTGCGAGCCACATGCGCAATTCGCCGGCGAACTGCGCGCGCCGGTGCTGCGCGAGGTGCTGCCCGATCATGATCGTCTCGCCGCGCGAAACCAGCCTGATCTGATCGCGCGGTGTTGCGCCAGCCTCGATCCGCACCCAGCGCGGATTGAACTCGAACTGCGTGACCTGCTCCGCGCTCACCTGTTCGACTACGAGCCGGTTGGGAAACAGCCGGATGCGTTCGTAATCGACAGCATGGCGCGCGTAAATGGCGAACGCGACGCCCACCGCCAGCAATTCGATTCCGGTGAACGGCAACACCAGCCAGGCGCCGACCAGAACCAGCATGAAAGCAATTGCCAACGAGAACAACGCAAGCGACACGTAGAAACATATGAACTGCCGCGGCGACATGGAACAGTTGCGCTTCATCGTCCAGTCCTTGAGGACCGGTTCTGAATCCGCCAGCAGATCAGATGCTTCCATCGCTGCCTCCCGCCGATCGCCCCAAAGGCCGCCTGCGATTGCCCGAACGCAGCCTCGTATTGCTGCCGCCTGAGCCGTACCTGACCCACTCGTCTTGCGGCGCTTTGCCTCGGGCCTGCCGCCCCAAATGTGGGAACTCCGGGCGACAAACTGACGCATTATAGGCGCGATCCATAGCATCCACAAGCAAGCCCCGACTGCCTCACAAGCCAGGCCCGACAAGCCTCCGCGCCGTTTTGCCGCACCTTTTGCAGGTGTCCGGAAACGGTAATTCCAGACATAACAGTTGCCCTCTTTACCGTTTCAGCGATTCCTCGACGACCCTCGTCCAATGTCCTCGATGCGCACGATGCCATGCCCCTCCGCCGTCGTGCGCGGCACGGCCTTCCATGCATGCCCGTAGATCACCTCGAAAGTCAGCGCGATCGTGCCGTCGGGGCGGCGGCGCGCTTCGAGCGCCGCCAGCAACGCCTCGTGCAACCGGCGTGCCGCCGTGCCCGCGAGAGCTTCGCGCTCGAACGGATACGCGCCCCAACGGCGCACGTCCGCAAGCAGCGACTCGGGCGACTTATAGGTGATTGTGATGGTTTCCTGGTCCATCACCGGAATTTCAAACCCGCTTTCAACCAGCATGTCGCCAAGATCATGCATGTCGACGAAGTCGATCACGTGCTTGCGCGAGCTCACGCCGTGCGCCGCTTCGACTTCCGCGTAGGCGCCGCGCAACTCCTTCAGCGTGTCCGGGCCGAGCGTGCTGAACATCAGCAGCCCGTTTACCTTCAGCACGCGCTGCCACTCCGGAAATACGAGGTCGGGCCGGGAATGCCAGTGAAGCGCGAGATTGGACCAGATGAAGTCGAACGCGCCGGGTGCGAAAGGCAGCGCGGCAAAGTCGGCTTGTGCGAAGCGCGGACCGCGCGCGCCCAGCGCTTTGCCGAGCGTGGCGGGCAGGAAGCGCCGCCAGCTGGTGTCGCCGGAATCGTGATGACGCGCGCGCTCGAGCATGCCGCGCGACAGATCCGTGCCGAATACCGGCGCCTCTGGAAAACGCTCGCGCAGTGCAGGTATGTCTTCGCCTGCGCCGCAACCGGCGTCGAGCACGCTCGCCGGCGCAACCTTGATGTACTCGAGCCGCTCGCGCATGCGCTGCGCGATTTCGCGCGGCAGGAACGCGACGTCGTCGAAATTCGCTGCACGGCGGTCGAAAATCTGCCGCAGGCGCCGGGAGTCGTAGGCCGGACGGCCAGATTGAGGGGGCGTTGGGGACATGGGTGTCGTACTGGCGTAGAGCCCGAAGTATACTCGTTCGCTTCCGCCGATTCAGCGCAACAGGCCTTTGCCGCCGTCAACGCATGCCATTCCGAGACTCTTCCTGGTCTTTTCGAAGCCGCTTCGCACGATTCGCCAACGGCTTCGCGCTGGCGTGGCCGCATGCGATGCAGGCGCTGCTGCCTAACGCCTGCGCGTTATGCGGCAATTTGTCGCATAGGCCACTGTGCGCCTTTTGCGACGAATCCTATTGGAATGACGGCGCCCTGCGTTGCCGCGTGTGCGCGGTTCCACTGCCTGTCACGTTTCGAGGACGCCGAACGTCTTATCGTTGTGGAGACTGCAGCAGCGAGATGCCGCCGTTCGACGCAACCTTCGCGCTGGCCGACTACCGTGCGCCGCTCGACGCGCTCGCGGTCGGCCTGAAGTTTCGCGCGCAGCTCATGCTTGCGGGGGAGTTCGCGCGGCGCCTCGCGCGTCTTGCGCAAGACGCCTGGCAAGATCCGTCCGACTGTCCGGACGTGATCGCGCCGGTGCCGCTCGCGAGACAGCGCCTGATCGAGCGCGGCTACAACCAGGCATGGCAGATCGCCAGACCGCTGGCGCGCGCGTTGCGCGTGCCCGCCAACGCAACGTTGCTGCGCCGGGTAATCGAGACGGCGCCGCAGTCGTGGCTCGACCTGGACGCGCGCCGAATGAACGTGGGGCGCGCGTTCCAGCTGACGAGAAATGTCGAGAGGCTGCACGTCGGCATTGTCGACGACGTCATGACGACCGGCGCCACGCTCGAAGCGCTCGCTCGTACGTTGAAGGCGGCCGGCGCGCGGCGGGTCACGAACTTCGTCGCGCTGCGTACACCGAAAAACTAGCCTTTACCTGGTCACCTTATGTTCAATGTCGTTCTTGTCGAACCGGAAATTCCGCCGAATACCGGCAACGTTATCCGCCTGTGCGCCAACACGGGTGCGCGCCTGCATCTGATCGAGCCGCTCGGTTTTCCGCTCGAGGACGCCAAGCTGCGCCGCGCGGGCCTCGACTATCACGAGTATGCGCAAATGAATGTGCACGCCAACTGGGCCGCGTTTATCGCGAAGGAATCGCCGGATGCGTCGCGCATGTTTGCGTTCACCACACGCGGCTCCGGCCGCTTTCACGAGCATGCCTTCAAGCCGGGTGACTGGTTCGTTTTCGGCGCGGAAACGCGCGGCCTGCCCGACGCGGTGCTGGACCAGTTCACAGGCGAGCAGCGTGTGCGCCTGCCCATGCGTCCTGGCAACCGAAGCCTCAATCTGTCCAACACGGTTGCCATCGTGGTGTTCGAAGCATGGCGTCAGACCGGCTTCGAAGGCGGCGCCTGACGGCCTTTCAACTCAGCCGCGTAGCGCTCGAACATCGCATGGTCGAAACAGGCGAAGATCACGTTTTCGAGCTGCGTCATGCGCGGCAGATTTTCAAGCACCGTTTCCACCGCAATGCGAACCGCCTGATCCGCAGGAAAGCGGTAGATGCCGCAACTAATGGCGGGGAACGCAATGCTCGCGCAATTCGCCTCGCGCGCCACTTCGAGCGAGCGCTGGTAGCACGAGGCCAGCAGATCCGGCTCGCCATGCGTACCGCCTCGCCACACAGGACCGACCGCGTGAATCACATAGCGCGCGGGTAAGCCGTGGCCGCGCGTAAGCTTGGCGTCGCCGGTCGCACAACCGCCGAGCGTTTCGCATTCGCGCAGCAACTCTTTGCCGGCGGCGCGATGAATCGCGCCGTCCACGCCGCCGCCGCCCAGCAGCGAGCTATTGGCCGCGTTGACGATGGCATCCACATCAAGCGTCGTGATGTCGGCAACGCGTGCTTCCAGCGTGCAACGATCGATACTGAGCATGGGAACCTCGCTGGTCCGAAGCATCAATATGCAATGGACAGCGAGCGCACGCAGCCGTTCAGCGTTTTACGCGCTGAACGGCTGATTGGCAGAACTCGAGCAGCAGGTGCGGCCGGATCATTCAGCCTTGGAATCGCGCCGCAGCAGGGCGCTGACGGCGTCGCGAGGCGCCACGCCGTCGAACAGCACGGCACACACGGCCTGGGTGATCGGCATTTCGATCGAATGTGCGCGCGCAATAGCCAGCACCGCCTGCGCGCAACGCACGCCCTCGGCCACGTGCCCCAGACCACCTAGAATATCGGCGAGCGAACGGCCTGCGGCAAGCTGCAAGCCAACCGTGCGATTGCGCGACAGGTCGCCCGTCGCGGTCAGAATCAGGTCGCCGAGCCCGGTCAAACCCGTGAACGTCTCCGCGCGTCCGCCCAACGTTACGCCAAGGCGCGACATTTCAGCGAGGCCACGCGTAATCAACGCGGCGCGGGCGTTCAGCCCGAGACCGAGGCCGTCCGCAATACCCGTGGCAATGGCCAGCACGTTCTTTACCGCGCCGCCCACTTCCACGCCGATCACGTCGTCGCCTGTGTAGATGCGCATCGCGCCGTGATGGAATGCGGCCACCGTGCGCTCGCGGCAGGCTGCCGAAGCACTGGCGATAGTCAACGCAACCGGCAAGCCCTGCCCCACTTCGCGCGCAAAACTCGGCCCCGACAGCACGCCATTGCTGCCGTGCTGCGGCAGTTCCGCCGCGACCACCTGATGCGGCAATAGCTGCGAGTCCGCTTCGAAGCCTTTGCAAAGCCACACGACATGCGCCGGCACTTTGCCGGCGGCGCGCATGGACTGGATGAGACTGCGCAGTCCGGCCACCGGCGTAGCGACGACGCACAACGCATCGTCGGCGAGCGCGTGGTCTAGCGCCGCGCCCAGGTCCGCTTCATAGCGAAGCGTGGCCGGCAAAGCAACGCCCGCCAGGTAGCGGGCGTTTTCGTGCGAAGCGGACAGCTCGGCAACCAGCGCGGGCTCACGAGCCCACAACACCGTGTCATGCCGAACGGCCAGATGGCCGGCGAGGGCCGTGCCCCATGCGCCGGCTCCGAGAACAGCAACCTTCATAGCCGGCACTGCCTGGGACACTTAATGCGTGACACCGTTTTGCGCCGCGCCGTCCTGGCCGCTCATCTGCGCGAGGCGTTGCTCGTAGAGCGCCTGGAAGTTGATCTCGGCGAGGTGGATCGGCGGGAAGCCGGCGCGCGTGATGGCGTCTGCGATATTCGAGCGCAGGTACGGAAACAGGATGGTCGGGCACGCAATGCCGACGAGCGGATCTATCTGCTCAGCAGGAATGTTACGAATGTCAAAAATGCCGGCCTGTTTTGCTTCGATCAGGAACGCAACCTTGTCCGACACCTTGGCCGTCACCGTGCCGGTCACGAGGATCTCGAACACGCTTTCTGCGAGGCGCTCTGCCTTCACGTCGACTTCCACTTCGACCGACGGCATGTCCTGCTCGAGGAAAATTGCCGGCGAATTGGGCTGCTCGAGCGACATGTCCTTTAAGTAGATGCGCTGGATGTTGAAGAACGGCTGGTTATTCTCGTCGGACATGATTGTGTGGTTCCCTGATAGATGTGCGTAGCGGCAGCCCACGCGTTACCGTGGCCGCCGGATCGTTGCGGCGCGCCGCCCGCCCTGTTGAAGAGCGGCGTTGCGCCGGCTTGTGTTTCACCCGCCCGTACACGCGCGCAAAGGCGCGTGCGTTCAGGCGGTTTCGAGCAGAGGCGTCAGACCGCCCGCGCGGTCGAGCGCGGACAGATCGTCATAACCGCCAACATGCTTCTCGCCGATGAACACCTGCGGCACCGTGCGACGACCGGTCCTGGTCATCATTTCCTCACGACGGGCCGGGTCCTTGTCGATCAGTACTTTTTCGATATTCTCGACGCCGCGCGACTTTAAAAGACGTTCGGCCATCTGGCAATACGGGCACACCTGCGTGCTGTACATGATCACTTTGTTCACTTGGCTACTCCTTGTTTCACAACCGGCATGCCGGCTTTCTGCCAGGCGTCTACGCCGCCTTCCAGAACGTGGACTTCCGCATATCCCGCGTCCTGCACGATACGCGCTGCCTTGTTCGACTGCTGGCCGGTTTGGCACACCAGCAGCACAGGGTTGTTCTTATTCTTCACCAGTTGCGCAACCTTTGCTTGCAACTCGGCGAATTCAAGGTGCCGCGCCGCGGGCAAATGCCCCTTGGCGAAGTCGGCCGACGGACGCAGGTCGATGACGGCCGCGTTGCGCCGGTTGATCAGCTGCGTGGCTTCGGCCGCCGACAGGCCGCCGCGGCCGCGCCGGCTGATGCTCGGCCACAGCAGCAATCCACCGGAGATGAGGACGATCGCGATCAGGACAAGGTTTGTGTAATCAGTGAAAAACTTCACGGAAAATCCGCCGAAAAAGAGAGAAATCGGAAAGGGCAATCCGCCCATTATAAAATAACCGTCTGACGCGATGGCGGCGCTCCCCGACGGGCGCTTCGCAGCGCTTTACCGCTTCCTCACTACCGACCGGCAATCTTATGTACAAACTCGTTCTCATCCGCCACGGCGAATCGACGTGGAACAAGGAAAACCGCTTCACGGGCTGGGTCGACGTCGACCTCACGGAGCAGGGCAATCGCGAAGCGCAGCAGGCGGGCGTGCTGCTGAAGGAGTCCGGCTACACGTTCGACATCGCGTACACGTCGGTGCTCAGGCGCGCGATCCGCACGCTGTGGCACGTGCAGGACCAGATGGACCAGATGTATATCCCCGTCGTCCATTCGTGGCGTCTGAACGAGCGCCATTACGGCGCGCTGTCGGGCCTGAACAAGGCGGAAACGGCGGCGAAGTTCGGCGACGAACAGGTGCTGGTCTGGCGCCGCAGCTACGACACGCCGCCGCCCGCGCTGGAGCCCACCGACGAGCGCGCGCCTTACGACGACCCGCGCTACGCCAAGGTGCCGCGCGAACAGTTGCCGCTTACCGAGTGCCTGAAAGACACCGTTGCGCGCGTGCTGCCGCTGTGGAACGAGTCCATCGCGCCGGCCATCAAGTCGGGCCGCAAGGTGGTGATCGCCGCGCACGGCAACTCGATTCGCGCGCTGGTGAAGTACCTGGACAACATTTCGGACGCCGACATCGTCGGGCTGAACATTCCTAACGGTGTGCCGCTCGTCTATGAACTCGACGAGGATCTGAAGCCCATCAAGCATTACTATCTGGGCGACCAGGAAGCCATTGCGAAGGCGCAGGCAGCTGTCGCCAAGCAGGGCAAGGCGGGCTGATTCTGGCCGGCGCCTCGCGTTCGCGGCTGGCGCGCCACGGGTTCGGGCGCCTTCGCGGCTGTAGCGGCGCGTGCGGGACGGCGTTTCTGAACGCCCCTCGGGACCCCTTCGGGACACGTCCACACGCGCTCGACGGCGGCGTTGGACAGGCGCTCGATGACAACGCTCGAAACGCGGCTCACCGCGCCGTTGAAAACGCGGTTGCGGCCGCGTGAGCAGCGCCGCCCGGCAACACCTACCGGTCGGCACCGCCTGCTTCCCCGAAATGCGCCATTCTCCCCGCCGCGCGCCGTTACCGCAGATTACTTCGCCGCCGCACGCGCGTTGCGCCGAACCCGGCAGCCGCCGCGCTGTCGAACCACGATTGCCTGCGCCCCGCCCTCGATTGGCGGGTGTGCAGTTATACTTGTCCGTCCCCATCTCTTGACGCTGCCACGCGCTTCCGACCGCAACAGACTCTATGCGAAAGAACCTGAAAAATATCGGCCTGATCGCCGCGGGCCTTGCTACCGGTGTATTTGCCACCCTGCAACTTTCGGCCTCGGCGCAGCAACCCGCCAGTGCGGCCACGCCGTTGCCGCTGGACCAGCTCAGGCTCTTTGCCGAAGTGTTCGGGCAGATCAAGCACGAGTACGTCGAACCCGTCGACGATAAAAAGCTCCTCACCGCCGCCATCAAGGGCATGGTGTCGAGCCTCGATCCGCATTCGTCCTACCTGGACAAGACGGATTACGAAGAACTGCAGGAGCAGACCAAGGGCCGCTTTGCGGGCTTGGGCATTGAAATTTCGTCCGAAGACGGCCTGATAAAGGTGATCTCGCCGATCGAAGACACGCCTGCATTCCGCGCCGGCATCCGTCCGGGCGACCTGATTACGCGCATCAACGACAAGCCCGTGCGAGGCATGACGCTCGACCAGGCCGTCAAGCAGATGCGTGGCGAGCCGGGCACCAAGGTCACGCTCACCATTTTCCGCAAGACGGACGACCGCACGTTCCCGCTCACCGTCACGCGCGCCGTCATCAAGGTGCAGTCGGTGAAGATGAAGATTCTTGCGCCGGGCTACGCCTACGTGCGGATCACGAGCTTCCAGGAACGCACCACGCCTGACCTCGCCGCGAAGCTGCAGGAGATCGCGCGTCAGCAACCCAATCTGAAGGGCCTCGTGCTCGACCTGCGCAACAACGGCGGCGGTCTGCTGCAAAGCGCGGTCGGCGTGGCCGGCGCGTTCCTGCCGCCCAATTCGGTTGTCGTCTCCACCAACGGGCAGATTCCGGACTCCAAGCAGGTTTATCGCGACACTTACGACAACTACCGTCTGCAATCTTTCGACTCCGACCCGCTGAAAGACGAAGCGCCGATCTTCAAGACCGTGCCGATGGTCGTGCTCACCAACGCCTATTCGGCGTCGGCATCGGAAATCGTCGCGGGCGCGCTGCAGGATCAGCACCGTGCGCTGATCGTCGGCAAGACCACGTTCGGCAAAGGCTCCGTGCAAACGGTGCGCCCCATGACCGCCGACACCGCGCTGCGCCTGACCACGGCGTACTACTACACGCCGAGCGGCCGCTCCATCCAGAACAAGGGCATTCGTCCTGACATCGCGGTGGACCAGTACGCGGAAGGCGATCCGGACGACGCACTCGTCACGCGCGAAGTCGACTACTCGAATCACCTTGCCAACACGCAAGATCCGAACGAGAAGAAGGAAGCCGAGAAGCGCGAGCAGGATCGCATGGATCAGTTGCGTCAGCTCGAAGAGCAGAACGACAAAAAAACGCCGGAGCAGCGTCAGAAAGACCGCGAACGCAAGCCGGTCGAATTCGGTTCTGCCGACGACTTCATGCTGGCGCAAGCGTTGAATAAACTGGAAGGCAAGCCGGTGCAGGAATCGAAGTCGATCACCGAGCGCCGTCTCGCGCAGAACAAGCCGGCCACGTCGGCGTCCGCGCCGGTTGCCGTGAAGCCCACGCAACCGGTGCCGGGCGCGTCGAATACGGCGCCAGCCTCCGCTCCCGCAACGCAAAGCAAGTAAGCAGCGCAAGCAGTACCACCTCGCGTGTCTTCGCGGTGTAATACCGCGAAGACACGCCGGCTCCCGCCATGAACGACGACCAACTCCTTCGCTATTCCCGCCACATTCTCGTCGACGAAATCGGTATCGAGGCGCAGCAGCGTTTTATCGACGCGCACGCCATCATCGTCGGCGCAGGCGGACTGGGTTCGCCCGCAGCGATGTACCTGGCGGCGGCGGGAGTCGGACGCTTGACGCTGGTCGATGCCGATACGGTGGACCTCACCAATCTGCAACGGCAGATCCTGCATGTGAGCGCGTCTGTCGGACGCAAGAAGGTTGAGTCGGGCCGCGACACGCTTGCACAAATCAATCCCGAAGTGAGCGTGAACGCAGTAGCCGAACGCGTCGACGACGCATGGCTCGATCGCGAAGTGCCCGGCGCGACAGTTGTGCTCGACTGCACCGACAATTTCGCGACGCGTCACGCAATCAATCGCGCCTGCGTGAAGCACGGCGTGCCGCTCGTGTCAGGCGCGGCTTTGCGCTTCGACGGCCAGATCAGTACGTTTGATTTCCGCGACGAAGCATCGCCATGCTATGCATGCGTGTTTCCGGAAGACCAGCCGTTCGAGGAAGTAGCGTGTTCGACTATGGGCGTATTCGCGCCCACTGTTGGCATTATCGGGTCGATGCAGGCGGCCGAAGCCCTGAAGGTCATCGGCAGGATCGGCACGCCGCTCAGCGGCCGCCTGACCATGCTCGATTCGTTGCGAATGGAGTGGACCACCATGCGCATTAGCCGGCAGACGGATTGCCCGGTCTGCAAGGAACGCCACCGCGCCTGATCAGAAGCAAGCGACCGGAAGGCCGAACGGATCAAACCAATCAAACGAATCAAACGAGTCAAACGACCAAACGCCGGGCCACCAACGACAAACGCCGCACAAGTGCGGCGTTTGTCGTTCAAGCGGCCAGGTCGATCGGAATCAGGCTTGCGCGACACGCTTGAGCGCCGCTTGCACTTCTTCGGGCTCGAACGATGCGAGCACGTCGGCCACCGGCTTTTCCAGCGTCTTCAGATGCGAGCGCAACACTTCCTGTTTGACCTCGAGTAGCTGACTCGGGTGCATCGAAAACTCGGTGAGGCCCATGCCGAGCAACAGGCGCGTCAACGCGGGATCGCCGGCCATCTCGCCGCATACGGACACGGGCACGCCCGCGCGCTTCGCCTCGCGCAGCGTGAACGCGATCAGATGCAGCACGGCCGGATGCAGCGGGTCGTACAGATGCGCGACGGAATTGTCCGCGCGGTCGATAGCGAGCGTGTACTGAATCAGATCGTTCGTGCCGATCGACAGAAAATCGAGCCGTTTCAGAAACAGCGGCAAAGCAATCGCGGCCGCCGGAATCTCGATCATCGCGCCGACCTGCACGTTCGGGTTGTACGCAATCCCGGCGTCGTCCAGTTGCCGTTTCGCTTCGCGGATCAGGTCGAGCGTCTGGTCGATTTCCTGCGCGTGCGCGAGCATCGGCACCAGAATCTTCACTGAACCGAACGCGGACGCGCGCAGAATCGCCCGCAGTTGCGTGAGGAACATCTGCGGTTCGGAAAGGCTCCAGCGAATCGCCCTGAGCCCGAGCGCCGGGTTCGGCGCTGTCTCGTAGCCGTCGCCGCCGCTCATCGAATCGAGCGGCTTGTCGGCGCCCACGTCGATCGTGCGGATCGTGACGGGCAGGCCGTTCATCAACTCGACCGCGCGCCGGTAGGCTTCGAACTGCTCCTCCTCTTCCGGCATCCGGTCCTTGTGATTCATGAACAGGAACTCCGTGCGGAACAGGCCGACGCCGGTTGCGCCGGCGTCAAGCGCGGCGCGCGCGTCTTCCGGCAACTCGATATTCGCGCACAACTCGATGCGCGTGCCGCACAGCGTTTGCGTAGGCGAGAACTTGAGGCGCTGCAACTTGCGCTGTTCGAGAGCCTTTTCGCTTTGCCGGTACGAATACTCTTCGAGGACAATCGGCGCGGGATCGACAATCACAATGCCATGATCGCCGTCGACAATGATCAGGTCGTCCTGGCGAATCAACGCGCTCGCGTGCTGCACGCCGACTGCGGCGGGAATGCCCAGGCTTCGCGCAACAATAGCCGTATGCGAAGTACGGCCGCCGAGATCCGTGACGAAGCCCTGGAACGTTTGCGTCTTGAATTGCATCATGTCGGCCGGTGCGATGTCGTGAGCCACCACGATCATTTCGTCACAGGCGCCGTGCACGCCGTCCACGAGCGTTGCGGACGCCCCCGCGAGCGCCTTCAGCACGCGCTCCACCACTTGCTCGATGTCGGCCTTGCGTTCGCGCAGATACTCGTCTTCGATATCGTCGAAATGGCGCGACAGCCGTTCCAGCTGTTCCGTGAGCGCCCACTCGACGTTGTAGCGACGCGTGCGGATCAGGTCGATGGTTTCCTGAACGAGCATCGCATCGTTCAGGATCATTGAATGTACGTTGATAAACGCGCCCATTTCGCTGGGCGCGTCTGCGGCGAGGTCTGCCCGCAACGCGTCGAGTTCCTCATGAACGCGTTGCTGCGCCGTGCGAAAGCGCTCGACCTCGCCTTCGATTTGCGCGGGTTCGATCAGATAGTGGTCTACGTCAAGTGCAGCCGGGGCGATAAGATAAGCCCGCCCGATGGCAATACCGCGTGACACGGGAATTCCATGCAGCGTGAACGACACGCGCACCTCCTCTAGTTGTGTGATGCCGCGGCAAACCGCTGCAGTGCTCTCAGACTCTCGTCGTCATTATAAATTCCGCAAGCTGCTGTTCGCGCGCGAATGCTGTGTGCAGCGCAGCACGAAAGCGCGTAGGCAAGTTGCCGCATGGAATACCGCGCGACGCACGCACTGCCTGCTTTGACGTCGGCGATTCGCTCGCCCGCTGCACATTGTCGCGCGCTAAAAAAACGCCGCGGATGGCCGCGGCGTCTTCATTCATCGTCATGCCGATTGCAAGCTCACTGACCTTCACCGAACTTATCAGCGATCAGTTTCAGCAATGCGTCCATGGCTTCTTTTTCGTCGGCGCCTTCGACTTCGATCAGCACCGTGCTGCCGATGCCCGCAGCCAGCATCATCACACCCATGATGCTCTTCGCATTGATGCGGCGGCCGTTGCGGCTCATCCAGATTTCGGACTGGTAACTGCCCGCAAGTTGCGTCAATTTGGCCGACGCACGCGCGTGCAGCCCCAGCTTGTTCACGATAGTCGTTTCCTGTTGCAGCATGTGATGGTCCGAAGCGCGGGTAAATGTTGTTGTGGAAAAAGAAACTGCCAGTCAGGCGCAAAGCGTTGAAGATACAAGCTTCAACGCGCGTGCCGCGACGGCTAGCCGGACGACCGGCTACAAACCGGCCGGCCCGCTCTTTTGCGTGAGCTCCGCGTCGGCCGGCAGCGCCGGCAGACAGTCGCCGGCTACAGCCACCGCCTCGGCGGGCGCGGGCGTGGCCGGGCCGATTGCATGGATACCCTTCGTGGCGCCGGCGAGCGCCTTGTCCACCAGCGTGTCGAGCGGCGTCGCGCGATAGCAGACCGCGCGCACCAGCATCGGCAAATTGACGCCGCAGAGCACGCGCACGTCCGGCACCGCAGCAAGCCGCCCTGCGATATTCGCGGGTGTCGCACCGAACATGTCGGTGAGCACCAGCGCGCCGTTCTCTTCCTTCAGACGCGCAATCTCCGACTCCGCAAAAGAAACCATTTGTGCGGGATCGCAGTCGGGCGATACGTCGATCACCCCGATGCGAGCCGGCAAACCGCCGTAAATATGCGAAATACAGTCGCGCAACGCGGTGGCGAACGGAGCGTGCGCAATGATCAGAATGCCTGCCATGTCAGCCTACTGCAAAAAGACGGCCCCAAACGTGGATCGGAACCTTGTCCGGAATGCTCGCGCCCTCGGCCGGCCGTGGGCCATGAGGACCGGAACTGCATCAGTTCACACGCGAGAGGTCGACCGCGAGGTTGCACCAGCGCCCGTCAAACCTGCCCGCTCAACGCTCCGCTGTTCATGCCGGCGGCTCCGCCCGGAGCACGCTTATACGAATACATGCGGAGAGCAGGCATTGTAGCAGGCCCGTTTTCGAGCCCACGCCGACGTCCCGCCCGCAGCGGACATCGTGCAGATCCTGTTACCCAGTTTGGGAGCCGCGGCCCGCTTTCAAGCGCGGCGGCTCCTTTCGTCACGCAATCAGCCCGCCGCGCGCTCCAGCGCGTCGACGAACATGGCCGCCACGTCGAAGCCCGTCTGATCCATGATCTCGCGAAAGCACGTGGGGCTCGTCACGTTCACCTCGGTGAGCCAGTCGCCGATCGCGTCGAGCCCGACCAGCAGCAGGCCGCGCGCCGCCAGCACGGGCGCGAGCGTGTCCGCGATCTTGCGGTCATGCTCGGTAAGCGGACGCGCGACGCCCAGCCCGCCGGCCGCCAGGTTGCCGCGCACCTCGTTGCCTTGCGGAATGCGGGCGAGCGAATACGGCACCGCCTCGCCGCCTATCAGCAGAATCCGCTTGTCGCCGTCCTTGATCTCGGGAATAAATTTTTGCGCCATCACCGTGCGCGCGCCGTCGTGGCTCAGCATTTCGATGATCGAACCCAGGTTCATGCCGTCCGCCTTCACGCGGAATACGCCCATGCCGCCCATGCCGTCCAGCGGCTTGAGGATCACGTCGCCGTGCTGCTCGTGGAACGCCCTCAGGCGCGCCGGATCGCGCGTCACGAGCGTGGGCGCGACGAACTGCGCGAATTCGCCGATCGCGAGTTTTTCGGAATGATCGCGAATCGCCTGCGGCTTGTTGAAGATGCGTGCGCCGGCGCGCTCCGCCAATTCGAGCAGCCACGTGGAGGTCACGTATTCCATGTCGAACGGCGGGTCTTTACGCATCACCACGGCGCTGAAGCTTTTCAGTGCGCGCGGCGCGGCGCTTTCCGCCGCATACCATTCGTCGCGATGCAGATCGGTCACGTCGCCCGTGATCGCAAAGCGCCGCACGTTGGCTTCGACGTCGCCGCCAGTCCACGCCAGATGCTTCGGCTCGCACGCGTAGAGCGTATGACCGCGGCGCGCGGCCTCGGCCATCATCGCGTAGGTCGAGTCTTTGTAGATCTTGAACTGCGTAAGCGGATCGGCGATGAAAAGAATGTCCATGAAGGTCCCGTTGCGCCCTGCTGGGCCTGGCGTTGATCGTGAGTTACCGCGAAGGTGGCGAGAGCAACGGCGCGGGCGTTAGCCGCGCCGCCGCGCTCACACCTGGATGGCTTCCGGATCGGTCTTTTCGAGTTCGACCGATGCGGCCAGCAAGCCGAGGCGCGCCACCACGCCATACATATAGAAGCGGTTAGGCGGCGCCGCGCCGGGCTTCGCGTGGGCGTCCGGCAAAGCCGTATGCTCGAAGCCGAGCGGCACGAAGTGCATGCCCGGCGCGTTGAGGTTCTGATCGCGTTCGCGGCTGCCGTGCACGCGGTAGAAACCGCCCACTACGTAGCGGTCGATCATATAGACGACCGGCTCGGCCACTTCCTCGCCGATGCGCTCAAAGGTGTAGACGCCTTCCTGCACGATCACGTCGTGCACTTCGAGACCGTCTTTGGTGGCCGCCATCTTCGCGCGCTCGCGCTTGGTGAGCGCGGCGACTTCCGACGCGTCGTGCACCGTCATGACGCCCATGCCGTAGGTGCCCGCGTCCGATTTGATGACCACATACGGTTTCTCGGATATGCCGTACTCGCGATACTTTTTCGCGATTTTCTTCAGCACGCCGTCGATCGCTTCTGCCAGCGCCTCTTCGCCAGTGCGCTCCTGGAAATCCACGCCTTCCACGTGTGCGAAGTACGGGTTGATCATCCACGGGTCGATTTCGACCATCTTCGCAAACTTCTTGGCGACGTCGTCATAACACGAGAAGTGCGTCGATTTGCGGCGAACCGCCCACCCCGCGTGCAGCGGCGGCAGCAGATACTGTTCGTGCAGATTCTCCAACACGGGCGGAATGCCGCCCGACAGATCGTTGTTCAGCAGAATCGAGCAAGGGTCGAAATTCTTCAGGCCGAGACGCCGCTGCGAACGCTCGAGCGGTTCGAGCACCAGTTTCTGCCCGTCTGACAGCGCAATGGTGACGGGTCCGTTGATGCTTTCGTCGAGCGTGCCGAAACGCACGTTCAGCCCTGCCTGCCGCATGATGGCCGCCAGCCGGGCGACGTTCTCCAGATAAAACGCGTTGCGCGTGTGGCGCTCGGGAATGACGAGCAGATTCTTCGCGTCCGGGCAGATCTTTTCGATGGACGCCATCGCGGCCTGCACGGCAAGCGGCAGCACTTCCTGCGGCAGATTATTGAAGGCGCCGGGAAACAGATTGGTGTCGACGGGCGCCAGCTTGAACCCCGCGTTCCGCAGGTCGACGGAACAGTAGAAAGGCGGCGTGTGCTCCTGCCACTCGAGCCGGAACCAGCGTTCGATTGCAGGAGTGGCGTCGAGGATCTTCCGCTCGAGATCGAGCAGCGGGCCGTTTAACGCCGTAACTAGGTGCGGAACCATTGATCACTCGCAGACTGGAGAAAAAAGATTGTAGAGCAAATGCTTTTCCCATTTGGGGATGGTTTCTCCATTCGCAACCTAGCCGGAATGCATTCTCACTATCGCCATGATAGGCAGCACAAAGTGCTGTTAACAAGATGGCGAGCAAGAAAAAAGCCCGCCATAAAGGCGGGCCGAATCGTTGCGCTTGTGTTGCTGTTGCCTGTTGCCTGTTACCTGTTGCCTGTTACCTATTACCTTGTTGCGGCTTGCGGTGCCCTTGCCCGTCGCGCCGGGCGGCGCGGCAGGCTGGGCCGATGGCGGAGCCCGGGAGCACGGGCCCGCGCGACATCGTGCTTATTCGACGTGTTCGCCGTGCAGGCTCACGTCCAGGCCTTCGCGCTCTTCTTCTTCCGTCACGCGGATGCCCATTACCATGTCGATGATCTTCAGCAGGATGAAGCTCACCACGCCGCTGTAGATGAGCGTCGTCAGCACGCCCTTGGCTTGCAGCACGACGCTGCCGTCGAAGCCGCCAATGTCCTTGACCGCGAACACGCCGGTCAGCAACGCGCCGACGATACCGCCGATGCAGTGCACGCCGAAGGCGTCGAGCGAATCGTCGTAACCGAGCTTGTGCTTGAGCCACGTTGCCGACCAGAAGCAGACCACGCCCGCGACGATGCCGATCACGAGCGAGCCCGTCATGCCGACGAAGCCCGAAGCCGGCGTGATCGCCACCAGACCTGCCACCGCGCCCGACACGATGCCGAGCACCGAAGGCTTACCCTTGGCCGCCCATTCGGCGAACATCCACGCGAGCGCTGCCGCTGCGGTTGCCACTTGCGTTGCGAACATCGCGAAGCCGGCACGGCCGTCTGCCGCGACTGCCGAACCCGCGTTGAAGCCGAACCAGCCCACCCACAGCATCGCGCCGCCGATCAGCGTGAGCGTGAGGTTGTGCGGAGCCATGGCTTCCTTGCCGTAGCCGACGCGCTTGCCCAGCACGAGGCAGCAGACCAGACCCGCGATACCGGCGTTGATGTGCACCACCGTGCCGCCCGCGAAGTCCAGCACGCCCGCGCTAGCCAGCCAGCCGGTCGGTTCCCACACCATGTGCGCGACCGGCGAGTAGACGATGATCGACCACAGCGTCATGAAAACCAGCATGGCCGAGAACTTCATGCGGTCGGCGAATGCGCCGGTGATGAGCGCCGGGGTGATGATCGCGAACGTCATCTGATAGACGAAGTAGACCGATTCCGGGATGGTCGGCGCCAGATGGCTGACCGTCAGCGTGGTCGTGTCGCCCTTGATGTAGTTCATGCCCGACATGAAGAAGCGCGAGAAGCCGCCGATGAACGAGCCGCCCGGCGTGAACGCGAGCGTGTAGCCCACCACGGCCCAGATGATCGTCACGAGACAGGTGATGGCGAAGCTTTGCATGAGCGTGGCGAGCACGTTCTTCTTGCGGACCATGCCGCCGTAGAAGAGCGCGAGGCCGGGAATCGTCATGAACAGCACCAGTGCCGTGGAGGTCAGCATCCAGGCAGTGTCGCCCGAGTTGATTTTCGACGAGTCGACCGAGAACGGCGCGGTCGGGGCAGCCGGCGCCGCGGCTGCCGCAGCGCTTGCTGCCGGCGCGGCCGCGGCGGGGGCGGAAGCCGCCGGTGCAGCCGAAGCGTCGGCTGCGGGCGCGCTTGCTGCTGCGTCGGAAGCAGCGGCCGAGGCGGCTACGGGGGCGGAAGCGTCGTCCGCGAGGGCGGCGCCGATACCGCCCGCGAGCAGCGAACCGGCCATCAGCAAGGACATCAATAATTTGCGCATCTTTCGTTTCCTCTTGTCGCTATCTGTGTCGCTATCTTTTGGTATTACAGAGCGTCCGCGCCGGTCTCGCCGGTGCGGATCCGGATCACCTGTTCGATCGGCGTGACGAAAATCTTGCCGTCGCCGATCTTGCCCGTGCGCGCGGCGCGCTCGAGCGCCTCGATCGCCTGATCGACGATGTCGTCCGAGACAGCCGCCTCGATCTTCACCTTCGGCAGGAAATCGACGACGTACTCCGCGCCGCGATACAGCTCCGTATGGCCCTTCTGACGGCCGAACCCCTTGACCTCGGTAACCGTGATGCCCGAGACGCCGATGGCCGACAAGGCTTCGCGCGCCTCATCGAGCTTGAACGGCTTGATGATTGCGGTGATGAGTTTCATGAAATCCCCTCGCTTAGTTGCGTAACCCTTTTGCGTAACCCGCTTGCGTAACCCGTTTGTGTGCCTGTTTGCGTACCTGCCTGCTGCCTGCTTGCGAATTGCGCTGCTTCGCACATTCCGCGGCTCGATCCGCCTGCTTGATCGCTGCTCGAGCGGCTTACGCGTCCGCTGCTCAAGGCCGCCTCCGTAACCGTTGCGTAAGCCGCCAGAAACCCGCTCGCGCAAGCCAGGCGGCGATCACAGCCGGTCAACGTGGTCTCGTTGCTCCGCCGGAATCCGTACCGGCGGAGCGCGCGGGGCAGTAAGAGCAACTCGTATGCCATGTTGTGTCAGACTGCCGCCATACGTAGCGGGAAAAGGCGCAGCCGCCCTTGTCCAGATGGCCAACGCGCGCCCCGTCCGGTGGCGCAGCGCGGGGATCATTGCTAGAGTGTCCTCACACTCCGCAAGCAAAGCTGCGCACCAAACGGGCTCATGCCGACTAGCACGCCTGGACCGCACGCACCAAGTGGGCGCATCGCGAGGAGCGAGGCACAGACGTAACGAAACGCTGCACATTTTTTGTGCATCAAAGGGAACACCATGAAACAACCGAACGATGTTTTTAACGACATTCAGGCGCGCATGAGCGAGCTCTTCAAGAACTCGCCGGCCAAAGACGTCGAACGCAACGTAAAGGCCATGCTGTCGCAAGGCTTCTCGAAGCTCGATCTGGTCACGCGCGAGGAATTCGATACGCAGACCCAGGTACTGGTGCGTACCCGTGCGCGCCTTGAAGAGCTGGAGCGCCGCGTCGCCGAGCTCGAGCAGAAGCTGCCGGTCACCTCGCAAGCCGTCTGACGGTTTCGCAAGCGGCGCTTTCAGCTGCATCGGGCTGCACATCACAGGCAAGCGAGCCGTGACGTCATCAGCGTATTAAGGGGATAGAGCGCGCCGCTCGCGCGCCGTCCGACGGGAGAAAACATGTCGCTTGCCGTGGTGCGCAGTCGCGCGCCGGCCGCCGGCCGCGCGCCCGAAGTAACCGTCGAGGTTCACCTCGCCAACGGGCTACCCTCTTTTTCGATCGTCGGACTTCCTGATCTGGAAGTCCGCGAAAGCCGCGAGCGCGTACGCGCGGCGCTGCAAAACTGCAACTTCGATTTTCCCGTGCGACGCATCACGGTCAATCTCGCTCCGGCGGATTTGCCCAAGGAATCCGGCCGCTTCGACCTGCCGATCGCCTTGGGCATCCTCGCCGCGAGCGGGCAAATACCGGCGGAGTCGCTGCTCGACCGCGAGTTCGCGGGCGAGTTGTCGCTGACCGGTGCGCTGCGTCCCATGCGAGGGGCGTTTGCAATGGCTTGCGGTACGGCGCGCGCGGCGGCGACGGGAACGGGTGCCGGCGGTGCGAGTGTTGCTGGCGGGGTGAGCGCTGCTGGCAACGCTGCGGTGCGTGCTGGGGCTGGAAGTCCGGCGTCCGTTGCCTGCGTTACGTCCGGAGCGTCTGCCATCCTTGCCACTACTGCCGCCGACACGACGGCCGGCCAGGCCTCGCACAAGCGCACCCCGCAGTTGTATCTACCCGCCGCGAGCGCGGCCGAAGCCGCGCTGGTCCCCGGCGTCGATGTTTACGGAGCGACGGATCTGCCGTCGCTGTGCGCCCACCTCGCCAATGCACCCGACGCACGCCTTTACCCGGTCGCCGCGCCCGATCTGGCGCTCAGCACGCCTGCCGTCATGCCGGACATGGGCGACGTGATCGGCCAACGGGGCGCGCGCCGCGCGCTCGAAGTGGCCGCTGCCGGTGGCCATCATGTGTTGCTGATCGGCCCGCCGGGCGCGGGCAAGTCGATGCTCGCTGCTCGCCTGCCGGGTCTGCTGCCCCCGATGACCGACGACGAAGCGCTCTGCTCTGCCGCCCTGCTTTCAGCAAGCCGTGCGGGCTTCACGCCCGCGCAATGGCGCCAGCGGCCGTTCCGGGCACCGCATCATTCGTCGAGCGCGGCCGCGCTGGTCGGCGGGCGCAACCCGCCGCAGCCGGGCGAGATCACACTCGCGCACCTGGGCGTGCTCTTTCTCGACGAATTGCCCGAGTTCGACCGCGACGTGCTGGAAACGCTGCGCGAACCGCTGGAGGCTGGCCGCATCACGATCTCGCGCGCGGCGCTGCAAGCCGACTTTCCGGCGGCGTGCCAACTCATCGCCGCGATGAACCCCTGTCCGTGCGGATGGCGCGGCGATCCGAACGGGCGCTGCCGCTGCACGCCGGAGGTGGCAGCGCGCTATCTGCGCAAGCTTTCAGGCCCGCTGCTCGACCGCATCGACATTCAACTGGAGGTGCCGGCGCTCACTTCTGCAGAGTTGTCGGCGCGAGCCAACACTGCCGGTGAAACGAGCGAGGTGATCGCAAGGCGTGTGCTCGCCGCGCGCGCGCGGCAATTGGCGCGGCAAGGCAAGACCAACCGCGAGCTGAAC
This sequence comes from Paraburkholderia phenoliruptrix, assembly GCF_019511605.1. Lineage (GTDB taxonomy): Bacteria > Pseudomonadota > Gammaproteobacteria > Burkholderiales > Burkholderiaceae > Paraburkholderia > Paraburkholderia phenoliruptrix_A. Next base: position 109,556 of record NZ_JAEUAV010000007.1, on the reverse strand, counting down.
GGCCGGGAAGTCGACGAAGTCTGCCGTCTCGACATCGCCGGCGAGGCGCTGCTGCGGGAGGCCGGCGAACGTTTCGGCTGGTCGGCGCGGGCCTATTACCGCGTCCTCAAGGTTGCACGGACGATCGCCGACCTTGCCGGGGCGCATATGCCGAGCGCCGCGCAGGTCGGCGAGGCGGTTCAGTACCGCAGGGCTTTTGGCTCTGGATAAGGAGAAAAAGATGCTGTCAAGACTTGACTTATGCACACGCCCGCGTTCCAGATAAATTTAGAAACATCTGAAAGCTTTCTTCAAGGTGTCCGAAGCAGGTGATTGATTTTTAAAGAGTTTTTATTTTTGCCAGCGAACGCAGACGCTGGTGGAATGCCCGCCCGGCGGGCATCTGCGGCAAAAAACCGGGACTTCTCAACAGAGTTATCCACAGGATGCGTCGGGACGTGGAAAACCTCAACGTAAACCGCGAATTAGCGCGAAAAGCTGCGAAGGAACTTTCAGTGCGCAACTGCGTCGCTCAACAGGACAATCGGCCAAATCTACCGCTTTCAATAGAGCTTGAACGACGAGAAAAACTGCTCGACCTGTTCCGGCGCAAGCGGCTTTGAAGCGATGATCGCGGCTTGATAAGCATGCCGTCCACGCGCGACGAGCCGCGCATAGACGGTCCGGGTCTCATGCGCGGAGCCGGCCTCGCCCGTCAGCTTCATTTCCAGTCCCAGAACCTTGCCGCCCGCGGCGAGCGGAATCTGCACCGCGTGCGCGTCAGGCGCCACGCCCACGTTCCGCGCGAGGCCGGTGCGCAGAAATTCGAGGGCCTTGCGCTGCGTCGCTTCGCTTTCGTCCGGCAGCATCAGGGTGCCCACCGCGAACACGGCGTCACCGGCTTCGGCGGTCTGCATGGCCATCTGCATCGGCGTGCCGTCCACCTGCACGGCGCGCTGATCGTTGCCCGGTTTGGCCGGCAAGTCGATGGTGTAGCCGTTGTCGTTGTTCATGATGGTGCGCCAGTCGAAGGTGGGCGAACAGGCGCCCAACGCTACGCCGACGGCTAGCGCGCAAGCCGCCATCCGCACGGGCGAGCGCAGGCGCGCCCGGTTGGGCAGCGCGCGATTTCCAGCATTGCGGCTGGCGGCGAAAGGGAAAAAGAAGCGCGAGGCAGATTCGGAGAAAAGCGGAAAAACGCGAAAAAATGTCTGGAGCATGGGACAGTGGTGCCGGTGAAGCGGATCGGAAGACATCAGCATAAAGCGTGATTATCCGTTGCAAGCGCTTGGCGTGCGTGGAAGCGGCCTGAGCGCGGGCGGCCGTTTGGTCCACCGGAAGCTGGGTGCGGCTTTTTGTCGCCGGCCTGCGCGGGCTCGCGACCCGCGCTCCTTAAAGTGCCGCTCATCCGTCGTCCTTCACACGCGGCCCGGCACACGGCACCGTTTCCATCACCGCCTGCACCACCGCCTGCCCTGCTGCCCGCACCACCGCCCGCACTGCTGCGTCGCCGGAATCGGACTACAATAGCGAAGCCATTTCGCAGGGCGCCCGTAGCCTTGGCCTAAGCCCTGCCCCGCGCCCCGGCGCGACTTCCGAGGTCCCTTTCATGAGCTCTATTACGTCGACCAGCGCGGTCACCCGCACGAATCCGCTTCGCTATTTGATCATCGCCGCTGTTGCGGTCGCCATCGGCGTGGCGGGTTATTTTGCGTTTGCCGGCCAGCAGCGCGTGCCCGACGCGACTTTCACGCTGCTCTCCGGGCAGAAAGTCACCACGGCCGACCTGAAGGGCAAGGTTTATCTCGTCAACTTCTGGGCGACTAGCTGCGACACCTGCATGAAGGAAATGCCGCAGATGGTGCAAACCTACAACCGCTTCAAAGGCAAAGGGCTCGAGTTCGTCGCGGTGGCCATGAGCTACGACGCGCCCATGTACGTGACCAACTACACGCAAACGCGCCAGTTGCCGTTCAAGGTCGCGATGGACGACGGTTCGGCCGCGAAGCAGTTCGGCAACGTGCAACTTACGCCGACCACGTTCCTGGTCGATAAGGACGGCAAGATTCTGAAGCGCTATGTCGGTGAACCGCAATTCGCGGAACTCGACCAGTTGCTGGAGAAAGCGCTGAACGCAGCCTGAGCGCATCGGCGTCGCGGCGGCTTGCTGACCTTCGCAGCGCAACGGTCGCAAAGCCCGCCGCATCACCTGCAATACGTTTGAGCTCAATAAAAAACGCCGGCATGACTGCCGGCGTTTTCATTTTCACCTTTCCGCATCCCCTTTGGCCGCCAGCCCATACCGCTTGATCTTCTCGTAAAGCGTGGCCTTGCCTAGTTGCAGCCGGTCTGCGGCAAGCGCCACCGCGCCTCCGCACTGCTCCAGCGCCTCGGCGATCACCGCGCGCTCGAATTGCTCGACGCGCTCTTTGAGCGGCTGTGGCTCGCTGCCTTCGTCGCCGAAAGAGGTAACCGGATCGTCGACGACCCCAAGCACGAAGCGGTCGGCGGCATTGCGCAGTTCGCGCACGTTGCCGGGCCAGTCGCGCTGCATCAGGCTCGCGCGCTGGCGGTCGGTCAGCATCGGCGCCGGCCGCTGATAACGCACGGCTGCGTCGAGCAGAAAGTGTTCGAAAAGCGGCACGATGTCCTCGCGCCGCTCGCCAAGCGGCGGCAACGCGATGGTCACGACGTTCAGGCGGTACAGCAGGTCACGGCGGAACGAGCCGTCCGCGACGCGCTCCGCCATATCGCCCTTAGCCGCCGCGACCACACGGCAATTCACGCGAATCGGCTGATTGGAGCCGAGGCGTTCGAGCACGCCGTCCTGCAACACACGCAACAGCTTGACCTGCAGCGCGAGCGGCATGCTTTCTATTTCGTCCAGAAACAGCGTGCCGCCGGAGGCGTGCTCGAGCTTGCCGATGCGGCGCCGCGCGGCGCCAGTGAAGGCGCCGGGCTCATAGCCGAACATCTCGGATTCGAACATCGGCTCGGGCAGCGCGCCGCAATTGACAGCAATAAACGGCTTGTCGCGCCGTGGCGACAACTCGTGCAGACTGCGTGCGATCAGTTCCTTGCCCGCGCCGGTGTCGCCGTTGATCAGCACCGACGCATCGGTCGGCGCGATGTTGGCGATGAGCCGCCGCACCTGCTCGATAGCCGGACTGCGGCCGATAATGCGTGGCGCCACCGTATTCTGTCCCGCGAGCTCCCGGCGCAGCGCGTGATTTTCGAGCACGAGCTTGCGCCGCTCCAGCGCGCGCCGCACGGTTTCAATCAGGCGTTCGGACGCAAACGGCTTTTCGATGAAATCATAGGCGCCGTCGCGCATCGCCTGCACCGCCATCGAAATATCGCCGTGACCGGTGACCAGAATCACCGGCACGTCAGGCGCGCGTTCATGGCACTGCGCAAGCAACTCGAGCCCGCTTGCGCCGGGCAAGCGTATGTCGCTGACAATCACGCCGCAGAAGTCCGCGCTGATCGACTTCGCCGCCGACTCCGCCGACGCATGGCCCACCACGTCGAAGCCCGCCAGTTGCAAACTCTGCACGCTGGCGCGCCGCACGAGTTCGTCGTCTTCGATATACAGCACTTGCAAGCCGTCGTTCAGCATGTCTTTCTCATCGGATTCAGGAGCCCGTGGTAAGCGGGTCTGCGGTATGGCTCGTCTGCACGCGCGGCCGGCGCAGCGTCAGTACAAATAATGCACCGCCTTGCGGCGCATTGCGCGCCACCAGCGTGCCGCCGCAATCGCGCGCGATCGACGACGAAATCGCCAGGCCGAGCCCAAGGCCCTGCCCCATTTCCTTGGTGGTGAAGAACGGTTCGAACAGCCGCGGCAGCACGTCCTCAGGAATGCCGGGACCGTTGTCGCCGACCGCGAACGAGAGGCTGCCGGCAGTCACTTCAATGTGCACCGAGATGCGCGGCGCGGCCATGCCCGCGGTGGCGTCGAGCGCATTGCCGAGCAGATTGATCAGCACCTGCTCGAGGCGCAGATCGTCGCAATGCGCGATCAGGTCGGGATGGTCGCCGGCAAGATCGAGCGGCGAGCGCGTGCCGCTTTCCACGTCGAATAGCGCAAGCTCCAGCTCCACACCCTGCAAGCGCTTCTGCAACAGCGCGACCGCATTGCGCAGCGCCCGCACGGCCGGCGCCCGGGCGCTGCGCGGCCGCGCCCGTCCGACAAAGAGCTTCAACTGATTGGTGATCTTGCCCATGCGTTCGGTGAGCGCCGCGATTGCCTCCAGATTTTCGCGCGCCGACGCCTGGTCGCCGCGCTCGAGCAACACTCGCGTGTTATCGGAAAAGCCGCGCAGTGCGGCGAGCGGCTGATTCAGTTCATGCGTGATGCCGGCCGCCATCTGGCCCAGCGCGGCCAGCTTGCTTGCCTGGATCAGTTCGTCGTGCGCGGCGCGCAGTTCCTGCTCGGCGCGCGTGCGCTCGGAGACTTCCTTCTGCAATTGCTCGTTCGCTTGCGAGAGATCCGCGGTGCGTTCGGCGACGCGCTGGTTCAATTCGGCATACGCCTTCTGCAGCAGCGCGCGGCTGCGCATGACCTCGCGCACGCGCGCGCGGCGCATTCTCCAGTAAAACGCGAGCAGCACCAGCGACACGTAGCCAAAGCCGGTGACGATGGTCGCGTTGCGCGCGTCGGCGTCGACGGGGCTCACCGGCGCCATGGTAATCAGATGCCAGTCCGGTTCGCCCATGCCGCGCCGCGACGCCAGATAACGCGGCGCGTAGCGGCCGCCGCCGACGCGCACGATCTGCGCGTCGCCTTCCAGCTTGCGCTCGATTGTCACCGGCAGCGGCTCGATGGGCTGCTGCGCGTACTGGCGCGCCTGGTAGATGGAATCCGCAACCTGCCCGGAGAGCGGCCGGATCGTGTGGTATTTCCACGCCGGCACGGACGACAGAAAGATCACGCCATGATCGTCGGTGACCACGAGCGGCTCGAACGCGTCCGCGCCCTGAAACCACTCGAGGTCGAGTTTGACGACCGCCACGCCGACTATTTTGCCGTCGCGCCTCACCGGCTGCGAGATGTAATAGCCCGGCGCCTGCGAAATCGTACCGATGCCGAAGAAGCGGCCCACACCGCCCTTGATCGCATCGACGAAATACGGCCGGAAGTGATAGCCCGCGCCGATGAAGCTGCCCGGCCCCTGCCAGTTGCTCGCGGCCACGCAGTAGCCGTTCAGCGGAATGATGTAGGTCACCGTCGCGCGTGCGTGACGGTTCAGGTCTTCGAGATAGAGATTCGCACGCTTCACGTTGGCAGGCGACGGATCGACGAGCACGTCCTGCACGATCGGATGCTCGGCGAGCAGATACGGCAGCGACTCGTAGCGCTCGAGCGTGCTTTTCAGCGAACTGGTGGTGCGGTCGACGCGCCCGGCGGCATTTAACCGCAAACTGTCGATGCCGCTTTGCCACGCGACGCTGTAGGTGAGCCCGCACGCCGCAACGAGCCCGGCGACGAGCGCGAAGAGGATCAGCAGGCGGCGGGTCACGTTGGCAATATCCGGTCGGGTGTGATCGGATATTGTGGCATAAGGCGAAGCGCCCTCGGCGCGAGCTTCGTCGGCCGAGGGCACTGGGGCTGGGCGCGCGGTCACCGGTTGCATGTTCGGGTGTCCGCGGCCGCCAGGGTCATGCTTTTTCAGGCACTGCCGGCCACGGTCCGGCTCAGACGCCGGCCGGTTCCTTGAGCGGCACGTCGCCGCGCAGCGCGGCGTTCAGCTTGCTGCGGTCCAGCTCCTTTTCCCATGCCGACACGACCACCGTCGCCACACCGTTGCCGACGATGTTGGTCAGCGCACGGCATTCGCTCATGAAGCGGTCAATGCCGAGAATCAGCACCATGCCCGACAGCGGAATGGTCGGCACCACGGCGAGCGTCGCGGCCAGCGTGATGAAGCCCGCGCCGGTCACGCCGCTCGCGCCCTTAGAAGTCAGCATCGTGACCGCGAGCAGCGTGAGCTGCTGCGTCCACGTGAGGTCGGTGTTGGTTGCCTGGGCGATGAACAGCACGGCCATCGTCATGTAGATGTTGGTGCCGTCGAGGTTGAACGAGTAACCGGTCGGCACCACGAGACCCACGACCGAGCGCGAGCAGCCGAGCTTCTCGAGCTTCAGCATCAGTTGCGGCAGCGCGGCTTCCGACGAGCTCGTGCCGAGCACGATCAGCATCTCTTCCTTGATGTACGCGATGAAGCGCAGCACGTTGAAGCCCACCGCGCGCGCGATGAGGCCGAGCACCACGACCACGAAGACGATCGACGTCAGATAGAACGTGCCGATCAGCTTGAGCATGGGCAGCAGCGAGCCGATGCCGTACTTGCCGATGGTGAAGGCCATCGCGCCGAACGCACCGATCGGCGCCAGCTTCGTGATGATTCCGACCATGCCGAAGAGGATGCTCGACAGGCTTTCGATGAAGCTCGTCACCGGCCTGCCGCGCTCGCCGACATGGGCGAGCACCGCGCCGAACAGCAGCGCGATCAGCAGGATCTGCAGGATCTCACCTTGCGAGAACGCCGACACCAGGGTGTCCGGAATGATGTGCATCAGGAAGTCGACGGTGGTCTGCCCGTGCGCCTTCGCGGCGTACGACGCGACCTCCTTGCCGTTCAGCGTGGCGGGATCGACATTGAAGCCGACGCCCGGACGCAGCAGGTGCGTCGCGGCGAGGCCCAGAAGCAGCGCGAACGTGGAGACGACCTCGAAGTACAAGAGCGCCTTGCCGCCGACACGCCCCACCTTCTTCATGTCTTCCATGCCGGCGATACCCGTCACCACCGTACAGAAGATGATCGGTCCGATCACCATCTTGATGAGCTTGATGAACGCGTCGCCGAGCGGCTTCATGTCGACGGCGAGAGTCGGATAGTAATGTCCGAGCGCGATCCCGATGATGATCGCCACGATCACCTGGACGTACAGCACTTTGTGGATAGGTTTCTTCACGATGTTTCCTGCGATGTGGGTGAGCTCATGGCCTGCCACGCTGCGCATCATGCGAACGAATGATCGTCGCCTGTGCACGGCATTAGGCCGCGACAAGACGACGAATTCAGAAATACCAGGAAGGGAAATCAGACATCGTTGTCTCCTTGCTTTAGTTGTCGGACCGTTGCGGCCGCGCTATCTATTTTGCAAGGTCGATGCCAGCTTGATGCCTAAGACATACCCTTGATTCGTAACGTTTTTTCCAAAGGGTACGGCGCAAGGCTTCCGGGATTCCGGAAATCCGGATTCGACGCGTCGGGAAACCCGGAATGGCTGACCGCACAGCCTCCGGGAAAACCCCGAGCCTTTGCTGGCGGGCCTCGCCCGGATTTCAGGCGTTGCCTTCCTCGAGCACGAGCAGGTTCTCGTGCGAGAAACCGAGCGAGACAGGCTGCCCTCGTTCGGGTAAACCGCGATTCGGGTCGTTGAACACGTCGAGCGAAATGACGGCGTCTTTCACGCGCGTCCTGATACGCACCACCGCGCCGAGGAAATTCACTTCCTCCACGGTCGCATTCAGCGTGTTGCGGCCGGGCGCCGCCGGCTCCAGCACGATCGCTTCCGGGCGCAGCGCGAGCAGGCGCTTTTTGCCTGCATCGCCGGCCGGCAGTTCCTGCGTCGTGATGAGCTCCTGGCCGTCCACCGCCATCCTGCCGGTTGCCGGGTCGACGACATGGCCGGCCAGAATGTTCAGCGTGCCGACGAACGACGCGACAAAGCGCGTGCGCGGATAGTTGTAGATTTCGGAAGGCGAGCCGATCTGCTCGACGCGCCCTTCGTTCATCACGACGATGCGGTCGGAAATGGACAGCGCCTCTTCCTGGTCGTGCGTGACGAAAATCGACGTGATGCCGAGCTCGCGCTGCAACGCGCGAATGTCCTGACGCAACGAGATGCGGATCTTTGCGTCGAGCGCGGAAAGCGGCTCGTCGAGCAGCAGCACCTGCGGCTTGCCCGCGAGGGCGCGCGCCAGCGCGACGCGCTGCTGCTGGCCGCCCGACAGTTGCCACGGATAACGGCCGCCCATCTGCGGCAATTTGATCAGATGCAGCATTTCCTCGACGCGCTGATTGATCTCCGCCTGCGGCCGGTGCGTAATCTTCAACCCGAAGCCAATGTTCTCCGCCACCGTCATGTTCGGAAAGAGCGCATACGACTGGAACACCATGCCGACCTTGCGCTGGCGTGTGCGCAAATGCGTGACGTCCTTGTTGTCGAGCCGGATCGCGCCGCGCGTGGGCGTTTCGAAGCCGGCGATCATGCGTAGCACGGTCGTCTTGCCGCAGCCCGACGGCCCCAGAAACGTGATGAACTCGCCGCGCTCGATCTTCATGTCGAAGTGATGCAGCGCGATGTTCGCCCCAAACGACTTGTGCAGATTTTCGATCTCGAGAAATGCCATGATTCGCCGCCTCAGTGAGTCAAACGCAGTGTGCGAAGCTTGCGCCTCAAAGTTTCTGGCCGGCTGCCGCGCGGGCTGAGCCGAACACCTGGATCAGCCCCATCGACGCCCACGTGATCATGAACGCGATGATCGCAAGCGCCGACGGCTCGTATGCGCGGTTCGCGCCGATCAACTGCAGGTACGGGCCGAACGCGGGCCGGTCGAGCAGGCTCGCGAGCGTGAATTCGCCGATCACAACCGCAAACGTGAGAAACGCGCCGGACAGAATGCCCGAGCGGATATTTGGAAATATCACCTTGAACAGAATGGTCGGCCAGTTCGCGCCGAGACACTCGGCGGCTTCCGTGAGCGAGCGCACGTCCACCGCACGCAAGCCCGCATCCACCGCGCGATACATGTAGGGCAGCGCGAGCGTCACGTAGCCGAATACGAGCAGCAGGTCCGTCGCGCGCTCGTTGCTCGTAAGCGGCAGGATCGAACTGCTGTTGTAGATGCGCAGATAGCCGAACACGATCACGATGGCCGGCACCACCAGCGGCAGCAGCGTTATGAATTCGACCACCGGCCGCAGCTTCGGCAAACGCAATTGCACCCAGTACGCCGTCGGCACCACGAGCAGAATGCCGACCACGATCGTCAGCAAGGCCATCAAAATCGAATAGCCAAACGACGCCTGAAAGCGCGGATCGCTCAGCACCACGCTGTACGCTTCGAAGCTGTAAGTGCCGCGCTTCATCCGCAAGCTGAATTCGAACGTGGCGATGAGCGGAATCAGGAAGTACAGCGAACCGATCACCGTTGCGGTCCATGCGCCTACGCGCGACTGGCTTTTCATCGGCGCCCCCTTTCGGCGCGCGAGCGCAGCCAGATGTAGCCGCCGTTCGACAGGCCCGTGACGAGCACCATGCCCAACGCGAGCGCGTAGCCGAGATTCTGGTTATGCATGACGTCCCCGCGAATTTGCGCAAAGAGCAGGATCGGCACGATGTTCAGCGAGCTGCCGGTCAGCGCGTAGGCTGTCGCCACCGCGCCGAATGCATTGGCGAACAGCAGCAGCGTCGCGCCGAGCACGCTCGGCCACAGCACCGGCAGCGCGACATAGCGCCAGTATTGGAAGGCGGTGCCGCCAAGACAATCGCAGGCTTCGCGCCACTCGCGTTTGAGGCCGTCTAGCGCGGGGGTGACGATGAGCACCATCAACGGAATCTGGAAATACAGGTAGGTGAGCGTGAGGCCCGAAAAACTGAGGATGCTGAAGCCCGTCGAATAAAGATTGAAGCCGAGGTACTTCTTCAGCAGGACCGTGACGAGCCCAACGCGCCCCAGCGTGCAGATGAACGCGAACGCGAGCGGCACCCCGGCGAAATTCGACGCGACGCCGGAGAAGGTCATCAACGTAGGACGAATCCAGCGCGGCAGCTTGCCCTGCACCGCGGCCCACGCCAGCAGCGAGCCGATCAGCGCGCCTCCCGCCGCGGACGCCGCGCTCACCTTGAAGCTGATCCAGTAGGCGTCGAGCACCGAGGGCTGCAACAGATCGCGCAGATTGGCGAGCGTGAAGTGGCCTTGCGCGTCCTGGAACGCACCGACCATCAGAAAGCCGGTGGGCAGAATCAGGAACAACAGTGCGAACGTGAAGAACGGCACGACGCCGATCCATGCCAGCATCTGCGACGCGCGGCCCGGCCCGTCGACGCGCGGCGCCGGCGTGGGCACAGGCAACGGCAAATCCGGCTGCACCGATCCAGCATCCGATGAAGCGCTCATAGCTCACCCTCTGGGCTTGAAAACCAATGCCGCGGATTGCCGTCCGTTGTGAACGGCACCGCGGCGCACTTCGATCACGCGACCTCAGTCAAGCTGCAATCACTTGACGTTCGCGCCCACCACTTCGTCCCAATGCTTGGTGATGGTTTCCTTGTACGCGTCCTGCTGCTGCAGTGTCGGGAACACCACGTTCTTGTACGAGCTCGGCGGCGGCAGTTTGTCGAGCAGCGCCTGCGGCACTTTCTTTGCCGCCACCAGTTCGTTGTAGCGCATCGGATGGCAATAGCCGGTCAGCCAGCCGATCTGGCCTTCGTCCGAGTACAGGTATTCCATCCACAGTTTGGCAGCGTTCGGGTGCGGCGCGTAGGCGCTGATCGCCTGAACATAGACGCCCGCCAGCACGCCCGTTTTCGGAATCACCACCTGAACCTTCGGGTTGCCCTTGAGCGTGTCGCGGTCGGCGAGCGCGTTGTAGTCCCAACGCACGACGATTGGCGTCGTGCCCTGCGCAAGCGAGGCCGCCTTGCCGATCACCGGCACGAAGTTGCCGCTCTTGTTCAGGTCGGCGAAAAACTTGAGGCCGGCTTTGTCGGCCTTGGACGCGTCGCCTTTGCTTTGCGAAAGGCCCGCCGCATAAACCGCCTGGATTGCCTGGTTCGCGGAACGCGGGTCGCCGGCAAGCGACACAGCATTCTTGTAGTCGGACTTGAGCAGGTCGCTCCAGTCGGCGGGCGCCTTGTCGATCATGTCGGCGTTCACTTCGAATGCGAGCACGCCGTAGTAGTCGCCATACCAGTAGCCGTCCGGATCCTTCGACTCCTTCGGAATCGAATTCCACGTCGACACCTTATACGGTTGCAGGAGCCCTTCGGCCTTCGCAGTCGGACCGAACGACAGACCCACGTCGATGACATCCGGCGCTTGCGGGCCCTTGTTGCCCTTGTTCGCCTTGATGGCCTCCACTTCGTCGCCGGAGCCCGCATCCGGATTGAGTTCGTTGATCTTGATGCCGTACTTCTTCTGGAAGCCTGCGACGAGTTGCCCGTAGTTGCACCAGTCGTGCGGCAATGCAATCACGGTGAGCTGGCCTTCCTGCTTCGCGGCGGCGATCAGTGCGTCGAGCGGCGCGGCACTGGCGCCGCTCGCGCCAGCGGCGGCCACGCCCGCGGCGGCCGACATCGAAAGTACCCGAGCTAACACGGTGCGGTTCATAGTTTTCCCCATCCTCTGCCGAAATTGTTGCGTTTGGAAAGTTTCTGATTCGACTTCAAGGGCGCGAGGCGTCCGCCTCCGCGTGCCCGTGTCTGCGCTCGCGCGCGCTCGTGTGCGCCTGCGTGCAGTGGTCCGTGCGTCCTCGCGAGCCCATGCCATGCCCGCGCCGGTTGCGGCGTTTAAAGCATGTCGTGCTGCAGCTTATCGATGCGATCTGTACAAATCATGTCGACGCCCCATTTCGCAAGCAATTGCGCACGCGCCGGGTCGTTCACCGTATAGGCAAGTACGTGCAGGCCGGCCGCACGGATTTCGGCGACGAGCGGTTCGGTCAGGTAACGGTGGCTTGCGTGCAAGGACACGCAGTCCAGTTCGCGCACGATGCGCAGCCAGTCCGCAGGCACCTCCTCGAACAGCATGCCGCGCCGCAATGAAGGCGCCGCGTCGCGCGCGGCCGCTAACGCCTCGAACGAGAACGACGACAGGAGCGGCGGCGTCTGGCCTTGCCACAACTCGAGCGCGGTGCTTGCGACCAGCCGGCCGGTGATCTCGTCGCGGCCCGGGCACGGCTTGATTTCAATGTTTGCCGCAATGCCTTCGCGCGCGCAACGCGCGGCTGCGTCGGCAAGCGTGGGCAGACGTGTGCCCGCGAATTGCGGCCCGTACCACGCGCCTGCGTCCAGCAACGCGAGCTGCGCCCAGCTGTACACCGCCGCTGCACCGTACCCGTTGGTGGTGCGCTCCAGCGTATCGTCGTGCAGCAGGAACAGTTGATTGTCTGAGGAGAGCTTGGCGTCGAACTCGACCATGCGGTAGCCGTAGCGCACGCAGGCGTCAAAGCCGGCAAGCGTGTTCTCCGGCGCGAGCGTGCCGCCGCAGCGGTGCGCAACGAGCCGCGGATAGGGCCAGTCTGCAGGCGTTGCGCGATCGATCCCGTTTGCCACGTGCCGTCACCTTTCACTCAGATAAAGCGCATTCGTGATGCGCCGATGCCTGCGGTCTTGTCAAAAAGCGCCATCAAAATGCGCGAAAGCACAGATCGACTTTGCGTTCGAACATTCGATGTTCGAATCAGGCGCCACTTCGATTTGCGAAGGCTAAATTCAAATACACAAACTTGCAAGCTACCAAAAAAATACAACACAATCCGGCTGAAGTAGTACGCTTGACATCGTCCCGACACACATTCGTGGCCACGATGTCACTGGTTAACACACGTCGTGCGAGCGCCTTCGCCTACAAGGAAAATGCATGTGGCAGGAAGACCGTCATCAGAGAATACGCGCGTTATTGTCGACGCTGCATCGGGTATCCACCGAGCGCATCATGGCGGACCTCGGCGTGTCGCGCGAAACGGTGCGGCGCGACCTGCTCGATCTCGAAGCGCTCGGTGAATTGCGCCGCGTGCATGGCGGCGCTATCCGGCCGGCCGACGAAGCGCCAATTGCCGAGCGCGCGCAGATGCGCGTCAAATCCAAAACGGCGATTGCGAAGGCGGCAACCGGACTGATTGCGAGCGGGCAGACGCTGTTCATCGACGCAGGCACCACCACCGCCGCGCTCGCCGAAGAACTGGCCAAGCTCGCTAACCTGACCATTGTCACGAATTCAATCGACGTCGCGTTGAAACTGCGCGGTGCAACGGAGCAGACAGAAGCCGCCAACGAAGTGATTCTGCTAGGCGGCACGATCAGCGACCGCGCGATGGCGACCACCGGCGCCACTACGGTGCTCGACATTCAGCGCTATCGGGCCGACCTTGCGCTGCTGTCGCCGGTGGGCGTCGATCACCGGCATGGCGCGACCAATTACGATCACGCGGAGACCGAGGTAGCGCGCGCAATGGTCGCGAATGCGGACCGTGTGGCGATTCTCGCCGACTACAGCAAGATTGGTCAGCGCAGCCGGATTTCGTATTGCCCGGTAGAGCGCATCGACGTGCTCGTCACCAACAAGAGAGCCGCCGACGCAGCGGATTTCACCGCACTGAAAAAGAAGCTGGATGAAGTGGTGCTGGCCTAGCGTAAAGCGCAAGGCGTTGCGCAATGGCGCGCCACCTGCCGACTTAGCGGCAGTCATTCCTTCACATGCATGGTGTCGAGCGCGCGCTTGCGCAAGCGGGTGTCATGCAACGCGCCCGCGGCATCCAGCACGGGGTAAGCGGTCGAGCAGAAAAGCGAATTGAGCCGCTTCATGTCGCTGATCAGATCGAGATGCAGCGCGCTCGTTTCGATGCTGCGCAGCGTCTGGCCGGCGAGGCGATCCAGATGCCGGTACGAATACGCGCGCTCCAGGTCGCGAAAGCGCTCTTTCTCCGCGAGCAGCCGCTCGGCGCAACGCAGGTCGTTGTTCAGGAATACGGACAGACCGAGTTGCAGATTGCTCACGAGCCGCGCCTGCAGGTCGTCCAGCTCGCCCAGGCCTTCTTCGGAAAACGACAGGCGGTGCGCAATCTTCTTTTCCTCGATATTGCCGACAATGCGCTCGATGATGTCGCCCGCATGCTCCAGGTTGATGGTGAGCGAAATGATGTCGGTCCAGCGGCGGCTGTCTGCTTCGTCCAGTTGCTCGCGCGAAATCAATGTGAGGTAGTTCTTGACCGCGGCGTAGAGTTCGTCAACGTCGTCGTCCATGCGTACGGTTTCGCGCGCCTTGTCCAGATGGTTGTGATGGATCAGCTCGGCAACGTTATCGAGCATGGTGCGCACAATGTCGCCGATTCGCAGCACCTCGCGCGCGGCATTGGCGAGTGCGAGCGTGGGCGTGGAGAGCGCGGCGGAGTCCAGATGCAGCGGCCGAAGCTCGCCGTTCGGCATCGGCCGGTCCCGCAACACGCGTTCGCAGATGCGCGCCATCGGATCGATCAACGACAGGCATACGCCGCAACGCAGCGTGTTGTAGATCAGGTGAAAGCCCACCGTGGCTTCGCGCGGATTGGCAATCAGCACCGGCAGCCAGCTCGCGAGCAGCGACGCGAACGGCAGGATCAGCAATGCGCCCGCCAGCTTGAACGTAAAGCTGCCGAGTGCGAGCCGCCGCGCCGCCGCATTCTGCGCGGCCGCGCCGAGCAATGCGACCAGTCCGCTGCCGAGATTCGCGCCGATCACGAGACACAGCGCCACCTTCAACGAAATCACGCCCGACGATGCAAGCGTGGCCGCAAGCAGCACGGCCGCGAGACTCGAATACGAGAGGATCGCGAAGGCTGCGCCCACCAGCGCGTCGAGCATCGTGTCGCCGGTCAATGCGCCGAACATGACGCGCACGCCGGCGCCTTGCATCATCGGCTGGGCGGCTTCGACAATCAGATGCAGCGCGAGGAGGATCAGCCCGAGACCGATCAGCGTACGGCCGGCCTGGCCGACGCGCGTTTGCTTGCGCGACAGGAAGAGCGGCACGCCGAACAGAATGAGCAGGGGCGAAAGCCATGACAGGTCGAGCGTGAGGACGCGCGCCATGAGCGCCGTGCCGACGTCCGCACCGAGCATGATGGCAAGCCCGCTGGTGAGCGGCAGGAGTCCTTGCGCGGCGAACGACGTGAGAATCACCGCCGTGGCGTTGCTGCTTTGCACGAGACTCGTGACGCCGACGCCCGAGACAAACGCCCGCCAACGGTTGCGCGTGCTGCGCCCCAGCACGCTGCGCAAATCGGCACCGAGTACGCGAAGAATGCCCGTGCGCACGATATGCGAGCCCCACACGAGCAGTGCCACACTGGCCAGAAGGTTAAGGAGAATCAACATAAGGCACTGCGCATTCGTTCTTTGCTGGCGTAAAACCGCATGCCGCGCAGGGCACCCGGGGCGTATGACAGTAGTGTTGCATATTTTTGCCTTATTGTAATTTTGTGCATTTAAATATACGCTCGCCAACGAACATTGAGTGTGGCGCGACTCTGCGTCTGTGCAGGCGTGATGCTTTCTACAAGCACGCAGCGCGCCTGTTGCTCGTCTGTTGCTCGCCCCAATGGCCATATGCCGCTTGCAGGGCGCTCATGCAGCGATTAGCTAACCCCTTGGCATTCGATCACGAGGACAACTGGATGAGCCGCAATCTCGCGCTGTTCGACCTAGACCACACGTTGCTGCCGCTCGACAGCGACCAGGCATGGGCTCATTTTGTCGCGGGCCTCGGAATTGAAGGTGCTGCGCGGCATGCACAGGACATTGACGAGTATTACCGGCAATACGTGGCGGGCACGCTGGACATGGCCGCCTATCTGGACCGCACACTGGCGCCGCTCGCGCGCCATACCCGCGAACAGCTCGACGAATGGCACGCGCGCTTCATGCGGGAAGTGATTGCGCCCGCCATCCTGCCGGCCGCACGCGAGCTGGTGCGGCGTCACATGGACGCGGGCGACTTGTGCTGCATCGTGACCGCAACGAATGTGTTCGTGACCGCGCCGATCGGCAAGGCGCTCGGCTTCGAGCATCTTCTTGGCATCGAACTGGATACCGAGGGCGGCGATCCGCTTGCGCGCTACACGGGCGCCGCGGTTGGCGTGCCGACTTTCCGCGAAGGCAAAATCACCCGCACCGAGAGCTGGCTGGCTTCGCTAGGTCACCGGTTGGAGGACTTTCCGCAAAGCTGGTTCTATAGCGATTCGATCAACGACGTCCCCTTGCTCGAACGCGTCACGCATCCAGTCGCGACCAACCCGGATGCACGTCTGCGTGCGCTTGCCAACGAGCGGGGCTGGCCGGTCATCGAACTTTTTTGCGAGGCGCGCGGGGGCCTGTAGGTATGCGGGCGTCTACACGGCCGCGGCGGCGGACCGGCTCACTGCTCAAAGCCCGCGCTGAATGGTCTGCATGCCATTTTGCAGCAGCGCATGATGTTGCGGCGACACGCCACGGCAACTAGCGGCTGCTGATTTCCTCCATCGAAAAAAAGCCCGCACACTGTGCGGGCTTTTTTCTGTCGCCAAGGAAGCGAAGCCTCGTGCTCAGACCACGCCGGCTCCATGTGCCTGCAGGTCAGCGTGGTAGCTCGAGCGCACCATCGCGCCCACCGCTGCGTGGGTAAAGCCCATCTTGTAGGCTTCTTCCTCATACATCTTGAAGGTGTCCGGGTGCACGTACGAGCGCACCGGCAGATGGTGCTCCGAAGGCTGCAAATACTGGCCGATGGTAAGCATGTCCACATCGTGCTCGCGCAGATCGCGCATGACCTGGAGAATCTCTTCTTCCGTTTCGCCGAGGCCCACCATCAGGCCCGACTTGGTGGCCACGTCCGGATGCAGCGCCTTGAAGTCCTTCAACAGCTTCAGCGAATGCGCGTAGTCCGAACCCGGCCGTGCTTCCTTGTACAGACGCGGCACGGTTTCGAGATTGTGGTTCATCACGTCGGGCGGGGCGGCATTCAGAATGCCGAGCGCGCGATCCAGGCGGCCACGAAAATCCGGCGTGAGAATTTCAATGCGCGTATCAGGCGAGAGCTCGCGCGTCTGACGGATGCATTCCACGAAGTGCGCCGCGCCGCCGTCGCGCAGATCGTCGCGGTCCACGCTCGTGATCACCACGTACTTGAGCTTCAGCGCGGCAATGGTGCGGGCGAGGTTCGCCGGTTCTTCCGGATCCAGCGGATCGGGACGGCCATGCCCGACGTCGCAGAACGGGCAGCGCCGCGTGCACTTGTCGCCCATGATCATGAAGGTCGCCGTGCCCTTGCCGAAACATTCGCCGATATTCGGGCAGCTCGCTTCCTCGCACACGGTATGCAGGTTGTGCTCGCGCAGAATCTGCTTGATTTCGTAGAAGCGCGAGTTGCCGGTTGCCGCCTTGACGCGAATCCAATCCGGCTTCTTCAGCTTTTCGATCGGAACGATCTTGATGGGAATGCGGGCGGTTTTGGCTTGCGCCTTCTGCTTCGCGGTGGCGTCGTAGGCCGCAGCGGATGCCGGCACGCCTTCGGGCGCGGGAGAAGCTGCGAGGTTCGCGGTAACGTCAGTCATTCGTTCGATCCAGTCAGGCGGTGAGCGCACCGGCCTGCGGTTGGGCGACGGCCGCGGGACTGCCGTCGAGGTTTGCGGTGAGGCATTCGGCAAGGGTGCGGGCCACGTCGTCCCAGCCGGCCGCAACGCCGAGCGTTGCCATGTCGACTGTTTCGAGACCCGCGTAGCCGCAAGGGTTGATGGCCAGAAACGGCCGCAAGTCCATGTTCACGTTCAGGCTCACGCCGTGATAGCTGCAGCCGTTGCGAATCTTCAGACCGAGCGCGGCGATTTTCGCACCGGCGTGCAGGCCGGCCTGCGGTCCCGCCGAAACGTAAATGCCGGGCGCGCCCGCCTTGCGTTCTCCGGCGAGATTATACGCCGCCAGGGTGTCGATCACGGCCTGCTCGATCCGCGTGACCATCTCGCGGACCATCAGTTTGCGGCGCCGCAAATCCAGCAGCAGATAGGCCACCACCTGGCCGGGGCCGTGATACGTGATCTGGCCGCCACGGTCCACTTTCACGAGAGGGATGCCGCTGTCCGCGGCCAGCAGGTGGGCCGGATCGCCGGCCTGGCCAAGCGTGAAGACGGGCGGATGCTCGACCAGCCAGATTTCGTCGGGCGTTGCGGCGGTGCGCGCGTCCGTGAACGCTCGCATCGCTTCGAAACTGGCTTCGTAGGGTTCGCTGCCGCGCCAGCGCAGCTCGAGTGGCGCCGCAGCGGGCAATGGAGAGGGTGAGACGGCAGAGGCGGACATGATCCCGGCAGTTTACCCAAATCCGGCAATCCTCGCCGGAAGTCGCCGCGCAGCAAAGACCTGGAGCGCGGCGCGCCGAAAGCGCGGCCCGACACCCGGCGCCGCGCCCGGCGGTCGTCACACTGTGCGCCAGCCTCCGCGCAGCCACGCCCCGAACCGCTCGCCCATGCGCGCGAACCAGTTGAGCGCGCGCTCGTCGCAACGAGTCGGCACTGAAAACGCCACCGTCGCGCGGGGCGTGCCTTCGGCGCTCAGCCACAGGCGCTCGCCGCGCCGCAGCCGCATGGTTTGTCCCGGTTGCAGCCAGTAGTCTTCGGTGTCGTCGCTGCGGGTCACCCACACCGCGCCGCCACGCACGACCAGCTTCGTGCTGCGCGCCACTTTCAGGGGCAGCGTTTCGCCGCTGTGAATTTCGTACGCAATGCTAGAGGAAACTTCTCGCATGATGCCCTCGCCAAAAGTCGTTTCATGGCTACAATCGTAGGCGCAGCAAGGGTTCGTGCAAAACGATCAATTTTCACCTCTATGTGAGAAAAATTGCGATGGAGCTTCGCCACCTTCCGCCCTTGAATGCGATCAAGGCCTTCGAAGCGGCCGCCCGCCACGAGAGCTTTTCGCGCGCCGCGGACGAGCTTTTCGTCACTCACGGCGCGGTCAGTCATCAGATTCGTGCGCTGGAGGCCGAGCTTGGGGTCGCGTTGTTCGCGCGCGACGGCAAACGCGTGCGTCTTACCGAAACAGGCCGGCGCTATGCAAACCAGGTGCGCGCCGCGCTCGCCGCGCTGTGCGACGCCACGCGCGAATTGCGCGCGGGCGACCGCGAGCGGCGGCTGGTGGTGTCGATGCTGTCGTCGTTTGCGGCGCGTTGGGTCACGCCGCGCGTCGGCAGCTTTATCGAGGCGCATCCGCAATGGGACCTCGAATTACTGTCCACCAACGCGCTGACGGACTTCGCGCGTGACGACGTGGACGTGGCGATCCGCTTCGGCTACGGGAAATATGCGGGGCTGCACTCTGAACTGCTGCTGGAGGAAATCTTCTTCCCCGCGTGCGCACCGACCTTCAACGGCGGCAAGCTGCCCGCCACGCCGGCCGAGCTCGCCCACCTGCCGCTGCTGCGCTCGGACGACGAACTGTGGCGCCCGTGGTTCGACGCGGCGGGGCTCACCGACTGGACGGAGCCCAAGCGCGGCGTGCTGTATCAGGATTCGTCGAATCTGCTGCAGGCGGCAATCGACGGTCAGGGAATCGCGCTCACGCGCCGCTCGCTCGCCATGCACGAGATTGCGGCGGGGCGGCTAGTACGGCTTTTCAACGTGGATGGGCCGAGCCCGTGGCAGTACTACTTCATCTGCCCGCCGCACATGCTGGAAACCGCCAAAGTGAAAGCATTTCGCGACTGGGTGTTTGCGGAGGTGGGGCGGTTCAAGCAGCTTTTCGAGCGGGCCTGCGAGGCGGGACCGGCGGCCGGTTCGGCCGGTTCGGCGGGTTCGGCGGGTTCGGCGGGTTCGGCGGGTTCGGCGGGTTCGGCGGGTTCGGCGGCGGGTTCGACCAGCTCGTCGACTTCGCCCGCCAAGGTGGACGCGGCTGGCGCAGCCAGCCCCGGCAGCACGGCGCACGCGTTGCGCGCCGCGCCGTAACGTGACCGACTCGGTGCGCTACAGCACCACCTTGACCATCGGATGCCCGGTGAGCGCGCGGTAAATATCGTCGAGCTGCGCGCGGCTGATGGCGCGCACCGTCACGGTCAGACCGGTGTAATTGCCGCCGCTGGACGGACGCGATTCGACGCGCGAGGCGTCGACTTCGCTGTCGAATTGCCGGACCACCGTGACGATTGTCTCGGCAAACTCCGGGTGCGATTTACCCATGATCTTGATCGGAAAATCGCAGGGGTACTCAATTAGTGATTCGTCTGCCGGATTCATTTGTTGCTCCTTGCCGCGCCTCTCACGCCTGGTTTGCCGCCTGGGCTTCTCTTGCCTTGGCTCGCTGATACGCCGCGTAAAGCGCCGCAAACACCGCGCCCGGCTTGCCGTCGCCGACCGGCTGGTCGTCGAGCCGGGTGACGGGCAGCACTTCCTTGGTGGCCGAGCTGATCACGATTTCGTCCGCCGCGCGCACCTCGGCCTCGGCAATTTCGCGCACTTCAAAGCGAATGCCGCATTCGGCAGCGAGCTCCTCGATCAGCCCGTAGCGAATGCCTTCCAGAATCTTGTGGCTGCGCGGCGGCGCGGCCAGCACGCCGTCCTTCACCACCCACACATTCGACGACGACCCTTCGGTCAACAAGCCATCGCGGAACTGGATGGTCTCGAAGGCGTCGTTTTCAGCCGCGTATTGCGCCATCAGCACATTGCCGAGCAGCGAGACCGACTTGATGTCGCAGTGAAGCCAGCGGCGATCTTCCGCGCTCATACACCGCACGCCTTGCGCGCGCTGCGCGGCGTTCGGCAGATTGAGCGGCGTGACCATCACGAACACCGTAGGCTGAACGCCTGCGGGAAACGCGTGAGCGCGCTTTGCAACGCCGCGCGTGACCTGAATGTAAGCGATCGCGTCCTGGTCGGCGGCCAGGCCGGCCTCGGCTTCGTTCGCCGCGCATACGCGCTCGATCAGCGCACGCCAGCCGGCATTGTCGAGCGGATTCGCAATGCCGATCTTGTCGAGCGAACGCGCGAGGCGCGCGAGGTGCTGTTCAAAGCGGAAAGCCGTGCGGCCGCCCGCATGCGCGTACAGCGGCGCGACTTCGTAAATGCCGTCGCCGAAAATAAAGCCGCGGTCGAGCACCGGCACGCGCGCTTCGGACAACGGCACCACTTCGCCGTTCAGATAAACGATGGGTTCGAGCGAAACATCGGAAAGAGCGGTCATCGAAATGGGTGCTTATTTTTTCTTGTTGAACATGAGCATCAGCGAATCCCACACGCGGCCGACAATGCCGGCTTGCGGCACCGCCTGCAAAGCGACCACCGGGAACTGCGCGAGCACCTTGCCGTCGGCCACGAGCTTCGACGTGCCGACCTGCTGGCCGTTGGCGATTGGCGCGATGAGCGGATCGATCTGCTCGATCTGCGGCTTCACCTTGTCGGCCATGCCCTTCGGCACGGTAATGTACTGATCGCTCTTCACGCCGATCTGCACGGTGTCCTGCGAGCCCTTATAGACGCGCGGCGTGCCGACCACCTGGCTCGCCTTGTACAGGCGCACCGTGTCGTACGCGGAGTAGCCGTAGTTCAGCATCTTCAGGCTGTCCTGCACGCGGTCGTGCTCCTTCGTCTCGCCCATCATCACGGAGACGAGGCGGCGCGACGCGTCCGGCGTGCCCGGCAGCGAACGCTTCGCGCTCGCGATCAGGCAGTAGCCGGCAGCTTGCGTATGGCCGGTCTTCAGGCCATCCACCGTCGGGTCGATCCACAACAGACGGTTGCGATTCGGCTGCTTGATCTTGTTGTACGTGAATTCCTTGACCGAGAAGATGTTGTAGTAGTCAGGGAAGTCGCGAATCAGGCGCGCCGACAACACGGCCAGGTCGCCCGCGGTCGTGTAGTGCTGCGGGTCGGGCATGCCGTTCACGTCGGCGAAATGCGTATGCGTCATGCCGAGGCGCTGGGCCTCCGTGTTCATCATGTTGACGAACTGCGCCTCGCTGCCGCCCACCAGTTCGGCGAGCGCAATGGCGGCGTCGTTGCCCGACTGGACGATCATGCCGTACACCAGATCGTGCACGGTGACAGGCTTGTTCGCCTCGATGAACATGCGCGATTCGTCGGTACGCACGCGGCGCACCGCTTCGCCCGGCGTCACCGTCTGGTCCATCGTGATTTTCTTCGTCTGGAGCGCTTCGAAGACGAGATACGCGGTCATCAGCTTGGTGAGCGATGCCGGTTCCACGCGCTCGTCCGGATTGCCCGATGCAAGAACCTGATTGCTGGTCGCGTCGACCAGCACCCACGAACGCGCATTCACCGCCGGCGGCGGCACTTGCGCGAACGCGGCGCTGCTCACGAGCGTGGCGGGCAGCACGACGCCAAGCGCAATTGCGCGGCTTAACGTGGAGGGAACGAGAGATGCAACAGAAGGAAAAGACAGGCGGCCGGAGGTGGAAAAACGCATAGGGTCGGTTCGTGCAGAAAAATACCACGCGCGAGAGCGCAGAGTTGGGAGAGCCGGTCGGCGAACGTCTGGCCGCCACGATATGAGGCGTAACGGCTCGGGCGCCCGTTGGACTTCCGGCCACGCGATCGGTTCACGCAGCACGCCTGCAACCGGCACCGCTGCGCGCGTGAAAAGAGGCTACGCGTCGCGCGAACTGCCGGCATGGCCGTGCTGCGCCCAAAAAAGAGCGCCCATTATACGCGCGCTACTCTCGCAACTTCGCGTAACGGCGGGCAATTAATGGTGAGTTTTTGCCTACCTGTCCCGCGCAAATCGAGATTCGGCCCATCCGGTCAACGCCATGCGTCGACGATGATCCGCTTCAGGACGTGCAGCTTGCGATGCAGGAAATGCTCGGCGCCCGGAATCACCACGACAGGCAATTCCTGCGGCCGCGCCCAGTCGTAAACCGATTGAATGGGAACCGTGTCGTCCGTCTCGCCGTGAATCACCAGCGTGTTTTCGGGCACCGGCGCGACTTCCCAGCGGCTCGCGGCCGTGCCGACGAACACCATGCGCTCTATCTGCCCGCCTTCGTCGCGCAGCTTCGCTGCCACGTGCGACAGCACGAAGGTGCCGAACGAAAAGCCCGCCAGCACGAGCGGCAGATCGCCCTGGCCCGGCTGTGCGCGCATATGGTCGAGCACCGCGCGCAAATCGTCGCGCTCGCCGATGCCCGCATCGTGCTCGCCTTGCGTTTGCCCTACGCCGCGAAAGTTCGAGCGGTACGTTATGTAGTTCAACTGCACGAGCGTGCGCGCGAGCGTCTGCGCGACCTTGTTGTCCATCGTGCCGCCAAAGAGCGGATGCGGATGCGCGACGAGTGCAATGCCGCGCGGCGCGGCGCCGTTTTCGCGCGCCTCGTCCGGCAGGTCGAGCGCGACCTCGATCTTGCCGACCGAGCCGTCAATCAGGTACTTCTTCGTATGTACGTTCATGGTGGCGCTTATTGATCGATTTTCAGACGCTCGACGATCTTGCCGTTCGCGAGATGCGAGTCGACGATCTCGTCGATATCGCTTTCATCCACATACGTGTACCAGACGCCTTCGGGATAGACCACCAGCGCCGGGCCAAGCTCGCAGCGGTCGAGACAACCCGCCTTGTTGATGCGCACCTGGCCGGGGCCCGCCAGACCGAGTTTCTTTACGCGCTTTTTCGCGTGCTCCTGCATGGCCTGCGCGTTGCAGTTCGCGCAGCTTGGGCGCTCCGCGCCAGGCTCGCGCTGATTCAGGCAAAAGAAGACGTGATATTTGTAGAACGAGTCCATGATCTAAGGGGGAAGGCTGTCAGAAGGGCAATAGTGCAGCAGAACGCGGTTTGGCGCAGCAGCGCGATGTTTTCGCGGATGCGCGCGCGAGCGATGGGGCTGCGGCTCGCCGGCTCACGCGCGCCGCGTGCGCCGCCCGAGCCACACCCGCTCGACGACAAACGCGAGCCACACGAGCGCCGCATACGGCCACACCCACGCAAGCCAGCGCGCGAGTCCGTTGAAGTGCAGATAGCGCCCTTGCCGCCAGTCGGCCAGCACCACATCGAAATAAGGATTCACCGGCAGCAGGTTCACGAGCACCAGCGTGACGACCAGTGCAGCGGCCGCGAGCGCCGCCCGCGCGCTGCGCCGCAAACGCAGCGCGGCGAGCCCGAGCAGCGCGCCGCAGCCGAGGCCCGCCAGACCGCCCGGCGTCGCCCAGTCGAACGCGAGGCCCGATTGCGATTGCAGAAACGTCGCGCCCGCCTTCACGCCCAGCGTCGCGACGCTAAAGAGCAGCAACAGCCGCACGCGCGGCGCATGGCGGCGCACCGACAAGGACGCGAGCGCAAGTGCGGCGAACAGATTGAGCGTCGTGATGAGCGCTTCCCACGCGTCCTCCGGCAACCACGCGGCGACCCAGGCCGGCCAGGCGCCGACGTGCCAGGCCGCCGGCGCCCATGAAAACAGCGCGTCCTGTGTGGTGGAGTCGAAGCGCGCCCACAGCGCGCGCGGCCAGTTGCCGAGTCCGAGCAGGCGCGGCGACGGATACATCGTCGCAAACGGCCACGCGGCCACGAGACACGCCAGCGCCGCGCTGTCGCGCTCGAACCACATGAGCCGCAAGCGCCGCAACAAGCCGCGGTCGAGCAGCGCGCCCGTGGCAGGCGACATGATTGCCGCGCCGAGCAGCGCGCCGAGCGCATTGGCGGCCAGATCGAGGTTGGAGGCGACGCGCGTCGGCAGATAGGTTTGCACGGCTTCCATCAGGCCCGACAGCAGCCCGCCCAGCACGAACGCCAGCGCGACCGCGAGCGGCCCGCGCCAGCGCGGGTAGAGCGCGAGCACCATGAGCGCGCCGAACGGCATATAGCCGAGCACATTGGTGACGACGTCGAACGCCGTCAGGTACTGCGGCATCGGATCGGAAAGGAACGCGAGGGGCCCGAGGCCGAGCGAGCGCCAGCCCATGAACGGATACCACGATCCGTAGACGATCAGCGCGGTGTACAACAGCAGCGCCTGGCGCGAAAGCACCGAAGGACGGCGCAACCACGATCGTTCGCTCATGCAGCGCCCCGTTGCGTGCGCTGCGCGCCCGTCATTGCGCGGCGACCAGCGCCTGCACGCCGAGCCAGGCGCCGATTTGCGCGACGAGGTCGTCGCTGGCCGCGGCAAGTGCCTGGGCGCCGCCGGCTGCGTCGGCGGAACGGGACGGCGCACGCGAGATGAACGTGCGCTGGCCGATCAGCTTGCCGTTCTGCATCAGCGTGGCGCGCGCGGTGACCGCCGCATGGCTTTGCGACTGACTGTCGAAAACCTGCTCGAACTCGCTCAATTCGATTTTCAGCACGGGCGCGGCCACGCCGTCTGCACCCGTCAGCACGGTGCCGCGCGAACTCAACGCGCCGCGCAGACGCTGCGTGAGCAGCACCGAGGGCGGCATTGTCCAGTGGCTGTTCGCGTACGCGGCGACCTGCTGCGAGTCCGCATAGCCGAGCCGGTAGACGAGCTTGTCGGACTGCAGGGCTTCGGGGGCGCTCACGTCCAGCACCTTCACGGTCGGCTGCATTCCCGCCGGGGTTGCGGGCTTCGGCGGGCCGAAGTCATAACGGATGTCCGACAGGGCGGCCGGTGTGCTCGTGCAGCCGGCAACCAGTAGACCGACGGCGGCGAGCGCCGCGCACGCCGCGCTCGCACGTGTGACGCGCGAGGACAACAACCGGCGAATGGAGCGTGACATGACAATCTTCCTTTCTTCAATCCTTCTGATTCACTTGTTCGGATTCACTTCGCAGCGTGCGGCGCGGGCCACGTGAAACCGGCCTCGCCCGGCCCGGGTGCCGCCGCCGGCGCGCCGAACAGCACGCTGCGCGGGCTGGTGCTGAACGTATCGGCGGCGCGGTCCACCGAGCGCGCGGCCGAGCGCACGTCTTCGGCAAGCGAATTGACGCGCGGCAACGTGTCGTAACCGACTCGCGCCGACAGCTCCTGCAACGAGCCGTTCATCGCCGTGAGCGCGTCGCCCGCCTGCTGCGCGGCCGTGCCGACCTTGTTCAGGTTGCTCTCGAACGGCCCGTCCGGACGGTTCAGGCTCGTGATCAACTGGTTGGTCGAGGCGAGCGTGCTGTCCAGCTTGTCGATCGTGGCGGGCAGCTTGCCGGCCGCGGGCGCCATCTGCTGCGTGAGCGTGGCCACGCCGTCAGCGGCCTTCTGGATGCTCGCCGCCGTGCCGTGCAACTGATCGACCATGTCCTTCGACAGCAGATTGTCGACGTCGTCCGTGACCCTTTCGAGTTTCTTCAGCAGCACGTCGCCGCGTTGCTGCAACTGATCGAGCAGACCCGGGCGCATCGGCAACTGCGCGACCTGCTTCGCCGACGAAGGCAGCGGCGACGGATCGTGCCCCGTATCGTCAAGCTGGATGAACGCAATGCCCGTGACGCCCTGGAAGCCAAGGCTGCCGTAGGTGGAATGCGTGATCGGCGCGTGCGTGTCGACCAGAATGCGGATCACGATCTGACCCGGATGGTCGCGATCGAACTTGATGGACTGCACCTTGCCGACGTCGAGCCCGCGATAGCGCACCGCCGCGTCGCTAAAAAGGCCCGTTACGTTGGTGCGCGCAATCAGATCGTACGGCACGCGCACGGCGCGGTCGACATTGAACAAAAATGCCGCCGTGGCAATCGCCGCGAGCAGGACGATCGTGAAGAGCCCTGCCCAGAACGCATGTGATTTGTTTTCCATTACCGGGTTCCCTGATTGACGGCCGTGAGCTACAGCGACAATGCCGACGACGCCGGCTCGAGCGCCGCGTGCGGCAGCTTCGCGCGCCGTTCGGGCGGCAGCGCCTGCAGTGCGCGCCGCCCGCGCAAGCCGAGAAAATATTCGCGAATGAAAGGATGATCGACGCCCGCGGCCTCCTCCACCGGTGCGGCGACCAGCACCTTGCGATCCGCCAGCACCGCCACGCGCGTGGACAACGCCACCATCGTGTCGAGATCGTGCGTGACCATCACGACTGTCAGACCGAGCGCGCGATGCAGTGCCGAGATCAGCTCGACGAACTCGTCGGACGCCTGAGGATCGAGGCCGGCGGTCGGTTCGTCGAGAAACAGCAGTTCCGGTTCGAGCGCAATGGCGCGCGCAATGCCGACGCGTTTGATCATGCCGCCCGATAACGCCGAGGGCATTTTCGACGCGTGCTTGCACGGCAGGCCGACCATCTCCAGCTTCAGCATGACGATGTCGCGCAGCAGATCCTCCGGCACCTTGCCGAGCTCGCGCACCGGCTGCGCGACGTTGTCGAAGACCGACAGCGACGAGAACAGCGCCCCGCGCTGAAACAGCATGCCCGAGCGGCTGCGCATAAGCAGCGCGGTTTCGGGCGAGATGGTCGCGAGGTCCTCGCCGAACAGCTTGATGGTTCCCGACGAGGGCCGCTCGAGCCCGAGAATCTGCCTCACGAGCGTGGTCTTTCCGGCGCCCGAACCGCCGACGATCGACACGATTTCGCCGCGCCGCACGTCGAGGTTCAGATGCTGATGCACGATGTGGCGGCCATAGCGCTTGGTGACGTCGATCACCTCGATCACCGGTTCGGCGATAGAAGGCATCGGCTGGCCGCGCACGGCCTGTGTGAGCGGCGCGATCATCCGAGTCCCACGTCCTGAAAGAGGATTGCGAACACGGCGTCCGCGAGAATCACGATCGTAATCGACGTGACGACCGAGGTCGTCGTGCCTTCGCCGAGGCTCTGGGAATTGGCCTTGATGCGAAAGCCGAAGTGGCAGCCGACAATCGCGATCAGCATGCCGAAGGCGACGCCCTTGCCGAGCCCGATCCACAGATTCGCGACAGGCACCACACCCGGCAGCGCGCGTGCGAAGTAGCTCATGTCGATGCCAAGCACGATCTTCGCGGCGACCGCGCCGCCCGTCAACGCAATGATGTTGGTCCACATGACGAGCAGCGGCATGGCCACGCCGAGCGCGACCACGCGCGGCAAAATGAGCCGCAGGCCGTGCGGAATGCCCATCACGCGCATGGCGTCGAGCTCCTCGGTCACGCGCATCACGCCGATCTGCGCGGTGATTGCCGAGCCCGAGCGGCCCGCCACGAGAATCGCCGAAAGCACCGGCCCGAGTTCGCGGATCACCGAAAGCCCGAGAATATTCACGATGTACTGATTCGCGCCAAAGAGCCGCAATTGCTGCGCGGACAGGTAGCTCAGCACGATGCCGATCAGGAATGCGACGAGCGCGGTGATCGGCAGCGCTCTCGTGCCGGCGTTGTAGATGTTGGCCGAGATTTCGGTCCACGGCGTGATGGCCGGCTTGCGCGCGATTGCGAGCAGGTCGAGCACCACGCGCCCAAGCATCGCCACGCCGCCATACAGATGCTCGAAAAACGAAAAGATGCCGAGCCCGAGCCGCGTGAGCGGATCGAACCTGACCACGGGTTCAGCGGTTTCGCGCACCGTGTCGAGCAACGCGATGCGCTCGAAAATGTCGCGCTGCGTGGCGGTGAGCTCTGTGTCGGGCGGCATTCTGTGGCCCCACACGCGCCACAGCGCCTGGCCTCCCACGTGGTCCATCCGGTCGATACGCGACAGGTCCCATTGGCCGATGCCTTCGGCGCCCTCGAGCGAGCGCAACTGCGGGATCACGTGCCCGGTTGCGCGGTCGCGCGCGAGCGCGAGCGCCGTCCACTGGCCCGAGAGCCGGACGATCTTGCCTTGGCTGCCGGCCGCGACTTCGAGGCCGGGCGGAGTGTCGTAGTTCAAGGATCGTTGCAATCTGGTTATCGGATTAGCGGCCATTGTAACGAAGGCGCAGTGAATCGACCGTGCAGGCGGCCTCGCGCGGTGGGCTGTCGCTACAATACGGAGCATGAACGCTTCCCGCACTCCGCCCCAAGCTCCGGCCACTGGCGCCCAAGCAGCCGACTGGCGCATCGACCGTGAACGCGCCGTCACGCTGTTCGGCGCGCACGCGCATGACTGGCCGATTGAAATCGTCGAGGAAACCGGCTCGACCAATGCCGACCTGATGGCCCGCGTGAAAGCGCTGCCGCGCCGCGCCGGCGCGCTGCCCCGCCCTATCGTGCGGGTCGCTTACCTGCAAACCGCCGGGCGTGGCCGGCGCGGCCGTCCGTGGTATGCGGAGCCGGGCAATGCGCTGCTCTTCTCGGTCGCCTGCGTGCTGCCGCGTCCGCTCGAAGGGCTTGCGGGACTGAGCCTCGCGGTGGGCGTCGCGCTCGTTGACGGACTGCGCTCGCTGCCTGTCGCCGGCCCTGGCCAGATCGCGCTGAAGTGGCCGAACGACGTGCTGCTCGAAGGCGACAAGCTCGCCGGCATTCTGATCGAAACCGCGTGGAGCACGGAGCACGCGAGCGCAGTGGTGATCGGCATCGGCACCAATGTGAAAGGCGCCGACGAGCTTGCGGCGAAAATCGGCGCGCTCACCGCCGACGCGCCGCCGCAGGCGCGCGGCACGGCGCCGACCGCGCTGCAGCGCGCGCTGCCGAATGCCAATCTCACCGATACCCTCGCCGCCGAACTGAACGCGCTCGAGCCCGCCTTGCAGCGTTTTGGCGCGGAAGGTTTCGCGCCTTTCCAGGCGCGCTGGAACGCGATGCATGCCTACGCGGGCCGCGAGGTGGTGCTGCTCGAACAAGGTGAGGAAGTTACGCGCGGAGTGGCTGCGGGCGTCGACGAGCGTGGCCAGTTGCTGCTCGATACCGCCGCCGGCCGGCAAAGCGTTGCGACCGGCGACGTCTCGCTGCGTCTTGCCGACGGTGCCGCATGACGAGCGGCGCGCCTCGTCTTCTGATCGACGCGGGCAATAGCCGCGTTAAATGGGCGATGGTGGCGGCGAACGGCACGCATCTCGCGGCCGGGGCGCTCGCGCATGGCGAAAGCGATTCGGGTGAGTGGGCCGCTGAGACAACCGCTCAGTGGGCGAGTTTGCCGGCGCCTTGCAGCGCGTGGTTGTCCAATGTTGCCGGCGACGCGGCGGCTGCGCGAATCGCGGCCCTTGTCCACGCACAGTGGCCCGGTGTGCCGCTGACCACGATCCGCGCGCGCGAGCGGCAATGCGGCGTGACCAACAGCTACACGACACCGCATGCGCTCGGCAGCGACCGCTGGGCCGGCATGATCGGCGCACACGCAGCGTTTCCCGGCGAGCATCTGCTGATCGCCACCTTCGGCACTGCGACCACGCTCGAGGCGTTGCGCGCGGACGGCTGCTTCGTCGGCGGACTCATTGCGCCGGGCTGGAGTCTGATGATGCGGTCGCTCGGCGAGCACACGGCGCAATTGCCGACGCTCGACGCCAATGCTGCGCGCGGACTTCTTGGCAGGAGTGGAAGCGGTGGCCATGCCGGGAATGGCGGCGGCGTTGGCGCTGCGGGTGTGACTGAGACTGGCGGCAACGGTACATCCGGTGCGACTGACGGCACGGAAAGCGCCAGCGTTAGTGCCGCCCCGTTTGACATGCGCCGCGCGCCTGGCACGGGTAACCCGACAGAACCCGCGCCGCGCGGTCCCTTCTTCGCGACCGATACGCGGCGTTCGCTATCCGCGGGTTGCACGCTTGCGCAAGCGGGGTTCGTCGAGCGGACATGGCGCGATCTGCAGGATGAATGGCAGGTGCCGGTGCGCCTCGTGGTCGGCGGCGGCGCGGCAGACGAAGTGGCGGGCGCGCTGAAAGTGCCCCATACTCGCCACGATTCACTGGTCTTGTCCGGGCTCGCGCTGATCGCCTCGGAGCAGGCAGCGGATCAAGGCGCCTGAGGCGCCGCTGCATCTTGTCGTCGCGGTCGATTATCATGCCGGCGCCAGACGAAGCACGCGATCGAACGGATGGCGACGGATCAACTTATGGATGGGAAAACAAAACAATGCTGCGCTGGCTGATTGCCATCTTGTTTCTGGCCAACCTTCTGGCATTCGTCGCGGTACGCGGCGTGTTCGGTCCGACACCCACGGCGAGCGGACGTGAGCCGAATCACCTGAGCCGCGAAGTCCACGCCGACTGGCTCAAGGTGCGCCCCATCACCGCCGCCGAGGCGGGAGATCAGGCGGTGGTCGGCGCGCCCGCACCGGCGGCGCCGATTGCTGCGTCGGCATTGCCGCAATAAAGCGGCGCTAGCCCGCGCGCCCGGCATTCAGCCGTGCGTGCGAACCTTCCTGAGCAGCGCGGTAGTCGAGCGGTCGTGCTCGAACGGAATCGCTAACGCCTTGCCGCCCCAGCCGCGCACGATGGCCGACTCCGGCAGTGCATCCATATCGTAGTCGCCGCCCTTAACGAGCACGTCCGGGCGCAGCGCCGAAATGAGGTCCACCGGCGTTTTCTCACCGAAGCAAACCACATAATCGACGCTTTCGAGCGCTGCGAGCAGCGCCATGCGGTCGGCTTCGTTGTTGATCGGCCGGTCGTCGCCCTTGCCCAGCATGCGCACCGAAGCGTCGCTATTCACGCCGACGATGAGACAGGCGCCTTCGGCTTTGGCATCGGCGAGATAGGTCACGTGTCCGCGATGCAGAATGTCGAATACACCGTTTGTAAACACAACGGGCGCCTTCAGCGAGGGGCGCAGCGCGACAAGTGCGTCGCGCGTGAGAATCTTGCGTTCGAAAATGGCAGCCATGAGGGACTTGAAGAAAACCGGAGAAGCGTAGTCGCAAGACTGCGCGAGCTGTATCAACAGAAAGGCCCGTCAAGCTTACACTTGCCGGGCCGTTTCGAAGCATTCAACGAATGGCGGCGCGGGGTTTGCAACATGCCCGCAACCGCGAACCGCAATTTACGAGACCTCAGTCAAGCCGGCTGCCCGGCTGAATTCTGCTCGGCCTGCAGCCGCGCCACCACTTCCTTGCGATAGCGGTTCAGTTCCTGCGCCGTGGTGAACGTGCGCTCGAACAGCAGCGACAGGTTGTGCAGAATCCGCTCGACCACCTTCTTTTCCCAACCGTCGTCGAAGCGGATCTGCTCGTCGAGCCAACGCTCGAGCCATTCCGGATCGGGCAGACGCGACTGGATCGTGTCGCGCGGAAAGAGCGCCTGATTCACGTGCAGATTGGTGGGATGCAGCGGCTTTTCGGTACGGCGCGCCGACGCCATCAGCACGCCGATCTTCGCAAACGCCGCGCGCGCGATGTCGCCGGTTTGCACCATCGCTTTCTTCATGTAGCGCAGATAGGCGCCGCCATGCCGCGCTTCGTCGCGCGAAATGGTTTCGTAGATGTGCTTGATGACCGGCTCGGTGTGCCATTCGGCAGCACGGCGATACCAGTGATTCAGGCGGATCTCGCCGCAGAAATGCAGCATCAGCGTTTCGAGCGGGGGCGCCGGGTCGAACTCGAAGCGCACAGCGTGCAGCTCTTCTTCAGTGGGGCACATTTCGGGCTTGAAGCGGCGCAGGTATTCCATGAGCACCAGCGAATGCTTCTGCTCTTCGAAGAACCACACGCTCATGAACGCGGAAAAATCGCTGTCGTGATGGTTGTCGCGGAGAAACATTTCGGTGGCGGGCAATGCCGACCATTCGGTGATCGCGTTCATCTTGATGGTCGCGGCCTGCTCGTCGGTCAGGAGCGACGGATCGAACTTGTCCCAGGGAATGTCTTTCTCCATGTCCCATCGAACGGATTCGAGCGATTTATAAAGTTCCGGATAAAGCATGGTGTTCATAGTCCCACCCCTGTTCTGCACATACTGTGTGTCTGTCACTACAACGTGTAGCACTCTTGCTGACGACAAACTGAACGCACCCGCACTCGTGCCCAAGTGCCGCGCCGTTCGCCGGCCAAGCCTTCAATTTTACGCGGTAACCGGCCGCCTGGATGCACGGGCAGCGAAGAAGTCCGGCAGCGTGCGTAAAGAGCGGCCACATGGAATTCCACGCTCGAATGACGCGCCGCGCGGCCAAACCGTGGGTGAGGAATATCCTATGCCTGAGGTCGAGCCAGTTTGCGATGAAAACCGCACCGTCCAGCCCTGCGCCGGTCGTGCCGGCGGCGAATGGAGCAAGGGCGGCTGGATTGGTTGTTTTCAGCGCGCGCCCAAAAGTCAAACAAAGTCCTTGCAATGATAGCACGCTGGCTTCTCCAAACCCGCGTGGAGACTGTCGCAATTCGGGTGCCTGATTGACCTGTCTCAATGAAATTCGCAATCCCGCGAGTGTGACGCGCGACCGGGGTCAAAACCGTGACAATCGGCGATTTCGGTCGTTGTGTGCCGCCGACGATCGACGCGCGCGCCCACCTGGCGCACCTTCTTACAAAGACTTCTTCGGCGGTTTCGGCGCAGTGCTGCCGGTGCCCGCCGCCGTGCGCTTCGCGGCAGCCGGCGCGCGTTTGGCCGCAGGTCGCTTCGCGGCGGATTCAGCTGGTTCACGCGACGCGGCGGCGGCCGCCGCGTCCGCCGGCGAGGGGCGCGGCACGTCTGTGGCCCCGCCTACCGCCTCGCTGGCCAGGTCGGCCGCGTCGTCCGCGGAGTTGCCGGCTGAACCTGCCTGTGCGCCGCCTGTCGCGGCGTCCGCAGCGCCGGCCATCGGCTGCGTCATCGCGAATTGGGCGATCTGGTTGAACTGCGATTGCAGCAGGTTCCACCATGCCGTCGGGTCGAATGCCGGTGCGGCGCTGGCGGGTTGTTCGTCGCTCTCGCTTTCCGGCGCGTTCGCGCTCTCTGCGGCAGCCGGACCGGAAGCGGCAGCCGACGCGCTCGCCTCGGCATGCGGCCAACCGCTCGCTGGCGACGGGCCTGGCGCCGGTGCGGGCGATGGCGTTGGCGCCTGACCCGTGGCGCCCGGCTGCGTCATCGACTGCTGCGCGAATGCGCCGAACGCGCGCAGCGTCGCGAGCGTCGCGCGCTGCACCTCGAGCGCCTGAATCGCGGATTGCAGCATGCTCAGGTTCAGTTTGAGCCATTGCTCGACGGCGCGCATGTCGGTAATGCGCTTGTCGAGTTCTTCCACGTTGGTGAGCGGCGCCATCATGTCGGACATCATCGACAGCGACGGTGCGAGCCCCGCGCCCGGCTGCGCGCCGCCAAACGCGGAGCCGAACGGCGACAGGCGCATCATGCTCCACATGCGGTCGAGCATCTCAGCAGGCGGAAAACCGGGGAAACCGGAAAACGGCGGAGGTGAATCGGATGTGTCGGTCATGCTTGTCGCCTCGCTGCATTAACGGAAAAGCACGGGAAAAAAGTGCAAAGGTTGTGAGAGCCGCGCATACGCAACCGATCATACCGCGCGACGATCGCGCCGCTGCCCTCACCGTGCGCGCCACGGATCGGCGCCGCCAAAGTCCGGCGCGCGCCGCTCGCGCAAAGAATTCACGCCTTCACGCACGTCGGGTCCGGCAAAGCCCATGAATTCCAGCGCCAGCGACGTATCGAAAGCCGGGCCGGCTGAGCGCAGCCAGTTGTTCAGCGCGTACTTGGTCCAGCGAATCGCCGTTTGTGAGCCGTGCGCCAGCTTTTGCGCGACCTCGAATGCCTTCGGCAGCAGATCGCTTTCGTCGACGGCAAGCGACACGAGCCCGATGCGCTCAGCCTCCGCACCGCTCACCGGTTCGCACAGCATGAGGTAGTACTTGGCTTTCGCCATGCCGCACAGAAGCGGCCACACGATTGCCGCATGGTCGCCCGCCGCGACGCCGAGCCGCGTATGACCGTCGATGATGCGCGCCGTCTTCGCTGCGATCGAAATGTCCGCGAGCAGCCCCGCGACGAGCCCGGCGCCCACAGCGGGACCGTGCATCGCCGAGACGATCGGCTTGCTGCAGTTGATCACGTTGTAGACCAGATCGCGAGCCTCGCGCCATACGCGGGCGCGCACGTCGAAATCGGTCGCCATGTCTTCGACCAGTTGCAGATCGCCGCCGGCAGAAAAACCCTTGCCCTCGCCGCGAATGATCGCGACGCGCGTCTCGGGATCGCGGTCGATGTCGCGCCAGATTTCGGCGAGTTCGTAATGCATGCGCGCATCCGCGGTGGCGAGGGCGCTTTTGTTCGCGCCTTCGCCGCTCATTACCACTTCGAGTACGCCGTGTGGCCGACGATGCAACTGAAGCGAGC
The DNA here is from genome assembly GCF_019511605.1 of Paraburkholderia phenoliruptrix. GTDB lineage: Bacteria > Pseudomonadota > Gammaproteobacteria > Burkholderiales > Burkholderiaceae > Paraburkholderia > Paraburkholderia phenoliruptrix_A. The sequence continues at coordinate 74,756 of NZ_JAEUAV010000007.1, read as the reverse complement.
GGTAATGTGCGTAAAAGGCGTCGTTACTGTGAGGTTGCTGAGACATGGCGATGTGTCCGGGATGCATACGTAAGTGCGCGGGTGGCTGGGGCGGCGGATCGCCGAGCCCCGGCCTCGCTCAACGCGGCTGATAGATCCATTTGCCGTTTCTTATTTCGACCATCACGCGCGCGCGCTGGTCGAGGCCCAAGTGGTCCGCGGCGCTCATGTTCACGACGCCGTTGGTGTCCGCGAGACCGCGCGTGGCTTCGAGCGCGTCGCGCAACGCGCGGCGAAATTCCGGCGTGCCTGGCGACGCGGCCTTCAGCGCGACAGGCACGGCATGCTCGAGCAGCATGCCCGCGTCCCATGTGTACGAGCCGAACGCCGACACCGTGCCCGGCCCTCGCAGCGCCTCGAAGCGCGCGATGTAGTCGAGCGCAAGGCGTTTGGCCGGATGGTCCGCCGGCAATTGCGCGGCGACCAGCACCGGGCTCGCAGGCAGGAAAGTGCCGCTGCAGTCCGCGCCGCACACGCGCAGGAAGTCGTTATTGCCGACGCCGTGATTGTGATAGATCAGCCCTTTGTAGCCGCGTTCCCTGAGCGTCTTCGGCGGCAGTGCGGCGGGCGTGCCGGCCGCGCCGACCACCACGGCGTCCGGACGCGTCGCGAGAATTTTCAGCACCTGACCGGTCACACTCGGGTCCGTGCGATTGAAGCGCTCGCTCGCGACCATCTCCATGTGATGCAGTTGCGCGAACTTCGCGACTTCGGCGTAGAAAGTTTCGCCGAGGGCGTCTGCCTGGCCGATGAACGCAACGGTCTTCACGCCGCGCGTGCTCGCATGCTCGGCTATCGCCGAAGCCATCATTGCGTCGGTTTGCGGAGTCTTGAAGACCCACCGGCGCTTGGCGTCCACGGGCTCGATAATCTTCGCCGACGACGCGAGCGAGATCATCGGCGTGGTGCCGTCTGAGACTACGTCGATCATTGCCAGCGAGTTCGGCGTTATGGACGATCCGATGATCGCGTCGACGTGATTTTCGGAGATCAGCTTCTTGGTGTCCTGCACAGCCTGGGTCGTGTCGGACGCATCGTCGAGCACGATGTATTCGACGCTCTGGCCGCCGACCTGCTTGGGCAGCATGGTGGCGGTATCACGCGCAGGAATGCCGAGCGAGGCGGCAGGGCCCGTCAGCGAAAGCACGAGGCCAATCTTCACCTGGGCAAGCGCAATAGCCGGCGACAAGCTTGCCAGCGTCGCGCACACCGTGGCAACACGACGCGCCGCCTGCGCAAGCCGGGTGAACCGCGGCGCGGGCCCCGACGTGAACTGCGACCTTATCTGCGGCTTGAACTGCGGCTTTAACTGCGGCCTGGACTGCTGCGGCCCAAACTGCGGCAGCCTCTCGCGCCATGCGCGCGCATCCGCCCTGCTCACCCTTTCCGATCCAACAGATTCAGCTCGCCGCATGGTGTCTCCTCACATGTGTTTTTCGTTCTGATTGGCCGTCGATGCCGCGCCAGTCAGTGTAGCGGCGCGCGCTCACAGCGGCATCGGGCGAAACCCTTTCGGCAGGGCTGGCGCGTCAGTCGAGCGGTGCGATGCTCTGCTCGATGGCACCAAAGATCGACTTGCCCGCTTCGTCGAACATTTCGATCTTCACCGTGTCGCCGTACTTCATGAACTCGGTCTGCGGCGCGCCGTGCTCAATGGTCTCGAGGCAACGCTTTTCGGCGATACAGCAGTAGCCGCGCTTTGCGTCCTTGTTCGACACGGTGCCCGAACCGACAATCGCGCCCGCGCGCAGATTGCGCGTTTTCGCCGCGTGCGCGATCAGTTGGCCGAAGTGAAACACCATGTCGGTGCCGGCGTCCGGTTGACCGACCTTCCTGCCGTTCCAATGGACGATCATCGGCCGGTGCACACGCCCTTCGCGCCAATGTTCGCCCAGTTCGTCGGGCGTCACGGCGACGGGCGCGAAGGACGATGCTGGCTTGCTCTGGAAGAAGCCGAAGCCCTTCGCCAGTTCGGCCGGAATCAGGTTGCGCAGCGAAACGTCGTTGACGAGCGTGATCAGTCGCACGCTTCTGAGCGCCTGGTCGGGCGTCGCGCCCATCGGCACGTCGCCGGTGATAACTGCAACTTCTGCCTCGAAGTCGATGCCGAACGCTTCGGATGCGCACACCACGTCGTCTTTCGGACCAATGAAATCGTCGCTGCCGCCCTGGTACATCAGCGGATCGGTCCAGAATTCCGGCGGCATTTCCGCACCGCGTGCGCGCCGCACGAGTTCGACATGATTCACATACGACGATCCGTCGGCCCACTGGAATGCACGCGGCAGCGGCGCCATGCAGTCGCTCGCGTCGAACGGGAACGTGTTGCGCGCGCGGCCCTGGTTCAGCGCGTCGTACAGGTCGTGCAGTTGCGGCGCGTAGAAGGCCCAGTCGTCGAGCACGCGCTGCAACGTGGGCGCGATGGCATCGGCAATGGCAGCGGTATGCAGGTCGCGGGACACGACGATCAGTTGACCGTCGCGCGTGCCGTCCTTCAGCGTGGCAAGTTTCATGGAGGAATGAACCGTGTTAGTGACGATAGAGGGAATCTATTCTACGATGGTGAATCCGCACCGCCCAACCCCAGCCTGCCGCTTGCAGCTTGCGGCTCGAGTGCAGCCTGCGTGCGGACGGTTTTCACGTTGACTCTCACCGCGCTTCGCGCGCTTTTGCTCATGCCGCACACTGCCCGCTCCGGTGCAAGCCGTAACGATGCCAAAGCCGATGCTCTTGCCGACACCAAAGCAGCCGGACCGTTCGACACAGCCGAGGCCGATGACGATTCCGCCGATTCGGGCGAAGAAAAACTGCGCTCGGGCATTCAGTCGATTGAAGTCGGCTTCAGACTGCTCGAGGTGCTGACCCACGAGCCGCGCGCCATGATGCTGCGCGACCTCGCGCAGCGCGCCGGCATGAGCCCGGCGAAAGCGCACCGTTATCTGGTGAGCTTTCTGCGGCTAGGCGTCGTCGCGCAAGACGCGTTGTCGGGGCGCTATGAGCTCGGCGGCTTCGCGCTGCAACTGGGACTTGCGCGGCTTGCCCGCGTCGACGGCGTGAAGCTCGCGCGCATCGCGCTTGCCGAATTGCGCGACCGTCTGGACCTGACGGTCGGCATTGCCGTGTGGGGCAACCAGGGGCCGACCATGGTGCACTGGATGGAGTCGAGCCACCCGGCCAAGGCGTCGCTCAAGCTCGGCGACGTCATGCCTCTGCTCAGCTCCGCCACCGGCCTGCTGTTCGCCGCGTACCTGCCGCCCGGCAAAACCGCTGCGATGATCGAACGCGAGCTGGCCGACACGCGGCGCTCGTCGCATGGCGTCGTGCCGCGCACGCGCGAGGAAGTCGAGCGCGTGCTCGCGCAAGTGCGTGAGCACGAAGCGGCGCGCGTGGAAGGCATGTTGCTGCCCACCATTCACGCGTTCTCCATGCCGGTGTTCGACTCCACCGGCGAGCTGGCGCTCGGCCTCGTCGCGCTCGGTCACGAAGGCGTGTTCGACATTAGCTGGGGCGGCGAAATCGACACCGCGCTGCGCGAGTGCGCGCGCAAGCTCTCGTACGAACTCGGCTATAGTCCGACGCCGCGTTGAACGCGCACGCCAGCTTCCCACCTCGCACACACTTTTTCGCCGATGGCCTTACCTTCCACCGCACGCGCCGCCAGTCTCACGCCACCCGACGAGCCGCGCCTTGCCCGGCGCGCGTGGCGATGGCTCGCCGTGCTGGTCGTGGTCGGCGCGCTTCACTGGATCGCCGCGCAGTGGGTCGAGCGTCACCGCGCAACACTGAATCCTTCGGATGACGAACATGTGCCCGTGCAGGTCGCGCTGCTCCAGCCGGAGCGCATTGAGCGCGATCCGGCGGCTGTAGCTGCGGCGCCCGCGCAGCCTGAGCGGCAACGCCCGCGCAGGCCCGTCGCCAGCAAACCTCGCGAACATGTGCTGAGCGCATTGCGGCCGGCAGAGCAGGCGGCGGCGGCGTCGAATGCGGCATCGCAGGCCGCGGCAAGCGTGCCCGCCGCAAACGCGGTGCCCGCCAGTGCCGCAAGCGGCGCATCGGCCAATGCCACGGGCAGCGCAACTGGTAACGCGACCGCCAACGCACCGCAAGCCGCCTCCGGCGTCAAATTCTCAGTCCCGCCGTCCGGCGACCTGCAGTACGACACCTTTTACAACGGCGTACGCAACCAGCCCGGCACGATTCATTGGACCAGCAGCGCCGAGAGCTACGAAATGGTGGTTTCGGTGCCCTTACCTTTCGTGGGCACCTTTGTCTATTCGAGCCACGGCCGTATCGACGCATTTGGCCTCGCGCCAGAGCAATACGTGGAAAAACGCGGCCGTCGCGCGGAAGACCTGTCCATCTTCAACCGCGCCGACCACAAGATCGCCTTCACGCGCACGCCCAACACGCTGCCGCTGCCCGACGGCGCGCAGGACCGCTTCAGCATGGTGATGCAACTGGCAAGCCTCGTGCGCGGCGATCCCGACGCGTACAAGCCGGGCGTCACCCGGCAGTTCTTTGTCGTGGATAGCGACAGCGGCGAAAACTGGCCCGTCGAGACCATTGGCGACGAAACCATCCGCACTGCGCAGGGCTACGTCCAGACGCGCCATTTCAAACGGCTGCCGCGCCGCGAGGGCGACTTGCGCCGCATCGACGTATGGCTTGCGCCTTCGCTCGGCTGGCTGCCCGCGCGCCTCGTGCAGACGGAGCCCAACGGCACGCAGTTCGAGCTCGTCTGGCGCGGCAAGCTGAATACCGCAAACGGTGCAAGCGCCGCTGCGCCGGCCGCTTCGCCGGACGGCCCGGCAAATGCTCCTGCCAGTACTGCGCCGGTCGAAGAGGCGAGTCCAGGCGATACTCCTGGCGATACTCCGGGCGACACCTCGGGCAACATCAAGCCGTAATGCGGGCCGAGCCCGTCAAAGCGAAGCCACAAAAGCAAGGCTTTGCACCCGAATGGTGCCTCGCATGTTCGACGAAACTTCCTACCGTGTGCCGACTCTGCATCATCTGATGCAACCGTTGCGTGAGCCGCGCTGCGCATGAACGGCAGGCGGCGGCCTGCGCCAACGGCTTCCTCCCTGCGTCCCCTTGAAGGAGCTTGCATGCAAGTGAACATCAACGGTATCGAAACGCGCTACGTGCTGAGCAACGAAGGCGGCGGCCCCTGGCTCACGTTCATTCATCAGTTGGGCGGCGACCTGTCGGTGTGGGACCAGCTCGCCGGCTATTTCCGCGACGACTACACGGTGCTGCGCTACGACGTGCGCGGCCATGGCGAGACAGCCGCGTCGACCGCGCCGTTCACGATTGCCGATCTGGCCGGCGACCTTGCCGCATTGCTCGATGCGCTGGGCGCCACGGCCACGCACCTCGTGGGCATGTCGATGGGCGGCATGATCGCGCAGCAGTTCGCGCTGGCTCACCCTTCGCGCGTGAACACGCTCACCATTGCCGACAGCACCGCCGCCAGCCTGCCGGAGGCCCGCGCGACGTGGGACCAACGCGCCGCGGCCGCGCGCCGGGACGGCATGGAGCCGCTCGTGCCAGCCACGCTCGAGCGCTGGCTGACGCCCGAGTTCCGCGCCGCGCACCCCGAGGCCGTCGAGCCGATACGCGAGGCGCTCAGCCGAACGTTGCCCGAAGGCTACGCCAAGGCGTGCGAAGCGCTGCGCGATTTCGACGTACGCAGTAAGCTGGCGGACATTCGCTGCGCAACTCTGGTGGTAGGGGGGCGCCATGACACGGGCACGCCGCCTGCTGCTAGTCAGGCAATAGCAGATGCCATTCAAGGCGCGCAGTTCGAATTGCTCGACGCCGCTCATCTTGCGCCTGTCGAGCAGTCCCAACGGTTTGCCGCACGGCTTGAAACGTTTCTTGAAAGGCCGGTCTAACCGGTAGGTTCGGAACTTTTACAAGCGTCACCCCGGACCCACCCCTTGAATTCCAAACCATAAGCTCCAAGTAAGGCGCAGGAACGGCCAGGAGCCAACGGAAATAAGGAGTGTCGCCATGCAAATGATCTACAACAGCCCCAACTATTGTGTCGTCGAGTTTCCGCCGCAGGAAGGTCCGCTGGCCATGAAATCGGGTGGCTATGAGATCGTCGACAAGAACATGCAGCGTGAAATTTACATCGACGGTGCAATGGCGGCACGCTTTCGCGAGAACGTGCAGAAGCTGATCGAAGAAGAACCGTCGCTCGACGAAGTAGATGAATTCCTCGGCCAGTTCGACAGTCTCATGCATCAACCGGTCATTCTTCACTGAACGCCTCGCGCGTCGTTTTTCGACGTTTGGAGCTTTTTAACGTTTTTGGCGACATCTACCGACCGCGCCGTCCGGTTTTACCGGCGGTCTTTGTCAGGCGGTCGACCTGAGTGGAAACGGTTCAGCGGGCCCCGGCGCGTTGGACCGTTTTCTTTTTCCAGGCTGCGGTTAGCCTTTAGCGGCGGATACCGGCAGCATACCGGCCTGTACGATTCACCTACGACTCGCGCTCTTTTTGCCTCCCGCCGCCGCGTCCGGCGCAACAAGCCGGCTGCGGCTACAATGACAGGTTCCCGAAAAAGCCGGCCCAAGCCCTCGTCCGCCATGAACCAGCCTGCCCAAACCGTCAAGTCAGTCCGTCCCGAACCCGAGTACACGCGCGGCAAGGAACTGCCTGCGCTGCTCAAGTCGCGCATCCTGATTCTGGACGGCGCAATGGGCACGATGATCCAGCGCTACAAGCTCGACGAAGCGCGCTATCGCGGCGAGCGTTTCAAGGACTACGGGCGCGACATCAAGGGCAATAACGAACTGCTGTCCATCACGCAGCCGCAGATCATCAGCGAGATTCATGAGCAGTATCTCGCCGCGGGTGCGGACATCATCGAAACGAATACGTTCGGCGCGACCACGGTCGCGCAGGCGGACTACGGCATGGAAGCGCTGGCCGTGGAAATGAACCTCGAGTCGGCGAAACTCGCGCGCGCCGCGTGCGACAAGTTCTCGACACCGGACAAGCCGCGCTTCGTCGCCGGCGCGATCGGACCGACGCCGAAAACCGCGAGCATTTCGCCTGACGTGAACGACCCGGGCGCGCGCAATGTGACGTTCGACGAGTTGCACGCCGCTTACTACGAGCAGGCGAAGGCGCTGCTCGACGGCGGCGCGGACCTGTTCCTCGTCGAAACCATTTTCGACACGCTGAACGCAAAAGCCGCGCTGTTTGCGCTCGACGAACTGTTCGAGAACACCGGCGAGCGCCTGCCGATCATGATCTCGGGCACCGTCACGGACGCCTCCGGGCGCATTCTGTCGGGGCAAACTGTCGAGGCTTTCTGGAACTCGCTGCGGCACGCGAAGCCGCTTACGTTCGGTTTGAACTGCGCGCTCGGCGCGGCGCTGATGCGCCCGTACATCGCCGAGTTGGCCAAGCTCTGCGACACTTATGTGTCGTGCTATCCGAACGCAGGCTTGCCGAATCCGATGAGCGACACCGGCTTTGACGAACTGCCGGCGGACACCTCCGGCCTGCTGAAGGAATTCGCCGAGGCGGGTCTCGTGAACATTGCCGGCGGCTGCTGCGGCACGACGCCTGAGCACATTGCGGCGATAGCCAAAGCGCTTGCCGAAGTGAAGCCGCGCAAGTGGCCGACGCAGTATCGCGACGCCGCTTAACGCGCCGTCGACACGAGACGCCGGTTCACGCACATCCGTCGCGACCCGGCCGCACCTAACGCACGCCATCGACTCGCACATACGCCATGACCGATCACACCATGCGCCTTGCCGGCCTCGAGCCGTTTAACGTCACGTCCGGGACGCTTTTCATCAACGTCGGCGAACGCACCAACGTGACCGGCTCGAAAGCGTTCGCGCGAATGATCCTGAACGACCAGTTCGACGAGGCGATCGCGGTTGCGCGTCAGCAGGTCGAAAACGGCGCGCAGGTGATCGACGTGAACATGGACGAAGCGATGCTCGACTCGAAAGCGGCGATGGTGCGCTTTCTGAACCTGATCGCGTCTGAGCCCGACATTGCGCGCGTGCCGATCATGATCGACTCGTCGAAATGGGAAGTGATCGAAGCGGGCCTGAAATGCGTGCAGGGCAAGGCAATCGTCAATTCGATCTCGCTGAAGGAAGGCGAAGAAGCATTCCGCCACCACGCCAAAATGATTCGCCGCTACGGCGCGGCCGCCGTGGTAATGGCCTTCGACGAGCAGGGCCAGGCCGACACGTTCGAGCGCAAGACGCAGATCTGCAAACGCTCATACGACGTTCTCGTGAATGAAGTCGGCTTTGCGCCGGAAGACATCATTTTCGATCCGAACATCTTTGCGATCGCCACCGGCATCGAGGAACACAACAACTACGCGGTCGACTTCATCAACGCAACCCGCTGGATCAAGGAAAACCTGCCGTATGCGAAGGTGAGCGGCGGCGTGTCGAACGTGTCGTTCTCGTTCCGCGGCAACGACCCGGTGCGCGAGGCGATCCATACCGTGTTCCTGTATCACGCCATTCAGGCCGGCATGGACATGGGCATCGTCAACGCGGGCCAGCTCGGCGTATACGCCGACCTTGACCCGGAGCTGCGCGAACTGGTTGAAGACGTGGTGCTGAACCGGCGCCCGGACGGCACCGACCGTCTGCTGGAAGTGGCCGACAAATTCAAAACCGGCGCGGCGAAGAAAGAAGAGAACCTCGAGTGGCGCAATCAGCCGGTCGAGAAACGTCTGTCGCATGCGCTCGTGCACGGCATTACGAACTTCATCGTCGAAGATACCGAGGAAGTGCGCGCAAAAATCGCCGCGCAAGGCGGGCGCCCGATCAACGTGATCGAGGGCCCGCTGATGGACGGCATGAACATCGTCGGCGACCTGTTCGGCCAGGGCAAGATGTTCCTGCCGCAAGTCGTGAAATCCGCGCGCGTGATGAAGCAGGCGGTCGCGCATCTGATTCCGTTCATCGAAGAAGAAAAGAAGCAGCTCGCGGCGGCGGGCGGCGACGTGCGCGCGAAGGGCAAGATCGTCATTGCGACCGTGAAGGGCGACGTGCACGACATCGGCAAGAACATCGTTTCGGTCGTGCTTCAGTGCAATAACTTCGAAGTGGTCAACATGGGCGTGATGGTCCCGTGCAACGACATTCTTGCGAAGGCAAAAGTGGAAGGCGCGGACATCATCGGGCTTTCGGGGCTCATCACGCCGAGCCTCGAGGAAATGGCCTACGTGGCCTCGGAAATGCAACGCGACGACTACTTCCGCGTGAAGAAGATTCCGCTGCTGATCGGCGGCGCGACCACCTCGCGTGTGCATACGGCCGTGAAGATCGCGCCGCATTACGAAGGGCCGGTGGTGTATGTGCCGGATGCGTCGCGCTCGGTGTCGGTCGCCTCCAGCCTGCTCTCAGACGAAGGCGCAACGAAGTACCTGGACGAGCTCAAGGCCGACTACGACCGCATTCGCGCGCAGCACGCCAACAAGAAAGCGTTGCCGATGGTCACGCTCGCCGAAGCCCGCGCGAACAAAACGCCGATCGACTGGAAGACCTATCAGCCGGTCAAGCCGAAGTTCATCGGCCGCCGCGTGTTCAAGAACTTCGACCTCAACGAGCTTGCGAACTACATCGACTGGGGGCCGTTTTTCCAGACCTGGGATCTGGCCGGCCCGTATCCCGCCATTCTGAACGACGAGATCGTCGGCGAATCGGCGCGGCGTGTGTTCTCGGACGGCAAGTCGATGCTGGCCCGCCTGATTCAGGGCCGCTGGCTGCAGGCCAACGGCGTGCTCGCGCTGCTGCCGGCCAACAGTGTCAACGACGACGACATCGAAATCTATACCGACGAAACGCGCAGCGAAGTGGCGCTCACGTGGCGCAACCTGCGTCAGCAAAGCGTGCGTCCGGTGGTGGACGGTGTAATGCGGCCGAACCGCTCGCTCGCCGACTTCATTGCGCCGAAGGAGTCGGGAGTGGCGGACTACATCGGCATGTTCGCGGTCACGGCGGGCCTTGGCGTCGACGTGAAGGAAAAGCAGTTCGAAAAGGATCACGACGACTACAGCGCGATCATGCTGAAGGCGCTCGCAGACCGTTTCGCCGAAGCCTTCGCCGAAGCGCTGCACGCGCGCGTGCGACGCGACCTGTGGGGCTACGCGAGCGCGGAGAACCTGAGCAACGACGAACTGATCGCCGAAAAGTATCGCGGCATTCGACCGGCGCCGGGCTATCCGGCGTGTCCGGATCACCTCGTGAAGCGCGACATGTTCGAGGTGCTGCAAGCGGGCGAGATCGGCATGAGCGTGACGGAGTCGCTCGCCATGCTGCCGGCCGCAAGCGTGTCCGGCTTCTATCTGGCGCATCCGGACAGCACGTATTTCTCGGTGGGCAAGATCGGCGAGGACCAGTTGGAAGACTACGCGCAGCGTATGTCGCTCTCGAAGGCGGACGCCGAACGCGCGCTCGCGCCATTGCTGTAACCACACGATGCAAGCCGGCGTCAGCGTGCGCCGATGAACCGCGTGGCGGGGAACGCACTATATCGGGCGAGAAAGACTGAATATTTGCGGCAACGTAAATTTCGGCTTTGTAGACTGACACCGCCTGACCCGCCAGACGCAACCAGAACGCGTCGGCTCATCGACTTGCAACCGTCAACGGAGAAAATCATATGAAGAAGCTGACGCTGGTATTGACTGCTGTTTCGCTTGCCCTGGGCGCCTCGGCGACGCTCGCACAGACTGCCGCCCCGGCCGGCTCGAGTTCGGTCAGTTCGTACTCGCCGCCCACCACGAAACACGTCAAGAAACCCAAGAAGCAGAAAATGAAGAAGGGTGCATCAGCTCCCGCAGTCGCTCCGGAAGCCGCCAGCCAGTAAGCGGCAAAGGCGCGCAAGCCGTTTTCCGGCTGGTGAAAAGAAAGAGCCCGCTTCGAGCGGGCTCTTTCTTTGGTGGTTCGTTTTCAACGCGCCGCTCGGCTTGGGGCCGCGGCCAGTGCTCTGCGCGCGCTGGGCGCGCTGGGCGCGTTGGTCCGGTTCGGCGGGTTTGAGGCGTCGCGCAGGTTAGGCGCTTTCGTCGCCCCACTCGCTCCGTTCATTTCCGGCGCGACCGTTGCGCTGCGCCCCTCGCTGCTGAGCCCCCGCCTACAGCCCCCAGACGATATCCGCGTTCTCTTTTTGCGCGGCGCGCAGCATATCGAGGAACGGATAGGCCCGCTGCGCAAGTCCCGGCGGAATCTCGTGAGGCTCGTGGCCCTCTTCGCCCTCGTGGAAATGGCCGTCGTGTTCGGCGCGCTCCTGCTTGTCGACGGTGATGGCCGCTTCGAGTTTGGCGATGGCGTCCGCGAGTTCGTCGTGCGTAATCACGCCGCGTTCACCCAGGCGCTTGCCGACAATGCCCACCAGATACTGCGCGAGGTTCTCCAGCATCATCACGTCCGGGCAGGCGCGGCATTTGAAAGTAATCAGCATGACTATTTCCCTTTTTTGGTTATGTTGGCTTCACGTGCGGGGGGCGCAGAAGGCCGCCCGCGCGCGCTCCCATGCACTCGTGCCGGCCGCGCGGGCAAGCGCAGCGGCCACGGCCCTTGCCGGGCATCTCATTGAACATATTAGCACCTGCTAAAATCCGGCTGAACGGAAAAGCGCGCCGAATTGCATCGCGCGCGGCAAGGCGCAACGAGGCGCGGCCGGCCCGGCCGGTCGCGCGTGCATGCCCCGGCGGGCTTGAGTTTGCAGGTGGCCGAGGCGCACGCTGGCTGCGTTGCAGAGAACGTGCCCGTCAGCGCGCCCGTCATGCCGATGCATCGCCATGCGTCGTCAAGAGCGCGCCAATGGTCGGACCGCCGCTTTCCACGCTTCTGCCGAATCGGCCGCCAACCAGGCGGCCGGCGCTTCCTCCGTCTCACCGGATTGCCTCACTGGACTCGCAACAAGCATGCTGCCCGCACATAAACATACTCTCGAAACACTGCTCGCCGACACGGTGAAGCAGGTCGCGCTCGCCACGCAAGGCGCGACCGAAGCCGCGTTCGTGTCGCCCACCATCGCGCTGGAGCGCCCCAAGGTCGCGGCACACGGCGACGTCGCCTGCAATGTGGCAATGCAACTCGCCAAGCCGCTGCGCGCGAATCCGCGCCAGTTGGCCCAGCAGATCGTCGATACGCTGCTCGCGCAGCCGCAGGCGCGAGGTCTGATCGAGTCCGCCGAAGTCGCGGGCCCCGGCTTCATCAACCTGCGCCTCGCCGCGGCGGCCAAGCAGGCGGTGGTCGCAGCCGTACTCGCGGAGAAAGACGCGTATGGCCGCTCGCAACGCGACGCGGGCAAGCATGTTCTGATCGAATTCGTGTCGGCCAACCCCACCGGGCCGCTGCATGTTGGCCACGGCCGCCAGGCCGCGCTCGGCGACGCGCTCTCGAACGTGCTCGCTTCACAAGGCTGGGACGTACATCGCGAGTTCTATTACAACGACGCGGGCGTGCAGATCGGCACTCTCGCGCTGTCCACTCAGGCGCGCGCGCGCGGCCTCGCGCCGGGCGACGCGGGCTGGCCGGCTTCCGCGTACAACGGCGAGTACATTGCGGACATCGCGAAAGACTATCTGAACGGCGTCACGGTCTGCGCCAGCGACGGCGAGCCCGTCACTGGCGCGCGCGACGTCGAGAACCTCGACGCGATCCGCCGTTTCGCGGTCGCCTATCTGCGCCGCGAACAGGACATGGACCTGCAGGCGTTCGGCGTGAAGTTCGACCAGTACTACCTGGAGTCGTCGCTTTATACCGAAGGCCGCGTCGAGAAGACGGTAGAGGCGCTCATCGCCGCCGGCAAGACCTACGAGCAGGAAGGCGCGCTCTGGCTGCGCACGACCGATGACGGGGACGACAAAGACCGCGTGATGCGCAAGAGCGACGGCACTTACACGTACTTCGTGCCGGACGTCGCGTATCACGTCGCCAAATGGGAGCGCGGCTTCACCAAGGTCATCAACATTCAGGGCTCCGACCACCACGGCACGATCGCGCGCGTGCGCGCCGGCCTGCAAGGGCTCGGCATCGGCATTCCGAAGGGCTACCCCGACTACATTCTGCACAAGATGGTCACGGTCATGCGCAACGGCGAAGAGGTGAAAATCTCCAAGCGCGCCGGCAGCTACGTGACGGTGCGCGATCTGATCGAATGGTCGGGCGGCGCGACGCCGGGCTCGGAAGCCGCCGTCGACCTGATCGACGAAGAGACGATCCGCCGCGGCCGCGACGCGGTGCGCTTCTTCCTGATCTCGCGCAAGGCCGACACCGAGTTCGTGTTCGATATTGACCTGGCGCTAAAGCAGAACGACGAGAACCCGGTGCACTACGTGCAATATGCGCACGCCCGCATCTGCTCGGTCATCGCCGAATGCAAGTCACGGTATGGAGCTGACTACGGCGCGGACGAAAGCGCGCTTGCCAACGTCGACCTCGCGCCGCTCTCGAGCGAGCGCGCAATGGCTCTGCTGAACAAGCTCGCGGAATTTCCGGACATGCTGCAACACGCCGCCGACGAACTGGCACCGCACGCGGTCGCGTTCTATCTACGCGACCTCGCCGGGGAATTCCACTCGTTCTACAATGACAAAGCCGAGCGCGTGCTCGTCGACGATGCGGCCGAGCGCAATGCACGCGTCGCGCTGCTCGCGGCCACGCGCCAGGTGCTCGCCAACGGCCTCGCGGTCATCGGCGTCTCCGCTCCCGTCAAGATGTAAGTCCTCCGGCGCAGCATGCATGCGGCCGTCGTTATAATCGACGGCCCTTTCAGGATTCTTTTTGCAGGTGATTCATACGATGGCAAAACCACGCCGCACAACAAAGCAATCGAAACAAACCGGGGGCACTTTTCTCGGCATCGTGCTGGGCCTTATCGTCGGCCTTGCGATCGCGGTAGTGGTGGCGCTGTATATCACCCGTGCGCCTACGCCGTTCGTCTCGAAGGTCGCGCCGCCCGCGGCGTCGGATTCGAGCGCGAGCCAGGCGCAATATGATCCGAACCGTCCGCTGCAAGGCAAGTCGCCGGGTCAGCCGGTGCCGCAGGCCGCGCAACCCGCGCCGCCGAACACCGCGCCGGGCCAGACCAACTCGCAAACGCAGTCGGGCATGCTGGAGCAGCCGCAAATCATTGAAGTGCCGCCCACGGTCGGCAATGCCAACAACAACGCCAACGGCACGGCGGTCGCGCCGAAGCCCGCGCAAGACAACGGCAGTAGCAGCACGGCCGCGGTGAAGAAGCCGCAAGGCGCAAGCGCGCCGGCCGCCACCGCGGCGGGTTCCGCACCGAAGAGCACCTCGTCGGCGGCAGTGGCCAACGCCAAGCCGGGCTCGGGCGCGGCGCCCGCACCGGGCGACGCGAATACCGGCTACTTCCTGCAAGTGGGCGCCTACAAGACCGCCGCGGACGCCGAACAGCAACGCGCGCGTCTCGCGTTCCAGGGCTTCGAGTCGAAGGTCACGCAGCGCGATGCGGGCGGTGTCACGTACTATCGCGTACGTATCGGGCCGTTCTCGAAGTTCGAGGACATGAACGCGAGCCGCCAGCGTCTGTCGGACGCGGGCGTGGACACCGCCGTTATCCGCTTTACGAAACAATAACTAGCGCGCGATCCGCCGCCATGCGCCGCCGCCGGGTCATCGGCGCGGCGTCTGTCACAGGAATCGCACGCACGCTGAGCATGATTGACCACGGCGGGAGCTATAACCGTCGAACGCCGAATCTGAAAACGGTGACGGGCATTTGCGTGGCGCCACTGTTTAGCCTACTGGACCAACACAACATGAAAAAACTGCTGAGCATTCTGTTCCTGTCGCTGGGTCTTGTCGCAGCCTCGGCGCACGCATCGCCGGCCGCGCCGGTTGCGGGCAAAGACTACACCACTCTCGCCAGCGCGCAGCCTGTCGACGTGCCCGCCGGCAAGATAGAGGTCACCGAATTCTTCTGGTACGGCTGCCCGCATTGCAACGAATTCGAGCCGTACCTGGAATCGTGGCTGAAGAAGCAAGGGCCGGACGTCGTCTTCAAGCGTGTGCCGGTCGCCTTCCGCGACGACTTCATTCCGCATTCGAAGATGTATCACGCGCTCGACGCACTCGGCGTGGCGCCGCAACTCACGCCGAAGGTCTTCAACGAAATTCACGTCAACAAGAACTACCTGCTGACGCCGGAAGACCAGGCCAAATTCCTCGCGAAGAACGGCGTCGATCCGAAAAAGTACATGGACGCGTACAACTCGTTCTCGACGCAAAGCGCGCTGCAAAAGGACAAGAAGCTGCTGGACGACTACAAGATCGACGGCGTGCCGACCATCGCCGTGCAGGGCAAGTATGAGACCGGCCCGGCCGCGACCGGCAGCCTGCCCGGCACGCTACAGGTGCTCGACTTCCTGGTCCAGCAGGTTCGCGCGAAGAAGATGTAAAGACGAGGCGCCGGAATGAGTTCACCGTTGAAAGTTTTCATTACCGGCGCTTCGAGTGGAATCGGCCTCGCGCTTGCCTCCGAATATGTCCGGCGCGGCGCGATTCTCGGTCTGGTTGCCCGCCGCGGCGAAGCGCTCGCCGCCTTCCAGCGGGCTCATCCGCAAAGCTCCATCTCCTGCTATTGCGTCGACGTGCGCGACGCCGAGGCGCTCGCCGAAGCCGCCGCGCAGTTCATCGCGCAGCACGGCCAGCCGGACATCGTGATTGCCAATGCCGGCGTGAGCCGTGGCGCGGTAACTGGCGAAGGCGACCTGCGCACCTTCCGCGAAGTGATGGACATCAACTACTTCGGCATGGTCGCTACCTTCGAGCCGTTCGCGACTGCGATGGCCGCCGCGCGACGCGGCACGCTCGTCGGCATTGCGAGCGTCGCGGGTGTGCGCGGCCTGCCGGGCTCGGGCGCGTACAGCGCGTCCAAGTCGGCGGCGTTCAAGTATCTCGAAGCGTTGCGCGTCGAAATGCGCCCGCACGGCGTCAGCGTCGTGACGATTGCGCCCGGCTATATCCGCACGCCGATGACCGCGCACAACCCCTACACCATGCCCTTCCTGATGGACGCGCAGCAGTTCGCCGTGAAAGCCGCGCACGCTATCGAGCGCCGCGTCGCTTTCGCGGTCTTTCCGTGGCAGATGCGGCTCGTGGCCATGCTGCTGCACGCCGCCCCGCGCTGGCTTTACGACCGCGTGTTCGAACGCGCGCCGCGCAAGCCGCGCGCCGTCGTCGAGTAAATCATGTGTGCCCGTGCGGTCGATGCAAGCGGCGTCGCGCACGAACCAGCGGGCGTCGGCGCCCGTATCGTCTCGTTGGTGCCGAGCATCACCGAACTGCTGTTTGCGCTCGGGCTCGAGCGGCAGATTGTCGGGCGTACCGGCTTTTGCGTGCATCCGCGCGACAAGGTCGGCAGCGTACCCAGAGTGGGCGGCACGAAAGCGGTGCGTATCGACGCGGTGCGCGCACTGCAACCCACGCATCTGATCGTCAATATCGACGAAAACGAACGCGACACCGTCGAGCAACTGCGCGCCTTCGTGTCGCATGTCGTCGTGACGCATCCGCAAACGCCGCAAGACAATCTTTCGCTGTACGCACTGCTGGGTGCGATTTTCGATCGCGAAGATGAAGCGCGGCATCTCGCCGACGCGTTGCAAACGCGCCTGAACGAAGCCGCATCGCAGTCATTCGCCGCTCAAAACGTGCTGTATCTGATCTGGCGCGAACCGTGGATGACGGTTGCGCGCGACACTTACATTTCCGCGATGCTGCGCCTCGTGAACTGGCACACGCTGCCCGACGTGCAAGGCGGTGCCGCTGGCGCAAGCCGCTATCCGACGTTCGATCTGGACGGCGGCGGGCGCGCGCCGTGGCTTGACGGCGTCGAGCGCATTCTGCTTTCGAGCGAACCGTATCGCTTCACGCAGGCACACTGCGATGCGCTCAAGCGCGATCCGCGTTTTGCCGGCACGCGCATCGAGCTGATCGACGGTGAAATGGTTTCCTGGTATGGCGTGCGCGCGATCGAAGGGGTCGCCTACCTGAGGCGCCGTGCCGCAGCGGGGTGAATACGCTGCGCCGCAGCCGGCCCCGGGCGTCCCCATATGAATATGCGGATTATGTCGTTGTCGCCGGAACGTGCCTTCGATAAGCTTTCGCCAAGGCCGGCGCGCACATGAGCCTGGTTTATGGTGACATGCGCGAGCGCCCGAAACGTATCAGAATGAACGCGACGGCTGCGCCACCGGCTGTTCGTCGCCCGTCAACGCAACATAACCACAACCAGACGCACTGCCTGACTGCGCTCGTTACCGGAGATCTTATGCGCTTCAAACTGCTCGCAGCCGCCGTACTCGTCACGGCGAGCGCGCACGTGCTCGCCAAACCGCTGACCGTCTGCACCGAGTCGAGCCCCGACGGCTTCGACGTCGTGCAGTTCAACTCGCTCGTCACGACCAATGCGTCGGCTGATGTGATCTTCAATTCGCTCGTCTCATACGACGAGGCCGCAAAGAAAGTGGTGCCGTCGCTCGCCGACAAATGGGAAGTGAGCGCGGACGGCCTCACGTACACGTTCCATCTGCGCCCGAACGTGCAGTTCCAGACTACCGACTACTTCAAGCCGACCCGGCCGCTGAATGCCGACGACGTGGTCTTCACGTTCGACCGCATGCTCAACGACAGCAACCCGTGGCACAAGGTGGCGGGCGCAAGCGGCTTCCCGCATGCGCAGTCGATGGGCTTGCCCAAGCTCATCAAGTCGATCAGCAAGGTCGACGACAATACCGTCAAGTTCGAGTTGAACGCGCCGGATGCGACGTTCGTGTCGATCCTGACGATGGGCTTCGCTTCAATCTATTCCGCGGAATACGCCGATCAACTGCTGAAGGCCGGCAAGCAGACCGACCTGAACGCGAAGCCGATCGGCACAGGCCCGTTCGAGCTCAAGAGCTACACGAAAGACGCGGTGATCCGCTATGACGTGAATCCGACCTACTGGGGCCCGAAACCGAAGATCGACCGCCTGATCTACGCGATCACGCCCGACGCCACCGTGCGCGCGCAGAAGGTGAAGGCCGGCGAATGCCAGATCGCGCTGTCGCCGAAGCCGCAGGATCTCGCCGATGCGAAGAACGACAAGTCGCTCGCCATCGTGCAGACACCGGCATTCATGACCGCGTTCGTCGCACTGAACACGCAGAAAAAGCCGCTCGACAATCAGAAGGTGCGCGCCGCACTGAACATGGCGTTCGACCGCGGCACCTATCTGAAGACGGTGTTCGACAACACCGCGACGCCTGCTGTGAATCCCTATCCGCCGAACACCTGGAGCTACGACAAGGCCGTGAAGGCGTGGCCGTATGACCCGGTAAAGGCAAAGAAACTGCTCGCGGATGCCGGTTACCCGAACGGCTTTGAAACCACCATCTGGGTGCGTCCGAACGGCAGCGTGCTGAACCCGAATCCGAAGGCGGGCGCCGAATTGCTGCAAGCGGACTTCGCGAAGATCGGCGTGAAGGCCGACGTCAAGGTGATCGAGTGGGGCGAGCTGATCAAGCAGGCCAAACAAGGCCAGCACGACTCGCTGTTCATGGGCTGGGCCGGCGACAACGGCGACCCGGACAATTACCTGTCGCCGCTCTTTAGCTGCAATGCGGTGAAGTCGGGCATCAATTTCGCGCGCTATTGCGACCAGGACCTCGACAAGCTGATCGCGGACGGCAAGTCCACACCGGACCAGAGCAAGCGCGCAAAAGCGTACGAGGCCGCGCAGCAGATCATTCACGATCAGGCGCTGTGGATTCCGCTCGGCTACCCGACCGCGGCGGCAATCACCCGCACCAATGTCAGCGGTTATCACGTGAGTCCGTTTGGACGGCAGAACTTTGGCGCGGTGGCGGTGCAGTAATCGTCTTCTACGCTCAGGCAAAAAAAGCCCGGTCGCGAAAGCACCGGGCTTTTTTCATCGCATCAGGCGAGACGCCAGGCGTCGCCGTTACCGCATGATTCACGCCGAAAACCGCACCACCCCATCCGCATCCTGCGTGCGCTTTAACGCCCCGGCCAGCCACAGCAGATGCAAGTGCGCGAGCGCCTCGCCCATTGCAAAGGTCAACTGGTGAATGTCGAGCTCGCGCCTGAACATGAGCGGCACGATGTCCGCCGCGCTGTGCGGCTTTGCCGCGCACGCCTCGCGCACTTCGGCAAGACGCGCGTCGTGATGCTCGCGCAATTGCGCGATGCGCGTGCGCACGCCGCGAAACGGCTTGCCATGCGAGGGCAGCACGAGCGTGTCTTCCGGCATCGCCTCATAGCGCGCCAGCGACTCCAGATAGAGCGCCAACGGCGAGCCCTCCGGCTCCATCGCGAACACCGACACGTTGGTCGAGATGCGCGGCAACACCATGTCACCGGAAATCAGCACGCCGAGTTCTTCGCAATGGAGCGCGCAGTGTTCAGGCGAATGGCCGTAGCCCGTTACCACGCGCCACGTCCTTTTGCCGATCCTCACGCCGTCCGCTTCGCGCAAACGGCGGTATTGGCCGGGCACCGCCGGTACCAGATTCGCGTAGTAGCTCTGCCGGTTGCGCAGTTTCTCCAGCGACGCCGCGTCCGTCACGCCGTGCAGCGCGAAGTGCCGGGCCGCGGCCTCGCCGCCCGCGTTGGAGCCGTCGCCGGCCGCCATCACGCGGGCCTGCATGTATTCGCCGAGCGTCATCCACAAGCGTGCGTCCCAGCGCTTCTTGTCGCCCCCGCTGCAAACCCAGTGTGCAAGACCCACGTGGTCGGGATGGCAATGCGTGACGATCACGCGCAGCACCGGCAAACCGTCGAGCACCGTGTCGAACACCTTTTCCCAGTTCTGCCTGATCGCGTCGGACGCAATTCCGCAATCGACCACGGTCCAGCCGTCCTGACCGTCGATCCGGTCACGCAGCAGCCACAGGTTGATATGGTCGAGCGCGAACGGCAACGGCATGCGCAGCCAGAACACGCCAGGCGCCACTTCGTGCGCCTCGCCCGGCTCGGGCAGCAAGTCCTTGAACGGATAGTCGAGTTGATGTTCCAGTGCATTCATTCGAGTGTCTTCCTCCACGCCTTGCGCGTACTTTGCCGCCGGTTGCATTCAACCCAGGTTGACGATAACGTAAACGTCGATTCTATCGTCCAATCCGGTTTTGTGCCCGACTCCTGAATGTCCCGATGACCACCCAATACACGATCACCGAGCTCGCGCGCGAATTCGACGTCACGCCGCGCGCCATCCGCTTCTACGAAGACCAGGGTTTACTCTCGCCGAGCCGCGAGGGATCGAGTGGCCTGCGGCGCGTCTATTCGGGTCGCGACCGCACGCGGCTGAAGCTGACGCTGCGCGGCAAGCGGCTCGGCTTCACGCTCTCTGAAATTCGCGATCTGCTCGACGTGTACGAATCGCCGACGGATACCGTCCCGCAGCTGCACGCATTTCTGGACACGGTCGCGCGTCATCGTGAGGTGCTCGAGCGGCAACTGGAAGACCTGAACGCGACGCTCGAAGACCTCGCGCAATATGAAGCTCAGGCGCGCGCGCTGCTCGAGAGCGGCACGCATGCGGCAGCCGGAGCAAAAGAAGTCCGGCAAGCGCGCGAGTCCAAGTCTGCCTGAACGGGTCGCAGAACGAGTCACCCGCACAAAGCGGACGAATTTTTTTGCTGCAAGTTGAGTCGTTTAGCGATGCCGAACCGGCGCATTAGACGCAGTTGCCCGGAAAAGTCGGCACATGTCCGGCCACGCCCCGCGCCGAGCAAGGGCGCGAGCCGGTTGACGCAATGCGTCGCAGGCCACCCGAACGATACAATCATGGGTGTCTTCACGACATGAGACGAATGCACGGTCGACATGAATCACTTTCCCAAACTGTTGTCGTCGCAAATCGGCTTTGACGTCGCCCAAACCATGCTGGAAGGATTCGACCGGCACTACCGGATCTTTCGCGACGCGGCGATCCACGCCAAGACGCTGTTCGAGCGCGGCGACTGGCATGGTCTGCAAAAGCTCGCGCGCGAGCGCATTACTTCATACGACGACCGCGTGCAGGAATGCGTCGAACTGCTCGAAGACGAGTACGACGCGGAAAATATCGACAGTGAAGTGTGGCAGCAGATCAAGCTCCACTACATTGGCCTCTTGACCACGCACCGCCAGCCGGAGTGCGCGGAGACGTTTTTCAATTCGGTGTGCTGCAAGATCCTGCACCGCTCGTATTTCAACAACGACTTCATTTTCGTGCGCCCGGCGATCTCGACGGAATACCTCGAGAACGACGAGCCGGCCGCCAAGCCGACGTATCGCGCGTATTACCCTGGCAAAGACGGGCTCGCCGCGACACTCGAGCGCATTGTCACGAATTTCCAGCTCGAGCCGCCGTTCGAAGATCTCACGCGCGACGTGGGCTGCGTGATGCAGGCGATTCACGACGCGTTCGGCACTTTCGACGAAGCGCCGAACTTCCAGATTCATGTGCTTTCGTCGCTGTTTTTTCGCAACAAATCGGCGTATATCATCGGGCGCATCATCAACGGCGACATGCTGCTGCCGTTCGCCGTGCCGCTGCGTCACGTAAAGCCCGGCGTGCTTGCGCTCGACACGGTGCTGCTCAAGCGCGAACAGTTGCTGATCATTTTCAGCTTCTCGCATTCGTACTTTCTGGTCGACATGGAAGTGCCGTCCGCTTATGTAGAGTTTCTCGGCATGATCATGCCGGGCAAGCCGAAGGCAGAAATCTACACGTCGGTCGGCTTGCAGAAGCAGGGCAAGAATCTGTTCTATCGCGATCTGCTGCATCACCTTTCGCATTCGAGCGATCAGTTCATCATCGCGCCCGGCATCAAAGGGCTCGTCATGCTGGTGTTCACGCTGCCTTCGTTTCCGTACGTCTTCAAGCTCATCAAGGACAACTTCCCGCCGCCCAAAGAAACCACGCGCGCGAAGATCCAGGAGAAGTATCAGCTCGTGAAGCGCCACGATCGGCTGGGGCGCATGGCCGACACGCTGGAATATTCGAGCGTGGCGCTGCCCATTTCGCGCCTCGACGAAACGCTGTTGCGCGAGCTCGAAAAGGAAGTGCCGTCGCTGCTCGAATACGACGGCGAGAACGTGGTGATTCGCCATATGTATATCGAGCGCCGCATGGTGCCGTTGAACCTGTTCCTGCAAAACGGCAGCGACGCCGATGTCGATCACGGCATCAAGGAATACGGCAACGCCGTGAAGGAATTGATGCAGGCGAACATTTTCCCCGGCGACATGCTGTACAAGAACTTCGGCGTGACGCGCCACGGCCGCGTGGTGTTCTACGACTACGACGAAATCGAATATCTGACTGACTGCAACGTGCGCGCGGTGCCGGCCCCGCGCAACGAAGAAGACGAAATGTCGGGCGAGGCGTGGTACTCAGTCGCTCCGCACGACATTTTCCCGGAGACGTATGGCACTTTCCTGCTCGGCGACCCGCGCGTGCGCCGCTCGTTCATGCAGCATCACGCGGACTTCTTCGACCCCGCGCTATGGCAAAAGCACAAGGATCATCTACTCAAAGGCGAATTGCCCGATTTCTTTCCGTATGACAGCAGCGTGCGGTTTTGCATCCGCTATCCGGAGCGCTTTGAGCCTGCGGCATCCGGCGCACAGAAGGCAGATGATGCCGACGGGTCACAAGCCGGCCTGCAAGCCGACCGGCCAGCCGACCCAACCGCCGACCCACCCGCCGACGAACGCAGCATGAGAGTCGCCTGACCCGCTCGCGCGGCATGTGCCACATGTGGTCCGCCAATCGCATCGACTAACCCGAATTCAACGTAACGTAACGAAACGGCCGCACTAACGGCCGCATAACTGCCAAAACGCATCATGAACATGAACGCTTCCAACTCTGCCCATCCGCTCGCCCATCTGTTCGAGAACAACGACGCGTGGGTCGCCCGCAAGCTTGCCGAAGACCCGGAGTACTTCTCGCGCCTCGCGCATCAGCAGACGCCGGAGTATCTGTGGATCGGCTGCTCCGACTCGCGCGTGCCGGCTAACCAGATCATCGGTCTGCCGCCGGGCGAAGTGTTCGTGCACAGAAACATCGCGAACGTGGTCGTGCATACGGACCTGAACTGTCTGTCGGTGATCCAGTTCGCCGTCGACCTGCTCAAGGTCAAGCACATCATGGTGGTGGGCCACTATGGCTGCTCGGGCGTGGGCGCCGCGTTGCACGGCCGCCGCGTGGGTCTCGCGGATAACTGGCTGCATCACGTGCAGGACGTGCGTGCGAAGCATGCCGCGCTGCTCGACGAATGGCCGCTTGGCGAGGCACGTCACCGCCGCCTCGTCGAACTGAACACGATCGAACAGGTGGTGAACGTGTGCCGCACCACCATCGTCAACGATGCCTGGGCGCGCGGCCAGGAACTGACCGTGCACGGCTGGGCGTATGGCGTGCACGACGGCAAGGTGCGCGACCTCGGCATGACGGTGAACAACGCGGCCGCGCTCGAACAGACCTATGAGCGTTGCGTGGCCGGAGTCTCGGCAAGCGGCGCCCATGCGACGGAGAACGACGTGGTGGCCGCCGACGCGGCCCGGCTCGGCGACGTGCCGGCCATCGTCGAAGGTGTAATCAAGGAGCTAAAACATGAGTGAGACGAATATGAGCGGTACGGGCGCCGATCCCGTGGTGATCGTGAGCGCGGCGCGCACGCCGATGGCTGCGTTTCAGGGCGATTTCGCGTCGCTGAGCGCGCCGCAACTCGGCTCGATTGCGATCGAAGCCGCGGTGCAACGCGCCGGCCTCAGGCCCGATCAGATCGACGAAGTGGTGATGGGCTGCGTGCTGCCCGCGGGCCTCGGACAGGCGCCCGCGCGACAAGCCGCGCTCGGTGCCGGCCTGCCGCTTTCCACCGGCAGCACGACGGTCAACAAGATGTGCGGCTCCGGCATGCGCGCCGCAATGTTCGCACACGACATGCTGGCCGCCGGCTCGGTCGACGTGATCGTCGCGGGCGGCATGGAGAGCATGACGAACGCGCCGTACCTGCTGCCCAAAGCGCGAGCCGGCATGCGTATGGGCCACGGTCAGGTGATCGATCACATGTTCTACGACGGCCTTGAAGACGCCTACGAAAAAGGCCGCCTGATGGGCACCTTCGCGGAAGAATGCGCGGCGTCGTTCGACTTCACGCGCGAAGCCCAGGACGCGTTCGCTGTCGAGTCGCTGAACCGCGCGAAGCGCGCAAACGAAGACGGTTCGTTCACGTGGGAAATCGCGCCGGTGAAAGTGCAAAGCCGCAAAGGCGAAGTGAGCGTCGAGCACGACGAGCAGCCCTACAAGGCGAACCTCGACAAGATCCCCGCGCTCAAGCCCGCGTTCAGCAAAACCGGCACGGTGACGGCCGCGAACTCGTCGTCCATTTCGGACGGCGCCGCGGCGCTCGTCATGATGCGCGAATCGACGGCAAAGCGCCTCGGCGTCAAGCCGCTTGCGCGCGTGGTCGGACACTCCACTTTCGCGCAGGAACCGGCGAAATTCACCACCGCGCCCGTCGGCGCGATTCGCAAGCTGTTCGACAAGAACGGCTGGCGCGCGGACGAAGTCGATCTGTTCGAAATCAACGAGGCTTTCGCCGTGGTGACCATGGCAGCCATGAAAGAGCACAAGCTCCCGCACGACAAGGTCAACGTGCACGGCGGCGCATGCGCGCTCGGCCATCCGATTGGCGCGTCCGGCGCGCGCATCATCGTGACGCTGATCGGCGCGCTGAAAAAGCGCGGCGGCAAGCGCGGCGTCGCAACGTTGTGCATCGGCGGGGGCGAAGCGACTGCCATGGGTATCGAACTGGTTTGACACGTCGCCCGCAGGTTCAGGCGCTTTGCATAGTTGGAGGTGATTCCATGAAAACAGTGTTGATCGTCGGTGCGTCGCGCGGCATCGGTCAGGAGTTTGTCCGGCAGTACAAGGAAAGCGGCTGGCGCGTGCTCGCCACCGCGCGCGACGGCGCCGCGCTCGACGCGCTGTCCCAGCTCGGTGCACAGCCCTATTCCGTCGACGTTACAGAGCCTGCGGATATTGCAGCACTCGGCTGGAAGCTCGACGGTGAACATGTCGATCTCGCGATCGTCGTGTCGGGCGTTTATGGTCCGCGCAGCGAAGGTATTGAAACCATCACCGCCGAAGACTTCGACCATGTGATGCACACCAACGTGCGCGGCCCGATGCAACTCATGCCGATCCTGCTGCCGCTCGTCGAGGAAACAGGCGGCGTACTCGCGGTTATTTCGAGCAGGATGGGCAGCATCGCCGATCCCAGCGGCACGAGCGGCTGGCTGTATCGCGTGAGCAAGGCGGCGCTGAACGACGCGCTCAAGCTCGCGTCGCTCGAAGCACAGCGTGCGACCTGCGTGTCGCTGCATCCGGGCTGGGTGCAGACCGACATGGGCGGCGCACAGGCCGCCGTCCATCCCACGCGCAGCGTGAGCGGCATGCGCGAAGTGCTCGCGCAGGCTGCGGCCTCGCGCGAGGCCTTCAACGGCCGCTTCTATCAATACGACAGCACGCAGCTCGACTGGTGAGGAGGCTGGCTCATGGTGCTTGATCAGGATCACCTGATGGTGCGCGACGCGCTGCGCACCTTCGTGCGCGAAGCTATCACGCCGTACGCGGCGGCATGGGACCGCGAGCGCACTTTTCCGAATGACGTGCACCGTCAGCTTGCCGGGCTCGGCGCCTACGGCGTGCTTGTGCCCGAAACCTACGGCGGCGCCGGCATGGACGCGCTCGCACTCGCGCTGATTCTCGAGGAAATCGCAGCCGGCGACGGCGGCACGTCCACAGCGATCTCGGTAAACAACTGCCCCGTGTGCAGCATTCTGCTGAGCTACGGCAACGACGCGCAGAAGCGCGACTGGCTCACGCCCCTCGCGCGCGGCGAGATGCTCGGCGCGTTTTGCCTGACCGAACCGCAGGCGGGCTCCGACGCGTCGGCGCTGCGCACCACCGCAATACGCGAAGGCGACACGTACGTGCTCAACGGCGTGAAGCAGTTCATCACGAGCGGCAAGAACGCCAACGTTGCGATCGTAATGGCTGTCACCGACAAGGCCGCGGGCAAGCGCGGCATCAGCGCGTTCATCGTGCCGACCGACAGCCAAGGCTACGTGGTGGCGCGGCTCGAAGACAAGCTCGGACAGCATTCGTCGGACACCGCGCAGATCGTGTTCGAAGATTGCCGCGTGCCGGCCGCCAATCTGATCGGCGCGGAGGGCGAGGGTTATCGCATTGCGCTATCGGGGCTCGAAGGCGGGCGCATCGGCATCGCGGCGCAGAGCGTCGGCATGGCGCGCGCGGCGTTCGAAGCGGCATTGAGCTATGCGAAAGAGCGCGAGAGCTTCGGCGCGCCGCTCTTCTCGCATCAGGCCGTGCAATTCCGTCTCGCGGAGATGGCCACGCAACTCGAAGCCGCGCGTCAGTTGATCTGGCACGCAGCCGCGTTGAAAGACGCGGGCCAGCCCTGTCTCACGGAAGCCGCCATGGCGAAGCTGTTTGCCTCCGAGGCGGCCGAGCGCATCTGTTCCGCGGCGCTGCAGATTCACGGCGGTTATGGGTATCTGAGCGACTTTCCCGTCGAACGGATTTATCGCGACGTGCGCGTCTGCCAGATCTACGAAGGCACGAGCGACATCCAGAAGATACTGATCGCACGCGGTCTTGGTTAGATTTCGATGAGCAAGCACAAATCGTCCGCGCAACGCCCCGTTGATTGTCCTTGCGGGGGCGCTGCGCCACACCCGTCCGGCGCTGCAAAACCACCGCGTTTTGCGCAGTGCTGCGGCCGTTACATAGACGGCGGCGAACTGGCGCCGCGCGCGCTCGAGCTAATGCGCTCGCGCTACAGCGCCTATGTTGTGGGCGCAACGGATTATCTGCGCGCCACATGGGCGCCAGCCACCTGCCCCGCCGATCTCGATGCAGACACCGCGGCGCCCGACGCCCCGCGTTGGCTCGGACTGCAAATCAAGGCGTTTGCGCAGACAGACCCGGCACACGCAACCGTCGAATTCGTCGCGCGATACAAGGTGGCTGGCCGCGCGCATCGGTTGCATGAATTGAGCCGCTTCATTCGCGACGACAACGGCCGCTGGCTTTACGTCGACGGCGACGTGCGCGAATAGTTCTTCAGCAGCTTTCCGAGCCTTACACAGCGCGACTGCGGACAAGCCGCCGATATTGCATATGGCCCTATAGGTGCGCCATTGCCCTGCTGTTGGCTCGGCGCGACAGCCCGGCTGCCGCGCCATTGCCCGGTAGACCTAGGCAGCGGGCGATTGAATTTCTGCTTTATACGTCGATTTAAAGCCCGTTTGCGCCTCTGTTCGCGCCTGAGGGCGCCTTCCTTCGCGCACCTCTTGCCGTCGGCCCCAGCGCCTGCGGCCTCGCGCCCGACACGGCAATTTTTTCGTCGCGGGTTCTCCTTGATTGCACAAAACAAAATTGTCGTGCCAGGATGAGGCCGTTGCTTCATGACGTCACGCTGCGAGGGCCAGTTGGTAAGGGTTCCGCAAGTTGCGCCGGCGCCTGCCGATAACCAGATAGTAGGGGTTGCGGCAACGGCTCTGGCAGCAGATGTGGCGTTCATCATCGGCGCGTGGGGTCGCGTCGGCCGTTGGGTTTATCCCGTGCGATCTCGAGTTGGCGTGCGTGCGCTCCGCGCAATGCGTACGTGAGCATGTTTTTGTTTGTCGCGAACGCGCGCGAAAGGCAAACGTCAGCCGCGTGTTCCGATAAATGCAAAGCAGGCGTTGAGGCTTTTTTCAGGCAGGTACGTGAATGGTATTGAGCAAGGTTCTGGTCAGGTGGGCGGCGATCTGTGCAGCGGCTACGTGCGCTGTCGCAGCCGCGCACGCGAACCCGCTCGCAGACGGCCAGCCAGGACCCCTCGCTCGCGCGCAGGTGCCGCGCATCGCGCTGCCGGACGACGTATATCTGCCGAGCGCGCGCCTGAACCAGCAGATCATCCGCATTCCCGTCGACGCCGACGGCGAGATCACGCTTCAAACGACGATTTACAAGCCGGACGGCGCAGGCCCGTTTCCGATGATCGTCTTCAATCACGGCAAGATTCCCGGCGATCCGCGCATGCAGGAGCGCAGCGACCCGCTGCCGCTCGCGCGCGAATTCGTGCGCCGCGGTTATGTGGTGGTGGCGCCCAACCGCCAGGGCTTCGGCCAGTCGGGCGGCGTTTATCATCAGGACGGCTGCGATGTCGAACGCAACGGCATGTCGCAGGCCGCTGACGTGGCGGCCACGGTCGACTACATGTCG
The DNA here is from genome assembly GCF_019511605.1 of Paraburkholderia phenoliruptrix. GTDB lineage: Bacteria > Pseudomonadota > Gammaproteobacteria > Burkholderiales > Burkholderiaceae > Paraburkholderia > Paraburkholderia phenoliruptrix_A. Next base: position 46,393 of record NZ_JAEUAV010000007.1, on the reverse strand, counting down.
AAGCAGCCTTACGTCGACGCGTCGCATATCGTGGTAGCAGGCACGTCGCACGGCGGCCTCGCGACGATGGCCTACGGCACCGAAGCCGCGCGAGGCGTGCGGGCGCTGATCAACTTCTCGGGCGGCTTGCGGCAGGACGCGTGCGGCGACTGGCAGGGCAACCTGACGCGTGCTTTCGGCACATACGGCGACAAGACCAAAGTGCCCTCGCTGTGGATGTACGGCGACAACGATTCGGTGTGGAATGCGCCGCTCATCGCCAGCATGTATGCGGCGTACGTCGCGCACGGCGCGAGCGCCAAGATGGTCGACTACGGCACCTACAAGAACGACGCACACCGGCTGGTTGGCGATCGCGACGGCGTGCATGTCTGGTGGCCGGCTGTGGAGGCGTTCCTCGCGCGCGTGGGCATGCCCACAGGGGTGCAGTATCGCGTCGAAGACCCATCCGCCCCGAAGGCGAGCGGCTTTGCTTCGGTGGATGCCGTCGACGCCGTGCCTTACGTCGACGAAGCCGGCCGCAATGGGTATCGCAACTTCCTGCGCCAGTACCCGAGCCGCGCGTTTGCCGTCTCCGATACGGGTGCGTGGTCGTGGGCCGAGGGCGGCGACGATCCCATGTCGGTCGCCATTGCCAACTGCCAGAAACAGAGCTCGGCGCCTTGCCGGTTGTACGCGGTTGATAACTCCGTGGTGTGGGGAGATCAGAATTCGCGCACGGCTGATAGCGGCGCGGGCTCGTCCGACCGGTCGACGCTCTCTTCCGCTGACGAAGGGCGGCATGCGCTTGCCAGTCGGGAATAAGACCCCGCAAACTCCCCGGTATCTCCCCGATTCGCGTACGTCCCAACGACAGTTGGGCGCTGCCCTATCCCCGAATTCAGTTAGCCATACTAACGTGCTTCGTGCAGCTCGACGATCGGTCGCGGCTGCGCGAACGACATGAGCAGACAGTTCGCCGTCCGCGTCCAACTGGTGAAAAACCGCCAGACGCCCTCTTTTCCGTCCGACCCCACCCAATACTTTTCCGTCGCCAACTCCGCCCATCTGCGACCTTCGATTCCGAACGCAAACCAGCTGCGCCGATCTGCGCCGAACCCCGCACCGCAAGGCGGAAAACGAGCCGCGAGCCCTAGTGCAAAGGCGGAAATAAACCGCTAATCTCGACCCCGCACGCTGACCTTCGGGCTGCGGCGCAGCGCAAAAATCCACCCGCGCCACGCCCGAAAACCATAACAAGACCAACAGCAGCGGCACTCAAGCACCGGAGTACTCCTTGGAAAATTCAGCAACCTCACCGAAATCGACAGAAGACTGGATCGCCCGCAGCCTGCGCGCGGTCTGGCATCCGTGCACGCAGATGAAGCATCACGAGCGGTTGCCGCTCGTACCCGTTGCGCGCGGTCAAGGCGCGTGGCTCTACGACCGAGCAGGCCATCGCTATCTCGACGCGATCAGTTCGTGGTGGGTCAATCTGTTCGGCCACGCGAATCCGCGCATCAACGCAGCGCTCAAAGACCAGCTCGATACGCTCGAACACGCGATGCTCGCCGGCTGCACGCACGAGCCGGCCGTCGAACTTGCCGAGCGCCTCAGCGCGCTCACCAGCAACACGTTGGGCCATGCGTTCTTCGCATCGGACGGCGCCTCGGCCGTGGAAATCGCGCTCAAAATGAGCTTCCATTCCTGGCGCAATCGCGGTTTCGCCGACAAGCAGGAATTCGTCTGCATTGCCAACAGCTATCACGGCGAGACCATCGGCGCGTTGGGCGTGACGGACGTCGCACTGTTCAAGGACGCGTACGATCCGCTCATTCGCAACGCTCACGTGGTGGCCTCGCCGGACGCGCGGCTCGCTGAAGCGGGCGAATCAGCCGCAGACGTCGCACGTCGCGCGCTGCAACACGTGCGCGCGCTATTCGAAGCGCGCGCCGAGAAAATCGCCGCGCTGATCGTGGAGCCGCTGGTGCAATGCGCAGCAGGCATGGCCATGCACGACGCGTCCTACATTGCCGGCTTGGGTGCGCTATGCGATCAGTACGGCGTGCATCTGATCGCGGATGAAATTGCCGTCGGCTGCGGCCGCACGGGCACTTTTTTCGCCTGTGAACAGGCCGGCATCTGGCCGGATTTCCTGTGTCTGTCCAAAGGCATTAGCGGCGGTTATCTGCCGCTTTCCATCGTGCTTTCGCGCGACGAAATCTTCGCCGCCTTCTATCACGACGACACCGCGCGCGGTTTCCTGCACTCCCATTCGTACACCGGCAATCCGCTCGCATGCCGCGCGGCGCTCGCCACGCTCGACCTGTTCGCGAGCGACAACGTGCTCGCCGTCAACCGGCAAAAATCGGCTACGTTGAAGGCCGCGCTTGCGCCACTCGCGCAGCACCCGAACGTGCGCAACCTGCGTCAATGCGGAACCATCTTCGCGTTCGACGCGGTGATCGACAACGATCAGGATGCCCGAACATTTTCGCGCCGCTTCTTCGAAAATGCGTTGCAGCGCGAGTTGCTGCTGCGCCCCATCTCGACCACCGTGTACCTGATGCCCCCGTACATTCTCAACGACGAAGAACTCGCGCTGCTCGCCTCGCGCACGCGCGAAACTTTCGACGCCACTCTGGCGGAGGTGCGCTAATGCATCTTCTCGACACGCTCGCTCAAGGACTGCGGGAGATCGACGAGCGCGGCCTGCGCCGGCGCCGCCGCACGGCCGACACGCCTTGCGCGGCTCACATGAGCGTCGACGGCCGCGAAATAATCGGCTTCGCTAGCAATGACTACCTCGGGCTTGCCGCGCATCCGCAACTGATCGCGGCCATTGCCGAAGGCGCACAACGCTTTGGCGCGGGCAGCGGCGGTTCGCACCTGCTAGGCGGCCACTCGCGCGCGCATGCGCAGCTCGAAGACGACCTCGCGGAGTTCGTCGGCGGCTTTGTCGACGCGCCGCGCGCGCTTTACTTCAGCACCGGGTACATGGCGAACCTCGCGACGCTCACCGCGCTCGTGGGCCGCGGCACGACGCTCTTTTCGGATGCGCTGAATCACGCATCGCTGATCGACGGCGCGCGCTTGTCGCGAGCCGACGTGCAGATCTATCCGCACTGCGATATGGACGCGTTGAGCGCAATGCTCGACGCGTCGGACGCAGACGTGAAAGTCATCGTCTCTGACACCGTGTTCAGCATGGACGGCGACATCGCGCCGCTGCCGCGCTTGCTCGAACTCGCGGAACGGCATGGCGCATGGCTGATCGTCGACGACGCACACGGTTTCGGCGTGCTCGGCCCACAAGGACGCGGCGCGGTTGCCGAAGCGGCGCTGCGCTCGCCGAACCTCATTTCCATCGGCACGCTCGGCAAAGCGGCCGGCGTGTCGGGCGCATTCGTCGCGGCGCACGAGACGGTGATCGAATGGCTCGTGCAGCGGGCGCGTCCTTACATCTTCACCACGGCCTCGGTGCCGGCCGCCGCGCACGCGGTGTCGGCAAGCCTGCGCATTATCGGTGGCACGGAAGGCGATGAGCGGCGCGCGCATCTTCGGCAACTGATCGAACGCACGCGCGCGATGCTCAAGACCACGCCGTGGCTTCCGGTCGATTCGCATACTGCCGTGCAACCGCTCATCATCGGCGCGAACGAGGCCACGTTAGAAATCGCCGCCTCGCTCGATCGCGCGGGCCTATGGGTTCCCGCGATCCGCCCGCCTACCGTGCCGACAGGCACCTCACGCTTGCGCATTTCGCTGTCGGCGGCGCATTCGCATGAGGACCTCGACCGTCTCGAAGCAGGCTTGCAACAGACAGGAGCGCGAACAGCATGACCTCGCTACCCTCTGCTCATCAGGCGCCGCCGCACGCGATGTCGCTATTTGTTACCGGCACGGATACGGAAATCGGCAAGACCTTCGTTTCGTCCGCATTGCTGCGCGGTTTCGCTCGCGAGGGACTGCGAGCCGCAGCGATGAAGCCGATTGCCGCGGGTGCATTCGAGCTAAACGGCGAATTGCACAACGAAGACGCGGATCAGCTCGACGCAGCGTCGAACGTATTGCTGCCGCCCGAAATGCGCACGCCGTATCTGCTAAAGGAACCGGCCGCGCCGCATATCGCGGCGGCGCTGGAAAACGTCGCATTCGACATCGACCACATCGTGGCCTGCCACCGGCAAGCGCTCACGCACGCGGACGTCGTGGTCGTGGAAGGCGTAGGCGGTTTTCGCGTGCCCATGACCGCGACGCAGGACACCGCCGATCTCGCCGTCGCGTTGAACCTGCCGGTCGTGCTGGTGGTGGGCATGCGGCTTGGCTGCATCAATCACGCGCTGCTGACCGCCGACTCCATTGCCGCGCGCGGTCTCACGCTTGCCGGCTGGGTCGCGAATCGCGTCGATCCGGACATGACCTTTCCCGACGAAAACATCGCGTCGATCCGTGAGCACCTCGCGCGTGAGCATCACGCGCCGTTGCTTGGCATCGTGCCGCGTATGAGTCCGGCATCGCCGGAACTTGCCGCCGAAAGGCTCGACATTGAACAGCTATTGCAGACACTGCGTCACTCGCAGCGCTGAATCGAACATCTCATCCATTCATGAGGATTGACCACATGACCCAACTGAACACCGCCGCGTCGCCTGCGGCCACGGCCGCCGCCGGCAACGTCAATGCCAATGCCAATGCCAATGCCAACGCGAACGCAAACGCCGCCCTCGCGGGCAAACAACTCGCGCGCTGGCGTGTCGCCGACATCGTCGCGTTGTACGAACTGCCGTTCAACGACCTCATGTTCCGCGCACAGCAAACGCACCGCGAGCATTTCGACGCGAACACGGTGCAACTGTCCACATTGCTGTCGATCAAGACCGGCGGTTGCGAAGAAGATTGCGCGTATTGTCCGCAGTCGGTACACCACGACACGGGCCTGCAAGCGGACAAGCTGATGCCGGTGGACGAAGTGCTCGCCGCAGCGAAAGCCGCCAAGGAAAACGGCGCGACGCGCTTCTGCATGGGGGCCGCGTGGCGCAATCCGAAAGACCGGCATCTCGAGCCGATCAAGGACATGATTCGCGGCGTAAAGGCAATGGGATTGGAAACCTGCGTGACGCTCGGCATGCTGGAAACGCACCAGGCGCAAGCCTTGCGCGAGGCAGGGCTCGACTACTACAACCACAATCTCGACACCTCGCCGGAGTTCTACGGCCAGATCATTTCCACGCGCACGTACCAGGATCGTCTGGACACGCTCGAGCGCGTGCGCGACGCGGGCATCAACGTGTGCTGCGGCGGGATAGTGGGCTTGGGCGAGTCGCGCCGCGAACGCGCGGGCCTGATTGCGCAACTGGCGAACATGGACCCGTATCCGGAGTCCGTGCCGATCAACAACCTGGTGCAGGTGGAAGGCACCCCGCTAACCGGCACGGAAGCAATCGATCCGTTCGAGTTCGTACGGACAATCGCGATTGCCCGCATCACGATGCCGCGTGCAATGGTGCGTCTGTCGGCAGGCCGCGAGCAGATGGACGAGGCGCTGCAGGCCATGTGCTTTCTCGCGGGCGCGAATTCGATCTTCTACGGCGATCAGTTGCTGACGACCAGCAACCCGCAAGCGGAAGCGGACCGCAAACTGCTTTCGCGTCTGGGCATTCGTGCCGAGGCAGCCCAGCAAATGCCGCTCGACAAGAGCGGCTGCGAACACGGTTGCGCTCCCGCGTAAGACGCGTTACTTCCTGTCGACCACGATCTGGTCGAAAGTCCCGCCGTCGGAGAAATGGGTTTGCTGCGCTTTTTGCCAGCTGCCGAACATTTCTTCGACGGTGAAGGTCTTGATCGGCTTGAATTCGGCAGCGTGTTTCGCCAGCACGTTGCTGTCGCGCGGACGCAGATGATGTTGCGCGATGATCTCCTGTGCAGCGGGCGACCACAGGTAGTCGAGGTACGCCTGCGCCTCCTTGCGCGTGCCGCGCTTGTCGACCACCTTGTCGACAAGCGACACAGGCGGCGCGGCAAGCAGGCTCACCGACGGGTACACCGCCTCGAAGTTTCCCGCGCCCACGCCGCTGTTCATTAGCGCGACTTCGTTTTCAAACGTGACCAGCACGTCGCCGATGCCGCGTTGCGTGAACGTGGTAGTCGCGCCGCGGCCGCCCGTATCGAGCACCGGCACGTTTTTGAAAATGGCCTTTTCGAAGTTGAGCGCGTCTGCGTCCGTACCGCCATGCTGCTTGCGATAACCCCACGCGGCGAGGTACGTATAGCGTCCGTTGCCGGAGGTTTTCGGATTCGCGATCACCACCTGCACGCCCGGTTTGGCGAGGTCGTCCCAGTCCTTGATGTGCTTCGGATTGCCCTTGCGCACGAGGAACACCATCGTGGTGGTGTACGGCGCGCTGTCGTTCGGCAGACGGGCACGCCAGTTCGCGGGCAGCAGTTGGCCTTTTTCCGCAAGCAGGTCGATGTCGTTCGGCTGGTTCATTGTCACGACGTCGGCCTGCAAGCCCTGCAATACCGACAACGCCTGTGCGCTCGACGCGCCATGCGACTGGCGAATCGACACGGTCTCGCCGCTTTTCTGCTTGTACGCGGCGATAAAGCCCGCATTGATGTCCTTATACAACTCGCGCGTCACGTCGTATGACACATTCATCAGCGACACGTCCGCATACGCGACCGATGTACCGCCGAGCCCGAAGCCGAGCGCGATTGCCGCGACGCCGGCCGCCAGCCAGCGCAATGTCCCCGTCCTGCCTGCCATGTTGTCCCCGCTGTCGATGATAAAAAGCCGTGGCCGCGCCATCGCGCGGCCTGTAGCGGGATTCTAGCGGATCGTGTTCAGACGCCGCGTGGCCACGCCTAAACGGCGCGGTGCGCGAGTACCCGATGCACGGTGTTCATACGCATCGGCGCACACATCGATACGCCGCCTATTTCGACCCACCGTCAAACCAGCGCATGCTGCGCGACTTCGAGCGGCTCGTCGCGGAAACGCAGCGGCGCGGCGCAGTGCACCAGCGTGTCGATGAAGTACCTCGCCCGCGGCCACGGTCCGAATCCCGCCGCGGTGTTGATATGCCCCGCATCGCCGAGATTGACGAAAGCGCTGCCCAAACGCTGCGCGAGTTCGCGCGAGCCGGCAAGCGACATCCACGGGTCCGTTTCGCTGCCGATCAGGATTGACGGCACGCCGAGGCGCCGCGCCTCGAACGTCCCCGCGAACGCGAACTTTTGCGGGCTGGCCGGCGCGACGAACAGCACGCCGACCACCTCGTTCGCATACGATGCCTGCTGCAACGCGTGAGCCGTGGCGAGGCAGCCGAAGCTATGCGCGGCGAGCACGAACGGGCCGCGCTCGCGCGCGAGCAACTCGCACAGCGAGTTGGCCCAGCCGGCGATGTCGGGCGAGTCCCAATCGGCCTGCTCGACGCGCAGCGAGCGCGCGAACTGACGCTCGAGCCACGTCTGCCAGTGGGCGCCCTCGCTGCCATGCAGCCCCGGAACGGTGACGAGCCGCGGCGGCCACGGCGATCTTGCGCATGAATGCATGTCTGTCCCTCGAAAGAGAAACCGGGTAGCCATTGTCCCGCCGCGTGGCATGCGGACGAACCAAGTTTTTGTGCTTTGTTTATGGGCCGGTGTGAGCGCAGGACAAAGGCCGCAGGGCAAAGGCCGCGGCGCACGGTCGTGCGCAATCGCGCGGAATCGTCGACGAAAAAGTAGAATGAAGCCTACCCATAAAAGGAGGAGCCCTCATGCCTTGTGCGTCGCGCGCCGCGCCTCAGCCGTCGCCAGCTTCGCAGCCGCGTTGCCGCGTGCGTTTCGCATGCGGCGCGAACGCGAGCCGGTCCTCACACAACGGAGCCGCCGCATGAAGATTCTCTTCTATATGCCGAATAATGAAGCCGCACTCTGGCTGCGCGACTTCGCCCGCGTGCTGCCCCAAGCCGAACTGCGCGAGTGGCGGCCCGGCGACACGGCGCCCGCCGATTTCGCTGTGGTGTGGCGTCCGCCGCGCGAGTTGCTGGCCGGGCGCGCCAATTTGCGTGCGATCTTCAATCTCGGTGCGGGCGTCGACGCGATCCTCGCGCTGGAGCGCGAGCATCCCGGCAGCCTGCCGCGCAACGCACAGTTGATTCGCCTCGAAGACACCGGCATGGCGCCGCAAATGGCCGAGTACGTGATGCACGCCGTGCTGCGTTATCTGCGCCGCTTCGACGAATATCAGACCTTGCAGCGCGAGCGCCGCTGGCAGGTACTCGACCCGCATCCGCGTGAGACCTTCACCGTCGGCGTGCTAGGCCTCGGCGTGCTCGGCGCACATGTCGCGCAATCGGTCGCGGCACTCGGCATGCCGGTGCGCGGTTATAGCCGCAGCGTGAAGCAGGTGGAAGGCATCGCCACCTTTGCCGGGCAAGCCGGGTTCGACGCGTTTCTCGACGGCCTGAAAGTACTCGTCAACCTGCTGCCGCATACGCCGGATACCGCGAACGTGCTGAACGCCCGCACCTTTTCGAAGCTCGCGCGCGGCGCGTATCTGATTAACGTGGCGCGCGGCGCGCATCTCGTGGAAGCCGATCTGCTCGACGCGCTCGCGAGCGGTCAAATCGCCGCCGCCACGCTCGACGTATTCCAGCACGAGCCGCTGCCACCAGATCATCCGTTCTGGCAGGAGCCGCGCATCGCGATCACGCCGCACGTGTCGGCGCTCACGTTGCGTGAAGAAAGCGTCGCACAGATCGCGCAGAAGCTGCTCGCGCTCGAACGCGGCGAAGCCGTCAGCGGTGTCGTGAGTATCGAGCGCGGATATTGACCGGCGTTGACCCTATTTTCAGGCGCACCGCTGCCGCAGGTTGGTTGCGTGGATCACCTAGAGGAGACACAACATGAACGTACCGCAGCAAGTGAAGATCGTCGAAGTCGGCCCGCGTGACGGCCTGCAAAACGAAAAGGATTTCGTCCCTACCGCAACCAAGGTGGAGTTGATCAACCAGCTCTCCGCAGCGGGTTTTCGCAACGTCGAGGCCGCGTCGTTCGTGTCGCCGAAGTGGGTGCCGCAAATGGCCGACGGCGCCGACGTGATGGCCGGCATCGAGCGCCGCCCCGGCACGCTCTATTCGGTGCTGACGCCGAATCTGCGCGGCTTCGAAGCCGCGCTGGCCGCACGCGCCGACGAAATCGTGATCTTCGGCGCGGCGAGCGAAGCGTTCTCGCAGAAGAACATCAATTGCAGCATCGCGGAAAGCATCGAACGGTTCACGCCGGTCGCACAGGCGGCCAAACAGCATGGTCTGCGCATGCGCGGCAGCGTTTCGTGCGCGCTCGGCTGCCCGTATCAGGGCGAGGTGCCGGTTGCGTCGGTGGTCGACGTGGTGCAGCGCTTCGCGGCGCTCGGCTGCGACGAGATCGACATCGCGGATACGATCGGCGTGGGCACGCCCAAACGCACGCGCGAAATATTCGAGGCAGTGACCCGCGTGTTTCCGCGTGAGCGGCTCTCCGGGCACTTTCACGACACCTACGGCCAGGCGCTCGCGAACATTTATGCCGCTTTGCAGGAAGGCATCGAGATCTATCACGCGTCGGTGGCGGGGCTCGGCGGCTGTCCGTACGCGAAGGGCGCAACCGGCAATGTCGCGACCGAAGACGTGCTGTACCTGATGAACGGCCTCGGCATTCAAACCGGTATCGACCTCGCGCAGGTCGTCGCCATCGGCGATTTCATCTCGACGGCGATAGGCCGGCCGAACGTGTCGCGCGCGGGCAAGGCGTTGCTTGCAAAGGCGCGCAGCGAGGCGGCCAACTGCGTGTGAACACTCCGAACCAGGCTGACCAACCAACAGGACTTGAAACGATGACGGACCATGCTTTTCTCGACTCCGACGACCTCACCGCGTTGCCCGATTCCGCTCGACGCGTCGCACTGCTGCTGCGCGAACGCGGTCACGCGGGCCGCATCGTGATGCTGCCGGAAACCGGCAAGACTTCCGCCGAAGCCGCCGCCGGCCTCGGCTGCTCCGTCGCGCAGATCGCCAAGTCGATCCTGTTTCGCCGCCGCGAAGACGACGCGCCGGTGCTGGTGGTCGCGAGCGGGGCCAATCGCGTGGATGAAAAAAAGGTCGCCGCACAGGTGGGCGAAATTGGCCGCGCGGACGCGAAGTTCGTCCGCGAGAAAACCGGCTATGCGATTGGCGGCGTGTGTCCGGTCGGCCATGCGGTCGAACCGGTCACGCTGATCGACGAGGATCTGCTCGCGCTCGACAGCCTGTGGGCCGCGGCCGGCCATCCGCACGCGGTGTTCAATCTGACCGCGCAGGAATTGATCGCGCTGACGGGTGCGCCGGTGGTCGACGTGGCGCTGCGCGAAACGGCCTGACGCGATGACAGCAGAGAACCACCACGCGACCAGAAGCGGCAGTGTGCCTTCGCCGTGCATCAACGTGTGCCGGATGGACGCGTCGACCGGCTGGTGCGAAGGGTGCCTGCGCACCATCGACGAAATAGCCGGCTGGTCGCTCTACGACGACGACGAAAAACGCGCGGTATGGGACGCGCTCGACTCGCGCCATGCACAGTTCGTTGCAAGCCAGGCGAAGGTGCAGCGATGAACGCGCCGCCGCGTATCGTCACGATTGGGGAGACCTTTAGCGCGACCCTCGCGTTGTCTGTCGATTCCGTGAAATCATTCGCCACGCTCGTCAACGACCTGAACCCGCTGCATCACGACGAAGCGTATGCCGCGCAAAGCCGCTTTGGCGGTCTTATCGCATCCGGCACGCAGCCTACCGCGCACTTCATGGCGCTGCTCGCCACGCATTTTTCAACCTATGCGCAACCGCTCGGACTCGAGTTCGACATCAAGCTGAAAAAGGCCGCGCACGCGGGCGACACGCTCGTCATGAGCTGGCGTGTGCGCGATGCTTACTGGAAGCCGAGCCTGAACGGCGACCTCACGCATCTCGAGGGCACGGTCACGAATCAGCGCGGCGAAGTTGCCGTAGTCGGCGCGTCGACCATTCTGGTCATGCCGAAGGCGGGGACGCCTGTCGACGCCGGCGTCAATATCAGCTGCGGCAGCGGCGCCGCCACGTCATGAACGCTTTGCCCGCGTCCGTGCGCGTGTTCGAGCGCGGCTGGCTCTCCTCGAACAATGTTCTGCTCGTCGACGACACGGGCGCTGCACTCGTCGATACCGGCTATGCAACGCACGCTGATCAAACGCGTGCGCTCGTGCAGCAGGCGCTTGGCGCGCGGCCGCTCGATCTGATCGTCAACACGCACCTGCACTCGGACCACTGCGGCGGCAATGCGCTGTTGCAGGCAAAGTGGCCATGCCGCACGCTGATTCCTGCGTCGGAGGCCGAGGCCGTGCGCGACTGGGACGAAGCGCGCCTCACGTTTCGGGCCACCGGGCAGACCTGCGAGCGCTTCGCCTTCACTGGCACCCTCACGCCGGGCGCGACCCTGCGCCTCGGCGCACTCGACTGGCAGGTGCTCGGCGCGCCTGGTCACGATCCGCATTCGCTGATGCTGTACTGCGCGGCGGAACGTTTGCTGATCAGCGCCGACGCGTTGTGGGAAAACGGCTTTGGCGTGATCTTCCCGGAGCTGGAGGGCGAGAGCGGCTTTGCGGAACAGCAGGCGGTGCTCGAAACGATTGCGGCGCTCGACGTGCGCCTCGCGATTCCCGGTCACGGCGCGCCGTTCGCAAACGTCGAAGAGGCGCTGCAACGCGCTTCCTCGCGGCTCGCGTGGCTGCGCGCCGACCCCGCTCGCAATGCAAAGAACGCGCTGAAGGTGCTGATCGTCTTCAAGTTGCTCGAGGTGCGCGCAATGAGCTTTGCGGCGCTGCTGCACATGCTCGACAACGCAACGGCCATGCGTGCGGCGGCCTCCATGCTGAAACCGCGAAGCGAGTGGCCCACGCTTATGAAAGCACTTGTTGAAGAACTGGCCGCAGGAAATGGGCCTCTCAAGGTGGAGGGCGAGCAGATCGTTGCCCGAGCAACCGTACACGCGTCTGAGCAATAGCAGCCTGAACGGGCGTACAGCGCAGGAGGCAAGGGAAAAAAGCCGCGAAAGCGCTACTGCAAAAAGAAAGCCGCTCAACCCGTTAAGGCGAGCGGCGCAATTGCTGTCGGACGTGATCAGCGTCTTGTTGAATGATACGCGCGCGCGATTTTCGACCGCATTGGTGATTTCCCTACAGATGCTTGACGGCAGCTGTAAGCCCGCCTACACGCGAGGCGACCAAACCCCGGTTGGCGCAACACCGCCGCGGGTTCATTGCTCCGCTGATATGAACATACGCGGTTTGCTTTGCAATCCGTAGCATTGCGTCGGTAAGATTCTGCTGAGTGCTTTCAGAGCGTCGGCACGCGCCTTTGCGGCACGATTCGCCAGCCGAGATTGACGCCAGCGGCAGCGAGCAGAATCAGCACTGCGCCCAGCACCTGGATCCACGCGAGCGTCTGTCCAAACGCGATCCGGTCGACAATGATCGCGACCACCGGATAGATGAAAGACAGGGCGCCGGTCATTGAAGTCGGCAGTTTCTGAATCGCACCGTACAGCAGCACATACATAAGGCCGGTATTCACGACGCCCAGCACGATCAGTTCGAGCCATTGCACGCCGGTGGCCGGCAGCGCATCGAAACGCACTAGCGGTGCGAGCATTACCACGCCGAGCGACACCTGAATCAGCGCAATCAGATGCGGCGGCGTGCCCTTAAGACGCTTGGTGATGATGGACGACACCGCATACATGGCCGCCGCGCCGACCGCATAGCCAATGCCGACCAGATACTGCCCCGGCACTGCCAGTACCGCGGGCTCGACTTTCACGACGAACACCAGGCCGACGAACGCAAGCAGCAGCCACGCCACCGTGGATGCGCTGATCCGCTCGCGAAACACGAGCGCGCCGAGCGCCACCAGCATGAAGGGCTGCGTGTTGTAGACGGCAGTCGCCATCGAGATGGACGCACGCGAATACGCGGCGAACAGCAAGACCCAGTTCGCGACGATTGCCGCGCCGCCGAGAAGGGCGAGGCCGAGCATCTTCCACGAAAAGAGCTGGCGTCTGAAAAGGCCGAGCACCGCGCACACGAGCGCAAGCGTCGCGCCACCGAAAATGCAGCGAAAGAAGACCACATTGAACGCGCTTTGCTGCGACGACACGACCAGCCAGCCGATCGTGCCGGACATCAGCATCGCCATGGTCATCTCCGCGGCACCGCGGCGAATTTCGTTTGAAGCCATGATCCGATCCTCGAATTGATTACTGCATGGCAAGCAGTGTAGTTAATCCGAAGCCGCGAAAACATGGATAAGATTAAGTCATCGCCCCACATCACCTCAGATTCGAAGGCTGACATGTCAAAACGCCTTACTTCACTCGCACCCGTCGCGCTCGACGAAACCGACCGCGCGCTGATCGTTGCACTCGCCGAAGACGCGCGCCGCCCGGTCAGCGAACTGGCGCGGCTCGTCGGACTCTCCGCGCCGAGCACGGCCGAGCGCATCCGCAGGCTGGAGGCGCAAAGCGTGATCGAGCGCTTCACGGTGCAGCTCGACCCACGCGCGCTCGGCTTCACGCTGCAAGCCATCGTGCGCGTGAAGCCGCTGCCCGGGCAGTTGCACCTGGTGGAGGAAGTGATACGGCGAATTCCGGAATTTGTCGAATGCGACAAGGTCACCGGCGACGATTGCTTCATCTGCCGGCTCTACCTGCATTCGATCGAGCAGCTCGACGAAATTCTCTCGAAGGTTACAGAGCGCGCGGAGACCAGCACCGCAATCGTCAAATCGACACCCGTGGCGCGGCGCCTGCCGCCGCTCGCCTAGGCGCTCGTCCAGGCGCTCGTCCAGCGCTCGTCCTGTGAGCGAGCGCGCTTACCGTTCGATCGCCTGGAAGAACGACAGCATTTCGGCGACCAGCTCCTCGGGCGCCTCCTCCGGTATGTAGTGGCCGCAAGGCAGCGAACGGCCGCTTACGTCGCGCGCCACGAGGCGCCATTCGGCGAGTGCGTCGAAACACTTTTCGATCACACCTTTGTCGCCCCACAACACGCGCAACGGACAGGCAATCTTGTGCCCGCGTTCGATGTCCGCGCGGTCGTGCTCGAGGTCGATGCTCGCCGACGCGCGATAGTCCTCGCACATTGCGTGGACCGCGCCGGGCTGCGCCAATGCCGCGCGATACGCCGCGAGCGAAGCCGGCTCGAACGGCGCAAGGCCCGCATGGCGGCTGCCCATTACCGCATCCACATATGCGGCCGGATTCGCACCGATCAGCGTTTCGGGCAGCGGCTCCGGCTGGATCAGGAAGAACCAGTGGAAGTAATGCGTGGCGAATGCGCGGTCCGTGGCTTCGTACATGGCGAGCGTCGGCGCAATGTCGAGCAGCATCAGACGCTCGACGGCGTCGGCGTGATCGAGCGCCATGCGATGCGCGACGCGCGCGCCGCGGTCGTGCGCGCAGACGAGAAAGCGCTCGAAGCCGAAGTGGCGCATCACCGCGACCTGGTCGGCTGCCATTGCGCGTTTCGAATAGGGCGCATGCGCGCTGTCGCTGGCTGGTTTGCCCGATGCGCCATAGCCGCGCAGATCGGTGGCAATGACCGTGAAATGCTCAGCCAGTTGCGCCGCACAGCGCGCCCAGATCAGATGCGACTGCGGATGACCGTGCAGCAGCAGGAGCGGCGGCCCTGCTCCGCCCTTTACTCCGAAGATATCCGTATCGCCCGCGACGACGTGAAAGGGCGTGAAATTCTCGAAGGCCATGAGCGGGTCTCTCGTCGTTTGGAGTTCGTGCATTGTAAGAGGCCAATGTGTCCGCGCGCGGTGGGATAGCCCACCCAGGCGTAGAACCTTCCCTCCAACCGTTCTAAACGTTACGGCGAACGCAGCGCACACGCCTCGCCTATAATCGAACGATCGTTCTTAAAGATTCGCGCGGCGATGCTGCCTTTGGAGAGCGCTGTTGCGGCTTCGCCCAGTGATACATGTGCCAGTGCTGGATTGGGCCGCTGATTTGCGTGCTGCCGGCTTCTGCGCGGCGCAAATCGCACTGCTGCCGCGCAGCGCACGCCATCTGCCGCGCGCCGCTACACTCATCGAATAACCGTGGGCATCAGCGCACGGCTCATCAATCAGGAGACTCGCACTATGGCTTTGCCCGCCGTTCTGCAAAATCTGGCGCTGCCTGTCGTCGCCTCGCCAATGTTCATTGTCAGCTATCCCGAGCTGGTGTTGGCGCAGTGCAAGGCCGGCATCGTCGGTTCGTTCCCCGCGCTGAACGCGCGTCCCGCCGAACTGCTCGACGAATGGCTCACGCAGATCCAGGCGCAGCTCGCCGAGCATAAGGCCGCGAACCCCGGCGCGCGGGTCGGGCCCATCGCCGTGAACCAGATCGTTCATCAATCGAACACACGGCTGGAACACGACGTGCGCGTGTGCGTCGAGCACAAGGTGCCGATTTTCATCACGAGCCTGCGTGCGCCGGCGCGTGAGATCGTGGATGCAGTGCACAGCTACGGTGGCATCGTGCTGCATGACGTGATCAATCTGCGTCACGCGCAGAAGGCGCTCGAAGCAGGCGTCGACGGCTTGATCCTCGTGGCCTCGGGCGCCGGCGGTCACGCGGGCACGACTTCGCCGTTTGCGCTGGTGGGCGAAGTGCGGCGCATCTTCGACGGCCCCATTGTGCTATCCGGCGCGATTGCCAACGGCGGCTCGATTCTCGCCGCACAGGCAATGGGCGCCGATCTGGCGTACATGGGCACGCGCTTTATCGCGACCAAGGAGGCGCACGCGGTGGAGAGCTACAAGCAGGCCATCGTCAATTCGAGCGCGGCGGACATCATCTACACGAACCTGTTTACCGGCGTGCACGGCAACTATATTCGCGAGAGCATCGTCAACGCCGGGCTCGATCCGGACGCGCTGCCGGAATCGGACAAGAGCAAGATGAACTTTGCCAACGAGAAGGCCAAAGCGTGGAAAGACATCTGGGGCGCGGGCCAAGGCGTGGGCCTGATGGACGACGTGCCGAGCGTGAGCGAACTCGTCGCGCGTTTGAAGAAGGAGTACGACGACGCGAAGGCGCGGCTGGGCATCGGGCGTTGAAAGGCGGCGAAGGGTGGATGGGCAGGCTGGATGTGAAGGCCGGACGCGAAGGCCTTATGTGAAGGCCTTATGCGAAGGCCCGACGTGAAGGCCCGACGCAAAGGCCCGATCCGAAGGCGACAGTGCGAACCAGCAGCAACGCAGAAACCCGAGGCGAATCGCCACTCCGCCAACCAGCACTGCCGCCAGCCTCCCGCGTCACCCGCCTACATATTCCGCCGATACTGCCCGCCCACTTCGAACAGCGCATGCGTGATCTGCCCGAGCGAGCACACGCGCACCACATCCATCAGCACGGCGAACACGTTTTCGTCGTCCATCACGGCGCGCTTCAAACGCTCGAGCGCCGCAGGCGCCGCCTCGCGATGCCGCGCCTGAAAATCGCGCAGGCGCGCTAGCTGACTCTGCTTTTCTTCATCCGTGGAACGGGCAAGCGCGATCGGCTGCGGCGCTTCGTGCGGATGCGCGCTCAGGAACGTGTTCACGCCCACAATCGGATATGAGCCGTCATGCTTGCGATGTTCGTACAACATCGACTCATCCTGAATGCGCCCGCGCTGATAACCGGTCTCCATCGCGCCGAGCACGCCGCCGCGCTCGGTCAGCCGGTCGAACTCGGCAAGCACCGCTTCTTCGACAAGATCGGTCAGCTCGTCTATCACGAAGCTGCCCTGATTCGGATTCTGATTTTTCGCGAGCCCCCATTCGCGATTGATGATCAACTGGATCGCGACCGCGCGGCGCACCGACTCCTCGGTGGGCGTCGTGATCGCCTCGTCGAACGCGTTCGTGTGCAGCGAGTTGCAGTTGTCGTAAATGGCAATCAACGCTTGCAGCGTGGTGCGAATATCGTTGAAGTCGATCTCCTGCGCATGCAGGCTGCGGCCTGACGTCTGCACGTGATACTTGAGCTTCTGGCTGCGCTCGTTCGCGCCGTAGCGCTCCCGCATTGCGATCGCCCAGATGCGCCGCGCCACACGGCCAAGCACCGTGTATTCCGGGTCCATGCCGTTTGAGAAAAAGAACGACAGGTTCGGCGCAAAGTCGTCGATCGACATGCCGCGCGCCAGATAGGCCTCCACATATGTGAAGCCGTTGGCAAGCGTATAGGCGAGTTGCGAGATCGGGTTCGCGCCGGCCTCCGCAATGTGATAGCCGGAAATCGACACCGAATAGAAATTGCGCACCCCGTGTTCGACGAAATAGGCCTGGATATCGCCCATCACTTTCAGGCTGAACTCCGTCGAAAAGATGCAGGTGTTCTGGCCTTGGTCTTCTTTGAGAATGTCGGCCTGCACGGTGCCGCGCACGTTTTCCAATGCGCTGCGGCGCGTGGCGGCACGCTCGTCGTCGCTCAGTTCACGGCCGAGTTGCTGCGCCCTGCGCGCGATCTGCTGGTCGATCGCAACGTTGAAGAACATTGCGAGAATGGTCGGCGCCGGGCCGTTGATCGTCATTGAAACCGAGGTTTCCGGCGCGCACAGGTCGAAGCCGTCGTAAAGCGCGTGCATGTCGTCGAGCGTCGCCACCGACACGCCCGAGTTACCCACCTTGCCGTAGATGTCCGGCCTCTCGTGCGGCTCCTCGCCGTACAGCGTGACCGAATCGAAGGCGGTGGAAAGACGCTTGGCTGGCATTCCTTCGGACAGCAACTTGAAACGCCGGTTGGTGCGCGACGGATCGCCCTCACCCGCGAACATGCGCGTCGGGTCTTCGTTCTCGCGACGAAACGGGAATACGCCGGCCGTAAACGGAAAATAGCCCGGCAGATTCTCCAGCATGAGCCAGCGCAGAATTTCGCCGTGGTCGCTGAACTTCGGCAGTGCGACTTTGCGTATCTGCGTACCGGACAAAGTTGTGACGGCAAGCGCCGTGCGAATTTCACGCTCGCGAATGCGGACCACGTGTTCGTCGCCGGAATAGGCCGCTACGGTTTGCGGCCAGGCGTCGAGCAGTTTGCGTTCGCGCTCGCCCAACGCAGCGGTGCGCTGCTCGATCAGCGCGTCGAGCCGGGTTGAGGATGCGTCGCTAGCGGTCTCGGGTTGTGTGGCGCCCGCTTCGCCAAGCATTCGTCGCGCCTCGGCGAGTTGCCAACGTTCGCGCGCAATCCGCGCCTGTGCCTCGGCGCGCTCGCGATACGCATGGACCGTCTGCGCAATCTCCGCGAGGTAGCGCACGCGCGGCGGCGGCACGATTGCGTGGCTGCCGCTCGAAAACCGCACGTCTGCGGGCACGGACAGCCGACCGCCGCCCTCACGCAAGCCGTGCCTGCGCAGTGCGTTGGCGAGATGCCGGTAGAGCGCGCTCACGCCGTCGTCGTTGAAACGCGAGGCGATCGTGCCGAACACCGGCATTGCGTCGGGCGACGTCGAGAAATCGCCGCGATTGCGCTGAACCTGCTTCGCGACGTCGCGCAGCGCGTCGGCGGCGCCCTTGCGATCGAACTTGTTGATCGCGACGAAGTCGGCGAAGTCGAGCATGTCGATCTTCTCCAACTGACTCGCGGCGCCGAACTCGGGCGTCATTACGTAGAGCGACTCGTTGACGAACGGCACGATTGCCGCGTCGCCCTGGCCAATGCCGGACGTTTCGACGACGATCAGATCGAAGCCCGCCGCCTTGCACAACATCAGCGCGTCGGGCAGCGCGTTGGATATCTCGCTCGACGCCTCGCGCGTCGCCATGGAGCGCATGTAGACACGCGCGCCGCCGCCCCAATCGCCGATTGCGTTCATGCGGATGCGATCGCCCAGCAGCGCGCCGCCGGACTTGCGGCGCGACGGGTCGACGGCGAGCACGGCAATGGTGAGCGCGTCGCCGTAGTCGAGCCGGAAGCGGCGGATCAGTTCGTCGGTTAGCGACGACTTGCCGGCGCCTCCGGTGCCGGTAATGCCGAGCACGGGAATCCGCGCGGCCTGCGCCCGAGCCGCGAGCTTGTCGCGCTTCGCCGCGCCGATGCCGCCGGTTTCGAATGCGCTGATGAGTTGCGCGAGGCGGCGGAATGTTGCCTGGTTCTTGTCTTCCGTGCGCGCTTGTGTGGAGGAAAGGCCGTGCGATACCGAGCCCGCGATCAAGTCGTCGATCCATTCGGCGATCGGGTCGGGAGTGTGGACAGTGGGCGTTACGCCGGACGTGAGGGGCGCGTTGACCGCGTGAGGCTCGCTGACGGTGTGAGGGTTAGCGTCCGTGGGAGGCGAACCGGCCGCGTGAGGCCCTCCGCCCTCGCCCAGCGAGCCCGCTCGCGCCGCCGCGCTTTCGCGCGCGAGCGCGGCGCATCGACCGATCATGTCGTCGATCATGCCCTGCAGGCCCAGCCGCTGGCCGTCGTGCGGCGAGTAGATCTTTTCGACGCCGTACTTTTCGAGCGCGACGATTTCCTCGGGGACGATCACGCCACCGCCGCCGCCGAACACCTTGATGCGCTCGCCGCCGCGCGCCCGCAGCAAATCGACCAGATAGCGGAAGTATTCGTTATGGCCGCCCTGGTAGCTGGAGACGGCGACGCCGTCGGCGTCTTCCTGAAGCGCGGCGGTCGCGACTTCATCCACGGAACGGTTGTGGCCCAGGTGAATGACCTCCACCCCGCTTGCCTGGAGGATGCGCCGCATGATGTTGATGGACGCGTCATGGCCGTCGAACAAGGCTGCGGCAGTGACGAAACGCAGGCGCCGGCCGGCGGGCAGCTCGTGGCTGGCGGCGCGCTGCGGCGTGGACAGATCGGTCATGTCTCCCCCAGATCGTTACGCTGTTGGCGTGTGCGGGTGCTGGCAACCAGTATAGCGAAACGGGGTGCGAGCGCCTGAGGGCTGGCGCGTGAATCGGGGAACCGCTGAGTCAGATGCCTGGTGAGCCGCTTGGTGAGCCGCTTAGGGAATCAATTAGCGAGCCCACCAACGAGCCGCCTCGCCCGAGTCAGCGAGCCAACGGCGCGCCGGCGAGCGCCCTGATCTGTTCGAGCGACGGCCACAGCGATTCATTCGCGAAGCGCTCGGCCAGAAAATCCACGAACGAGCGAACCTTCGCGGACAGATGGCGGCGGCTCGCGTAGACGACATGAATCGGCAGCTCGCGCGGTGGCATTTCGTCCACGAGCAGCGGCACGAGACGCCCTTCGGCCAGGTCCGCGCCGATCACCTCCGTGCCCAGCAGCGCGATGCCCGCGCCGTGCAGCACCATCACGCGCTGCGCCTCCAGGTGGTTGACGATCAGATTGCCGGACAGCCGCACGCGCGCAGCCTCCCCAGTGCTCTGCATGACGTCGAGCGCCGACACGCCCGCGTACTGCAGAAAGTTGTGACGCGCGAGGTCGGCGGCGGTCTTGGGTATGCCGCGCCGGCGCAGATAAGCGGGCGACGCGCAGAGAACCAGATGCGCCATCGCAATGGGCCGCGCGATCAGCGACGACGACTTCAAGCCGCTCGGCGAAGCGCGGATCGCGACATCGAAGCCTTCGTCGATCAGCTCGACCACACGGTCCGACAAGGTAATGTCGACGGTGACCTGCGGATACTGCGCGGCGTAATCGGCGACGGCCGCCATCACGTGGCTCAGGCCAAATGCCGAGAGCGACGAGACTCGCAAGCGCCCTTGCGGCACCACGCTCGCCGCACCGACCACCTGCTCCGCTTCCTCGAGTTCGGTGAGCACCTGACTCAGGCGCTCGTAGTATTCGCGGCCCGCCTCGGTGGGCGCCACGCGGCGCGTCGTGCGATTGAGCAAACGGGCGCCTAGCTGCTGCTCGAGATGCATCACATGCTTGCTTGCCATTGCCGCGGACATTTCCATGCGCTCTGCCGCGCCGACGAAGCTGCCCACTTCGACCACCTGCCGGAACACTTTCATGCTGACGAGGGTGTCCATCTGAATCGCTCGCTCAAGGAATCAATCGGCGCCATTTTGCCCGCTTTATCAAGAGTGAGTGAGTAAAGGACCACGTGGCGCGAGCCGGAAAAACAAAAGCCCGCGTTCCAAAGGAAGCGGGCTTTTGTGACGCCTGGGGCCCGACACAGCGCACGGCAGGGGCCGCGCGCTGTGTTCGCCGGGGCGGAGAGAACGACGGCGCCTAGAACTTCGCGCGCAGGCCCACGCCGTATGTGTTGCCGCTCGACTGATTGCTGATGTGGTCGTACAGGTAGGCCGCGTAGATGTCCGTGCGCTTGGAGAGCGGATAGTCGTAGCCGACGGCGGCGGTCTGCCGTGTCTGGTCGAAACCGCCGCCGTCGCGCGAGTACGCATACGAGGCCATGACCGTGCCGGGGCCGAACGGCACCGAGACGCCGCCTTGCGCGGTGTTCACGTGCCAGCTCGTCAGCGTCTGGTCGTTGTGCGTGTACATGTACTGGCCGAACAGCTTCACGTACTTGAGGTCGTAGGAAACGCCGAGTTGCGCGACGCTTTGCGCCTTCAGGCCCGGCACGCCCGACGAATCGAAGCTGCCGAGGTCGCCCGGCGTATTGTTGAAATTCACATACTGGTAGACCGCGGTCGCCGCGAATGGGCCGTGGAAATACAGCACCTGGCCGCTCCACTTCTTCGCGCCGTTCTGCGTGGTGTTGCCAAGCGCGTACATGGCGCTCGCCGACAGGCCGTTGAAGTTCGGCGACTGATACTGCACCGCGTTGTTCCAGCCGGAGTCGCCGGTCACGCCCTGATCGGTCGAATACGTGGGGAAGGTGCCGAGGCCGAGATACACGTGGTAGACCATCGGCGAAAAGACGTACGAGTCGATGAACGGATTGAACAGAATCGTCGACACGAACAGGTGCGTGGTCAGGCGTCCTGCCGTGACCGTGCCGTATGGCGATTCAATGCCGACGTACGCATTGCGCGAGAACGTCGTGTCGCCGGTGAAGCGGCCGTACTGGCCGTTCTGCGCGCGGAAAAAGCCTTCCAGAGTAAAGATCGCCTTGTAGCCGTTGCCGAGGTCCTCAGCGCCCTTCAAGCCCCAGTACGACGTGGACATCCCGCCGCCTGACACCTGCACGGCGGTCTTGCCGCCCGGGAATTTCTGCGCGCCGACCCATTCGTCGACCTGGCCGTACAACTGCACGCTCGATTGCGCAAACGCAGACGATGCGCCGGCCAGCAACGCCGCGCATGCGGTGACCTTGAGGGTTGTGTTCAGCACACGGCTGATGTTTGTTCTCATGAATTCTCCAGTCTTTGTCAAAAGGTGTGGCTGTGCGAAAGGGCGAGCTCGCGCCGACCAATGTTGTTATCCGCCTGATCGTCGAGCCAATCTGGGCGGGACCATCTTTGCGGACCATTTTTATAAACAAAAATATGGCTGGTTATTGCGGGTATATCGGTCTGATTAGTTTTGTCGTTTATCGGCCTGCTAACGCAGCTTCAGATGCGGCACTCACGGTTGCCGGCGGCCCGCTCCGGCCCGCGCGCAGCGGCGCGCGCGCTGCGCCAGCCGCTGATAACGCTTCAGATGACATGCCGATGACGCGCCGCCACATAAACGCCAAGATTTGACGACGGGAGGCGGCTTGCTGCCGAGTGTTTTCAAAAATGTGTGGCGTCGATACGTCAATTCGAGGACGGGATTTTCGACGCTTTGCTTCGGAGAACCTGGGCGTAAAGCTGGAGTGAAGCAAATTGAAAGGCTACGCGGCGAAACGCGTGATAAGCAGACTCAGGTCTGTAGCCTCGGCCGGCACGGGCCGACGCCCTGCGCGGCAAGACGCGAAAGGAAGGCGGCGAGGTGCGCCTAGTTGCGGTAAGGGGAACCTTCGGGTGGGCGGCCGTCGTCGGCCTGGCGCTGAATGGCGCGGATCGAACTGCGCTCTTCGTTGTAGCGCGCGACATCGGCCCGGATCGAGCCGGAGCGAACCGGCGCATTGGATTGCGGCCGTTGCCCGGGCCGCGACTCTGCGCTGACCGGCGTGATTACGCCTGGATACGGTATGCCGCCACGGCCTTCGCCGGGATAGGCACCCGGCCCTGCAACGCGGCGAATGTTGGACGGTGCCGCGTTGGGCTGAGCGAAGCCGCGGCCCACATCGCGGTTCACGTAGTTGCCGTGGCCGTAGCCGTCCACACGGAAGCTGGCGCCGCCGTGTGGCGTGCCGGGCCCCTTCGCATAGGCGAACGAGCACAACGCGATAATCAGCGCGCTCCACGGCCAATGCTTCGTTCTCGACAACCCGTCCACCAGTGACTCACATGCCCGAAGACTTGCCTGAAGCGCGCCGTTCGAGCTGCGGCGGGCTTGTTGAGGGACTGGCGCGAACGCTGCGAACATGCCGCGGCGCGGGCATTCCCGACGGCCTTTGAACGGCTAATTTATGGTTGCCGGCAAAGGGTGTCGAGCCAAAAAGTGTTAGACCTCAGCCGCTCTTGTAACACCTTGTTACTGCGACGTTTTTCTACGACATAACCCTTGCACAAACGGACTGATGGCGTTGTGTGCGGGCTCGCGTCAATTCGCATAACGCGTGCAAAAAATGGATTTCGCTAGGGCATGACCTCCTTTGCGGCGAATCATCCACGCTGCACCTTGGAATCACGAGAAGGACCACCGGCAGAGCCAGCCATGCCAGACCCAACTTCTCCTAACCTTCAGGCGCAATGCGAATGACTCATCAATCGAGTCATCAAATGAATTTGCCTCTTCAATCGCTTTCGCACGACAATGCTGGTTTTCCCTGACCCGGACACGCCACGCTTCGCGCACGCGCCTTGCGTACAGTCCCGCATCACCGATTTCGAGAATTCGACATGGCCCGCCCGAAACTGCTTCCCGACAACTTCACTCTGTGCCTGGTCGGCACCGTGATACTCGCCAGCCTGTTGCCGGTGCGCGGGCAGGCCGCCGTCGGGTTCGACTGGGTGACGAACGTGGCGGTCGGCCTGCTGTTTTTCCTACACGGCGCGAAGCTTTCGCGGGAAGCGATCATTGCGGGCGCGACGCACTGGCGTCTGCATATAGTCGTACTGCTCAGCACGTTCGCGCTGTTTCCGCTGCTCGGCCTCGCGCTTAAACCGCTCCTTTCGCCACTTGTCACGCCGGCGCTCTACGGCGGGATCCTCTTCCTCTGCACGCTGCCTTCTACGGTTCAGTCCTCTATCGCGTTCACCTCCATTGCCAAAGGCAACGTGCCGGCTGCCGTTTGCAGCGCGTCGGCGTCCAGCCTGCTCGGCATTTTCGTCACGCCGGCGCTCGTCAGCGTGCTCGTCACAAACCAGGCCGCGGGCGGCAGCTCGCCCTGGCACACCGTGGGCAATATCGTGCTGCAACTGCTGGTGCCGTTCGTGGCCGGGCAACTGTTGCGCCCGCTGATCGGCAAATGGATCGAGCGGCACCGCGGCGTGCTGAAGTTCGTCGACCAGGGCTCGATCCTGCTGGTGGTGTACGGCGCCTTCAGCGAATCGGTTACCGAAGGCCTGTGGCATCAGATTCCGCTCTCCGCGCTGGGCGGCGTGCTGCTCATCAGCGTGGTGCTGCTCGCGCTGGCGCTGACCGTCACCATATTCGTGAGCAAGCGGCTCGGTTTTTCCCGCGCGGACCAGATCACCATCATCTTCTGTGGCTCGAAGAAAAGTCTGGCTGCCGGCGTGCCCATGGCCAAGGTGATCTTCGCCTCGCAGGCGGTGGGCGCGGTCGTGCTGCCGCTCATGCTGTTCCACCAGATCCAGTTGATGGTGTGCGCCGCGCTCGCGCAGCGCTGGGGCGCTCGCGACCTGAGCGGGGAGACCCGCGCCGCTTCGCGCGAGCGGGCGGCCGCGGCCGTCGCCCGCCGTTGAGTACGCGTGCAATGCAAATAGGACATTCATAAGCGCCCTCCCTGAGCGTCGTTTTTCGAAAAGCCGCCATGCGCGGCTTTTTGTTATTTCACGCGCAAACGCCGTGGTTGTCGCCTCAGCCGGATGGCATAGGCGAGTTCCCGGAAAGTCCTGGATGCGCCTTGCACGCACCGCGCCAGTGCAACGCTTCACCAAAAGTTCACTTAATTGTCCGCAGGGCAGGTCGTTAAGCCGAAGGTCCATCGCTACGCCTATCTGCCATGCAACTTAGCTCGCCCTCCCGGTCCGCCGCGCCGCGCATCCAGGAGTTGATTGCCCGGCGTGAGCTGTCCGCCGTGTTCCAGCCCATCGTCGACTTCGACGGCGGCGCGATTCTCGGCTACGAAGGTCTGATCCGCGGTCCCGCCGGCACGTCGCTCGAGGCGCCGTTC
Source organism: Paraburkholderia phenoliruptrix (assembly GCF_019511605.1). Lineage (GTDB taxonomy): Bacteria > Pseudomonadota > Gammaproteobacteria > Burkholderiales > Burkholderiaceae > Paraburkholderia > Paraburkholderia phenoliruptrix_A. Next base: position 21,093 of record NZ_JAEUAV010000007.1, on the reverse strand, counting down.
GCGCTCTTTTCGCAGGCGCTCGCCGAAGGCTGCACGATCGAGCTCGAGCAGGCCGCTGCGCGCGCCTGCATTGAAGCGTTCGCACGGCTCGGCTACGACGGCAAGCTATTTCTCAACTTCAGCGCGGGCGCGCTTCGGCGGCTGGCCGAGGCGCCCGAGGGCACGCTCGCGCTGTTGCGCCAGCGCGGCCTCGATCCGGAGCGCCTCGTGATCGAGCTGACGGAGCAAAGCACGATTCCCGACGTGGGCGGATTCCTGCCTGTCATCGCCTGTCTGCGCACCGCAGGCGCGCAGTTCGCGCTCGACGACTACGGCACCGCGAACGCCAGCATGAATCTGTGGGTGCGGCTGCAACCGGACGTCGTCAAGATCGACCGCTTCTTCATTCACGACATTGCCTGCGACCCGCTCAAGTTCGAAGCCGTACGCGCGATGCAGCACTTTGCGAGCGCGAGCGGCGCGCGGCTGGTCGCCGAAGGCATCGAAAACGAAGCGGATCTGATCGTCGTGCGCGACATGGGAATCGGCTGCGGGCAAGGCTTTTTCTTCGGACGCCCGCATGCGCAGCCCGCGCGCAAGGTCACCGACGACGCCCGCGACGCGCTGCGCGCCGGCCACATCGCCGTGTTTCCCGAGGCGACGCGCACGCTCGGCGCGGCCTCGCCGTCGGGCGGCATGGCGTCGGAAAAGATGCTCGTGCACGCGCCCGCGCTGCCGCGCCACGCGACCAATAACGACGTGCTCGAACTCTTCAACCGTCTGCCCGATCTGCACGCGGTGGCGGTGGTCGAGCACGACGAGCCCATCGCGCTCATCAACCGCCGCAGCTTCATGGACCGCTACGCGCTGCCGTATCACCGCGAGCTGTTCGGCAAACGGCCGTGCCTGCTGTTTGCGAACGCGTCGCCGGTGGTGATCGAAAAATCCATGACCGTGGAGCAGATGGCCAAGCTCCTCGCCAGCGACGATCAGCGTTATCTCGCCGACGGCTTCGTGATCACCGAAAACGGCAAGTACGCCGGGCTCGGCACCGGCGAAAACCTGGTGCGCGCAGTGACGGAAGTGCGGATCGAAGCGGCGCGCTACGCGAACCCGCTCACCTTCCTGCCCGGCAACATTCCGATCAGTTCTCACATTGCGCGGCTGGTCAGCAATCACGCCGGTTTTTACGCGTGCTACGTGGACCTGAACCACTTCAAGCCCTTCAACGACCAGTACGGCTACTGGCAAGGCGACGAAGTGCTGAAGTTCGCCGCCGCCGTGCTCGCCGACGTGTGCGACCCGATGCGCGATTTTCTCGGTCACGTGGGCGGCGACGACTTTCTGATCCTGTTTCAGAGCGACGACTGGCGCGAGCGCGTGCTGCGCGCGATCCACGTGTTCAACGAAGGCGCGCAGCGCTTCTACGCGCCGGCCGACCGTCTGGCGGGCGGCATCCACGGCGAGGACCGGCGCGGCAATCCGACCTTCTTCGGCTTCGTGACAATGGCAATCGGCTGCGTGCGCGTCGAACCGAATTCCGCCGACGGCGCGCCGCTCTACAACAGCGAGGAGGTGGCTACGGTCGCGGCGCTCGCCAAGCGGCGAGCAAAGCTGGAGCCGAGCGGCTTCGTGCTGATCGACGCGCAGGAAAGCGCGGCTTTGCTGCGCGGACAGCCCGAAAGAGCGGTGACCGCCGACTGAAAAACCGCGGGAAAGACTTCGGCAAGCGCCCGTGGCAACACATGTTTAGTGAATTTTACTAAACAAAGGCAAGGCGGAAATATCCTATTCATACGGGTATTTACCGAAGCACGGCGCGCTTTTTTCGAGCAGTTTTCGCACCGTTTTACTATACAATCGCCGGACTCAAACATCGCGCGGTCGCGCTTCCCGGCCGCCTGCTTCGATGGCGATTACCATCCGCGACGTTGCGCGCGCGGCGAGCGTGTCGATCGGCACTGTCTCCCGCGCCCTCAAGAACCAGCCCGGCCTTTCGGAGGCAACCCGCGTGCGCGTGGTCGAGGCCGCGCGCGAACTCGGCTACGACGCCGCGCAATTGCGTCCGCGCATCCGCCGGCTGACCTTCCTGCTGCACCGGCAGCACAACAATTTCGCCGTTAGCCCGTTCTTCTCGCATGTGCTGCATGGCGTGGAAGACGCGTGCCGGGAGCGCGGCATCGTGCCTTCCGTGCTGACCGCCGGCCCGACTGAAGACGTGATTCAGCAGATGCGTCTGCACGCGCCCGACGCGGTTGCGATTGCCGGCTTCGTCGAGCCGGAAACGCTGGCCACGCTCGTCGAGATGCAGCGCCCGCTCGTGCTGATCGACCTGTGGGCGCCCGGCCTGCGCTCGGTGAATCTGGACAACGCCGCGGGCGCCGCGCTGGCCATGCGGCATCTGTTCGAGCAGGGACGCAAGCGGGTCGCGTTCATTGGCGGATCGCTGGCGCATTTCAGCATCGCGCAGCGCGCGCTCGGCTACCGGCGCGCGTTTTTCGAAGCGGGGCTGCTGTTCGATCCGTCGCTCGAAGTGACCATCGACGCCGGTCTCGACCCCGACACGGGCGCCGCCCGCGCAATGCAGCAGTTGCTCGACGCGCCCGGCCCGCGCCCGGACGCGGTGTTCGCCTACAACGACGCCGCCGCGCTCGCGGCGCTGCGCGCCTGCTTCGCGCGCGGCGTGCGCGTGCCCGAGGAGATCGCCATCATCGGCTTCGACGACATTCCGGCCGCCGCGCATGCCACGCCGCCGCTGTCCACCATTTCTGTCGACAAGGAAGCGCTCGGCCGGCGCGGCGTCGAATTGCTGCTCGAAGAGGCGCCCGCCGAAACGGAAGTCCGCTTGCCCGTTCATCTCATTGCCCGTGCCAGTACTTTGGTGAAAACGCCATGACGCAATCCGCCACGTCTCACTCCGCCAACGGCGCGCCTGCCGTGCCACCCGTCGCCAGTTTTCGCAGCCGCGAATTTCTGCTCTCGCATATCGAGGACACGCTGCGCTTTTACGCGCCCAACGTGCTCGATCCGAGCGGCGGCTTCTTCCACTTTTTCCGCGACGACGGCTCCGTCTACAACCGCACCACCCGGCACCTGGTGAGCAGTTGCCGCTACGTGTTCAACTACGCGATGGCGTATCGCCAGTTCGGCGACCCAATGCATCTGGAGTACGCGCGCCACGGTCTGCGCTTTTTGCGCGACGCCCATTGGGACGCGCAGCACGAGGGCTACGACTGGGAAATCGAATGGCGCGACGGCAGAAAGCGCACGCTCGACGGCACGCGCCACTGTTACGGCCTCGCCTTCGTGCTGCTCGCGTATTCGCATGCGGCGATGGCCGGCATCGAGGAAGCAAAGCCGATGATCGGCGCGACCTTCGAATTGATGGAGCACCGCTTCTGGGACGCCGCCGCCGGCCTCTATGCCGACGAAGCGTCGCCCGAATGGCGCGTGAGTTCGTACCGCGGGCAGAACGCCAACATGCACACCACCGAGGCGCTCCTTGCTGCGCACGAGGCGACGGGCCACCTCGTCTATCTTGATCGTGCCGAGCGCGTCGCGTCGAACATCACGCTGCGTCAGGCGAAGCTGTCGCAAGGACTCGTGTGGGAGCACTTTCACGCGGACTGGTCGGTGGATTGGCACTACAACGAGGAAGACAGCTCGAATATTTTCCGTCCGTGGGGCTTTCAGCCAGGGCATCAAACGGAATGGGCAAAGCTGCTGCTGATTCTCGAGCGCTACCGTCCGCTGCCGTGGCTCTTGCCGCGTGCGATCGAACTGTTCGACGCCGCGATGGCCCACGCGTGGGACGAAGACCACGGCGGCCTTTACTACGGCTTCGGCCCGGACGGCACCGTGTGCGATCACGACAAATACTTCTGGGTGCAGGCCGAGACGTTCGCGACCGCCGCGCTGCTCGGCAAGCGCACCGGCAACGAACGTTTCTGGGACTGGTACGACGAGATCTGGCGCTATAGCTGGGCACATTTCGTCGATCACAAATACGGCGCGTGGTATCGCATTCTCACCTGCGACAACCGCAAATACAGCGACGAAAAAAGCCCGGCCGGCAAGACCGACTATCACACCATGGGCGCATGCTACGAGGTGCTCGCGCATGCGCTGCCCGACGGCGCGACCGCCGCTGCCGTTTCCGCGGAGCACGCAAAATGACCACCATGAGCGCAAACAACGAACTGCCCGTCTTCGTTTCGGCTGGCGACATACTCACCGATCTCGTGCGCACCGGCGCTTCGCAATGGCTGTCGCGGCCGGGCGGCGCCGGCTGGAACGTCGCGCGCTGCGTGGCGCGGCTTGGCCTGCCGACCGCGTGCGCGGGCTCGCTGGGCGTCGACAATTTCTCCGACGAGCTGTGGGACGCAAGCGTCGCGGCCGGGCTCGACATGCGCTTCATGCAGCGCGTCGAGCGCCCGCCTTTGCTGGCAATCGTTCATCGCACGCATCCGCCGGCTTACTTTTTCATGGGCGAGAACGGCGCGGATCTCGCGTTCGATCCGGCGCGTCTGCCGGCCGGCTGGATGGAGCAGGTGAAGTGGGCGCACTTCGGCTGCATCAGCCTCGTGCGTCAACCGCTTGGCGACACCCTCGCCGCGTTGGCCGCCAAGCTGCGTTCGCAGGGCGTGAAGATCAGTTTCGATCCGAACTACCGCAACCTGATGGAGCACGGCTACGAACCCACATTGCGCAAGATGGCCGCGCTCGCTGACCTCATCAAGGTATCGGACGAGGACCTGCGCCTGCTCTTCAAGACGGACGACGAAGCAAGCGCACTGGCGCAACTGCGCTCGATGAACCCCGCCGCGACGATTCTGGTCACGCGCGGGCCGCAAACGGCTTCCCTGATCGACGGTGCGACGACGACCGAGGCGCAGCCGCCGCGCGTCGAGGTGGTCGACACGGTGGGCGCGGGCGACGCGTCCATCGGCGGCCTGCTGTTCAGTTTGATGAGCGCGCCGCAGCGCACCTGGCCGGAGCATCTGGCATTCGCGCTGGCGGCCGGCGCGGCGGCCTGCCGGCATGCGGGCGCGCATGCGCCGTCGCTCGACGAGGTCGTCGCGCTGTTGTAACCCTGGCGGTGGCCCTTCTGCCGGCGCTCGATCGCCGTGCTAGCATGAAAACACCGTAACCTTTGGAACAAGGAGCGACGCCATGGAGGACATCACCTACACCAAAGGCATCTACACGGCCACCGCGTCAGTGCGGGAACTCGATCGCGACACGTGGCAAGGCGTGGTCACGCTAACGCGCGACGAAGGCGAGGCGAGCGAGGATCAGGAGACCACCGTCTACGAAGTCGAGGCGACCTCGTCCACGCCAGCCGAGGCACTGGAAGAAGCAAAGGCGCTCGCTCATCGCATACTCGGGGAAATCGAACTGTAGGCAGACTGGCGCCGCGCACGTGCCGCATGTGCCGCACATGGGTTTCGCGCCGCGCCGCCTGAACGCAATGGTTGGAGGCGATCATGGCTGAAGAGCTGTTCCTCTACGGCGTGTACTCGATTCACGTCCGCCCCATCGAACTGAGCGGCCCGCGCTGGGACGCCGAATACGAAATCCGTCATCGCGAGAAGGCGGTCAAGGCATGGACCACCGTCGGCGGCGACAACGGTTACGGCGACGCGGCGCAGGCGATCGCCGCGGCGCATCAGCAGGCGGTCGAAGACATTGAACACGGCGCGGGCATTCCAAAGCCGCGCGCCTTCCCTTAAAGCACGCCCGCAGGTTCCATCGCACGAGCCGCAGCGGCGTTCGGCGACGAGGCCGCCGTGCTACGCTCTCGCCGTTTCCATTCGATGAGCACGCGATGGCTACCGAACCGACCGACCGTTTTCCCGGTATCGGCGACGCTGAAAGCAGCGCGCAAAAGCGCCGCTCGCGCGGCAGCCGCGAACTGCATCCCGACGATCAGGTGGTAGTCGCGCACGGCATGCCGATGCGCTTCTGGCAGGACCTGTATCACCGCGCACTGACCGTGCGCTGGCCGACGTTTTTTGTTTCGCTCGCCGTGCTGTTCGTGTTGCTCAACACGAGCTTCGCCGCGCTTTACATGCTCGGCGACGCACCTATTGCGAATCAGTATCCGCCCGGTTTCGGCGGCGCCTTTTTCTTCAGTGTCGAGACGCTCGCCACCGTCGGTTATGGCGACATGCATCCGCAGACGGTCTACGCGCATTGGATTGCGACGCTCGAAATCTTCGTGGGGATGTCGGGCATTGCGCTCGCAACCGGCCTCATTTTCGCGCGCTTCTCGCGTCCGCACGCCAAGATCATGTTTGCGCGCCACGCGGTGATCCGGCCGCTCGACGGCCATATGACGCTGATGGTGCGCGCGGCCAACGGCCGCCAGAACGTCATCGCCGAAGCGCACGCGCGCCTGCGCATGCTGCGCCGTGAAACCACCGCCGAAGGCTACACGTTGCGCCGTCTTCATGACCTGACACTCGTGCGCGATCAGCATCCGGTGTTCAAGCTGGGCTGGACTGTCATGCACGTGATAGACGAAGACAGTCCGCTCTTCGGCGAAACCGCGCAGACGCTGAAAGCGCACGACACTTCGCTCCTGCTCACGCTGGAAGGCGTCGACGAATCCACCTCGCAAACCATGCAGGCTCGCCACATGTGGCCGTGCGACCAGATTTTCTGGCACCACCGCTTCGTCGACATCATGAGCGAGCGGGACGGCGTGAGCCACATCGACTACGCCCACTTCCACGAGATCGTGCCGCTCGACGAAGCGCCGCTGACAACAGCGGTTCGCCCATGAAGGTTGCATAGGCGGTAAGCGGCGAGCGGTCCGCACAGGCGCGCTCGACAGCGTCTGCCGGACACCAGGGCATACCCGTAAACAGCGTGGCCGTGGCATATCTATCTCAAAAGGACGTGAAAACGCGTCGCTCTTCGCGTCCATTCGTCCACGCCGGAGCAAACTAGAAAAAATCCACTCCAATCGGCGCTAAAAAATAGAGTCTCTTTCGCTGCGCGACCTTGGCCGTTCCTTCCCGCGCGCGAATGCAAAATCACGGAGACTCACCCATGACCGCTCGCCTGCCCATCGACGGCACGCCCGCTCTCGCCGACTACAAGCTGTCCGACAACCTTACCGCGACCCGGGGCCGCATCTTTCTGACCGGCACGCAGGCGCTGGTCCGCCTTGCACTCATGCAGCGCGCGCTCGACAAGGCGCGCGGCATGAATACCGCCGGTTTCATCAGCGGCTATCGCGGCTCGCCGCTCGGCATGGTCGATCAGCAGTTGTGGAAGGCGAAGACGCTGCTTTCCGCAAGCGACATTCGCTTTTTGCCCGCAATCAACGAAGAGCTCGGCGGTACGGCGGTGCTCGGCACGCAACGCGTGGAAGCAGACCCGGAGCGCACCGTCGAAGGCGTATTCGCGATGTGGTACGGCAAGGGCCCGGGCGTCGACCGCGCGGGCGACGCGCTCAAGCACGGCAATGCGTACGGCTCGTCGCCGCATGGCGGGGTACTGGTGGTGGCCGGCGACGATCATGGCTGCGTGTCGTCGTCGATGCCGCATCAGAGCGACTTCGCGATGATGGCCTGGCACATGCCGGTCGTGAATCCGTCGAATATCGCCGACATGCTCGAATTCGGGCTGTACGGCTGGGCGCTGTCGCGCTTCTCGGGCGCGTGGGTGGGTTACAAGGCGATCTCCGAAACGGTGGAGTCCGGTTCGACCGTGGACCTCGACGCGCTGCACACCGAATGGACCGCGCCGCACGATTTCACCGCGCCGGCGGGCGGGTTGCACAACCGCTGGCCCGACCTGCCGAGCCTCACCATCGAATCGCGGATGCACGCAAAGCTCGACGCAGTGCGCCACTTCGCGAAGACCAACAGCATCGACAAATGGATCGCGCCGAGTCCGCAGGCGAACGTGGGCATCGTCACCTGCGGCAAGGCGCATCTCGATCTGATGGAAACGCTGCGCCGCCTCGATTTGACGGTCGAGGATCTCGATGCAGCCGGCGTGCGCATCTACAAGGTCGGCTTGTCGTTTCCACTCGAAATGACGCGCATCGACACGTTTGTCGAGGGTCTGTCGGAAGTGCTCGTGATCGAGGAGAAAGGTCCGGTGATCGAGCAGCAGATCAAGGACTATCTCTACAACCGCCCGCAAGGCGCGCGGCCCGCGGTGATCGGCAAGCATGCGCAAGACGGCAGCATGCTGCTCTCGTCGCTCGGAGAGCTGCGGCCTTCGCGCATTCTGCCCGTGTTCGCCGAATGGCTCGCGAAGCATAAGCCCGCGCTCGATCGCCGCGAACGCGTGGTCGATCTCGTCGCGCCGCAAATTCTCTCGAATGCCGCCGACAGCGTGAAGCGCACGCCGTACTTCTGCTCCGGTTGCCCGCACAACACCTCGACGAAAGTGCCTGAAGGGTCGATTGCGCAGGCGGGCATTGGCTGTCACTTCATGGCTTCGTGGATGGAGCGCGACACGACCGGCCTCATCCAGATGGGCGGTGAAGGCGTGGACTGGGCTTCGCATTCGATGTTCACGAAAACGCGCCACGTGTTCCAGAATCTCGGCGACGGCACGTACTTCCATTCAGGCATTCTCGCGATCCGCCAGGCGGTGGCCGCGAAAGCCACGATCACCTACAAGATTCTCTATAACGATGCCGTCGCGATGACCGGCGGACAGCCGGTGGACGGCAGCATCTCCGTGCCGCAGATCGCGCGTCAGGTCGAAGCGGAAGGCGTCTCGCGCTTTGTCGTGGTCAGCGACGAGCCGGAAAAATACGACGGTCATCACGGTCTCTTTCCGAAAGGCACCACGTTCCATCACCGCAGCGAACTGGACACCGTGCAGCGCGAGTTGCGCGACACCGACGGCGTCACTGTGCTCATCTACGACCAGACCTGTGCAGCCGAAAAGCGGCGGCGCCGCAAGAAAGGCGAATTCCCCGACCCGGACAAGCGCCTCTTCATCAACGAGGAAGTGTGCGAAGGCTGCGGCGATTGCGGCGTGCAATCCAACTGCTTGTCGGTGGAGCCTGTTGAAACCGTGCTGGGAAGAAAGCGCCGCATCGACCAGTCGTCGTGCAACAAGGACTACTCGTGCGTGAACGGCTTCTGCCCGAGCTTCGTGACGGTGGAAGGCGGCAAGCTGAAGAAAGCCGCGGGCGTCGCTTTCGACCCGCAGGCGTTGACTGAGCGCGTCAACGCATTGCGGTTGCCTGCGACGCACCTGGACGCCGCGCCGTACGACATTCTGGTGACGGGCGTAGGCGGCACCGGCGTGGTGACGGTGGGCGCGTTGATCAGCATGGCCGCGCATCTGGAAGGCAAGAGCGCCTCGGTGCTCGACTTCATGGGCTTCGCGCAAAAGGGCGGCTCGGTGCTGTCGTTCGTGCGCTTCGCCGCGCGCGACGAGTGGCTCAACCAGGTGCGGATCGACACACAACAGGCCGACGTGCTGCTCGCCTGCGACATGGTGGTCGGCGCGAGCGCCGATGCGTTGCAGACGGTCCGTCATGGCCGCACGCGCATCGTGGTCAACACACATGCGATTCCGAACGCCACCTTCGTGACGAACCCGGACGCGACGCTGCACGCCGACGCGCTGATCGACAAGATGCGGCACGCCGCGGGCGCCGAGCGTCTGTCGACCTGCGACGCCCAGGCGCTCGCCACACGTTTTCTCGGCGACACGATCGGCGCCAACATTCTGATGCTGGGCTTCGCGTGGCAGCTCGGTCTCGTGCCGGTGTCGTTCGGCGCGCTGATGCGAGCAATCGAACTGAACAACGTCGCAGTACAGATGAATCAACTGGCGTTCTCGATTGGCCGCCTTGCCGCCGCAGATCCCGCGGCCCTCGAATCGTTGTGGCAGGCGCGGCATGCGGTGACAGAAAGCGTGCGTGTCGATACGCTCGATGAGTTGATCGCACATCGCGAAGGCCGTTTGCAAACCTACGGCGGCGCGCGCTATATGAAGCGCTATCGCGCGCTGGTCGAGGCGGCGCACCGCGCCGAACACGCCGTCGATGCGCGCAGCGAGCGCGTGACGCGTGCGGTGGCCACGACGTTCTATCGTCTGCTCGCGGTAAAGGACGAATACGAAGTGGCGCGCCTGCACACGGATGCGGCGTTCCGCCAGGCACTCGAGGCGCAGTTCGAAGGCGTGGCCGGCAAGGACTTCGGCATCAAATTCAACCTCGCGCCGCCGACGCTTGCGCGCGCGCATGACGGTGCGCGTCCGGCCAAGAAAACCTTCGGTCAGTGGATGTGGCCGGTGCTCGGCGGACTCGCCAAAGTGCGCGGGCTGCGCGGCACCCTGCTCGATCCGTTCGGCCGCACGCTGGAGCGCAAGATGGAGCGCGAACTCGCCGACGACTACGAAGCCACGTTGCACCGCGCGCTCGCGAAGCTGGACGCCGGCAACCTGGAAGACGTCGCGAAGCTCGCCGATCTGCATGCCCGCGTGCGCGGCTATGGTCATGTGAAGCTCGCGAATCTCGCGGCTGTGAAGCGCAGCGAGCGCGATCTCGCCGCACGTCTGGGAATCGAAGCGGCAACGGGTGCATCGGTGAAGAAGTCGCTGGAAGAAGTGAAAGGCGCGGGGCAGTTGCGCGGTATTCCGGTGGTGGTGGCAAAGTAAGCGAGGGTTGTGGGTGGGATGCGGCGCGACGCGTGCGGCATGCGTCATGCGGCGTGCGTCTCGCCTGTCCCGGAGGCGTGCTGAGTGCTGAGTGCTGCGCGGCGCGCGACCGCGGCCCTAACAAAGCCGCTTCGTGTGTCGACACGAGGCGGCTTGTTGTTCCCCCGAGCCTCAGCGTCTATTACGCCCGCGGGCTTCCGGCCTGTTCGTCCAGCAACGCCCTCACGCGTGCGACCTTGTCCGTGTCGATGGGCGCGAGGCCGTTGCCGCCCACCCGCACGCCCGATCCAAAATGCACGGCCTCGACCTGGGTCCGGCTCACGAAGCCTGCCACCGCATCGACCGTCAGACCCGCGCCCGCCAGCACTGTGCAATGCGAGCCCGACGCGTGGCGCACCAGTTCGCGAATCGTCGCTTCTGCATCCAGCACCGATGCCCTCGCACCCGAGGTCAGCACGTTCGTCACTTCATCGAAATGGAGCAGCACGTCCAGTGCTTTGCGCTGATCGCGCACCTCGTCGAACGCGCGATGGAAGGTGAACGCAAGACCATCTGCCGCGTCGATCGCGCGCGCGAGCTGATCGCGGTCTATCGTGCCGTCGGGGTTCAGCATGCCGATCACCACGCCGTTCGCTCCCGCGGCTTTGACGGCCCGCACGTCGCGCACCATCACGGCGTGATCGTCGGTATCGTAGACGAACGAACGGCTGTGAGGCCGCACGATCACGTTCACAGGAATGCTGACCGCTTCGACCACGGCTTCGATCAGGCCGATGCTCGGCGTGAGCCCGCCCTCGCCCATCGCGGTGACGAGTTCAAGACGGTCGGCGCCAGCTTGCGCGGCGAGCCGCGCGTCAGCAACAGTAGTGGCAATGACTTCGAGCAGAACGGACATAAGCGCAACGGGGCGTCGTTAAAAACGACATGATCTCAGATGCCCTCGTCGTCCACCCAGTCGATATCGCCGCATAGCACGCAGGTCTTCTCGCCGACGCGCGTGGCGACCGACAACGTCACGCACGGCAGCGCCTCGTTGATCGACAGATACGGGCGCGTCACGTGCACGCGCTCGGGCGCGCTGATTGCATCGCGAAAGTACGGGCGGCGCAGCCAGTTCGCGCCTTGTGCGTCCGCCAGCGGCAAGAAGCGCGTTTCGTGCGCCGCGCGGTCGGCGCGCAGCACGACGTTGCGGCCGGCTTGCCGCCCTTTCGAATCGAGCAGAAAGCAGCGCGCGGCGTGATCGAGCGCGAGAAAATTCCAGCAGACTTCGTCGAGCGGTTCGCCAGCGGCAAGCCGCTCGGCCGCGCGTTCGAACGCACGCAGATACGGCGCGAGGCGGCTTGCGTTGCGACGCTCGCGCGCTTCGGTCTGGTCGCGATACCGCTCGGTGAGTTCACCGATGCAGGTGGCCGCATGAGTCGCGTCCGCCGCGCCCGGACTCGGGCGGCCAAAGAAAAAGCCCTGCACGAAGTCGGCGTTGCAGGCGAGCGCCATCTGCGCTTCATGCTCGGTTTCCACGCCTTCTATCAGCACCAGCTTGCCAGCCTCGTGCAGCAACGCGACGAGGCCTGGGAGAATCGTCGCCATGTCGGCGCGATGCGCGGCGTGCGACAGCATGATGCGGTCGAGCTTGACGATATCCGGATTCAGTTGCCAGATGCGCTCGACGTTCGAGTGTCCGGCGCCGAAGTCGTCGAGCGCGATCAGAAAGCCCCGCTCGCGGAATTGGCGCACGGCATCCGCGAGACGCTCGAGGTCTTCCGCGCGGTGCTCGAGCACCTCCAGCACGATGCGCCGCGGCGGCAAGCCGAGGCGCTTGAGCGTGGCGAGCAACGCGGCGGACAGATACGGATCGGTCAGCGCGCCCGGATGCACGTTGAGAAACAGCCACTCGCGCTCGGCGCCGAGCACCTTGAAGTTTTCCAGATGCAGCGTCTGCGCGAGCCGGTCCAGGTGCAGGACGTCGCCCACGCGCGCCGCCTCGCCGAATACGTCGAGCGGCGACACCGGCCGGTCGAGCATGTCGTGCGCGCGCAGCAGTCCTTCATAACCGACAGCCCGCATGTGCGACAGGCTGAAGATAGGTTGAAATACGCTCGTCAGCGTCAGCTCGCCGTGCTGCACCGAAAAACGTTCGAGACCCGACGTCATTTCGACCTCGAAGCCGTGAGGCGCGGTGGCCGTTCTTTCCTGTTGCGCAATCGTCATGCAATCCTCTCACGCGAGAGCCGGGCCGGTCCGTACGCGGATGCGAACGGCCCACGGCGCCAATGCTCCAAAATGTGCGTCATCGGTATGGCTTAAGCAAGCTCCATGCGCACGCTTGCGCACATAGCGATGTAGCTCGCGTGAAAGAGTGCACCGGGGATACGGCGCGTGCGCCACCGGTGGGCGTGCGCGCACCGCGAGGGTGCAGTGGGCGCCTCGGCTTCCGGCGCTCCGCTCTCATGCGACTCGCGCGGCGGCTTCACTGCACGCCGCGCGTTTCCCAAGCTAAACTCGCGGTCTGCACTGTGGGCGTCAGTTGCATCAGTTGCCTGCGCGCTTTAGTTGCAGCTTCGCTGCCCGGCTTCGTCTTCGTTATTCATGTTTCGGGCTACTCACGCCGGAGCGCGTCACACCCCGCTCCGTTCTGCCCGGCGCAATCCTGGGCGGATCGTCGCCATCCGCAACAAGTCCTGTACCGATGGAAATCGTCTTTACCGTATTGATCCTCATGCTTGCCGTGGCGGCCTCGGGGGTCGTGACGCGCTTGCTGCCCTTGCCCTTGCCGCTGGTGCAGATCGCCATGGGCGCGATGCTCGCATGGCCGAAGCTCGGCCTGCACGTCACGTTCGATCCGGAAATCTTCATGTTGCTGTTCATTCCGCCGCTGCTCTTTGCCGACGGATGGCGCATCCCGAAACGCGAATTTTTCATGGCGCGGCGCTCGATCCTGATGCTCGCGCTCGGCCTCGTGTTCATGACGGTGCTCGCGGTTGGGTACTTCGTGCACGCGCTCGTGCCCACCATGCCGCTACCGGTCGCGTTCGCCCTCGCCGCCGTGTTGTCGCCAACCGATGCGGTGGCGCTCTCCGGCATCGCCGGCAAGGGCAAGGTGCCGGGCAGGCTAATGCACATTCTGGAAGGCGAAGCGTTGATGAACGACGCCTCGGGCCTCGTCGCGCTCAAGTTCGCAATTGCCGCCGCGTTGACCGGCGTGTTTTCGCTGCGCGACGCGTCGATCAGCTTCGTGATCATCGCGGCCGGCGGGCTGGCAACGGGCGCGGCGGTGAGCTGGCTGTTCAGCTTCGTGTCGGTGCGCTTTCTCAATCTTGCTGAAGAAGGCGACCCTGCGCCCGGCGTCGTCATGACATTGCTGATTCCGTTCGCCGCCTATCTGATTGCCGAGCGCTTCGAACTCTCGGGAATTCTCGCGGCAGTCGCGGCCGGCATGATGATGAACTACACCACACTCGCGACATCCGGACCTGTCGCTTCGCGCCTGCGGGCAAGCAATACGTGGATGATGATCGAGTTCGTTTTCAACGGCATGGTGTTCATTCTGCTGGGCTTGCAGTTTCCGCACATTCTTGGCCGCGCGCTGCTCGAAGCGCATCACACCAGCGACGCGCAAGTGTGGCGGCTGATCGGCTACATCGCGGCCGTTGGGGCGGCGCTGTATGCGCTGCGCTTCGTGTGGGTCTGGTTGCTGCGCTGGTTCGCAAGCCGCGGCGCGGTGCGGCATGGCGTCGTGAACGCCGTGCCCGGCCTGCGCACGGTGGCGGTGACTACTGTTGCCGGCGTGCGCGGCGCGGTGACGCTCGCGGGCGTGTTGTCCCTGCCCGAAACCTTGCCCGGCGGCGCCGAATTGCCTGGACGCGATCTCGCGATCTTCATTGCGTCCGGCGTGATTCTGCTCTCGCTCGTGATAGGCGTTATAGCGCTGCCGTTGCTGTTGCGCGGATGGCGCCGCGGCAAGGACCCGCACGCGGCGGAAGAAGTGCTGGCGCGTACCATGGCGGCCCAGGCGGCGATCCGCGCTGTGGACGACGTGCACGACAAGGCGTGCGCGAATCTGGATGAATCCGCCTCTGCGTACGCCGCCGACGTCACCGCCCGGGTCATGGATATTTATCGCCGCCGGCTAACCGCGCTTGGCGAAGATCAGGAGCCGCGCGAGATGGCGCGGCGCGCCGACGCGCTGGAATTTCGCATGAAAATTTCCGCGATGCGCGCCGAGCGTCAGGTGCTGCTTAGACTGCGCAGCAGTGGAGCCATCAACGACGAGACGTTCAACAAGCTCATGAACGAAGTGGATCTGGCGGAGTCGGCGCTGACCGCGCGCAAAAAGTAACGCCGGTTCAAACGCGCTGGCGGTGACGGCGCTCATTCCAAACGCGCGCCGTCGCGGCGCGAAGAATCAGGCCACCGGCCCTTGCGCCGGCTTTCTTCGCAAAAGCGCGTAAAGAATGATCGCACCGAAAGTCGCGGTGCCGATGCCGCCAAGACCGAAGCCGCCGAGTTTCAGCGAGAAGTCGCCGGCGCCCAGCACGAGCGTGACCGCGGCCACGATCAGATTGCGGTTGTCCGAGAAATCCACTTTGTTGACGACCCAGATGCGCGCGCCCGTAACCGCGATCAGCCCGAAGACGACGATTGAAACGCCGCCCAGCACCGGCCCCGGAATAGTCTGGATCACCGCGCCGAACTTCGGCGAAAAGCCCAGCACGAGCGCGATCAATGCGGCGATCACGAACACCAGTGTCGAATAGATTTTGGTGACCGCCATCACGCCGATGTTCTCCGCGTAGGTCGTCACGCCCGTGCCGCCCGCGAAGCCGGACACCACTGTCGCGAGTCCGTCGCCGAGAAATGCGCGGCCGATGTAGCGGTCGAGGTTCTGCCCCGTCATCGCACTCACTGCCTTGATATGCCCAAGGTTTTCGGCGACGAGAATCACCGCGATCGGCGCGAGCAGCGTCATGGCCTGCGCGTTGAACACCGGCGCGGTGAAGTGCGGCATGCCGAACCACGCGGCATTTGCCACGATCGAAAAGTCGATCGGCTTGCCCATGCCGAGGCCGTTGGTCACGATTGCATAGATCGCATACGCCATCAGCAGGCCGACCAGAATCAACAGACGCTGTAACATACCGTGCGCGAACACCGCGACTGCGCCGACACACAGCACGGTGACGAGCGCCATCCATGAATCGAAGTTGCTGCCGCTCACGCCGCGCACCGCAATGGGCGCGAGGTTCAGACCGATCACGCAGACAATCGCGCCGGTCACGACCGGCGGCATCAGCGTTTCGATCCAGCGCGTGCCGACCGCCGACACGATCACCCCGATGATCGCGTACACCACGCCGCACGCGATGATGCCGCCCAACGCAACCGGAATGTTCATATTCGGGCCGTGGCCGCCGTAGCCGGTGACCGCGATCACAAGACCGATGAACGCGAAGCTCGAGCCCAGATAGCTCGGCACCCGGCCGCCCACCAGCACGAAGAACAACAGCGTGCCGATGCCCGACATGAAGATGCACAGATTGGGATCGAAGCCCATCAGCAACGGCGCGAGCACCGTCGAGCCGAACATCGCGACGACGTGCTGAATGCCCATCGCGAACATCTGCGGCCAGGCGAGGCGTTCGTCGGTACCGACGATGCGCCCCTCGACGGCGTCTGGCTGCACGCGCCAGCGCGGGAAATATGAATCGGCCATCGCGGGGGTTCTCCTCTATTCGGCGTTTTTCCTGGACGACGGCGCGCAAAAGCAGCGCCCGACGCAATCACGCGCGAGTGTACGGAGTGCGATTGGAGGTGGCAAGCGCGAGCAGAATCGCGTGAGTGCTGGCTGGAGCGCGGCGGGAGGCGCCGCGCGCCGGCCTGATTGTGGGTGCGTTCCGGCGTCTGACGGTCGAGCTCGCTTCGCGGTTAACGTCGTCGCGCGGCCCGCCTCGTGACCCAGCTTTGAGATTCGTCCGATAGGAGACCAGAGATTCGCCTCTTAGACTTCTCCCGCTGCGCTGACCTCAGGCAGCGCATGCGATGTTGTTGTAACTCTCCGACTTCCCGCTCACGCTCGCCGAGTGTGAGCGGTTTTTTTTCGCCCTCGCGCTGGGTGCCGCGGTGCTCGGGCCTAACATCTTGGGCCGGCCGCGCCGCGATTCAGTTGTGCGCGGTGAACGCGTTTGCTGCGAGCCGTGCCGTGTAGGCGCGCACGTCTTCCGGCCATTGCGCGATCTTCTCTTCGAAGCGCGGCCTGTCTCCTGCATACAGCGCGCGGGTCGCTTCCTCGTAATCGGGCAGATTGCCGGCCAGCGCCGTCATGAAGCGATACACGGCCTCCTGCGCCGCGCGTTTGCGGTCGTGATGCTCGCCCGCCGCGCGCGCCGTCTCAACGAGCTTGCGCAGCGCCACCGACGCGCCGCCTGGCTGTGCGTTCAACCAGTCCCAATGACGCGGCAGCAGCGTCACCTCGCGCGCGACCACCCCGAGCTTCGGCCGTCCGCGACCGCGTGGCGCGACGGCGGCGTCGGATGCATCGGCGGCTTGCGCTTCGTTGCTTGTGTCACGGCTTGATTCGGTTTGCGCGGAATTCAGGCGCGCAAGGATCTCCTGCGCGGTGCCACGCAGATCGAATTCGACAGGAGCCGCGGTGGTGTCGTCGAAAACGAGGACGGGTGCCTGCTCGCCGCGTTCGAGCACTTGCTTCACGGCGAGAGCCACTGGCGCAAGCTCGCCGGACGCGATCAGACGATGACCTTCAAAGGCACTGCAGGTGCGGGGATGCGTAGTCACGACAAACTCCGGTTCAAGAAGTTGTCGAATTATACCCGGATTAAATTGATGCGCAAGATATTATCCGGGTGAAATTAGCGGGAGTTACCTGCTCACGACGACCATGCCGCTGTCACGCCCCGCAGGCGTGCTGGCGCCGGAGGTGAACACGCGGTTACGGCCGGCATCTTTCGCGGCATAGAGGGCCTGGTCGGCCGCGTCGACCAGCCGGCGGCTAGGCGTGAGCGCCTCGCCGCGCATGGTCGCCACGCCGATACTCACGGTCAATACATGGTGTGAGCTGGCCACGTGGCTGAGCGCGAGCGCTTCCACGGATGCGCGAATCGTCTCGGCCAGCGCGCGTGCGCCGTCCTGGTCGGTGTCGGGCAGCAGGACGGCAAACTCCTCGCCACCGTAGCGCGCCATCGTGTCGCCCGAGCGCTGCACGTTGCGCACGATACATCGCGCCACCGTGATCAACGCGTCGTCGCCGGCCGAGTGGCCGTACAGGTCGTTAAAGCCCTTGAAATTGTCCACGTCGATCAGCAACAGGGAGAGCGGCCCGCCGTGGCGCTGCACGCGCCGACATTCGCTCTCCAATGCGTGCTCAAAGGTGCGGCGATTGTCCACGCCCGTCAGGCCGTCCGTGCGCGCGAGCACGCGCAACTCTTCTTCCGCGAGCAGACGGCCCCGCATCTGTTGGGCGAACAGCACGGCCAGCGCGATCAGCGTGAGGTCGAGCGCGCCGATCAGCGGGCCGATGATCCACGCCCGCCGCCGCCAGCCCACATAGATGTCGCGCGTGGAAAGCGCCACGTCGAGAATCAGCGGATACATGTCGATATGGCGGAACGCATACCAGCGCTCGACGCCGTCGATTGCCGCCGTGCCGAAGAAGTCGCCGCTCGGCTGCTCGACGAAGCGCGAATAGTTGGCCGTGCCCGTCAGGTTGATGCCGATGGTCTTCGGATCGTACGGACGGCGCATCAACATCGTGCCGTCGCTCAACATCAGCGCCATCGATCCGCCCGCGCCGAGGTTCATCCCCTCAAACAGACGCCGGAAATATTTCAGGCGCAGGGTGCCCACCACCACGCCGCCGAAACTGCCGTCCGCCTTGGTAATGCGCCGGCTCAGGCCAATGCTCATGTCGGCACCGGTCGTGCGCGGCATGAACGGGTGACTGACGTAGAGCCCGACATTGGGCGAATCGCGATGAACCTTGAAATAGTCGCGATCGCCGAGATAGACGTGGCGCGGCGGCACGGACTGCGAATCGAACTTGATATAGCCGGTCTCGTCGATCACGAGGATCGAACCCATGTCTTTCGCGGTCGCCGAGCCGTCGAACAGCACCATCTGCCGCAGCGCGGGGTCCAGTTGCGCCACGCCCGGCTGCTTCAAGCCCTGGATCACCGTACGGATCGACAGATCGTAGATCTCGAGATTGCGCGACACGTCGCGCTCTATCAGTAGCGAAACATTGAAGACGGAGTCTTGCGCGCGGCGCAGTGCGTCGTCGTGCATTTGCGCGAGGACCCAGACTGCGATGGCGAGAATTGCGCTGGCCAGCACGCCACTGATCGCAATAATGAAGTTCGGACGACGCGTGACCATTTATGTCGGGTTCGGGCAGGCGCGGCCTTGACGCGCGGAAGGGAGAAAGCGCCTCCAAAGCGGCGCGTCAATTCAAGCCGTAGGGTACCAGAGCCGGCGCCCGCCCAAATCGTGGAACAGACGGGTCTTTGCTGCTTTGCGCGCCGGCTGGAAACGTTGACAACGCAACCATGATGACTCGTCATGCTGCGGCGCTATCGAGTCACCACCTCATGGCCTGAGCGGACGCGTGCGGCTTGCCGCGGCAAACGCAAATCGTGGCGGTAGAACCGCGATTCGCCTGTACAGCCTTCACCTCATGCAAGCTTTTTAGTGGATTACCCGGTTTTGCTCAAGTCCCGCTCGCGTTTGCCCGATAACCCATAGATGGGATGCCGCTTTTCGTGCCCGTACCGAGCTGTGCATAGCGGCAACACCGCGCGGGGCCGACCCGCTGTTGGGCAGCCACATAGACGCTCCCATTCCCGGACCTGAGAGTCCATCGCGAAGCATCCGCTTCGTTCCTGGAGAAAAAAATAGATATGGCCGCCCTGAACCGATTCTCTATCAAAGCCAGGCTGATAGCCGGCTTTGGCATGCTGTCCGTGATCGTCGTTGCAGTTGCGGGACTCTCGCTGAAGTCGCTCGCCGATTCCACCGACGGCTTCTCCAACTTCGTGCGCGGCATCAACGCGCGCGCTGACATGGCGGTGCAGGTGCGGACCGCCGTGGATCGCCGCGCGATAGCGGCGCGCAACCTCGTACTCGTGGTGAAACCAGAGGACTTCGAGATCGAAAAGGCGCAGGTCATGCGCGCCCATGAAGATGTCGCAACGAATCTCAAGAAGCTGAACGAGATGATCAAGGACCCTGGCGCGACCGACCAGGCCCGCAGCCTGGTGGCCGAGATTGATCGCGTGGAGGCCGCTTATGGACTTGTCGCGACCGATATCGTGAATCTCGCGCTCGCCAACAAGCGCGACGAGGCAATCGTCAAAATGGACGATCAGTGCCGCCCTTTACTCGCGGCACTGATTCGCGCGACGGACGCGTATGCGAACTACGCGCATGCGCGGCAGGAAGAGACCATCGCCGAATACGCGGCGCATTACGAGAACCGGCGCAATCTGCTAATTGCGATTTCGCTGTTCGCGGTCGCGCTTGCGGTGGCTGCGTGTGTTGTGATCACGCGCGCGGTGAGCGGACCGTTGAGCGTTGCGATAGACGTTGCGCGGACCGTGTCGGAAGGCGACTTGCGCACGCGCATCACCATCGACGGCAAGGATGAAACCAGCAAACTGCTTGGCGCGCTGCGCGAGATGAATGAGCGTCTGACGACCATTGTCGGGCGCGTGCGCGACGCGAGCACCAGCATTGCCGGCGCGGCTCGCGAGATCGCAGCGGGCAATATGGACCTGAGCCAGCGCACGGAGCAACAGGCGGCCTCGCTGCAGGAAACGGCGTCGAGCATGGAGCAGCTCACGTCGACGGTGAAGCAGAACGCCGACAACGCACAGCAAGGCAGCATGCTGGCCGCGAACGCTTCGTCCGTTGCGCAAAAAGGCAGCGCGGTGGTGGGCCAAGTGGTGAGCACCATGCAGGAGATCAGCGACAGTTCGACGAAGATCGCGGATATCACTGGGATCATCGAAGGAATCGCATTTCAGACCAACATTCTTGCGCTGAACGCAGCCGTGGAAGCCGCGCGCGCCGGCGAACAGGGACGCGGCTTCGCGGTGGTCGCAAGCGAAGTGCGCAGCCTCGCGCAGCGCTCGTCGAGCGCGGCGAAGGAGATCAAGGAGCTGATCGCCAGCTCGGTGGACAGAATCCGCGACGGCTCGTCGCTCGCGGGCGAAGCGGGCAAGACGATGACCGAAGTCACGCACGCGGTGGCGCGGGTCACGGACATCATGTCGGAGATCGCGGCGGCCTCAAGCGAGCAGAGCCGCGGCATCGAGCAGGTGAACCTCGCCATCACGCAGATGGACAACGTTACGCAGCAGAACGCTGCGCTGGTGGAACAGGCGGCGGCGGCTTCGCGCTCGATGGAGGAGCAGGGGCAGCAGTTGAATGAGACGGTGGGGTTTTTTCGGGTGGTGGAGGGGG
>NZ_JAEUAV010000069.1 GCF_019511605.1 Paraburkholderia phenoliruptrix | reverse complement strand
GCCTGCAGATCATCGCGCGCGCGCGTGAGGCGGGCTGGCGGCTCACGCCGCGGCAGATCTTCGAGCATCCGACGATCAGCGGTCTCGCGCAGCGCGCGCAGCGGCTGGACGCACACGCGACGCAGGACGCAGACGACGGCGCGCCGCTCGCGCTGACGCCGATCCAGCGCCTGTTCTTCGAGCGTTATCCGCAGGGGGAATCGCACTGGAACCAGGCTGTGCTGCTGAAGGTCCGGGGGCGGCTCGCGCGTGCGGCGCTGGAGCGGGCGGTAGCGGCGCTGGAGGCGCGTCACGACGCGCTGAGGCTGCGGTTCGTGCGCGAGGCGGGGCAGTGGAAGCAGATGGCGGTGCCGGCACAGGCGCAGGCACAGGCACAGGCACAGGCACAGGCAGACAAAGCTGCTCCGGAGATTGACGTATCGCAACGCGCCGACACACCCCAAACCGCAATCGTCCGCCACGAACAACTCGCGTCCCTCGCAGACCTGACAGCCGCCTGCGAGCGGATTCAGTCGAGCCTGGACATCGAGCACGGCCCGCTG
>NZ_JAEUAV010000068.1 GCF_019511605.1 Paraburkholderia phenoliruptrix | reverse complement strand
GGCAGCGCCTCGCCGCCCACCGTCACCTGGCGCAGGGCAAGCTGCGCGCGCGGCGGGGCATGACGCTGCCACTGCTGCCACAGCGCCGTCGGAATCCGCGCGAACGTCACGCGCCGCGTGACCAGCCTCTCGTTCAGGCTCTGCAGATCCCACGGCTGCACGCCGCGCATCTCCACCGTCGCGCCGCGCAGCAGCGCGGGCAGCGTCTCGTGCAGCGCGACGTCGAAGTTGATCGTCGACGAGTGCAGCACCGTGTCGTCTTCATTGATGCCGTACGTTGCGAGGAAGTCCTGCAGGTGCGTCCACAACGCGCCGTGGCTCACGCCCACACCCTTGGGCCGCCCCGTCGAGCCCGAGGTGTACAGCACATAGGCCAGTTGATCCGGATGCAGGTCGATGTCGGTATAGGCGATTGACTGCGGCGTCTGCGCGCCGGACGCTGCATCACCCACCTCCACCACCTCGCACCCTGCCAGCACATCGGCAACCCGCCCGGCGCTATCGCTATCCGCGACCACCTGCACGATGCCGGCATCGTCGATCATCTGCACCAGCCGGGTGGCCGGATAGTCCGGATCGAGCGGCACGAATGCACCGCCCGCGCGAATGATCCCAAGCAGCGCCGCGATCAGCG
>NZ_JAEUAV010000067.1 GCF_019511605.1 Paraburkholderia phenoliruptrix | reverse complement strand
GCGGTGTGGGGGGCGGGGTGCTCAGTTACTTACAGAATAAGGTGAGAAAGCCATGAACAAATCGAGCCCGGTGATCACTCAGTCCGTCGCATAAGGCTTTGCGAGCGGCGCGAGGGGAAATTTCTTTTCCTCGCGCCCTAAACATTCACTTTCCCACATTTCCCTAACGCTGCAGCGCGGGAAATTTCGTCCCGTGCAAAAGGACGGATCTATAAGTAGACATCCGTCGTGGGTGGGTTGAAGGCTCATGACGATTGCCAAAGGTACGGCATCGTCAGAATCGCACGCGCAGCAAATGCTGAGAAAGTTCGACGAACGTCACGCGCATTGCGGCCGCTTGCAGCCGCGCGTAGTCCATGCAGTCAGGACGAACGCCCGTAGAACACGTCTTCCACTTCGTTGTATCTGGCCTGCGCGCCGAGCGCTTCGTTTGTCATGAGAATGATGAACAATGCCGGGACCGTCGCATACAGACCGGCGGGAGCGATCGTGACGTCCAGAAAGATTCCCAGAAGACCGCACATACAGGCGATCCCGAGCGTCGTCAGCGGCCTGAAGTAACGCAGTCCAAACTCCGGTTCGGCAGGCGCTGCCGCCCTTTTCGTGCCCGTCACGTTGAGCACGATGCCAGTACCGCCCGACGTGGCAACGATCTGCATGCCTTGGCCGTGCTGCACCATCTCGGCGGCCAGTGCCTGTGCTAGTAGAGCGCTAGCCGGACCGTGTTTGCCAATCGCCTGATCGATGTTGTGCACGGCGACTTTCAGCCCAGCGTCAGACGCCGCCGCGA
>NZ_JAEUAV010000066.1 GCF_019511605.1 Paraburkholderia phenoliruptrix | reverse complement strand
ACAGGACCGTGAAACGACTCCACGCCGATGATAGTGCGGATTACCCGTGTGAAAGTAGGTAATCGTCAGGCTCCCCAGCAGTGACCGCAACCCCACCCCGCAAAGGTGGGGTTGCGGCGTTTACGCGCCAGAAAAACAGCTTCGTGACATCGCGCTGGGGATGAGTGCATGGCGGCACGCCATCCACAGCATCCATGGTTTCAGCGCATCGCGCGCCGCCGTCAGGCTCTCTTGCGTGTCGGCAACTGATCGGGCAGGCCGGCGGTAAAGCGGTCCAGCCGATCGCTCGCCTCTGTGATTGCCCATAGCGGAGCCCGGTGCAGTTGCTGGTCGTAGTTGGTCGCTATATGCGCGAAGAGCGCGAATCCGCCTTCGTCAAGCGCCCATATTCCTGTATCTCGACCGATATCGAACACCTTGGCGATCTCGTGGTCTGCTGCGGCGAGCTGTTCTCTGGTTGCAGAGCCAAAGCCGGACTCGGCCAGAAAGCCCGTCAATAGCAGGACCTGCGTCAGCGTCTGAGCTTCGTCCACTCCACCACGGCTCCGGCGTAACGTGTCGAGCGCAAGATGCACGCGCAGCGCGAGGTCGTCAGCGACTTGCCGGGCGATAGGCAGCAGCATTGCCTTGGCATGCCGGGCTCGGGCGGCGCCGGTATGTCGGGAAAACGGAATAGGTTGTGCCATGAAGATCCAAGATTGTGCCTGTGCAGATGCAATAACGGCGCGGGCGAAAAAACATTGAGCCCTGTGCCGTCGCAGTCGGTTCGCTAAGCCACGGCGCGAGCGGCGATAAAGACGGAGGCGGCCGGTCACAAGGCCTCAAGCCCGCCCCCCAGCGCCCCAAGGCCCAGCG
>NZ_JAEUAV010000065.1 GCF_019511605.1 Paraburkholderia phenoliruptrix | reverse complement strand
GGGGCGAAGGGGCGAAGGGGCGAAGGACTGAAGCGAGCAGAGCGGTCAATTCACCCGCGGGAAACCAGCTGCGGCCGAAAGGGACCCGGGCCGCCCCAAAAGTCACCAAACGCGGAACGAGCCTGATTGTGGCAATGCGAAAACCGTCATCGGCAGGATCGCGCCGGAGTGAATGGCGATTTCGTCGGCGGCGCGGTCGAGGACGCCATCATGGAAATGCTGCACGACTTCCGCGGAAAACGCGGAGAAGGTGGGACGAGGCTCACTTAACGCGAAATAAGCGCCACCGTGGCAATGCCGAGAACCGTCATTAGCAGGCTCGCGCCGACGTGAATGACGACTTCGCCGGCGGCCCAGCCGAGGCGGCCCTCCTGCAGATGCTGTACGACTTCGGCGGAAAACGTCGAGAAGGTGGACAGTCCGCCCATCATGCCGGTGATCACGAAGAGCCGCCATTCCGGCGCGATTTGCGGCGCGCGCGCAAAACCCGCCACCGCCACGCCGATCACATAGCCGGCAATCACATTGGCCGCAAACGTGCCGAGCGGCAACGACGGAAACAATGCGTTCAGACGAAGGCCGAGAAACCAGCGAAACAGCGAGCCGAGCCCGCCGCCGATAGCAACCGCGAATATGGACCAATACATGAGTGAGATCCGGTAGAAACCGGGGTCAACAAGCCGGGCTGAGCGGGCAGACACGATGCCGCTTCGAGGCAGATCCGAAAGCGGGCATTGTCAGCGCGAGGCAGTTAATGGGTGAATTGCGTCCAGGAGCGCTGCTGGCAAAACCGACGGCGCCCCACTGCAGAGTGCAATCTGCAGCGCGCAAGTCTAGCACTCGCGGCTCTATGGGGACAGGTCTGCAGGAGCCGCACAGCGGATTCTGCGCAGGCACCAGACGCGCGACAGGAGCCCCAAGCCCCAAGCCCCAAGC
>NZ_JAEUAV010000064.1 GCF_019511605.1 Paraburkholderia phenoliruptrix | reverse complement strand
TGAGGTATCCGTGACTGAATCCATAGGTCACGTGAAGCGAACGCGGTGAACTGAAACATCTAAGTAACCGCAGGAAAAGAAATCAACCGAGATTCCCAAAGTAGTGGCGAGCGAAATGGGACCAGCCTGTACTCTTTATCTTCGCTGTTAGTCGAACGCTCTGGAAAGTGCGGCCATAGCAGGTGATAGCCCTGTAGACGAAAACAGTGAGGAAGAACCAGGGGTACGACAAGTAGGGCGGGACACGTGAAATCCTGTCTGAAGATGGGGGGACCATCCTCCAAGGCTAAATACTCGTGATCGACCGATAGTGAACCAGTACCGTGAGGGAAAGGCGAAAAGAACCCCGGGAGGGGAGTGAAACAGATCCTGAAACCGCATGCATACAAACAGTCGGAGCCTCGCAAGGGGTGACGGCGTACCTTTTGTATAATGGGTCAGCGACTTACATTCAGTGGCAAGCTTAACCGATTAGGGCAGGCGTAGCGAAAGCGAGTCCGAACAGGGCGTCCAGTCGCTGGGTGTAGACCCGAAACCAGGTGATCTATCCATGGCCAGGATGAAGGTGCGGTAACACGTACTGGAGGTCCGAACCCACTAACGTTGAAAAGTTAGGGGATGAGCTGTGGATAGGGGTGAAAGGCTAAACAAACCTGGAAATAGCTGGTTCTCTCCGAAAACTATTTAGGTAGTGCCTCGTGTCTCACCTTCGGGGGTAGAGCACTGTCATGGTTGTGGGGTCCATTGCGGATTACTACGCCATAGCAAACTCCGAATACCGAAGAGTGCAATCACGGGAGACAGACATCGGGTGCTAACGTCCGGTGTCAAGAGGGAAACAACCCAGACCGCCAGCTAAGGTCCCCAAATATGGCTAAGTGGGAAACGAAGTGGGAAGGCTAAAACAGTCAGGAGGTTGGCTTAGAAGCAGCCATCCTTTAAAGAAAGCGTAATAGCTCACTGATCGAGTCGTCCTGCGCGGAAGATGTAACGGGGCTAAGCCATATACCGAAGCTGCGGATGCA
>NZ_JAEUAV010000063.1 GCF_019511605.1 Paraburkholderia phenoliruptrix | reverse complement strand
ATCGACAGGAGCCGCGCGCGTGCCGCACAGCTGCCTGCTGCGGACCGGACCATCTTTGTTATCCCGGCCGGAATCAAGCTTGTGGCGAAACCGGCCGACCCGGATCTCACTCTCGGCGGCACCGTGCCGCTTGCCAGACTTACCGTCACTGCGACCAGCCCCAGGACTGGACCGTGGGTGCAGGTGCAGCCCTGGATTAGCGGTGCGCCCGGTCATCCACAGCAATATCAGAGTCCCGTCTGGATCGCGCGCTCGGGGTTAGGTGCACTCGATTCACCGAATGGACTGCCGGCCTGGAAATCGTTCCCGTTGCGATTGAGTCAGGCGGCGTCACCGGTCAATGCGGACCCGGTGACCTACCCGCGTGCGCAGTTGAACGCACTGGGCGATGGGAACGTTGCAATCGACGACAAGGGGGTCACCTGGTGGCGCCTCGAGGTCGGTACGGGCGCCGGACAAACGGGCATGGGCTGGGTGTGCGGCGGGAAGCAGTCCGATGGCAGTGGCTCTCACCCCGGTACGCACTGGGAGAGTCCATGGGCGTGGCCGGGCTTTGAAATTGTGGACGCTACGGGGATCAACCTCACCGACGCATTCAGACGCAATCTTTCAGTCACCGGCTCTGCGGACGCGAAAGAACAGAAGGCGTTTGCACCATCCACTGAGGCGGTGGGTAACAGCGCGCTGTTATCGAGGCTCGAGCAGACTGTAAGCCGCCTGCCGTCGCCGAATGGTACGCCGGATCAACCAGGCAAGGATGGCCGTGTAGTCGTGACGGCAGTGAAGCTGCGGCAGGCACTGGGGCGTCGATGGCTTGCAAGCGAGCTCGGGCATGTCATTCTCAAATATGAGAGTGAATGGGGCGGCGGCATGAGCCGCTGGGAAGCACTGACTCCGCTGATGCGCAATGCAGCCGAGAACTGGAAATGCGAGCTGGAGCGGATCAGGAAGCTTCAGTGGTGGGAATCGGTGAAGGGGAAGGTGGAGGGGTTTCCGTCTAGTCCGGTGGTGAATCATGTTCATCCGGTGGGTTTGGTGGGGAATTTC
>NZ_JAEUAV010000062.1 GCF_019511605.1 Paraburkholderia phenoliruptrix | reverse complement strand
GGCTGGTCACGCGGCGCGTGACGTTCGCGCGGATTCCGACGGCGCTGTGGCAGCAGTGGCAGCGTCATGCCCCGCCGCGCGCGCAGCTTGCCCTGCGCCAGGTGACGGTGGGCGGCGAGGCGCTGCCGGGCGATGCGCTCGCGCGCTGGTGCGAAGGGCCGCTTGCGGACATCCGGCTGGACAACCTGTACGGCCCGACGGAGACGACGGTGGCCGCGCTGTATCGTCAAACGCGGGCTGAGGACGTGGATCAGGTGACGGTGCCGATCGGTCATCCGTATCCGGGGCGCACGGCGCGGGTGCTGGACGCATCGGGCGATGAAGCGCCGGTCGGCGGGCTGGGGGAGCTGTGTATCGGCGGGCCGACGGTGGCGCGCGGCTACCTGGGCAGGCCGGGGCTGACGGCCGAGCGGTTCGTGCCGGACCCGTACGGTGCGCCGGGCGCGCGGCTCTATCGAAGCGGCGACCTGTGCCGGATGCGCGCGGACGGCACGGTCGAATTCCTGGGACGGCTCGATCAGCAGGTGAAGCTGCGCGGGCAGCGCATCGAGCTGGGCGAGATCGAGGCGGTGCTGCGCCAGTGCGAGGGCGTGCGCGAGGCGGCGGTGATTGTGGTGGGCGAGGGGCAGAAGCAGAGGCTCGCGGCGTATGTGGCGGGGGACACGCGGGCGGGGAGTCAACGGGCAACAAACACCGACCCAGCGAACGGCACCCCCGCCCCGTCCTTCGCGCTCGACGCCGCTCACCTGCAACGCGAACTCGAGCAGAGGCTGCCCGCCTACATGGTCCCGTCGTCGGTGACGGTGCTTGCGCGGCTGCCGTGGATGCCCAACGGCAAGCTCGATCGCGCCGCGCTGCCCGCGCCGCAAACGGGCGAGCGCGAGCGGATTGCGCCGTCGAGCGAAGTGGAGTCGGTGCTGCTGTCGATCTGGAGCGCGGTGCTGGGGCGTGACGATCTGGGCGTCACCGACAACTTCTTCGAAGCGGGCGGCGACTCGATCCAGAGCCTGCAGATCATCGCGCGCGCGCGTGAGGCGGGCTGGCGGCTCACGCCGCGGCAGATCTTCGAGCATCCGACGATCAGCGGTCTCGCGCAGCGCGCGCAGCGGCTGGACGCACACGCGACGCAGGA
>NZ_JAEUAV010000061.1 GCF_019511605.1 Paraburkholderia phenoliruptrix | reverse complement strand
CAAGGCATAACATGTACCCAAAGGAGCATGTATGCCAAGCAAACCGAAAGCAGGGTCTGCGCCCCCGCCTGAGCTGCCGGCAATACCAGAGGAGCTCATCGATCAGATCGTGAAGGGGCCGATGACGGCGGAAGCCGTACAGGCGGCCTCGATGGCCTTCAAGAAGGCGCTGATCGAGCGCGCGCTGGGTGCTGAACTCCAACATCATC
This sequence comes from Paraburkholderia phenoliruptrix, assembly GCF_019511605.1. Classification (GTDB taxonomy): domain Bacteria; phylum Pseudomonadota; class Gammaproteobacteria; order Burkholderiales; family Burkholderiaceae; genus Paraburkholderia; species Paraburkholderia phenoliruptrix_A. Next base: position 1,116 of record NZ_JAEUAV010000061.1, on the reverse strand, counting down.
TGGGCTATCCGAGCGGCGGCCGACGTCCGCCGGAGTCGGCCAACCAGCGCAACGGCAGGAGCGGTAAGACCTTGCTGACAGAGGACGGCCCGTTACGGGTGGACATTCCACGCGACCGTGACGGCAGCTTCGAACCGATCCTGATTCCGCGGCACGAACGCCGCTTTACCGGCTTCGACGACAAGATCATTGCGATGTACGCGCGCGGCATGACCGTGCGTGAGATACGGGGCTTTCTGGCCGAGCAGTACGGCACCGAGGTGTCGCCCGAGTTCATCAGCTCTGTCACCGATGCAGTGACTGAGGAAATCACCGCCTGGCAGGGCCGTCCGCTCGAGCCGATGTATCCGGTGGTGTTCTTCGACGCGCTGCGTGTGAAGATCCGCGACGAAGGGATGGTGCGCAACAAGGCGGTCTATCTGGCACTGGGGATTCTGCCCGATGGCACGCGGGACATTCTCGGGCTGTGGATCGAGAACACCGAAGGCGCGAAGTTCTGGATGAAGGTCTTCAGCGATCTGAAGACGCGCGGCGTGCAGGACATCCTGATCGCCGTCACCGACGGGCTGAAGGGCATGTCCGAAGCGCTGGGAGCGGTCTTCCCGGCGACCACGCTGCAGACCTGTATCGTGCACCTCATCCGCAATTCACTCGACTACGCCGGCTGGAAGGAGCGTCGGGAACTGGCTGCGGCCCTGCGCCCGATTTACACGGCGGCCAGTGCTGCCGCAGCCGAAGCGGAGTTGCTTGCCCTGGAACGCGGCCCGTGGGGCAGCAGGTTCCCGACCGTCATCGCAGCCTGGCGCCGCGCATGGGATCGCGTGATTCCGTTCTTCGCGTTCCCGCCTGAGGTGCGAAAGGTGATCTACACCACGAATTCGCTGGAGAGTGTGAATGCTCAACTGCGCAAGATCATCAAGACGCGTGGACACTTCCCGTCCGACGACGCCGCGACCAAACTGCTCTGGCTTGCGCTGCGCAAAATCACCAGCGACTGGAGCCGCGCTGCCCACGACTGGAAGGCTGCGATGCGGCAGTTCGCGATCCTCTACGAGGATCGCTTCACACGACCCGACAGCTAGAATGAAATTGATCGCCCACCACGCCCGAAATGTT
>NZ_JAEUAV010000060.1 GCF_019511605.1 Paraburkholderia phenoliruptrix | reverse complement strand
CCCCACACCGCCACGCCCCGCCCACCGCGAACAAGCAAGGCAGTCTTCGCAAAACGCCAGGCCGGCTACTTCATCGCCGCCATGGCCTGCTCGATCTCTTCCTTGCTCAAATCGCGCTTGTGGGTGGCGAGCGACCAGCTATGCCCGAATGGGTCTTTCAACTGGCCGTAGCGGTCGCCCCAGAACATGTCGGAAACCGGCAGCTTGACGGTCGCGCCGGCCTCCACCGCCTGCTGGAAACTTGCGTCCACATCTTCCACGTAGTGGTGAATCGTGACCGGCGTGCCTTGCAGATGATTCGGCCCGAAACACTGGTGCTCCGGCCATTCGTCTGTGAGCATCAGCATCGAATCGCCGATTTTCAGGCACGCGTGCATCACCTTGCCGTCCGGCCCCGGCAGGCGGAACTGTTCGACCGCGTTGAAGGCTTTCGTATAGAACTCGATGGCTTGCGCGGCGCCCGCGCAGATCAGATACGGCGTGAGCGAGTGCATCCCCTCCGGGATCGGTTTGACAGCAGGGCTGGTCATGACGGCGGCTCCTTGAAGTAACGGGTTCGTGGATTGAAAGCCCGACTGGTTCAGCCAGGACTTCCACGTTACGACGAGCAAGTCGGCCGCGGATCGACACTCCGTAAAAAATAATTTCCAGCACGCACGTGGGCGTGGGTCGCGCATCCGTGTATGCGTGCATGCAAGTCCTGTCCTTCCTTTGAGCGCGATTGTTATTTCACCCTTACCGCGCGGTTTCCTCGCTACGACCTCGCTACTACCTCGCGGTTGCTTCGCAGTTACGTCGCCGCTACCTCGCAGCTGCCTCCGAGTTGCCTCGCAGATATCCGCAGTCACCCCGCAGTTACCCCGCCGGACTATCCTCGTCCGCCGGTGCGGCGGGCGTCGGTGCTGAACCGGGCGCAGGCGCCGCCGCGCCGGTCGGCGCGCCGAGTATGCTGATCTGGAACGTCGGCGTGCCGGCGAGCGACTGCAGCGTCGCGTCCTCGGGAATGCGCACGAGGAGCGGCAGAATCACCGAGCCGCCGATCACCGCGCGCCGGCTGTTGTCGGCCGGGCGCAGTCCCCAGACGTCCTGATACACCACCGGCACCACGACGCCGTCGCGGGTCGTGTTGCCGATGTAGAGCATCACGTGTCCGCCGATATAGATCAGCGTGCGCAGCGGCGCGCCATGCTGCGCCAGGTAGTCGAGCCGTTGCGTCGGCGTCGACGCGGACAGGTCGACCATGCGTCCGGCGCTCATCTGCGTGGACGAATGGCGCGGCAGCCACACGCCGAATACCGCGAAGATGCTTTGCAGTTCGGACGAGCAGTCGTTATAGAGGCCGCTATTGCCCCAGCCGTATGGGCGGCCGATCAGCGCTTTCATCAGCGTCGCCAGATGCCGGGGCGTGGCGGCAAGCGGCATGGGCACGATCTGTGTGTCGTCGAGTTCGGCGGTGCGGATCAGCGCCTCGCCTTCCGCGTCACGCGCAGGCACGAGGACGGTGCGCGGGGCGGGCGGTGCCGTGGATGCGTCGGCTGCGTCGATGCGCGTGTCATTGCCGTTTGCAGTCGCGTCGGGTGCCGCCTGCGGCATGGACACAGGCGAGGGCGCCGGCTTCGCGAAGGGCACAGGCGAGAGCGCCCGCGCAGAGTCAGCTGCAGCCCCACGCGAAGGCTCAGTCAAAGGCCCAGTCAAGGGGCCACCCGAAGGCCCACCCGAAGGC
>NZ_JAEUAV010000006.1 GCF_019511605.1 Paraburkholderia phenoliruptrix | reverse complement strand
GCCCAAACCTCCGCCGCCGAGCCCGCTGGTGCTAGGCGTGAGCCCGGTCTTTCCAGGCGTAGTGAGCGTCGATCCGCAGCCGTAAAGTGCGAGCAATGTCGACGTCGCAACAGCAATAGCGGTGCGGCCAGCGAATTTCATCATGATGTCCCCGTTGAAAGTTGTTTAACGGGGACATCTCTGCAAGTCCTACGCCATCAGTCTGAAAAAGCGCGAAACGGCCAAAAGGCGTTTGAATCACGGTCAGTGGGGGCAATTCGCAGAATTAAGTGCGAAAGATCTCCGGGAAACCGGGCGTCCGCGCCTCAATGTTCCTGCGCGCGCTACGTAACGCACAGCGTTTCCCGTAACGGCGCGCCGCGTTTCAAAACGCGGCACGATAAATTGCCAGCGCATCGTTCTCACTGACTGGCCGCGGGTTGTTCACGAGCAGCCGTGTCTGCAACATGGCGTCGCTTGCCATTCCCGGAAGTCCGTCCGGCTGGATGCCCACATCGCGCAAGCGCGCCGGAATGCCCGTGGCTGCAATCATCTCTTCGAGCTTGTCGATCAGCGCGCGCGTCCTGTTTTCGGCGTCGCCGGTCACCCCGGGCACCACCACCTCCGCGAGTTCCGCATACAGATGGGCTGCCGCTTCAGCGTTGAAACGCAACACATGCGGCAGCACGAGCGCGTTCGAAAGCCCGTGCGGTACGTGGTAAATGCCGCCAATCGGATACGCCAGCGCATGCACGGCCGCCACCGGCGAGTTGGCGAACGCCTGTCCCGCGAACGTTGCGCCTAGCAGCATCGCCTCACGCGCCGCGCGGTTGCTGCCGTCCTGGCAGGCGGGCAGCAGGTTGCGCGACAGCAGTTCGAGCGCCTTTATCGCGAGCATGTCGGAGATCGGATTTTTCAGGTGCGCGGATGTGAACGCTTCGATAGCGTGAACCATGGCGTCGATACCCGTCGCCGCCGTTGCGGCAACCGGCAACCCGAGCGTCAGTTCGGCATCAAGAATGGCGAGGTCGGCGATCAGTTGCGGCGCGACCACGCCCATTTTCTTCGCCTCGCCGACCGTGACAATCGACACAGCCGTCACTTCGGACCCGGTGCCCGCGGTTGTCGGCATCTGCACGAGCGGCAAGCGCGACACGGTGATCTTGTTGACGCCATACATGTCGCCGAGCGCCTGCTCCTGCTGCGGAGCGAGCACCGCGATCAGCTTGGCCACGTCCATTGACGACCCGCCGCCCAGCCCGAGCACGATCTCGGCGCCGGCGCTGCGCGCGCGGGCTGTCGCTTCAAGCACCACGTGCTCGGGCGGATCGGCGATCACGTCGTCAATCACGCTCGCTTGCCAGCCATGCGCCGCCAGATCGGCAAGGGCGGGGGCCAGCAAACCGCTCTGGTGCAAAAAGCCGTCCGTGACCACGCATATACGGTCAAGCGCCGGAAACTGCGCGCGCAACAGCGCGCCCAGCCGGCGCGCCGCGCCGAATTCGACGACGAGCGTCGGCACTGTTTGAAAGCGGAATACGTTCGTCATGTCGCGTCTCCAGAACACATTTAGTTTTGACGCCGCGCCGGTTTGTCAGGCGGCGCATGTATCAGTTGTACCAGATCTGGCTTGGCCGCTCAGCCGCCAGATTGGTGGTTGATCTTCATCCTCGCAGGTGGGCGCTGTGCATTATCTGCGCGGGTATTTTCAGATGGTTGTTGAGAATGATTCGCGTTTGCGTTAGATTGTCACCGTCTCGTTATTGCTCGCCGGACTAGTTCGTGGTGTTGCCTGCATGATGCGCTACGGCGAGGGTCGGGCGCGGCGCAGCGCGTCGTTAGTGGTCCGCGCCGCCGGACCGGGCCGCTCCCGTCAGCACCGCACAACTGCGCGCGCTCTACCCAACGCCGGCGCGCCGCGTCTGCCAGAGGATTTTCCATGACCCTGCTTTCGTTGTCGCACCCTACATTTGCCAATCTTTCCATCGAACCGGGGCTGCCCACCGTGGTCTCGCCGCGCGCCGGCGCCGACCTGTCACTGAGCGAGGCGACGCCCTTGCTGCACGCAATCGTCGACGAAACGCTCGAACGTGCCGGCGGCGTGCTCTTCACCGGCTTTCGGGTCGAGTCGATTGACGCGTTCCAAGGTTTCGCGGCTTCGTTCGGGCATCCGCTGATCGGTTATGAATTCGCGTCTACGCCGCGCAGCCAGGTCGAAGGCGCGGTGTACACGTCGACGGAATATCCGCCGCACCGGTCGATTCCTTTGCATAACGAACAGTCGTACACGCGCGAATGGCCGTTGCGCATCTGGTTTCACTGTGCACTTGCCGCGCGTTCCGGCGGCGCGACGCCAATCGCGGACAGTCGCGCGATTTATCGCGCGCTCGACCCGGCGCTCGTCGCGCGCTTCGAGAGCCGGGAGCTGCTCTATGTGCGCAACTTCGGGCAAGGGCTGGACCTGCCGTGGGAACAGGCGTTCGGCTCGGACGACCCCGCGGTGGTGGAGCGCATTTGCCGCGCTCGGGGCATTGCATGCGAATGGCGCGACAGTGAAGACGGCGAGTTGCTCCTGCGCACGCGCGAGCGCTGCCAGGCGGTGGCGCGGCACCCGCGCACGGGCGAGAGCGTCTGGTTCAATCAGGTGAACCTGTTCCACCTTTCGTCGCTCGACCAGGACATGCAGGACGCATTGATCGATTCGGTGGGCCTCGAAAACGTGCCGCGCAATGTGTATTACGGCGACGGCGCGCCGCTCGAGGCCGACGCGCTCGCGCAGATTCGCGGCGTGCTGGACGAGCAGCGCATCGTGTTTCCGTGGCAGACCGGCGACGTGCTGATGCTCGACAACATGTTGACGGCGCACGCCCGCGACCCTTTTGAAGGACCGCGCAAGGTGGTGGTCGCGATGGCGCAGAGCTATCGCGAAAACGACGGAGTTACTGGCTGAGCAGCGGAACGCCGCCGCGATCTTAAGCGTTTGATTACATCGGTGAACTGCAATGCCCCGAAATTGAGAGCCGTTCTCATCAAGGAAAGTTTTTTGACCTTGGGTCATCTATAAGACATATGTCTTTCGGACTAGGTGAAATCGCTCAAACCCTTGTCCGGCGGGCATCCGGCTAGTTTCGCACGGTTGTTCGGCATGTTTGTTTAGCAGCGAAGAGGGCAAAACACGCATATACTCACGCTCGGGCCGCAAAAAGTAGTGCCGTGGGTCGCGCTGCGTTTTGCCGCTTCGCCGCAATTCGCTGGCTCAGCGCTTCCAACGCTCTGTCTCTCACTTCATCTAGCAAAGCATCAAACATGTCCACACCGCCGAAGATCATCTACACCCTCACCGACGAAGCGCCTGCTCTGGCGACTTATTCGCTGCTGCCGATCGTCAAGGCGTTCACGCGCTCGTCCGACGTGATCGTTGAAACGCGCGACATCTCGCTTGCCGGCCGGATCATCGCTGCATTTCCGGACTACCTGAGCGCGGAACAGAAGGGTTCCGACGATCTGGCGGAGCTGGGTGGACTCACCACGCGCCCTGAAGCGAACATCATCAAGCTGCCGAACATCAGCGCTTCGGTGCCGCAACTGAAGGCCGCAATTACCGAATTGCGCGACCAGGGCTACAAGCTGCCGCCGTATCCGGACGTTGCCACGACCGACGCGGAAAAAGACGTCAAGGCACGCTACGACAAGATCAAGGGCAGCGCGGTCAACCCAGTGCTGCGCGAAGGCAACTCGGACCGCCGCGCACCGCTGTCGGTCAAGAACTATGCGCGCAAGCATCCGCACAAGATGGGCGCGTGGACTGCCGACTCGAAGTCGCACGTGGCGCACATGAGCGGCGGCGACTTCTACGGCAGCGAAAAGTCGGCGCTGATCGGCGCGGCGGGCACGGTGAAAATCGAACTGACAGCCGCCGACGGCACGAAGACGGTTCTGAAGGAAAAGACCGCGGTGCAGGCAGGCGAGATCATCGACGCTTCCGTGCTCAGCAAGAACGCGCTGCGCAGCTTCATCGAGGCGCAGATCAACGACGCCAAGGCGAACGGCGTGCTGTTCTCGGTGCACCTGAAGGCCACCATGATGAAGGTGTCCGATCCGATCATCTTCGGCCACGTGGTGTCGGTGTTCTACAAAGACGTGCTGACCAAGCATGCTGACGCGCTGGCGCAGGCCGGCTTTAACCCGAACAACGGTATCGGCGACCTGTATGCGCGCCTGAAGGACCTGCCGGCTGACACGGCTGCACAGATCGAAGCCGACATCAAGGCACAGTACGAGCAGCGTCCGCAACTCGCCATGGTCAACTCGGACAAGGGCATTACCAGCCTGCACGTGCCGAGCGACGTGATTGTCGACGCGTCCATGCCGGCCATGATCCGCGAGTCGGGCAAGATGTGGGGCGCGGACGGCGCGCTGCACGACGCCAAGGCCGTGATTCCCGACCGCTGCTACGCGGGCGTGTATCAGGCCGTGATCGAAGACTGCAAGAAGAACGGCGCGTTCGACCCGGTCACGATGGGCACGGTGCCGAACGTCGGCCTGATGGCACAAGCCGCGGAAGAGTACGGCTCGCACGACAAGACCTTCCAGATTCCGGCCGACGGCGTGGTCCGCGTGACCGACGCAAGCGGCGCGGTGCTGATCGAACAGCCGGTGGAAGCTGGCGACATCTGGCGCATGTGCCAGACAAAAGACGCGCCGGTGCAGGACTGGGTGAAGCTCGCGGTGAACCGCGCGCGCGCCACCAACACGCCGGCAGTGTTCTGGCTCGACGCAGCACGTGCGCACGACGCGCAGATCATCAAGAAGGTCGAGCAGTATCTGAAGAACCACGACACGAGCGGGCTCGACATTCGCATCATGACCCCGGTCGAGGCGACGAAGTTCTCGCTGGAGCGCATCCGCGCCGGCAAGGACACCATTTCGGTCACCGGCAACGTGCTGCGCGACTACCTGACCGACCTGTTCCCGATCATGGAATTGGGCACCAGCGCGAAGATGCTCTCCATCGTCCCGCTGATGGCAGGCGGCGGCATGTTCGAAACCGGCGCGGGCGGCTCGGCGCCGAAACACGTTCAGCAACTGGTGGAAGAAGGTTTCCTGCGTTGGGACTCGCTGGGCGAATTCCTCGCGCTGGCTGCGTCGCTCGAACACCTGAGCAACGCGTACCACAACCCGAAGGCGCAGGTTCTCGCGAAGACGCTGGACCAGGCAACCGGCAAGTTCCTCGACAACGACAAGTCGCCGGCGCGCAAGGTTGGCGGTCTCGACAACCGTGGCAGCCACTTCTACCTCGCGATGTACTGGGCGGAAGCACTGGCCGCGCAAACCGAAGACGCCGCGTTGCAGGCTCAGTTCGCCGGCGTGGCGAAGGCAATGGCCGACAACGAAGCGAAGATCCTGGAAGAATTGCGCGCAGCGCAAGGCAAGCCGGTGGACATTGGCGGTTACTACCGTCCGAACGTCGAGTTGACCAGCAAGGCGATGCGCCCGAGCGCCACGCTGAATCACATCGTGGACTCGATCAAGTAAGGCCGAGGCGCTTAACCAGTAAGCGCAGTAAGCCGTAACAAAGACGATGGCGCTTTCGGGCGCCATCGTCGTTTCTGGCTTCGTCACGTAGACGCGCGTCATGCGGTCCATCAAACGTGAACGATTTCCCAGTCGCTCAGTTTCTCCGGAATTTCGAGCGTCGACGTATCGACTTCCGACAGATGCGGGCAGGTCAAGCCGCGCGCGAGGTCGTCAGCCGCCTGCTGCGGGCTCGAAAACTCGCCGAGTTTGTCGTTGCCGTAGGTTGCTTCCCAACCGTCCTGGCCGGGCAGAATGTAGAACGCTCCTTGGGTCGATCCAAAGCGAAAGCCTTTCATTTTTAGTCTCCCAATTGCCAATAAAAAAATCGCGGTGCATGGGCGGTTTCATATGCGGCATCTGGAGGGCGGTCGTAAACGTGTCATTCCATTTGTTCGACTGCACCGCATGAAGCGCCTGCTCTTGTAAAAGAGTCTACGTCAGCAGGCGGCGGCGCGAGCCGATCAAAGACGGTTCGATGGAGGGAAAATTTCGCTTATAAAACAGTTGGTTGCGCGTCGCGTTTTGCGATATGCAACGCGGAGCGACATTGCGAAATGGCGGATTTGTGCCACGCACCACGGTTTTTTACGAAGCAAGCGCGCGTGTCACATCGTGAAAAATCGGGGGTTCCGGCGATACAGGTGTGAATGCGTTGCGCAGACCTCGCTCATAAAAGCACGCGGGCAACAAAGTCCAGCATCACTTCATTGAACAGCGCGGGCCGTTGCAGCGGCGCGAAGTGACTGACGCCGGCAAGCACCCGCAACCGCGCGCCCGGAATACTGTGTGCGAGGTATTCGGCATGGTCGGCCTTGATGAATTCGTCATGCTCGCTGTGCGCGATGAGGACAGGCACGCGGATGCGTGCGAGGTCGTGCGCGGCATAGTTGGGCTCGGTCCTCATCATTTCGGTGACGGCCGCCACAAAGGCGTCGAACGCGTCCGGCGTAGCGGAAAGCCGCGCATAGTCCTCACGGTGACGGTTGAAACAGCGGTCGATCACCGGCGTCGCCACGAACTCCGTTGTGCCGCCAGGATCCATGTTGCAGCCAAAGAAGAGCACGCCGGCAACGCGCTCCGGCGCCATCATGGCTAGCACCATCGCCACACAGGCCCCGTCGCTCCAGCCGACTAGCGCCGCTTGCTGGATAGCGAGCGTGTCCATTACGGCGAGCACGTCGGACGCCATCAGTTCGTATTTGTATGGACGTGCATCGCGGGTGCTGCGCCCGTGGCCGCGGCTGTCGATCACTGCCACGGAGCGGCCGGCATCGAGCAGCGCTCGCACCTGATAGCCCCAGTTGCCGCTGTGACCCAGCCCGCCATGCAGCAGGATCACCGGCTTGCCCTGACCGTTGCGTTCGCCTCCGCCTTTGTCGTAAGACGCATACCAGATTCGCGCGCCTTCGCGCTCGACCCAACCCGAGTCGCTCGGCGCAGGCAGCGGCGGCGCGCCATGCGCCGCGAAATGCTCGAGCGTGTCGTCTTGTGGGGCGTCTCGCGTTTCGTGGGAAGAGGCCATTGCGGTTGTCTCCGTTTTGTCGATTGCGGGCAGGAGCCGACGTTCTGGTGGCCGATGCAGGGGGCGGGGCCGCCGCGTCGCTATCAGACTACGTAAGCGTGCCAGCATCGCGGCGCGCAAAGCAATCCAACCTACGGAATTTAGCCGGTCAAAGCCAGCGGCGCCGCCCGGCGCTCACGCGGACTGCAGCTTCTCAATCAGCATGCCCACGAATGTCTCAGTGACCGGCGGCAATGTGCGCCCGCGCTTCTTGATGAGCGCGATAGGCCGCGTGAACGCGGGGTCGTCGACGGGACGCGTCGCCAGCTCCGGCTCAGCTCTGACTTCGCGCGCCGACGCCGGCAGTATCGTCACGCCCAGGCCCGCGCGAACCATCGCCACCGCGCTCATCATGTAAGTCGGCTCGCAGGCAATCTCAGGCACGCAGCGCGCATTGGCAAAGGCGCTGTCCACTACCGCGCGCACGCTCGTGCCTTGCGCGGTGAGCACCAGCGGCGTCGCGGCAAGATCCGCCAACTCGATGCGCCGCCGCCTCGCAAGCGGATGCCGCTTCGGGCAAACCACCACGAGTCTGTCTATGCCCGCGTGCAGCACTTCCAGATGTTCGTCGTCGAGCTTGCCGCCCGTCAGCCCAATGTCGGCCTCTTCATTGCGCACCAGCGTATTGACCATGCTCGCGACCACGTCGCGCACCTGAAAGCTCACGCGCGGCACCGCTTTTTTCAGCGTCTGTACCAGCTCGGGCAGCGAACTCGCCGCGAAGGTGGGCAAGCAGGCAATGCGCACGGTGCCGCTCGCACCGTGGCCGAGCGCCCTGGCGTCGATCAGCACCTGCTCCATGTCGTGCAGCGACTTCTGCAGCAGCGGCAGCAGATCGCGGCCGGTAGCCGTGAGCATGACGTTGCGGCTATTGCGATCGAATAGCCGCAGGCCAAGCGTTTCCTCGAGGCGCCGGATCTGCACTGTCAACGCCGGCTGCGAAAGATGCAGACGCGTGGCGGCCTGCGTAAAACTGCCCGTTTGCGCGACGGCCACGAAAGCGCGAATGTCTCGAAGGTTCAGATCCATACCAATTTGTAATTGCTGCGATCAAATCATTTCAATTGTTTTATTGCTGCAAGAAACTTACGCTCGCTCACAGCAAAAAACAACATTGGAGACAAAGCACATGCCACTGCCATTGCTGGGGCTCGCCACCATCGTCGTGCTGCTGGGCGCCATTCTGTCCAAACGCATGTCGCCGCTGGTGGCGCTCATCATCGTGCCGATCGCCGCGTCGCTGCTCGGCGGGTTCGGCTTTCAAACGAGCAAGTTCGTGATCGACGGGTTAAAGGGCCTCGCGCCCGTGGTCGGCATGTTCGTATTCGCGATTCTTTACTTCGGCACCATTACCGACGCGGGCACACTCGATCCGATCATCGACCGCATTCTGCGTGCGGTCGGCACGCGCCCGACGCGCATCGTGGTTGGCACGACATTGCTCGCGCTGCTGATCCACCTCGACGGCTCCGGCGCGGTGTGCTTTCTCGTGACCATTCCGGCGATGCTGCCGCTGTACGACCGCCTCAAAATGGACCGGCGCGTGCTGGCCGCGGCGGTGTCGATGGCGGCGGGCATCAACTTTCTACCGTGGACCGGGCCGATGATCCGCGCGTCCGCTTCGCTGCATCTGCCGGTTTCGTCGCTGTTCAACCCGCTCATTCCGGTGCAGGCAATCGGCCTTGTCTTTGTGTTCGGCGCCGCGTTCTGGCTCGGCCGCCGTGAGGAAAAGCGGCTCGGTCTCACCGCCGCGAGCGGCTCGGTGCCCATGCCCAGGCGCGAACTGACGCCTGACGAGCAGGCGCTGCGCCGTCCGAAGAACTTCTGGTTCAACATCGTGCTTACGCTCGTCGTGCTGGGCACGATGGTCGTGATGGGCGAGAAAATCCCGCCCGCGATCATGTTCATGGTGGGTCTGTGCATCGCGCTAATGGTCAATTACCCGAACGTCGACATGCAGCGCAAACGTGTCGATGCGCACGCGCGGGCCGCGTTGATGATGGCCGGCATTCTGCTCGCAGCCGGCGTGTTCACCGGCATCATGCAGGGCAGCGGCATGTTGAAGGCGATGGCGCAAGCGGCGGTCGGCTTCGTCCCGCCCGAGATGGCGAGTCACATTCCCGTCGCGCTCGGCATTGTGTCCATGCCGCTAAGCATGCTGTTCGATCCGGACTCGTTTTACTTCGGCGTCCTGCCGGTTATCGCGGAAGTGGCCGGCCAGCTCGGCGTGCCTGCGGTGCAGGTGGGCCAGGCCGCGTTGCTCGGCCAGATGACGACGGGCTTTCCCGTCAGTCCGCTGACGCCTGCCACTTTCCTTGTGGTCGGCTTGTGCGGCATCGAGCTCGCCGATCACCAGCGCTTCACGTTTCCCCTGTTGTTCGGCGCAAGCATCGTGATGACGATTGCCTGCGTCGCGCTGGGAGTGTTTTCACTGTGAGTTTGACGAAAAAGAGAGCAGCATGACAGTCACTCAGCGGCAACGCCTTGTGCGAATCGGTGCGGGCGCGGGCTATTCGGGCGACCGCATCGAGCCCGCGGTCGAACTGGCGGAGCGCGGCGCGCTCGACTATCTCGTGTTCGAGTGTCTCGCCGAACGCACCATCGCTATCGCGCAGCAGGCGCGCAGTAAAGACGCCGAGCGCGGCTATGACCCCTTGCTCGAAACGCGCATGAAGGCGGTCCTGCCCGCGGCGGTACGCAATGGTGTGCGCATCGTCTCGAACATGGGCGCCGCAAATCCGCTGGCGGCGGCGCGCAAGACGGCCGAGGTCGCGCGCTCGCTGGGCCTTGGCGGCCTCAAGATCGCCGCGGTGACCGGCGACGATGTGCTCGGCGCCGTGCGCAGCGGCGACTACCGCTTTGAAGAGTCCGGCGAGCGCGTCGCGGACTACCGCGCGCGGCTCGTTGCCGCGAATGCCTATCTGGGCGCGGGTGCGCTCGTCGAGGCGCTGGAGGCCAACGCGCAGATCGTCCTGACGGGACGCGTGGCCGACCCGTCGCTGTTCGTCGCGCCGCTGATCCACGAATTCGGCTGGCGCATGGACGACTGGCCGACGCTGGGTCAGGCAACCGCGATCGGCCATTTAATGGAATGCGCGGGGCAAATCACCGGCGGCTATTTCGCGGACCCCGGTTTCAAGGACGTTCCCGCGCTTGCAAGACTCGGCTTTCCGATCGCGGAAGTCGATGCAAACGGCGCGGTAATCATCACCAAGCTCGAGGATGCAGGCGGACGCGTGACCGAGGCGACCTGCAAGGAGCAGTTGCTCTACGAGATTCACGATCCCCAGCGCTATCTGCAGCCCGACGTGGCCGCTGACTTCTCGCGAGTGCGCGTCGAGCAGGAAGGCCCGGACCGCGTGCGCGTGAGCGGCGGCAACGGCGGGCCGCGCACCGGCACGCTGAAGGTGTCGGTCGCGTATTTCGACGGGTTCATCGGCGAAGGACAGATTTCATATGCGGGTCCGGGCGCGATGGCGCGCGCTCGCCTCGCGCTCGACATCGTGCGTGAGCGGCTCACGCTGACGGGCGTTCAGGCGCACGAAGTGCGCTTCGATCTCATCGGCGTCAATGCGTTGCATGGCGAGGCCCTGGCCGCCGGGTTTGCCGAGCCCTACGAAGTGCGGGCGCGCGTGAGCGGACGCGCCGCATCGCTCGCACAGGCCGTGCAGATCGGCAACGAGGTGGAAACTCTGTACACGAATGGTCCGGCCGGCGGCGGCGGAGTGACCAAGTCGGCACGCGAAGTCGTCGCGGTTCAGTCCGTGCTGTTGCCGCGCGAACTCGTGAAGCCGACGTTCACGATGGTGGAGGCGTGAGATGAAACTACGTGAGCTTGCTCATTCCCGAACCGGCGACAAGGGCAATACGCTGAACATCTCGGTAATTTGCTACGACGCACGGCACTACGAGCATCTACGCGCGGTGTTGACGGCCGAGCGTGTCAAGGCGCATCTCGCCGAGGTCGTGCGCGGCAGCGTGATGCGCTATGAGCTGCCTGCCATTGCGGCATTCAACTTCGTGCTCGGCGAGGCGCTCGGCGGAGGCGTCACGCGTTCGCTCGCGCTCGACGCGCACGGCAAATCCTTGAGTTCGGCGTTGATGGGGCTCGAGATCGAAGCGCCGCCGCGCGGCTGAACCCGCACACCGGCAGCGGGCCGCGTTCGCTTCCGGCTACGCTTTCGGCCGGCTCGACTCGTGCGCGCGGCGCAGCCGTTCGCGGCTGTTGCTCAGATGCATGCGCATTGCCGCGCGGGCGTCGTCGGGATCCTGGCGCTCGATTGCGCGATAGATCAACTGGTGTTCGTTGAGCACGTGGCGCAGCGTTTCGATCTGATCGAGCCTGGCAATCTCGGCCGAGCCAAGACGCGTGCGCGGGCTGACGCCGCTTCCCAACTGGCTCAACACGTCGAAAAAATAACGATTGCCGCTCGCACGCGCGATCTGCAAATGAAACTCGACGTCGTGCGCGAGCGTGTCCGTGCTGCCGCGCTCCAGTTCGGACTCGAAGCGCTCCAGCGCCGCGCGCATCTGCTTGAGGCTCTGGTCGGTGCGCCGCGCGGCGGCGAGCGCAGCCGACGCCGCTTCCACGTCGATACGGAATTCAATGATCGCCATCACGTCGAGCATGCTCGACAGATCGGCGGCGGGCAGTTCCATCGCTTTCTCGGCGGCAGGCGCCAGCACGAAGGTGCCGATGCCGTGCCGTGTTTCCACCACTTTGGCGGCTTGCAGGCGGGAGATCGCTTCGCGTACCACGGAGCGGCTGACCGACAGCTGCTTCATCATCGCGACTTCGGTGGGGATGCGGTCGCCTGGTCGCAGGACGCCGCGGCGGATGTCATCGGAAAGGGTGGCCACCACTTTCTCAGTAAGGCTGCTCATTGCTTGGCTGGTTGACTGATCGGCTGGAAATGCGCGCCCGCGGGCGCGGCCGACGTCAGGTGACGTCTGGACATCAGCCATCATAGCGTCTGTCGCAAAAATGATGACTTGTTCGTGGACCGGGCGTGCGAAACGCGCATAGACATCAGACGTCTTATTATCGACGCTTCGGGCGAGGCGACTGCGCCGAATGCAAGCGCTCAGCCGCGTCGACCCCGCGTCTGCTGGGTTTCAGGGCGGCGGCAGGGTAAACACCACATTGGAAGTTGTGCATCACCAAATGTAGACTGTCATCTGACGACATATCTCGCGCTGGCAGCCTTGAGCACATGTCATCCGCACGAGACGTCGTACCACTACCGCCGCCCGGCCGACATTGGAGACTTCATGAACTCTGCCCTCACCACGGCAATGGACCCATTGGCGTCCGCCGTTTCCAAGGTCAAGCGGCACGTGTTGCCGCTTTTCCTCATCATGTTCATTGCGAACTATATCGACCGCGTGAACATCGGCTTCGTCAACGCTCACATGAAAGCCGACCTCGGCATCGGCGCCGCTGCGTATGGTCTCGGCAGCGGCCTGTTTTTCATCGGCTATGCGCTGTTCGAAGTGCCGTCCAACGTATTGATGCAGAAGTACGGCGCACGGGCCTGGCTCACGCGCATCATGGGCACCTGGGGCGTGGTCGCCGCGGCGATGGCGTTCGTGTCGAACGAGACCTCTTTCTATGTGCTGCGTTTCCTGCTCGGCGTGGCGGAAGCCGGTTTCTTTCCGGGCGTGGTGTTCTATTTCACGCAGTGGCTGCCGCAAAAGGAGCGCGGCAAGGCGGTCGCGATTTTCCTCTCGGGTTCGGCCATCGCCTCGGTGGTATCCGGTCCGATCACCGGCAGTCTGCTGTCCATTCGCGGACTCGGCCTGCACGGCTGGCAATGGATGTTCCTCATCGAAGGCGGCTTTTCGGTCGTGCTGTGCGCGGTGAGCTGGATTTTCCTGAAGTCGCGCATTCGTGACGCATCGTGGCTCACGGCTAACGAGCAACGCGCGCTGGAAGACGCGATTGCCGCCGAACAGGCCGAGCGCGTCGCGCATGGCGGCGCGCACCTGCCGGCCATCAAGCTGCTGAAAGACCCGCAGATCGTGCTGTTCTGCTGCCTGTACTTCGCGATCCAGTTGACGATTTACGCGGCCACGTTCTGGCTGCCTACCATCATTCGCAAGATCGGCGGACTTTCCGATTTCGAAGTCGGCATGCTCAACGCGATTCCCTGGCTTATCGCCATGGTCGCCATGTACTGTTTCGCGTTGCTCTCGGCCAAATGGCGTTTCCAGCAGGCGTGGCTGGCGGTCGCGCTGGTGATTGCGGCCTGCGGTCTCTTTGCATCGACGTCGGGCAATCCGGTTCTGTCGTTCGTCGCCATCTGCTTTTCGGCGATCGGCTTCAAGGCGGCTTCGTCGCTGTTCTGGCCGATTCCGCAAGGCTATCTGGATGCGCGCGTTGCCGCGGCGGTCATTGCGCTGATCAACTCCATCGGCAATCTGGGCGGCTTTTTTGCGCCCGCCACGTTCGGCTATCTGCAGCAGCACACCGGTTCGATCACCGGCGGTCTTTATGGCCTGGGCGTTGCCTCGCTGATCGCTGCGGCAGCGGCTTTCCTCGCACGCAATCGACGCGGCGACGGCAACGCACTGCGCGATCCGCTGCAAGGCGGCGCACACTGAGCGCTTGTCATCGTCAGGCCCACTTACTTACCTGGTCCAGTTCACATGTCCACGATACCTTCCAATCCGAACCATACGCCCACCGTTACTGAACTGCGCGTCGTGCCCGTCGCGGGCCGTGACAGCATGTTGCTGAATCTGAGCGGCGCGCACGGTCCGTTCTTCACTCGCAACGTGGTGATTCTGCGCGACAGCGCGGGGCACATCGGCGTCGGCGAAGTGCCGGGCGGCGAGAACATTCGCAAGACGATCGACGACGCGCGTCCGTTCGTCGTCGGTCAGTCCATCGGCAATTTGCAAGCTATCCTGAACAAAGCGCGTACCCAGTTCGCGGACCGCGATGCCGGGGGACGCGGTCTGCAGACGTTCGACCTGCGCACCACGATTCACGCGGTAACCGCACTCGAAGCGGCGCTGCTCGATCTGCTCGGCCAGCATCTCGACGTGCCCGTCGCGGCACTGCTTGGCGAGGGTCAGCAACGCGACGAAGTGGAGATGCTCGGCTATCTGTTCTACATCGGCGACCGCAACAAGACGGACTTGCAGTACGCGAGCGGCGCCGACGGACGCGACGACTGGGAACGCCTGCGCACCGAAGAAGCCCTGACGCCCGAAGCGGTGGTTCGCCTCGCCGAAGCCGCACAGGCGCGCTACGGTTTCAACGATTTCAAGCTGAAGGGCGGGGTGTTGTCCGGCGACGCGGAAATCGAGGCGGTGACGGCGCTCGCCGAACGCTTTCCGAACGCACGCGTGACACTCGACCCGAACGGCGCATGGTCACTCGCTGAAGCCGTGCGCCTGTGCCGCGGCAAGCACGACGTGCTCGCCTACGCGGAAGACCCGTGCGGCGCCGAAAACGGCTATTCGGGCCGCGAGGTCATGGCGGAATTCCGCCGCGCCACCGGCTTGCCGACGGCAACCAACATGATCGCTACCGACTGGCGTCAGATGGGCCACGCGATCCAATTGCAGTCCGTGGACATTCCGCTTGCCGACCCGCATTTCTGGACCATGCAGGGCTCGGTGCGCGTCGCGCAGATGTGCCATGACTGGGGACTCACGTGGGGCTCGCATTCGAACAACCACTTCGACATTTCGCTTGCCATGTTCACCCACGTTGCGGCTGCCGCGCCCGGCAAGATCACCGCAATCGACACGCACTGGATCTGGCAGGACGGCCAGCGTTTGACCCGCGAGCCGTTGCAGATTGTCGGCGGCAAGGTCAAGGTGCCGCAGAAGCCCGGCCTCGGCGTGGAACTGGATATGGACGAGATCGAGAAGGCGCACGCGCTCTATCAGCAGCACGGCCTGGGCGCACGCGACGACGGCGTCGCCATGCAGTACCTGATTCCCAACTGGAAATTCGACAACAAGCGCCCGTGCCTCGTGCGCTAATGTCCTGACGCGCGCAAGGCGCTGCCAGCCGGCGCGCGTTCAGTCACTTTCGACGCCGGCCCCGCGAACGCGCGCGGCCGGCTACTCGCGGCGCTAGCCGCGGCGGAACACCACGTGCGAAATCCGCTGCACCAGCAAAGCAGCGACGAGCGCCGCGACCGCCGTCAGCCACACGCCGATGTGAATGGACTGCACGAGCGCGTCGCGTGCGGTGTCGATCAACGCGAGCGTGTCGAGCGCGGTCGGCTTCATGTCCGCGATCAGCTTCTGGCGCGACGCTTCGTCGATCAGAATGCGCAGGTCGACGAAGCGGGGCCGCCATTGCGAGGCCGCCGGTTCACCGAGCACGCTGATGGTTCGCGTGACCACATCGCGGTAGTGGTGCTGCACGACCGTCGCCACGATGCTTGTGCCCAACATGCCGCCCACCATTCGGGTGGACTGCAGCAGCGCCGTAGTAATGCCGAAGCGCTCGCGGCCCGCAATCTCCTGGCCGAACACATTCAGATTGTTGAGGATGAAGCCGAGGCCGATGCCGACAGCGGCCATCGGCAATTCGATCCATAGATGCGGCGTGTCGGCATTGGCGAATGCAATGCCGATGGACGCGAACAACAGCAACCCGAAGCCGATGGAGAGAATGCGCGTCGGCTTTTTCATGTGAATCACAATGCGCGTGTTGAGCACGCTGCCAAGCGCGATACATGCGGCGATGGGCGTGGCCAGCAGCCCCGCCTGCTGCGGAGACAGACCAAACCCGCCCTGCAACAGCAGCGGCGCGAAAAAGATCAGCGAAAACATCACGAAGCCCGACAGCATGCCGAGCGTAAACAGCGTGACAAGCTGCGAGTCTTTGAAGAGGTCGAGCGGAATGATGGGATGGGTGGCGCGCTTCTCGCACCTGTATAACGCAATGGCGCCGACCAGCACGCACACGGCAAGCGCGATGTTGCCCGCGCTCAGGCCGTCTTTGGGTAGAGCCTCGATCAAAGCCTGCAGGCCTCCCAGCACGGCGGCCACGAGTCCTGCGCCGAGCCAGTCGATCTTCACCTCGCCTTCATGCGGACGCGCAAAGCTCGGCAAATGCACCCAGATGAAATAAAGCGCCGCGGCGCCGACCGGCAAATTGATCAGAAACGTGGAGCGCCAGCCGAGATGCTCGCTCATCCAGCCGCCAAGCGACGGCCCCGCCGCGGTGCCGATGCCGTACGCCGCGGCCATCACCACCTGCCAGCGCACGCGGGCGCGCGGGTCGGGAAACAGGTCGGGGATCGAGGCGAACGCGGTGCCCACCATCATGCCGCCGCCTACGCCTTGCAAGCCGCGTGCGATCACGAGGAACAGCATGTCGTTGGCGATGCCGCAGAGCACGGACGCCACCGTGAACGTGATGACCGCGGCAATCACGAAGCGCTTGCGGCCGAAGTAATCGCCCAGCCGGCCAAACACGGGCACCGTCACCACTGAAGCCAGCAGGTAGGCGCTCGCGATCCACGCGTAATACTCGAAGCCGTGCAGTTCCGCCACGATGGAGGGCAGCGCCGTGCTGACGACCGTCTGATCGAGCGCCACCAGCATGTTGACGAGACCGATGCCGAGCATCGCGAAAAGGGCGTTCCGGAAAGGCAGCGCGGTAGCAGCGGCAGGGGAAGTCACGAGTCTTGGCAGGATGGCGATTGAAGGTGAAGCGCCAGGCGGCGCGGCGGCGTCGCAACTAGCGGGAGCCGGGGTTGTCTGACCACTGGCGCATTATACGGGTTTCCCCTTAGACGAAACTATTGCGGTGCCGTTTTGTGGCGGACCAAAGCGTGGCCGCGGAGGGCATCGGATCGGTGCGCAGACAGTCTGCCCAGGGACACTGCGAGTGGACAGTACATTCGCGACAGGTCCACATGTGATGTAAACGACAGCACCTGCACGAACTTAAGGGTGCGCTTCATGCGCGGCGCCAGCCGGCACCCTGTGATCGAACCCGGCGAGTCCCGCACTTCTAACCGCGACCAGACTGGCAAAGGGTTTGTCTCTACGCAGCGCGCCTGTGTGCGTGCCGATAGACAGTTCAAGTAGTCGTGTGGAGCGACGGCGGAGTTCGAATCGCCGGCGGTTCGCGTAACGCTTCAGCGACTTTCTTCGACTGGACGAACAGGGACACGCGCATGCATCGACTGAATTTCAAGCAGAAGCTCTGGTTGCCGCTGGTCGTCAGTCTGCTCGCGCTGCTCGCCGTGTCGGTGTCGGCCGCGTGGCTCTCGCGCGAGACCCGCATCGAAGAGCGCAAGCACGACCTCGTGAACGTCGGTCATGTCGGGCTTAGCATCGTCAAGCAGTATGCGGCGCTCGCGGCAAGCGGCGCGCTCAGCGAGGCGGAGGCCCGCAAGCAGGCGCTCGAGCGTCTGCGCGACATACGTTACGGCGAAGACGGCTACTTCCTCGTGCTCGATTCGAAGCCGCGCATGATCATGCACGCGATGAAACCCGCGACGAACGGCAAGGATCTCGCGGGCGTCGAGGATGCCGATGGCCGTCATCATTACGTGACCTTCGCGACGGTGGCGCAAGCCCCCGAGGGCGGCTTCGTCGACTATGTGTTCCCGCATCCGGGCAATCCGCCGTCCGCCGCGGTCGAGAAAATCGGCTACGTCGTGCGTTACGCGCCGTGGGACTGGATCATTGCGACAGGGGCTTATGTCGACGATATCGACGCCGCATTCAGGCGCTCGCTGTACATGCTCGGCGCGGTGGTCGGCGCTGTCGCGCTGCTGGTGTCCGCGCTTGTTGCGTTCACCAATCGCAGCATTCAACGCACCATCGGCGGCGACCCGACCTACGTCGCGCAGGTTGCCGGTGAAATCTCCAAAGGCAATCTCGTCATTCCGATCGCGCTGCGTTCCGGCGACGACTACAGCCTTCTACACACCATGCGGCAAATGCGCGACGCGCTCGCAGGCACCATCGTGCAGATCAGCGGGGCGGCGGACAAAGTGGCAACCGGCGCACGCGAGATTGCCCAGGGCAATACGGATCTGTCCGCGCGTACCGAGAGCCAGGCCGCGTCGCTCGAAGAGACCGCAGCCAGCATGGAGCAGATGACCGCGATGGTCCGGCAAACTTCCGAAAGCGCGCAGACGGCGAGCCAACTGACGGCGAGCGCGGAGCAGATCGTCATGCAAGGCGGGCAGATGGCGGCCGAAGCGGTAACGACGATGCAGGAGATCTCGACGGAATCGCACAAGATGGTGGAGATCATTGCGGTGATCGAAGGCATTGCGTTTCAGACCAACATACTCGCGCTGAACGCGGCTGTTGAAGCGGCCCGCGCGGGCGAAGATGGGCGCGGCTTCGCGGTGGTGGCCGGTGAAGTACGCACGCTGGCGCAGCGCAGCGCGTCGGCGGCCAAAGAAATCCGCGCGCTGATCAGCCGCGCGACGGGGCGCGTGGAGAACGGCGTCGAACTCGTCGGCAAGACCGGCTCCACGATTCAGGCGGCGAGCGAGGCCATTGCGAAGCTGTCGGGCGTGATGCGCGATATTGCGGCGGCTGCCGCCGAGCAGAGCGCGGGCATCGACCAGGTGGGCGACGCCGTCTCGCAGATGGACAGCGTCACCCAACAGAACGCCGCGCTGGTCGAGCAGGCCGCCGCGGTCGCGCAGACGTTGACCGAGCAGGCAAGGCTGCTGGAGGCGTCGATTCACGCCTTCCAGGTGGAGGCGGATACGCGTGAGGCCGCGTTCGCGGTGGGGCGTGCGGGCAAGAATGGTTGGGGCGCGTCGCGGCTGCGGGCGGCGTAGCGGGGAAAGCGGTAGGGCGGCCTGGGCTGCGGCGAGCGGTACGAGGGCGGGTCGGCCCCATGCGGAGCGCAATATCGCGCTGCTATGCAAGCTGCCGCCCGCTTTGGCGGCTGATCTCGCGGCTATGCTACGGTTCGAGCAGTGGTCGCGCGCATCTTCAGCCGCGCACGGCAAGAGCCGTCCACTCGCCGACCCTTGACCCGGAGCCCGCATGCCGCAAGCCGCCCGTACCGCGCCCTTCGCTCTGCTGTTATCCGTTGCGTTGATCGTTGCCACGTCGGCTCAAGCCGACTCCGCATGCGACCAGGCTTGCCGCGAGCGTGGCGGACTGCTGGATCATAGGGCGACCTTGCGGCTTGACGCAGCGGCGCTGTCGAACCTGCTTGCCGACAGTGCCTCAGGGCAGCAACTCATGCAAATGGCGGGCAAGCCGCAGTGCGGCGTGCAGATTCTGCATTACGGCTACCGGACCATAGGGGGCGCTGGCGAGGCGGCCACGGCGAGCGGTGCGCTCATGATCCCGCAGGGCGACGCTCCGGCCTGCAGCGGGCCCCGTCCGATGATGCTGTATGCGCACGGCACCACCGCCTACCGCAAGTACGATCTCGCGGATGTCACGGGCAGTGACCCCGAGAACGACGGCGCCAGCGAGGGCTTGAGCGTGGCCGCCATGTACGCGGCGCACGGCTACATCGTGGCGGCCAGCAACTACGCAGGTTATGCGGGTTCGAATCTTCGCTACCACCCTTACCTGAACGCCGACCAGCAGTCCGCGGACATGATCGACTCGCTGCGCGCGGCGCGCGCCTTGTTGACCGGCGACCGCTCGCGGGCGGCGATCAGCGAAAACGGCAAGCTGTTCATCACCGGCTATTCGCAAGGCGGTTTCGTTGCGCTCGCAACGCATCGCGCGTTGCAGGCGGCAGGCGTCAGCGTAACGGCTTCCGCGCCTGGCTCCGGTCCGTATGCGATTGCCGCTACGGCGGACGCCATCATTGCAGGGCAGGTCAATCTCGGCTCGACGCTCTTCACAACCTTGGCAGTGACCGGTTATCAGCGCGCCTACGGAAACCTGTATCGCAAACCGGCCGAGTTTTTCGAAGCAGCCTATGCGCCGGATATCGAGCAACTGTTGCCAGGCGTGCAATCGCTCGATGCCATGTTCTCGCAAGGAAAGTTGCCGCCGTCGCATCTTTTCAGCAGCACGCCGCCCGCTCCGCGATTCGCTGAGATCACGCCGCCTGCGTCGCCGTCGCTCACGCCAGCGGTGTTGGCACCGCTCTTCGCAGCCGGCTTTGGCGAGGCCAATCTCGTGCGCAACAGCTATCGCGGCGCATTGCTCGAAGACGCCGCGGCGAATCCTGACGGCGCGTTCCCCAACGCAACGCCGGGCATGGCGCCCGCGGCGAGCCCCATGCATCCGTTGCGTCAGGCTTTCAAGCGCAACGATCTTCGCAACTGGGTGCCGAAGGCGCCGGTTCTGCTGTGCGGCGGCGGCGCGGACCCGATGGTGTTCTTCTTCAACGCACGCGCCGAGCAGGCGTACTGGCTGAACGCCAGGGCGCCGGCGGGATTGACTTCGGTGCTGGATGTCGACTCGCCCGTCAGCGGGGCCGACGATCCATTCGCGCCCATCAAGCGCGGTTTTGCAAATGCGAAGGCGGCAGTGGCGAAACAGGCGATAGCAGCAGGCGCAGCCGACGGCGGCGCATCTGCGGTACTGCGTTCATATCATGGCGGGTTGGTTGCGGGCTCATGCATGCTGGCGGCGCGGGCCTTCTTCGCCAACTTGTGAGCGACGCTGCCGTTTGCCCGGCTGCGCAGCAGCGAAAACGTCAGTTGCCGAACAACGAGCTTTGTACTCCGGGCGGCGGCGCACGATGCGCGCGTTTTGCAGGCGCTTTGACGGCCTGAGCACTTGCTTGCGCCTGCACGTCACTCGCCGCTGTGAGCGACGTTTGCCCTGCTTCCAGCGACAACAACAGCATCTTGTTCGCCAATCCGCCGGCAAAGCCCGTCAGATCGCCGGACGCGCCTATCACGCGGTGACAGGGCGCCACGATTGAAATCGGGTTCCTGCCGTTTGCCGCGCCCACCGCGCGCACAGCGTTGCTGTTGCCGATCTGTGCGGCGATTTGCGCATAAGTGCGCGTCTGACCGAATGGAATGGTCAACAGAGCGGCCCATACTTTTTTCTGGAACGCGGTGCCCTGAAAGTCGAGTTCGAGATCGAACGTCTGCCTCTTGCCTGCAAAGTACTCGTTCAATTGACGCGCGGCTTCGCACAGAACAGGCACATCATCCGCTTGCAACAACTCAGCAGCCAACCGTACGCGATTGGGCTTGTCGTTCTCCCACAGAATGGCGGTCAAGCGCCCGGCGCGGGCGACCAGCTTCAGTTTGCCGACTGGAGAATCCATCAGCTTGTATGCGTAAGTCACTTGTCTGCTCCTGCTGGTTGAAGTGGAGGCCACGCGCCGCAAGTCCGGTGCGTGAGCGAGCGCCGCGAAACGACGTGCGGCGACGATCTCAGTGTGGACGTTGCGACGGGCGCAGGCACTTCGAATCTTGCTGTCTGTTTCGTCGTCAAGTATGAAGGATTTGGACGCTGTGCGGTGATCTGGCGCGGCGTAGTAGAGCGACGCGGCGGACTCTGCAGAAGCGCGGCGTGACGCGACTCAGTAAAATCGACCCTTCCAGCACGATGCGCGGCGCCTACCAGATCTTTCCATTACTGTGACAACGACACTTGAACAACTGCGAGCGGGCCAACTGGCGGGTACACGCCATCTCAAGCTTGCGTGCGGGCTCAGCGAATTTCCACGCGAGATTCTCGATCTCGAGGACACGCTGGAAGTGCTCGATCTTTCAGGCAATGCGCTCACGACACTGCCGGACGACTTCGCGCGGCTACGCAAGCTGCGCATTCTCTTTGCGTCGAACAATCCGTTCACGGAGTTGCCGCAAGTGCTCGGGCAGTGTCCACAATTGAGCATGATCGGATTCAAGGCTAATCGCATTCGCACCGTAACGGGCAATGCATTGCCGCCGCGCCTGCGCTGGCTGATTCTCACGGACAATGAGATCGAGGTGCTGCCGCCCGAAATCGGCAACTGCGGCCATTTGCAGAAGTTGATGCTGGCGGGCAATCGTCTGCGTTTTCTTCCCGAAGAACTGGCCGCGTGCTCGCGCCTCGAGCTTCTGCGGCTTGCCGCGAATCGACTGGATGCGTTGCCCGCGTGGCTCCTGCGCATGCCGCGGCTCGCCTGGCTCGCTTTTGCGGGGAACCCATTTGGCGAGACACTGGAAGCCGTGGCGCTGCACGATACGCCCTTCGCCGAGATTGCCTGGAGCGATTTGCGTGTGCACGAGCCGCTGGGCGAGGGCGCCTCGGGCGTGATCTATCGCGCCGAACTGCGCGTAAGCGCCAACGCTACGCGGCCCGTCGCGCTCAAGTTGTTCAAGGGCGCCGTGACGAGCGACGGTTTGCCCGACTGCGAAATGGCGGCTTGCCTGCACTCTGGCAATCACCCGAACCTGATCGCCGTCGCGGGAAATGTGAAGGACCACCCGGCAAACGCGCACGGCCTGGTGATGGAACTCATCGACCCGCAATACCGCAACCTGGCCGGACCGCCGAGCTTCGAATCGTGCACACGCGACATTTACGATGCAAACGCACGTTTTGCGCCCGCCGACGTGGTGGATATGGCATACGGCATTGCATCGGCCGCGTGCCACTTGCACCGGCGCGGCGTAATGCACGGCGACCTGTACGCGCACAACATTCTGTACGACGGCCAGGCACGTGTATTGTTAGGGGACTTCGGCGCAGCGTCGTTCTATTCGACGCGGAATCGCGAGTCGCGCACCGCGCTGGAGCGCCTCGAAGTGAGGGCATACGGCTGCCTGATCGAGGAATTGTTGGAGCGTTGCGATCAGCGCAATGCGTTTGCGCACGCAGACGGCGCTGCGAAACTCGCAAGCCTGCGAGACCGTTGCCTGAGCGAAGACGTCGACAGCCGGCCTCTTTTCGAAGAGATCGGCTCTGAACTGTTCGCGCTGAAGGCAGGTTGATGGCGAACAGGCGACCCGCTTGCGGGTTCATCGACCCGGGTTCATCCGCTGGCGTTCATGCAGTTCGCGAGCGCAATCAGAAAGGAGAACGACCATGACGCAGAGAATGCGCCGCCGCGTGATGATCGCCGGTGCACTGGCTGCGGCGGGGCTTGCGCGCGTGGCCGGCGCGGCAACGCCGGAAGGCGGCATGCCGAAGATCGCGCTCGTGCTGAAGTCGCTCAGCGACCCTTTCACCGTGGCAATGGCGAACGCCGCCAGAAACTATCAGCAGCATTACGCGTCCCAATTCGTGCTGACGGTGCGCGGAACCGCGACAGAGCCCGATACGGCCGGACAGATCCGCATTGTCGAGGAGATGATCGGCGCGAAGATGAATGCCATCGTGATTGCACCGTCGGGCTCGAAAGGGCTCACGGCTGTGGTCGCGCGCGCGATCAAGGCGGGCATCATCGTTATCAGCATCGACAACCCGCTGGACGACGCCTTGCAGGAAGCCGCGAAAATCTCGGTGCCGTTCGTCGGTCCGGATAACCGCAAGGGCGCAATGCTGGTGGCGAACTATCTGGCCGAGCGGCTAAAGCCTGGCGATCAGGTGGGGATCATTGGCGGCATCCAGGCGGATCGCAACGCGCAGCAACGCAACTCGGGCTACAAGGAAGCAATGAGCGCCGCGGGCATGCAGGTGGTCGCAACCGAGCCCGGCGACTGGGAGTACGGCAAGGGCCGTGACGTTGCCTCGAGAATGCTGGGCCAGCATCCGCAGATTCGCGGTTTGCTATGTGCAAACGACAATATGGCAATGGGTGCGGCCGACGCCGTGCGCGACGCGGGCCGCACCGGCGGCGTGTTGATCACCGGCTATAACGCGATTGACGCCATCAAGCCGCTGATCGCAGACGGTCACGTGCTCGCCACGGTCAATCAGTTCGCCGAACGTCAGGCCGTGTTCGGCATGGACGTCGCGTTGAAAGCCGTGACGGAGCAGCGAAAGCAGAGCGAGTTGTCGCGCACGATAGAGACGCCGCTGCAACTGGTCACGGCAGTCAAACGCTGATCTGCTTTGCTGCGGGCCCTGCGTGTGCAGCGCCGGGTTGCCGGCGCCGTTCACGCAAGGATGCTGTAGCCACATCTGCCGACAGCGTTAGAAGGTATCCCAGCCATCCGTGCCCGCGGCGACCGCGGGGGCTGCCATGGCCACAGCGGCCGGCCGCAGGCTCGGTCTCGCCGCGCGGCGCTTCGCAGCCGGCTCCTTGCTTGCCGAAGCGCCGCCCGCGTGCGGCGGCGCTGAGCGCACCGCGGCGGACTCGTGCTGTGCGGTAGCCGATGCACCATCGAGACGGAAGAACGACACCGATTGATTCAATTGCCGGCCCTGGTCTTCAAGCGACTTCGACGCGGCCGCCGCTTCTTCGACGAGTGCGGCGTTCTGCTGCGTGACCTCGTCCATCTGCGTGATCGCCTGGTTCACCTGTTCGATGCCGCGGCTCTGTTCGGCCGAGGCCGCCGCAATTTCTCCCATGATGTCAGTCACGCGCGCCACTGCCTGAGTGACCTCGGCCATCGTCATGCCTGCTTTGTCGGCGAGCGACGAACCGTCCCGGATCTTTTCGACCGAGGTGCTGATGAGATCCTTGATTTCCTTCGCCGCACTGGACGAGCGCTGCGCAAGATTGCGCACCTCGCTTGCCACCACGGCGAAGCCGCGGCCCTGTTCGCCCGCGCGCGCCGCTTCCACCGCGGCATTGAGCGCGAGAATGTTCGTCTGGAACGCAATGCCTTCGATCATGCCGGTGATCTCGGCAATGCGCGTTGAGTTCGCGCTGATCTCGCCCATCGTGCCGACCATCTCGCCGACCACGCCGTTGCCCTTGAGCGCCACCTCGGACGCATTGGCCGACAGCGTGCTCGCCTGCTGCGCGTTCTCCGCGTTCTGCTTAACCGTGGCCGTCAGTTCTTCCATGCTCGACGCTGTTTCCTGCAGCGACGCCGCCTGTTGTTCGGTGCGCGACGAAAGGTCCACATTGCCCGACGCGATCTGGCTGGAGCCCGTCGCGATGCTGTCGGCCGCGCTGCGCACATTGCCGATCAGGCGCACAAGGCTCGCCTGCATCTCGCCCATCGAGGCGAGCACGCTGCCCGCAGGCGCCTTGCTCGCACCGGGCACGGGACGCAGATCGCCTTGCGCGACGTGCCGCGTGACTTCCGCGAGCGCCACCGGCTCGGCGCCAAGCGCACGCATCAGGCCGCGTGTGATGAGGATGCCCGCGCCGATTGCAAGCGCAACAGCGCCGATACAGAAGGCAATCAGCACATTGCGCTGATGGGCGAACTGCTCGGCGGACTGCTGCTCCATCTGCACCTCGCGTTGGTGCGTGGCGTCGAGGTAGGCGCTGGTTGCTCTCGTCAACGCAGTCAGCAGCGGGCGGCATTTCGCGGCGATGTCGGCAATGGCGGCGTCGCGTTGGCCGTTCAGCGCGAGCCGGTTGATCTCGAGCGCGACCGGTCGATAAAGCTGTTCGATACGCGAGATTTCGCCGGCAAGCGCGCGTGTGTTTTCGTTGATGTCGTTCGCGCTGGCCACCATCGCGTTGAACTTTTCAAGGCGACTTTCCACCTGCTTCTCGGCGTCCAGCACGGCGGCCTTTTCAACCTCTATGTCAGAGGATGAGGAAACGAGCACCAGGTTGCGCACCGCGAGCGCGCGGGCATTGACGGCGTCGCGCAACGACTCGGCCATTTGCGCCCGTGCATTGATGCCGCTGACAAAGCCGGAGAAGCGCTCGTTCTCGTCGCTGAGCGCCATCAGCGAGATCGCGGAGACAATCAATACGACAAACGCAAGCGAGCCGAAACCGGCCGTCAGCTTGGCCTTCTCGGAGAGATTATGGAAATTCATGATTCTGCACTCCAGTCGCCACTTTTCTGGCCGAAAACTATGTTGAAGGCTTCGGCTGCCCGGACCATCTCCGGGGCCGCCAGCACACGATGGGACTTCAGTTCTCGCCGGTGCCAAACGTAATAACGGCATGCGCGCAGAGTGCCGTAGGGCGGTTATCCCAGGTAAACCGCCCGCAAAGGTTTGCGCATGATTGATATTTGCTATGAAGCGATTGCTGCTCAATGGTAAAACGTCATGGCGAGCCGCGAGTCAACGCAATATGGCGCTTACGTGTCTTTTCCGTGGCGGCCATCGCGGCTTCATGTTCGGCTGGTAAATTGCGGGCTGGGACAAACAGAAAGCGGAAACAGACCTGAAAGACCTATGAAATCTGAACTGCTGCTGCAAACTTATGGCTCGGATTCGTCCGGCATTGTGTGCGGCTATGTCTTTTCGCCCACGCAGCCGGGCCGGCCCATTTCCGCCGACGATGCGCTGGAGTGGCTGCGCGCGCGCCAGAACGGCGGCACGGCTCATGTAGACGAATTTTTATGGCTGCATTTCAATCTCGCACATAGCGCGAGTGAGCGTTGGATGCGCGCGCAACTCGATTTGCCCGAAACGTTTTTCGATGCGCTGCGCGAAGGCTCGCACTCTACGCGCATCGAGCAGGCAGACGGGGCGCTGCGTGCGGTCGTCAACGACGTGATGTTCAACCTCGAGTTCACCCCGTCCGAGATTGCAACGCTGTGGATTTACGCGCATCAGCGGATCATCGTGACAGCGCGGCTCAAGCCGCTGCGCTCGGTGGACCGCTTGCGCGCGTCGGTGAAAGAAGGCGAAATCTTTCGCTCGCCAGTGGAACTGCTGGTGCATCTGATGCGCGACCAGGCCGATCTGCTCGTGCAGATCGTTCGCCGCACGAGCGCCGACGTCGACCGTATCGAAGACCGTTTTCTTTCGCAAAGGCCCACGCAAAACCGCCTCGACCTCGGCGCGATGCGACGCATGCTGACGCGCTTGCAGCGGATGCTCGCACCGGAACCCGGCGCGATTTTCCGCCTGCTCGCGAGACCGCCGCGCTGGCTTCAACAGGAGGACGTGCAGGATTTGCGCGAGTCGACGGAAGAGTTCTCCGTGGTACTGTCGGACATGGCAGGGCTGATCGAACGTGTCAGGCTGCTACAGGAAGAGATTATTTCGCGGCTCGAAGAACAGAATAACCGCACGCTGTTCACGCTGACGCTGGTTACGGTTCTCGCGATGCCGATCAATATCGTCGCCGGTTTTTTCGGCATGAATGTGGGCGGTATTCCGTTTGCCGACAACCATCACGGCTTCTGGGTGATGGTGGTGCTGGTGGCCTGCTTCACGGGACTGACGGCATGGTGGGCGTTCCGACGCAGGAAGGAGCGCTAGCGCAGCGAGGCGGGGCAGGTTTGCGTGTTCTCCTGCGCGTGCGGGGCGCCGCGCAGCGGCACGCTTGAAGCGGAATTTGTCCGTCGAGGGGCGTTGCAACGGACCGCATCAACGGACCGCATCAACGAACGACACAAGCGGACGCCATGTAAAAACTAACGGCCGCACGCCGCGCAGGCGGGCCGAGAATAACGTCGAAGACCATGTCCAGCTCAGCAGCGCTGCTCGCCACCGTATTTGTCTCGTGCCTCTCCAGCGCGGCCGTGCTGGGCTACCTCGCACGCTACGAGGTAGCCGGACTGCGCCGCTGGTTGGCCGCGCATTGCCTGTTCGCGCTCGCCTCGGGCGTGCTGTTCGTCACCCACGCGCGCCCGTCGGCCGCCGTGATGCTGGCCTCATGCGCGTGCGTGCTCGCAGGGGCGTTGCTGATGTTGCAGGGCTGCCGCGCTTTCGTCGGCAAGCGCAGTGCACCTAAGGGCGAGCATCCCGCGTTGGTGGGCGCGGGCTGTGCGCTCGTGTACTGGACGTGCGTGGCGCCGGATATCAGCGCAAGAGCCGCGCTCATGTCGTTCGCGCTCGCCTACGCGCGCGTTGCCGTGGGGTGGATCATCTGGAGCTCGCGCGTGCGCGGGCGCTCGCAGTACGGTCACTGGCTCGTGCTTTGCGCGGCGCTGATCGGCGGCGTGGTGTATTTCGCGCGCGGTGTGCTGAACACGTTTTTCGTCGACACGTCGCTCGCGTGGCCCGCGCATATCGCTCCTGACTTCGCCTTTCTCGGTATCAGCATTCTTTCGTTGCCGATTCTGTCCATCGGCCTCGTGATGCTTGCCAACGACCGGCACATGCAGCAGGTCGAGAAGCTGGCCACGTTCGACGATCTGACCGGAGCGCTGGTGCGCCGCGCGTTCATCGCTCGCGGCGAAGCGCTATCGCGCGCGGCGCGTGCCACGCAGGCGCAGTTGAGCGTCGCGATTATCGACATCGACGATTTCAAAACGATCAACGACCGGCACGGGCACGCCGCAGGCGACCGCGTGCTCGCGGATTTCGGTGCGCAAGTGCGCAGGCACATGCGTGCCGGCGACGTGTTCGGGCGCCTCGGCGGCGAGGAATTCGCGATACTGTTTCCGCACACTTCTATGGCGGACGCGGCGCAGCGCATCGGCGACATGCTGATTGCGGTCCGGTGCCCGCCCGACCAGTCGCATGACAAGCCGGCGTATGCGTTCAGCGCGGGCCTGAACGACTGCTTGCGCACGGAAAGCCTGGGTGATGCGCTGGCCGGCGCGGACGCCATGCTTTATCGCGCGAAAAGGGCCGGCAAATGCCGCATAGAGCTCGCGTCACGGCGAGGCGCGAGCGAAACGGCGGGCAGCATGGCGGGCACGGCGCCCTGATACGTGATGTG
Organism: Paraburkholderia phenoliruptrix; assembly: GCF_019511605.1. Taxonomy (GTDB): domain Bacteria; phylum Pseudomonadota; class Gammaproteobacteria; order Burkholderiales; family Burkholderiaceae; genus Paraburkholderia; species Paraburkholderia phenoliruptrix_A. The sequence goes on along the minus strand of NZ_JAEUAV010000006.1, from coordinate 259,441 downwards.
GAAGCGTGATGCGGGATGCGGGAAGGCGCACGTTCCGTCGGCGTGGGCTTGCAAGCACGTGCGGCTGCGCACGTGCGCCTTGCTGCTCAGTGCGGCTGCTCGATCATCAGATAGCGGATCACCAGAGCGGGATCGGCGATATCGAGTATCAGGCGCCGCAAGATGCGCTTGCGCATGTGATTGTCGTCGAGCATCCACGGCCCGCCTGCATCGCTCAGATAACGGCATAGCGCGGCGCGCATGTCGGTGTCGGACGGCACGTTCAGGCGCACGGCAAGCAGGCCGGCCACTACGTCGTCGAGTTCCAGGGTCAATGGACGCGAGTCGATATTGAGCGTCAGTTCCATACGTCTTCGAGCGAGTCGAATGTCACGCAAGGCGGCTGCGGATCATGCAAAAAGCGGCTCCGCCAGCTGTAAAGATGGCGGAGCCGAACTGGAGCCGTGCCGGACCGGAGCCGAAGCCAAAGCCGAAGCCGAAGCCGAAGCCAGCCCGGCAATGGCAGCCGAACCTGCTCTACTGTTGCTCCTTGGGTACCCGTTAGTACTCCATCTCCGGCGCTGCGGCGGCGGCGGGCTTTTCTTCCTTCGGCGCTTCCGCGACGGTCGCGTCCGTCGTGAGAATGAGGCCCGCAACCGACGCCGCGTTCTGCAGCGCCGTGCGCGTCACTTTGGTCGGATCGACAACGCCTGCTTCGACCAGATCGCCGTACTGTCCCGTCGACGCGTCGTAACCGAAATTGCCCTTCCCTTCGAGCACTTTCGCGATGACGACCGACGGCTCGTCGCCCGCGTTCGAGGCAATGACGCGCAGCGGCGCTTCCAGCGCGCGCAGGACGATGCGGATGCCCGCGTCCTGGTCTGCGTTGGCGCCCCTCAGGTTAGCAATGGCCGAGCGGGCGCGCAGCAGGGCCACGCCGCCGCCCGGCACGATGCCTTCCTCCACTGCGGCGCGGGTCGCGTGCAATGCATCGTCCACGCGGTCTTTCTTTTCCTTCATCTCGACTTCCGTCGCCGCGCCCACCTTGATTACGGCGACGCCGCCCGCGAGCTTCGCGACGCGTTCCTGCAGCTTTTCGCGGTCATAGTCGCTGGTGGTTTCCGCGATCTGCGCACGAATGGCTTTCACGCGCGCCTCGATGCGTTGCTGCTGCCCGGCGCCGTCGATGATGATCGTGTCGTCCTTGCGCACTTCCACGCGCTTGGCGCTGCCGAGGTCTTCGAGCGTCGCTTTCTCGAGCTGCTTGCCGGTTTCCTCGGAAATGACGGTTGCGCCCGTGAGCACTGCAATGTCTTCGAGCATCGCCTTGCGGCGGTCGCCAAAACCGGGCGCCTTGACGGCCGCCACCTTGAGGACGCCGCGCATGGAATTGACGACGAGCGTTGCAAGCGCCTCGCCCTCCACGTCTTCCGCGACGATGAAGAGCGGCTTGCCCGCTTTTGCCGATGCCTCGAGAATCGGTAGCAGGTCGCGGACTGCGGATATCTTCTTGTCGTACAGCAGGATCAGCGGATCGTCGAGATACGCAGCCTGCCTGTCGGGATTGTTGATGAAGTACGGGCTCAGATAGCCGCGGTCGAACTGCATGCCCTCCACGACGTCGAGTTCGTTGTCGAGCGACTTGCCGTCTTCCACGGTAATCACGCCTTCCTTGCCGACCTTTTCCATTGCGTCCGCAATGATCTTGCCGATTGCTTCGTCGGCATTCGCAGAGATCGACGCGACCTGTGCAATTTCCTTGCTGGTCGAGATGCGCTTGGAGGTCCGCATCAGTTCGTCCAGCACGGCCGCGACCGCCTTGTCGATGCCACGCTTCAGATCCATCGGGTTCATGCCCGCGGCGACGTGTTTCATGCCTTCCTGCACGATGGATTGCGCGAGCACCGTGGCCGTGGTGGTGCCGTCGCCGGCCACGTCGGCCGTTTTCGAGGCCACCTGCTTGACGACCTGCGCGCCCATGTTCTCGAAGCGGTCCTTCAACTCGATCTCTTTCGCCACCGACACGCCGTCCTTGGTGATGACCGGCGCGCCGAAGCTGCGCTCGATCACCACGTTGCGGCCTTTCGGGCCGAGCGTCACTTTCACTGCATCGGCCAGCACGTTCACGCCCTTGACGATCCGGCTACGGGCGCTGTCGTGGAACCTGACATCTTTCGCACTCATCTTGTTGCTCCGGGGAAAGTCTTCAAACGGTTATCACGCGGCTTTGCGCTGCTCGGCGGCGTCTGCTTCGAACACGCCGATCACGTCTTCTTCGCGCATGACGAGCAGTTCCTCGCCATTGACCTTGACCGTCTGGCCCGCGTATTTGCCGAACAGAACGTGGTCGCCGACCTTCAGTTCGAGTGGTTGACGTTTGCCGTCCGTCAGCAGGCGCCCGTCGCCGACCGCTATTACCTCGCCCTGCTCGGGCTTTTCAGCGGCGGAGTCCGGAATCACGATGCCGGAGGCCGTCGTGCGTTGCCGCTCGATTCGCTTGACGACAACCCGGTCGTAGAGGGGACGAATGTGCATTTCCATCTCCTATGCGATAACAGATCACCAAAAAGGAATCCGGCTGCGCGGAAAGAGCGACGCGCCTGAACGCCCGCGTCGGGGCGCAGCCGTTGCCAGTGGGGTGGCGGAAAGCGAAATAGGGTTGTGTCGGGCGAGTTCAAGAGCCTGTTTTGCGGCCAGTTTGTAACAAAATTTTTCAGCCGCGGCCGCCGGATTTTCGGCCTTGGGCCGATGCAAAAAGCGAACTTGAAGTTCGTTGGACGTCGAACTATTTTATTTTCGGCTCGGCAGTCGCAATGTATGCGCTGCATGTTTCGAACGTACGCTGACAGCCGCGCTATGGGTCGCCATTCAGGCTCCGGGCAGCTTCGCGACGGCGCGCGTCGGGCGATGGCGACTCCGCGGTGCCAGTATCAAGCGGAAGGAGGATGCGATGAACACCGACCCGAAAAGGTGGAATCCTTTCAAGTTTCTTCGTGGCTCGGGCCGCAAACCCGAGGCAGACAGTGCGCGCGAGGCGTCGGCGAGCGAGCAGTGGCGCGCCGCGTGGCCTGACATTTCACGGCTTTTTCCGCGCGACCCGTGGCGCGCGGTCGAGGAGTTCTTTCACGATCCCTTTGCGGGCCGCGGCGCACTGGAACGATGGTTCGGCGACTTCAGCTCGTCGCGCTTCCAGCCGCGTATCGACGTGGTCGACGAAGGCAAGGTGCTGCGCGTGACGGTTGAACTGCCGGGAATGGAGCGCGAGGATCTGACGGTGAGCGTCGAAGACGGCGCGCTCGTGTTGCGCGGCGAGAAAAAGCAGGACGTGAATAGCGAAGAGGACGGCTGCTACCGGCTCGAGCGTGCATACGGAACCTTCGTTCGCACGATCCCGATGCCGGAGGAGGCCGATCCCGAACGTGCACTGGCCAAATTCGATAAAGGCGTGCTAACTTTAACGGTACCGAAGCAGGAGCGGCCCCGGGCCGCTAGCCGGACAATCGACATCGGCTAGCGGGAGCATCACTGGAGCCGCCACGGCTTTGTTAATGTCTGATAGACGCTCGGGGCAACGGGCGCGCGGAGGCCGGGTCGTTAGCTCAGCTGGTAGAGCAGCGGACTTTTAATCCGTTGGTCGGCGGTTCGAATCCGCCACGGCCTACCATGACGAGGAGTTGGCTCTGCTCGTCGCCGCCATGCCGTTCGTGCAACACCGCGAGCGCTGTACCGAACAGGCACCCCGCAATGCCTGCGCGCAACGCGCGGCTCCAACGAGACACCATGAACATCGATCAAACCGTCATCTCCGCATTCGCGCCCACGGGCAAGCTGCGTGCATCGATCAATCTCGGCAACCCGATTCTCGCCAACAAAAATCCGCAAACCGGCGAGCCGTTCGGCGTTTCCGTCGATCTCGCGCGCGCGTTTGCCGCGAAGCTTGGCGTCGAGCTCGAATTGGTCGTGTTCGACACGGCGGGCAAATCGGTGCAGGCGGTGAGCGAGGAGCGCGCCGACTTCGGTTTTTTCGCGGTCGATCCGTTGCGCGGCGAGACCATCGCGTTCACTGCGCCGTATGTGTTGATCGAAGGCTTCTATCTCGTGCGCGACGATTCGCCCGTGCGCACCAATGCGGACGTTGATCAGCCGCACAATCGCGTGGCGGTGGGCAAGGGTAGCGCCTATGACCTTTTCCTCACGCGTGAACTGAAAGCCGCGCAAATCGTGCGCGCGCCCACGTCGCCGACCGTCGTCAAGACGTTCGTTGAACAGGGGCTGGAAGTTGCGGCGGGAGTCAAGCAGCAACTCGAAGCGGATGCGCGCAATACACCCGGACTGCGCCTGCTCGGCGAGCGCTTCATGGTGATTCAACAGGCGATGGGTACGCCGAAGAGCCGAGGCGAAGCGGCGGCTGCTTTCCTGCGCGGCTTTGTCGAAGAAATGAAGGCGTCGGGCTTCGTCGCCGACTCGCTAAAGCGGCACGGCATTGCGGGGGCCTCGGTCGCGCCGGCGGCTTCGGTTGCGGCTTGAGTGGCGGCTTCGGTTGCGGCCTGATTTGCGTCTTGAATTGCGGCCGCCGGGCACTCGCTGCGAGCGCCCGGTGAGGCGCCGCCGAAGCCTGCCGGATCTTGCGGCGAGCTAGACGCCGGCAGCTTCGCCGGTTCGTCCGATGCGCGCATCCGCCGGTCCTTGCTTCGGCGTATTCGAAGCAGCAAGAGGGGCTGCGGTCGGCGGAACCAGTTTGCCTCGCACCAGCAAATCCAATGTCTTGACCGCGAGAATTCCGATAATCACATTGGCGAGCACGAACAGAACCGGCGCGGCCCCTGCCACTACACCGCCCGCGCCTCGCTCAGCCATACGCAGCGCCATGGTCGGCAACGCGGCCACGCCGAAGCTGAAAGCCCAGTAGCCAGGCACGAAGGGTTGTTGGCGAATCCACGGCAACAGGCGCAACAGCAGCAACGCGTGATAGAGGCCGTAGCCGAGCAGCATCAGTGCGAACATGTCGGGCGTCCCGCTCGTCAGTGCGACATAGGCCACACCACCCACGACCGGCGGCGCCAACTGAATGCCGAGCGTCGGCCGTAATGCCTCGGGCAGCGGTTCATGCACGGCGGCGCGATGCAGTACGAGCGATTCGATAGCGAGCCAGAACAGCACGCCCGCGCCGAAAAACAGGCTGCCCAACTGGTGAAAACCGAAAGCCGCGGAGGTCGCGCCGGCCACGAAGCTAGGCGCAACGGTCGGCAGGTAGATGGCCGGCGTGACGAGTTCGGGCTTGCGTCCACCTTGCCAGAGCCGCCCGTGCAAATACACGCCAAGCACAAGTTGCGTGAACGCGGCAATGCCGAACAACGCGAGTGCCAACCCATACGCATGCGGCTGCAACAGTTGCGCAGCCAGCATGCTCGACACGGGCCCCAGTGCGACGAACGACGACTGAACCGGATGCTGCAATTCCGCGCGGGCGTCGGCGGCATGCGTTCGCCACTTTTGTGCATATCCGACCAGAACCGCGAGCCATACCACCAAAGCCGCTACTGTCATCCCTGTTCCGATGGCGGCAGGCAGATGCCATAACCTGATTGCCACGCGCCATAAATTGGCAAGCGCCAGTGCGCCCACTGCGATGCCGAAGAACGAGGCCGGAATCGCGCTGCGAGTATTGTTCATCACCGATTCTCCGAAGTTGCGTCGCGCGCCAGGATTCCAGGGCGCGCAGTCGATGACGTACTGTAAGACGCTCACCGCAAACGCTGAACGCGAGGCACGCTCAACAAATGGCGCAATCGTCTCAATCTGGAGAGAGAGGAGAATCGTTCATGCCGGCCGCGAGTGCCGGTACGCAGCAGCGCAACTGCAGCGAAACCCGGAGTAGCGGATGCCGCGCCCCGCAACGGTTGACTTTACCGGCGAACGGAGTGCCCGGCCTCACTCCGCATGCGGCGAGGCGGCCGCAGGCGTCAGTTCCGCCAGCAGCGACATCAGATATTCGATGTCGACCGGCTTGACGAGGTGATGATCGAACCCTGCGGCCTGCACCCGCAGATGATCGTCGGCCTGGCCGTAGCCGGTCACCGCGATCAGCACGGGCCGGGTTTCGCCCCTCTGGCGAATCAGCCGTGCAAGTTCGTAGCCGTCGGTGTCCGGCAGGCCGATGTCGAGCAGCGCGGCGTCCACAGGCTCCGCTTGCGCTTTGGCCAGTGCCTCCTGTGCGGCATACGCGACATCCACGTGATAGCCCTCGCTCTCGCAAAGCAGCGCGAGCGAGTCGGCGGCGTCCTTGTTGTCGTCGACGATCAGCACGTGCAGCGAAGCGCGCTCCGCATGCGAGGCCCGGCGCGCCGACGGTTCGTCGTGCGACGACGTGGGCGCTTCGGGCGCGTGCGAGAGCGGCAGCCTGATCGACACTGTAGCGCCGCGGCCCGGTCCGGGGCTTGCAATGTCGATGCCGCCGCCGTGCAGTTCCACCAGCTTCTTCACCAGCGACAAACCGATGCCAAGACCGCCATGCGCCCGGTCGAGCGTGCGCTCGCCTTGCGCGAAGAGATCGAAGATGTGCGGCAGCAGATCGGATGAAATGCCGCTGCCGTTGTCTTCGATGGTGACGGTAGCGAAGCGCTCGTCGGCTAGCGCGGTGACGCACACGCTGCCGCCGGGGTCGGTGTACTTGCACGCGTTGTTCAGAACGTTGACGAGAATCTGCGACAGGCGCAGCGGGTCCGCGTGGAGCCAGACGGGCGCGGGCGGCAGCGTCACGGTCAGATGCTGGCTGCGCGAGGCCGCCATCGACGACACCGTTTCCAGCGCGCCATACACGGCGGTGCCAAGCAGCACTGGCTCGCGTCGAAGCACGATGCGCCCGTGCGTGATGCGCGACACTTCGAGCAGATCGTCGACGAGTTGCGCCATATGATCGACCTGCCGGCTCAGCATGCCGACAAGTTCGCACGACTTCATGCCCGCTTCTTTCTCGCGGCGCAGCAGTGCAATGGCGTTGCGCATCGGCGCGAGCGGATTGCGCAGTTCGTGCGCGAGCATTGCGAGGAATTCGTCCTTGCGGCGGTCGGTTTCGCGCAACGCCAGTTCGAGCGTCTTGCGCTGCGTGATATCCACCGCGCTTGCGATCACGCGCCAGGGGTTGCCGTCTGCATCACGCTGCAACACGGCCTGGCTTTGCAGCCAGTGTTCGTGGCCGCGCATCATGATGCGGAATTCCAGCGGCTTGTCGAATTCGCCGGTAAGCGCGACGCGCCGCATTGCGGCGTCCACGGCGGCGCGGTCGTCGCTATGCACGCGCTGCAGCGCCGCGTCGTACGGCAGCCCGGTCGGCCCAGCCAGCCCGCGTGGCGCTGCCTCGACGCTGTCCCAACAGACTGTCCATGAATCGAGCGCCAGATAGCCGATGGTCATTTTCGCCGCGCGCATGGCCACCTGCAGACGCAGATTGCGTTCTTCGAGCGCAGCGGCCGCGGCGCGCTCGTCAGTCACGTCCGTTGCCATGCAGAACCATTCGCGCAGCGTGCCGTCGTCGTCGCGCAAGGGCGCGGCACGCGCGGACATGGTGCGCCAACTGCCGTCGCGCCGGCGCAGCCGGAAAGTCATCGAACCCGGCATTTCGGATTTGACGATGGCCGACCAGTTGTCGCGCGCGCATTCCTGGTCGTCGGGATGAACCAGCTCGAGCCATCCGCAACGCGCGCTCAGGCCCTCTTCGGGAGCGAACGACTGCCAGTTGCCGAGTTGTTTCGTGTGCCCGGCCGCGTCCGCTATCCACGTCAGTTCCGAACTCGCTTCGACAAGCGCGCGATAGCGCTGTTCGCTGCGCTCGCGTTCAGTCTGCGCGTCGTGCTGTTCGGTGATGTCGTAGGTGACGCCGAATACCCGTTCGATCGCCGTGCCCGCACCGCAATCCGTTTCGCCGCGCGTGCGCAGCCACAAACGTCGCCCGTCCTCGAGTTCAATCGGAAAGTCGAGCTCGAACGGAACGCACTGGTGCAAGCGGCCGGTCAACTCGCGCGCGAACCATGCACGATAGCTCTCGGGAATCCGGTCGAACAGCCATTGCAACGGTACTTCTGCTTCGTGCCGTTCGAGTCCGTAGATTTGCGCGAGCTGCGCGCTGATGCGCGCGGTGCGGCTACCCATGTCCCATTCCCAGGCGCCGACGCGCGCTGCGTCGAGCGCGAAACGCAGACGTCGCTCGCCGACTTCGTAGGCTTCGCCGGCCTGCACGAAGTCGTCGATGTCCATCGCGATGCCGCACGCGCCGCAGACCGTGCGTGCGTCGTCGAAAATGGGCTGAATACGGAGTTTGTGCCAGCGGTAGCGACCGTCGAAACGCTTCAGGCGCGCGTTCACCTTCGCGCTTTCGCCTGCTGTCAGCGCCTTGCGCCACGCGTCGAGCACTTTCTTGACATCGAGTTCGAGAACGAACTGGTCCCAATGGATCGTGGTGTTCGGCGCGAACGGATTGCCGAGGTACTTGCGGCACGCAATGTTGGCATACGTGACGATTCCTCGTGCTTCAGCGGTCCACACGAGAGCCGGTACCTGATCGGCAATTTCGTTGTTGCTCATTGCGTTGTCAATCGCACTGTCTTACCGCCTCGAAAAAACGTCTGTTCAGTTAGCGAGTGAGATTGAGGCACTGCGCTGCCGAAGCAGGGCTAGTGCCAATGGTCGTGTGCGCGCCGTCTCGCTGCTATAGGGGAAACCATGAGTTCGCGCCCCCATTGCGACGCTTCGCCGCTCATGCCTTGGCCAAATCCGCAGACCTTTAGGCGCAATACGTCGATATGCCGCTTCCTTCTGCTCATTGTGCGCCTGAAACCGGCTGCAATAATACGGGCGTGCCACAGTTGACCGACCCGCGAGAGCCGCATGACATCTGAGCATACGGCGCGCCTTGCGTGGCACAGGAGACGTGATGAACAGAATTGCGCTTGCAGCATGCGACCATAACCATTCACGTCCGCGCAAGGGGCGACTAGCGCTCCTGCCGCTTGTTGCGGCGCTACTGTGCTGCGCGAGTCCATTCGACGCGCGGGCCGCGGGTGCATTGCCCGCGGGCGGGCAATTCGTCGGCGGCAGCGGGTCGATCGGCAGTAACGGCACGACGGTGACAGTCACGCAGGGCTCCAGCCGCGGCGTGGTCGACTGGAACAGCTTTTCGATCGGCAGCGGCAACCGCGTAGTGTTTGCCAACGGCAACGGCGCGACGCTCAACCGTGTGACCGGCGGCTCGCCGTCAGCGATTCTCGGCACGCTCACTGCAAGCGGCAGCGTTTATCTGATCAACCCCCAAGGCATTCTTGTCGGACCGCGCGGCGTCGTTTCGACGAACGGACGCTTCGTCGCGTCCACGCTCGACGTTGCGAGCACCGATGCCTTCATGAACGGCGGGCCGCTCACGCTGTCGGGCAATTCGAGCGCGGGCGTGGTCAATCTCGGCACGATCGCCTCCGGCAGCGGCGACGTGTTCCTCATTGCACGACAGCAGGTTGGTAACGCCGGCACCATCAGCGCGCCGAACGGCACCGTCGAACTGGCGGTCGGGCAGCAGGTGCTGCTGCAGGATTCGTCGACGGGCCGCCAGGTGTTCGTGCAGCCGACTCAGCAGGGCGCGGGCGGAACGATCATGAACGGCGGCCTGATCCAGGCGGCGCAAGTCAGCTTGCAAGCCGTGGACGGCAACATCTACGCGCTCGCCGGCAATCGCGAGGCAATTCGTGCGACGGGCACGGCCACGCGCGACGGCCATGTGTGGCTGATCGCGGGGCACGGTACGTTGCAGCCGGGCGGCGCAATCGAAGCAAGCGGCGGCACCGTCGACATGAGCGCGGATAACGTGGTGTTTCCGATGGGCGGCACGACGGTGCGTGCGAATCAATGGAACATCGCGACGTCCGCCTTCACCGTCGACGACAATGCTGCGCGCGCGCTGTCGGCGGGCCTCGGCACCGGCACATCGGTCAATCTGCAGACGACCGGCGCGAACGGCGGCAGCGGCAACATAGACGTGAACTCGGGCATTGCGTGGCAAGGCAACGGGTCGCTCACGCTCGCGGCGTATGGCAACCTCAGCATCGCGCAAGGCGCAACGCTTGCCAACCAGGGCAGTGGCAACCTGATCCTGCGCGCGGATGCCGCGAGCCTCGATAACGGCGGCAGCATCGCGAACCGCGGCGTGATCGACTGGTCGCGCAGCACGGGGCTCGTGACTGCGCTTTACGACATGAACGGCAGCTACAGCGCCGGCACCCTGCTCGGCAACCCTGCATGGAGCGCCGCGCCCGGCAGCGGGCAGCTTACGCAGATCACGGCGTACAAGCTCGTCAACAACGTCACGGACCTGCAGAACATTTCGCAGGATCTCGCGGGCAACTATGCGCTCGGCACGGACATTGACGCGAGCGGCTATACCTTGGCGCCGCTCGGCAATCACACCACGCCCTTCACCGGCCAGTTCGACGGCATGTGGCACAGCGTGCGCAACGCGCGCATCGAGGTCGCCGACTTCAGCAAGGATTATTCGTCCGGGCTGTTCGGCGTGGTGGGGCTCGCGGGCGTGCTGCGCGACGTGGGCGTGGAAGACGGCTATGTCAGCACGAGTCACCTGGGCAGCGGCCTGCTGGCCGGCGTGAATCAAGGTGTGATTGCGAATGCGCATTCGAGCGGCGTGGCGATGGAAATCTATCAGAACGGCACGACCTTCGGCGGACTGGTAGGCCGCAATGAAGGCGCCGTGGAGCGCTCGTGGAGCAGCGCCGCAATTTCGGGCTCGGACGCGAATGGCGGGCTCGTGGGCTACAACCTGGGATCGATTGCACAGTCGTATGCGACGGGCAGCGTGAAGCCCGTTTTCTCGACCGGCTACGGCGGTGGACTGGTCGGTATCAACGACGGAAGCGTCAGCCAGTCGTTTGCGACAGGTGAGGTTCAAACGCGAAGCATGCCGACGCATGGCGTAATTGCGTTCGGCTCTGGCACGCTCGCGTCGGACGTCTACTGGAACAAGGAGACGACCGGGCAGCCTGCGAGCGGCGGTAGCCTGCCGCCCTCCAACGGGCTCACCACCGCGCAGATGAGCGACCCCGCCAGCTTCGCGGGCTATGACTTCGGCGCCGACGGCGCATGGGCGATGCCGTCTGGCGCGACGCAGCCTGTGTTGCGCTGGCAGCTTGCGCATTAGCCTGGGCATTGGCCTGCGCACCGGGCGGCGCATCCGGTGGCGCGTCAGGCGGCGCGGTTCGTGCCGGGGTGCGCCGTCGTCGCGCGCAGAACGTATGCGTTGGTTCAAGCTCGCGCCGTGCGTGGTGTTTGCGCTGTACGCTGGGGCTGCGGTCGCGCAGGCCTGGCGCGACGTTGCCCCGCAACCCGCTCCGCCGACGCCGCGTAGTGCGCCGTCGCAACCTTCCGCGCCATCCGTGGAGAACGCGACGCAGATTGCAGTGGGCCGGCTCGAAGGTCTGGTGTTCGAAGTCGCGGGCACGACCGAGCCTTCCACGGCAACGCAGGCCCGCGTTACCGCCGCGCATCTGCCGGTTCTGGACGCCGCATTTCTGCACAGGTTCGACAGCGACATCGGCAAGCCGCTCACGTTCTCGCGCCTTGCGGAGATACGCCGCGCCGTGGTCGAGCGTTATCGTGCCGCCGGCAAACCGCTCGTGGACGTGTACGTGCCCGAGCAGGACGTGAGCGCGGGCGTCGTGCATATCGCAGTGGCGGAGTTTCGCCTCGGCGAGGTGCGCACCAGCGGCAACCGCTACTTCTCCGACGATCTGCTGAAACGCGAAATGCCGCTCGAGGCTGGCGGCCCCATTTTGCAGTCGGACGTTTCGCTGGGCCTTGCGGTGCTTAACGCGAATCCCTATCGGCATGTGGATGCGGTATTCGCGCCAGGGCAAGCCGCGAATTCAACCGACGTCATTTTGCAGACCGACGACCGTTTGCCGTTGCGCGTGAACGCCGGCTACGACAACGCCGGTGTGCGCGATCTCGGCCGCGACCGTTTCTTCGCGGGCATCGACTACGGCAACCTGTTCGGTCTCGATCAGCACGTCGCGTATCAGTTCACGGCGAGCAACGACTTTTTCAGCGGCAATCCCGACATTGAAGGACGGGCAAATCGCGCTCGCTTCCTGGCTCACGCGCTCAGTTATATTGCGCCGCTGCCGTGGCACGACAGCATCGAACTGTTTGGTGTCTATGCGCAAAGTACGCCGCGTCTGCCGGACAGTTACGGGCAAACCGGCATTTCCGCGCAAATGAGCGTTCGCTACGACTGGCGTTTGCCGACTACAAGCGATACCGCTCAGCTCGTGCAGTTTGGTTATGACTTCAAACGCAGCAACAACGATCTTGAATTCGGCGGCTTTCAGGTGTTCAACTCGAACACGCATGTGCATCAATTTCTGCTCACCTACGATCTCAGCAAGCCCGGCGATGCGGGCGCCGCGCATGCATCGGCGACGCTCGTGGCAAGCCCGGGCGGCCTCGACGGCTCCAACAGCGACACCGCGTTCGACGCCGCGCGGCACGGCGCGACTGCCCGCTACGCGTATCTGCAGATTGCCGCACAGCGCGCGTTCGCACTCGGTGCGGGCTTTACGTTAAACGCGCGCGGCACGTTTCAGTGGACGCCCAATACCTTGTTGCCGAGCGAGGAAATGGGCCTTGGCGGAGAGTCCAGCGTGCGCGGCTACGAGCCCTATGTGGTGCTGGGCGATCGCGGCTGGAACGTACAGACCGAATTGCGCACGCCGGTCTTGCCCTTCGGCGTGAGCGGCGCTGCCGCGCAGCCTTTTGTGTTTGTCGACGCCGGCCATGTATGGAACCGGATCGATCAGCCTGCGGAGGCCGGCAATGCGTCGCTCGTCAGCGTGGGCGCGGGCGTGCGTTTTCAATGGTCGCGCTTCGTTGATTTTCGCTGCACGTACGGTGTGCCGCTGCGTGCGCCGACTCCCGGCGCATCCAAGGCGCCGATGGTGCTGCTGTTCGTTTCCATCGGCACATAAAGCGCGTACGGCAAGCTAAATATGAGCGAGCACGCTGCTTGCCAGCTTGCGCAACTCGTCGAACTGGGTGACCAGTTCAAGGCACAGCACGAAGGCCAGCATTGCGGAAGGTCCCGGATAGCGCTCGACCCATCGCAGGAACACAGCCGAAGTGCGGGCGCGAACGGCCTCGCGCGTCATGGCGTACGTGATGACAATTCCAATGGCGGCGCCGACGATCAGATCAGTGGGATAGTGAAAGCCGAGATACGCACGCGGAACGCAGATGAACAGCACCGTGTACGCGAGCGCCAGCAGGCCGATTCTTCTCCACACGAGAAAGATGCCGGTGGCAATGGCCATCCACAGCATGGCGTGGTCGCTCGGGAACGAGCTCCACGATGTCAGCAATGCGTCTTTCGACACGCTGGTCGCAAATTGAAGGTTCAGTTCGGAACTGTAGACCGGGCGTACCCTGAACGGCAGCCAATGGGTTAGCGCCCTTCCTATGAACAGTGCGAGTACGCCGCTCAGTATTGTCGCAATGACCATTTCGCGACGCCACGTGCTGCGCTCATCTGACTGGAACCACATGCACCACAACAACGGAATGAGCAGCAGGCCTTTGAAGGTGTACAGATCTGCGATTGCCTGAATTGCATGGGTGAGGAAGAAGCCAAGGTGGACGTTCGAGAGATACGTCTCGATGGTTGTGTCGAAGCTATTCATTGTTTTGTGGGTATTTAAAGACTTGTATGACGCCGCCGAACCGTCTCCCTGTACTGCTGCGCGGCATACACCATATTTGTGACAAAACGGCTAGTGGTTAGTGTACCTGATGACTAATGATCGACGATATTTCACTAGATGCGTTGCCTATACTGGGCTTACGCGCCGGAGGCCCGTCCTGCGCGTCCGGGTCCCCGGCAAGCAACGGGAAAGGGGAAACGTCATGGCGACTTATGTGGTTCTTGCGCAATTTACTGACCAGGGCATGCGCAACATAAAGAACAGCGCGCAGCGCGCCGGCCAGGCAGCGGAAATGGCCAGGAGCTTCGGCTGTGAAATGAAGCAGATCTATTGGACGATGGGGCAGTACGACATTGTCACCGTCATTGAAGCGCCCGATGAACAGAGCTTCATGTCATTTGGTTTTGCGCTTGGTTCAGCGGGGAATGTGAGAACGCAGACCCTTCGTGCGTTCTCGAAAGATGAATTCAGCGCGTGCCTTGGCAAGCTGCCGTAAAGCGTTGGCAATAGAAGCACTGGATTCACTGCGGCGGCTGGGTAGCGGGAGCAACGTTCGCTATCCGGCTGTTCTTTGGGCACGGGTTGTTTAGGCACGCGTTGAATCGCCCGTGTCTTTCGAGTGCTGATTCTCACGAGCGCTGATGTGCAGCGCACAGGTCAGGCGGTAGCGTCGATCGGTCACGCAAAAAGCTGCTTGTGAAAGAAAGTCGTGCCGCAGAATGTGCCGTCCGGCATCAGCGCATAGTTGGGCACTTCGCCCACACGTTGCCAGCCCGCCCGCGCGTAAAGTCGTTCCGCGTCGCCACCTGTGACGGTGTCGAGCACGAGCACGGATTTGCCGGCGCGTCGGGCTTCTTCGTCGACAGCCGCGAGGAGGCGCGCCGCGATGCCTCTGCGCCTCGCTTCCCGGTGCACGAGCATCTTGGCGACATCCGCGCGATGCGGCTGATTCTCGGGCTGGGCCGTGACGAGTTGCACGGTGCCCGCAAGCTTGCCCTCGGGATATTCGGCGACGAGCAGAATGCGCTCGTCGCGGGCCACGCCGTCAGCGACGTGTTGCCAGAATTGCAGCGCAGTTTGCTTCGAAATCGGCAACATGAAGCTGACCGATGCGCCGCCCTCCACACAGTCGATCAGCAGATCGGCGAGTGAATCGACATAGGTCATCGCTTCGTCGGCATGAAGACGTCGAACGCTTATCGTGTCGGTCATATGTGACTCCGTGAGTCGAAAGGCAAACTGGTAAGCGCCACACGAAAACCGGCGCGTCGGCGTTGAGCGTCAGGCAGAAATCGTCAATCGCTCGTTGTCTTGGGTTGCTTGCCCGGCGCCTTCGCAGATGCAAAATACGTTTGCAATGCGGGTGCCGAACGGTCGCTCAGCGAACAGATGCGCGCAAGCCAGTCTGCTTCCGCGGGCCATTCGCCTTCCAATACGCGCGGATAAATCTGTCGCACGAACTGATGCAGCGCTTTTGCACCGATATTGCCGCTCACGCCGAGCAGCAGGTGCAGGGCTTCGCGTGTCGAGTCGAAGTCGCGTGCCGCGACGCTCGTTGCGAGCTTGACCACCGTCGTGCGAATCTGCTCAATGCCGTTCAGGAACGTCTGGTCGAGCAGGTCGAGCGCAACGAGTTCCTGCAGATGCTTCTCGTCGAGCAATGGACCTTCGTTGAGCGACGCGAGCTTGCCTGCGGGCAACGCGTCTTCATGCGCTGACAGGCCATTTTCCCGCGCATGCTCGAGGCGCTGGCGGGCGAACTGCCGCGCCAGCGCCGCATACAGTGCGCCGACTTGTGCCGGTTTGGTCATCACTTCGTTCATGCCGGCGGCGAGACACTTTTCCACGGCCTCCATGTCGGATTGGCTCGTCAACGCAATGACCGGCAAGCTCGCATAAGCGTCGGTGCGCGCGCGGATTAGCGCGGTGGTTTCCACGCCGCCCATGCCGGGCATGTTCATGTCCATCACGATGGCGTCGATAGTCACGCCTTCCTGCAAGCGCGCCAGCACGGCCGGCCCATGCTCGGCTTCGACGACCGTCGCGCCGAATCGCTCCAGGTGTCCCTTGGCGACGAGTCTGCTGTAGGTGTCGTCGTCGGCGAGCAGAATCGTTTTGCCCGCGAAGCCATCGAAACGCTCGCTGCGGCCATGCCTGTGACCGCTCTCGAAGAGCTGGTGCAGCACGCCGACCAGCTCGGCAATGCTCGCCGATTTGCTGACATATTCATCCATGCCGGCGCGACGTGCGAGAACGCGCGCCACGTTAGCGGGCTCCGACGTGTACGCGACGATCATCGCGTTGCAGTTCGGATTGCGACGATCCGCGCGAATCCGCTCGGTTGCCGTGTAGCCGTCCAGGGCGGGCATGTTGATGTCCATCAGCACCAGATCCCAAGGCGTGGGTTCGCTGAGCGCGGCGAGCGCCGCCTCGCCGTCGGCTGCTTCGCCAAGTTGTGCTCCCGCCCTCGACAGCGCTCGCCGCACTCGCGTGCGCTGCTCAGCATCGTTGTCGACAATGAGAATACGCTTGCCGTTAAGCAGCGAGGCGGCGCGCTCGAATACTTCCTGCTCGTGCTGCGCGACCTCGCTGTCGGAAACGGGTGGAAATTCCAGCGTGAACTGCGTGAACTGGCCGACTTCGGAACGGCAACGAATGGTGCCCCCAAATGCGCGCATCGCGCGTTGACAATAGGCAAGCCCCAGGCCCGTGCCGGCGGAATTGCCGGCCGTGCGGAAGGGCTCGAAAAGATGCGGCAGCATCTCAGGCGCAATGCCCGGCCCGGTGTCATGCACGATCACCGTTTGACTGTCCACCGTCAGCGTGAGAGTTGCGGCAGGATGTGCGGCAATATGATGAAGCGCGTTCTTGATCAGATTGAACAGCGTGAACAGATAAACCGTTTCGTCGACCTTGAACGTAAAGTCCTCGAGCACCACGAGTCTGACTCGCGCGCGCTCGTTCTGGTCGCTAAAGCCGTATTCCTCCAGTGCCTTGCGCGTGGCAGCCGCCGCGCTGACGTACGTGAACTGATCGGAGCGAATGGCTTTTGCGCTGACCTCGTCGAGTGTCATTGCGATGATGCGCAAGCCGCGCTCAATGGACAACTGGCCGTGGGCCAGATGCCGGTACAGCAGTTCGGTCCGGCGCTGCGTCGCAACCGGCGACGCGTGGCGATCCATGGCTGCGGGCAGCACCTCTTCCACCCTGTCCAGAACATGCTTGAGCTGGCTGAGTGGATTGCGCATTTCATGAGCGATCGAGCCGGCCAGCGCGCGCAGCGCCCCCGTGCGCGCCTGCGCGACGATTCCTTTCAGATTGCTGTATGAGAAGGTGATGCCGGCGAAAATGCCGAACGTAAAAACGGGCAGGTAGGTGTACAGAAACAGATGCGTATCCACATGGACGGCTTGCGGAACCACAATGCTCGCGCACAGCACCGCAGCCCCGACGCCGAGCGCCAGGTTGAGTGACAACGCAACGAACGACGGAAAGATTGCGATCAGGAAGAAGACCATACCCAGCTCGGCCATGGACCAGAGCATCGAGTAATGGCCGACCAGCAGGTAGTAAGTGAAGAAAAACGGCAGCGTGTACGCCACCGTTGCAAAGTAATACCAAGGCAGGAGGCGCACTACCGAAGCCGGCCAGAAGCGCCGCAAAAGCAGCAATGCGCAACTGACGGTGCCGACAACCCGCATCAGCAGGTTCTCGTTCGGTTGGGGATCGACAAAGGTCCACCAGAACCAGTACAGCGGATGTCCAATGGTGCCGATCAGGCCCACAGCCAATACGCTGTAGTCGGAGACCTTCGCGGCTTCGGACACTACCCGGTTAAGGTAGTGGATGCCCCCTGAAATGGCTTTCATGTCGCGCTTCTAAATTTGATTGACGTGAGCTTTAGAACTTGAAGCTGCTGACGTTGAACGACATGCCGGCACTGCCCACCCAGCACAGCACTCTGTCTCCGCGCTTCAGTTCTCCGCTGTCTTTCGCCATTGCAATTGCGGCAGGAATAGAGGCTGACACGAGGTTTCCGGTCTCCGGATAGATGTGATACATCTTGTCCTGGATCCCCGCCTTTTCTCCATAGCCGTGCCACGCCGCTTTCGAAGAGGCATGGGTAAAGACAATGTCGATATCTTTCTTCTGTACCGGCAGTTTAGCCAGGACCGCGGTGAGTTCGTCGGAATTCTTATGAAGCTCGTGGCCAAACGATGTGAAACGCATGTCGCCGTTTTTCCCGATTCGCTCGGACGGATGGCAAAACCCTTCATAGCCGGGAATGGGGATGGTGCAGAGGTCAGACACCTCGGGCTTTCCGCGAAACGCAAAACTGAAGTTATCCGGCTCTTTCGCGACGAGCAGCGTGGCGGTGGCCGCTTCGCCGATGGTGAAGGATGGCAGCGTGTACTCGATTTGCGCCTGATTCTTCAACGCAAAATTCCCCGGAAAAAGTGGACCGCCAGCCAACATATTGAATTCTGCGTTGACGATCATCGCGTTTTTGTACTGACCGCATTTGAACAGACTGTCGATAATCGACATGGCTCTTGTCCAGCTCATGCATGCGTCGACTACGTCGAAGCATTCGGCATTGGTGAACCCGAGCGTGCTTGCCATCATATGGCTATTGCCGGGTTCCAGAAAGCCCCTGCCGATACCGACATAAATAAATAGCTCGATATGCTCCGGCCGCAGATAGGTCTCCGCCAGGGCCTTGCGTGTGGCCATGGCAACGTGGTCGATGGGCGACTCGTGGCTGTCGCACCACCGCCGGTTTACGAGACCGCTTCTGTCGAGCAGGGTCTTGATGGTGCGTATGCCTCGGTCGATGTCGCCGTCATAGCCGGTTGAATGAAACCGGATCATATCGGTGACTTCGTCGTTCGTTACGATTCTGGAAGGCAGGCTGACTGCCACATTCTTGATGAGCATAAACAATCCATAAAAGAGGTTTGTCGGTGGATGAAGTCTCGTTCGCGCACGTAGCGCGTGCGCCTGTACTGCGGCGCCCGCTTTTACGGCGCTCGTACATTAACGCGTCCACCGCGACTGACGAAATAGCGTCGCTCCTCGTTGGATCATTTAGCCGGCGGCTCATACCGGTAGTCGACTGGAATCGGTGCAGCATTTCCATTTGCGCGGTGACGGTGCGCAAATGACGCCCGTCACCGCTGCGCATTTCACAATGCAGCGCCGGCCACTAGCTGCAGCGCGGGCGCAAGCTTTATGCAAACTTCCGGGCGCTCCAGTGCGTAGGCCAGGTTCAGAACTCCCGTTGAATTGCATGAACGTGTTCAAGATGCCGTAGCGCGGTGCGTGCAGGAAGCGAATGCTCTGCAATATCAAGTTGAACAGATTTCAATGCGCGAAGAGTGTCGACGGATCAAGAAAGAAGTAGTGCGATTTTGGGAAAGCGTTTCTAGTGGCGTGGGTTGCCGGAATAAAACAGAGGCTTGTCGCTTGAAGTGTTAGTGGCGGGCCTGCGAGCCGCTTGCGGACTGACTGCGAGGCGGTTGAGGGATTTGCGCCATATCATGGTTTTGATTCTGCTGGCATCGATGGTCGAATGCGATTCGCGCTGAAATCCCAAAGCGGCAGAACTCGCGGCGGCAGAGTGACTTATGCGACTTGCATTTAATCTTCCAGAGACCCGGCGTACTCCCTAAAGAAGTTTGCATTGATCAAAAGATATTTCTTCTTTCAGCCTAAAGATTTTCTCTCTGCTGCCGTTTAAGCCAGTGCGCAATTCTGCGCGGGGCTATCGAGAGTTGAAAACCGTTTTGTGGATTATCTGTCCGCAAACCTGACTACATAATGAAAATGAAAGAAAAACTACCTTTGATCGTGTCGTTACTGGGTTCATTCGCGCTTGCCGCATGCGGCGGGGGCGGCGGCGGCGACAGTGCGCCAACCCCTCAAGCCGCTGCACCGGCGACGAGCGCCAGCGCCCCGGCCCCTGCATCTACGCCGACTGTGACGGGCGAAGCGCTGCCGAGCCTGAGTTCGCCGCAGGCGGGGTCGACTGCTGCCACGGGCAATGGATTTGAAGGCATCTGGACGGAACCCGCGTCTTCGTCGTCGCGCACGACAGCCATGATCGATCCCGCGAACAACATATCGTACGTGACCGGCCTGTTTTCGTTCGTCACGTCTACGTTCTTCGGTGCGGCCACCACCGCTGCGCCGAACTGGACTTTGACGAGCGGCTTCGAGACCCGCAGCAACGTGCGCTATACGGCCACGGCGGGCAGTGGCACATACACGGCGAACCAGACCTTGACCGGCAGCTATGTCGCCAACGGCACGACCGTGAACCTGTCGCTACAGTATGATCCGGCGAACGCGCTGGCGGTGACGCAGTCGAGCGTTACCGGCACCTGGGCGCAAAACTCAACGTCGCTCACTGTGAATGATGCCGGCGGCTTCACCGGCAACATCCTCGGCTGCGGCGTAAGCGGCACGCTGACCTTGACCACGCCCGGCTCGAACAAGAACCTGTACACGATGACGACGACCGGCACGACGAGCACCTGTACGCTGGCTTCGGGCGTGACGTACAGCGGCAATGCCGCGATTACGTTCCTGCCCGTCAGCGGCAGCACGACGTTGTACAAACGGACCATCGTCTATCTGATCAAGGCGGCGGATAACTCGGTGATCGCATACGGCCAATTGTCGAAGCAGTAAGGCGTTGTCGGGCCACGGTGGGTGTCGATCAGCCGTGGCCTCGCAACGGTCCCTGTGCAACCGGTTCAACTCACCCCAGGCTCAAAAATTGCGCCCCCCCCCACAGCGAAGGAAGCGACACAACACCTCGCGGCATCCCGCATATAAAAGCATCGCGACCCAACCCTGAAAACCGCAGTTCCGCGCGACCGAGGCGAGGTACCCAATGACAATTGCGACGAAAGCGAAGCCGATTCTTGCCGCGCTGACACTATTGCTCGCCGGCTGTATGACCGGCGTGACCGGCGGCATGCAGCGAGGTCCGCAAGCACATCTGAGCGCCACGCAATGCCGCGACCTCACCGACATCAGGAACAAGGCGCCCGTCACGCGCGAGCGCAGCATGAGCGAACTGGCGGCGCTCAGAATGGCGGGCTATCACCCTGAATGGCGCTTCGATCCGTACTACCCGGCGGATCTCGAAGCGGCGCAGCGGCAGGTAAATATCTGGTACGAGACGGAGTGCGCGCAGGCGCCACGATAAGCACGCCCATCATCGGGCGTGCCGCACCGAGGCGCCCCGCAATCAAAGCCCGCTTACTGTCTTCACGGTCACCCACTGGCCGTTCTTCACCTGATACGCCGTGGACGAACCGTGCTTCAGCGAGCCGTTCGCATTGAATTCGATATGCCCGGTAATGCCGTCGAAGCTGATGCTTTGCAGCTTCGGACGATAGTCGTCCGGCTTGGTCGAATTGGCTGCCTGCATTGCCTTGATGGCGGTCCACGCCGCGTCATAGCCAAACGGTGCATACGAGAGCACGTCCTCGCCGAACTTCTGCTTGAAGCGCTCGGCGAACTTCGCGCCTACGGGGGTGCTGTCGAGCGGACGGCCGTATTCCCATGCCATCGCGCCTTCGGCTACGCTGCCCGCGAGCTTGATGAAGTCGATGTCCTTCACGCCGCCGCCGCCCACGAACTGCGCTTTCAGCCCAAGCTGGTTCATCTGCTTGATGATGCCGGCCGCCTGCGGATTCAGTGCGCCGACGAAAATCAGATCAGGGTTCTTGCTCTTGAGGTTCGTGAGCTGTGTCTTGAAGTCGGTCGCCTGATTCGTCGTGTATTCGCGATCGATGATGTCGCCACCGCTCGCCTTCACGGCCTTCACGAACTCATCGGCTTCGCCCTGACCAAACGCGGTGCGGTCGTCAATTACGGCAATGCGCTTGGCTTTCGTCGTGGTGACCGCATAGGTGCCCGCCGTGCCCGCGTTTTGCGCGTCGCTCGAAATCACCATGAAGACATTCTTGTAGCCGCGGCTGCTGATAACCGGATTCGTGGCGGCAGGGTCGATAACGGGCAGGCCCGCTTTTTCGTAAAGGTCGGACGCGGGAATAGTGGTTCCCGAGTTGAAGTGGCCGACCACGACCGACACGCCTTCGTCCACCAGCTTTTGCGCAACCTGCACGCCGACGCGCGGGTCCGCCTGGTCGTCTTCGGAGATGAGTTTGAACGACACGGGCTCGCCGTTGATCTTGACGCCTTGCGCCTTGGCGTCGTCGAGCGCCATTTTGACGCCGTTTTGCAGATCTTTTCCGTAACTGGCATTGGGTCCGGTCAGCGGAGCGGCAAAGCCGATTTTTACGACTGTTTCCGCGCGAGAGGCGAGCGGTGCAACTGCGAGAAGTGCTCCAACTGCAACCGCGATGGGGGTGAAAGTCTTCGCAAAACGCATGTTGTTTCCTTTGTCGGCAGGCATCGGGTTACTGCAATGGCGTGCATGCCGGTCGTGTCCGCTCGCTGCGTGTTGCAGCTAGCTGCGGCAAGGCGGCGGCCGGTGCACGGCTCTTGTTCGCATCGACTACGTTGGGCTCCTTATTAGTAGATGTACTTCACATTACGGCACGGCGGGGTAAACCGTAGCAATCAGGACAAACACCGGCTGCCGCGCATGGCGACAGGGGCCGGTCACACCGAGTCACCGCGCCTGTCGTTTTCACGACCCGCGGTGCGCAGCGGCAACACATCGACGGCTGTGCGCTGACGCTTCACACTCATCACCCCGACGGTCCCTCGCGTGGCCAGGCACGCCCATCGAGCCGCCGCAGTATCATGAAAGAGCGCGCGCTTTCGCAGCATTTCGTCTGACGGCGCGAGTCGTGCGCGCGGCCAGACATGCGGGGACGGACCCGGTGGCGTCATGCGAGACGCCTCACGGTTTTGCGCTCGCAGGGAGACGTTCATGACTACGAGGATTCGATCACTAGCGAGGCTAGGCCTGGTTTGCGCAAGCTGCTTCGCAGGTATGAGCAATGCAGGCGCGGACGATCGCCTGCTGAAACTGCTGCAGTTGCAGACCTTGAAGCGTACGGCGCCAGCGGCCCCGCCAACAAAAAAGAACCAGGCGGACGACAACAGCAAAGCGCAGCAGCCAGGTGCGGACAGATGGTCCGCGCAGCCGCAGCCGCAGCCAGACAACCGCCGGCCTCCCGGCAGCGTCACGCCGGGCCGGCAACCGTAGAAGCTTGCCGGCGATTCAAGCCACGGCGGTCTGACGGCGGCTCTCCTCATAACGACGCGTCCACGCCGAACACCGCCGCGGCCTTGCGCTGATAACCGCCTGTTGCAAGCAGCAGCTTGCGCGAATATTCGCTCGCCACCTGCTGCGCGCGTACCTTTTCGATCGGCAGCTCTTCAACGATCTCGCCATTGCGCATGATTGCCACCCGCGAGCACAAGAAGCCGACCACCGCGAGATTGTGACTGACGAGAATCATCGTCAGATTGCGCTCGCGGTGCAGCCGCTTCAGCAAGTTGAGAATTTCGGCCTGCACCGAGACGTCGAGGGCGGATGTCGGTTCATCCAGCAGCAGAACGCGCGGCTCGACAATCAAAGCGCGTGCAATTGCCACCCGCTGTCGTTGTCCGCCAGAAAGTTGATGCGGATAGCGAAAGCGATACGACGGATCGAGGCCGACTTCGCGCAGCGCATTCACAATGCGCGCCTCCTCGTCGCCGATTGCGTTGATCTGTAGCGGCTCGCGCAGCGTCTTGTCGACCGTAAAACGTGGATGCAGCGAGCCATATGGGTCCTGAAAGACCATCTGCACATGGCGACTGCGCGAGCCGCGATCCGCCGCTGCGACGATATGAACGGACCCTTCGGCAACCGGCGCCAGTCCGCTCAGCGCGCGAAGAATCGTCGACTTGCCCGAGCCCGATTCGCCCACCAGACCGAATACCTCGCCGGTGGCCACATTAAAACTTGCGGCGCGCACGGCATCCACGAGTCCCGCCGCTGTCCTGAAGCGCACCGTCAGTGCGTCGATGCGAATCATGACGGTGCTCCTTGCCGCACGCCCAGGTCGTCAAGCCACGCGCGATCGCGCGACAGCACCGGCAATTGCTCAGGCGGGTCTGTCAGCGGCGGATTGGCGGCAAGCAGCCCGCGCGTGTAGGGGTGCTGTGCATTGACCAGATCGCGCGCTGCGCAGGTTTCGACGACGCGCCCGGCATACATCACGACCACGCGGTCACAGAACGACATGACGAGCGGCAGATCGTGGCTGATGAAGATAAGGCCGGTTTGATGCTTGTCGATCAGTTCGTCGAGCACGGTCAGCACCTGCATGGAGACCAGCACGTCGAGCGCGCTCGTCGGTTCGTCGGCGATCAGCAGGCTTGGACCCGTGGAGACCATCATCGCGATCATCACGCGCTGCCCCATGCCGCCCGACAACTCATGCGGATACGAGCGCGCAACCCGTTCAGGATTGCGAATGTGCACGGACTCGAGCGCCGCCACGACCTTCTGCCGCAGTGCGCGACGGTTCAGCTTCGGCTCATGCAATGCGAACGCCTCGCGCATCTGCTGTTCGACGGTCATGACCGGGTTAAGCGAATACTTCGGGTCCTGCAGCACCATTCCCATTTGCGAGCCGCAAAAACGCCGGCGCCGTGCGGCGGGCATCGCGAGCAAATCATGGCCTTCGAAGCGCAGCGCCTTTGCCGTGCAATGCCCAGCAGGCGGCAACAGACCGAGCAGCGCCCGCCCTGTGAGCGATTTGCCGGAACCCGATTCGCCGACTATGCCAAGCCGTTCGCCTTTCCTCAAGGTCAGCGACACGCCTCGCACCGCTTCGTTCAGCGTGCCGTCGTGCGCGCGAAAGGCAATCCGCAGATCGTCGATTTCGCACAGCGGCGCGTTTGCTTCGTCGTTGCGCATGTCAGTCTCCATGACGAGGATCGAACACGTCGCGCAGTCCGTCGCCCAGCAGATTGAACGCAAGGCTCACGAGCAGGATCGCGAAGCCGGGCAGCGTGGCGACCCACCATGAATCGAGCAGCACGTTGCGGCCGGAGGCCACCATGAAGCCCCATTCGGGGCTGGGCGGTTGTGCGCCGAGCCCGAGGAAGCCGAGGCCGGCAACGGTCAGAATGATGCCGGCCATGTCGAGCGTCGCGCGCACGATCACCGACGACATGCATAGCGGCATCACATAGCGCAGCAGAATGCGCAGATTCGAAGCGCCTTGCAGACGCGCAACCTGAATGAAGTCGGCCTGCACGAGCCTCAAGGTTTCGGCACGCGCGAGCCGCGCATACGCGGGCCACGCGGTGATGGAAATGGCGATCACCGCGTTGATCACGCCCGGTCCGAGCGCCGCAGCGAAGGCGAGCGCGAGCACGATCTTCGGAAACGCCAGCGCGATGTCCGTCACACGCATCAGCACGTTATCCACCCAGCCGCCGAAGAAGCCCGCCGTGGTGCCTATCATGAGCCCGATGGGCACCACCACGACGACCACCAGTATCGCTATGGATAAAGTGAGCCGCGAGCCATAGATGATGCGCGAGAGAATATCGCGCCCAAGCTGGTCGGTGCCGAGCCAATGCGACGTTGAACCGGGTGGCAGCAGCCGGTCGGAGAGCACCTGGCGCAGCGGATCGTGCGGCGCGATCCACGGTCCGACTATTGCAACGATCACAAGCACCATCAGAATCGCAAAGCCGAATACGGATAGCGGATTGCCCGCGAAACGCCGCCAGCGGCGATAGGCGAGACCTAACGCGGCCTGTCTGCGCGACGCGGGCGTGTCCGTGAGGAGCCACTGCTTCCACGTGAATCGCGGGGCATTCATCGGCCAGTCCTGCGTCGATTGTTCAAGAGGATGACGCACGTGGTTAGTCTCCGTTGCATCAGCGGGCGCGCGGATCGAACACGCGATAAAGCGCATCCGTGAGCAGATTCAATGCAATGAAAGTGGCGCCGATTACGAGCGTGCTGCCGAGCACGGCGTTCATGTCCGCATTGAGCAGCGCACCCGTCAGATACGAACCGATGCCAGGCCATGCGAATACAATTTCAGTGAGCACCGAGCCTTCCAGCAGGAAGCTGTACGAGAGCGCGATCACCGTGAGCAGCGGCACGGCAATATTGCCGAACGCATGCACCCACACCACGCGCCGCTCGGGAACGCCCTTCGCACGCGCCGTCGTGATGTACTCCTGGTTCAGTTGTTCCAGCATGAACGAGCGCGTCATGCGACTCAGGTACGCAACGGAGTAATAGCCGAGTATCGCGGCAGGCAGTGCGACGTGCGAGAGCGCATTGAAAAACACGTCCCATTGGCCCGCGATCAGCGAATCGACGAGCAGGCTGCCAGTGCGTGCGTCCACCATGCCGTCGAATACCGGATCGAGGCGGCCGGGCCCAGAGACCCAATGCAGCTTCGCGTAGAAGAGCAGCAAGCCCATCAGGCCGAGCCAGAACACCGGCACGGAACTGCCGATCAGCCCCACGAAACGCGCGACGTGATCGATCCAGCGGTTATGACGCGTCGCGGCCACCACGCCTAACGGCACGCCGACCAGCACGCCGGCAATGGTGGCGAGCGTGGCGAGTTCCAGCGTGGCCGGAAACACGCGCCGGATATCGTCCAGTACCGGGTTGGCGGTCAGCAGCGACACCCCCAGGTTGCCGTGCAAGACCGCATTCACATAGATCAGAAACTGCTCGGCAAGCGGCTTGTCGAGACCGAGCTGGATGCGTGCTGCCGCGTAGGCGCTCGCCGACGCGCGGTCGCCGAGCACGGCCAGCACTGGGTCGATGGGCACCTTGCGGCCAATCACGAATGTCACCGCCAGCAAGCCGGTGAACGTGACGGCGAGCGTCAGCACCCAGCGCAGAACGCGCAGCGTCCAGCGCACGCCGGGGCGGCGCGCGGAAGCGGCGCGAATGCGGTCGATTGGCGTGATGGTGGTCGACATGGTCAGGACACCGCAGCGCGCTTATTGTTTCTTCACGTGCAGGTACGAAACCAGGTCGTTGATCGGCCCGACTTCGAGCCCGGACACGCCGGGCCGCATGGCCACCTGCGAGACCTGCTGGAACATGATGACGAACGGCGAGCGCGCGAGCATCTCTTTCTGCATGGTCTGATAAAGCTCTGCGCGTTTCGTCGTAGACGACTCGGCCAGCGCGGCATTGGATTCTTTCGTCAGATTGGGAATGTCCCATGAATTGCGCCATGCCAGCATCTTGTACGAGGATTTGTCCGAGTTGTCCGGATTCCACGCAAAGCCTTGGGCGTTGCTGTGCGGGTCGATATAGTCGGCTGACCATTCGCCGATATAAATGTCGTGCTGGCGTGCGCGATACTTGGCGAGCGTCTGCTTGTTATCGCCGGGAATGATCTCCACCTTGATGCCGCCTTGCGCAAGGTTCGCTTGCACGGCTTGCGCGATTTCGTTGTACGGGTACGCGCTGCGCACGTCCATCGTCACGTTAAAGCCGTTGGGCAAACCTGCCTTGGCAAGCAGCGCTTTCGCCTTTGCAACGTCCTGGTGATACGGGTTGCTGTTGAGCGCGCCGAGAAAGCCCTCCGGCAGGAAAGTCTGATGCACCTGATAGGTGGTCTTTGCGACGTTCGTCTGAATGCCCTTGTAATCGATCAGCCACTTCATCGCTTCCTGCACTTCAGGCTTCGCGAGATTCGGATTCTTCACGTTCAGGCCGAGATACAGCAGCGTGGCTTGCGGCACGGCGCTCACGTGTGCCTTGTTGGACTTCGTCAACGCGGCGAGGTCGTCGGGGCTCAGGTTGCGCGCCACGTCGGCATCGCCGTTTTCCAGCAGCAGGCGCTGGCTCGACGCTTCGGGAACGTGGCGCAGCACGATGCGCTTCATGGCAAGCGGCATCCGGTAATCGTCGTACTTCTGCAGAATGATGCTGTCGTTTGCGGTCCATTTGACGAGCTTGTACGCGCCCGAGCCCGCTTCGTTGGTGCGCAGCCATTCGTTGCCGAAGTCATTGCCTTTCTGGTGCGACATCAACAGCTTCTTGTCGAGCACCGATGCCGGCCACGCGCCGAGCACGTTGAGCACGAACGTGGGCGCGTACTTCTGATCGGTGGTAATGCTCACCGTCGAGTCGTCGATCTTGCGGACTTTCTGCAACGCGTTGTCTTTGGTGAGGCCGATTCCCTGCAACACGGCGGCCGCGCCTTTGTCGAGCAGCACACAGCGCTGTATCGACCACGCTACGTCGTCGGCCGTGAGCGGATTGCCGGAATGAAACTTGAGGCCCGAACGCAGCTTGAAGGTGAACGTCAGTCCATCGGGGCTCACGGTCCAGGATTGCGCGACGTCGCCATTGAATCTGGACGGATCTTTCAGGTCGACGCGCACCAGCCGGTCGTAGGTGTTCGCGACGTATTCCTCAGGCACCAGTTCGTAGACTTCGCCGGGATCGAGCGTCGAGAACTCGTCGAGCGTCGTGGCAATCACAAGCATGTCTTTCGGCGTCGCGGCGAGCGCGCTGCCTGTCATGGTGACGGAAAATGTCAGCGTGCAGACCACCGCGACCGCTGCCAGTGCGTTGCGCAAAACCAGATTCATACTCGCTCCGTATCTAAAGGAAGAGAACCTGCAAACGGACAGCCGCAAACCTGCCGGGTCACATCAACTTCAACGGGCCGCTTTCGCTGTTGTCGATGACGGGCAGCGCGCGCGAGCCGGGCAGTTCGTAGTGCCACCATTCGCTTGCAATGTGCGTAAAGCCGGCTGCGTGCATCAGGCCGAGCAACAGCAGGCGGTTGCGCTGCACGTGCTGCGGCAGGCCGTGGTGGAAGTGCTCGGAGGCTTTCACCATCTCGTCGAAGCCCGTGCCCATGTCCAGTTCCTGGCCGTCGCCGCCGATCAGCGTGAGATCGACGGCCGTCCCCCGGCTGTGATTCGAGCCGCGGCCCAATTCGGCGATGTACGTCGGGTCGGGCAGGAAATCCCATAACATCTGTTGTGCTTGCGGCGGCCGGTAGGCGTCGAAAATGCGCAGCCGCATGCCGATGCTCTCAGCCAGCTCCACGGCCTTGCGCAGTGCGGCTTCGGCGGGCTCGAGCAGCAGGCAATGCGCTTCACGGTAGATCGGCTTGCCGGTAAAGTTGCGTGGCGTCGCGTAGACAAGGTCGATGTCCACACGATGCGAGTCGCGCGTAATGTGTATCAAACGAGGGGTGTCGGTCATGGTCAGAATTCGAATTGATCGAGCTCGTGCTGCAGTTCGCGATTGCGGGCAACGCGCTCGTCGATGGCGGGGCCTAGGCGCTCGACTATCGAGGTCAGCAGCAGATTGAAAAGACAGGTGAGCGGCGCAAGCGAGTCCCAGAACTGGCCGACATCCGTTTTCACTTGCAACAGGTCGCAGTTGAAGTCGCGTGCCCACGGGCAGTAAATGTCGGTGACGAGCGCAAACGCGATGCTGCGCTGTGCCGCGGCTTCGCAAAAGCGGCGCGCGATGCGCGAATAGGCGCGTGTGTCGGTCACGATCAGATACGGCGAGGCAAATTCGGAGTTCAGTGAATCCACATACGAACCCGACATGCCGTCCGAGTAGAACACGCGCGGCCGCAGATATTCGAGGTAACTGAAGAACGCGTTCGATATGCCACGCGTCGACTGAATGCCGACGATATAGACCGCATCCGCAGTGGCCACGCGGTCTGCCACGCAGCCGAACGCTTCGCCTTCTGCGAGGCCGTACACATAGCGTACCGCCTCCGTTTCCAGTTCCAGCGACCGCGCGAGTGCGGCCCGTTGACGGCCTGGACTTTGCGAATCGTCGAGGGGACGCTCGCTGCGATATTCCTCGAGACGGTCCGTAATGAACCAGGGGCGCGTTGACGTACCGCGCAGCTCGCGTTTCAGATCGTCCAGATTGCGATAGCCGACACTGCGCAGAAAGCGGCCCACCGAAATGCCGCTCGTGCCTGTTTGCTGCGCGATCTGGTCGGCCGTTTCAAGACCGAGACGGTCGAGATTCGCCAGCATGTACGCGGCAATGCGCTTGGCAGTAGGCGTGAGCGTGGGGAAGCTCTGCTCGACCGTATCGGTAAACGCAGTGCGCATCTGGGCGGCTCGTTATTTGGCTGTCAGAAAAGCGTGCTCTGGTAGCTATCTGACAAGGACAATAAAGCGAGCGCTACATCAATTTTTTAATCGAGGACTGCGAGTCAATAGCCGTGGCCGCACCGCTGCAACGGGTGAGCCGCCGCGCGCACGTGCGTAGTTCAGCGGGCCGCCACCCGTTGCACGAAACGCCGCGTCAATGCCGCGATCTCGTCGCTTGCTTCTTCAAGTGCGAAGTGGCCTGCTTCGAGCACATGTACTTCGGCATCCGGAACATCGCGCTGATATGCATGCGCGCCCGCTACCGTGAACGACGGATCATACTTGCCCCAGGTCACGAGCATGGGCGGCCGATGCTCGCGCAGCCAGGCCTGCCAGCGCGGATACGCTTGCAGATTCGTGCGGTAATCGTAGAAGAGGTCGGTTTGTATGGCTGCCTGTCCGGGGCGTGCGAGGAAATGTTCTTCGTCGCGCCAGTTGTCCGGATCGTAGCGGTGTTGATTGGGGCTCGTGCCTACGTGCCGCAGCTTCAACGCATCCGGCGAGGCAAGGTTGGCCCGCAAGCTCGCCTCGTGCTGCGCACGGTCTTGCCAGAATGCCTTGCGCGTTTCCCACAGGGGCCCGAGTCCTTCCTCGTGCGCAACCGCGTTCTGGATCACCATGCCCATCACCTTTTCCGGGCGCGCCATTGCAAGGCGGAGTCCTACCGGGCCGCCGTAGTCCGCCATGAACAGAACGTAGCGGTCGAGATGCAGCGCGTCGGTGAACAGCTGGATGGAACGGGCGAGATTCTCGAACGTGTACGCATAGCGTTCAGGCGCGGGCGTCGCGCTGCTGCCGAAGCCGGGATAGTCGGGCGCCACGAGGTGCAGCTCCGGCGCGAGAAACGGCATCAGCGGTTCGTACATTCGCGAAGACGAGGGAAAGCCGTGCAACAGCAGGACGGTCGGCGCGTTTTTGGGACCGGCCTCGCGATAGAACATGTCGACACCATCGACGTTGACGGTCTCGTAGCGGAAGGTAGAGCGGGTTGCGTCCATGATCGGTTTTCCTCGAGTGGGAAGGGGCGGTGTTCAGCAGCGCGGGTCGGCAACCGAGCCCGTTTGCGACGAGCGCGCAGACGGCGCGGTCTGCCATACATGCAGCACGTTGGCTGTGAGCGCAAAGGCAGCCGCGGCGATGCAGATGCCGGTCCAGTGGCCGAGCGCCCACGCCGGGCCGGCGAGCAGCGCACCGATTGCACTGCCGACAAAAAACAGTCCGGTAAACAGGCCGTTCACCCGGCCGCGCGCCTGCGGGTTCAGCAGATTGACCGCGCGCCGCCCCATTGCCTGATCGCCGATCACGCCGAGATCGAGCAGCAGCGCTGCAACCACGAGTAGCGCAAGCGATACCGCGGGCGGCAGGCTCTCGCTGCCGCCAAGCAAGCCGATGCCGGCCGCAACCACCACGATAGTGTGAAAGGCGATGGTGGCCTGCCGGTCGAGACCACGGTCGCCGAGGCGTCCCGCGACCGGCGCGATGATCGTGCTGCCCGCTCCCGCCAGCGCAAAGAGGCCGATGCCGAGATGCCCTAGCCGCAGCGGCGCGTTCGCGAGCTTCAGGGCAACGCTCGTCCAGAACAGGTTGAACGACACCATTAGCAAGCCTTGATAGAGCGCGCGGCGCCGCAGCACCGGTTCGTCACGGACCAGATGCAGCAGCGAGCCGAGCAGCGCGCCATACGAGCTTTGATGAAGCGGCCGCCGCTCGGGCAGATGCGTCCAGAGCCACGCGGACATCGCGGCGAGCGCGGCGGCGTCGATCGCATAGTAGCTGCGCCATCCGAAGGCGCCAGCGATCAGGCTCGCCGCCGGCCGCGACAGCAACACGCCGACCATCAGCCCGCTCATCACGTCGCCGACCACGCGGCCGCGCTCGGCCTCCGGCGCTTGCGATGCGACGACCGGCACAAGCATCTGGATCGCGCTCGAGGTCAGGCCGACGCAAAACGACGCGGCGAGGAAGGCTACCGGATCGCGCGAAGCCGCAAGCACGGCGAGCGACAGCACCTGCGCGCCGAGCGTCGCGATAATGAGCCGCCTGTTCGGCAACAGGTCGACGAGCGGCACGAGAAGCAGCAACCCGGCGGCGTAGCCGGTCAAGGTGAGCATGGTCACCATGTTGGCCCACGCGCCGAGCCCGACCGATGTGGCGAGATCGTTCACGAGCGCCTGCGAAGCGTACAAGCCGAGCACCGCAATGCCGACTGCAATCGCGTAGGGGCGCGTGGCGACCGACGCGGGCGCAGCAGCAGCGGCAGCGCTTTCTTCGTTGTGAGACATGCGCGGACTCCGTGAGGTCGATGCTGCGTATGCTACTCGCGCCGACCTGATAGATAATCGGGAGGAAAAATGACTCTTTCTCCCGCAAAAATGGATAATGGATCGCTGCGCGACCTGGAAGTGTTCGTCGCGATTGCCGAGGAAGGCAACCTGACCGGCGCGGCCCGGCGGCTCGACCGCTCGTTGCAGGCGGTTAGCCGTTCGCTGCAGGTACTCGAGCGCGAAGCCGGCACCTTGCTGGTCGCGCGCACCACGCGCCAGTGCCGTTTGACCACGCCAGGCGAGCAGTTCTATGCGCGCGTCAAGCAGGTGCTCGCCGATCTGGCGATGGCGCGCGCCGAACTCGCGGAATACGCGACCACAGTGTCGGGGCGCTTGCGCATCTGCGGGCCGACGCTGTTCGGGCCGCGTTATATCGCGCCGCTGCTTGCGGCATTTCTCGCGCGTTATCCGCAGCTCACGGCGTCGCTGGATTTGTCGGAAGAGTACGACGACCCGGCAACCAGCGGCGCGGATGTCACGATCCGCATTGGCGAAACCCCTGACTCGAATCTTGTTGCACGGCGGCTCGGCACGATACGCCGAGTCACGTTCGCGTCGCCGGCTTACCTCGAGGCGCGCGGGCGTCCGCTGCGGCCCGCGGATCTGAAGCAGCACGATTGCGTGGTCCGCTCCGCTTTGCCGGAGGCATCGCTGTGGCGCTACCGCAGCAAACGCGGCGAGGAGGAAGCGGTACAGGTGCGCGGCCGCTTCGAAAGCAACAGCACGGCGGCCATCAACGAGGCGGTGGTGAGCGGCCTTGGCATCGGCCGGGCGGCGTACTGGCAGATCGGCGAACTGGTGCAGCAGCGGCGCGTGGAATTGATTCTGACCGACTACGAGCTGTCGCCACTGCCGCTGCAGGCGCTGTGGCTGCCCACGCGGCGCCTGCCGGCGCGCACGCGTCTTTTCGTCGAGTTTCTCGCGGCGCGGCTCGAAAGCGTGGCGCTCTAGCGCGGCCGGTGGAATTCAATCGGCGCGCTTGCAGGTCGCGTAGCCTCGTTCCGACCGCTAGAAATCTTTACGCGCTCTTCGCATTGTCTGTTCTCAACTGCGCTCGCCGGCGCTTAGCAGCGCTCAATGGCGCGCCTCATGTCGGCACGCGCGGCTGTGCCAGCGCGGGCATAGTCGTTGCGGGTCAACGTCCACACCTATTAAACGTGGAGGACATCATGAGCACATTAGACCCGCAAGGCACTGCATCGGGCGCGGGTGGTGCGGACATTGTCGGCAGTGGCGTCGGAGAAGGCCCGGGACCGGAGGTCATGGCGGCGGCGACCCTCGACGACACGCAGGTCATTTCATCGGACGGAGAAGACGTCGGCAAGATTTCCGACATCATGCTCGACGTGCGCAGCGGCAGGATTGCCTATGCGGTGCTGTCCGAAGGCGGTTTTCTGGGCATGGGCGCCAACCTGCATGCGATACCCTGGAATGCACTCACGCTGGATACCGACGCGAAGTGCTTTCGTGTAAGCATCGACGCGCAACGCATCAAGGACGATCCAGGCTTCGACAAGGATCACTGGCCTTCAATGGCGGATGCGACGTGGGGCGCCACCATCCATCAGTACTACAACCGCGACCCGTACTGGTCATCCACGCGCGGCGCGCAAGACCTGCCTGCGGGCGACATCTGAAATCTGACCATGATTGCCGGCCTGCGCGGAGGCGGGCCGGCGTTGGTTCTATCGAGGGAGGTAAGCATGAAGACGGTACAGAAAGCAGTGCTTTGCTCGGCGTGTGTGCTGGCATTGGCCGGCACGGCATTCGCACAAGGTGCGGGCGGCGGTGGCGGCGGGGGCGGTAGCGGCAGCGGCGGCACGAGCGTTGGCGCAGGCGGCGCCGGCGTGAACGGGGCCAATGGTGCGGGCCAGGGCGGTGCGGGCATGAATCCGCCCAATACAGGCGGTGCGGGCGGTGCAGGCGGCTCGAGCTCCATGTCGAAAGGCGGCAAGTCGACGACCGCGCCCACGCGAATGCCACAAAGCGGCGCACATGCGAAGGGGGCGTCGGACACGGCTGCATCGACCGCACAGTGAGGAGCCGTTGCGCGGCAGAACGGGGTTGCCGCGCAACGCGCCGCCGCTAGAAAAAAATGGCGCCGGACAAGCCGCCGGGCAGTGCGCATACCGCCCACGATTGATAACCAGCCAACATCAATCGTTCGAAAGATTGCACTTATCGTTTTGCCGGCGACAAGACATCATTCCTGAAACGGCAAAGTGCGGACCACCGCATGTTGCAGGATTTCAGGAGACACATCGATGCACCCCTCGCCTTCCACTCTTGCGCCCGGACGTTCCAAGGCCGCGGCGGTTTTCCGCGTGACCGCCGGGAATTTCCTCGAGCAGTTCGATTTCTTTCTCTTTGGTTTCTATGCGACGCAGATTGCCGGCGTCTTTTTTCCGTCCGGCAGCGAATTCGCCTCGTTGATGATGACGTTCGCCGTCTTCGGCGCCGGTTTCCTGATGCGGCCGCTGGGCGCGATCGTGCTCGGCGCGTACATCGACGACGTGGGCCGCCGCAAGGGCCTGATCGTCACGCTCTCCATCATGGCGAGCGGCACGATCCTGATTGCGTTCGTACCGGGCTACTCGACAATCGGCCTTCTGGCGCCCGCGCTGGTGCTGGTGGGCCGGCTGCTGCAAGGCTTCTCCGCAGGCGCCGAGCTGGGCGGCGTGTCGGTGTATCTCGCCGAAATGGCGACGCCCGGCCGCAAGGGTTTCTTCACGAGCTGGCAGTCGGCAAGCCAGCAGGTGGCGATTGTCGTCGCCGCGGGCCTCGGCTTTGCGCTCAACCAGTGGCTCGACGCGTCCGCCATTGCGGCCTGGGGCTGGCGCGTTCCGTTCTTCGTCGGATGCATGATCGTGCCGTTCATCTTCCTGCTGCGCCGTAATCTGGAGGAGACGCAGGAGTTCAAGGCGCGCCGGCATCGCCCGAGCATGGGCGAAGTGTTCCGCACACTGGGGCAGAACTGGGCCGTGGTGATTGCCGGCATGATGCTGGTCGCAATGACCACCGCGAGCTTCTATCTCATCACGGTCTATGCGCCGACTTTCGGCAAGACCGTCCTGCACTTGAGCACCGCGGACAGTCTGCTGGTCACGCTGTGTGTCGCCGTGTCGAACTTCGTGTGGCTTCCTGTTGGCGGAGCGCTTTCCGACAGGATCGGCCGCCGGCCGCTGCTCGTCGGCATGACGCTGCTCGCCATTGCCACGGCCTACCCGGCGCTGTCGCTGCTCGCTCACGCGCCGAGCTTCATCAACATGCTGCTGGTGCTGCTCTGGCTGTCGTTCATGTACGGCATGTACAACGGTGCGATGATCGTCGCACTCACGGAAGTGATGCCGGTGCAGGTGCGAGTCGCGGGCTTCTCGCTTGCCTATAGTCTCGCAACGGCGGTGTTCGGCGGCTTTACGCCGGCCATCTCGACAGCGCTCATTCACATGACTGGCGACAAGGCCGCGCCCGGCTACTGGATGAGCTTTGCCGCGGTATGCGCGCTTCTCGCGACGTTCGCGCTGTATCGCCGCCGCGCACCGACGCTGACGCCGGCACATTGATTCGCGTGCCGCTGCGCCGCCACGTGGTTGCGTCGCGGCGCCTGTTCAAACTCACATCATCCGACACACATTCCGATCATGAGAAACCTGCTTCTGAAATTCTGCGCGGCAGCACTGGTCGCGACGACGGCTGCCACGGCGAACGTGCAGGCCGCCGACCTGCACGTCATGAGCTCCGGCGGCTTTACTGCCGCGTACAAGGCGCTCGGGCCCAGGTTTGCATCCGAAACGGGCAACACGCTCGAAACCGCGCTCGGCCCGTCGATGGGCAAGTCCGCCGAAGCAATTCCGAACCGGCTGGAACGCGGCGAGCCCGCGGACGCCGTGATCATGGTCGGCTATGCACTGGACGACCTGATCCAGAAGGGCAAGGTGATTCCCGGATCGCGTGTCGAGCTGGCCGATTCGCGCATCGGCATGGTTGTGCGCGAAGGCGCGGCGAAGCCTGACATCAGCTCGCCCGAAGGTTTGCGGCAGACGCTGCTGCATGCGAAGTCCATCGCTTACTCGGACAGCGCGAGCGGTGTCTATATCGAGCGGGAGTTGTTCAAGAAGCTCGGCATTGAAGATCAGGTCAAGGCGAAGAGCCAGAAAATTCAGCGGATTCCGGTGGCCTCGGTGGTGGCGAACGGCGACTACGAAATTGGCTTCCAGCAGGTGAGCGAATTGCTGCCGGTGAAGGGCGTGACGTTCGTCGGCAAGATTCCCGAGTCGCTACAGTCGGTCACGCGTTTCGCCGCCGGCATTCCCGTCGCCGCGCAGCATCCGAAGGAAGCGAAAGCGCTGCTCGACTATCTGGCTTCGCCCGGCGTACAAGCCGAAGTGAGATCGACCGGGCTCGATACTGTTTCCACTCATTGAGTTGCCGGACGTAAGGAAGGCTTGCCGTCGCCCCGTGGCGCATCGTGCGCCAGGCATCAGCGGCCTTCCTGTGACTGCGCCGGGGTATCACTTGCCGGGTCCTTCGCAGCGTTCGCGCCGTCGCGCGTTGCCGAGCCAAGCATCTGCGCTAGACGCGTACGGTCACAAGCGCCTTCCCACATCGACACAAAGATCACCGCGCACGCGTTGCTGATTACGCTCGTGAGCGCGCGGGCCTCGGACATGAAGCGGTCGATGCCCACCAGCAGCGCCACACCGGCCACCGGTAGATCGGGAAGCACCGTGAGCGTCGCAACCAACGCGACGAGCCCGCTGCCCGACACGCCTGCCGCTCCCTTCGAGGTGACCAGCATGACCGCCAGCATCATGGCGATCTGCGTCGCCGAAAGCGGCACGTCGCACGCTTGCGCAATGAACATGGATGCGAGCGTCAAATAGATCGCGGTGCCGTCGAGATTGAATGAATAGCCGGCGGGCAGCACCAGTCCCACCACGCCCCTTTCGCAGCCAAGCGCCTCGAGCTTGGCGATCAGGCGCGGCAGCACCGGCTCCGTCGACGACGTCGCGAGAACGATCAGCAATTCCTCGCGCACATAGCGCAGCAGCCGCCATAGCGCGAATCCGTGCAGCCGTGCGAGCGGAGCGAGCACCAGCGCGATGAACAGCAGACACGCCACGTAGAAGGCCCCCATCAGCATGCCGAGCGAGCCGACCGAGCGGATGCCGAAGCGGCCCACGGTGAACGCCATCGCGCCGAATGCGCCCAGCGGGGCGAGCCGCATGATCATCGCGAGAATGCGGAACAACGTCTGCGCAATGCCGTCGATCAGCACGAGCACCGGCCTTGCAGCGTTCGGATACGCATTGAGCGAAAATCCGAACAGCAGCGAGAGCAGCAATACCGGCAGAACCTCGCCTTTGTCGAAGGCGCCAAGCATCGTTTCGGGAATGACGCCGAGCGCAAATGCGACAAGGCCATGCGGCTGCGCACTCTTCACGTATTGCGCCAGCACGCTCGCATCCAGATGATGCACGTCGATATGCATGCCCGCACCCGGCCGCAGCACGAAAGCGGTCACAAGTCCGAACGCGAGCGCCACGGCAGTGAGCAAATAGAAGAGTGCCAATGCCTGGAAGATCGTGCGGCCTACCGCCTTACCGCTTGCGAGCGACGTAATGCCCGAGACGATCGTGCAGAAGACGATCGGCGCGATCATCATGCGCACGAGGCCGACGAATCCGTCGCTGAGCGGTTTGAGCAAGGCGCCCGCGTGCGGCACGAAATGGCCGAGCGCCATGCCGGCAAGCATGCCCAGCAGAACCTGCAGGTACAGCGAACGCAGCGGTCTTGCCCACCTCACGGTGTATTTTTCCTGGCAGGCTGTCTTTTCGCAGGGACGCTTTTCGCAGATGCGCGATTGCCCGGCGCATCGCTCTTCGCAAGGCCGCCGCGCTTGAGTTCGACAATCGTTTTGTGAAACTCCTGCGCGGCCGGCGTCAGCGGACGTCCGCGGCGTCTTACGATTCCAACGCGGCGCTTCACCACCGGCTCAACGAGCGGCACACTCGTGAGGATCGGATGATCGCGTCCGGGCATGGCCATAGAGGGCACCGCGGCAACCCCGAGCCCCGCTTCTATCAGGCCGAGCATGGTGGTGACATGGCGCGTTTCGCAGACGCTCGGTGCGCGCGGCGCTACCGCCGAGAGCGCCTGGTCGAGCAGCAGGCGGTTGCCCGAAGTCTTGTCCACAGAAACGTACTCGTGCTCGTAAAGCTCGCTCCAGGTCACGCGCCTTTTGCCAGCCAGCGGATGATCGCGGCGGCACGCTGCAACAAAGCGCTCCTCAAGCAGCATCTTGAACTCGAGCTCGGGTTCCTGGCTGCCCATGAAGCTCACGCCGAAATCCGCCTCGCCGCTGATAACGGCGCCCAGCACTTCGTTCGCGCTCGAATCCAGCAGCTTCACGCGGATGCGCGGAAAGCGGCGATGATAGCTCTCGATCACGGCCGGCAAAAAATAGTAGGCCACGGACGGCACGCAGGCGATAGTCACATGCCCGAGGCGGCTCGACGAAACATCGCGAATGCCGAGCAGCGCGACGTCGAGATCGTCGAGGAGTTGTTCCGCACTCGGGGCGAACACGCGGCCGACGGTGGTGAGCGTGACACTGCGCGTGGTGCGCTCGAACAGACGCACGCCAAGTGCTCCCTCGAGCTTTTCGATGCGGCGGCTCAGGGCGGGCTGGGAGATGCTGACCGCTTCGGCGGCCTTGCGAAAGCTCCCTAACTCCACCACTGCGCGAAACGCCTGCAAGTCATTCAAATCGAAGTTCACACCCACGGGGCACCCTCCACATCCTGGATGCGCACATTTTGCATGACGCGGAGTCAGGCGGCCATCATGAAGTACCCGCGCGATCTTCGAGCGCTCACGTGCGCGCAGTAGCGTTTCGCCGTCCCGTTTCGCCGCCGCAGCGGCGGCGACGGCCCACGCGGCCCAGTCGGGCAGCGGCCGCAGAGCGCATAATATGCAGATCCCAATACGAAACCCCAGGAGCAGCGACGAAGATCGCATGACCGCGGGTTAGCGGCCATAATGTGCCGCTGCAATCGACTTCAGAGGCGAAAAACGATGGACAAGCAAGGCTTCACCACGAGCATCGTGCATGGCGACAGAATTGCGGGCACCGAATTCGGCGACGTGCGCCAGCCGATTCACACGTCCGTGCAATACGGCTTTGAGCGCGTGGAAGATCTGATCGGCGTGTTCCAGGGCACGCGCAAAGGCGGCTTTAACTACGCGCGCCAAGGCACACCCACCACAGCGGCACTCGAGCGCAAGATTACAAGCCTGGAAGAGGGCGTCGGGACCGTCTGCTTCGGCACGGGCATGGCTGCAATTACGGCGACCTTTCTGACGCTTTTGCGCGCCGGCGATCACCTCGTGTCGAGCCAGTACGTGTTCGGCAACACGAACAGCCTGTTCGGCACGTTGCGCGGCTTCGGTATTGAAGTCACGACTGTCGATGCAGGCGACGCGGAGAATGTGAAAAATGCGCTACGGCCGAATACGCGCATGGTGTTCGTCGAAAGCGTCGCCAATCCCGGTACGCAGATTCCGGATTTGCAGCGCATTGGCGAGCTGTGCCGCGAGCGCGCGATCGCTTATGTGGTCGATAACACGATTACGTCGCCGGCATTGTTCCGGCCGAAAGCCGTCGGCGCCAGTCTCGTCATCAATTCGCTGACCAAGACGATTGCGGGTCATGGCGCCGCGCTCGGCGGCGCGGTTACCGACACGGGCGCGTTCGACTGGAGCGCCTATCCGAACATTGCAGACGACTATCGGCGTGCAGCGCCCAAAGAGCAGGGTCTGCTGCAGATTCGCAAGAAGGGTTTGCGCGACATGGGGGCGTCGTTGTCGTCCGAGCACGCGCACTCCATCGCGATGGGCGCTGAAACGCTTGCGCTGCGTGTGAAGCAAAGCAGCGACAATGCGCTGGCACTCGCGCGTTTCCTGGAGAAACATGAAGCTGTCGGAAAAGTGTTCTATCCGGGGTTGGAGAGTCATCCGCAATACGGCATCGCGCAGGCGCTCTTCAAGGGCGCGTCGTGGCTGCTGTCGTTCGAATTGCGCGACGCCGGGCGCATGGCGGAGGTTGTCAACGCACTCAAATTGCCGATCAAGGCAACGGGGCTAGGCGACACGCGCACGCTGATCATTCCCGTCGCGCCGACTATTTTCTTCGAAGCCGGAGCCGAAACGCGCAAGGCTATGGGCATTTCGGACGGAATGCTGCGGCTGTCGGTGGGTATCGAGGATATTGACGATCTGATCGCGGATTTCTCGCAGGCGCTGAAGGCGGCGGGTTGATGTGCGATTCGTCAGCGCGCTGACACGAGTCATGCAGAAGCGGTGAGACGCGAATACGCGAGCGCTACCTGGGTGCGCAACGGTTGCACTCAGGTTAGCGCCTGATTCGCCGCCGCCGCCCGCGCGCGCAACCAGTTGATGCTGGCAAAGAGCAGCACTGCAAAGACAATCAGCATGGTGGCGACCGCGAGAATGGACGGATCGATCGAGTCGCGAATGCCGCTCCACATCTGGCGCGGCACGGTTTTCTGATCCGGTCCGCCGATGAACAGAATGACGATGACTTCATCGAACGACGTTGCGAACGCAAACACGCTGCCCGTTGCAACAGCGGGCGTGATGAGCGGCAAGGTCACGCGACTGAACGCGGTCCACGGTTTCGCGCCCAGACCCGAGGCGGCGCGCAACAGGCTCTGGTCGAACGACAGCAGCGATGCCGTCACCGTAATCACGACAAACGGCGTGCCGAGCGCCGCATGCGCGAGCACCACGCCGGGGTACGAGTTCACCAGCCCAAGCGGCGCGAAAATCAGATAGAAGCCGGCGGCTACCACGACGATCGGCACGATCATCGGCGAAACGATGATCGGCATGATGAGCGAGCGCAGCGGGAACTGTGAGCGCGACAGCCCCAACGCAGCGAGCGTGCCGAGACACGTTGCAATCAGCGTTGACGCCGCGCCAATGCCGACGCTGTTCAACAACGCGCGCTGCCAGTCGGCGCTCGTCAAGGCCTGCTCGTACCATCGGAGCGAAAAGCCCTGCATCGGATATGAGAAATACGAGCCCGAATTGAAAGAGAGCGGAATGATGGCGAGGATAGGCGCGATCAGAAAGAACAGCACGAGCGCCGTATGCAAGCGCACCCAGCGCGCGGCGATGCGCTCCGTCAACACCGTGTTGCGTTTGTCTTGCATGAGTGTGTCCTTCGGGCAGGCCGATCAACCGAAACGCAGCCGGTCGATGCCGACGATACGGTTGAACAGGAAGTAAAAGATCGCCGTGAAGATCACGAGATACGCCGACAGCGCGCCCGCAAGTCCCCAGTTGAGCTGAGTGTTGGTTTGCATCGCAATGAGCTGACTGATCATCTCGTCGCCTGCGCCGCCGAGCAGCGCGGGCGTAATGTAATAGCCAAGCGCAAGCACGAATACGAGGAAACATCCGGCGCCCACGCCTGGCAGCGTTTGCGGCATATACACTCGCACGAACGCCGTGAACGGATGCGCACCGAGCGACTTGGCCGCTCGCACATAAACAGGCGAGACGCTTTTCATCACCGAATAGATGGCGAGAATCATGTACGGCAGCAGTACATGCGTCATGCCGATCAGCACGCCCGTGCGATTGAAAATGAGCGGTACTGGATGCGTGGCAAGGCCAAGCCCCGACAACACGCTATTGATTACGCCGCCGGGTTGCAGCAGCACATACCACGCGGTCGTGCGTACGAGCAGCGAGGTCCAGAACGGCACGATCACGAAAAGCATCAGACGGCTACTGCTTTTCGCCGGCAGATTGGCAAGCAGCCACGCGACCGGATAGCCAAGCACGAGGCACAGCAGCGTGACGGTTGCGCTGATCGAAATGGTGCGAATGAATGCTTCGCGATAAACCGACGCGTTAGCGGGCATTGAGGCGACGCCGCCTTGGGGCGTGACTTGCGCATCGACGGCGGCGAGCAGATAGTCGGGCGTTGGCGACTCGGCGGCGCGCTTGAGCAGGCGCCAGACTTCCGGCGAGTTCCATCGTTCGTCGATCTCGATCAACGCGGGTTTCCACGCTGGTGGCGCGGCGTCGTGAAGGTTGCGTGCGGTGCGCATCAACAGACTGCGAAACTCGGGCTGCGCGAAGTTGAGTCTGCGCGCGACCGTGCCGAGTTGCCCGCTTTCCTGAGCCTGCTTCAGGCCTTGGGCAAGCAGCGTGAAGGTGCGTTCGTCCGGTATGCCGTGGCCGTCCCATGCATTCAATGCCTGCGCCAGCGCGGGCATGCTGTCCGGAACCTCATGATTCTGCACGCTGCGTGCGAGAAGCATCGCAATCGGCGCGACGAATGTCGACAACAGAAAGACGATGAGCGGTAACGCGAGCACAAGCGCCCGCACCGATGCGCGCCGTTGCGCTTTGTCATACGATGCGCGGCCATCGATTCTCGCGGGAGAACCGGCGGTCGTTGCATGGATCGATGCGGGCATGTTCGTGATCTCGTTCTGCGTGAAGCGGGTTACTGCGTCAGCCAGACCTGGAAGCGCTTGTTGATCGCATCGGCGTTATCGGCCCAGAAGTTCGCGTTGATCTGCACGGCGCGCTTGAAGTTGTCCGGCGCGGTCGGCATGTCGGCAAGACGCTGCTTGTCGACGAGCGCTACCGCCTGCTTGCGCGGCGGCGCATAGGCGATGTACTTCGCGAGTTCCGCCGATGCCTTGGGCTGCGCTTGCGAGACGATGAACTTCGAGGCGAGATCGGCATGCTTCGCGCCGCTCGGAATGCCCCACCATTCGAAGTCATAAACCTGCGCATCCCACACGGTCTTGAACGGCTTGTGGTCTTTTTTGATTGCGTCGTCGATGCGGCCGTTATAGGCCTGCACCATCACGACCGCGCCGTCGGCCAGCAATTGCGGCGCCTGTGCGCCGGATTCCCACCACACTATGTTCTTCTTGATCGTGTCGAGCTTCTTGAACGCGCGGTCGACGCCAGCGGGAGTACCGAGCACTTTATAGACGTCTTTCGGATCGACACCGTCGGCGATCAACGCCCATTCCATCGCCACCTTCGGCGACTTGCGCAGGCCGCGCTTGCCGGGGAATTTCTGGGTGTCGAAGAAATCGTTGACGGTGGTCGGCGCGCTCTTCAGCTTGCTCGAATCGTACGCGTAGACCGTCGACCACACCATGCTCGCGACCGCACATTCGCTGATTGAACCGGGAATGAAGTCACTGGTGTTGCCGAGCGACTTCTTGTCGAACTTCTTAAGCAGACCTTCGTCGCAAGCGGTGATCGCATCGTTTGTTTCGAGGTCGATCAGGTCCCACGTCGTATTCTTGGCCTGCTCCATTGCCGAGAGCTTGGCGAGACCGCCGTCATACGATTCGAGCGAGAACTGCGTGCCGTTCGCTTGCGTGAACGGGTCCATCCAGGCTTTTTTTGCCGCGGCTTCGAATGCGCCGCCGAACGTGACGACATTCAGCGTTTCCGCTGCTTGCGTTGTCACGCTGGCGAAAGCGAATAAAGCGAGTGCGGCGCATTGTGCTTTGAGTTGAGTGCGCATGTCAGTTGGCTCCTGCAGGTGCGGTCGTGATGAGTGAAGGTGAGGGCGTGGCGGGACTATTGATTTCGATTGCACGGGGCGGTGCGCTCACCGCGAGAATCTTGCAGTCGTCATGACGCCACACGACTTCTATCGTGTCGCCGGACGAAGGAAGCGCATGGCGCTGCGTATTGGGCACTTTCACGACGAGGGAATCGTGTGAGCCGAATTTCAGATGCACGCGATGATGGTCGCCGCAATAAACGAGTTCTTCCACTCGCGCGCGCACGACGTTGTGGTGCTCGTCGGGTTGCAGGCCTTCCGCGCCTGGAATATGGGCACGCTCGGGGCGCAGCGCCAACATGGCCTGGTCGCCTGCGCGCAAACCCTGTTCGTAGCGTCCGCGAATCATGCTGCCGTCTGACAGCGCGAGCGTCGCCCACTTGTCGTCGCAACTCACCACGCGTCCCGTCAACCCATTGTTCTCGCCGACAAAATTGGCAACGAAAGCGTTCTGCGCGTTCTCATAGAGTTCGCTTGGCGTGGCCGCCTGCTGGATGCGGCCGTCGGAGAACACGGCGACGCGGTCGGACATGGTCAACGCTTCGGCCTGATCGTGCGTCACATAGACGATCGTCAGACCCAACTCGCGATGCAGCCG
The DNA here is from genome assembly GCF_019511605.1 of Paraburkholderia phenoliruptrix. Classification (GTDB taxonomy): domain Bacteria; phylum Pseudomonadota; class Gammaproteobacteria; order Burkholderiales; family Burkholderiaceae; genus Paraburkholderia; species Paraburkholderia phenoliruptrix_A. The sequence goes on along the minus strand of NZ_JAEUAV010000006.1, from coordinate 215,041 downwards.
CATGATCTCGTATTGCATGGTTTCGCGCAGACGCTTGTCGAGCGCGCCAAGCGGTTCGTCCATCAGGACGACACTCGGTTCGAATACGAGCGCGCGCGCAAGCGCAACGCGTTGTTGCTGCCCGCCCGAGAGCTGAGCCGGGCGGCGATTGGCCAGATGCGGCAGTTCGATCATGTCGAGCGCACGCTTCACACGCATCTTCTGCTCGCCGCGGCTCACGCGTCGGACCGAAAGCGGAAATGCCACGTTCTCCGCAATCGTCAGATGCGGGAACAACGCATAGTTCTGAAACACCATGCCGATGTCGCGCTGATGCGGCGGCTTGTCGTCGAGCCGCTTGCCGTCGAGCCGAATCTCGCCTTGTGTCGGCGATTCAAAGCCCGCGAGCATCATCAGCGTGGTCGTCTTGCCCGAACCGGAAGGACCCAGCAGCGACAGGAATTCTCCCTTGCGCACATCGAGGTTCAGATCGTCGACGACATAGTTCGCGCCGTCGTACGACTTGCTCACGCCCGAGAACGAGATGAAGGAAGGGTTTGACATCGTGATTGCGTCCTGTCGTTCTTAATGCGATTTCAGCTTGCTCGCGAGATAGCGCGCAAAGTCATAGTTCGGCCGTTCGAGATGACTGAGATGTCCGGGCTTTGCGAGCGGCGCATGCACACCGCGAAAGACCGCTTCCACGCCGCGCCTGTCTTCGGCGTTGACCTCATCGAGCAACTTCTTGAGCGTGGCCATATGTGCGTTCGCTTGCGGGTCGGCGATGAATTCCGGTGCAAGGCCGCCGCCAAAGCGGATATGCACACGGCCGACGCCTTGCGGTTGCAGAACGAGATACCAGAAATAGCCCGGCGTGAGCGTGATCAAATGCGTGGGATAGACGGCTAGCAGCGCGGTGGTCTTGCGCCAGTGCCCGCTCAAACGCGTGTTGTCAGGATGCGCGTTGCCGATGGGTAACGACGCTTCCTTGGTGATCCAGTGATAGTTGAATGCCGCCCGACCCGGCGGGCAATCCATTTCTTCGAGTCGCGAGTGCGGACCTACTGTCGCGCGATGAAGCATCGGCAGGTGATAGCTCTCCATGAAGTTTTCAGCGAGGATCTTCCAGTTGGTATCCCACACGTGTTCTTCATAGAAAGTTTCGATGTAGTCCTGCATGCCGTACGCATCGATCAGCGTGCTCAACTCGGCAAGCTGCTCGCGGACCGGTTGCGCGTTACGGTCGAGCGTGACGTAAATCCAGCCTTGCCATTGCTCGCAACGCACGGCGGGCAACTCGTATTTCTCCTTGCAGAAGCCCTCCTGGCGCTCCATTAAGGGCGCGCCCTTCAATGCGCCGTCGAGCGAGTAATTCCACGCGTGATAGGGACACACGATGCGCCGCACATTGCCGCGTCCTTCCAGCAGCACGGACATGCGATGCAGGCATACGTTGGACATTGCCTTGAGCTGCATCTGCTCGTCGCGCAACACGACGACGGGCTGCGCGCCGATGTGCGCCGTGAGGTAATCGCCGGGCGCTTTCAGCGCACTCGCGCGGCCCACGCACTGCCATTCATGGTCGAAGATATCGCGCTCTTCAAGCGCCAAAAACTCCGGCGACGTGTAGACGCCAGGCGGCATCGCATGCGCGTCGCTGAACGGCCGATCGCAGCCAAGGCGCAATGCGTCGACCAGTTCGCTCAGTGTGGCGTTGTCCATGGCGTTGATTCCTGCGTCCGTTGAGCAAGAGCGCGTGCGGCAACGCGCTCGACATGGACTCAATCTATCAAGCCAATATGCCAGTCAAAATATAGTTTTCGGATACAAAGCAAAGGTTTTGGCTATGCAGCGGCGCTCACGCGTCGATATGCAGCCGCCGTATGTAGTTCTCGCAGAACGAAGCGAAACGATGCACGACCTGCCGGGGTTTCATCGTGCGCGATTGCGCGATGCCGAGCATCGTTGCATTCACATTGTCTTTAAAGCGCTTAATGACGAACTCCTCGCCGTCCACTGTCCGGTTCGATTTGAGCGGGAAGTTCAGCAGGCTATAGCCGAGGCCGTTTGCCACCATGCCGCGGACCACTTCGGGCTGCGACGAACGGAACGCGGGCACGGGCCGGCTGCCCACGGCATCGAACAGCGCCGCAAAGTACTCGCGGCTATGCGGCAGATCGAGCATCACGTATGGCTCCGGCAGTAAGTCCGCGAGCGAGATTCTGCGCGCGCGGGCAAGCCGGTGAGTGCGCGGAAGAATGGCGTACGGCGGCAACGAGAGCAGTGGTGTAAACGCAATGTCCTCGGTGAGATCGAGGCTATAAGTGAGCGCGATGTCCAGCGAGCCGTCGTGCAAGCCGCGCAGCAACTCGTCCTGGTGCGCTTCGACCGTGCGAAACGAAATGCCCGCGTGGTCGTCGGTAAAGCGGGCGATCAGGCGCGGCATTAGCGGAGGCGCGAGCGACACGAGGCAGCCCAACGCGATGGAGCCTGTCATGCCGCCATCCATTTCCTTCGCGGCCATTTGCAGTTCTTCTGCAATCTTCAGCAGATTGCGCGCCTGGCCGAGCAGGTCGCGCCCTGCCTGCGTCAGCGACAGACCGCTTGCGTGATGTCGAATGAACAACTGGACGCCGAAGGACACTTCCAGATCCGCGAGGGCCGTGGAAATGGAAGGCTGCGATATGTGCAGCTTGCGGGCCGCTGCGGTGAAGGACAGCGCTTCCGCCGTGACCACGAAGTAGCGCAACTGGCGCAGCGAATACCGTAGAGGATGACTTTCCATCAAGACGTTTCTTTCCTGAGACCGGATGCGCCGCATTGTGAAGTGAACAAAAAACGTTGCATAGGTAATTCCGATGCATTGCATTTTTTGAAAATATTTTATTGATCCCCCACCGGCGCGTAGATTCTGACGACGCAATAACGCCTCTCGGAAGGACATAGCCATGACAGTGGGAACAACGTCAATTGATACGCTCGTGGTGGGCGCAGGCCAGGCCGGCATCGCCATGAGCGAACATTTGAGTCGACACGGCGTGCCGCATCTGGTGCTGGAGCGTGCTCGCATAGCAGAGCGCTGGCGCACGGGACGCTGGGATTCGCTCGTCGCGAACGGCCCGGCATGGCACGACCGCTTTCCGGGGCTCGAATTCCCCGAAACCGGGCCGGATGCGTTTGCGCCCAAGGAAGAAGTCGCGGACTACTTCGTGGCTTACGCCAAAAAATTCGACGCGCCTATCCGGACCGGCGTCGAAGTGAGAAAGGTCGTGCGCAACACGGGTCGCGAAGGCTTTACCGTGGAAACGTCGGACGGCGTGATCGAAGCAAAGCGTGTGGTCGTGGCGACCGGACCGTTCCAGAAGCCGGTGATTCCGCCCATCGCCCCGCAGACTGCTGCGCTCACGCAAATCCATTCGGCCGACTATCGCAACCCGCAGCAACTGCCGCCGGGCGGCGTACTCGTGGTGGGTGCGGGATCGTCGGGCGTGCAGATTGCCGATGAGCTGAACCGCGCAGGCCGCCGCGTCTACCTGTCGGTCGGCGCGCACGATCGCCCGCCGCGTGCCTATCGCGGCCGTGACTTCTGCTGGTGGCTGGGCGTGCTCGGCGAGTGGGATGCCGAAGTCATGAAGCCGGGCCGCGAACATGTGACGATTGCAGTGAGCGGTGCCCGCGGCGGCCACACCGTCGACTTCCGGCGCCTTGCCAATGAGGGGATTACGCTAGTCGGTCTGACCCGCTCATTCGATGACAACGTGGTCCACTTCAACGCGGATCTCGCAGAAAACATTGCCCGTGGCGATGAAAACTATCTGTCTCTGCTCGATGCGGCCGACTCGTATGCGGCGCGAAACGGACTCGATCTTCCGGCCGAACCGGAGGCACGCGTCATTCCGCCGGATCCCGATTGTTTGACGCATCCGCTGCTCGATCTCGATCTGGCGCAAGCGGGCGTTACGTCGATCGTCTGGGCGACAGGCTATGCAACCGATTTCAAGTGGCTGCAAGTCGACACGTTCGACGCGAAGGGCAAGCCTATGCATCAGCGCGGTGTATCCAAAGAACTGGGTGTGTATTTCCTCGGGCTTCCCTGGTTGTCGCGCCGCGGCTCCGCATTCATCTGGGGCGTGTGGCATGACGCCAAGCACGTCGCCGATCATATCGTCACGCAACGCAAATATCAGGCGTATTACGACGCGCCGCGAACCGACGCGCAAGAGCAGCCGCGTGAAGAAAGCGTTCAAGCCAATTAAAGCATCCGAGGTCTACAGATGAGTCAGCCTACCCATACCCGCATCCGCATGTTCAACACGAAGGACACGTATCCGAACCAGACGCTAGACAACGATCTTTGCCAGGCCGTGCGCGCCGGCAATACGGTGTATGTGCGCGGACAGATCGGTACGGACTTCGCGGGCAATCTCGTCGGTTTGGGCGATCCGCGCGCGCAAGCCGAACAGGCGATGAAGAACGTCAAGCAGTTGCTCGAAGAAGCGGGCAGCGATCTTTCGCACATCGTCAAGACGACGACGTACCTCACGGACGTGCGTTTTCGCGAGCCGGTCTATCGTGAAGTCGGCAAGTGGCTCAAGGGCGTGTTTCCGATTTCGACGGGTCTGACCGTGGTCGCGCTGGGGCAGCCGGAATGGTTGATGGAGATCGACGTGATCGCCGTCATTCCGGATGGATGGACGCCGCCCGCCAAAGCTTGAGGAGCGATGCATGACATTCTCTATCGTCGGTCGTTGTGAGAAGACGGGGCAGCTCGGCATTGCAATCAGTTCGTCGAGCATTGCCGTCGGCGCGCGCTGTCCGTGGCTTCGGGCAGGCGTGGGCGCGGTCGCCACGCAGAACGTCACGTTGCCCGCACTCGGGCCGCAGATTCTCGATCTGCTCGCTGACGGGCAACTCGCTCCTGCCGAGGCCCTCAAACGCGCGCTGGATGCGAACGAATGGAGCGAGTTCCGGCAAGTGACGGTAATCGATGCGCAAGGCCGCACGGCATTCTTTAGCGGCAAGGAAGCGTTAGGCACCTATCACGCCGTCGCCGGCAATCAATGTGTCGCCGCCGGCAACATGCTGTCCGGCAAGCATGTAATCGAGGCGATGCCCGCAGCTTTTGCCAGTGCCACGGGTCAGCTTGCCGACCGGCTGCTTGCAGCGATGCGGGCTGCAATGGCTGCCGGCGGCGAAGCCGGGCCTGTACATTCGGCGGCGCTGAAGATCGTGAGCGATCTGAGCTGGCCGCTCGTCGATCTGCGCGTCGATTGGGCCGACGACGATCCGATCGGCAAGCTCGCCGACCTGTGGAGCGCCTACGAACCGCAGATGAACGACTATGTGACCCGCGCCTTGAATCCCACCGCCGCGCCAAGCTACGGAGTGCCTGGCGATGAGTGAGATGTCGAGCCGCGCATTGCTCGAAAAGCTGATTGGCTTTGCAACGGTCAGCCGCGAGTCGAATCTCGCGATGATCGAGTTCATTCGCGATTACCTCGCGGCGCAAGACGTTCAATGCGAATTGTTCTATAACGACGAGCGCACCAAGGCGAGCCTCTTCGCGACCATCGGCCCACGCGATCGCGGTGGCATTGCGCTGTCGGGTCATACAGATGTAGTGCCCGTGGATGGCCAGGCCTGGACCGTGGAGCCGTTCCGTCTGGTCGAGAAAGACGGACGCCTCTTCGGACGCGGCACGGCCGACATGAAGGGTTTTCTTGCTTCCGTGCTGGCGGCGGTGCCGACGTTCGTCGTGCGTAATCTGAAGATGCCCGTGCATCTCGCGTTCTCCTACGACGAAGAAGTGGGATGTCTCGGCGTGCGCCCAATGCTCGAACAACTCGCACAGCGCGAGCACAAACCGGTGTTGTGTCTGATCGGCGAACCAACGCTGCTAAAACCTGTGCTTGGTCACAAAGGCAAGCTCGCCATGCGCTGCTGCGTGAAAGGCGCAGCGTGTCATTCGGCCTACGCGCCGTATGGCGTCAATGCGATTCAGTATGCGGCGCGTCTTATCAATCACCTCGACGAGATCGGCGAGGAACTCGCGCAGCCGGGGTTCCGCGACGAACGATTCGATCCACCGTACTCGACTGTGCAGACCGGTGTCATCAAGGGCGGCCGTGCGCTCAATATCGTGCCCGCCGAGTGCGAGTTCGACTTTGAAGTGCGTGCGTTGCCGGGCTTCGACGCCAATCAGGTGGCGCAGCGCCTGCGCAGCTATGCCGAGGCTGAACTGCTGCCGAAAATGCGCGCCGTGAAGGCGGATACGGACATCAGCATGCGATCGCTGTCGGCCTATCCGGGCCTCGCGACTTCGCCCGATAGCGAAGCGGCTCGTCTGCTCGCGCTGCTGAGCGGATCGACGGAATTCGGCACTGTGGCGTTCGGCACCGAAGGCGGTCTGTTCGAGCAGGCGGGCATTCCGACCGTCGTCTGTGGACCTGGCAGCATGGACCAGGGGCATAAGCCCGACGAATACATCACGTCCGAGCAATTGCGCGAGTGCGACGCGATGCTGCTCCGCCTGGCCGATCACCTCTCAATCTGAATAACGCCGATGCCGCACGCCGGCATTGGCAGGAGACGCAATTTGAACACTGCGCAAAGCAACACTGCACCGTTGATCGAAAAACATACGATTGGCTACGTGCCCCCTGAGGACCGGCACGGCAAGGTGCGCGATCTGTTCACGCTCTGGTTCGGCGGCAACATTGCGCCGCTGCCGATAGTGACCGGCGCACTCGGCGTGCAGATCTTCCATCTGGACCTGTTGTGGGGCATTGTCGCGATTGTCGTCGGGCAACTGGTGGGCGGCGTGCTGATGGCGCTGCATTCGGCGCAGGGTCCGCAAATGGGCATCCCGCAGATGATCCAAAGCCGCGCGCAGTTCGGCTCCTGGGGCGCGCTGCTCGTCACTGTGATTGCCGGTGTGATGTATGTGGGCTTTTTCGCCTCCAATATCGTGCTTGCGGGCAAGTCGCTGCATGGAATCGAAAATGGCGTGTCGGTGCCGGCAGGCATTGTTATCGGCGCACTTGGGTCCGGTCTTATCGGCATCATTGGATACCGGTTCATTCACATTCTGAACCGTATCGGAACCTGGGTTCTTGGCATCGGCATTTGCGTTGGGTTCGTCTATATCCTCACGCATATTGCCACCGACGACTTCTTCACCCGCGGCGGCTTCAATATCGCGGGCTGGCTCGCCACGGTGTCGCTCTCTGCGTTGTGGCAGATCGCATTTGCGCCGTACGTGTCCGACTATTCTCGTTATCTGCCGGAAAACGTGCGTGTGTCGTCGACATTCTGGGCGACGTATCTCGGCTGCACGATCGGCTCCACGCTCGCGTTCGTGTTCGGTGCGGTTGCCGTGCTTGCCGTGCCGCCCGGCGCCGATGCGATGGATGCCGTCAAGACCGCAACCGGTCCGCTCGGCTCGCTGATGCTCGTGCTATTCCTGCTGAGCGTGATCAGCCATAACGCGTTGAACCTGTATGGCGCGGTGCTCGCAGTGATTACGTCATTGCAGACGTTCGCGTACCGCTGGATACCGACGGCCAGAGCTCGTGCGGTGCTCTCGATCGTCATTCTGCTTGCGTGCTGCTATTTCGCAATTGGCGCATCCACGAACTTTGTGGGCAATCTGGTCGATCTGGTGCTTGCCTTGCTCGTGGTGCTGGTGCCGTGGACCGCGATCAATCTGATCGACTTCTATGTGATCCATAAGGGCCACTACGACATCGGCTCCATCTTCAAGGTGGATGGCGGCATCTACGGGCGCTTTAATCCGCAGGCGTTGATTGCTTACGCGATTGGCATTCTCGTGCAGATTCCGTTCATGAATACGCCGATGTATGCGGGCCCCGTACCCAAGTACCTCGATGGTGCGGACCTGTCGTGGGTCATCGGGCTCGTGCTCACTTCACCGCTGTATTACTGGCTGGCGACGCGCGACACGCAGTATCGGCGCAAGACAATGCGCGCGGAAGTTGCACGCCAGCCCTAAAATCACCCGCCTGTCGAAGGCGGAACAGTACCGCTCAGCGACTGCTTGCGCGCGCGCTTGGCGCGATACATGGCGGTGTCGGCCAGGTTGAGCGCCTGGTCGACCGAAACGAAGCGCGCGGCGACCACGCCCGCGCTCACGCCGGCAAATGGTAGGCGCCTGTCGCGGAGTGTGTAGGTGCCGGCCGTGACCGCTTCGGCGCGGGCCGCCAGTTCGGTGGCCGCGCTGTTCGCGGCGGCCTCGTCGGCAGGCGCGGGTCCGACGAAAGCGAACTCGTCGCCGCCTATGCGCGCGAGCATGTCGCTGTCGCGCACGATGCCCGCGAGGCGGCCCGCGCATTGCGTCAACACCTGGTCGCCGACGATGTGCCCGAACTCGTCGTTGATCTCCTTGAAGCCGTCCAGATCGAAGAGCCCTACGAGTACATACGAGCCGTCGCGTGCGGCCCGCGCGAGCAAGCGGCCAAGCTCGTCGTGCAGCGCGCGCCGGTTGGGCAGGTCGGTCAGCGAGTCGGTGAGAGAATGTTTTGCCAGATACTCGTTGGACCGGCGCAATTCCTCGAGCAGGCGCTCGCGTTCAATGTGCTGGGCGATGAGTTTTGAAAAGATGTTGAGCGCACTGCGCGCCCGCGGGCCGAGTTTTTTGCTGGTCTTGCCAGCGGCGCAAAGCGTGCCGATGACCTCACCATTGCTGCCGCAAACAGGCGCGCTTGCGTACGTCTGAATGCCCAGGTCGGCCGCCGCCTGCGAGTCGCCCCAAACCTCCCGCACGTTCGACACCACTTGCTTGCCCTGTTCGAGGCAGCGCTTGCACAGCGTGTCCGACCACGGAACAGACAATCCCTCGGGAATCAGGAGCTCGCCTGTATTGCGGGCAATCGTGATCGACTGGACGGCGTTCTCCAGGTCGATCGAGGTCAGATAGGTCGATTCGAGACCGGTCACCACCTCCAGCATTTCGAGCAACGGTCGCGCGAGCGCCTCCAGACTGTTCGCCTTCGCGACCGTGGCCGACAGGCTTTCCAGCGTTTCCTCCATCGGTCTTTCCTCTCCAGTGGACTTTGACTGTGCAGCGATGCCAGAGCGGTAATTTCAGCACCGCGAATATGCACATGATAGCCACTGGGCCGACTTTGCGGATGAAACTTGTGATGCAGGTTTCGGCTGCGAGGCCGGCTATGCGGGTGCGATGAAGAAGCGATGTCGAGCAGCGCCCCGCGCCCGTCGCTGCGGGTTTCGCCGAATTGCAAGCCTCGCGGGTTGCCCGAAGGCTCAGCTGGTGCGCAGATGTGGACGAAGTACGAGCGCCAGAGGCAAGATGGCCAACGCCGTGGCTGCGGTGGCAATGGTTGCACCGTATACGCCGATTCGATCGCCGAGAAACCCGTAAGCGATCGGAGCCAATGCGCCTGAAGCAATCACGCCTGTGTAAAACAGCGCGAATGCTCGTTCGGTACGCTCGACCGGCGTGAGCTCCGGCACGGTTCCATACAGCACGGACGACGTGCCGTTGAGCATGGCGCCAACCAGCGGCAGCAAGATCAACGCGGGCACGAGCGGCAGATAGATCACGGCGAGAATCAACGCAGCCGTACCGCCTTCCGTGGCGAACACGGTTCCGATCACGCCCATGCGCGCACCAAGCCAGCCGCACACGAACTTGCCCGCTGCGCCGCCAATGAAAACGAGAGCGAGTGCCGTACCCAGCATCGGTTGCGAGATACCTTTCGTTTTCAGCAGAAACGGCAGGAAGGTCAACAAGCCCATGCGCACTGCCGTGTCCAATACACCGATCGTAAACAGCACTGAGAAGCCCGCGCGCGAGTTGCCGCTGCCGTGGCTTGCGGTCTCTTTCGCGGAAGATTCGGCTCGCGGCACCGACGGGAGAAAAAGTGCAAGCACTATCGCGACCAGCACACCGACCGCGGACATGGCCCATAGCGCATGGCGCCACGGCATGACGGTAACGAGAAGCGAAATGGCCGCCGGCAGTGCCGACTTCCCCAGGTCGCCTGCGAAGTTGTAGATGCTGAGCGGCCCTCGGGCGTTGCGTCCGTATGCCCGCGAAACCGCGCCCGAGGCAAGGGGATGCTGCGTGCTCGAGCCGCCTCCCGAGATGGCGAGCGCGACGCACAGGCCCAGCAACGTTCCAGACATGCCCGCGACTGCATAGCCCAGTGCAGCCAGCAGCGTACCTGATGCGAGCGTCGCTCGCGTGCCGAAGGCGCGTGCGATGCGGCCAGCGGGCAGTTGCAGCGTTGCCATAGTGCCGGCATAGATGGCGCGCAACATGGCCAGCGCACCGTAACCGAGCCCAAAGTCTGTCTGCCATAGGGGCAGCAACGCGTAGATCATGTCGGTGTAGCCGTCGTGCAGCGCGTGCGCCGTGCACGAGAGCCACAATACGCGCCGGGGTGAAGCGGCAGCCGGCTCGGCAGCTTTACCGGGCGCGTTTGCGGTTGCGGAAGAGAAAGAAAAAAGTCTCATGGTTCGGAGGATCGCACGGGCGCGGGGCTGTCGGGCGTTCGGCGCAGTGCTGGTTTGGAGGGTGCATCTATAGTCTAGGGCCGCCCGCAATCTGTCACAACTGAAGTAAAATTGAGTCACCCGGGAGAAAAAGTCACTGATGGGCACACACAAAGGCACGGCGAAAGCTGCGGACAATCTGCCGCCGCTCAATGCGTTGCGGCACTTCGAGGCTGTCGCGCGCCTCGGGAGTTTCGCCGCCGCGGCGAGCGATCTGCACGTCACGCATTGGGCGGTGGGCAAGCAGATTCGCTTGCTGGAAGACTGGTTCGGCGTGCCGCTTTTCGAGCGCCGCTCACGCGGCGTCGTTCCAACCGACGAAGGTGCCGCGCTGCTTAACGATGTCAACGGTGCATTCGCGCGCCTGAGCAGCTCAGTCACCCGGCTGCGCCACGAACCCGCTACGCGTCGCGTATCGGGTCTGGTGCGCGTCAATGCGCTTGCGAGCTTTGCACTGTGCTGGCTGATACCGCGCCTTGCCGATTTCGAGGCGCGCTTTCCTGACATCGAAGTGCGACTCTCCACGACCTCGCGCAAGTTGCGCTACGTGGGCGATGCGTTCGACGTGGGCGTACGCTCCGGGCCCGAGGAGGCAACTGGTCTCACGTCCACGGCCTTGATGCCCGACTTGCGCGTGCCGGCCTGCAGTCCCGCGGTGCTGCAAAGCCGTCCGATCAGAACGGTCGCCGATCTGCGAAATCACACGCTCCTTCACTCCACGAGCACGCGCACTGCGTGGAGCGACTGGCTGCGCGCAGCCGACGCGCAGGGTCTACAGGCCGCCCGCCATCTGTACTTCGATCATGTGTTCCTTCAATTGGGCGCGGCTACCGCGGGCCTCGGCGTCGCGCTGGCGTCGCTGCCGCTCATCGAACGCGAGATCGCAACCGGGCGCCTCGTGTGTCCGATAGCAGAGCCTGCGTGGCGCGGACCCGACTACACGCTGGTCGTCAACACCGATCGCGCGAACGACGACGCGGTCATCGCCTTCAGGAAGTGGATCATGGCCGCGGCCGCGCAAGATTGGGCGGCGCCAGGTGGCGCTACGCCCGGAGCCCGTCGCAGCACGGTACAACGCAAGAAGAAAGGACGCGGCAGCTAATTCACACGCGTTCCAGCAAGCCCGCGAGCAGCGCAGCCCCTTCCTCCCCCTTCGCTGCGTCTGCCCATAGCCGGTCTATCATCTTGCGGTACATCGTTACCGCATCCGGTGCGGTGGTGATGGTCGCGATACCGGTGCGAATGTTCGGCAGTTCTCCGAGCCGGAACGGCGAGACGGCGACATAGGCTTTCTCGGCGTCCTCGAAAATCTGGAAGGTTTCGTTCGGCATGTTGTCGCTCACAATGCCGATGCGAATGCCTTCGGTATCGCGCGAGAGCATGTCTATGATTCTCGCTACCTCCCGGCGCGCAGCGAGTTTTCTTTCCAGTTGCACACCCGGCGGCAAGCCAAGGCGCCCAACCAGCCCGTGATGCAGGAACTGCTCGATCTGGCGCAGGCCGATCAGGCTGGTGACGTTCGGACGCGCTTGCCGGAAGGCGGCCTTACGGTCGGCCAGAATGGACATGACGCGCGTGAGCGTCTGTTCCCACGCGGCATCGGTCAGCAAGGGCGGAATGCTTTCCTCGAGCATATGCCGCAGCCAGCCGTCGTACTCTTCAGACGTCAGCAGGAAAGAGAATGGATCGAAGTGAGCGACGATCCGTGCGGAGCGGCTCTCCAGTTGCCGCATGCGCTCGAAGTAACTGACGGCGGAGTCGTGGTACTCCACTTCCACACCGAGCAGATTGGCGAGCGAGACGCCGAACAGCGCCGCCAGACGTTCGAGCGTATCGATCTTGACGATCTCGCCTCGCTCCAGCTTGTAGACGGCGGCGCGCGAAATATTCAGCCGCTCCGCGACGTCTTCGCTGCGCAGCTCCGCGGCGATCCGATAAGCCCGCAAACGTTCGCCGATGCTCTGGAAATCAAAGCGTGCACCGTGCGGGCGCTTTTTTCGGGTGGTGGCGTTCATTCAAGCCCTCGTCGTTTACTTAAATATACCCGGGCGGGTTGTCCTCGTCGCACTGACAGCGGCTGTGGCGGGCATTCTGCGTCATGTGCGGGCGAACGTCGATAGACAGATGAAACGCTTGTCTATCTTTTTGTCTCGTGTATTTTAATGTAGACGGCAGATCGGCGAGCCTGAGAGACCAAGGGGTGACGCTGCGGTTTCGCCTTCACCCGGAGCTCGCGAGCGCGTTCCGGTTGGCCATGCCATGCCTGTTAAGTCTATAAAAATAGACTGAACAGGCGCTCGCTGTCGTCGAAACGAAGCGCCGCTTACGCGATGCATTGCGTGAGCGGGCGCATAACCCATGCAAGCCAAAACGCACCGGCCAACAAGGACCGGAGGAGAGAAGGCAATGAAGTTGCAACGCTATCACTGGTCGGCTTTGCTGGCCGTGTGCCTCGCAGCAGGCGCGCAATCGGGGCGCGCGCAGTCCAACGTCACCTTTTACGGCCTGGCGGACGTTTTCGTCGGCTCGGTGAAGAACCCCGGCGGCCATGCCGCAGTGGTCGAACAGGGCGGGGGAATGTCGACGTCGTTCTGGGGCTTGAGCGGTACCGAGAACCTGGGCGGCGGCAATTCGGCCTTCTTCGTGCTGGAGAGCTATTTCCAGCCGCAGAACGGCTCATATGGGCGCTACGCCGGCGACAGCTTCTTTTCGCGCAACGCATTTGTCGGGCTATCGACGAAGTATGGCCAACTGCGAGCCGGCCGCATCACCACGCCGCTCTATCTGGCAACCATCCAGTTCAATCCGCTGTTCAATTCATACACGTTTTCGCCGATGATCTTCCACACCTTCAAGGGCCTCGGCACCGAAGGCGTGGTCGGCGATTCCGCATGGAATAACGCGGTGGCCTACACCAGTCCCACGTTCGCGGGGTTCAATGCGGGGCTCTTGTATGCGCTCGGCAACACGGCGGGCCAGAATGGTGCGAAGAAGTGGAGCGTCAATGCGAATTTCACGCGCGGGCCATTCGCGGCCGCGGCGATCTACCAGTACGTCAACTTCAGCGTAAGCGCCGGCGATCTCGGCAACGCGCTTGCCACCGTGCCTGGGCTGCGCAGCCAGAGCACCGTGCAACTGGATGCGTCATACGACCTGCGGGTGGTCAAGCTGTTCGTGCAGTACATGGACATCCAGAACCGCTCGCGCGGCGGCAATTTTCACGGCGACACAGCGCAGATCGGCGCGGCCGTACCCATCGACGTAGGCACGCTGATGGCCAGCTATGCCTATACGCGCTCGAGCGGCAGCCTCGGCAACGGCGAACATCGCAGCACCGGTGCGCTTGGTTACGACTATCCGCTGTCCAAACGCACTGACCTGTACACCGCAATCAAGCTCGATCATTTCAGCAGGCAATCCACGGGCGTGACGTATGGCGCCGGCATCAGAACGCGCTTTTGACGCCTCATGAACGCACCGCTTTTCGCGAGACCCGGGAAATGCTCGGGGTTAGTCCCACCAAATCGGCGCTTGCAATCTGCAACATGCGCGAGTAGTCTAAATATTTAGACAAAGGAGTATTCAGATGAATCTTCAAACTGCTGCCCAATGGCTTTCGCAGGACATCGTCGGGTTTTCGGACATTCACCGGTTCGCCGCGCAATGCCGGGATGCGGCCGCGCCGCAGGGGCGGGAATCGGCAGCGCTGATTCTGCTCGCTCAGGCCGCGGCAACGTTTACCGAGCGGCAGGAGGGCGTGGCCGTGACCAACGATACCGTGCGCGCGTTTCTCGCCGACCTGCGCGCGCAGGCGCGAGAACTGAGCGATGCCAGCGGCGCATCGGATAGCGCGCTGCTGTCCGCGCTCAACCGCTTCGCAGCGCAGATGTCAGCCGACCTGTTCGTGTGACGCTGCAACCATCAAGCGCTTTTTTGACGCCTGGCCGCATGGGGCTATTGTCCAAAAAATGAAACCCGTGCGAGCATCGTTCGACGCGAGACCTCATGCGCCGTCAGAGAAGTCCCCCCCTCACGCACCGGAAAGATCATGCAAGCAAGCCTTCAATCTTCGACAGCCGCGCCAGCGGCACAAACCGCTGAGCACGTATCCCGTTATGCGTGGAAAGTGCTGGCCGGCTCCGCAATCGGCTACGCGATGGACGGTTTCGATTTGCTGATTCTCGGCTTCATGTTGCCAGCCATCTCCGCCGCTTTGCACTTGAGCGGCCAGCAGGCCGGCGCGCTCGTCACGTGGACGTTGATCGGCGCGGTTGCCGGTGGCGTGATTTTCGGCGCACTGAGCGACCGGTATGGCCGCGTACGTGTGCTGACGTGGACCATTCTTCTGTTCGCGGTATTCACCGGCCTATGTGCGTTCGCGCAGGGATTCTGGGACTTGCTCGCCTACAGGACCATCGCCGGAATTGGTCTGGGCGGCGAGTTCGGCATTGGCATGGCGCTCGCTGCGGAAGCGTGGCCGGCGAGCAAACGCGCGCGGGTCTCGTCGTACGTCGCACTCGGTTGGCAAAGCGGCGTGTTGCTCGCGGCACTGCTCACGCCGCTGCTGCTTCTGCACATTGGTTGGCGCGGTATGTTTGCCGTGGGCGTGTTGCCCGCAGTGGTCGCCTGGGTGCTGCGCAACAAGTTGCATGAACCGGAGGTCTTCGTGAGAAGCCAGCAGCCGGCGCGTACCGCGAGCCGCTTTGGGCTGCTGTTCGCCAACGGGCGTGCCGCGCGCACGAGCCTCGGCATTGTGATTCTGTGTTCGGTTCAGAACTTCGGCTACTACGGAATCATGATCTGGATGCCGACGTTCCTCTCCAAACAACTAGGTTTTTCGTTGACACGCTCGGGTCTTTGGACGGCCGTTACGGTTCTCGGCATGATGGCCGGCGTGTGGCTCTTCGGTCATCTGGCCGACCGCATTGGTCGCAAGCCCACTTTCATTCTTTATCAGATCGGCGCGGTGGTCATGGTGCTCGTGTATTCGCGGCTGTCCGATCCGGTCACGATGCTTTGGGCCGGCGCGCTGATGGGCATGTTCGTCAACGGCATGGTGGGTGGATACGGCACGCTGATGTCCGAAGCGTATCCGACAGCGGTGCGGGCCACCGCGCAAAACGTGCTGTGGAACGTGGGCCGTGCAATTGGCGGGCTAGGACCGCTGGTGGTCGGCGCGCTCGCCGCTCAGTACTCGTTTCAGATTGCGATTGCGTTGCTCGCGGCGCTATACGTGCTCGACATGGTGGCCACGCTCGTGCTGATCCCCGAGTTGAAAGGCGCGGCGCTCGAATGACGCGCCGTGACCCAGCATTGCAACGGGGCACCACATTGCCCCGCGTTTGAAGCACTAAGTAAATCGGATGAAGGAGGACGCCATGCATGCCGAACCATGTTCGTGTGCGGGGCCGTGGGAAGCCAGTGTGAGCGCGCATGCCTGCGAGGTGGTCGAACACCGTGCTGTCAATCGCCGTTACCGGTATTTGCGGGTACGTGCGGCCGAACCCGTTGCACATGCGACGCAGCCGGGGCAGTTCTATCAGTTGAAATGCCCGGTGTCGGAAGAGCACCAACCGTTTCTGCTGCGGCCGATGAGCGTCTACGGTATGGGCCCGGACGCGGGCGATGTCGAGTTTCTCTACAACGTTACGGGGCTCGGCACGCGCGCGCTCGCGCAACTCGAGGTGGGTGACGCCATGTCGATGGTCGGGCCGCTCGGCCGGCCGTTCCATCTGGATCGGCATGCACGTCGGTTGTTGCTGGTCGCACGCGGCGTGGGTCTGGCGACCATGGCGCCGCTTGTGCAACGTGCCGGGAGCGCGGGCGTCGGTTTGACGATCGTGATGTCGGCGCGCACACCGGAGGACCTGATGAAGGACGCGTTTTTGCGCGGCGCGCAGGCCGACACGCATTGCGTGTTCGACAGCGACGGCACCTCTTCCGTGCCACGCATGGAGACGCTGCTGCGCACGCTGATCGAGCGTGACCGCCCGGATGCGGTCTACACCTGCGGCTCGCAACGTGTGCTCGCGTTGTTGCAGCATCTGCTCAGCGAGTATCCGGAAATAGCCGGGGAGGTTGCGCTGGAGCAGCGCATGGCATGCGGCATGGGTGTATGCCTGTCTTGCGTACGAATGTTCGACGACGGCCACACGCGGCAATTCCAGCGCGTTTGCCGTGAGGGCCCCGTGTTTGCCATTCGCGACGTAGTAGGGGAGGTGGACTTTGCCTGATCTCAACGTACGCGTAGGCAATGTGAGCCTGCGCAATCCTGTGATGCCGGCCTCCGGGTGCTTCGCCATCGAGTATCGTGAAGCGCTCGATCTGAACCGGCTCGGTGCGCTCGTCATCAAAAGTGTCTCGCCGGTGAGCCGTCCTGGCAACCCGACGCCGCGCGTCGCCGAGACCAGCAACGGCATGCTGAATTCCATCGGCATTCCGAGCCGTGGGCTCGACTACTATCTCGCGCACGTGCTGCCTGCTTACACGCGTTTCGAAACGCCGGTTGTCGTATCGGTGTCGGCCGATACGGCCGTCGATTTTGCTTCGGCATGCGAACATTTGTCGTTGCCGGAAGTTGCGGCCATCGAGGCAAACATCTCATGCCCGAATCTAGAGGCCGACGGTATGGCATTCGGCATGGACCCGCAAACCGCGTGGCAGGTCGTGGACGCTGTGCGGCGCCGCACGCGCCATCCACTGTGGGTCAAGCTCACGCCGAATGCCGGCAACATCGCGCAGGTCGCCAAGGCGGTCGAAGATGCCGGCGCGGACGCCGTGGTGATGGGTAACACGGTGCTCGGAATGTCAATCGACGTGCGCACCCGTCGGCCTTCGCTGGGCAACGTCATGGGCGGTCTTTCGGGGCCGTCTATCAAGCCCATCGCGCTGCGTCTCGTGCATCAGTGCTACCGCGCCATATCGATTCCGGTCATTGGGTGCGGCGGCATTCAGAATGCCGAGGACGCGGTGGAATTCATGCTGGCCGGCGCGAGTGCGGTGCAGGTCGGCACGGCGTCGTTTCGCGATCCCGGCGTGATGCAGAAGATCATCGACGGCCTCGGGCGCTATTGCGTCGACTACGGTATCGAGTCGCTTGCGTCGCTTGTCGGAAAGGTGGAACTCGACGCGCAACTGGGCGAGCGCTGGGCGCGTTTTTGCATGGATCGAACCGAAGAAGGCGCGGTGGTCGACAACTCATGAACGCGAAAATTGAAGCTGTGCATGCGGAGCCTGTTTCCCCATCCGACCGGCTCGCGAATGGCGGCGCCATTGCACTGAGCGAGCTCACCCCGCTTGCCGAGCAGTGGTTCAGCGAACTGCGCGCGCTTTCGTTCGACGGCGTGGGCATTACGCGCGAGAGCTACGGCGAAAGCGAATCCGCGGCGGCACGCGCGCTCACTGAATATGCAAGGAACGAGGGCCTCACCGTGCAAGTGGACCGCGCAGCCAACCTCGTTTTCGGGCTACCCGATTGCGATGAGCGCACGCCCGCGGTGTGGGTCGGTTCCCACCTCGATTCGGTGCCGCACGGCGGCAACTATGACGGTCTCGCCGGCATCATCGCGGGTTTGCTGTGCCTCGTCGCGCAACGGCGTGCGGGCGAGGCGTCGGCGCGTCCGCTCAAAGTCATCGCATTACGCGGTGAGGAAAGCGCCTGGTTCGGCAAGGCGTACATGGGTTCGAGCGCGCTCTTCGGCAGGCTCAAGCGCGACGATCTGGAGATGAAACATCGCAGCAATGGCCGCACGCTCGCCGAGTGCATGGCGGCAGCGGGTGTGGATGTCGACGCCGTGCGTGCGGGCAAGCCGCTCTTCGATATTCGCGCCGCGCACGCGTACCTCGAACTGCATATCGAGCAGGGGCCGGTCATGGTCGCGCGCAACCTGCCGGTTGCGGTGGTGTCCGGCATTCGCGGCAATGTGCGGCACAACTCCATTAGCTGCATTGGCGAAGCGGGCCACTCGGGCGCGGTGCCGCGCGATTTGCGTCACGATGCGATGTTTGCCGTTGCGGAACTCATTACGCGCCTGGACGAGCATTGGCGCAAGCTGGTTGAGCGCGGTGTCGATCTGGTAGTGACCACGGGCATTGTCTCCACCGATCAGGAAGAACATTCGATCTCGCGGATTCCCGGCCAGGTGCATTTCAGTTTCGAAGCACGCAGCGAAAGCACCGATACGCTCAGCGTATTTCACGAGTTGCTGCTTGCCGAATGCAATTCGATAGCGCGCGAGCGCGGCGTGCGCTTCGACTTCGACCGGTGTCTCGCCAGTGCGCCTGCGCTAATGGACCCGCATCTGCGCGCAGCGCTCGCGGATGCCTGCGCGCGCCTCGACATTCCGTTCGCCACGCTACCAAGCGGCGCCGGCCACGATGCCGCATTGTTCGCCAACGCAGGCGTGCCGAGCGGCATGCTGTTCGTGCGCAACGAGCACGGTTCGCACAATCCGCGCGAAGCGATGGATATCGCCGACTTCATGCTGGGCGTCGGCGTGCTGGCCGAGACCATTCAACGTCTATGAGTAAAAGCGCATTCTCGCCTTGCCATGACAGAACATTTGACGCTGCGCCGCCCTGACGATTTCCATCTTCATCTGCGTGACGGTGATCTGCTGCGCACGGCATTGCCTTTTACCGCGCGTCAGTTCGCGCGCGCAGTGGTCATGCCCAACCTTAAGCCACCCGTGACGACATGGCGCGACGCGGCCGCTTATCGCGAGCGAATCCGCGTTGCATTGCCCGCTGGCGTTCCGTTCGAACCGTTAATGACGTGTTATCTATGCGATACGAGCGAACCGGACGAGCTTCGCGAGGGGCACGCGCGCGGCGTCTTCACTGCTGCGAAGCTGTACCCCGCCGGCGCAACGACGCATTCGGAGTATGGCGTGACGTCCACCGCGAAGATTGCGCGTGTGCTGGAGGCCATGCAGGAAATCGGCATGCCGCTTCTGATTCATGGCGAAGCCACCGACCCCGAAGTGGACGTATTCGATCGCGAGGCGGTCTTTATCGAACGGACGCTGCAGCCTTTATTGAGCTCTTTTCCTGCGCTAAAGGTCGTTCTCGAACACATCACCACAGAGCATGCTGTGGCCTTTATCGACAACGACACAAGCGGCCGTCTTGCCGCGACCATCACGCCGCAGCATCTGTTGCTCAATCGCAATGCCATGTTCGCGGGCGGCTTGCGACCTCACCACTACTGCCTGCCTGTGCTCAAGCGCGAGCGGCATCGACTCGCATTGCGCCGCGCGGCGATCTCAGGTTCGCGGTCGTACTTTCTGGGAACGGACTCTGCGCCGCACGCGGCCACGTTCAAGGAGTCCGCGTGCGGATGTGCGGGGATCTTCAGCGCGCCGGTTGCACTGGAGGCGTACGCCACCGTGTTCGACGAAGAGGGCGCACTCGCGCACCTGGAAGCGTTTGCCAGCGAAAACGGAAGCGGCTTCTACGGCCTACCTTTGAACTCCGGCACAGTAACGCTAACGCGCGCTACGCAACAGGTTGCGCCGCGCATCGACTACGGCAACGACGAATCACTCGTTCCGTTCATGGCGTCCATGACTTTGCCTTGGCAAATGGTGACGCCGGCCTCATCCACTGCCTGACGTTTGCGCCTCGATGAACGCGTAGACATCCGCGAGACTCGAGACGATGGGCGTGCCCTCGGGCGCGCCCTCGAACGCGGCGCTCGGGCCGATGCACATGAGCGGCTTGGAAAAGCGTGTGGCGAGGCGAATTTCGTCGAGCGTCCCCTTGCTGCCGGGCAGCGCAATGACGACGTCGCTCGTCAGCACATTCACATAGTTGCGGCTTAGCGCGCTGTCTGGCGCGCCTGACTCCTTGCGCGGCAACGGCGTGAGGATCGGCAGATCAATGAAAGGGTTCGGGTACCCGGAGATAGGGATGAACCCGAACACCGGGTGCGTCTCGCTCGGCACGATGCCGATCGAGCGGCCAGTGCGTGGCTGCGCGGTGGCGAACGCGCGCGCGGTGGCGAGCATCACGCCACGTCCGGCGCCCGTGAGCAGGTCGAAACCGTGCACGGCGATCCATGTGCCGAGGGGCGTGGCCAGTTCCGGCCACTCGCTGCTACCGGAGCCCATCACGCCAATAATTGCCATTGTCTGCCTCTCCTGCCGACTCGTCTGACGGGACCACTTTGGGCAGTCCACATGGTATCTGTCGTTTTAATTATACAGAATGTGCTATTTCGCGCCGCGCGTTTGTTCGACCTATCACGCATAAAGCGAAAAATACCGTGTTTTAGGCCCTTGCGTTTTCTTCCGAGTTTATTTAGTCTAGAAAAATAGACAAACGTCGCTGTTGATCGAATAGGACTTTCGCTGACACAGCAGGCGTTGCATGGGCAAACAAAAGAGCCCGCTAAAACCTGAGAGAGGTGTACCAATGCTTGATCATGAAACGAATGAGCTGCTCACTCGCGTCGGGCCGAATACGCCCTGCGGCAACCTGTTGCGCCGCTACTGGCATCCAGTCGGCTACTCGTCGGAGTTGAGCGAAGCGGGGCAAACCAGGCGTGTGCGCATTCTGGGCGAGGACCTCGTGTTGGCGCGCACCAGCGGCGGCGTGCTGCTCGTACAGGAGCGTTGTCCGCATCGCGGCGCATCGCTTCTGTACGGTTTCGTGGAAGGGGAAAACATTCGTTGCGCCTATCACGGCTGGCTTTATAACGCGGCGGGCGAGTGCATCGAGCGGCCGTTTGAATCCGCGAAGGCAAGCCGCGTGTGCAAGAAGATGATCGAGAGCTACGCCACGCACGAGTGCGGCGGCCTGATTTTCGCCTATATGGGTCCAGCGGAGCATAAACCTGCGTTTCCGAATTGGGACATTCTCGTCAGAAACGACGGCGTACGTCATTTCGAAGTGCAGGACGATCTGGCGTGCAACTGGTTTCAAGTGCAGGAAAATGCGGTGGACGTCACGCATACTTTCTACACGCACTCCAAATATTTCGAGCACCTCGGCATGAGCGACGAGTCTGGTTTCGGCAAACCGTTCAAGCGTTTCGGCTTTCAGCGTTTCGACTGGGGCATCGTGAAGAGCTGGGAATACGAGAGTGCCGGCCGCGGCTGGGGCAACCTGATGGTGTTCCCGAACATGCTGCGCATCATGACCGAGATGCATTGGCGCGTACCCGTCGACGATACGACCACGCGCATCGTCTGGGTCTCGTTTACGCCGAGCGCGGACGGTTCCAGCGTGCAGACCGGCGAGCCGCCGAAGATCGTTCGCCAGCCCGCTCGCACCGACGAAGGCGGCCGCTATTTGATGGACACGTTCATGAGTCAGGACGCGATGGCGGTCGAAACGCAAGGCGCGATTCTCGACCGTTCGCGTGAGAACCTGGGCGCATCGGACCGCGGCATCGTCATGTTCCGGCAGATGCTGCAAGAACAGATCGCCACGGTGCAGCAAGGTGGGCGTCCCATGGCGAACGTGTACGGCGAGGCGCCAGCGATCACCGATCTGCGCGAGTGGATGGGCGGCTATTTGCCGATGAGCTGCGCGCCGGATCCCACTTTCCGCCAGAGCCGCGATTTCACTGAGATCTTCAACGACTCGCACATCGAGTACGAAATTCCGGCGAATTCTCCGGTAATGCGCGGTTGAGCCGGACCGCACGCCAACAGTCATCAGTCGAGGCAAGACCGTTGAACACGAGCTCCAGGATCACGCCGGCCTTGCTGGCAGCAGGGCTGGCCATTATCTCGCTGCTCGCCTGGCGGGGCATGATGAGGGCGGAAGATGCGCGGATCGTCGCGATCGTCTTTGCCTGCATCGTGCTGTGGGCGACGGGCGCCGTGGCTGGGCTGCTAGTGTCGTTGCTGTTCTTCCTGCTTGCCGCGACGCTCACGTCCGTGCCGGCTGCGGAGATTTTCTCGGGCTTCGCGTCGAGCGCATTCTGGCTCGTGTTCAGCGGCTCGGCCATCGGCTTTGCGCTCAAGGAGAGTGGTTTGAGCGAGCGCATTGGTATGGCGCTCGCGCGCAGCATCGGCGGCTCCTATCTGCGCGCACTGCTCGCTTTTGCGGTGTTGAGCTTTCTGTTATCGCTCGTCATGCCGTCCACGTTTGGGCGCGTGGCCATTCTGATCCCGATTGCCATCGGCTATTGCGACGTCGTCAAACTGGGCGAGTCCGCGAACGGGCGGCGCGGTATCCTGCTGCTGGTCATTGTCGGCTCGTACGAGCTTGCGGCGGCAGTGCTGCCTGCGAACCTGCCGAACGTGATTCTGGCCGGCATTCTGGAGCAGTCGCATGGCATTCATCTGCGCTTCTCCGAGTACCTGCTTTACTTTTTCCCGGCTGGCGTCGTGGTGCGCGGCGCGGTTCTGATATTCGCGTCCTACTGGCTCTTTGCGGACACGGTGCACGCAGTCAGTGTGTCGACAGAGCGTGTGGCCGTGAGCAAACGCGAGTTGCATACCGTGGCCCTTCTTACGATTACGCTCGCGTTCTGGTTCACCGACTCCATTCACCATATTGCTCCAGGTTGGGTGGGTCTTGGCTTCACGCTCGCGTATTTCCTGACTTCACCACCGGAGCAACTCACGCGATTCACCGCGACGCTGAAGATGGACCTGCTGTGGTTCATTGCCGCGATTATCGGCGTGACCGCGCTCGTCAATCACCTCGAGATACGCATTCCGGATACGCTTGCGCTCGAATCGCTGCGTGATAGCCCCTTCTTTGCGTATCTCGCGCTGACGGCTCTATCCATCGTGCTGTGCTTCGCGGTGACTTCCAACGCGGAGCCCGCGCTCTTCGTACCGGTCGTCTCGCGCGTGCTGGCGCAAAGCGCGCATCTAAAGGCGGGTTTGCTGATGCAGGTAATGGGATACGCGACCACGTTCATGCCGTATCAGTCGCCACCCGTTGTATTCGGCAACGAATTGGCGCGCCTCGATCGACGCGCGGCCCTCAAGTACTGCATCGTAACCGCGCTGCTCGGGCTTGCCTTCGTCTTGCCCGTGAACGCAATCTGGTGGCGGCTGCTTGGCCTGCTATGACCGACCTGATCGAACATTCGATGATGAAAGACAATCTGATTGCTGCGCGCGTAATCGCACGAGAGCGTGTCGCCTGCGACGTGGTGTCTTTGCGGCTTGCGAGCGGCGAGGCGAATGCCGAGCTGCCCGTGTTCGAGGCGGGGGCGCATATCGACCTGCATCTGCGCGACGGACTGGTGCGCAAATACTCGCTGTGCAGCGATCCGTCGGAGCGCGCGTTCTATGAAATTGCGGTGAAACGCGAGCCGGCCTCGCGCGGCGGTTCAGTTTTCGTACACGACGAGATTCGGGTTGGCGACATTCTGTCCATTGGCAAGCCCGAGAACTATTTTCCCCTTGCGCCGGACGGCAGCGGCGCCGTATTGCTCGCTGCGGGCATAGGCATCACGCCGTTGCTGGCGATGGCGCATACCTTGAAGCGTGCTGGCCGCGCATTCGAGTTTCACTACTTTGTTCGTTCTCTCGACGATGCCGCCTATGCGCGCACGTTGCAGGAACAACTGGCACAGGTCTCTACATTGCACGTTGGGCTGACGCCAGAGCTCACGCGCGAAACCCTCGCGGAACTCGTGCGACGCATGAGTTCGCAGGAGCATCTCTATTTCTGCGGCCCGGCTCCCTTCATGGACGCTGCCGATGCTATTGCGTGCGCCCATCTTCCGGCGCAGCAGATACACTGCGAGCGCTTCTCGGCCGCAACGGGCGACGTGGCGGAAGAACGGCCATTCGAGATCCAACTGGCGCGCTCGCAACGCGTGCTGACTGTGCCGCCCGATAAGTCCATTACCGACGTGCTCTACGAACACGGCGTGCCGATAGGAACGTCGTGTGAAGCCGGAATATGCGGTGCCTGTCGCACGCCGGTGCTGGACGGCACGCCTGATCATCGCGATGACTTCTTGAGCGCGGCGGACAAGGCGCGCAATGATTGCATCATGCCGTGCGTGTCGCGCTGCAAGACGGGGCGACTCGTGTTGGACATTTGAGTTGGGCTATTCGACGAATGGAGTTGATACCCGCACAAACGTACAAGTGCGCGCGCCTAGGTGACGCTCATTGAACGGCCCCTGCGTGCTTAACGCTTGCGCCCGCGGGTGCCACGGGTGCCGTGCGTGCCGCCCACGCCGCCCGAGGCACGCAGCGCGTCAGCCCGCTCACGAATCAGTTCGATCAGCGCCCGCAGACCGGCGGGTACATGACGCCTGCCCGGAAAGTACAGGCACAGGCCGTCGAGCGGCGGCGTCCAGTCTTCCAGCACGCGCATGAGCGAACCCGCTTCGAGATCCGCGCGCACATTCCACTCGGTCAAATAGGCAAGCCCCAGGCCCGCGCGCGCGGCCGCGAGCATGAGTGCGGGTTCGTCGAGCGTGAGCGCGCCCTCTACGCTAATGCGCAGCGTCCGGTCGCGCTTTTCGAATTCCCAATGATCGATCGAGCCACTGGGCATGCGGCTGCGAATGCACTGATGATGTTTGAGATCAGCCGGCTTTGCGGGCGGTGCGTGTTGCGCGAAGTACGCGGGACTTCCGACGACGGCAAAGCGCTGACGGTCCCCGAACGGCACCGCAATCATGTCTTTCGGTACGGCTTGGGCGAGGCGAATGCCCGCGTCGAAACCACCGACGACGATATCCACCAGCCGCCCTTCCGTGACGATATCCAGCTTCATGTCGGGATAACGCCGCACGTATTCGATGAACACCGGCATCACCTGATTCGCCGCGCCGGCCGATGTGTTGATGCGCAACGTGCCCGAAGGCGTGTCGCGAAAGTGACGCGCGGCGTCGAGCGACGAGCGGATCGTGGAGAGCGCCGGCGCCACCTCCGCGACGAAGGCCACGCCCGCTTCCGAAAGCGACACGCTGCGCGTGGTGCGATTGAAGAGCCGCACGCCGATGCGCGCTTCGAGGGCCGCGACCGCGTGACTGAGCGCGGAAGTGGACACGCCCATTTCCTGCGCGGCGGCGCGAAAACTGCGGTGCCTTGCCACCGCGACCACGGCCTCCAGTTCAAGGAGCCCCGATGTCTGTGAGTTGACCATTATCCGGAATCGTTCAATAACTCGTCCTCGATTGTATGGCTAGTCGGCACAATGCGTTTGCCCTATCTTGAGCGACATGAGCACGTAATCTGGAGCAACCATGCACAACATCGACACGGTCTATATCGACGGCGCGTTCGTCACGCCGCACGGCGACGAAGCGTTCGACCTCTTCAATCCGGCGACGGAACGCGTGATCGGCCGCGTGCGGCTTGCGGACGAAGTCGATGCGGACAACGCAATTGCAGCGGCCAAGCGCGCGTTCGCGGACTTTTCGCAGACCAGTCGTGGCGAGAGGATAGAGATGCTCGAACGCATGCACGCCGCGCTTGCGGCGCGCGAAGATGCATTGTTCGACGCGATCGTCGACGAATACGGTGCGCCCGTTTCGCGCGCCCGCTGGATGGCGCGGCACGCCGCCGACGTGCTGATGGAAGCGGCGCGCATGCTCGAACACTATCCATTCACTCGCCGCGCGGGCAGTGCGGAGGTGACCATGCAGCCGCTTGGCGTGGCCGGCCTCATTACGCCTTGGAACAACGATGCAGGCTTTATCTGCGGCAAGCTCGCGGCGGCGTTGGCGGCTGGCTGTACGGCGGTCATCAAGCCGAGCGAGATGAGCGCCATGCAGACGCGGGTTGTCACCGAAGCATTGCACGAAGCCGGTTTGCCCCGCGGCGTATTCAACATCGTGACGGGCAAGGGCGAGAGAGTGGGCGCGCGCATCAGTGCGCATCCCGATGTGGCAAAGCTGTCGTTCACGGGATCGACGGCGGTCGGCAAGACGATCTTGCGCACGGGCGCCGACACGCTCAAGCGTGTGACGCTGGAACTGGGGGGCAAATCGCCGTTCATCGTACTCGACGACGCGGATCTCGACGAAGCCGCGAAAATGGCGCTTGCCGCCGGCTTCATGAACAGCGGTCAAGCATGCGTTGCGGGCACCCGCATTCTGGTACCCCGTGCACTGCTCGCCGCGTTTGAAGCAAGCATGGTAAGGCAGCTTGCCGACGTGCGCGCCGGCGATCCGCGCGATCCCGCGACGACCGTGGGTCCGATGGTCAGCGCGAAACAGTGGCAGCGAGTGCAACGGTACATTCGCGTCGGCATCGACGAGGGCGCACGGCTA
Organism: Paraburkholderia phenoliruptrix; assembly: GCF_019511605.1. Taxonomy (GTDB): domain Bacteria; phylum Pseudomonadota; class Gammaproteobacteria; order Burkholderiales; family Burkholderiaceae; genus Paraburkholderia; species Paraburkholderia phenoliruptrix_A. Next base: position 188,322 of record NZ_JAEUAV010000006.1, on the reverse strand, counting down.
GTTGCGGGCGGCGAAGGGCGGCCGCAGGGCATACAGGCGGGCTGGTTCGTTCGCCCGACCGTGTTCAGCGACGTGCGCAACGATATGACCATCGCTCGCGAGGAGATTTTCGGGCCGGTGCTGTCGATCATCGCCTATCGCGACGAGGAGGAAGCCGTGGCGATTGCGAACGACACGGTGTACGGCCTGCAGGCGTACGTGGTTTCGACGAATGTGCAACGGGCTCGCCTGCTCGCTTCGCGCATCGAGGCAGGGCGCGTGCTCGTCAACACACTCGCGCACGAACCTGCCGCGCCGTTCGGCGGTTTCAAGCAGTCGGGCATCGGGCGCGAGTATGGTACGTATGGACTCGAAGCCTATCTCGAGCCGAAGGCGGTGCTAGGCGTTACGGGCGGGTGAGAGTGGCAGGGAGACATCGCATCTTCATGCGGCGGCCGGCAGCCTGAACACCGACACCAGTTCCTTGAGCCTGCCCGCCTGACCAGCCAGCGATTCGGCTGCGGCGGCGGCCTGCTCGACGAGCGCCGCGTTCTGCTGCGTCACCTGATCCATTTGCGCGACGGCAATGTTCACCTGTTCGATGCCGCGATGCTGCTCGCCGGTTGCCTCATTGATTTCCTGCATCAGGCCGGTAACCCGACCGACTGACGACACCACGTCGCGAATCGTATCGCCCGCTTCGGTGACGAGAGCGCATCCGCGCTGCGTGCCGTCGACAGATTCGCCGATCAGTTCCTTGATCTCTTTGGCGGCACTGGCGCTGCGCTGAGCCAGTGTGCGGACTTCCCCTGCGACGACCGCAAAGCCGCGGCCTTCCTCGCCGGCGCGTGCTGCTTCGACGGCCGCGTTCAATGCCAGGATATTGGTCTGGAATGCAATTCCTTCGATTACCGAAATGATGTCCGCAACTCGGCCCGCGCTGTTCGATATGTCACTCATCGTATCGACCACGCGAGCAACCACTGCACCGCCTTGCTCTGCAACGTTAGATGCCTGTTGCGCAAGCGTGTTGCCCTGGAGGGCATTCTCCGCGCTCTGGCGCACGGTCGAAGTCAGTTCTTCCATGCTGGCGGCGGTTTCTTCGAGAGAAGCCGCCTGCTGCTCGGTGCGCTGGCTCAGGTCGATGTTGCCGGCCGCGATTTCGGATGCGGAGGTTGCAATGTTCTCGCTGCTCGTGCGGACTTCATAGACGAGACTAGCCAGGCGTCCGTTCATTTCGCGCAACGCACGCAGCAGATTAGCGGCTTCATCGCGACCTTCCACTTCGATCGACGACGTGAGGTCACCCTTGGCCACCGTCTCCGCCAGCGCAACCGCGCGTTCGATAGGACGTGTAATCGAGCGGGTGATCAGCATGGCGACGGCAACCGCGGCAAACAACGAGGCGGCAATCAGAATTCCCGTTCCCCACAGCGCCGACGTATCGCTGGCGGCAGCCTCGGCCTTCGCCGCTTCGGAGCCTTCGCGATTGAGAACGACGTTGGCCTCGATGGCTTTCATCAGGTCGAGGAACTGGTCGGACGACGGCCCGGCCGCAAAGGCTCGCTCCTCTGGATCGTCGGCCCGGCCCTCAACGGCGGCTTTCATCATGCGCTCGTCGGACGCGCGGTATGTTGCGAGCCGCGTGCGGATGTCCTGCAGCAGTTGGGCCTCGCGATCCGACGAAACGAGCTTTGCATAGGCGTCGAGCGCGCGCGTCAGATCGTCCACCGCGGCGCTGTGTTGCTTCATCAGCGCCTTGCGGCTCTCATTCGACGGATCGAGCATGATCCGCAACGATGCGCGGCGCACGGCGTTGGCCGCACCGCGGACGTCGCCTAGCGTCTGCACGCTCGGCAGCCAGTTGTCGGCGATGTCACGGGCGCTGTTGTCGACCCGATTGATCTGCCATAGAGCGAACGCCCCAAGTGCACACATCAATGCCATCGAAATACCAAAACCAATGGCGAGGCGAACCCCGATCTTCAGATTGCTCAACATTTACAGCTTCCGTTGTGTTCGAAATAGGAAACTGTGGTTACGGCGCAAATCGGCGGCTCTGAAGGGGGCTCCTAATCAATCATTACAAAGGCCTTGCTGCACGCCATTGGCGCGGCAAAAGGATGTTGTCTGATTTAAGCGGAACCGGAAAAGGCCGGGCTCGCGCCGCGTCTGAGTGCTATCTGGAAGGTTGCGCGCGCAACCATTCGATGGTTTTTGCAGCGCGGAGCCGTTGTGATCCGGCCGCGTTGATGTCGGGCCAACGGGGGCCGCATCGCGCGACCTTTACTGCTGCCGCTCATTGCGGCCTTATCTTCACAGTGTTATAAAGCCGTGTCGGAAAAGGCAGACTTGGTTTGGTAAGCCCAAGTCCTTTCGGTAACGAAAGCTCTGGTCTTTGGCCTCGTGCACGAGATCCCCGCGACGAACATCTGACGCTGACAAGGCGTCCAAACGTTCGTCCGTGTGATTCTCAAACCTGAGGAACGCTCCGGTCGGACATCGACACAGGAGCCGTTCATGCACAGCCAGTTTCACCCTATCTACGACGTTGTAATCGCCGGAGCCGGCCCCGTCGGCCTGTTTCTCGCCTGCGAACTGCGCCTGTCGGACCTGTCGGTCCTGGTGCTGGAGCGCGCCCCAGTCCCCAACTCTCCGTTAAAGCGCCTTCCGTTCGGAATGCGCGGTCTTTCCGCGCCGACGCTTGAAGCGCTGTATCGCCGCGGCTTGCTGGACGAGCTAATCGACGCGCAGCGCGCGAACGCTGACTCGCGTGCGGCTCGCCCGGCCGCGCACTGGATGCAGCAGCCGCGCCGGCCCGCGGGCCATTTCGCGGGCATACAGTTCTATCACGACAACATCGACGCGTCGAAGTGGCCGTATCGCCTGCCAGGTCCGGCCGACACCAGCATGGCTGTCACGTTGGAGACGCTTGAAGCGGTGCTGGCCCGCCGGGCCAGTGCAATGGGAGTCGAGGTTCGGCGCGGCTTCGGTGTGGACGGATTGCAGATGTCGGACGACGGCGTGACCGTTCACGCCGGCGGAGCGACCTTTCGCGGACGCTGGCTCGTCGGTTGCGACGGCGGCCGCAGCACAGTGCGCAAGGCAGGCGCCTTTGACTTCGTGGGCACCGAACCTGAATTCACCGGCTATTCCGTTGAAGTCGAGATGGCCGATCCGCAAGCGCTGCGTCGTGGCCGGCACTATACGCCGACCGGCATGTACACCTTTGCGCAGCCAGGCACGATTGCGATGGTCGAATTCGACGGCGGCGCGTGCCACCGGCGTGAGCCGGTCACGCTCGAACATGTGGAGGCGGTATTGCGCCGCGTGTGCGGCGCGCACATCGCGCTGACCAGGCTTCGACTCGCTACCACCTGGACGGATCGCGCGTACCAAACCACGGCGTATCGCAAAGGACGGGTGCTGCTCGCAGGCGATGCCGCTCATATTCACTCTCCGCTGGGCGGTCAAGGGCTCAATCTCGGGATTGGCGATGCGATGAACCTCGGTTGGAAGCTGGCGTCCACGATTCGTGGCGATGCGCCGGCCGGTCTGCTCGACAGCTATCAGCGAGAGCGGCACCCAGTGGGGGCGAACGTGCTCGACTGGTCACGCGCGCAAGTGGCGCTCATGCGGCCCACCCAAAGCACGCGAGCGCTCGAAGCGATCATCCGCGACCTCATGGAGACCCGCGATGGCTCGACGTATTTCGCCGAGCGCGTGTGGGGCGTGTCTCTACGCTACGATTCTGGAGGCAGTCATCCGCTCGCGGGCCGTAGCGTTCCAGATTTCAAACTGGCCGACGGGACGAAGGTTGGAACCCTTCTGCGCGCAGGCAAGGGCCTTTTTCTGGACTTCGACGCGCTCGCATCGCTCGAAGCGCTTACGAGCCATTGGCGCGAGCGGGTCACCTATGTCGCGGGCGACGTGCGGGACCGGCTCGGCTTAAGCGCTGTACTGGTGCGTCCTGACGGGTTCGTTGCGTGGGCAAGCGAAACTGTCCCGAACGACGAAGAGGTTATCCGGGCCTTATCGGAATGGTTCGGCGAACCTGCGGACACAGGCGGGGCCACCTGGTAGACGGCGAGCGCGTGGGCGTTGGTGAACGCAAACATGCGTAGCCTTGCTGCGGGTCCTGCTATTTTCCGAGTGATTGTTGGAGCCTGACGAGGTCTTGCGGCTCGACACGAATGATCCCTCCGCGCGGACTGTCTATGTCTGCAATCAGAGCCAGAGACAACGCGACGGTGAACGGCAGTATCGCCAGCAACGCGCCTCGTCGTAGCCGTCCTTTCGCGCCGTAGCCTTGAATGGTGCAGCCAAATAATGCGATTGCGATCATCAGAAACCACGCACCCAGAGGAATATGGTTGATGCGCGCTGCTTCGGCATAGTCCTGTGAATTCAGAACGTCGTTCATTCCTGCGACCACGAGAGCGCCTATTGGCGTCGCATGCGTCTCGGCCACCTGCGTGGCTAGCTTCCAGAGGTCGGCTTGCGCAGTGGCCGTATCGCGATCGAGTTGCGCGAGTTCGTGCGGATCGCGGGTTCGATAATGGGCGAGCCGCAACCGCAGGTAGTCTGCGAGCCGTTCCTTGATGCGGGCCGCGTTCGCAGGACCGGCCAGATCGGCCCGGACATATTCCGTTCCAATCGCATTCGCCTCACCTTCTTCAAGATTTTTTCGCTGATCATAACGGCCGACAGCCATCGATAAACTGAAGCCGATCAGCAATGCCAACAGTGTCAGCGTAGATGTCTGGATGAGATTGAAGTCTTCGCGATCGTCGGCGCGCAATTCGACGAGGCGACGCAGAACGAATGCGCCGAACGCCACCGCGCCGGTGAACAACACGAGAAGAACCAGGAAAAGCACTGCCGGATGATCTACCAATGCTGCCATGAATTTCTCCCTTCATCGCCAGTCTTGAGATACCACGAGCGTGTGTGCGAGGACCTGCTCCCTGGTCCGTGTCTAACAGTAGACGATGTTGGCCAAAGGTGGAATCCACAAAGCGTAATCGCCGTGAAAACCGGCTTGCTGTCGGCGGCATCCCGCTAGTGTCCGGCAGCTACCCGGAACCCGTCACCGCAACGAGGTTTCGCGCTGCGGAGCTGCAATGAGGCACGGCATCGCAAAGACGCTATCATGACGATCTGACTTCCACGAACAGCAGAAAGCGGCAGCCAAGATGGCAAAAGAAGAGCAGACAGGAGCGGGACGCAAACCGGCAAGGCCACGCGCTGCAACGGCGCCGGCTTCGCACGACGACGCCATTTCGCGGGCACAGCCAGGCGGCGCAGACTGGACCGCGTCACCGGCCGGCGCGAGCCCCGACGAAGACAACGCCGCTGGCTCGACGTATCTCGTGCCGGGTCTCGAGCGCGGGTTGCGCATTCTTGCCGAATTCAGCGCGCGCGAGCCGGTGCTTGGCGCACCTGAACTGTCCAAGCGCATCGGCATTCCGCGAACCACTACATTCCGCCTGTTGCAGACGCTGGAGGCACTCGGCTTTCTCGAACGCGTGAACGGCGACCGTTACTTCCGCCTGAGCGTCGCGGTGCTGCGGCTCGGTTTCGAATACCTGAATTCGCTGGAACTGACCGACGTCGGCACGCCGATTCTCGAACGTCTGCGTGACGCCACGGGCCTGAGTACGCATCTGCTGATTCGCGATCAACGCGACGTGGTGTTCGTCGGCAAGGCGCAGACTCACGAGCCCATGTTCAGCTCCGTCAAAGTGCATGTCGGCACGCGTTTGCCGGCACATGCAACGGTGCACGGTCAGGTGCTGATGGGCGACCTGACTTTCGACGAACTGCGTCAGCTATATCCCGAGCCGCAACTCGAGCGTTTCACCGAACGCACGCCCGCCACTGTCGAAGAACTGTACGGAAGAGTGCGCGAAAGCGCGGCGCTCGGCTATGCGTTGAGCGAGGCGTCGTTCGAGCGGGGCATTTCGGTGGTGAGCGCGCCAGTGCGCGATCAGAGCGGCAAGATAGCCGCGGCGTTGACCGTCACCATTCCGCGCTCCGATCTCGGCGAGGCCGAAGAGCGCGAGCCGCTCATCGCCGCGGTTTGCCAGGCGGCGCTCGAGTTGTCCGAGCGGCTCGGCCATCGGCCGCGGCCTGACGATCCCACGGCCCTGCAGGCTCGCCGCAAACCGGTCGCGGCGAGCTAGTCCAGCTTCGCGATCAGAATCAGAACGAGTGGTGGATGCCGGTCAGAACGATGGTCTGGTTCCGGCCGCTCGACACACCCGCGGTGAAGAACGCGGCTTTGGTGTTGGAGCTTGCGCGCTCGTACAGCGCGTTCACATACAACTGCGTCGACTTGGACAACGCGTACACATCGCCAATCTCGAACTGGGTCCAGCGGTGTCCGGCCAAGGTGGTGGTCGCGGCGCCGCCGGATACGCTGTTAAACGGCGTGAACTGGTAGTTCGCGCCCACGTCGTAGCTCTGGAACGTGTCCGAATGCCCTGCCGACTCCAGTTTGACTCGCGTGTACAGGCCGTGCACGAGCAGCTTGCCAAACTGGTATGACAGCCCCGCGCCCATGTTCTGCACTTTGTCCGCGCTATAGCTGGCCGCGGCCACGCCCTGGAAATTTCCAATGCCGGTGGTCACGATAGACGGCGTGCGATTGTGTTCGTTCGCATAGGTTGCGCCGGCCTTGAACGGACCGTTCGCATAGCTAAGCGCAAAACTCAGCGTCTTGCCGGTTGAAAAGTTGGTGGTGTTGCCCAGCCCCATCATCGCGCCAAATGAGAAGCCGCTGAAGCTCGCGGAGCGGAACTTCACCGAATTGTCGAACGGCACGACTCCCGTGTCGGCGAGTTCGTCGAGATTGCCCGGATGGAACGCATACCAGCTCGCGGCCAGGTAGGCCGTGCTGAGCGGGCCCAACACGTCGAAGCTGAACGGCGTCTGATGACCCAGCGTCAGCGTGCCGATCCTGTCGGAACTCAAGCCCACGAATGCCTGGCGATTAAACAGCGTGCCCGACTTCGCGAATGCGCCAGTGTTCGTGTAGAAGCCGTTTTCCAGCTGAAAGATCGTCTTCAGCCCGCCACCGAGATCCTCCACGCCCTTCAGGCCCCAGCGGTCCGGCTGCATGTTGCCCTGTTCCTCGATCCACTTCGAGTGGCCACCCGCATTGCTGATGTACGCAATGCCGGCATCCAGGCTGCCGTATAGCGTGACGCTGCTCTGCGCCCATGCACCTGTCGTGGCGCAGATTGCCGTCAAGCCGGCCGCAATGATGTGCTTCACCGTTGGTTCTCCTGATTGCACGACGGATGGCTCGCACCTTCCGGCGTCCCTCATCTTCACTTGGGGTTGACGCAGTTCTGAACGAGCGCCAGAACTGCTGCGTTTTGTGTTCCACCTATGGGCGTTCGTATCGCCTATGGAAAGTATAGAGACTCCGAAAGTGGTCAAAATAAATTTTCGGTGTCCGTATAAACCCGGGGCTCCGCCGCGGCCGTTGCCGCCCTCTAACCGTGAAAGCGCCGCCCCGTAAGCCTCTACGCTCGAGTGGCGGCTTGGGTCCATCCACGCAATGATGTGTTGCGAAAGCCACAGTCAGTGTTTTCCCCTAACGCTTCAGATTTTTATTTTTTCTCGCCGGACGCACTCCTATAATTATCCATACACGAACTAATGTTCCTTATATGGAACAGAGAGCTTCAGGAGAAGGCGAGAAATGACTGAACAATGGCGCTGCGCCGGCCATGCCGGCGACCTGTCCGAAGATGCGCCGCTCGAGTTCAAGCTCGACGGCACGGAGATCGGCATCTACAAGGTGGGCGACGCGTTGTACGCGCTGGAAAACGTCTGCCCCCATGCATACGCGCTGCTGACGCAGGGTTTCATTGACGGCGACACCGTCGAATGCCCGCTGCACGAGGCCGTATTTCACATTCCGACGGGCAAATGCCTGAAAGAGCCCGGCGGCCGCGACCTGAAGATGTATTCGGTGCGCCTTGCCGGTGAAGAAATCCAGATCAAGGTGGAATGACATGCGAGAGGTAGCCGTGAACTTCAATCCCTTCCTGAAGCCGTGGCTCGCGCCGCAGCCGAACAACGTCGCCGGCAAGGGCGTGATCGAAAAGCCGGGCGAGACGGAGAACCTCATCTGGCAAACGCGCAAGGCCGAGCCGACGCAGTACGAGAACGACTTCGGCGACGCGCTCGAAAAAGTTTTCGAAGCCGGCGCGCTCGAGTTGCAGGAAGTCGTCGACGGTTTGAACGGCATCGGTTTTCGCACGCCCGAAGGCAACGCATGGAACGCCGAGCGTCTTGCCGCCGAATTCCGTCTGCTCGCCGAATAAGCGCGCTTTTCCGAACACGTTTTCTCGCATTCGCACCCGGAGTCTCTTCATGACGTCCCCCACTACAGGTCAACACGCAGCCGATCCGATCCAGTCGTATCTGGATCGTGGACTGCGCAACTACTGGTATCCCGTCGCGCCGAGCTGGCAAGTCGGCGATGCGCCGGTCGGCATTACCCGCCTCGGCGATCAGATCGTGCTGTGGCGCGACAAGGAAGCCAAAGTCCACGCGCTGGAAGACCGCTGCCCGCATCGCGGCGCGCGTCTGTCGCTTGGCTGGAACCTCGGCGGCAGTGTCGCGTGCTGGTATCACGGCATCGAGGTGAACGGCAGCGGCACGGTCACCAAAGTGCCGGCCGTGTCCGCGTGCCCGCTGGAAGGTCAGAAGTGCGTCAAGTCGTATCCGGCTCAAGAGCATGCGGGCGCAATCTTCCTGTGGTTCGGCGACGACGCGCACAAGGAGCCCGCGCCGCTGCAATTGCCGCAGGAACTGGTCGGCGAGGAGTACGCGAGCTTCCTCTGCATGTCTAACTGGAAGTGCAATTACCAGTACGCGATCGACAACGTGATGGACCCGATGCACGGCGCCTATCTGCACGCGACGTCGCACTCCATGGCTGAAGGCGACAAGCAGGCGGACATGCGTGTGCGCAAGACGGAAACCGGCCTGATGTTCGAAAAGGTCGGTCAGCGCGACGTCAACTTCGACTGGGTCGAACTCGGTGAAACCGGCTGCCTGTGGATGCGCCTCGCGATTCCGTACAAGAAGAAGTTCGGCCCGGGCGGCAACTTCGGGATCATCGGCTTCGCCGTTCCCGTCGACGAAAACAACTGCCAGGTGTATTTCTGGCGCACCCGCAAAGTGCAAGGCTGGCAGCGCGACGCATGGCGGTTCATGTACCGCAACCGGCTGGAAGGTCTGCATTGGGCAGTGCTCGAACAGGACCGCTATGTACTCGAAAGCATGGCGCCGAATGCGCGCGAGCACGAGTTCCTTTATCAGCACGACGTCGGCATGACGCGTGTTCGCCGCATGCTGCGTCAGCGTGCGCAACAGGACTTTGCCGCGCTCGACGCGCATCGCAGCACTGCGCAGCAGCCGCCTCAAGCAGGCGCAGTCCACGCCGCAGCCGCGGGCCACGGTCATGCATGAGCACACGCCGATAGCGCTCGATGGTCGGCGCGTTCTCGTGACGGGCGGCGCGCGCGGGCTCGGCGCGGCGTTCGTGCGCGCGTTGGTGCAAGCCGGTGCGCAAGTGGTGTTCGGCGACGTGCTGCATGACGAAGGCGGCGCGCTCGCCACGTCGCTGCGCGAGCAGGGCCACGCAGCGACGTATCTGCCGCTCGACCTCGCCAATCCCGAAAGCATTACGCAATTCGCTGCGCAAGGCGCCGCGCAACTCGGCGGTATCGACGCACTCATCAACAACGCGGCCATCACCAATTCGGGCGGCAAGTTGGCCGACGAGTTGTCGGTCGCTACATGGGACGCCGTCATGAACGTCAACGTGCGCGGCACCTGGTTGATGAGCACGGCCGCGCTGCCCTATCTGCGTGACTCGGGGCGCGGCGCGATTGTGAACATTGCGTCGGACACGGCGATGTGGGGCGCGCCGAAGCTGCTCGCCTATGTGGCCAGCAAGGGTGCCGTGATCTCGATGACGCGTTCGCTCTCACGCGAGTTCGGCGCGCACCAGGTGACGGTCAATGCGATCGCGCCCGGCCTCACGGAGGTCGAGGCGACTGCGTACGTGCCGGCCGAGCGGCATCAGTATTACCTGCAAGGTCGTGCGCTTACCCGCGCGCAGGTGCCCGACGACGTGACGGGCCCGGCGTTGTTCCTGTTGTCCGACGCCGCGCGCTTCGTGACTGGCCAACTGCTGCCGGTGAACGGCGGCTTCGTGATGAATTGATCTTGTCGAATCGAAAGGAGAAAGAGATGGCGGACGCCGATATCGAACGCAAATCGTGGGAGCAACCCGCGGATGCGAGCTTTGCACAGTGGCTCGACAGTCGCGTCGCGCGCCTGGAAACGCGCCGCTACGACTGGGATGCGCTCAAGTTCCAGGCGGACTACGACCCGAAGTATCGCCGCGCCCAGATGCGCTATGTGGGCACGGGCGGCACGGGTGTCGCGAAGGACGTGAACACGGTGCCCGCAGGCGGTTTTACGTTTTCGACCATGCTGATCCCGGCCGGCAATATCGGCCCGAGCCATATTCATATGGACGTCGAAGAAATTTTCTTCGTGCTGCGCGGCAAGATGAAAGTGATCTGCGAGAAAGACGGCGAGACCTGGGAGGCGGTGCTCGGGGAGCGCGACCTGATTTCCGTGCCGCCCGGCGTGTATCGCACGGAAATCAACATCGGTGAAGAAGATGCGCTGATGTGCGTGATGCTCGGCTCGCCGAAGCCGATCACGCCGACCTATCCGCCCGATTCGCCGCTTGCGAAGCTAAAGCGCTAAGCCAGCATCCTCGTGAAAACCGCCGCAATAGAACCCATGTCCGCAGTCGCGTCCGACGCCGTCGCTGCGCCTCGCACGCTGCAAGCGCGCGTGGCGCGCTTTCCGGCGCGCACAGTTGTTTTGGCATCGCAACGCGTGGTCGGCTATCGCGAAGCCGACGATGCGAGCCGCGTGGCGCACGACGCATTGCCGCTCGTGCTGCTGCACGGTATTGGTTCCGGCGCCGCTTCATGGGTGCAGCAACTGGAGGCGGAGGGCGCAAGCCGCCGCATACTGGCGTGGGATGCGCCGGGTTACGGCGAGTCCACGCCGGTTGCCCCCATGTCACCCGTTGCAAGCGATTACGCGAGCGTGCTGGGCGAATGGCTCGACGCGCTGGGTGTCGGACGTTGCGTGCTGGTCGGCCATTCGCTTGGCGCGATCATCGCGGGGTCGTTTGCTGCGGCTCAGCCGTCGCGCGTCGCCGGTCTGCTGCTGTTGTCTCCCGCAGGCGGCTACGGCACGGCCTGCGCTGAAGTGCGCGACGCGAAGCGCGATCAGCGTCTTGCGATGCTGAACGAACTCGGCCCACAGGGGCTCGCGCAACAGCGCAGCGCCAATATGTTGTCGGCCCACGCAAGCGAAGACGCGCGCGCATGGGTGCGCTGGAATATGTCGCGCGTGATTCCGCACGGCTATGCGCAGGCCACGCAACTGCTCGCCAACGGGGATCTCGCCGCCGATCTCGCGTGCTTCAAAGGCCGCGTCAACGTCGCGGTCGGCGCAGACGACACCATTACGACTCCCGCTGCTTGCGAGCGCCTCGCGCTCGTTGCCGGCACTCAATTGCAGATCGTGCCGCGCGCGGGCCACGCCGGCTATATCGAAGCAGGCGCCGCGTACAACACGATCATCGACACGTTCTGCCGCGTAAGCGCCGGAGCACGGGGCCAATCAGCGGAGCCAATCAGCGGAGCCAATGAATGACGCCCGACGCCATTAACGAACGCGACGCAGACGACGAGCGTAACAGCGAGAGCAGCGACTCCAGCTATCGCGTGCCGGGACTGGAGCGCGGTCTGAAGATACTGACCGAGTTTTCGCCGCGCGAGCCGGTTCTCGGCGCCCCGGAATTATCCAGGCGACTCGGAATTCCTCGCACGACTGTTTTCCGTCTGCTGCAAACGCTCGAGTCGCTCGGCTTTCTCGAACGCGCCGACAAGGACCGTCACTATCGGCTCGGCGTCGCGGTGCTGCGCCTCGGTTTCGAGTACCTGAGCTCGCTCGAATTGACCGATCTGGGCCTGCCGATCATCGAGGCATTGCGCGACGAGACGGGCCTGACCACGCACATCGTGATTCGCGATGGACGTGACGTCGTGTTCGTCGCGAAAGCGCAAAGCCACGCGCCGATTTTCAGCTCCGTGAAGGTCAACGTCGGCACGCGCCTGCCTGCGTATGCCACGACGCACGGTCAGGTGCTGATGGGCGACATGACGCTCGAAGAACTGAAGAGGCTTTATCCCGAGCCGGAACTCGAGCGCTTCACGAGGCAGACGCCCGCCACGGTGGAGGACCTGTACGAGCGGATTCGCGACGACGCGCGGCGTGGTTTCGCGATCAGCGAGTCGTCGTTCGAACGCGGCATTTCGGTGGTGAGCGCGCCGGTGCGCAACGACACGGGGCGCATCGTGGCCGTGATCACGACCACTATTCCGCGCCAGGAAATCGACGCGTCGCTGCTGGACAGCGGCCTCGTCGACAAGGTGCGCCGCGCGGCCGACGAACTTTCGCAGCGGCTCAATTTCCGGCCGGGCAACGGTTCGAACTCCGGCAGCAAATACATGAAAGCACTGGGACTCAAATGATTCGAATCGATCTGAGCGGACAGGTGGCGGTGGTAACGGGCGGCTCGTCCGGTATCGGCCTCGCGTGCGCGGAACTGTTTCTGCAAGCCGGTGCGTCGGTAGCGATTTGCGGGCGCGACACGGAGCGCCTCGCGCAAGCCGAGGCCGCGCTCAACGCGCGGTTTCCAGGTGCGCGGCTGCTCGCGAGCCGTTGCGACGTGCTTGACGCCGACGACGTCCGCGCTTTTGCACAAGCGGTACAGGCACGCTTTGGCCGCACGGACATGCTGATCAACAACGCGGGCCAGGGCCGCGTGTCGACCTTCAGCAATACGAGCGACGAAGCCTGGCGCGAAGAACTCGACCTCAAGTACTTCAGCGTGATTCGCCCGAGCCGAGCTTTCCTGCCGATGCTAAGCGATGCCGCGAGTGCGGGCAATGCGGCGATTGTCTGCGTGAATTCGCTGCTCGCGTTGCAACCCGAACCTCATATGGTGGCGACCTCGTCGGCGCGTGCTGGCGTGCAGAACCTTATCAAGTCGCTCGCGGTGGAACTTGCCCCGCGGCGCATTCGCGTCAATTCCATTCTGATTGGCATTGTCGAGTCGGGGCAATGGCGCCGCCGTTACGCGAAAGAAGCGCAGCCGGACCAGAGCTGGGAAGACTGGACCGCCGAACTGGCGCGCAAGAAGAACATTCCGCTGGGCCGCTTCGGCAAACCCGAAGAAGCCGCTCAAGCGCTCTTTTATCTGGCTACGACGCTGTCGTCCTACACGACGGGCAGTCACATCGATGTTTCTGGAGGCGTTGCACGACATGTCTAATCAAACTACCGTTGGCGAGCTGATCGCCGCCTTTCTCGAGCAATGCGGCGTGAAAACCGCATTCGGCGTGATCTCGATCCACAACATGCCGATTCTCGACGCGATCCATAAGCGCGGCAAGATCCGCTACGTCGGCGCTCGCGGCGAAGCCGGCGCAGTGAACATGGCCGACGGTCTCGCGCGTGTCTCCGGCGGCCTAGGTGTGGCGTTTACGAGCACGGGCACCGCTGCGGGCAACGCGGCGGGCGCAATGGTCGAGGCGCTGACCGCGGGCACGGCACTGCTGCATGTGACGGGGCAGATCGAAACCGAATACCTCGACAAAGATCTCGCCTACATTCACGAAGCACCGGACCAGTTGTCGATGCTTCAGTCCATTTCGAAGGCCGCGTATCGCGTGCGTTCGGTCGAAACTGCATTGCCCACCATCCGCGAAGCCGTGCGCGTTGCGCAAACCGCGCCGAGCGGTCCGGTGAGCGTCGAAATTCCAATCGACATTCAAGCGGCCGCAATCGAATGGCCCGCCGATCTGGCCGCCCCGCATATCGGCACGCTCACGCATAGCACGCAGCGCGTCGCCGATCTCGCCGGGCAACTCGCGAAGGCGAAGCGCCCGCTGTTGTGGCTGGGCGGCGGCGCGCGTCATGCGACGCACGCCGTGGAGCGCCTCGTCGCACTCGGCTTCGGCGTGGTGACGAGCGTGCAGGGGCGCGGCGTGTTGCCGGAAGATCACCCGGCCTCGCTCGGTGCCTTCAATGTGCACGCCGCAGTGGAAAGCTTGTATAAGACGTGCGATGCATTGGTGGTCGTCGGTTCGCGTCTGCGCGGCAATGAGACGCTCAAATACAAGCTCGCACTGCCGCAACCGCTCTATCGCATCGACGCCGATGCGCTTGCCGATAACCGCGGCTATCGCAACGAGATGTTCGTGCACGGCGACGCCAAAGCGGTTCTTGAAGAACTCGCGACGCTGCTGGAAGGCCGCCTGAAGGTCGATCCCGCATTCGCGCAGGATCTTGCCGCCGCGCGCGAAAGTGCCGTCGCCGACGTGGGCAAGGGCCTAGGGCCCTACAAGCGTCTGGTGGATGCGCTCCAGGCAGCGGTGGGCCGCGACTACAACTGGGTGCGCGACGTCACCATTTCGAACAGCACGTGGGGCAACCGCATGCTGAAGATCTTCTCGCCGCGCGCGGGCGTGCATGCGTTGGGCGGCGGCATCGGCCAAGGCATGCAGATGGGCATCGGCGCGGCGCTCGCGGGCAGCGCGGCAAAAACAGTATGCCTCGTCGGCGACGGCGGCCTGATGGTGAACGTGGGCGAACTCGCCACTGCCGTGCAGGAAAACGCGAACGTGATGATCGTGCTGATGAACGACCAATGCTACGGCGTGATCCGCAACATTCAGGACGCGCAGTACGGCGGGCGCCGCTGCTACGTCGATCTGCACCAGCCCGATTTTGCGCAGTTCTGCGAGAGCCTGAAGCTCACGCATTACCGCATCAAGTCGCTCGATCAGGCGGACGCGATCATTCGCGAGGGCATGGCGAGAACCGGTCCGGTGCTGGTCGAAGTGGACATGCTGTCGGTCGGCTCGTTTGCCACTGCATTTGCGGGCCCGCCCGTGAAAGAAGAGGAGCCTGAACATGCGTGAAGCGGGCTACGCGGGGCACCACGCTCCCGTCGATGTCGCGATGATCGGCTTCGGCGCGATTGGCCAGGCGGTGTATCGCTCGGTTGCCGCCGATCCGACAGTGCGCGTGTCGCACGTGATCGTGCCGCAGCGGCACATGGCGTCGGTGCGTGAAGTGGTCGGCGCTTCGGTGGATGTGGTGGCCTCCGTCTCCGCGCTGAGCAGCCAGCCGCATTTCGCATTGGAATGCGCAGGGCACTGCGCGCTCGTCGATCACGTGGTGCCGCTTCTCAAAGCCGGCACCGACTGCGCGGTGGCGTCGATCGGCGCCTTGTCGGACGTGATGTTGCTCGACGCATTGTCGGCCGCAGCCGATGAAGGCGACGCGACCTTGACGCTGCTGTCGGGCGCAATAGGCGGCGTGGATGCGTTGGCCGCGGCCAAGCTCGGCGGACTGGACGAAGTGCTGTACACCGGCCGCAAGCCGCCCACGGGTTGGCTCGGCACGCCCGCCGAACAGGTCTGCGACCTTAATGCGTTGCAGGAAGAGCAGGTGATCTTCGAAGGCAGCGCGCGCGAAGCGGCGCGTCTTTACCCGAAGAACGCCAACGTGGCGGCCACCATCGCACTCGCCGGCCTCGGCCTCGATCACACGACGGTCCGGCTCATTGCCGATCCGAACGTGACGCGCAACGTGCACCGCATTCTCGCGCGCGGTGCGTTCGGCGAAATGTCTCTTGAGATGTGCGGCAAGCCGCTGCCCGAGAACCCGAAGACATCCGCGTTGACCGCGTACAGCGCGATTCGCGCGCTGCGCAATCGCGCCGCGCGCTGCGTGATTTGAGGCGACTAAGCCAACGAGCCAACGAGCCAACGAGCCAACGAGCCAACCGCTTGAGCAAAACGGAATGACCGATATGACTCACTTCGATACCAGCCTTGTGCCGACCGGCGATATTTTTATCGGCGGGCAATGGCGGCAAGGGCGTGGCAACCCGTATAAAAGCCTGTATCCGGCGGATCAGTCGGTCAACATGGAAATCTCGACGGCCAATGCCGACGACGCGCGCGAAGCCGTGGAGGCCGCGGACCTCGCGTGGCGCCGCGCGGACTGGTCGGGGCTCAAGCCGCATCAGCGCGCGCTGATTCTTTACCGCATCGCCGATCTGATTACGGCGCGGCACGAAGCGCTCGCGCAATTGCAGCGGCGCGACAACGGCAAGCCGATTGGCGAAACGCGGGTACTCGTTGCGAGCGCCGCGAACACGTTCCGCTATTTCGCGGCGTGCCTCGAAACGCTGGATGAAGAAGTCACCCCTTCGCGCGGCGATTATCTGACGATGAGCGTCTATGAGCCCATCGGCGTGATCGCTGCCATTACGCCGTGGAATTCGCCGATTGCCTCGGATGCGCAGAAGCTCGCGCCGGCACTGGCGGGCGGCAACGCAGTGGTGCTGAAGCCCGCCGAAGTGACGCCATTGGTTTCGCTGGCCCTCGCGCGCATCTGCGAGGAAGCCGGCGTGCCGAAGGGCGTGATCAGCGTGTTGCCGGGCAAGGGCTCGGTAATCGGCGACGTGCTCGTGCGGCATCCGCTCGTGAAGAAAGTGTCGTTCACGGGCGGCACCGAAGTGGGCCGCGGCATCGCCCGCATTGCGGCCGACAAACTGATGCCGGTCTCGCTCGAACTGGGCGGAAAGTCGCCGACTATCGTGTTCGACGACGCCGATCTCGATCACGCAGTGAACGGCGTGCTGTACGGCATCTTCAGTTCGTCGGGCGAGGCGTGTATTGCCGGTTCGCGGCTGTTCGTGCAGCGCTCCATCTATGACGCGTTCATGAAGCGTCTCGTGGAAGGCGCGCGCAAATTGCGCGTCGGCGATCCGTCGCGCGCGGAAACGCAAATGGGTCCATTGATCACGCAGGCGCATCGCGAAACAGTCGAGCGTTATGTGGCGTTGGGCCTCGAAGAGGGCGGGCGCCTGCTGTGCGGCGGCGAGCGCCCGGTCGGCGACGGCCGCGACGAGGGCACGTACTACCAGCCGACCATTCTCGAAGGTCTCACCAACAGCGCACGCATCTGCCAGGAAGAGATCTTCGGACCGGTGCTGGTCGCCATGCCGTTCGACGACGAAGCAGCGTTGCTGAAAGAAGCGAACAACAGCGTGTTCGGTCTTGCCGCCGGCATCTGGACACGCGACTACAAGCGTGCATACCGGATTGCCCGCGCGCTGGAAGCGGGCACCATCTGGATCAACACCTACAAGCTCTTCTCCATCTCGACGCCGTTTAGCGGCTGGAAAGAGAGCGGCATGGGACGCGAGAAAGGCAGGCTCGGCATCCGCGAATACATGCAACAGAAGAGTCTGTACTGGGGCTTGAACGACGCGCCGCTGGCGTGGGCAAACTGATACGCAAGAGGCGCGTTATGACTATTCTCGGCATTGAACAGATTATCTACGGCGTGACGGATCTCGCTACCTGTCGCCGCTTTTTCGCGGACTGGGGCTTGAAGGAAGTTGCGCACGATGAAACGCACGCACGCTTTGAAACGCTGAACGGCTGCACGGTGCTCGCCGTCGATGCAAACGATCCTTCGCTGCCGCCCGCTTTCGAAGAAGGCCCGACTCTTCGCGAAGTGACATGGGGCGTCGCAACCCAGGCGGAACTCGACGCGCTGCGTGGCCGGTTTGCGGGTCAGCCGGGCCATTTCGAAACGGAAGACGCGGTGGGCTGCATCGACCCGAACGGCATGGCGATTCGCGTCGAGGTGACGCGCAAGCGTGCGCTCGACATTCACGGTTCACCCTCGAACGTGTGGGGCCAAACATTGCGCGTCGATCAGCCGTCGCCCGTGTATGAGCGCGCGGAGCCGGTCGAAGTGGGGCACGTGGTCTTCTTCACGAACAGACTCGCGGAACAGGAGAGGTTCTATCAGGAACTGCTCGGCTTCGAAATGTCGGATCGTTATCCGGGCCGCGGCGCATTCATGCGTTGCGCGCCGCATGGCGGCCACCACGATATTTTTCTGCTGGCTTTGCCGAACGGAAAACGCGGTTTGAATCACGTCGCGTTCACCGTGCGCGACATCCACGAAGTGTTTGGCGGCGGCATGCACATCAGCCGCTGCGGCTGGGACACGCAACTTGGGCCGGGACGTCATCCCGTTTCGTCGGCTTATTTCTGGTACTTCCAGAACCCGGCGGGCGGCCTGATCGAGTACTACGCGGACGAAGATCAGCTCACGCCCGAATGGCAACCGCGCGATTTCGAACCTGGACCCACCGTGTTCGCCGAATGGGCAATCGACGGCGGCATCGACGGCAATACGCGTCGCCAGAAAAACGCGAAGGCGCCGGAAGGCAAGTTCATGACGGAGCGCAAAAATGACTGACGCCGCTACTGCAAAGGCGCAAGCCGCGCATGCCGGACTTGAAGCGCCGCGCACCATTGTCGTGATTGGCGGTGGTCAGGCGGCGGGCTGGGTCGTCAAGACGCTGCGCAAAGAGGGCTTTGAAGGGCGCCTCGTGATGATTGCCGACGAAGTGCACCTGCCGTACGAGCGGCCGCCGCTTTCGAAAGCAGTGCTTGCCGGCGAGGCGAATATCGACACCGTGCGTCTCGTGAAGCCGGACGATTTCGCGGCGCTGAATGTCGAAGCATGGCAACCGGATTGCGCGACGTCGATTGATCGCGCGGCACGCATCGTTAGCACTCAAGCGGGCCGCGAGGTGCAATACGACCGCCTCGTGATTGCGACGGGTGGCGCGGCGCGCCGCTTGCCCGATGCACTCGTGAAGACCGCGCACGTTACGTATCTCCGCACGCTCGACGAAGCGGTGGCATTGGGCGAACGGCTGCGCGCCAGCAAGCGCGTGCTGGTGGTCGGCGGCGGCTGGATCGGTCTGGAAGTGGCCGCGACGGCGCGCAAGCTCGGCGTCGAGGCAACCGTGGTGGAAGGCGCGCCGCGTCTGTGTGCGCGTTCGTTGCCGCCGCTCGTGTCGGACTTTCTGCTCGGACTGCATCGCGCGAATGGTGTGGATGTGCGGCTGAACGTGTCGCTTTCGAAGCTCGAAGATCATCCGAACGACGCGAACGGGATTCGCGCGACATTCGCCGATGGTTCGACCCTCGACGCCGATTTCGCGGTGGCCGGCATCGGTCTCGCGCCGCATACGGCGTTGGCTGAAGCGGCGGGCGTGAAGGTGGAAGACGGCATTGTCGTCGATCATTTCGGCGCGACCGACGACCCGCGCATTTTCGCGTGCGGCGATGTGGCAAATCATCCGAGTGCGTGGCTCAAGCGCCGCGTGCGGCTCGAGTCGTGGGCCAATGCGCAAAACCAGGCGATTGCCGCGGCCAAAGCGCTGCTCGGCACCTTCGAACCGTATGCGGACATTCCGTGGTTCTGGTCCGATCAATACGACGTCAACCTGCAAATTCTCGGCGATATTCCGGCAGATGCGCAGCTCGCGGTGCGCGGCGATCTGGCGGGCAAACGCGCGACGCTGTTTCATCTCGAAGACGGCGCGATTCGCGGCGTAATCGCCATCAACAATCCACGCGAGCTGAAGCTCTCGCGCAAGTGGATGAATCAAGGCCGGACCATCGACCTTGCCACATTGACCGACGCCTCAACGGCGCTTGCCTAACCACACATACGGACGGCACAACGGCATGAGAACCATCGACAACACCATTGCGGAGCGCAGCGGCGCGGGCGTTTCCGGACCCGTCACGCGCGGCTCGATTATCGCGCGACTCGAACGGCTGCCGAAGAATGCAATGCAGGTGCGTGCGCGTATTCTGATTGGCCTCGCCACGTTCTTCGACGGCTTCGACGTAATCGCCATTGCGGCCACGTTGCCGGTGCTGATTGCGAAGTGGCATCTCACGCCGTGGGAAATCGGCTTTCTGATCGGCTCGGGTTCGGTCGGACAACTGATTGGTGCATTTGTTTTTCCGTGGTACGCCGAGCGCCATGGGCGTGTGCGCGCCATTGCGCTCAGCTCGGGCATTATCGGCATCACAAGTATTGCTTGCGGCTTTGCGCCAACCTTTGCGGCGTTCGTGGTGTTGCGCGTGATCCAGGGACTGGGGCTTGGCGGCGAACTGCCGGTTGCCGCAACGTATATCAACGAGATCAGCCGCGCTCATGGCCGCGGCCGTTTCGTGCTGTTGTACGAGATCGTGTTTCCGGTGGGCCTGCTTGCTTCGAATGCGCTGGGTGCATGGATCGTGCCTCGTTTTGGCTGGCAGGCCATGTACTTCATCGGCGGTGTGCCGTTGATTCTGTTCTTCGTGCTGCGCAAGCTCGTGCCGGAGTCGCCGCGCTGGCTCGCCGAGCGTGACCGCATGGCCGATGCCGATACCGCGGTGCATGCATTCGAGCGCGCCGCGAAAGGCCCGCTGCCGCCGGTTGCAGATTCGGCCGAATTCGAAGCAATGGCGAATCGTCACCCGAAGCGACGAATGAGCGATCTGTTCGGTCCGGCGTATCTCAAGCGCACGTTGGCCGTCGCAATGCTGTGGATCACGTGCGGCTTCATTCAGTACGGGCTTTCGACCTGGCTGCCGACGATTTACCGCACGGTCTATCACGCGCCGCTGCAACTCGCGTTGAATCTCGCGGTGGCCGCTTCGGTGCTGGGCGTGCTGGGCTCGTTGACATGCGCGCTGCTCGTCGACAAGGTGGGGCGCAAGCCGATTATCAATCTGTCGTTTGTGGCATGCGCAATTTCGCTGCTGCTGGCAGGCGTGCTGCACGATTCGTCGGTGTATGTGGTGGCCACCTGCTGTGCGTTGTCGCTGGGCTTTCTCGCTTGCGGTTTTATCACCGCTTATGTGTACACGCCGGAGCTGTACCCGACCAGCATCCGTGCGATGGGCTGCGGCGTGGGCGGCGCATGGCTGAAGGTGGCGGCAATCTTCGCCCCCGCCATCGTTTCGAAGACGATGATCGGCGGCAATCTGCAGGTCGCGTTTTACATACTCGCGGCTGTGCCGTTTCTTGCGGCGGTAGCCGTGCACTTTCTCGGCATTGAAACCAAAGGTAAGGTGCTCGAACAGTTGGAGGCGTGAGGCCGCGCTTGCGCAAAAGCGCCAGGCGTATCGCAGATTACGGTGTTGTAAGAGTCGACCAAAGCCAACAGGGATAGGCCTGCAAGCGGTTTGAAGATCATTGCACACGACGAACGCGTACACGGTATTTGCCGTTGCGCGCGAGGCGTGTGCAATTCCATATCGGGAAAGTACTAAAGCTAACGGACAGCTTGCCGATATTGCGTTAGACGATAGCGGAACTTCATGCCTCGCCCCCCGGTTTATTTTTAAGCGACTCTTCCTTTACCAAAATGCTACGCAGCCATCTTTCTATCAATGCCCGCCTCGTTGCGGCAATGTCCTTTCTTGGAGTACTGCTGGTTGTGATCGGCGTTTTTGGGGTGTCCGGCATGGTCACCAGCAACAATGCAAACCGGCAAACGTATTCCGAACAGTTGCCCAAGTCGATTGCCGTTGGCGAAATGACCATCATGGTGGGGCGTCAACGTACCTCGCTCGACCGCGCAGCGATCGATCCCGGCTCGCAGGACGCGCTGAACATGTACGGCAAGGAGAAGGAAGTTCGCGACGCCGCCGACGCAGCCTGGCAGAAGTATCTTTCGCTACCGCGCGATGCAGAAGAAGACCGGCTTGCAGCGGGCGTGACGCAGCAGTATCAGGCGACCCAGGCGGAACTCGCACGCTTTCGCGAGGCGACGCAGCGCGGCAATCGTGAGGAGATACTCAAGCTGATGTTCAGCGTGGGCAAGATCTACACGAGCATGCAGGAAGCCGCGAATGCGCTAAAGACCTATCAGTTCAAGCAGTCGCAGCAGCAATACGAAGCCACTGAGCACCGCTATCACCTGCTGCTCGCTGGCACTTTCGTGGCGATCGCCGCGGGCTTGTGCGCTGCCGTAGGCGGCTGGTATTTCCTGCGCAAGGCCATTCTGGTTCCGGTGAACGATGCTATTGCGCATTTCGGCCAGATCGCACGGGGTAATCTGGGCCGCAACATCGAAGTTCGCACGCACGACGAAATGGGCCGCATGCTGAGCGGTCTTGCGGAGATGCAGGCCAATTTGCGGCGCACCGTGCGTACGCTGACCGAGGGCAGCACTGCCATCGCGACCGCGACGCGTCAGATCGCAGCAGGCAACGCAGATCTTTCTGCCCGCACGGAGTCGCAGGCTGCATCGCTTCAGGAAACTGCAACGAGCGCAGAGCAGTTGAGCGGCACGGTCCGACAAAATGCCGACAACGTGCAGCGCGCGAGCGAACTGTCGTCGTCGGCGTCGGATATTGCGCGGCGTGGGCATGAGGCGGTTTCGCGCGTCGTCAAGACCATGGGCGAGATCAGCCAGAGTTCGGCGTCGGTTGCTGAGATTACGTCGATCATCGAAGGGATTGCGTTTCAGACCAACATTCTTGCGCTCAACGCCGCAGTCGAAGCCGCGCGTGCCGGCGACCAGGGGCGCGGCTTCGCAGTCGTGGCCGGCGAAGTCCGCACGCTTGCACAGCGCTCGTCGGCCGCGGCCAAGGAAATTCGCGAGCTGATCGCAAACTCCACGACGCGTATCGACGATGGCGCCAAACAGGTGAACGAGGCCGGCGACACCATGACCGAGCTGATCGATGCGGTTGCAAGGACCAACGCGATCATGGCCGAGATTGCCGCCGCGACGCAGGAACAGAGCCACGGACTCAGCCAGGTCAGCATCGCCGTGCACAACATGGACAACGCGACGCAACAGAACGCGGCGCTTGTCGAAGAAGCCGCTGCGGCAGCAGGTTCGCTCGAAGACCAGGCACAAAGACTCGCCGAAGCCGCGACGCAGTTCAGCCTGGGCGATCAAACGCGCTGAAACCGGCAGACCCATAAGACGGACCGACATATCGCCGGACCGTCTTGTTGGCTCGTTATACCGTAAACACATAGTACAAAAAGAGGACCCCATGTCGAAACAACCCGAGCCGCGGCGACGCTTCCTGCGGCAAGTGCTGGCCATCGTGCCGGCGGCGTCGGTCGCGTCGGGCGCAGCGCTCACGCAGTCGGCCTGCAATAGCGCGGCGCCGAGCGCCGCTGCTCCCGCCGACTATCACCCCACGTACTTCACCACTGCCGAATGGACCTTTTTGCATGCGGCGGTGGATCGGCTAATTCCAGAAGACGAGCACGGTCCCGGCGCGCTCAAGGCAGGCGTGCCGGAGTACATCGACAGGCAGATGGAAACGCCTTACGGTCACGGCAAGCTGTGGTACATGCAGGGGCCCTTCCATCCGGACGTGGTCGCGGAAATGGGCTATCAGATCAATCTGGCCCCGCGTGATGTCTACCGTCACGGCATTGCAGCCTGCGACGAATACTGCAAGAAAAACCACGGCGGCAAGACCTTCGCGCAACTCGACGTGGCCACGCAGGACGCGGTACTTCACGACATGGAACACGGCAAGCCCGCGTTCGAATCCGTGCCTTCACGCACGTTCTTCTCGTTCCTGCTTGGCAATACCAAGGAGGGCTTCTTTGCCGATCCTATCTACGGCGGCAACAAGGATATGGTGGGCTGGAAGATGCTCGGTTTTCCGGGCGCACGAGCGGACTTCATGGACTGGATCGACCAACCGGGCGCGAAGTACCCGTACGGTCCGGTGTCGATCAACGGCAGGCGGGGGTAAGCAGTGGCAATCAAGAAGAACAAGGTCGATTGTGTTGTCGTAGGTTTTGGCTGGACCGGTGCGATTCTCGCGCAGGAACTGACGGACGCAGGACTCAACGTGGTCGCGCTCGAGCGCGGAGCGATGCGTGACACGCCTACCGATGCGAACTATCCAAAGGTTGTCGACGAACTGAAGTACGCGGTGCGTGGCGAGCTGTTCCAGGACTTGTCGTCGGAAACGGTGACGATCCGGCATGGCGTGGACGATCTCGCGGTTCCGTATCGCCAACACGCATCGTTCCTTCTAGGCAATGGCGTGGGCGGCGCGGGATTTCACTGGAACGGCATGCATTACCGGATGCTGCCCGAAGAGCTCCAGTTGCGTACGCGCTATGAAGAGCGCTATGGCAAGAAATTCATTCCGGAGGGCATGCAGGTTCAGGACTTCGGCGTCACGTATGACGAGATGGAGCCATTCTTCGATTTCGCGGAGAAGGTGTTCGGTACCTCCGGCAAGGCGGGTAATCTGAACGGCGATCTTCAGGCCGGCGGCAATCCGCTCGAAGGGCGCCGCAGTAGCGAGTTTCCGACACCGCCGCTGAAAAACAGCCTGGGCGCGTCGCTGTTCGAGAAGGCTGCGCGCGAAGTTGGTTTGCACCCGTATCCCGCGCCCGCCGCGAATGCGTCGACGCCTTACACGAATCCGTATGGCGTGCGTCTGGGGCCATGCAATTTCTGCGGCTTCTGCGAAGACTTCGGCTGCTATATGTACTCGAAGGCGTCCCCTCAGACCACGATCCTTCCCGTGCTGCTGAAGAAGCCCAACTTCGAACTCCGAACAAAGTCTTACGTTACCAGGGTGCTCCTTTCGCCGGACAAAAAGCGTGCGACTGGCGTGACGTACATCGACGCGCAAGGCCGCGAAGTGGAGCAGCCCGCTGACATGGTGATCGTTGCCGCGTTCCAGATGCACAACGTGCGCCTGTTGCTGCTTTCCGGCATCGGCAAGCCCTATGATCCGAAAACGGGCGAGGGCGTGGTCGGGCGCAACTACGCGTACCAGATGAACGGCGGCATTAATGTGCTGCTGCCCAAGGGCACGCAGCTCAACCCGTTCGTCGGCAGCGGCGCCGGCGGTGTGGGTCTTGACGACTTCAATGGCGATCAGTTCGATCATGGTCCGCTCGGCTTTGTCGGCGGCGCGAGCATTCGCCACATTCGCACCGGTGGCCGTCCAATCAAGCAAGCCGCGACCGTACCCGGCACGCCGGCCTGGGGCAGCGCCTGGAAAGCCGGCGTTACGGATGCCTACCAGCGCTATATGACCATCGGCATCTCCGGCTCGGTTATGCCATATCGCGACGCCTACCTGGATCTCGATCCGACCTATCGCGACGCATACGGCCTGCCGCTGCTTCGCATGACGTTTGACTGGCACGACAACGAATACACAATGCTCGACCACATCGGCACGCGTATGGAGGAAGTCGCGAAGGCGATGAATCCGGAGAAGTATTTCCGCGCGATCCGCAAGAAGGGGCAGCACTACGACACGCGTGTCTACCAGTCCACCCACACCACGGGTGGAGCGGTAATGGGCGCATCGCCGGCGACGAGCGTCGTCAACAAGTATCTGCAAAGCTGGGACGTGCCCAATGTCTTCGTAATGGGCGCTTCGGCGTTCCCGCAGAACATGGGCTACAACCCGACCGGCATCGTCGCGGCGCTCGCGTTCCACTCGGCGAAGGCAATCCGCGAGCAGTATCTGAAAGATCCGGCTCCGCTGGTACAGGCATAAGGAGACGGCAAACATCATGAAAAGCATTCGTTTTGCTCTTGCATGTACGATTGTTCTGGCGGGCACTTGCGCCAGTGTCTTTACACGCCCGGCCGTCGCCGCGCCTGTTACTGCGGACGCACAACTGATCGAGAAGGGCCGCTACCTTGCGGCGGCGGGCGACTGCGTCGCATGCCACACCGCTAAAGGCGGCAAGCCGTTTGCGGGCGGTCTGGGCATTGCGTCGCCGATCGGCACGATCTACTCGACCAACATCACGCCGGACAAGGTCACAGGCATCGGCAGCTATACGCTCGACGACTTCGATCGCGCGGTGCGCCACGGCATTGCGAAGAACGGTTCGACGCTGTACCCGGCAATGCCGTACGTTTCCTATGCAAAGGTCAAGCCGTCTGACGTGAAGGCGTTGTACGCGTATTTCATGCATGGCGTCGAGCCTGTCGAGCAAGGCAACCGTGCGTCCGACATACCGTGGCCGCTTTCCATGCGCTGGCCGCTGCGTTTCTGGCGCATGACGTTTGCACCGGAAGTGGCCAGCGACGGCACTGCGCTTCCAGACAGTCCCGTTGCGCGTGGCCGCTATCTGGTCGAAGGGCTTGCGCATTGCAGCGCCTGTCACACGCCGAGAGGTGTCGGGCTACAGGAGAAATCGTTGACCGACGACGGCAGGCTGTTCCTGTCGGGCGGTGTGATCGATCACTACCTGGCGAAGAATCTGCGAGGTGACGCCAAGGACGGTCTAGGCACATGGAGCGAAGCCGACATCGTGGCGTTCCTGAAAAGCGGGCGCACCGCGCACTCGGCCGCATTCGGCGGTATGGCGGAAGTCGTGCAGAACAGCACGCAACACCTGAGCGACGCCGATCTGGCCGCGATTGCCGCATATCTGAAAACGCTGGCGCCGGTTAACCTATCGGGCGCGGCCCTCGCAGCAAACCCCAATGCGGGGCACGCGTTGCGCGCGGGCAGCGATCGTAGCAACGGTGCGATGACCTACGTCGACAACTGCGCGGCTTGTCACCGCACAAGTGGCAGTGGCTATCAAAGCACTTTCCCCACGTTGGCGCTTTCGACGGTCGTCAACACGGAAGACCCGACCTCGCTGATTCGTATCGTGCTGCAAGGCGGCGAAATGCCGTGGACAGCAGCCGGGCCGACGCACTATGCAATGCCGGATTTCGCGTCGCGTCTGACGGACCGCGATATCGCAGACGTGCTGACGTTTGTGCGTTCGAGCTGGGGCAATCAAGCGCCGGCGGTGACCGTGGATCAGGTTGCCAAGGTGCGCAAGGCTGTTGACGCACACGCCCAGCCTTTGCGCGCTGAGAACCGCTGACACGCGCCATTGCAACGGCGTAGATATAAGCAAATAGCCCGCTCTTTTGCGGGCTATTTGCTGTTTGTGTCTCAATAGCCGGATGTCTGAAACCTATGGGCACAGCTTCTTTCGCGGATTGCCAATGGCGTGGTGATCTGGGTCGAATGCCCGTGTGGTTCCAATAGCTGACAACGGGAGGTCGTGCTTACGGGTAATCGCTGAATCGCGAGGTGGGCGCCTCTACAGTCGAGGTCGGCGTATAACCGGGTACGCTCGCGCGGAACTGATTGAGCAATCCGTTATCGACCTGAGAAAAGCCCTTTAGCTGAAGCTGCATGAGAACACGCGTGCCGGTACTCGGCGACGTGGTCGAACTGGTTGCGTTCGTGTACTTCTCGAATGCCACGCCCAATGACCAGCAGTTCGCCTCGTATTGCAGACCGAGCAGACCGGCAATCAGCCGATGTGAACTCATGTCGTAATTGACGCGCGCCACACTCACCACGTTGCGTGCCAGCGGCCATTGCCCGGAGACAATGAACTGGTTCACGGGCTGATAATCCAGCGTACTGTTTGCACGGGTATAGCGGTAAGCCATGTTTAGCACCTGGTGCGCGCCAGGTGCCCACCCCAGTCCCGCTTCTGCATGCGTGAGGTAGTGGTTGGCCTGACTGTACTCGACCGCCTGTTCGGCGCTCAGGTTCGGCCCGACTTTATACGACGCGCCCGCAATAATGCCGGTACGCGCGACCGTGCTGATTGAGTCGTCGGCCTGCAACGTCACCCGCGGCGTGCGAAAGTCGTATTGCTGTGCGAGAACAAAACGCGCGCGTTCGTCGCCGCTTGCTGGATCTATGAAGCGGGTAGTCAATGCGGCCGTGGCACGATTCGAATCCGACACTCTGTCGTTACCTACAAAGCTATTGGCCATGAAAAGTTCGGTGAGCCCGAAATCGGCCGCGGCAGTATCGAATAGCGGCACGTATGCCTGGTTGCGATATGGCGTGTAGACGTAAAAGAGGCGCGGCTCCAGTGTCTGAATATAGGTGTTGCCGAAGAGCCGCACGCTTCGCTCAAAGCGCATACCCGAATCGAGGCTGAACGTCGGCACGCTGACGCTGAACGACTTCGGCTCGCCGGCGGGCACATCTGTGCCGATAGAAGTCAGATCATATGCGGCAAAGTGCCAGGCAAGCTTGGGTGTGATGAACCAGCCGGGACGTTCTATCGGATAGCTCACGTAAGGATTGAAGACGAAGCGGTTCCCTTGCGTCATATCCGACGACGAGATCGTGAAACGCGTGGCGTCCGCTTCCGCGCCAAAGTCAAAACCGCCTACGTTGTAGCGCGCATAACGCACGTTCACCTGCGGCTCGCGGTTGTATGTCGAATCGCTGGAAAACGACTGCCAGCGCTGCTCGCGCGCAAGCACGCTCCACGGCCCATTTGAATAAGTGAGCCCGGCCTCCTGCTGGTAAAGCGTGGTGGAGCCCGTAGGAAACGCGACGCCAGATGCAAGATCGGTCACGACAGTCGAGTCGGAGACGCGGTTGTAGTCGACGTATGCGCCAAAGCCGGAACCGAGGTTCCAGTGCTGATTCAACGCGATTGAGTAGCGCCGCGTGTTGGTGATCGCATCGTGCTGTAGCCAGGCAATCGAGATGGTTCCCGAATCGTTTGGCCGCAGGTAACGGTAGTCCGCGGTCAGCATCGCGCCTCTGCGGGTCATGATGCGCGGCGTCAGCGTGAAATCGTAATTGGGCGCGAGGTTGAAGTAGTACGGCAACGCCACGTCCACGCCGTTGGTGGAACTCATGGAGAATGTAGGCGGCAGTAAGCCGCTGCGCCGCGCTCCCGACAAAGGAAAAGAAAGCCACGGACTGGCGAGGAGCGGCACACCCTGAAAGAACAGCACGCCATTGTGAGCGATGCCCTCGTCGTTGCCGCTGTCCATCTCGAACTCCGACGCCTTCACGTACCACGCCGGCTCCGCCTCGCATTGACAGGTGCTGTACGTACCGTGCCGTACCACCGTGCGCTCCTTATCCAGAAGATCGATGCGCTGCGCGCTGCCCCACCCGCCTGTTAGATGGAAGCGGTACTTGGGCACGCTGATAAAGCCTTCGTTCGCGCCTACAAAGACATGCGCGTCCGGGCCGTCGAATACATTGCCGTTCTGGACCAGCTGCACGTTGCCATAGGCGTCGGCTTTGTCAGTATCGACGTCGTAGTGCAGCGCATCGCCTTTCACGATGGACACATCGCGCCGCAACTGCGCGTGTCCCTTTAACGATACGTCTGTGTCCGCGGTAGTCGTTAGCGAATCGGCGATAGCCCACACGGTGGGCCTGGCGCTTCCGCGCAAGGGCTGCTCGGTCAATTGCGGTGCGAGCCGCAAACCCCACACTCCATCAACCGACTCCGGCGCTGCAGCGCTGCCGCTCAATTGCGCGTACGCGGCGAGCGGCGCGCAGCCCGCCGTGCATAGCATGAAAGAAACGAGCGGTCTCGGACGGATGCATTGAAATACACTGCGCAGTTTCAAAAGAAATAACGGGCGGAAAGGATAAAAGACGCAGCGATGCGGCGACGCCGTGGGCAAAGGGACTCAGTGCGCGATCAAGGCGCTGGATCGTGACTCTGTCGACTCTCCTGACTCCATTACTGAAGCGTCACATCGCCGGCGCGTGTCTCGCTCGCGGCCACCACGCCGCCGAGCGCTTGCAATAGATACGGAATCTGCTCGGCCGGCAATGAGAACGAGAGACCCGCATGAGCGGACAGGCGGAAGCGGATTACCACCATTTCCATTCCATTGAGCCTGCCGACTTCCCAGCCTTGGCAGTGCAGTGCGAAGCCCATTTCCTGGTTGTTGTGCGCCACGCGATCCGCGTGCTCGATAGCATTGGGCAGCGCCACGAGCAGATCGTTGAGCACGGAGCGATGCAGCGCCGCCGTGGGTTGATCACCGTGAATCAGCAGATATTGACCGTCCGCCGTCAACTGCATGTCGGTAATCGAGTTCAGCAGAAAGGAGACCTCAGGCACGGGACGCACCCTCCCGCGCGCTGGCAATACGATTGGCGGCGCTGATTGGATTGGCGGGCCTTTCGCGGCGGATCAGCAATGACGCTGTGGCGAGGCGCACCGAAAAAATCGGCGTCGAACTGACGCGCAGGATTGCCGAACAAACGGCCGGTGAAAAGAATTCCATCATGACCAACTCTCCTAATCGCGTGACGCCGGTAGCGGAATCGACGATCTGAAGATATCAGCGCGAGAACGCCGCTGGGTTACACGCCCCCTACGCTTCCTTCGGTTCTGTAACGCATTCTTTCAGCGGATGCCGCGCAAACCCACGCGGCACGGCTTACCCGCACATTGCGCCCAGCGGCAACCTTAAGGGGAGGAAAGTTTCCAGTAACGATAGCCGCGGTACACGTCCCTATACTTCGCGCTTTTTAGAGCCAAAGACCGCCGTTTCGAATGCGCCGCTTGCCTTCGAGCGTTCTCATCTGCGCTTTGCGCGCTGCATCAGGACCGAAAAACCAAGATGAATTTCCAGGCATTAGCCAGCCGGCTGGCAGGCACACTTTCACTCGCCGGCATTACGCTTGCAAGCGTTCCCGCTCGCGCCGCTGAGCCGTTCGTCGTGCAGGACATCAAGATAGAAGGCCTGCAACGCATCGAACCTGGGACAGTTTTCGCCTATCTGCCGATCAAGCAGGGTCAGACGTTCACTGACGATAAGGCTTCCGAATTAATTCGCGCCCTGTATGCCACTGGATTTTTCAACGACGTGCGCATTTCTGCAGAAGGCAACGTTGTCACCGTTTACGTGCAGGAACGGCCGGCAGTCGGAACGATAGACTTCGCGGGCATTCACGAATTCGACAAGGAGAATCTGACGAAGGCGCTGCGTGCTGTTGGTTTGTCGCAAGGCCGCTCTTTCGACAAGGCGCTCGTCGACAAGGCGGAACAGGAATTGAAGCGCCAATATCTGACACGGGGCTATTACGCCGCTGAAGTCACGACAACGACGACGCCCATCGACCGCCATCGAGTCGCGATTCTTTTCTCTGTAGCGGAAGGACCGAGCGCGAAGATCCGGCAGATCAATTTCATCGGCAACAGCACATTCAGCACGGATACCCTGCGCGACGAAATGCAGCTGTCCACGCCGAACTGGTTCTCGTGGTACACGAAAAACGACCTGTACGCCAAGGACAAGCTTACCGGCGACCTGGAACACGTGCGCGCTTACTATCTGAATCGTGGCTACCTGGAGTTCAATATCGAGTCGACGCAGGTATCGGTGACGCCTGACAAGAAGGATATGTATTTGACGATCACCCTGCACGAAGGCGAGCCCTATACGATTTCTTCAATCAGGCTTGCAGGCAATCTGCTCGATCGTGAGGCCGAGCTCACGAAGCTGGTGAACATCAAACCCGGTGAACGCTTTTCAGCTGAAAAACTGCAGGCTGCGACAAAGGCCGTGGTGGATAAGCTGGGTGAATACGGCTATGCATTCGCGACGGTCAATGCAGTACCCAAAATCGACCAGCAGCGCCATACCGTCGATCTCACGCTACAGGTCGACCCGAGCCGACGGGTTTATGTGCGCCATATCAACGTGACCGGCAACACGCGCACGCGCGACGAAGTTGTGCGCCGCGAAATGCGTCAGCTCGAGAGTTCCTGGTTCGACTCGAATCGCCTCATGCTTTCAAAAGACCGCGTCAATCGTCTTGGGTACTTCACTGACGTGGACGTTACGACGGTCCCGGTTGAGGGTTCGGCTGACCAGGTGGACGTGGACGTGAAGGTCAGCGAGAAGCCGACCGGCGCAATCACCTTGGGCGCGGGCTTTTCCTCCACAGACAAAGTGGTTTTGTCGGCCGGAATCTCGCAGGACAACGTGTTCGGTTCCGGTACGAGCATTGCGTTGAACGTGAACACGGCGAAAACATATCGCACGCTTTCGCTGACACAGACTGATCCCTACTTCACGGTAGACGGCATCAAGCGCATCACCGATGTGTACTACCGCACCAGCTATCCGCTCTATTACTACACCGACACGAGCTTCAAGATCGTGACAGTCGGAGCCGATCTGAAGTTTGGAATTCCGTTCTCCGAGGCCGATACGGTCTATTTCGGTCTGGGACTGGAACAGAACCGGCTCAGCATCGATTCGTCGACACCTCAAAGCTATAAGGACTACGTTAGCGAATTCGGCAATGTCGTCAACAATGTACCGGTTACGGCAGGCTGGGCTCGCGACGATCGCGACAGTGCGCTTGTGCCGAGCCGCGGCTATTTCCTGCAAGCCAATGGCGAAGTGGGTACACCGGCGGGCGGTACCCAGTACTACAAGACGGACGTTCAGGCGCAGTACTACTACTCTTTTTCGCGTGGCTTCATTCTCGGTCTGAATCTGCAGGGCGGTTATGGCAACGGTTTTGCGGGCAAGGCTTACCCGATCTTCAAGAACTACTACGCGGGTGGTATCGGCTCTGTGCGTGGCTACGAGTCGGGCTCGCTCGGTCCGACCGACAAGACGACCGGCGACCCGATCGGCGGCTCGCGAATGGTCGTTGCAAATGTGGAAATGACGTTCCCGCTGCCGGGTACCGGATGGGATAGAACATTGCGCGTATTCACGTTCCTCGATGCCGGCAACGTGTGGGGCAGCGAGGGCAATAGCAACGGTGCGAATGGCCTACGCTACAGCTACGGCGCAGGGCTCGAATGGATTTCGCCGATCGGCCCGCTCAAACTGTCTCTTGGCTTCCCAGTCGTCAAACACGCAACCGACAAGTACCAGAAGTTCCAGTTTCAGATCGGCACTTCCTTCTGATCGTAGACACGTTTCCGTTCCTGCACGGCAAAGTGTCGCGCTACATGTCACCGGTATTGGCGCGATAACGAGAAAAGCCCGCAATTCGCGGGCTTTTTTCTAGTAAGTGCCGCGCATCGCAGCACTCATGCAGACAGCGCAAAGCATGGCTTAGAAGCGGTGACGGATGCCGACCGTGCCGACCACTTGCGAGCTCGTCGACGAGGCGCTCACGCCAACAATGTCCGCCGTGATGCCCGAGTTGCCCGTGCTGCCAACGTGCTGATATGCGGCTTCAGCATAGACGTCGGTGCGCTTGGACAAAGCGTAGTCGGTTTGCAGCGTGACCTGATGGTACTTGGGGCTTACGCCGTCGAGCCGCGCGTCGGTGAACGTGTAAGCGCCCGATACCGACAGCGCCGGCGTGAGCGCGTAACGGCCGTTCACTTCATAGTTCGTGAAGCGTGCGCTGCCACCGGTCAGAGCGAGCCCGCTGCTCGTACCCGATGCCGACGAACTGATCGCAGTCGCACCGTTCAACTGCGTTTGCGTCACGACGAGGCCGACATTCGCGGGGCCGAACGCATAGCTCAGGCCCGCGCCGTAGGTGCGCTGACGCGCTGCCGTGAAGGTCGAGTCGCCGCTTGCCACCGCGCCGCTAGAATTCGTCGACGAGCCGCCGCCGTTGATCTGCAGGTAGCCTGCTGCAACCTTCAGGCCGCCGAACACATACGATGCACCGACGCTGTAAGCACGGCTGTCAGCGAAGTTGCCCGCTGCATTCGAGAAGCCGTACAACGCGCCGAACTTGAAGCCGCCGTAATCGACGCTCTGGAACTTCACGGCGTTGTTAATGCGAACCTGGTTATTGAGGTTGTCGTTGTCATACGGATGCGAAGCGAGCGTGCCGCCATATTGCGTACCGTTCAGCGCGAGCGGGCCCAGATAGTCCACCACGCTGTCGTACTGGCGACCGAGCGTGACCGCGCCGAACTGGTTGCTCGACAGACCGACGAATGCCTGACGGCCGAATTCCCGGCTATTCTGGCCGAGCTTGCCCGTGGACAGATTGAAACCGTTTTCCAGTACGAAGATTGCCTTCAGGCCGCCGCCGAGTTCCTCGGAGCCGCGCAGGCCCCAGCGATTGCCGTTCAGCACGCCGCTCGCCTGCTGGAAGTTGCTGCTGCCACCGGAGTTGCTGGTGTAGGTGAGACCTGTGTCGATCAGGCCATACAGCGTCACCGAGCTTTGTGCGTGAGCGACGCCCGCGGCGCCGGCAAGAGCGAGCGAGAGGCCCGACAGTACGAATTTCTTCATTGAATATCTCCTGAATCCAATAGCGGTTGCTATTGAGCGGCGGAGAATAGCGCAGAAATTTTGTAATTATTTTTCAGTAAATTACTGCGTTGCGTTTTAGCGACGTCATTCGTTTTTAACTTTCATTTCATTTCGGGAGGCGCCTTTATTGGCTGTCCAGATGAAATGGGGCGTACTCTCTCGAGAGTACGCCCCAAGTGCCTGATTTTGAACGTTGCTCGGAATCAAAGGCAAGTCGAGAGTAGCATGCAGACTGGTCTGCGGCAACGTAGATCGGCGGGTTTATTCTTCCATATGATTTCTATATGGACAATTGGTAATTTCCGGTTGGAGTCTGGCGCAATTAAACCGACTATTGCGGAAATGGAAAAGACAATTTGCGTTATTAGAGGGCGACAACTATTGCGCGAAGCTGTGCGCCTCGATTAACGAGGCGTCGCTCGTTTTCACTTCGCTCACTCGACACACCGGAAAGAAGCTGCCTGATTCACGTCGCCGCCTTCGTAGCGGGGCCACTTCGGGTAATCGCATAGCGGTCGCGTGCGGCCCGGCACGCCGGCAGTGTCGGTTGTCACTTGTCCGACTGGCGCCTTGCCTCTCTCCACCCACCCGGCGAGCGCCGACAGAGATTCCCAAGTGGCATTGAAGGTGCTGCTCGCGGCATGACCCATGCCGGGAATCTCGTAGAAGCGGACGAACGAATCGACACGATCAATGCCGAACTGCGCTTGCAGCCGTCGATAGTACAGCTCCGTCGCCCGAGTACTGACAAGTACATCGGATTGCCCGTGAACGAGCAGGAGCTTGCCGCCACGTCGCCTGAAAGCGGAGATATCGGTGCTCGCGTCGAGCTTGAGGCTCAGGTCGCTGATACGGTTCGCCCACACGCCGGGTTGCTCGGGGTCGAGCGACAGCGAATTGAAGTTCGGATCGCGCGTGACCGAATACTTGATCCACTGGTCGGTCAGAACGCTGATGTAAGGCGCCGTGAGCGGCATGGGGTTCGCCGGCTGTGAAGTGCCGAAGGCGAGGAACGTGACCACCGGCTCGACCGGCGAAGTGCGAGACGTAATGCCAAGGTCCGCGCCCCACACGTTGTAGCCGGGATAGTGGGTCTCGCCACTCGCGAGCCTAAAGCGCAGCACGGTCGGCGTATTGATGGTTTTCAACGCATCGATCTGTGCGTCGGACAAACAATTGTCTGCGGTGTCCGCGCCCTTCGGGCAGCGCAACGGGGCGCCGTTCAGCGTAGCGGTGGCCGGATCGAAGCGGGCATTGCATTGCCGCTGGTCACTGATCAATCCGTCGGCCACGCCGTCAAGCGCGTCGCAAGCCTGCATTGCCGCGTCGTACACAGCCTGGCGTTTGCCCGCTGACAGATACGCGCCCGGTTTGGCCAGAGCGCGGTTCATGCGCTGACCTCCGAGCAGTGCGGCTGCATCGTCCCATGCCGGGTACCAGGCGATGGCACCATCCCAATCCGACGGCCAGCGCTGAATTGCCGTCAGGGCTTCGCGCCCGCCGGTCGATCCGCCTGCGAAATAGGCTTTGCGCGGCCAGTGCCCATAGCGAGCCTTGATGATCGCCAATGCCGCGTCGTGGGTTTTCTTCAGCGCGTCGCCGCCGAAATTGTTCACCGCCTCGTCATTCAAGCCAAAGCGTCCGTCCTGCGAGCCCAACGCGTTGGCCTGATGACCAGAATCGCTTGCGAACGTCGCGTAGCCACGACCGAGCGGCACGGCTGCGTCGACAGGACCGTTGGGTACGTTGCCCGCGACATTGGGTATGGTGCCGTTGAAACCGCCTCCGCCGAACATCACCACCTTGCCGTTCCACTCCTCGGGCAGTGCCACTTTGAACTGGATGTCGGGAGCGGCGCGGTCGACCGGAGATATTTTGCCCGTCACTTCACAGTAGTCAGGCAGTGCGCCTGCTCCGCTGCCGCTTGCAGCAACCGACTTCACGGCAGTCACGCTAGCTCCGGAAGTAGGCTCACCAATGTCCGAAGCGGGCACCACGAAGCCCTGTAGGCGCTCGCAAGTGGCGTGGTGTGCGGCAGGCGGAGTCGCGCCCATGCTGTATGCCGAAACCGCGGAAGTAATGAGAGCCGCGATCACGCGCGCGACCCTCGGATTACAGCAGTGACCTTGTACCATGATGTCTCCGTTATGAGTGACGTTTCAGGTGGGGCGGGTTCTGCTCGAGCGCTCGGCGCCATTTCCCGACTACAGCGTCATGCCGCCAGAAGCCTCGATGACAGCGCCGTTGATATAGCTCGCTTCATCGCTTGCGAGAAAGGCGTAAATGTTGGCAATCTCTTCGGGCTTGCCGAGGCGCCGCAACGGCACCTGGCTTCTCATCTTCTCGAGTACTTCGCCGGGTATGGTGGCGAGAATCGGGGTGTCGATAAAGCCGGGCGCGACGGCGTTCACCCGTATGCCCTTGGGTCCGAGTTCGCGGCTCCATGTCTTCGTGAAGCCGATCACGCCGAATTTGGACGCCGCATAGTTCGTCTGCCCGTAATTGCCGTAAATGCCGACAACCGAACTCGCGTTCAGGATCACACCGGCCCCTTGGATGATCATGGAGTCGAGCACCGCCTGTGTGGCGTGAAAGACGCCGCGCAGATTGACGTCCATGACCTGTTCGAATTGCTCGACTGTCATGTTTTGCAGACGCGCATCGCGCGTGATGCCCGCGTTGTTCACGAGAATGTCGACCCGTCCGAACTGTTCGCGAGCCTCGGCGACCATGTCCCGGACCGCTTCGCGATCGGCGATATCGACCGTGAAGCCCGCCGCTTGCGCGCCGGCCTCGCGGCAAGCGCCGACAACCGATTGCACCGCGCCGGGGTTCATGTCGCAGACCACGACCGTTGCACCCTCTTGCGCGAATTTCAGTGCGGTCGCGGCGCCGATTCCTTGCCCGGCCCCCGTCACGATTGCAACCTTTTCTTTGAGCCTCATCGGATCTGTGTCCTTCGTAGTGGTTTGTTGTTCAGGGCGAGACGGCCTCGCGGTTCGTGGCTGACAGGACGCGCGTTGGCATGGCCACGCGGCGCGTGCCTATGCTTGCTCAAAGATATTCGACGTTGCCATCCACGCTGATCGCCTGACCGGTAATGTTCTGGCCTGCCGGCGACGCGAGGAAGAGCGCCATGGCGGCGATGTCGTCCACAGTCACCATGCGGCGCAGCGAGATCTTCTTGAGGTACTGCTCTTTCATTTCGTCGAACGAGACGCCGGTGGACTGAGCGCGAGCGGCGATCACGCGATCCATCCGTTCACCCTGCACGACTCCCGGCAGAATTGCGTTGACGCGAATGTTGCTCGGACCAAGCTCGATGGCGAGCGACTTGACCAGTCCAACAATTGCCCATTTCGTCGCCGCGTAGGGCGTGCGATACGCGTAGCCGAGCCGCCCGGCGACAGAAGACATGGCAATGATGCCGGGGCAATCCGATGTCTCCTTCAGCAGCGGCACCGCTTTGCGAAGAAAGTAGTACTGACTGTTCAGATTGGTGGAAACAGTCCGATCCCAGCCGTCCGGTTCAATCGCCTCGACTTCGCCCGTTGGACCCGCAATGCCCGCGTTGTTGATCAGAATGTCGAGCCCGCCGAGCTTTGCGCGTGCGTCGTCTATCACGCTGTCGACCTGCTCGCGGCTTGCCACGTCCGCCACGCCCGTATGAAGCCGGGCATTCCTGCTGCTGGCTTTCTCGACTGCCGAGCGATCGACGTCGCAAATGTAGACCCGCGCATCGGCTTCGACGAAAGCATCGGCAATGGCAGCGCCGATTCCCGACGCTGCGCCCGAAATGAGTACGCGTAGACCAGCTCTGGGCTTGAGAAGCTCGAAAGTATTCATGTGTCGCACCAACGATTGTGAAGTTACATATCGAATAAAGGCATTCACGAATGGCCCGTGAATCAGGCGAGCAGCGGGTCGGTTTAGGCGTTACGTCCACCACGGCCTTTGCCCGCCGTCTTCGAACAGGGCATCAATTGACGTCGACTAGCTTTTCGACGTTTTCAATTGTCCCGCGTTGCCCGCCGGTACAACAGGACGGTCTGCGGACCGGATTGCTTTAGCAAGCAGCGGCACGAGGGCGAGGCCTAGCACGGAGGCCACCACGACCACGTTGAAGCCCGAGTCGCTGCGGCCGGTTATCGTTTCGGCAAGCCCGAACAGATAAGGACCGACAAAGCCGCCCAGCAGTCCGACTGTATTGATGAAAGCGAGACCGGCAGCGGCTTGCACGCCTTGCAGACGCTTCATTGCGACAGCCCAGTACGAAGGCAGAATGCCGCCCGCGAAGAAACCCGTAATACCCAACAGCGTGATTTGCGCCGACTGATTCCTGATCGCAATGAACGCACATGCGGAGACCACGACGCCCGCCGTCAGCACGCCGAGAAAGCCGCAGTCGTTGGTAATCCGGCGGTGGATGCGCGGCAGCGTCAGCACGCCAAGCAGAAAGCCGATGCCGACACTGCTCGACAACAAGCCGACAACGAGCGGCGACTTCACGTGCATCTGCGCAACGATCGACGGTGTGAAAAAGTACAGCCCGACAAACGCTACCTGATTCAGGAAGTAAATCAGCGCAATCAATACGGTGGTTGGACGTTTCAATGCCGCGAACCAGTCTGCCGACGTGAGTTCGGTGTGACCGTGCGTGTCGATGACTGCATGGGTTTCGAGCGCCTCGGCTTCTTGCGGCGTCAGCCATCTGACCTCGGAAGGGCGGTTCGGCAGTTTGAAAAAGACGATGATGCCAACCACGATGGTGGGCAAACCTTCGAGCAGGAACATCCACTGCCAGCCGTGAAGGCCGCCGATTCCGCCGAGCTGCATCAGGGCGGCACCGAGCGGGTTGCCCAGAATCAGCGCAATAGACGGCGCGGTATAAATCCAGCCGACGGCGACTGCCCGGTCCTTCGGTGCGAACCAGAGCGTCACCATGTACATCAACGCGGGGAAGAGTCCTGCTTCTGCCACTCCGAGCAGAACACGCAGCAGATAGAAGGACCACTCGCCCTGCACGAACATCATGGCCGTCGATAACGCTCCCCACGTGACCGCGATCCGGGCAATCCACGCGCGCGGACCGACACGATGAGCCAGCAGGTTGCTCGGTACTTCGAGAAGCGCATAGCCGATAAAGAAGATTCCGGCGCCAAGTCCGTATGCCGCTGCGCTGATGCCGAGGTCGGCGGCAAGCGCTGTCTTTGCCAGCGCCACATTGGTACGGTCGATGAACGACATGAAGTAGATCGCGCACATCAAGGGAAGAAGTCGTGCCATCGCCTTGCGCGTCGCTAGCCGGTGGGTCTCGCCGAGGCCGGCGTCAACAGTGGTTGCAGTCATGATGTCTCCAGAAAATGGCCCTGCCTGTGTTTTTCTTTTGGTGCGCCGCGCGGCGCGGCAGGACAACGGGGTGCGGTACTCGCGCGGATCGCGCGCGGCGCCGTGTACTTAAAGCGAGACGTTTTCGCGTCCCTTCAACCCGAGCATTGCGCGCGCATCGGCTGGCGTCGCGATGTCGAAAGAAAGCTCCTGCAGAATCCGGCTGATCTTGCGGACCTGATCGGCGTTCGACCTGGCCTTCACGCCGCGCGACAGGTAGACACTGTCTTCCAGACCCACGCGAACGTTGCCGCCCATGATTGCGCCCATCGTCACGAGAGACATCTGGTGACGACCGGCGCCGAGAATCGAAAGTTGATAGTTCTCGCGCCCAAACAGGCGGTCGGCGGTCGAGCGCATCAACGAAAGGTTCTCCGGGTCCGCACCAATGCCGCCGAGAATGCCGAACACCGACTGAATGAAAAACGGCGGCTTGATGAGCCCGATGTCGACAAAGTACGCGAGGTTGTATAGGTGGCCCACGTCGTAACACTCGAACTCGAAACGCGTGCCGTAGTCCTCGAACTCGGTGAGGATGTTCTTGATGTCCCGAAACGTGTTCCGGAAGATCATGTCCTC
Organism: Paraburkholderia phenoliruptrix; assembly: GCF_019511605.1. Taxonomy (GTDB): domain Bacteria; phylum Pseudomonadota; class Gammaproteobacteria; order Burkholderiales; family Burkholderiaceae; genus Paraburkholderia; species Paraburkholderia phenoliruptrix_A. The sequence continues at coordinate 148,298 of NZ_JAEUAV010000006.1, read as the reverse complement.
CATGCCTTCGACGTATTCCTTTTCCCAGTCGAATCGCCAGGAAGATATTCTGGCCGCGACCGGATGCAGCGAAAAATTCATCGAGCCCATGTTCAGCGAGCACATCTCGGGCTTCGCAATGCGCGCGTAGGCCAAGCGCTCGTCGAGCGTCATGCGCGTGCTGCCGCCGGTGGAAATGTTGATTACCGCGTCGGTTTGCGCGGCGATGGCCGGCACGAATTGCCGGAACACATCGGGCGAGGGCGTTGGCCGGCCGTCTTTGGGATCGCGCGCGTGCAGATGCAGAATCGCCGCTCCCGCCCCGGCGGCTTCGAGCGCCTGAGTTCTGATGTCATCGGGCGTGAGGGGCAGATACTCCGACATGGACGGCACGTGCGCCGAACCCGTCACTGCACATGTGATGATGACTTTGCTGCTTGAATTTCCCATTTCAATACCTTTCGATTTCCAGTTGAAGCACGGCGGTTGGACGCGACGTTCAGTCGAAACCGGCCGCTGATGCAGTGGAGCGAGCAGAGCCGCCTGCGGTGACGAGCGCAAGACGAGCGGCAGATGCAGCGAATACCTTCGGGGCGGGAGCCGGCACGCGCTCGGACCGCAAGGACCGAATGCGCGGCGGCGCCGCGTGCACTAGCGGCAGCGGCGTCACGGGCGCGATAGAACGGCGATGGTGGGTGACCATGCTTGTCTCCGAAAAATCTGCGAGTCGCGCAACTGCACTCGGACTCGTCTCTTGTTCCATAGATAGTAGTGAGATACGATTTGCTGCGTAAGGTCTATTTCGGACAAGCCGATGTCCCGTGAGGACATGCACCGGAGGCGCCGTGTCGTCGAGATTTCCGCTGTTGAATGAGCGCATTTACGCGCCGTACAAGATCGCGGCGTTGGTTGAAGTGCTCGCAGAGCAAGGAATTGCGCCCGAGGACAGCCTGAAGGGCAGCGGCGTCACGCCTGAGCAGATCTACGATGCGTCTGTCATGACCTCGGTGCGGCAGTACGCGGTGGTATGCCGGAACGCGGTCGCGCTGTCGTCCGACCCGAGCACGCCTTTCAGAACGGGAGCGCGTCTCCATCTGGCGGCCTACGGCATGTATGGGTATGCGCTGATGTCGTGTCTTTCGTTGCGCGACTACTTTCGCCTCGGCGTCAAATATCACCGGCTGGCGACGCCGACTGTCACTATTGAGTGGACCGAGCACGCCGACACTTCCGTGTGGACGTTTCCGGACGCTTTCTCATCCAACTTGCCGCACCACGTGCAGCAGTTTTTGCTGGAACAGCAGTACACGCAGCACGTCACGCATCTCGAGGACGTGGCCGGCCGCCGCTGCCCTCCGGTGTTGGCGCGCTTCGCCTATCCGGCGCCGGACTATGCGCACATCTATCCGCAGTATCTAGGTTGTCCCTGCGAGTTCGACGCTGAGCAGTGCGAGCTCATCTACGACAGCGCGATCCTCGAGGTGACGCCGCATCTGGCGCACCGGCACTCGGCTGCGCTGTTGCAGGAGACGTGCGACCGGCTGATCGGGCAAGCGAAAACATCGTCGGGCGTGTCCGGCGAGGTCTATCAGCTTCTGATGCGTAAGCCCGGCGTGTTTCCCGACATGGAAGCAGTGGCCGATGCGCTGAAAATGACGAGCCGAACGCTGAGGCGGCGTCTGGAATCGGAAGGAACGTCGTTCGTTGCGATTGTCGACGACGTGCGCTGCTCGCTGGCCACGGAGTACCTGAAAACCACGAAGCTCAGCACGGACGACGTTGCGATGCTGGTCGGATTTAGCGATGCCGCAAATTTCCGCCGGGCCTTGAAGCGATGGACAGGAAAAGGGCCCGGAGAGATTCGCGATCAACAGTGAGCGCAATGGCGAAGCCTCCCGCGAGAACCGCCAGTGCATTCCTCCAGTTCGAGACCTCTACCCACGCGGCACAATGTTTGCGTCACTTTGCTTCGAGGAGGCGGCGATCGTCTGCGTCCTTATTCGATCTGCTAAAGGAGGTACGAATCATGAGCAAGGCAAACAGAGCGTTTCTCGCGGCTGTCGCCGCACTCACGGTGTCGGCCGGCGCCTTTGCACAGGCAGCAGGCGGTCCCGGTGGGAACGGTTCGGCAGGCAGCACGGCCAGCCCGGCAAACCAGACGAACGGTGCGACGGCCGGCTACGGCACGCCTGGCACGACCAATTCAGGTAGCGGTATGTCGGCCCAAGGACCGAACTCGGGGCTGCCGAGCAGCGTTAACAGCGACTCGACCTCGGGCACCAGCGCTGCCCCGACGAGCAACAACACGCTTGCGACCCCGAGCGTAAAGTCGCCGGTCTCGGGCAAATAAAATGCAGTAGGAAGAGGTGAACAGCCGCGAATACGCGCGAGCGCCACCACTTATTCGCTCACCGCTGACCATCGCCTCACCCGTACCCTGTGGACGGGCGAGGCGGGTCGCGTTTTCGGGCAAGCGGCCAGTCAGTCTATTTTCGAGCGGCGCGCTCTCACATTCTGGTCATACGGAGTCCTGCTTATTGGCAGGCTGCGCCGAAGCTGTTTCGCACCGATCCGAATTACCGGGACGGAGCCGATTGCGGCGGCGTGTCGGGCGCGAGCAGAGAGCCGTCGGTGGGCGTCCATTGTCCCGGCGAATTCTCAGTGCATTTTCGAATCATCATAAGCAATTTGCGCTTCCGTCAGTTTCTTTCCGTTGGCGAGAGACCAGTTGTAGAGAGCCGCAAAAGGTTCACGCAGCGACGCACCAAGCGCCGTGATCGTGTACTCAACGCCGATCGGCTGCGTCGGAAGTATTCTGCGGTCGACAAGACCGTTACGCTCCAGGCGCTTCAGCGCGTCCGACAGTGCCTTGTGAGTAATGCCGTCGAGTCGCCCTTTGAGGTCGTTGAATCGCGCCGGCTGCGTGCACAGGACGCTGAGAATCAGCACGGTCCACTTGTTGGCGAGCTGTTCGAGAATGGGCCGCGTCGCGGTCACATCAATCGGCAGTTCAAGCGTATCTGCGGACATGGGTATACACCTCGATATCTAGGCACCACGTGGTGCGTTATTGCTGCTGAATAGGGGAAATGATAGCTTCGAGTCGTTAGCAATGATCTCGGGACAAGTATGAACAGGCTTTCAGGAAAGATTGCAGTCGTCGTGGGCGGACATGAAGGCATCGGCGGCGCCATTGCGCGGCGCTTCGCCGAGGAAGGCGCTACGGTCTATGCAACCAGCCGCCGTGCCGAAGAGGCTGACGCGGCCCATGGTGCCGGCACGCTGCGCGAGCGCCGCGTTGACGCGTCCGACACGACAGCGCTCGCCGCCTTCTTCGAGGCGGTACACAGCGAGGCGGGGCGGGTGGACGTGCTCGTCGTCAACGCCGGCATTTCGGAGTTCGCGACCCTCGATCAAGTCGTCGAAGATCATTTCGACCGGCACTTCGGCCTCAACGTGCGCGCGCTACTGTTTGCCGCCAAGGCCGCGACCGCGATCATGCCCGACGGCGGCTCGGTGGTGCTGATCGGCTCGATCGCCGGCGAGATCGGCACCAAAGGCTACGGCGTCTACGGGGCGACTAAGGCGGCGGTACGCTCGTTCGCACGAACCTGGGCCAATGAGCTTGCCCCACGCAACATCCGCGTCAACGTCGTCGCGCCGGGGCCGACCGACACCGCGATGATGGCGGCAGCGTCCGAAGAAGTGCGTGAGACGCTGAACAAACTGATCCCGCTTGGCCGCATGGGTCGGGCCGAAGAAGTGGCATCTGCTGCGCTGTTCCTCGCCAGCGAAGAGGCGAGCTTCATCACCGGGGTGGATCTGCCGGTGGACGGCGGCATGGCGCAGGTTTGATTTCCCTAAGCACGCAACGGCCCCGCGCCGGTCGCCACACTGCTAGTGCGTGACGACCCGCCGCCGCCGGCGGCGGGCCGATGGTCTTCCGTTTGACTAGTCAAACGCCGACACACCTGAACCCCGCATAAACATACTGATAGCGAGGCTGAAACCAGTTGCGAAACGTCGGCCGCAACATGCACTGTGCGGTGCGGGCGGAACCGCCCTTGAGCACGTAATGCTTGCCGTCGAAGAAGTTTGCCGAATAGCCCAGATAGAACGGGAACGGCTCGAAGCCCGGCAGGCCGTCGAACAACGTCGAGGTCCACTCCCAACCATTGCCGAACTGACCTTCCACGCCGAAGGCGCTCACGTTCTCGGGATAGGCGTCCACGGGCCGCGGATCCCAGTGACGGAAATCGAAGTTGCCCGAGCCCGCGTGCGGCGCACCTTGCGCTGCGCGTTGCCACTGTGCTTCGGTCGGCAGCGCCTTGCCCGCCCAGCGCGCATACGCGCTTGCCTCGGCATGGCTGACGTACGCGGGCCAGTCGAGCGGCAGCGGTACTTCGTCGAACATTGTGCGCAACGTCCATGCGTCCTGCTGACCGGGTGCAGCGCGCCGCGACCAGCAAGCCGGATGCTCGATGTGCTCGGCCTCCTTCCACGCCCAGTCCTGCGGCGACCACCACTTGGGCTCGCGATAACCGCCGGCCTCGATAAATTCCAGGAACGCGCCGTTAGTCACCATATAGCGGTCTATTTCGAACGCCGGCACGTCCACCCGCAATTCCCCGAACTCGTTGTCCCAGCCGAAACGGCCGCTGTTGCGCGGCATGCCGAGCGTGGCCGGACCCGCGGGCACACTGACCATGGCCGACGGGCTCGTCACCCGTGCGGGACCGGTGACCACAGGCTCGCGCAGTTCGGTCACCTTCTGCTCGAGCGGCAGCTGATGAAGCATGTAGGCGAGCGTCTCCGCGTGCATCAGGCGATGTTCGATCGCGACATTCAGCAATTGCCCCGACGCCTCGACACGCGCGGCGTCCGTCAGCGCCCGCAACTCGCGGTCGATCTGCTCGCGAGCACGCAGGCCGTACCCGCGCACGGTATCGAGCGAGGGCCAGTCATCGGGTTGGTCGGTGGGAAAACCGCCGTCGACCGGATCGATGCCGAAAGCGAAAAGCTGATCCAGTTGCGGATCGGATGCGGGCAGGTCGAACAGACGCTGATCGAAAAGATTACGGTCGAAAGCTTCGAGATGCCCGATATAGAACACGATGCGATGGCGCTCGCGGATCGGTCTTTCGTACAGAAACTCGGGCTTGACGATGGCAAACAGTTCGTCTGTGACTCGACGGGCGTCGATCAGACGTTGAACGAGCGGATGATGCGGACCGGGATCGCGGTACATTTCGCCGGGCTCCTTGCGGGGGACGGACTAAACAAAGACTGTACCCGCTCGCAGATAGCATGCCAAGCCGAAAGGTTCACCGGAAAAGCGTGGAGGGAAGGTGCAAGCGCGCACGACTGCCGGCGCGGCCGCGTGGGCCGCGCCGGACCAGTCCGGTTCAGACCTGCCGCAAGCCGTCCAGATCGACAATACGAATATGTTTGCCTTGCGTGTCGATCAGGCCGCGTTTTTGAAATCTTGACAGGGTGCGGCTGACGGTTTCGAGCGTCATGCCGAGGTAGCTGCCCATGTCTTCGCGCGTCATGCGCAGATTGAATTCGGCCGATGAATAGCCGCGCTGCGCGTTGCGCTCGGACACGTCGAGCAGGAAAGCCGCGACGCGTTCGTCTGCCGAGAGCGAGCCGAGCACCATCATCTGGGCGGCCTCGCGCACGATCTGCTCGCCAAGCAGCTTGTGCAGGCGCTCCTGCATCGAGCCGATTTCGCGGCACAGCGACTTGAGCGCGGTGTACGGCACGATGCACACCGTGCTGTCTTCCAGCGCGACGGCGCTGCACGCATGCCGGTCTTCGCTGATGCCGTCGAGGCCAAGCGCCTCGCCCGCGAGCCGCAAGCCGGTGACCTGCTCGCGCCCGTCGCGGTGCGCCATGAGGGTTTTCATCGAACCGGAGCGCACTGCATACAGATTGTCGAACCGGTCGCCGCTGCGATACAGCGCTTCTCCGCGATGGACCGAGCGCGCCGAGCAGATCAGCGTTTCGAGTTTGGACAGTTCCTCGGTGGACAGACCCTGCGGCATGCAAAGCTGCCGCATCGCGCAACTGGAGCAGCGCGCGGCGCTGCGTGTGTGGGTACGCGCGGCGCCACGCGGGGCCGGCCGGCGGGTTGTTCGAGGCGGCGCGCTGACGGCCGGGCCGGTGGGAAGCGCGGAATCCGCGGCGTGGGCAACGGCAGTGGAATTAAGCATGTCTGAGCCAATGTCAGGGGTGATGACCGATTGTCCCACCGGCTCTGTCCCCCGTTTAGCGGCAAAATGCCGCGCTCGCGCGTTCAGGCAGATTGAGCGGCGTCAGATTCGGGCCAGTTCTGCGGAAGCGTCCGAAAGCACCGTCTTCGTCGCAAATAGCCTTACTCAAGCTTTCATGCCAATAGGCGCTTTTCCACGCGCTCGCAAACGTTTGGCAAATTTTTTACTTTCTCGCAAGAGCCGCTCTCAAGGTTTGGGAATTTGTGTCGTCATATCTTCTGAGGAAATAGACGGCAGCGGGAAGGGCGGACGGGAAAAGTACCCCCATCGGCGTCAGCCGAGCCTCTGGCGTCAATAGCGGTGAGCCGTCTTCGAGGGGCGGAATGTTCACGCCGAAGCGCAGCAGCGGCGCCGTGTCGCTGCGGCGCCGCGGGCACTTCGCGACAATTTTGATCAAGGCTGTTGGGGTAAGGAATTAGACAGATGAAGATTTCCAATCTAAGAATCGGGGTTCGGCTCGGCTCGGCGTTCGCGCTGATGGTCGCGCTGCTGGTGGGCACGGCCGTGGTGGGCATCCAGCACTTGCAGTCCAGTAACACGAAGATGGACGAGATCGTCAGCAATCGCTACACGCTGATTGCGCTCAGCAATCAGATCAAGAGCAACGGCTATAAGGCAAACGGCATTCTGAGCAATCTGCTGCTCACCACGTCGCCGGAAAAGGCGAAGCAGTACATGGACGAGTACGCGGCCATTCGCAAAGCGAACGCGCAGGCCTATGGCGAGCTCGAGAAGCATTTGACGAGCGATGAAACCAAGGCCCTCTTCAAGCAGCAGTTCGACGCGCGTTCGGCGTACGGCGTGAGCGTGAAGAGCTTTTTCGATCTTGTCAGCAAGAACCAGCAGCAGGAGGCGCGCGACGTCTACCAGGGCGACATGGCGCGACTGCAGGACGCTTACTACGTGCTCGTCGACAAAATGGTCGACGTGCAGGCCGACCGCATGGCGCGCGACGTTGCCGATGCCATCTCCGAGGCACACAGTGCGAAGCTGCAGATGATTCTGCTCGCGCTGTTGGCAACTGTCATCGCAATTGCCACCGGCGTCTTCATCACGCGCACCATCACGCGGCCGATCAACCGCGCGGTGGTGCTCGCCGAGGCGGTCGCGGCGGGCGACCTCACGCATCGCCTGCAGATCGATTCGACCGACGAAGTGGGGCGCCTGCTCACCGCGCTCGAACGCATGACGAGCAATCTGCACGGCATCGTCGCGCAAGTGCGTCAGGGCACCGACACCATCAGCCAGGCGACGCGTGAAGTGGCGAGCGGCAATATGGACCTCTCGAGCCGCACCGAACACCAGGCGAGTTCGCTGGAAGAAACGGCGGCCGCCATGGAACAACTCACGTCGACTGTCAAGCAGAACGCCGATAACGCACGCGAGGCAAACCAGCTAGCGTCGAACGCGTCGGACGTCGCGGTAAAGGGCGGCGAGGCGGTGAACCAGGTCGTGAGCACGATGAGCGCGATCAACGAATCGTCGCGACGGATCGTCGAAATTATCGGCGTGATCGACGGCATTGCATTCCAGACCAACATTCTCGCGCTCAACGCCGCCGTGGAAGCGGCTCGCGCGGGTGAGCACGGCCGCGGATTCGCGGTGGTCGCGAGCGAAGTGCGCGGCCTCGCGCAGCGCAGCGCCGTTGCGGCGAAGGAAATCAAGGAACTGATCGCCGACTCGGTGAATCAGGTCGGCACCGGCGGCAAGATGGTCGAGCAGGCCGGGCAGATCATCGGCGAAGTCGTCAAGAGCATTCGCCATGTCACCGAGATCGTCGCCGAGATCAGCTCGTCGAGCAAAGAGCAAAGCGAAGGCATCGAGCAGATCAACCACGCGGTCACGCAGATGGACAAGGTCACGCAGGAAAACGCCGCGCTGGTCGAGCAAAGCGCTGCAGCGGCGCAGGCCCTGCAGGACCAGGCGCAGCAACTCACTCAGACCGTCAGCACCTTCAAGCTCGACAGCGACGCGGCCGGACAACGGCGCGCCGCGCGCGACGCGCACGCCCATCGCGCGAACGACATGAGCGACGCAGGTGCGTGGCTCGCGACGGCCCAGTAGAAGTCGAGGCAGGCAACGGACGGAGACACGAGCCGGTCGCGCGGACCGGCTCGATAAGAAACAGAAGACGGAGCGCTACTGCAAGCCCCAATCCGCATTGCGTTCCTTGCCGTTTCGCTGTCTGCCGAGGGTCGCGGCCGGCCGCCGCGTTGCCGTCGAGGGGCGTTGCCCCGAGTATCCGGACGTGGACAGCGAAATCCAATTAACGATTTCTTCCGCACGCTACCCAACATGTCCCACGTCTATTCCGAATCGATTGTTCTTTCACGCTCGCCGGCCAGCGCGGTTCTCGAACCGGCTGGCGAACTGGCTTCGGTCGCGCGGACGCTGCAAGTCCGGCGCTTTATCGACGCATTCCGTCAGCACGGTCACCGTCAGGCTTCGCTCGATCCACTACGTCTCACGCCCGTGCCGGAGGTGCCCGAACTCGACCCCGTGTTCCACGGACTCGAACCTGCGCAGCCGATCGGCGCCGAAAACCCGCTGCTGCCGCCTTCGGCTGCCGTGCATGAGTTGGAGCGGCAGTTGCGGCGCGTCTATTGCGGCGCAATTGGCCTTGATCTGACCGGCATACGCGACACCCAGCGCCGTGCACAATTGTCCGCATGGCTGAAGGCCGGGCAGCTCGCGCCGTTGCCGGCGCGCGAGCAGCGGCGCTCTTTGCTGCGGCGCCTCGTGGCCGCGGAGATGTGGGAGCGTCACGTGGCAGCGACGTTCGAGCATGCAAAACGCTTCTCGCTGGAAGGTTGCGAGGCGCTCGTGCCGCTCGTCGAAGCGATTGTCGATCAGGCCGCGGCTCATGGCGTTCGGCAGGTGTTCGCGGGCATGCCGCATCGCGGGCGCCTGAATGTGCTCGTCAACGTCATGGGTCTGGACCCGGCGACGCTGGTCGCCTGCCTCGACCCGCAATCGGATGCCGCGGCTGCGCAGCGCGATCTGCCCTATCACCTCGGCGGCAACACTGTCAGAAAGACGCCCGATGGCGAGGTCGCAATCTTCCTTGCGCACAATCCGTCGCATCTGCAAAGCGTGTATCCGGTCGTGAGCGGCATGGCGCGCGCGTATCAGGACGAGCATCGCGGCTTCGGCTGTCTGCCGCTCGTGGTGCACGGCGACGCCGCGTTCGCGGGCCAGGGCATCGTGATGGAAACGCTGAACATGACGCGCAAGGCGGGCTATGCATTGGGCGGAACCATCCACGTGATCGTGAACAATCAGATCGGCTTCACGACGCCTAACCGCATGGATGCCGAAGCGCACTCCTATTGCACGGACATTGCGCGGATGATCGACGCGCCCGTGATCCGCGTGAACGCCGACCGTCCGGACGAAGTGATGCGTGCCGCCAAGCTCGCTCTGCAATACCGGATGGAGCACGAGGCCGACGTGGTGATCGACCTGATCGGCTACCGGCGTCTGGGTCACTCCGAGCATGACATTCCCGCGCTCACGCAGCCGTTGCAACAGGCGGCGATCGCGACGTATCCGACGGTCACGGAGCTCTATCACGCGGCCCTCGGTGAAGAAACGCCGCTGGAAGTGCTACGCGCGGATGCGTTGAAGAAGCTCCAGGTGCCGGCCGCGCAAACGTTGTCGCGCCCGCGCGGCAAGCGGACGAAGCGCACGCGGCCGGTAACGCTTGCGCGCGTGCAGTCGCTCACGGCGGCATTGACCCGCACGCCGCCCGAGTTGCGGTTGCACGACTTCGTGCGCGACGTGACAGAGAAGTGGCGCAAGAGCGTTGCCGATGAAACCGCCGCTGCGGACTGGTGCTTTGCGGAGAACCTGGCGTACGCCACGCTGCTCGACGACGGGCATAGCGTGCGAATCTCCGGTATGGATGTCGGCCGCGGCACTTTCATGCACCGGCATGCGGTCTGGCATTCGCAAGGCGACACTTCCGGCGCGCTCGAACCGTATGTGCCGCTGCAAAACCTCGGTGTGCATCAAGGCGAGTTCGACATCGTCAATTCGCCGCTTACCGAGGAGGCCGTGCTCGGTTTCGAATATGGCTACAGTGTGCAGACGAGCACTCACCTGGCGATCTGGGAAGCGCAGTTCGGCGACTTCGTGAACGGCGCACAGGTCATCATCGATCAATACATTGCCGCGGGCGAGTACAAGTGGGATCAGCCGTCCGGATTGACGATGCTGCTGCCGCACGGCCACGAAGGCGTAGGCCCGGAGCATTCGACCGGCTATGTCAGCCGCTTCCTGCAATTGTGCGCCGGCGGCAATATGAAGGTGGTGATGCCGTCGACCTCGGCGCAGTGGTTCCACATGCTGCGCGAGCAGGCGCTGAGCGCGGACCCCAAGCCGCTTATCGTCATGTCGCCGAAAGGCCAACTGTATGGCAACGTGCGCTCGCACTCGCCGCTCGGCGAGCTGACCGGCGGCGCGTTCATGCCCGTGTTGCAGGACAGCGCTGTGACGTCGCCCGAAAACGTGACGCGCGTCGTGCTCTCGAGCGGCAAGTTCTTCTACGACTTGCAGGCGGCTCGCGATGCTAGCGGCGACACGCGAACCGCGCTCATTCGCGTCGAGCAACTGTACCCGTTCCCGACCAGCGAGCTTGCCGTTGCGCTTGCAACTTTCCCGAACCTCGCGGAAGTGGTGTGGGCGCAGGAAGAGGAAAAGAAGCACGGCGCATGGCATTTCGTGCGCGACGATCTCGAGCAGGCCATTCCCGCGAACTGCCGCGTGCTCGACGTGTGCCGGCGCGAGAGCCCCTCGGGCGCGCATTCGTCGATACGCGCGCATCGCGACGAACAGCAACGACTTGTCGAGGTTGCTCTCGGGCGCGCCTGACGGTGTATGCGTCAGGCAGTTTGCCGGCGGGGTCGCGGTTGAGTTGCTATTGTTAACGACGGACGACGATGTCGCCGGCGGCAGATAACCCTGCCGCCGACGGCAGCCGTCGCCGGTTCCGGCTTAGCTTGCCTGCGTGCTGCGTGCCTGTCGCGTGCCTGCTGGTTCATCGAAACGGTTCGCGTGCGTTGGCATGCGGGTTGCGAAGCAGGTTGTCGAAGCGAGAGGACAATTGCACATGGCAACCGTACTGCTTGTAGATGACGACGCCGGCGCGCTCGATGCATTGAGCGCTATCTGCGCGGCCGAAGGCTATGACGTCAAGACCGCGCTCGACGGCAAGTCGGCGCTTGCGCAGTTCATTGCGGCGCCCGTCGACGTGGTGGTTGCCGACTGGCGCATGCCGGTCATGTCAGGCAGCGAACTCTGTCACCGTTTGCGCACGCTGCCCGGTCTTGCCGACGTCGCGTTCATACTCGTATCGGGAGAGCCGAGCCCGCCCGCCTTTGTCAGCTTCGACGGGTTCCTGCGCAAGCCCGTGGAAGGCCCGGTGCTGCTCGCCACGATGCGGCGCCTGCTCGAAGATCACGTGACTCACCGCACATTGCAACGGGGTAGTCCGTCGTGATGCCGGTCGCCGCATCTGCCTGCGGCGCGTTCAGGCCGGCGCGTGAGCATCGTCCGACGACCGGCCGGCCGCCGACGGAATAAGCAGTACCGGCAAGCCCGCCTGACGCACGCAACGCTCGGCCACGCTGCCGAGAATCAGGCGGCGAAATCCGCGCCTGCCATGCGTACCCATGACGAGCAGGTCGGCGTTGAAGTCCGCGGCTGCCTTCAATATGGCGGTTGAGACATCGTCGAGCGATGCTGCTTCGCTCACCAGTATTTCGCCCTTCACGCCTTTCGCGTCCATTTCGCGCGCGAAATGCGCACCAAGTTCCTTGCCCTGCTCGATGAGGCTGTTGCGAAGCACCGCCGGGTCATAGCCTGGTGCCTCGAAATACAGCGGGGTGTTCTCCACCACATAGAATGGCTGCAAGACGGCGCCCGTGGACCCGGCGAGTTCGAGCGCCGCCTCGAATGCGCGGCGCGAAGTCTGGCTGCCGTCGACGGCTACAATAATGCGTGTGTACATATCTGGTCCACTCCACGTCAGGTTGAGAGTTTCCATCATCACTGTCCCGCTCGCGTTCGGACAGGATGTAAATCAACCGGTTCACATATTTTTGACGTGACTGGCGTTCCTCTGGCCGGTTTCCAGAGCGAAGCGCCGCCGCTTTCGCTTCTCCAGCGCTGCGTGACAGTTAGCCGATTCCTCGAATCGTTTGCTCAAAACGTCCCCCTGCTTCGGCAAGTGGAATGCGCCTCGCCGATGAACGACCACCAAAAACAGAAGCATTGACCCGACGAGGTCTATGGACACCTGCCGAAGTCCGTCCTCCGAGGCGAGTACCGAGTACGCGCGACGGGCGCACCTGGCCCACGGCGGGCGGCCAGGCGGCGCAATAGCGAAGCCGCTGATCAGCTAAGCGGCCACGGCCATCGGCCCGAACAGCGCGGTGCGCGTTTTTGGACTGACTGCAATATCCAGCGCCACCGCGCGCTCCACGCCGATCTGCAGCGGTGAGCCGAGGCGGCTGATTTCAATGCCGGTCTTGCGCAGCAGCCGTTCAATAGGCGTGGTGGTGACCGTCACATAGCGGGTGATACCCATGCGGTCCGCGAAAGTCACGAGTTCGTGGATGGCCTGCATCGTCAGATCGGCAAAGCCGAACGACTTCTCCTCGCCGCTGGTGTCGATTGCAAAGCGGCTCAGCTCCCAGATGTGCCGCCCCACCGGCGCCGCCGCACCATGCAGGAGCTGCGGGAACGTGTCCTTCAGCATATTCGGGCCCTCGGTGGGCATGAGACGCCAGCAGCCGCGCACCTTGCGGTCGTCGCCCTGGATCAGCATGTAATGCGGACCCAGCGCGTCGTAGCCGTCGATCTCCATGCCCGCTATGGTCGGAATGTCCCATCCCAGCCGGCCATGGAACACCCGTGCCCGCAGGCGGTACATCTCGTTGATGTCCTCGTTGTCGAATTCCTGACGCATTCCAATCCGTATCGCTGTTTGCATGACGTTCTCCTGAACGTGTTGGGGGAAACCAATACGCAGGAAAACTTATGCATTCTGAATCGTTCCGCCACCTATCTACCTGGATAGGTGTGCATGCTTATCGGATAACGCAGAATTTGAGACAGGAACAGCACTCAACCGACGGGACACAAAAATGGAACTTCTCGACAATCACTGGCAACCGCAAACCGGCCTCCAAACGCGTCCGGCGGAGCCTTCCACTGGCGTGGACCGGGTTCTCATCATTGCCTATCGCAAGAAAAAGAAAGAGAGCCAGCGGCGCTTCTGGGCCCGTTTCGGCGTCACGCAGTCGCGCGGCAGCCGCTTCGAGTCGGGCGCGGAAATCCCGGCGCCGGTTTCCATTCTGCTGGGTCTTTACTTCACCAAGACTGTTTCCGACGCAGATCTCGGCCGTGCCGAGCGCGTTCTGCACAGCCGCGACGCCGCCGCGTTGCTCAACCCGGGTCAATAAGTCCGAGTTGAGTCGCAATGACGGCCGCCGCGCGCCGCGAATTCACACCGAGTTTCGTCCTGATGTTTTTCATGTGGAAGTTCACCACGGCTTCCGAACAGTTCAGGATATGGGAAATCTCCCAGGTGGATTTGCCGCGCGCGGTCCATTGAAGGCACTCGCGCTCGCGCGGCGTGAGCTTCGGCAACAATGATTGCGCGTGTGTATGCAGGTGGCGCTGGCTGGTGTCGATCACCAGGTCGCGCAATAACACGAGGTTGGGCAATACCACGTCTATATGACGCCAGAAGGTGTCGGTCGGACTGGCGTCGTTCACGAAACACATCATGCCGGCCTCCTGGTTGGGGCCGTGAATCGGCAGTGTCACGCCGGCGCGCAAGCCGTGCGCACGAGCTTCTTCATACATCGACTGCTGCGGCGCAGTTGTGAATATTTCCGGCGACCACACGAGCGGCGTGGAGCGCGTCGCGCAATGCGCGACCGTCGGGTCGATGTGCACGAGGCCCTGCTCGTCGTAGGTACGGCGCCACGCAGGCGCATAGGTGCTGCGAATGTATGCGTCTTCCAGACGCATGGTCGGGCGCGGCAGCATCGCGATCAGGAGCCGGTCGAATCCCCAGGTCTCGGCGAGCTTGGCCACTGCACTGAACCACTCGGCCTCGTCGGCGGCGTTCAGTAGCGGTGCCATCTGCTCGATAAAATGTAGCGACAATTTCGACTCTCTCAGACTCGCAAATATTCAATTCGGCTATTTGCGTAGGTTTTTGTGCACTGCTTTATTCCGCACAATCTATCATCAAAAAGCGTTTTGCAAAGGCGGCGCGTCCCCCTCGTTCGCGCCATTTATCGTGCTTCGCTCGAACGCGAGTGCGACATGCCCTATCGCGCCGCCGGGCGTTGTGGCCGTGGGCGCCCAGCGTACTGCACGGCGTACCGGCAGCCGCGCGGCGCACAGCCCGCTTCAAGTGCTGTTCAAATCCGCCATTCATTTCGGGTCCATAAAGCGGACAAAAGTAACCTTATTGGCCGAATGGCTGCTTTTAGCCCACTTCGCGAATTTGCCGGTTATCCTCATTTCATCTGCTAATCGGACTAACTACGCGCTATTGTCATACAAAAAGCTATTGTCCGTACGCCAGCGTTTCGCTGCTGACGCGAGGGCTTCGCGAGTTTTTGTGCGTCCAGTGGTTACGTGGCTTCGTGCGACTCGTGCCACGGCCGCTGTTGCCGCTGTTGCCAAGGTCGCCGCTGGCGAGTTCGACGCCGTCTGAACATCATGCGAAGATCGCCGGTGCGGCGCGCACGCGTCGCACGTCAATCCAACTCTACAGAGACAGCATGACCGACAACAGCCGACGTTACCCCGACCCTTCCGTGCGTGTGTTCGATCCGCGCTTCAAGGCGCTGACTCTTGCGTCGGCGTCTGTCGAGTGTCTTTATCAGGGCGCGCGCTGGTCCGAGGGGCCGGTCTGGTTCGGCGACGGCCGCTATCTGCTGTGGAGCGACATACCCAACGACCGCATTCTGCGCTGGGACGAAGCGAGCGGCCTCGTGAGCACGTTTCGCCAGTCGTCGAACAATGCGAACGGCCATACGCGCGACCGGCAGGGCCGGCTGGTGAGCTGCGAGCATCTGACGCGCCGCGTGACCCGCACCGAATACGACGGCTCGATCACCGTGCTGGCGGATCGCTACCATGGCAAGCGCTTTAATTCGCCGAACGACGTGGTGGTGAAGTCGGACGGTTCCATCTGGTTCAGCGATCCCACCTTCGGCATCGACAGCTTCTACGAAGGCGAGAAGCAGGAATCGGAACTGCCGGCGTGCGTATACCGCATCGACGGCCAGTCGGGCGAAGTGAGCATGGTTGCCGACGGCATATGCGGACCGAACGGGCTCGCGTTTTCACCTGACGAGTCCGTGCTCTACGTCGTCGAATCGCGAAATACGCCGCGCAAGATTCTTGCGTTCGACGTGCAGGACAACGGCGCGGGCGCGGCGCTCGCGAACAGCCGCGTGCTGATCGACGCCGGCCCCGGCACGCCGGATGGCTTTCGCGTCGATATCCACGGCAACCTCTGGTGCGGCTGGGGCATGGGCACGGACGAGCTCGACGGCGTGCGCGTCTTCACGGCGCAAGGCGAGCCGCTCGGGCACATTGCGTTGCCGGAGCGCTGCGCGAACGTGTGCTTTGGCGGACGGCATCGCAACCGGCTTTTCATGGCGGCGAGTCACGGCCTCTATTCCCTGTATGTGAACACGCAAGGCGTGAGGGGAGGCTGAACGCGCGCTGCGCAACGCGGCGCGCAGGAAGCCCGCGCCCATCGATCAGTGGATGAAACGCGCTCACGCGTATTTGCTTGACATCGGCTGTGCCGCTTCGCTATGTTGCAGTGGTTGAAGGAGACAAGACGCAAGGGGTAGTCGACCGGCGGACTTCATACCAAGAAGCGAGGAGACGCAATGACTGTTTCGTGCAGGTTGTCGCTCGGGCTGGTGTCGGTATGTCTCGCGGCGAGCGCCGCATTCGCATCGTCCGCGTATGCGGCCGATCCGGTCACACTCAATATCGTCGACGTGGCCGGCGATCTGCAACTCACGCAAAAGGGCTTCGAGGCGTTCAAGGCGAAGTATCCGAACCTCGTCGCCAATATCACCTACACGAACGCACCCGCGCCGCAATTGCCCGGCAAGATCAAGGCAATGCAGGCGGCCGGCCGCTCCGACATCGACCTCGTGCTGACCGGCACGGACGCACTCGCGGCCGGCATCGAACAGAACCTGTGGACGAAGCTGCTGCCCGACAATGCGGCGCAGTTCCCCGGCGTGCTCGACAAATACGCGCCCGGTCCGCGCAAGATGCAGGAGCTCGCGCAGGGCTTCGGTCTGGAAGTCGCGTATATGCCGGCCGGACCGCTCCTCGAATTCAACCCCGCGAAAGTCAGCGATCCGCCGAAAACGCCGGAGCAACTGCTGCAATGGTGCAAAGCCCATCCGGACAAGCTGATCTACGCGCGTCCCGCGAACTCGGGCCCGGGCCGCACATTTCTGATGGGCCTGCCGTATGTACTCGGCGACAAGAATCCGCAAGATCCCATCAACGGTTGGGACAAGACCTGGGCCTTCCTCAAGCAACTGAACGAATGCATTCCGTACTATCCGGGCGGCACCTCGGCGGTCATGAAGGAGCTGGGCGAGGGCACGCGCGACATGACGGTCACGGTGACAGGCTGGGACATCAATCCACGCGCGCTGGGCATCGTGCCGGCCGATTTCCGCGTGCAGGCGTTCGACAACATGACGTGGGTGAACGACGCGCACTACATGGTGATTCCCAAGGGCGTGCCGAAAGAAAAACTCGAGGTGCTCTACAAGCTGATGAACTTCATGCTGGAGCCCGCGCAGCAGGCCATGACCTACGACGACGGCTACTTCTATCCCGGCCCTGCGATCAAGGGCCTCACCGAGGCACAGGCTCCCGCGCATAGCCAGGAAGTCCTGAAGAAATATGGACGCCCTGAGTACGCAAAGCTGCTGGCAGAACGTCCGCACGTTTTGCCGCTCAATGCGGCCGCAATGGTCGCCGCGTTCAGGAAGTGGGACACGGAAGTCGGCGCGCAGAAGACCAAATAGCCCGTCCCTGTGCGCCTGCGCTCGACCATCCATGCCAGTGCGATTCGCGCGTGACGGCTCGCGCGCATCAGGAAACCGCCCATGAAGCACCACTTTGAGCAGTTGCGGCTCGATTCGGTGAGCCGCAATTTCACGAACGCGGAAGGTCAGTCTATCGCGGCGCTGCAAGGACTCGACCTGAACATTCGGCGCGGCGAGTTCATCGCGCTGCTCGGACCTTCGGGCTGCGGCAAGTCGACGGCGCTGAACTGCATTGCCGGTTTGCAACCGTTGAGCGGCGGCGGCATCTGGCTCGACGACAAACGGATCGACGTGTTGCCGCCGGAAAAGCGCGGCTTCGGCATGGTGTTTCAGAACTACGCGCTGTTTCCGCATATGAGCGTGCTCGATAACGTCGGCTTCGGTCTGAAAATGCGCGGTGTCGGCAAAAGCGACATTGCGCGACGCGCGCGCGAGGCGCTGCAACTGGTGCAACTGGTCGGCCATGAGCGCAAGTTGCCGGGGCAGCTTTCGGGCGGTCAGCAACAGCGTGTGGCGATTGCGCGCGCCATCGTCATCGAGCCGCCGCTCATTCTGATGGACGAACCGCTTTCCAACCTCGATACGAAGCTGCGTATCGAAATGCGCGCCGAAATCCGGCGTATTCATAGTCAGCTCGAACGCGCGACGCTGTACGTCACGCACGATCAGGACGAAGCGCTTTCGATGGCCGACCGCATCGTCGTGATGAGAGAGGGCGTGGTGCAACAGGTCGCGACGCCGAAAGAGGTCTACACGCGGCCGCGCAATCTGCATGTTGCGCGCTTCATGGGCTATCGCAATGTCGCCGAATTCACGCTTGAAGGCACGCAGGGCGAAGGCGTCGTGGTGAGCGCGAATGGCGTGCGTCTGATCGGCACGCCCATGGCAGCGTTCAACAGCAAACGCGTGAGCGTGGCGTTGCGTCCCGAAGACATGGAGCGCGTGGCGCCGGACACCGATAACGCGTTCGACGCCTTGGTCAACGTGGTCGAATATGGCGGCAACAGTTCGTTGCTGCGCGTGAAGACCGCGTTCGGCGACTTGTGGGCGCGCGTGGCGGGCGAGTTCGAAGAGGGCCAGCGCATCAGCTTGCGCGTACCGCCGTCGCGCACGCTGGTGTATGACGCAGAGGCGGCATGAACTCACCGACGTTGCCCACGCCCGTGCCGCCCACCGCGCCCACACTGCAGCGCGACGCCAAGGCTTGGCTCGTCACGCCGGCGTTGCTCTTTATCGTCGCGTTGTTCATCTATCCGTTCGCCTACGGTCTTGCACTGTCGTTCCGGCCGATGAACGGCGGCAGCGCATGGGCCAACTATCTGACGTTCTTCACCGACACGTCGATGTGGCCGACCATTCTCGTCACATTAAAGCTCGCCGTGCCCGCGACGCTGATCAACGTGGGCGTCTCGGTGCCGGTTGCATTCGCGTTGCGACGGTATTCGCGTTATCAGAAGTTCGTGACCACGTTGCTGGTGATTCCGGTCACGCTCGGCACTGTGCTGATCGCCGACGGCATGCTCACTTACTTCGGGCCGAACGGCTGGTTCCCGCAAGCGCTGCACGGTCTGCATCTCTATGCGAGCGAAGTGCGGCTCACGCATAACTTTTGGGGCGTGCTGATTTCGCTGATCGTGTCCGGTTTCCCGTTCGCATTTCTGTTGACACTGTCGTACGTGACCGGCATCGACCCCACGCTCGCGAGCGCTGCCGCCACGCTCGGTGCGAGCCCTTGGCAACAGTTTCTGCGCATCTATTTACCGCTGCTCGTGCCCGGCTTGACGATGGCCGCGTGTCTTTCGTTCGTGCAGGCGTTTTCGGTGTTTCCATCGGCGGTGCTGCTGGGCGCGCCCGCGGGACCGACACGCGTGATGTCGATTGCTGCCGCCGAAGCAGCGTTCGAAAGCTATGACTATTCGCTCGCCTCCGCGATTGCGATGGTGATGGGCTTCGTGCAACTGCTGGTGGTCGCCGCGATGCTTGGCGCGCGACGGCTCTTCTACAGCGGCCCGGCAACAGGAGGCAAAGGCTGATGAGGACCGAGCATCGCGGCGCGCCGTCTGCCTGGTCCGCGCCAGCCGCAGCAGAAGCGAGCGACGGAGCCCGCAAGCCCGGCAAGCGCGCGAAGCCGCAAGAGAGCGCAGCGGGCCGCGCGTGGCGCGTGCTGGTGTGGGGCGCAATGGTGTTCTTCCTCGTCAACGTCGTGTTGCTGATTGCGACGGTGGCGGTCAATTCAATCGCGACGCGCTGGTTCGGCACCCTGCTGCCGCAGGGC
Source organism: Paraburkholderia phenoliruptrix (assembly GCF_019511605.1). Classification (GTDB taxonomy): domain Bacteria; phylum Pseudomonadota; class Gammaproteobacteria; order Burkholderiales; family Burkholderiaceae; genus Paraburkholderia; species Paraburkholderia phenoliruptrix_A. The sequence goes on along the minus strand of NZ_JAEUAV010000006.1, from coordinate 128,649 downwards.
TTCACGCTGCATTGGTATGCGCAGGCGTGGCGCGACTTCCAGTTGGCGAGCGTGTTGTGGGTGACGCTCGAGGTGGTGGGCGCAGTCGTCGTGCTGTCGGTGCTGCTCGGCGTGCCCGCGGCGTATGCGCTCGCGCGCGTGCAGTTTCCCGGCAAGCGCATCGCCATGCTGGTTTTTCTGCTGCCGTTGATGGTGCCGCCCGTCACCTACGGCATACCCATGGCAACGGTGATGTACAAAGTGGGGCTCGCCGGTACGCTAAGCGGCGTGATACTGGCGAACCTCGTACCCGCGCTGCCTTTCGTGATTCTGGTCATGACGCCGTTTATCGAGCAGATCGATCCGAACCTCGAAGCGGCGGCGCGAATTTTCGGCGCCAACACGTTTCGCTATTTCCGCTACGTGCTGTTGCCGCTGCTCGTGCCCGGCATGCTGGCGGCCGCGTTGCTCGTGCTGGTGCGGACCATCGGCATGTTCGAGCTGACGTTTTTCACAGCGGGGCCCGCGACGCAAACACTGGTGGTCGCACTGTATTACGCGGTGTTTTCCACTGGCGTGCGGGCGCCGCAATCCATCGACGCGATGGCGATGATCTACATGGCGATCACGCTGATCTGGGTGCTGATCGCGCTGCAGTTCGTGAGCCCGACGCAGATCGTCTCACGCGTGAAGGAGCAGAAGCACTGAAGCGCGTCGCAACTTGCGAACGCGCCGGCCCTATTGCTGGGTCGCTCGGTAGCTCGCTCAGTAGCCCACGCGATAAACGCGGCCGGTCTGCGCGCCTTCCACACTGCGCAGATACGCTTGCGCAGCGCGCTGCGCCGTGACCGGTTCGAAGCCACGGAAGTACGGCGCGTAGGCTTCCATCGACTCGCTCAACACCGTCGGGCTGACTACGTTGATACGAATGCCGCGCGGCAGTTCGATTGCCGCGCCGCGCACGAAACCTTCCAATGCCAGATTGACGGTCGTCGCATTCGCGCCCTCGCGAATCGGCTCGTCGCCAACAATGCCGCTGGTCAGCGTGAACGAGCCGCCGTCGTTCACATAGTGCTGCGCCGTGAGCACGACGTTGATCTGCCCCATCAGCTTGTCCCGCAGGCCGACCCAGAACTGTTCGATACTCATTTGCGGCAGCGGACCGAAATGCAGTTTGCCGATGGTCGTGACGACCCCGTCCACCTTGCCGATCTCGCCAAAAAGCCGCTCGACGCTCGCGGGATCTGTGCTGTCCACCTGATACTGGCCGCGCGTAGCACCGACCTCGACGACTTCATGGCGCGCCTTCAGCTCCGCGCTCACTGCCTGGCCGAGGGTGCCGGTGGCGCCGATCACGACGATCTTTTTCATTCGCTGCTCCGTTGAGTTTGACGTGCGGCGATTGTGCGCCGCGTCGCACCGCAACAAAAAGCCCCGGCGGCGAGCAGGTCTCGCAACCGCCAGTTTCTAATTGCGGATATTCGTTTAAAGCGCGGGCTGTTAAACGACGAGGGCGCCGGTATCCACCGACAAATCGGCTTGACCGGCGCAATTCAAACAAAACGTGCAGAAAGAACTGATTATTTCACGCGATGTATTTCGATCAGCCGCGTGGGGCGCAAATGATTAAGGGCGTAATGGGCGCGGCCGCGTTCGCCGCGGTTTTCACCCGCGCGCGAATAGTCGAAGAGATCGTCCGTGGAATGCAGCGCCTGCGGCTCCAGCATGCCCTTGTCGATCACCGTGTAGCCAGGCGCGAGCGCAAGCAACAGATGATTGCCGCCCACCCGGCTGTCGAACCCCGCCATGCCGTCGAGCGCTTCCGGCACGCTGTTGACGAGCGTTGCGTTGCTGTTGGTGATCTCGTCCACGGCTATGGGGCTTTGCCCTGCAATGCGCGCGGCTTCGTGGTTCTTGCCGTCGGTGTCGACCGTGCTGTCGTGCGTGCGGTCGTTATGCAACTCCGCGCTGTAGGGGCGGCTCGCGCCCATGGGTTTGGCCGCGTCTGTGGACTTGTCGATATGGCTGTTCATATGCATTCTCCTTGCAAGAAGTCAGGTACGAGGAGAGCAAAGTCCGTACCTTTTCCGAGGCGATTGCGAGCGCGCGTCTTTCGTTTTTTTTAATGAACGCGCATTTTCTACAGAGTATGATCATACTCCGGCGAGAGGGGGGAGGTTCAAGCGCAGCGGTTAATGCGCGCGGCGCCGGTTCTACTGTGCGGAATACTCCCTGCTCTTTTTGGGCGCGGTGTGCAACGAACGCGGGCTTACTGAAAACATTCCACGGGGGCCGTCAGGGCGGGTGACATATGCACTTCGATGCTGCATTTACACATCGCGGCTATTTGTTAAATTGCGCACCGGCGCGGGCCGGCGACGGCAGTTGGCAGCCGTACGTGGTCATCTCGCGATCGAGCGACGGCGAGCTCGTCGCGAACCGTTTTTTTCCTACCGATCTGCGCTTTCCCGATGAAGCGGCCGCCATCGCCCATGCACGCGATTGGGCGGTGCGCTGGATCGACGCGAGCAGCGTGACCATCTGAGCGGCGCGCTGCCTCTGCTTGCGCGCCCGCACGCCTTCGCGCAACGCTGCGCGAGCCTGCGCAAAACGCGGTAATCTCTCGGGACAATCACCCGATACCGTGCCCCCGTCGCACGGCGCTGTCTTTATGCCTAACGTGCCTTCCCACAACTGGGGCCTTGAACAGATCGTCGCGGACCTGCGCGCGTCGCGTGAAGAGTTGCACCGCACGCGGCATCCGCTCGGCATTCGCGAACTGCCCTCGCGCGAAGCGGTGATCGGCATTGTCGCCGGCCTGCGCGCGGCGCTCTTTCCCACGCACTACGGCGCGCCCGATCTGACTGACGAAACCGTCGACTATTACGTCGGCCACACGCTCGAAAGCACGTTGCGTCTGCTTGCCGAGCAGATTCGCCGCGCGTTGCGCTTCCTGCCCGAACACGCGCAAACGTCGGAGGCCGAATTGCGCGAGCGCGCGTTCGAAGTGGCCCGCGAGTTCGGCACGCAGTTGCCGCGCATTCGTGCGCTGCTCGTGAGCGACATTCAGGCCGCGTTCACCGGCGACCCGGCTGCGCAGCACATCACCGAAATCCTGCTTTGCTATCCGGGGGTGTGGGCAATGACGCATCATCGGCTCGCGCATGCGCTGCATGGTCTCGGCGTGCCGTTGCTCGCGCGCTTTATCAACGAGATCGCGCATTCCGCGACCGGCATCGACATTCATCCGGGCGCGACGATCGGCCCGAGTTTTTTCATCGATCACGGCACGGGCGTCGTGATCGGCGAAACGGCGATTATCGGCGAGCACGTGCGCGTGTATCAGGCCGTGACGCTCGGGGCCAAGAGCTTCGCCGCGGATGTGGACGGCACGCTCATCAAGGGCAATGCGCGGCATCCTATCGTCGAGGACGACGTGGTGATCTACGCAGGCGCGACGATTCTCGGACGCGTGACCATTGGGCGCGGCTCGGTGATTGGCGGAAACGTGTGGCTCACGCATAGCGTGCCGCCTGGCAGCAGCGTTTCGCAAGGCAAGGTGCGCGAAGGCGAGCGCGACGAAGGGCGGCGCTAATGTCCGCGCGCGACGGGACGCGTGGCCGCGTCTACATGCCCCGTTGCGCGATAGCTGGCGTGGAGGCGACGGTGGCCGAAACCGCGCGCGCGTTTCCGCGCCATTCGCACGACCGTTTCGGCGTGGGCGTGATTCTCAGCGGCGGGCATAAGTCCGCGAGCGGCCGCGGGCCTGTCGAAGCGCGCATGAACGACGTGATTACGGTCAACCCCGGCGAAGTGCACGACGGCAGCCCGCTCGACGAGCGTGGCCGTGCCTGGCACATGCTGTACTTCGAGCCGTCCATGCTGGCCGACGCCGCGGCCGAATTGAGCGGCGCCGAGGTGCGCGACGTCGAACTCGCGCAGCCCGTCGTGCAAGATGTGTTGCTCAAGCGTCTTTTCGAGCGGCTCTTTGCGGTGGCGGTGCAGCCGCCTTGCGCGGGCGATGACCTCGCGCGCGAGCACGCGTTGCTCGAACTGATCGCGCATCTGCTGTGCGCGCTCGCGAGCCGTCGCACGACGCGCCACGCGAACGCGTTGGCGTCGCGCTCGGCCGGACCGATTGCGCGTGCCAGGGCGCGTATCGACGACGATCCGGCCGCGCCGCTCACGCTGGCCGATCTCGCGGACGAAGCGGGCATCAGCCGCTTCCAGTTGCTGCGAGCGTTCGCGCACGAAACCGGCCTGCCGCCGCACGCGTACCGGATGCAGCGGCGCGTGGCGCTGGCACGGCAACTGATAGCACGCGGCATATCGCTCGCCGACTCGGCTGCAGCGGCGGGCTTTGCCGACCAGAGCCACATGACGCGGGCTTTCGTGCGCCTGTTGGGCGTGACGCCGGCGAACTACGCGGCGGCGATGCGTTGAGAGGCGTGTTTGGCGTCGCGCGTTGACGAGCGCGGTGGCCGCTTGCAGACATGAGGCTCGACTGCGCGCCTGAAGGCGCGATTTGAAGCTGGGTGCGAAGTTGCAGTGAGAGCTACGATTCCACACCGCGCTTTCAAAATCACAATCCAGCGCCGCGCTTCAAAGCCTCCATTCAAAGCCGCGCTTTAAAGCCGCGCTTCAAAGCCGCCATTCAAAGCCGCAGATGCCTAAGCATCTGCAGCCCATGCATGCCCGCCAGCCCCGCGTGCCGACCGACAAACCACGCGGCTGCCCACGAAGCGGCCACCACGATCAGGTCGCAATGTCCGCTGTTCCACAGGTTCAACGAATGCCGTGCGCCGATCCACGGTACACCGAGCGGGTTCGGCCAGTCCGCGAGCAGATGCATCACGCCGCCGCATGCGAAGCCGAACGCAGCCGCGGCGTAAATCGAATCGCCCAGCGCGTGATACGAAAGCCCGAGCAACGCAAGCCAGCCGATGCCCCAATGCGTCAGCGTACGGTGCGCGATCCACAGCCGACGCTTGCGCGACCACCAGGCGACTTCGAGCCAGTCCGGCGCCGTGCTTCCCGCCACGCCCGCAACGAAGCTCAGCAGCACGCTCGCATAAACGAGGCCGCCGTGGCCGCCGCCGTTGTGCAACACGAGCGCCGCAGCAATGACGCCCGCTGCGAAACCGGTTGCGTGGTGGGCGTTGCTGGATGCCATGCGGAGTATCGAGCCGACGGTCGCGATATGGAGCTTAGGTCGCGCAACGCGCAATATTGAAGCGCATTTCCGGTTCCGGCGGATCATCCGGCGCATTGGCCGGGCGCATGACCTTGATGACAGAGCCGGCGTTCGACGGCGTCAGCGTGACGAAGTACGAATTGTTCGAGTCGGAGCCGACCGCGATTTGCGTTGCGCTGCCCACGCGCGAGAGCCGCACGCGCGACAAGCGGCTTTCGAGGCAACTGGCGATATAAGCGGGCGCGCGCTGCGAGGACACGTACATCATAGGCTGCGACGGGTCGTGCGCGGAAGGGCCGCTCGACGAGCCGCAAGCCGCGAGGGTCGCGACTGCAACAGCCGCGGGAGCAAGCAGGAAGATTCGTTTCATGGTGATGTCGTCGGCGTTCCCCGTCTTGGGTGGGAGCGTGTGCGCGAGCGAAGCGAGCGCGCCAAAGATACGATTGACGCAGCGTCACGCTTCGCGACGAAGCCGCTTTTCGCGCGTAGAGCGCTCGTGCTGCAAGCACGATCGCAATCGCGCCCGGAAAGCGGACGCCCGAGTATACCCAGCGCACGCTCGCGTCGGCAGTCCCGTTACAAGCTGAAACGTCGCTGCGGTTTGTGGCCGGTTTTATAGCGGCCTGTCACGTCGAAACTGAACCGCGCGATACCCGTGCAGTCCCCGTGCAATACCCGCGCGCACTTGTCCGTTCGTCGGAGTGCGGCGCTTTGCATGCGTGAGCCGGGTAGAATTGCAGGCTCGAAGTGTGTACATGTCCAGCGAAAGTGAGTGAACCTGCAATGACCGATCCCATCCTTCCATCGTCCGCCCCTGCTGTTGATTCCACGACGGAAGGCACGTCCTCACAGGACGCCGCGCAGTTGGACGGCGATTCCGAATCGGTGCACGAAGACCGCCTGTGGCGCGACGACGGCTGGACCGCGCGCGTGATCAAGAACGAAGACGACGAAGGCTGGGCCGTCGCCATGATCAAGGACGGCGAAGCGGAACCTGCGCTCGTCGGCCCGTGGACAATGGGCCGCAACAAGAAGGACCCGAAGCCGCTCGACGCGGCCGCGTTCAACACGCTGGTGAAAACCGCCTCTGAAGTATTGCGCCGCCATGAACAGCAGTTGCGTGCGCAACTTCACAAGGCCGTGCGCGTGGAGAGCGCGGACGGCAACGACGAGCTCGACATTACACTCGACATCGTGCCCGACGAAGACGAACCCTACGCGCTGCTTACGGCGCTCGACGCGTACGGCGAGCAACTCGCGCAAGTGCAGGTCGCGCCGAACTTCAAGCTCAGCAAGGCGAGCGCGTCGGCGTGGGTGGAAAACGAATTCCGGCGTCCGGGCTGACCTCCGCGCGGCAAGCGCCGCTTTGCTCGGGCGAAATTCTTACCTGAGCCTGTCAATATACTTTCACATTCAATTCATAGAATCCTCGCGTCATAGCGGCGCGAGCGTGAATCATGCGGTCTGAATCCAGGTCGTGCCGGCTGTGAGTCAACCCCACGCCAACCACAACCAGGATTACGACAACATGGCAGAGCCGTTCGATCTCTCCCGCCGCAAGGCCCTGAAACTGTTTGCCGGTGTACCGATGCTGCCGCTGGGCGGGCTTGCGACGGCGTCCATGTTGAGCGCCTGCGGAGGCGGCAGCGACGACCTCGCGACGCCGGTCAAGCCGGTTGCCAACTTTGTGTCGGCGGCCTTCGGTTCGATGGCCGCGCCGACGCTCGCCGACCCGGCGTCGATGGCAAAGACCACAGTGGGCTCGACGCTGACCGTGCAATTGAGCGACGGCAGCAGCCGCACCTTCAAGCTGTCGTATCAGCCGTTTTTCATCACCGGCGACATGGTGCCGAACATCCAGGGCGGGACGATTCTCGCGGGCGGCTATGTGGACATCAACAATCAGCCGATTATCGACAAGTCGGTGCCCGGCAAGGAACGCCAGTTCTATTCCGATTGCCCGGACGGCAGCTCGCTGATTCGCCTCGATAATCCCACGGTCAAGGGCATCAAGGGCAAGGCTGTGTTTGCGGTGGTGCAGTTCGAATACACCACGCGCGACCAGAGCCTCGTGTCGATGTATGGCCAGTTGCCCTCGCCGATCGCCGTGCTCACGCTCGACCAGGACCAGGCGACCGGCAAGCTGACGCTGGTCGGCTATCACAACGTGGATACGTCGAAGGCGCATGGTCTGTGGATCACCTGCGGCGCGAGCCTCTCGCCGTGGAACACGCATCTGTCGAGCGAGGAATACGAACCGGACGCGACCACGATCTCCACCAACAGCCAGTTCAAGGGCTTCAGCCGCAATCTGTACGGCAGCGAGACAGCGGCCAACCCGTATCACTACGGCCACCTGCCGGAAGTCACCGTCAACCCCGACGGCACCGGCAGCATCAAGAAACACTACTGCCTCGGCCGCATCTCGCACGAACTCGTTCAGGTGATGCCGGACAAACGCACGGTGCTGATGGGCGACGACGCCACCAACGGCGGCCTCTTCATGTTCGTCGCGGATCGCGAGGCCGACCTGTCGGCGGGCACGCTGTATGTCGCCAAGTGGACGCAGGTGTCGTCGAGCGGCGCGGGCGCAGCAACGCTTTCGTGGATCAACCTCGGCCACGCGACCAGCGATGAAATCGAGGCGCTCGCGAACACGCTGACCGCCGCCGACATCATGGACGTCAAGACGGCGGACCCCGCCGACGCGTCGTACACGAAGATCAATTTCAACGGCACGTTCAACTGGGTCCGCGTGAAGCCGGGCATGACCAAGGCCGCGGCCTTCCTGGAAACGCATCGCTACGCGGCGCTCGCCGGCGGCAGCATGGGCTTCACCAAGCTCGAAGGCACGACGGTCAATATCAAGGACAAGGTGCTGTATTCGGCAATGTCGCGTATCGAGAAGTCGATGGTGCGCGGCAATGCCGCTTCGACGGACGTGGCTGTCGACAAGACCATCAGCGCCGGTGCGGTCTACGCGCTGAACATGAAGGGCGGCCAGAGCGACCGCAGCGGCGGCGCGATCAACAGCGAGTGGGTGCCGGTCGACATGGCGGCGCCCGCCGCGCTCGTCGGCGAGGATCTGGCCACGGCCGACGCGCTCGGCAATACCGCGAATGCCGAGCGTATCGCGAACCCGGATAACCTGAAGTTCTCGGAGAAGCTGCGCACGCTCTTTATCGGCGAGGACAGCGGCATGCACGTGAACAACTTCCTGTGGGCGTACAACGTCGACACGAAGACGCTCTCGCGCGTGCTGTCGTGCCCGGCCGGCGCGGAGTCGACGGGGCTGCACGCAGTCGACGAAATCAACGGCTGGACCTATGTGATGAGCAACTTCCAGCACGTCGGCGATTGGGAAAGCCCGCTGCACGACAAGGTGAAAGCCACGCTCGATCCGCTCGTGCGCGCGAACTACAAGGACCGCTTTGGCGCAACGGTCGGCTACCTGACGGCCGATCCGACGTCCATCAAGCTGTAATGGCGTGTGAGGCGGCGCGCCGCAATGCGCCGCCTTAACTGCGCTTGCAGAAAATCGCCGTGATCAGCGGCGCCACGCGGTGCACGATCGCCGTGCCGCCGGCCGCCGTCACGGCGTTCCTCACCTTCGATTCGCTCCCGAACACCACCACCCCATAGGCCGAGCGCGCCACTGGCTCGCCTTCGCCCACCCGAAACATCGGATCGTCCTTCTCGTAGCCGACCACCGCGAACACGTGGAAGCCGAACGCGCTCAGGTCCGCGCCTTGCGCGGGTGAAAATGCATTGATCGAATTGCTCTCGACCCGCGTGGGTTTCGGATCGATCAGTTGCTGGGCGGCCAGATCGGCGATGAACTGGTGGGCGGTTTCATTGCAGGCGAGCGGCGCGTCGAGAGCGGCCGCATGGGCGGCAAGCGGCAGCGCGCCGGCCGCGACCGCAAGAGCGGCGCAACGAACGGCACGCGAAGCGGCAAGCGGAAAAAAGCGTTTCATAGCATGGACAGCGGCATGTTCAATGTAGCGCAATGTAGTGTGCGCACAACGCGCGGCCCGGCGATGGGACGCAGGCCGGCGAGCCCGCGAACACGGTGCGCATCGAAGAGGTTCGGCGGGGCAGGCGCAACAGGACCCGCACTTTAGCGCGATTCGGCCAATCCTGCTTTACGCGCGGGCCGTCAGCGAGAGCGCGGCGGGTTTGGGGCAGGGCAAAGAAACTAACGGGAAGAAAGCAATCTTTTGCGATCCCGTATATATTTCCGGGTTATGAATTCAAGACCGCAGACTCCTATAAACGTACCGCCGCCCAGAACCTGGGACGCGCGGTTGGCCCGCTGGCTCGTGGTACCGCTCGTCCATACGCGCGTGTCGCCCAATCATCTGACCACGCTGCGCCTGCTGATCGGCGTAGCAGGCGCGCTTTGCCTCGCGCGCGGCGGCTTTGCGTGGACCAATGCCGGCGCGCTGCTGATCGTGCTGTCCAATTTCGTCGATCACACCGACGGCGAACTCGCGCGCATCGGCGGCAAGACGAGCCGGATCGGTCATTTTTACGACCTCGCGGCAGACGCCCTCGTCACCGTCATGCTGTTCGTCGGCATGGGCGTCGGCGCGAGCGCATCGAATCACGCCGGCCTCGTGGTCGGGCCGGGCTGGCTCGGTGCGGTGGCCGGCGTTGCCGTCGCGCTGATCTTCTTCTTGCGCATGCGTATCGAGGAAATGGCGGGCAAGGCCGGCACGAAGCAGGCGGCAGTCGGCGGCTTCGAAACCGAAGACGTGCTGTACCTGCTGCCCATCGTCACGCTCACGAGCGTGGTGTTGCCGTTCGTCGTGGTCGCCTCTATCGGCGCGCCGCTTTTCGCCGTGTGGGTGATGATCGATTACCGGCGTGTCGTGCGCCGCAGCGCCAAGCCGTCGGCCGTGGCCACGGCGGCTTCGGCGGCTTCGGAAACGAGTCAGGTCTGGGCGGGCAAATGAGTACACACGCCGAAGACGACCTGGCCGCATCGATCACGCGGGAATCCGCCGTCGCTGCGCCGGCGCAGGCCCCGGCAGCGCCCGACGCCGACCGCGCGGTCGCAAGCCGCACGCGCACGTTCGACAATCCGCGCCTGCGCAAGGACTTCGCCGACCAAGGCGCGTTCCTCTATATGGAGGATTTCCTTGCGCCTGAAGTCACCGCGCAACTCGTGCACAGCGCGCGTGCGCTGCTCGACGAGGTAAACCGCAATTACCTGCCGGGCCACAAGCAGGGCGGCAGCGTGAGCCGTCATACCATCGACCGTCTGGCGCCGTTTATCGCGGAGCTGTATCGCTCGAAGGAACTGATCGGCTGGCTGGAGCAACTGAGCGGCGACAAGCTGCAAGTCTCGCCGGCGGACGACCCGCACGCTTACGCGCTCTATTACTACACGCGGCCGGGCGACCACATTGGCTGGCACTACGATACTTCGTACTACGACGGCCGCCGCTACACGCTGCTGCTGGGCGTGATCGACGAATCGTCGTGCCGGCTCGACTACGAACTGCATACGCGCAACCCGGACGTGCCGGATCAACCGGGCTCGGTGCAGATCCCGCCGGGCGGCCTCGTGTTTTTCGACGGCGACAAGCTGCGCCATCGCATCACGCCGGCAGGTCCGAACGAAATGCGCGTGTCCCTTACGTTCGAATACGTTACTGATCCGAACATGCGTCCGTGGCGCCGCTTCATCTCGAACATGAAAGACGCCATTGCGTATTTCGGCTTTCGCCAGGTGTTCCGTCAAATGACCCGGGGCAACAGCCGCGGCGAGGACCGCGCATGACTCGGGCGGCCCTGATTCTGCTGTCGATCGGTACGGCGCTCTTTGTCGGCCTGCTCGCGTGGCAGGGCTTCGGTTCGGTTGCATCGACGCTGCTCGCGGCCGGCTGGGGGCTCGCGCTCGTGGCGGCCTTTCATGTCGTGCCGCTCGCGCTCGACGCAGGCGCGATCTCGACGCTGCTGCCGCGACATCGCGACAACAATGCCCAGGCGCATGACCCTTTGCCGGTGCGCGACGCGCTGTTCGCGCGCTGGATCGGCGAATCCGTGAACAGCCTGCTGCCGGCCGGCCAGATCGGCGGCCCGGTCGTAATGGTGCGGCAACTGTCGCAACGCGGCATGCGCATGCGCGACGCGGCAGCCGCCATTACCGTGAGCACGACGGCGCAGGCGCTGGCGCAGATTATCTTCGCGCTGTTCGGCCTGCTGATGTTCGGCGCGTACGCCGCCCACGGCGCGCTGCACGACCTGCGAACCGCAACGCTCATTGCAACCGCCGTGCTGGGCGGCATGATCGTCGGCTTCTACTACGCGCAGCGGCGCGGACTGTTCGGCCGCCTTCTGGGCGTACTGTCCAAGGTATTCGGCAAGCGCGACTGGTCGGGGCTCATGACGCGCGCCGAAGCTGTCGACGCCGCCGTGCAGGCCATGTACCGCGAGCGCGCCCGGGTGGCCGCGAGCTTCGCGTTCAGCCTCGCGGGTTGGGTGGTCGGCACGGTGGAAGTGTGGCTCGCACTGCGCTTTCTCGGTCATCCCGTGGACTGGGTCGATGCGCTGCTGCTCGAAAGCCTGGGGCAGGCGATTCGCGGCGCGGCCTTCATGATTCCGGGCTCGCTCGGCGTGCAGGAAGGCGGCTATCTGCTGCTTGCTCCGCTGGTGGGCTTGCCGCCTGACGCGGCGCTCGCGCTGTCGCTCGCCAAGCGCGCGCGCGAAATCCTGCTAGGCTTGCCGGGTCTGCTGGTCTTGCATTTCAGCGAACGAAGCTGGCAACGGCGGCGTGCCCTTGGGCGCGTTCCCGCCGTCGATTAAACTCCGTATCTTTTCAAAGGACCGCGCATGCGTGCCATCATCCTCGCTGCGGGCCTCGGCCTGCGTCTCCAGCAACCGCCGGAAGCCCAGTTCCCGAAATGCCTGTTGCAGTTCGACGGCATGAGCCTGCTCGAGCGGCATCTGCAAATGCTCGAAACCGCCGGCGTGACCGAAGTCGTGCTGGCGCTCGGCTTTCAGCCGGAGTCGGTGCAGGGGGAACTGGCGCGCATCAACTGGCCGCACAAGGTGGAAACCGTGCTCAACACGCGCTACGACCTGGGCAGCGTGCTGACGGTGCACACGGTGGCCGAGGCGCTCACGCGCGGCGGCGACGTGCTGCTGATGGACGCCGACGTGCTCTACGACGAGCGCATTCTGAGCGCGCTGGTAGCGGGCGAAACGGTCAACCGCCTGTTGATCGACCGCGATTTCGAAGCCGGCGACGAGCCCGTGAAGCTGTGTCTGAAAGACGGCGTGCCGGTGGAGTTGCGCAAGCAGCTCGCGGTGAATCTGGAATACGACACCATTGGCGAATCCGTGGGCTTCTTCCGTTTTCGCGAGGAAACGGCGCGGCGTTTTGCGCAGATCGTGGCAGGTTATGTCGACGGCGGCCGGGCGAACATGCCGCACGAAGAGGCGGTGCGCGATCTGCTGCTCGAGCGCAGCCAGGTGTTCGACACCGCCGACGTGACCGGCGCGCCGTGGATCGAGATCGACTTCCCCAACGACGTAGCGCGCGCTACTACTGAAATCCTGCCGCAACTGCAGCCGCTCGTCAGCGCTTCTCGCTGAACTGCGACGCGCTTTGCAATGCACACACGAAGAGCCGGCTCCACGCCGGCTCTTCGTCTTTCGAGTCCGTTGCATTTGCATTGGGCGAGGCAACTCCGGTCCCGTGCGTTGCGCTGCAATGCCATAATCAAAGCTTTATATCGACGGCTTTCTCAGCCGCCTGGTCAATGCCCTTCGCTTTAGGCGCTTTCATCGTTCCGCTGATCGTCGCATGCGCGATGTTCATGGAAAACGTGGACGGCACGGTCATCGTGACGTCGCTGCCCGTGCTGGCCCGCGATCTCGGCCAAGACCCCATCACTCTGAAGCTCGCCGTCACCGCGTACGTGATCGGCCTTGGCGTGTTCATTCCGATTTGCGGCTGGGTTGCGGACCGCTTCGGCTCGCGCACTGTGTTTCGCACAGCCATCGGCATTTTCATGGCCGGCTCGCTGATGTGCGCGGCGTCCACTTCGCTCGGCATGTTCGTGGTCGCGCGCTTCGTGCAAGGCATTGGCGGCGCGATGATGGTTCCCGTGGGCCGCATCATCATTTTCCGTTCGGTGCCCAAGTCGGACTTCATACGCGCGGTCAATTATCTGACGGTGCCCGCGCTGCTCGGGCCGGTGGTCGGTCCGCCGCTCGGCGGCTTCATCACGACCTATCTGCATTGGCGCCTGATTTTCTTCGTCAACATTCCAATCGGTCTGCTCGGCATCTGGCTTGCCAACAAGCACATTGCCAATGTGCGCGAAGCGCATCCGGGCCCGCTCGACTGGGTCGGCTTTCTGTTGTCCGCGAGCGGCGCGTCGCTGTTCATGCTCGGGCTTTCACTCGTGGGCGGCGAACTGGTGCCCAACGCAGTGTCGTTCGGCATGTGTGCCGTCGGCGTCGTGCTGCTCGTGATCTACGTGCTGTACGCGAATCGGGCGGACATGCCGGTGCTCGATCTGCGGCTGCTGCGCATTCCCAGCTTTCACGCGAGCGTGGCCGGCGGCTCGCTGTTTCGCATCGGTCTGGGCGCGGTGCCGTTTCTATTGCCGCTTGCGTTGCAGGAAGGGCTTGGCATGACGGCGTTCGTGTCGGGCTCGATCACCTGCGCGTCGGCGTTCGGTTCGATTTTCATGAAGGCTGCGGCCTCGCGCATACTCGAACGGTTCGGCTTTCGCACCGTGCTCATGTTCAACGCGGGCTGCGCGGGCGTGGCCATTGCCATCTACGGTCTGTTCTTTCCAGGCACGCCGCACTGGCTGATCTGGTGCGTGGTGCTGTTCGGCGGTTTCTTTCCGTCGCTTCAGTTTACATCGCTCAACACGTTGGCGTATGCCGACATTCCAAGCCGCGACGTGGGCCGCGCCACCAGCGTGGCCAGTGTGATCCAGCAGATTTCGCTCGGGCTCGGCGTGACCATTGCGGGCATCGTGCTGCAAATCTCGCACAACCTGCAGGGCCACACGCGCATTGTGTTCTCCGACTTCTGGCCGGCCTTCGTCGTGGTCGGACTGTTCTCGTTTCTATCAATTCCGGTCACCGCGCGCCTGCCGCACGACGCCGGCGACGAAATCGCACGCGGCCGGCGCGGCACCGCCTGACACGCTGACGAAGGCGCGCACCGCGTAGCCGGGCAGTCGCATGATTGCCCGGCGCAGCGCGCTACGCCCTGCGTGGCTACACCGCTTCCTTCACCGCGCGCAGGAATTGCTGAGTGCGCTCATGCTGCGGCGCGCTGAAGAACTGCTGCGGCGGGCCCTGCTCGATGATCTTGCCTTGCGAGAAAAAGCATACGCGGTCCGCAAATTCGCGCGCGAAGCCCATCTGGTGCGTCACCATCAGCATGGTCAGGTTGTGCTCGCTGCCAAGCCTGCGAATCACGTTCAGCACTTCGCCGCACAACTCGGGGTCGAGCGCGGATGTCACTTCGTCGAACAGCATGACCTTGGGCCGCATCGCCAGCGCCCGCGCAATCGCCACGCGCTGCTGCTGGCCGCCCGACAATTGCGACGGGTAGTGATTGCATTTGTCCTCGAGCCCGACGAGCGACAGCAGATCGCGCGCCCGCTCGGTCGCTTCCTTGCGCGAGAGGCCGAGCACCTGCATTGGCGCTTCTATCGTGTTGGCGAGCGCCGTCATGTGCGGAAACAGATTGAAGCTCTGAAACACCATGCCTATCTTGCTGCGTACCCGCCGCAAATGTTTCAGCGATGCGGGCACCAGTTGGCCGTTCTTGTGCATATGCGTGAGAGGCTCGCCGTCTACTTCGATCATGCCGTCCGTCAGCGGGTCGAGCGTCATCAGCACGCGCAGCAGGGTGGATTTGCCCGAACCGCTCGGGCCGATGATCGCCACTTTCTCGTTGCGGCCGATATCCAGGTTGAGTTCGTCGAGCACCGTGAGCGCGCCGTAGCGCTTGGTCACGCCGACGAAGCGCACCATGGGCCCCTCGCCCGGCGCAGCGGCCTGAGGCTCCAGTACGGAAGCGGGATCGTCTCGTTTCATTGGGTTCTCCACGGATAAGGCCGAAGGCGGCGGGGTAAGGGCATCGAGGTCGGTCTTCACGCTCATGGCAACCTCAAGCCGTATTCGAGCCGCCGCACGAGTTGCGCGAAGCTCACGCTGATCAGCAGGAAGAAAATGCCGGCGAGCGTGATCGGCTCGAGATAGCGGAACGTCTCGGAGCCAATGTTCTTGGCCTGCTGCATCAATTCGACCACGGTGATTGCCGAGAGCACGGGCGTGTCCTTGAACATCGCCACCAGATAGTTGCCGAGCGCGGGAATCACCGGGCGAATCGCCTGCGGCAGAATCACGCCGCTGTAGGTGCGCCACGGCGAGAGCGACAGCGCGCAAGCCGCTTCCCACTGGCCGCGCGCCACACCGTTGAGGCCCGCGCGGTACACCTCCGACGTGTAGCACGCGTAATGCAGCGCAATGCCGACCGTGCCCGCCGTCAACGCGGACATCGTGACGCCGTACACCGGCAGAACATAAAACAATACGTACACCTGAATCAGCAAAGGCGTGCTGCGAATGAATTCGACTATGAAGCCGACCGTGCGCGACACCGCCTTGACGTGGCTGCGCCGCAGCACGGCGAGAACGAGCCCCAGCACCAGCGCGATAGCGAAACCCACGAGCGTGATGAGGATGGTGTACACCGACGCGCGCAGCAGTGCCGGCAGAATCTGCTCGGCGTAATGCAGATCGAAGAAGCTGTTCATCGGGCGGCCCTCTGGATAATGCCGTGGCTCACGCGGCGTTCGAAGTGCCGCATCAACGCCACCAGAATCTGCGCGAGCACGAAGTAGATCACGAGCGTCAGCATGAAGATTTCGGCGGTCTTGAAGGTCGCCTCGTCCAGTTGCCGCGCACGAAACGTCAGATCGGAGAGCGTGATGAGCGAGACCAGCGAAGTACCCTTGAGCAACTCGATCATCAGATTGGTGGCGGGCGGCAGCGCGTTGATCATCGCTTGCGGCAGCACGATGCGGCGCATGCGCGTGAGCGGCGACATGTTCAGCGCGAGCGCGGCCTCGAATTGTCCGCCTGGCACCGAACGCAATGCGCCGCGCAGAATTTCGGAACCGTATGCGCCGTAATGCAAACCCAGTCCGACAATGGCGACCGTGAACGGTGTCATCTCGATGCGAAACGGCGGCAGCGGCAGCACGAAGAAAAACCAGAATAGTTGCACGAGCAACGAGGTGCCGCGAAAGATCTCGACGTAGGCATTGCCAAGCCAGCGCAGCGGCGCCCACGGCGCGAGCTTGGCCGCCGTGGCAACGAACGCCATGACGATGGCGAGCACGGTTGCGAAGGCGGCAATCTCCACCGTCACGAGCGTGCCTTGAAGCAACAGGGGAAACAGTTCACGCATGGCGGTTCCTCGCTTGCATGACGGCGTGTGCTTCTGCACGCGCCTGGGGACTCGGGGCCGGCCTTCGCCGGCGCATCCGCGGTTCGCTTACTTGCCGCAGATGTCAGCGGCGGTGCGCGTAGTCAGATTCGATTTGTCGAAACCGAACGGCTCCACCGTTTGCAGATGATCGGCTGTGCCGAGCCAGTCGTGCAACTGCTTGTTGACCGCGTCGCGCAAATCCGTGTCTTCCGGGCGGAACGCGAGCGCGCCATAGCCGGTGTGCTTCGGGTCGTCGGTGAAGTTTGCAACGGCCTCGACCTGGTCTGAGGCTTTGGCCGCGAGCCCCTTCATGGTCAGCGCGGTACCGGCCGCCGCGTCCGCACGGCGCGCGCGCACCGCCTGCAATTGCGCGGTCGTGTCGGGCACCTGCATCAACTGCGCGTCTTTCACGCCGGCATCGCGCGAATTGGCGAGTTCCACCGCGCCCGCCATTACCGCGAGCTTCAGGTCGGGCTGCTTGCCGATGTCCGCATAGCTATGGAGGTTCTTCGGGTTGCCTTTGGGCACGAGCAGCGTGTCCTTGATCTGATACTGCGGGTTGGCGAACGCCACCTGCTTGCAGCGCTCGGGCGTGATGTACATGCCCGCTGCGATCACGTCGAAGCGGCCCGCGCGCAGACCGGGAATCAGCGAGCCCCATTCGGTCAGCACGCCGTCTACTTTCTTCACGCCCATCTTCGCGAAGATCTTGCGGGCGATTTCCGGCGATTCGCCCGTCACCTTGCCGTCAGGCGTGGTGTAGGCAAACGGCGCTTCATTGGCATAGCCGATGCGCACTTCGCCCGTGCGCTGGATGCGCTGCAACGTCGTTTCCGCCGACGCATGCTGCGCCGGCACGGTCAGCGTCGCCGCGGCGACGCAGAGGGCTCCGAGCAATCCTGAAGTGCGCTTCGCTTTCATATCGATTCCGTTGTTGACGTGGTGAATGAGGTAATGAACAAGGTGATGAATGTGGCGACGCATCATGCAGGCGGCACCGCCAAGATCCGCCCAGACCGCCTCTTGCACGGCTTCCCGCTGCAACCTTGAATGCAGCATACAAAGCCAATTTTTTAATCCGATTGCTCTAGGACAATAATTTTCCGGGCCTGTTTCGCGGCAGTATGAGGGGCGTCGGC
The DNA here is from genome assembly GCF_019511605.1 of Paraburkholderia phenoliruptrix. Lineage (GTDB taxonomy): Bacteria > Pseudomonadota > Gammaproteobacteria > Burkholderiales > Burkholderiaceae > Paraburkholderia > Paraburkholderia phenoliruptrix_A. The sequence continues at coordinate 110,858 of NZ_JAEUAV010000006.1, read as the reverse complement.
AGGCGCTATGACAGGCTTGACGCGAAGCGGGCAGCAAGGGTTTACGACGAGGGCAACGAGGCTGGAGGACGCAAGTGATCGGGCAGTGGCGTGATGCGGTGCGCGCGGTGCACGGCGTGGAGTCGAAATACAAACGGCTGGTGAAGGCCATAGCGGGCGACATAGAAAGCGCGGCGCTGCCCGCGGGCGCGCGCCTGCCGCCGCAGCGCGATGTGGCCGCCGAGCTGGCCATCAGCGTGCAGACCGTGACCAATGCGTACAAGGAACTGGAGCGGCAAGGGTTGATACGCTGCGAAGTGGGCCGCGGCAGTTTCGTGGCGGCACGCGTGACGGAAACCATGTCCAACTACATGCTCGACACGGCCGAACGCTCCGTGGTCGACTTTTCTATTGCGCGCATCATTCACACTCCGGAACACGACGCGATGTGGCGCAAGATTTGTGCGACGCTCTCCACGCTCGACGACCAACCGTGGATTCGTGCGTTCCGGCCGATTGCGGGTTTCGAGCATCATCGGCAGGCGGGCGTCGCGTGGCTCGCGTCGCTGGGCATGCCGGCCTCGGCGGATACGCTGCTTGTCACCAATGGCGCCGCGCACGGCATTTTTCTCGCGCTCGCCTCGCTGGTCGGCCCCGGCGACACGGTGCTGTGCGAAAGCCTGACGGATCACGGCGTGATAGGTTCGGCCAATGTGCTCGGCTTTACGCTGAAAGGGCTCGAGATCGACGAATACGGCATCCATCCCGAACATTTCGAGGAGATGTGCGACAGCGAGCGGATCAGCGCGCTCGTCTGCACGCCCACGTTGAACAATCCCACTGTTGCGATGATGCCCGACTCGCGGCGCCGCGCGATTGCGCGCATTGCCGAGCGCTACGGCGTGTACGTGATCGAAGACGATGTGTACGGTCCGTTGCCCGCGAAGCCGGCCGCACCGATTGCGAGTCTCATCCCCGAACTGTCGTTCTACTGCACGAGCATGACGAAGTCGGTGCTGACCGGCTTGCGCATCGGCTACCTGACTACGCCGCGCCGCCTCGCGCTGCGCGCGGAGAGCGTATTGCGCGTGAGCAGCTGGATGGCCACCTCGCCGATGGCCGAGGTCGCGACGCGCTGGATCGCCGACGGCACAGCGGCGCGGCTCGTGCAGATTCAGCGCGAACGCCTAGGGCGACGCCAGGCGCTCCTGCAGCAAACGCTCGGCGCTTATGTACTGGGTGCACATCCGCAAGCCTTATCGGCGTGGCTGCGTGTGCCGGAGCATTGGCAGGCGGACCGCCTCGTCAGGGAACTGCGCAACCGCGACATTGCGGTGACTTCCGCTGAACCGTTCCTCGTGCGCGGCGCGGACCGGCCGAGCGCAGTGCGCGTCTGCGTCGGCGCCGAAGTGAGCGACGAGACCTACAAGGCCGCGCTGGAAACCATGCGCGAGGTGTTCGAGCAGTATCCGCAAGTGCACGATTTCACCTGACCGGCAGCCGGGTTGCGAGGCAGTGCGTGAAATGAACTAGGACAATGGAAATCGCTTTTTAGAACATTAGACTGGGCTGCATTCGAAACGATGCGGCCGCAGGCGGCTCGACGCTCCAGTCGTCGTGCAGAACCGGCAGCATCGGACCAAACCCCTTTCGTGCAGGGCCGAGTTCATGTCCGTTCTGTCGCTGGCCGATGTCTACCGCGCGCGTCGCCGTATCGAGGGGCGCGTGCTGCGCACGCCGCTCGTCGAGTCGCCGAGTCTGTCGGCCATCGCGGGCGCGCCGGTTTATCTCAAGCTCGAAACCGTGCAGCCGACCGGCAGCTTCAAGCTACGCGGCGCGACCAATGCGCTAACCGAACTCGCGGCCCAAGGCTGCCGCAAGGTGGTCACTGCATCCACGGGAAATCATGGGCGCGCGGTGGCTCATGCGGCGCGCGCGCTCGGTATCGAAGCCACTGTTTGCATGTCGGCCCTCGTGCCGGGCAACAAGGTCGAGGCAGTGCGCGGGCTCGGAGCGCGTGCGTGCATTGTCGGCAACAGCCAGGACGACGCCGAGCGCGAAGCTCTGCGGCTCGTCCGCGAAGAAGGCTTTGCGTACGTGCCCCCGTTCGACGATCTGCAGGTTATCGCGGGGCAGGCGACCATCGGCCTCGAAATTGTCGAAGCGTTGCCGGACGTTGCGCATATCGTGGTGCCGTTGTCCGGCGGCGGCTTGTTTGCAGGCGTCGCGTTTGCGGCGAAAAGCGCGCAACGCGCGATTCGCATGAGCGGCGTGACGATGGCGCGCGGCGCCGCAATGCATGCGAGTCTCGCAAGCGGCCGGCCGGTGCTGGTCGAAGAAGTGGAAACGCTCGCGGACTCGCTTGGCGGCGGCATCGGCCTTGAAAACCGCTATACGTATCAGCTCACGCGCGATCTGATCGACGACACGCTGCTGCTCGACGAGGACTCCATTGCGCGCGGCATCGTCCATGCGTATCGGCATGAGCGCCTCGTCGTGGAGGGCGCAGCGGCCGTCGGCATGGCGGCGCTGCTCGACGGCGCGCTGCACGACGCGCTACACGACGCGCGCGCTCCACGCGGTCCGCTCGTGATCGTCGTGACGGGCGCAAATATCGACATTGAACTGCATCGCCGCATCGTCAATGCGGTGCCCGCGCCGTCCCATTCACACGAAACCACATGACGTCCATTACTTTGCTTGGCGAAGCGCAGCTTCGCGAACTGGTCCCGCTTGATCTCGCGGCCATCGATCAGGTGGAAGCGGCCTTCCTCGCGTTGGCGACCGAAGACGTCGCGATGCCGCCTATCCTGCGCCTCGATCTACCCGCGCAAAACGGCGAAGTCGATGTCAAAACTGCCTACCTGCCGCGCTTCGACAGCTTTGCGATCAAGGTCAGCCCCGGCTTCTTCAACAATCCCGCGCTCGGTCTGCCGAGCCTGAATGGCTTGATGCTGGTGCTCTCCGCGAAGACCGGCCTGACCGAAGCGGTGCTGCTGGACAACGGCTATCTGACGGCAGTGCGTACCGCCGCCGCCGGCGCGGTCGCGGCGCGCTGGCTTGCGAAGCAAAAGACGCCGCAAGTGGCGGTGCTCGGAGCCGGCGAGCAGGCGCGTCTGCAATTGCAGGCGCTGACGCTCGTGAGGCGTGTCGAACACGTGCGCGTGTGGGCGCGCAATGCATCCAGTGCGCAGCGCTTTGCCGAAGAAATGACAGCCGCGCTCGGCGTGCGCTGCGAAGCCGCACGCGACGTTGCGCATGCGCTCGCCGAAGCGGACGTCGCCATCACGACGACGCCGAGCCGCACGCCCCTGATCGAAGCTGCGCATCTGCACGCCGGTTTGCATATCACCGCAATGGGCTCGGATGCGGAGCACAAGAACGAAATCGCGCCGGCCGCATTGGCTGCGGCGCGCTACGTGTGCGACCGCGTGCAGCAAACGCGTGCGCTCGGCGAATTGCACCATGCGCTGAGTGCTCGCGCGATCAAGGCCGACGCGAGCATCGTCGAACTGGGCGAGGTGATCGCGGGCAAGGCCGCGGGGCGGGCGAACGATGCGGACGTAACGATCTGCGATCTGACCGGCACCGGCGCGCAGGACACGGCCATTGCGGCGCTCGCTTTACAGCGGGCGCGTGCGGCCAACGCAGGAATGATCTTCCGTAACGATGTGCAGCGCTAAGAGGGGACGATGTCCGAGACAACACAACTGGAACGCAACGTGAGCGATCAGGCGTCGACCGTACGCCTGCCGTTCGAACGGGCCGAATACGCCGCACGTATCGGCAAGACGAGGAAGGCGATGCAGGCCGCCGGAATCGAACTGCTGATCGTGTCCGACCCGACCAATATGGCGTGGCTGACCGGCTACGACGGCTGGTCTTTCTATGTGCACCAATGTGTGCTGCTGGCGCTGGAGGGCGATCCCGTATGGTTCGGCCGCGGTCAGGACGCAAACGGCGCGAAGCGCACCGTGTTCATGCAGCATGACCACATAGTTGGTTATCCAGATCATTACGTTCAGTCTGCCGTGCGCCATCCGATGGATTACCTCGCGCGCGAAGTAATCGAGGCGCGCGGTTGGGGAGCGCTTCGAATCGGCGTCGAAATGGATAACTACTATTTCAGCGCGGCGGCTTACCGCTCGCTCGTCGCGAATTTGCCGCAAGCGAAATGGCAGGACGCAACGAGCCTCGTGAACTGGCAACGCGCGGTAAAGTCGCCGCGCGAAATCGAATACATGCGTGTGGCGGCGCGCATTGTCGAAGCAATGCACGAGCGCATTGTCGAGCGAATCGAGCCGGGCATGCGCAAGAACGACCTGGTGGCCGAGATTTACTCGACGGGCGTTCGCGGCGTGGACGGCCACGGCGGCGACTATCCGGCCATCGTGCCGTTGCTGCCGACCGGCGCGGACGCCGCCGCTCCGCACTTGACCTGGGACGACACACCGTTCGTCAAAGGGGCGGGCACATTCTTCGAAATCGCGGGCTGCTTCAAGCGCTATCACTGCCCGCAGTCGCGCACGGTGTTTCTCGGCAAGCCGCCCAGGCACTTCGTCGAGGGCGAGCGCGCGGTGGTGGAAGGCATCGAGGCGGGGCTCGCCGCGGCCAAACCCGGCAACACGTGCGAAGACATTGCCAACGCATTCTTCGCGGTGCTGCACAAGTACGGCATCGAAAAGAACAGCCGTTGCGGTTATCCGATCGGCGCGAGCTATCCACCGGACTGGGGCGAGCGCACCATGAGCCTGCGCCCGGGGGACAAGACGGTCCTCGAACCCGGCATGACGTTCCACTTCATGCCGGGCCTGTGGCTCGACGATTGGGGCCTCGAAATTACCGAAAGCATCCTGATTACCCAGGACGGCGTCGAGCCGTTCTGCAACACGCCGCGCAAACTGTTCGTGAAGGAGTAGTGCATATGCGCGCATCGCCCATTCAGCCGACAGTCGACTTCAACGCAGACGGCGAACAGCACGGCTTTCTGAAACTGCCGTATTCGCACGACGCCTCCGCGTGGGGCGCCGTGATGATTCCGATCACCGTGATCCGCAACGGCGACGGACCAACCGCGCTCCTCACGGGCGGCAATCATGGCGACGAGTACGAAGGGCCTATCGCGCTCTCGCAGCTTGCCGCAACGCTGCGGGCGGACGACGTGAAAGGCCGCGTCATCATCGTGCCGTTCATGAATTACCCGGCGTTTCGCGCGGGCAGCCGCACGTCGCCCATCGACCGCGGCAATCTGAACCGCAGTTTTCCCGGCAAACCGGACGGCACCGTCACCGAGAAGATCGCCGACTATTTCCAGCGCCACCTGCTGCCGCTTGCAGACTATGTGCTCGATCTGCATGCCGGCGGCCGCACGCTCGACTTCGTGCCGTTCGCCGCGATTCACGTGCTGCCGGAGGCACAGCAGCAGGCGCGCTGCGAAGCCGCGATGCGTGCATTCGGCGCGCCGTACTCCATGCGAATGCTGGAACTGGACAGCGTCGGGCTCTTCGATACGGCAGCGGAAGAAGCGGGCAAGGTGTTCGTCTCGACGGAACTCGGCGGCGGCGGCACGGCCACGGCGCAAAGCGTGGCGGTGGCCGCTCGCGGCATACGCGGCTTCCTGCAGCATGCTGGAGTGCTGGCTCACGAGCCGCCCGAGGATGCGCCGCGCACCACGACCTTGCTCGACATGCCCGACGGCACCTGCTTCACGACCAGCGAGCACGACGGCCTGCTCGAAATGTGCAAGGACCTCGGTGAGACGGTGGAAAGCGGCGAGGTGATCGCGCGCATCTACGACGCGTCGCGCACTGGCGTTGCGCCGGTCGAATATCGCGCACGTCGTGGCGGTCTGCTGGCGGCGCGGCATTTTCCGGGCCTCGTGGGGATCGGCGACACCGTTGCAGTGGTAGCCGATGTCGTCGAACGCGGCATACCCGTGAGCGTTTGAGCGCATGAAGCTCGACCGCTACGACCTCGCGATTCTGCGCATTCTGGCGCGCGACGGACGCATCACGAAGTCGCGTCTCGCGGAAGAGATCAGTCTTTCCATTTCGCCGGCATGGGAGCGCGTCAAGCGGCTCGAAGACAGCGGCGTGATTCGCGGTTATCGCGCCGACGTCGACTGGCTGCGCGCGTTCAAGGGCGCGCGTGTCGTGGTGGAGGTGACGCTCGCGCGCCACACGGCGCACGACATGCGCCGTTTCGAGGAGCGCATCGCCGCTTCGCCGGAAGTCGTGCAATGCCATGCAACCGGCGGCGGGGTGGACTACGTGATGCACGTGATGTCGCGCGACATCGACCACTATCAGCGCTTTATCGACTCTTTACTCACCGACGAACTGGGTATCGAAAAGTACTTCACGTACATCGTCACCAAGGTCGTGAAGAGCATGCCTGAAGGCGTGCCCGAGTGGGCCGAGGAGTCATTAGGCGAGGACAGTTGACGCGCGCTGCGCAGCTGCCGAAAGAACAGCACGCTCCGCTGCGCATTACGGAAAAAACGCGAACCGCAGGCCACGCGAACCGAAAAAACCGCGCTGCTGCTCAACGTACAGTGACAGACATACATCGCACACAGGAGGTCGTCATGTTGCTGGGTCATCCGGTTCTGTTCAAATCGCTGTGCTACGTCGACGGGCGCTGGATTCACAGCGCAAGCGCGGCGAGCGTCGCCGTGCGCAATCCCGCGGACCAGCAGGTGCTCGGACATGTGCCCATGCTCGACGCCGCGCAGATCACCCAGGCAGTCGACGCCGCGCAGCGTGCGTTTTCCGCATGGCGCTGGCTGCCGATCGCGAAACGTTCCGCGTTGCTGCTGCGCTGGCACGAACTGATCCTGCGCCATCAGCACGACTTGGCCGCGATTCTCTCGCTTGAACAGGGCAAGCCGCTTGCGGAAGCACGCGGCGAGATTGCGTACGGCGCGAGCTTCGTCGAATGGTTCGCGCATGAAGTGCGGCGCCTGAATGGACGCACCATTCCCACGCATATCGATGGTGCGCAACTGGGCACCGTGATTGAACCCGTGGGCGTGGCCGCCTTGATCACGCCGTGGAATTTTCCTTGCGCAATGATCACGCGCAAGGCGGCGGCCGCGCTGGCCGCGGGTTGCACCGTGGTGGTAAAGCCCGCGCATGAAACGCCGTTCTCAGCGCTGGCACTCGCCCAGCTCGCGGAAGAAGCCGGTTTTCCGCCGGGCGTCTTCAACGTGGTGCTCGGCAAACCGCAAATGGCGATGCAAACGCTGGTTGGCGATTCGCGCGTGCGCTCGGTGAGCTTTACTGGCTCCACTCGCGTTGGCGCGCTGGTCATGCAGGCCGTCGCACGGGCCGGCATCAAGAAGACGGCGCTCGAGTTGGGCGGCAACGCGCCGTTCATCGTGACCGAAGACGCGGACCTGGATGAAGCCGTGCGTGTCGCCGTTGCCGCGAAGTTCCAGACGTCGGGGCAGGACTGCTGCGCGGCCAATCGCATTTTCGTTGCACGTCCGCTGTATGAGGCGTTCGTCGCGCGATACAGCGATGCGGTTCGCGCGTTGAAAGTGGGCTCGGCATTCGAAGCCGACGTGGATGTGGGCCCGCTCATGCATCAAGCCGCGTTCGACGCGACCGTGCAGCGCGTGGCCGACGCGCAGGCGAAGGGCGCTCGCATCACCGCGGGCGGTTCGGCGCACGAACGTGGCGGCTGGTTCTTCGAACCGACCGTCGTGGCCGACGCTGCACCCGGCATGCGTATTTACGACGAAGAAAACTTCGCACCCATTTCCGCGGTGAGCGCATTTGATTCGCTAGACGAAGTAATCGAGCGTGCAAACGATACCGAGTACGGTCTGGCCGCTTATATCTGTTCGCGCGATCTGAACACGGTATTTCAGCTGATCCGGCGTCTGGACTTCGCGATGGTCTCGGTGAACGGCGCGAAGTTCACGGGCGCGCCGATTCCGTTTGGCGGCATCAAGTCGTCGGGTCTGGGTCGCGAAGGCGGCGCCGAGGGCTTCGAGCCGTTTGTCGAAACGCGCTATTTCTGTCTTGGCCAACTCGGCTTGCCGCTGACCGCGACGCTTCCCGCTCGCAGCGCCGCAGCCGCGTAAGCCCAATCCATGCATTCAACGAAGGAGCCTTTCATGACTCAGCCCGAACAACTGCAGCAACTCGAACAACTTTTTAGCGCCGACCGCGCGCATTTCATGCATCCTTCCACGCACGCTCATGACCACGCGAGCGGCGCGCTGCCGGGCCGCATCGTGACGGGCGCGAACGGCATCCGCATTGAAGATCATCAGGGCAAGACATTCATCGACGCGTTCGCGGGCCTGTACTGCGTGAACATCGGCTATGGCCGCACCGAAGTCGCCGAGGCAATCTACGAGCAGGCCAAAAAGCTTGCTTACTACCACACCTACGTGGGCCACTCGACGGACACCATCATCGAACTGTCGTCGCGCATCATCGAATGGGCGCCGCAGGGCATGAAGAAGGTCTACTACGGCATGTCCGGTTCAGACGCGAACGAAACGCAGATCAAGCTCGTCTGGTACTACAACAACGTGAAGGGCAGGCCCAACAAGAAGAAGATCATCTCGCGGCAACGCGGCTATCACGGCTCGGGTATCGTCACCGGCAGCCTCACCGGCTTGCCGAGCTTTCATCAATGCTTCGACCTGCCTATCGAACGCGTCAAACACACTACGTGCCCTCACTGGTATCGCAATGCGCCGGCCGGCATGAACGAAACACAGTTCGTCGCGTACTGCGTGGAGGAACTGGAGCAACTGATCGCACGCGAAGGCGCGGACACGATTGCCGCGTTCATCGGCGAGCCCGTCATGGGCACGGGCGGCATTCTGCCGCCGCCGGCCGGCTATTGGGCCGCGATCCAGCAGGTACTGAAAAAGCACGACATTCTGCTGATCTGCGACGAAGTGGTGTGCGGTTTCGGCCGGCTCGGTTCGAAGATGGGCGCGCAGCATTACGGCATCACGCCCGATCTGATTACCGTCGCGAAGGGGCTGACGAGCGCCTATGCACCGCTCTCGGGCGTGATCGTGAGCGAGGGCGTGTGGGATGTGATCGACAAGGCTTCGCAGGAACTCGGGCCGATGGGTCACGGCTGGACCTATTCCGGGCATCCGATCTGTGCGGCAGCGGCGCTCGCCAACCTCGACATTCTCGAGCGCGAGAATCTCACGCAAAACGCGGCGCAAACCGGCGCGTATCTGCTCGAGCAACTGCATGCGGCTTTCGACTCGCATCCGCTCGTCGGCGAAGTGCGCGGCGCAGGTATGCTGGCCGCGCTCGAATTCATGGCCGACAAGGACGCGCGCCGGCCGTTCGACCCGGCGCTGAAAGTCGGCCCGCGCGTGTCGGCTGCTGCGTTGCAACGCGGTCTGATTGCTCGCGCGATGCCGCATGGCGACATTCTGGGGTTCGCACCGCCGCTCGTGACTTCACGTGCCGATGTCGACGAAATCGTGAAGCTCGCGCGCGCGGCTGTGGACGAGGTGGCCTCGCAGGTTCTGACGCCCGCCTCCGCCGTCTGACCCGAAGCAGTGCGCCTCTTTGTGTGCCGCAACAGCCGCCTTACGGAATCGCGCGGCTTCGCAAAGAGGCGCTTCACATGTTATAAGCCCAAGGGAACTGTAGTGATCGTCAGGTGAAACAGTCGTCTTGGGGGATATCAATGAAGTTGTTCCACAATGCCAAAGCGTCCGCCAGCGTATTTGCGCTGGCCACTGTGTTGTCTGTTTCCTTCGGCTTTCTCGAAGCGACGCCGGCCGTCGCGAAGCCGCCCGCGAAAGCGCAACCGGCAGTACTCACCGCGTCCGCCATCGCCGTTGCGGACGAATACAGCGCGGACGCCGCCGAACAGATCTTCAAGGAAGGCGGCAATGCGGTCGACGCCGCGGTGGCCATCGCCTTTACGCTTGCCGTGACCTATCCGGAAGCGGGCAACATCGGCGGCGGCGGCTTCATGACGCTGTACGTGGCCGGCAAGCCGTACTTCCTCGACTATCGCGAACGCGCGCCGCTCGCCGCGACCAAGAACATGTATCTCGACGACAAGGGCGAGGTCATTAAAGGCATGAGCCTGTATGGCTACCGCGCCGTGGGCGTGCCCGGCACCGTGGACGGCATGTGGCAGGCGCAGCGCCGGTTCGGCAAGCTCAAGTGGAAGCAGGTGCTCGCGCCGGCCATCCACTATGCGCGCGACGGCTTCGAGGTGAGCGAGCAGTTGCAGCAGCGCCGCGATGCGGCGGCCAAGGAATTCGCCGGCAAAACCAACTTCGACACCTACTTCGGCAACCTGAAGCAGGGCGTAAACTTCAAGCAGCCCGACCTTGCCGCGGTGCTGCAGCGCATTGCCGACCAGGGCGCGAAAGACTTTTATTCGGGCAAGACGGCTGACCTGATTGCAGAGTCCATGCGCGGTCATGGTCTGATCACCAAGGCCGACCTGCAGCAGTACAAGGCCGTTTGGCGCCAGCCGATTGCGGCCGACTGGAAGGGCTACCGCGTGTACACCGCACCGCCTCCGAGTTCGGGCGGCATCGGCCTCGTCCAGCTGTTGAAGATGAAAGCCGACCGCGCGGCGGACTTCAAGGACGTGCCGCTCAATTCGCCGCAGTACATTCATCTGATTGCAGAGATCGAAAAGCGCGTATTCGCCGACCGCGCGCAATATCTCGGCGATCCGGACTTCTACAAGGTACCGGTCGCGCAGCTGACCGACGACGCATACATCGCCAAACGCGCCGCCGAAGTGAATCCGGAAACGCCGTCGGACACGAAGAGCGTGCAGCCTGGGCTCGGCACGTCGATGCCGGAAAAAGCTGAGACCACGCATTTCTCCGTGGTCGACAAGTGGGGCAACGCAGTGTCGAACACCTATACGGTGAACGGCTACTTCGGCTCGGGCGTGGTCGCGGACCGCACCGGCATCGTGCTGAACGACGAAATGGACGACTTCTCGGCCAAGCCGGGCGTAGCCAACATGTTCGGCGTGGTGGGCAGCGACGCGAATTCGATCGAACCGAAGAAGCGCCCGCTCTCTTCCATGAGCCCGACGATCCTCACCAAAGACGGCAAGGTATCGCTCGTGATCGGCACGCCTGGCGGCTCGCGCATCTTCACGTCGATCTTCCAGGTGATCAACAACATCTACGACTTCAACATGCCGCTGCCGGACGCAGTCGCTGCGATGCGCTTCCATCATCAGCTGCTGCCGCCGAACACGATCTTCTGGGAGCCGTACCAGCCGATCGACGGCGAGCTCGCCAAGGCCGTGGAGGCCAAGGGCTATACGCTGAAGGCGCAGAACTTCAACGGCGACATCCAGGCAATCAAGATCAACGACAACACGCCCGAGCCGGCAGCGGATCCGCGTGGCCGTGGCGTGACGCGCATCATCCAGTAAGCGTGGTTCTGGCGACGGGCGTGGGCCTCTGCTTGCATGCTCCGCTCGCAACGCAAAAGACCTCGCGCCCGAAAGAGCCCGAGGTCTTTTTTTGCCTGCGAATCAGCTTGCCTGCTCGACCGGAGTCAACGTGAGTTCGAGCCGTTGCGCGCCACGCAGCACCGTCACGTTCACGGGCTTGTCGATGCGCGAGGCGTCGAGCGTGCGTTGCAGCGCATCCACGTCCTGCACGGGTTGCGAGTCGATGGCGACAATGTTGTCGTCCGTGCGCAAGCCCCCCGCCGCTGCGGGACTGCCTTTGACGATTTCCATCACATGCACGCCGCTTTGCGCGCTCAGGCCGAAGTAGCGCTGCACGCGGCGCGACAGCGGCGTGGTGGTGCCCGCTACGCCGATATACGCACGCCGCACGCGGCCATGCGCGAATATCTGCATGATGACCCACTTCGCCGTGTCGATTGCGGTGGCGAAGCAGATGGACTGCGCGCCGGGAATGATCGCGGTATTCACGCCGACCACCTGGCCTGCGGAATTGATCAGCGGGCCGCCGGAGTTGCCTGGATTGAGCGCGGCATCGGTCTGGATCACGTCGTAGATCATGCGGCCGGAGTTCGAGCGCAGCGAGCGGCCCAGCGCCGACACCACGCCCGTGGTGACGGTCTGCGCGAGACCGAGCGGATTACCTACAGCGATGGCGATCTGCCCCACGCGCAGCTTCGACGATTCGCCGAGTTCGACGTGAGGCAGCGGCTCCGGCGAGCCGATGCGCAACACCGCGAGGTCGCTGCCGGGATCGTCGCCGACCAGGTCGGCGTCGAACCTCGCGCCGTCGGCCAGCGTCACCTGAATGTGCGTTGCGCCGTGCACGACGTGGCTATTGGTCAGCAGATAGCCGTCCGGCGTGAAGATGAAGCCCGAGCCAGTGCCGCCGCGCGCGCCGCGCTCGCGGCCGGGCGCGGCGCCGGGCAGCCGGCGTTCGACGGAAATGAAGGCGACGGCCTGCTGCACGCGCTCCAGCGCGCCGATTACCGTGCGCGAATAGGCGTCGAGCAGGGCGTCGTCGGATAGAGGGGTGAATGAGTTCGGCCCGGGGGCGTCGGATGCGGCGCGCGACAGGTCATCAATGAAGCGTGGACGGCTTCCCATGGCGATGCTCCGGATAAACGGACAACCAGATGCGGGGCGCGCGTAGGGTTTTCAAGTGTGAAACGGCGCACGCCTGACACGCCGTACCGTGTGAGACACTTTGTGCTGGCGGGCTGACTGCGCGCCCTTTGCGGCTTGCATGCCGCGCGACGCTACGTCATCTCACGCCGCGTCATGCCAGTCCGTCACGTCCGGGAGAGAGCCATGATCGACCCATCCGCCGCGTCTTCCACGAAAACCGCACCATCGACCGGCAGCGCGCCAGACGAACCGCGCATCGAGTCGCTCAGTGCGATCACCCTTGCCACCAGCGACATGCGGCACGCGGTGCGCTTTTATGAGGCACTCGGCTTTCCGCTCAAATTCGGCGGCGAAGACGCTGCGTTCACGTCGTTCGCGTTTGGCGGCACGTTCCTGAACCTGATCGCCGACCCGCGTGCGCCAGTGAACTGGTGGGGCCGCGTGATCGTTTATGTATCGGATGTGGATGCCGTCTATCGCAAGGCACTGGCGGCGGGTTTGACGCCCTCGCTGGAGCCGTCCGACGCGCCGTGGGGCGAGCGCTACTTCCACATCACGGACCCCGACGGGCACGAAGTGAGCTTTGCCAAACCCCTGCGCTAGCGGCGGCTCTCTGCGTAAAACTCGCTATCATGAAGCGGCCGGGCGGTAACACGGCTGACACCGGGCGCACCGATAATCGGGCGCGTCCGCGTCGCGCATGCCGCCGCGCGCCCGATCATTTCCGCCGCGAGGAGAGCCGCAATGAAAGAGCAGGATCCGAGACCTGAAGCCGAGTTGCTGATTGAGCGGCAACGCCGTTTCGAGGAAGACCTCATCGACGCTTACGACGAGGAACTCGAAATGGAGGTCGACGACCGCATTCTCGACGGTGCCGAGACCTTCACGCGCGAGAACCGCGAAGCGCGCAAGGTGTATTTCCGCGAGCTGTTCCGCTTGCAGGGCGAACTCGTCAAGCTGCAGGACTGGATCGTGGAGACGGGGCACCGGCTGGTCGTGATTTTCGAGGGACGCGATGCCGCCGGCAAGGGCGGCGCGATCAAGCGCATCACGCAGCGGCTCAATCCGCGCGTGTGCCGCGTCGCGGCGCTGCCGGCGCCGAACAACCGCGAGCGCACCCAATGGTACTTTCAGCGTTATGTCTCGCATCTGCCGGCCGGCGGCGAGATGGTGCTGTTCGACCGTAGCTGGTACAACCGGGCGGGCGTCGAGCGGGTGATGAACTTCTGCACCGACGAAGAATACGAAGAGTTCTTCCGCTCCGTGCCGGAGTTCGAAAAAATGCTCGTGCGCAGCGGTGTGCAGATCGTCAAGTACTGGTTCTCCATTACCGACGAGGAGCAGGAAATCCGCTTCCAGAACCGTATTCACGATCCGCTCAAGCAGTGGAAGCTAAGCCCGATGGACCTGGAAAGCCGCCGCCGCTGGGAGGCTTATACGCAGGCCAAAGAGGTGATGCTGCAACGCTCGCACATTCCCGAAGCGCCGTGGTGGGTCGTGCAGGCCGTCGACAAGAAGCGCGCGCGGCTGAACTGCATTCACCATCTGCTAAGCCAGGTGCCGTACCACGAGATCGAGCACCCGACTATCCAGTTGCCCGCTCGGGTCTATCACGACGAGTACAGCCGTCAGCCGGTGCCCGCTTCGATGATCGTGCCCGAGGTGTATTGAGCGCTCGAATGACCGGCATCGGGCAGGCGTTTGTTTTAGTTCAGCCCTGGCTAGCCGGGGGAACGGCCGCGAAGAACCGCGGCGCTCCCCCGGACGGCGTTTCAGAACTTTAGAACACTGCCCGAAACAGCCAATACAAACCCGCCGCGAGTGCAATGGAGGCGGGCAGCGTCAGCACCCACGCAAGCACCAGGCTGCGCACGGTCGCCCATTGCAAGCCCGAGCCGTTGGCCGCCATCGTGCCGGCCACGCCGGAAGACAGCACATGTGTGGTGGAAACGGGCAGGCCGTACATGTCGGCCGCGCCAATCGTCATCATCGCGACGAGTTCAGCGGACGCGCCCTGTCCATACGTCAAATGCTGCTTGCCGATCTTTTCGCCGACGGTCACGACAATGCGCTTCCAGCCGACCATCGTGCCCATGCCGAGCGCAATGGCCACTGCGACCTTCACCCATGTCGGAATGAACTTGGTCGCATGGTCCGTTTGCGCCTTGAAGTTCGCGATGGCTTTGGCATCCGCTGGTGCAAAGGCCGGTTGTTTCGCCTTTTCCATCAGGCGAATCGCTTCAGAGGCGACATACATGTTGTTGCGCACGTTATCCACCATGCCTTGCGGCACCGCGGCCATCGAACCGGATGCGCCGACTTGCTGCGCAATGACGTCCGTCAGCTGTTTCAGCGCGGGCAACGTGGCGGGCGTGAGCTGATGCGTGCGCACATAGGCTTCGACATCCGCGCGCGGATTGGCCGACTGCGGCGCGCCGTTCGTATATCGCGCAAGTGCGGCCGAGGTCTGCTCGGCGACCGCCACGAAGGTTTGCGTCTGTGCGGGCGTCACCGCCTTGTTCAACGCATACGCCGTGGGCACCGTGCCGATCAGGATCAGCATGATGAGGCCCATGCCCTTCTGGCCGTCGTTCGACCCGTGCGCGAACGAAACGCCCGTGCACGTCAGGATCAGCAGGCTGCGAATCCAGAACGGCGGCGGTTCCTTGCCTTTGGGCTCGGCGTAGAGCGCGGGAACGCGCACCACGGCTTTGAGAATCATGAGCAGCAGGCCGGCCGCGAGAAAGCCGACGAGCGGCGAAAACAGCAGCGACTTGCCGACGCCGAGCGCCTGGTTCCAGTCCACGCCGCTCGTGCCGTTTACGCCATGCATCAACTGATTCATCAGGCCGACGCCGATTATCGAGCCGATCAGCGTATGCGAACTCGACGAGGGCAGGCCGAAGTACCACGTGCCCAGGTTCCAGATGATCGCCGCGATCAACAGCGCGAACACCATCGAAAAGCCCGCGCTGCTGCCCACTTGCAGAATCAGTTCGACCGGCAGCAGTTGCAGGATGCCGAACGCGACGGCGCCGCTCGAGGTCAGCACGCCGAGAAAATTCCACGCGCCCGACCACACCACTGCAAGATTGGGTGCGAGCGAATGCGTGTAGATGACGGTGGCGACAGCGTTGGCGGTGTCGTGAAAGCCGTTGACGAATTCGAACCCGAGTGCGATCAGCAGCGCGATGCCGAGCAGCAGATAAGGAAGCATGGAACCTTCACGCACCGGTTGCAGGTCGCCCACCAGTTGCGTGCTGCAATAGCCGATGCCCACTGCGATCACGGCGAGGAAAATCACGAGGCCGAAATTGCGCCCCTTGCCACTGACCCCACTGGGTTGAGGGTATGAAAGTTCCGGCATGACGTGTGCCCCTGAAAAAAGTCGCGGAACTTTGGATCGTGCGGGGCGCGCATGTCGGTACGATGACAGTCGAATACCCTGGCCGCCCGCGCGCCCGAATGCAGCGCGCATCGCCGCGATGGCGGAAGCAGCCTCGGTTTTGCCGGACTGCGGCAGCCGGTTCATAGCCGGTAGGAATCTTTTTTGCTACGCTGAAACACGCACCTTCCAGGAGTCCCCATGAAGCGCGACGGTCAGAAGGAAAGCCGTAAGACAAATGGCGGGCCTGCGGCCGCCGGCTCCAGCACGCCGGAACCCACGGCGCAGGCGGCGTTCGCGTCGTATGCGGCACCGCTCGTGAGCGAAGCGATTGCGTACGCCAATGCGGTGCGCGACGATCCGTCGCCAGAAGCGCTGCACAAGCTTCGCGTTTCGCTGCGCCGCTTGCGTTCGCTGTGGTGGGCGTTCGCGCCGCTGCTCGAGAAGGGCGAAAACACCCGGCAACGGGCGCTCTACAAGTATCTCGCCACGGCAGCGGGCAAGACGCGCGACTGGGACATCCTGATCGAGCTGATCCGGCATGAAGACGGCGCCGGTAACTTCGCCCCCGCGCTCGAAGAAGCGCGCCGCAACGCGCTGGCGACGAGCCGCGAGACGCTGAGCAACGCAGACGTCAAGCATCTGCTGCGCGATGCGCTGACGAGCGCTTCCACGGAGCTGAACACGGCGCACGAACGCGTTTCGCTGTGCAAGTTCGCGAACAAACGGATTGCCGCTTCGGAGCGCTCTTTGACGAAGCGCGCGAAACGCGCCCGCCATGCCAGGCGCTCGAACTACGCCGCCTTCCACGACGTGAGAAAGGCCGGTAAGAAGCTGCGTTACCTGCTGGAATTTTTCGAGCCGGTTCTGAGCGGCAGCCACAAGAAAACGCTCAAACGTTTGAAGCAGGTGCAGAAACGTTTCGGTACGCTAAACGATGTTGTCGCGAGCGAAATGCTGTTGCGCGACAACGCGGATCTGTTCTCCGGCGCGGGCGACACCGGCAGCGTGCTGCGCTCGCTGCACAAGGAACGCAAACGCCGGATGCGCTCGGCCGCGGGCCTGCTGCGCAAACTATGACGCGTGAAGGCGGCGCAGCGCAGGGCAGGCGCAGCGCCGGCATATAACATCTGATGGCGGGCCGCACGCTTTTCGCGCGGCCCGTTTGCAACGGAGGCAACGCGCAGGTGGCATATCGGGCTCATTCATATCGGGCTCATTCGCAGAGGCGGCGCTGGCGCCGGAAACTGCTGCACAAGGGAGCCGGGGCCGCGCGTTACGTGGGCAACCATCCAGTGCTGGCGGGTCTCGCCGGCACGCTGGTGGCCGTCGCGATGGCGGGCCTCACGCTGCTTACGCTCGCCAATGGCCGCACCGACGCGCTCGATCATGCGCGCGAGACATCCGGCAATCTCGTCTCGATCATTTCCAGCGACCTTGAAAGAAACGTGGAGATCTATGCGCTTTCGTTGCAGGCAATGGTGGACGGCGCCGAGCATCATCTGGATCTGAGCGCCGGGTTGCCTGACGATGCGCGCCGCGCAGTGCTGTTCGACCGCGCGACAACGGCCGCTTTTCTGGGCGGCGCGTATATTCTGGGCGCGAACGGCGAGGTGCTCGCCTCGCAAAGCGGCGAGATCAACCCCAACATTCGCTTCAGCGACCGCGACTATTTCGTCGTGCATCAACGCAACCCGGCAGTCGGACTGTATCTGTCGCATCCGTTCCACTCGCGCTTGCGCGACGGCAAGTTGTCGATCGGACTTACGCGGCGTATCAACGATAAGAACGGCCGCTTCGCCGGAGTCGCGCTGCTCGCCATTCGCATCGAATACTTCCAGCGGCTGCTCGAGCGGATCAGCGTTGGAAAACAGGGTTCCGTGTTCATCGCGATGAATGACGGCACGCTGATCGCGCGCAAGCCGTACTCGCCGAGCGATATCGGCACGAGCATAGCGAAGTCGCCGACCTTTATCAGAATGGCCGCGCACGACGCGGGTTCCTATGTGGCGCAGTCCGCAGTGGACGGCGTGCAGCGCATGTTCACGTATGTGCACGTGCCCGGTACGCCGCTGATTGCAGTCGTCGCGCCCGCGGTCGACGACGTGCTCGAGCCGTGGCGCCACCGGGCGATGATCAGCGGCGCGTTGACGCTTGCGTTCGGCGCGGTGTTCGTATTGGTGTCGTGGCTGCTCGCCTATGCATTGCACGGCAAGCTGCGCGCACAGGCAGCGCTGGTGCGTCTTGCCGCCACCGACCCGCTGACTGGGCTCAGCAACCGGCGTGTGCTGGATAACCGGCTCGATGAAGAGTGGCGGCGCGCGCGGCGCACCGGCCAGCCGCTATCCGCGCTGTTCATCGATATTGATCATTTCAAGCGCTTTAACGACACCTACGGCCACGCAAGTGGCGACGAGGCACTGAGCACGGTGGCCGAGTGCATATCGTCGACGGTGCGCCGTGCGGTCGACCTGGTCGCGCGCTATGGCGGCGAGGAGTTCGCCGTGATCCTGCCGGACACCTCGGCCGATGGCGCGCGTGCTGTGGCCGAGAAGATCCGGCGCAGCGTGCAGGCCCAGCACATTCTGCATGGCGGCGCCGACCCGGTGACGGTCACGGTCAGCGTGGGCTGCGCGACGATCGTGCCGGCGCAGGGCGCGAACGCGCTGGATCTGCTTGCGGCCGCCGACCGCCAGCTTTACGTGGCAAAGGCGGCGGGGCGCAATCGCGTTGCTTGCGGACCGTCGGCGGTGGGCTCGGTGGCACAGGACTCGCCGTCGTAAGCGCGCCTCATATGCACGCGGAACGCGCCTCGACGAATGGACCGGCGCTCATGCTTAGGCGCTTGCGCGGCTTCGCGGTGCGAAGCCGCGCAACGTTACAGTGTTTGAGGCGCTCGACGTGCCCGATGTTTTTGACGCGTCGCCGCGTGAGCGCGTCCACTCGCCCAAGGGCATCTCTTCTGCAAGCAGCAAGCCCACCGGAAAGCCGCGCCGCTGCCAAGCCTCCAGCCCGCCGTGCAGCGCGCGAATCCGCGTGTAGCCGTAATTGCGCATACGCACGCTGATCTCGGCGGCTGTCCCACTGTCCGGACACACGCAGTAGATCACGCTGTCGAAAGTACGCAGCGCGCCGTCGATCTGTTCCGGCGAATGGGGATCGAGTGGCAATGCGCCGGGAATCGGCGACGCCGCGCCGGGTGCCGCGCTCTGCGGACGGGCGTCGAGGACCTTGGGCGTTGCCTTGCGGCCGCCGGCGTAGCGGGACGCTCGCGCTTGCCTCGCCTCGGCGGCGGTCCTGGCTGTATCGGCGCTCTCGAGGAGGGCGGCCTGGCGGCGCGCCCGCCGCTGCTGCCCGAGCCGATACGCGAGATACAGCAACGCGGCGGCTATCAGCACGTCGATCACGGTGCCGCCGCGCGCCCGCACGAACTCCAGCAGCATATGCAACTGCCGTTCGGCCGCTGCGCCGCCGAGCAGCCAGAACGTCGCCCACGCGGTCGCGCCTGTGAGATCCCAGATCGCGTAGATGCGGGCGTCGACAGCGGTGGTGCCCATCAGCGGCGGTGTGACGAGCGCGAGGCCAGGCACGAACTTCGAGATCGACACGAGCGGCACGCCGAAGCGCTCGAAGAGCGCACGCGCCTGTTCGATGCGGGCGTCGACGGCAGGCAGCATCCGGCCGAGCACGCCGATCAGCTTGCGCCCATACAGACGGCCTGCGGTGAACCAGACGCCGTCGCCGATCAGCGCGCCGAGCACGGCCGCGCACAGCACCGGCCAGAACGACAAGGTGCCAGCCGCGATCGCGGAGCCGGCGAACAGCAAAACCGGCACGGCGGGAATCGGCACGCCGAGGCGCGTCATCAGCACGTTGGCGAACACAACCGCGCCGCCCCAGGTGGACACCGCCGAGGACGGAAACTCTACCAATTGCGCGGCTCCTGTCGCTATGTTGCGTTTGTCTGGTTGGCAAGCTGGGTGCGCCGTTCCGGCAGCCCGGCGGGTCCGCTCACGCAAAACGCGTTCCTGTGGCTCCGGGGCGTCCCGATCGCCGAGGATACCCGATGGACCCCGGGCGCGGCCACCCGCGACGCGCTGCAATTTCGTTCAAGACGTGATGCCGGAAGCGTCTCTATTCTGCGGGCTCTTTCTTTGCGAAGGAGACGCACGATGAATTCACGTTATGTCGGCTACGTCTGCTGCGCGCTGGCGATGCTCGGCGTGGGCAGCACCGTGGTGGTGAGCAAGTCCATTGCGGCCGGATTGCCGCCCTTTAGCGCGACCGCGCTGCGCTTTGCGATTGCCTTTCCGTTGTTCGTACTCGTCATGCGCTGGCGCGGCGTACGCTGGCCGCGGCTTGGCCGCCGCGACGCCGCGCTGGTCATCGCGCAAGCCGCGGCGGGCAGCGTGGGTTATACGGTCTTGCTGATAAGCGGCATGAAGCTCGCCTCGGCGGGCGATGCCGGCGTGATCGCCGGCACCTTGCCGGCAGTGTCGGCAGTGGTCGCCATGCTCGCGCTGGGCGAGCGCCCCTCGCCGGCGCTGCTCGGTGCGATCGTTCTCGCCACGGCGGGCGTGCTCGTGTGCACCGTGGGTTCGGGCGCCGGCGTTGCGCCGCATGAAGGCGGTTCGCTGCCCGGCAACCTGCTGGTGTTTGCGGCGGTTGTTTGCGAGGCGCTCTTCATTCTGCTCAATCGCAAGCTGCGCACGCCGGTCGCGCCGTTGCCCTTGTCGGCGTTGATGTGCGGCATAGGCTTCGCGGTCTGCATCGTGCCGGCCTGCTTCGAGAAACCCTGGAGCTTGCCGCTCGACGCCGCGGCCATTGCCGGCGTGATCTATTACGCGCTGGTGCCCACCGTGGCAGGCTTCGTCCTCTGGTATGAGGGTGCCGCACGCGTGAGCGGCGCGGAGGCCGGCCTGATGACCGCGCTCGTGCCGGTCAGTGCTTTGGCGTTGGCCGCCCTGCTGCTGCGCGAACCCGTCAGCGCGGCGCAGTTGGTGGGCGTGGCGTGCGTGCTCGCGGCCGTCATGCTCGCGACTTTCGGGCAAACGTTCGGCGCGCGCAGAGCGGCTTGATGCCGGATGCGCGTATGTGTCGCGTGGAGTGCGGAGTACGGCGGTTGTGCTCTTACGTATTCGGCACGGCCACCGCGCCGGGGTTGCCGACAATCGACAGAAACTCGCGGCGCGTGGAAGGGTCCGTGCGGAAGCTGCCGAGCATGCGCGACGTGACCATCGTCACGCCGGCCTTGTGCACGCCGCGCGTCGACATGCACTGATGCGCGGCTTCCAGAATCACGCCGACGCCCACCGGTTGCAACACCTCGTTCAGCGTATCGGCGATTTGAACCGTCATCTTTTCCTGGATCTGCAGGCGCTTCGCGAATGCGTCCACCAGCCGCGCGAGCTTCGAAATACCAACCACGCGATGCCCCGGCAGATAGGCAACATGCGCGCGCCCGATAATCGGCACCATGTGATGCTCGCAATAGCTTTCGAAGCGGATGTCCTTCAGCACGATCATCTCGTCGTAGCCGTCCACCTCGGAGAAGGTGCGCGCGAGAATTTCGCGCGGGTCGACCTGATAGCCCGCGAAGAACTCTTCGTAGGAGCGCACCACGCGCGCCGGCGTGTCGATCAGGCCTTCGCGCGAGGGATCGTCGCCGGCCCAGCGCAGCAGCACGCGCACGGCTGCTTCGGCTTCTTCGCGGCTCGGACGGCCGTTGCCGGCCGCGGGCGTGGTGTGTTCTTTATTGCTGCTGGTCATCCGTCGCTCCTGCGGGAATCGCGCGTTGCCCAGGGAGCGCGCGCGGGTTCATGAGTACAGTTATTGTTCCATGTTTACGCCGCGTCGTGCCGATGCCCCTTCCGGCGCGCGGGCTGACTCTTTTACTTTTCATTTCGGCCATTCGTCGAGTGCGTCGTTGAAAAGTTCGGCGACCACGCCGCGCAGCCAGGTGCCGCGCGGATCGTTATGAAACTTGCGATGCCAGTGCTGTCGCAGGTCGAAGCGCGGCAGCGGCAGCGGCGGTTCGACGAGGGTGATCGACGCATGCTCGGACACATACGCGAAGCCGATCGCATGCGGCACGGTGGCGATCAGATCCGTACGCGCGAGGATGAACGGCAGGCTCATGAAGTGCGGCGTTTCCAGCACCGCGCGCCGCGTAATGCGCTTTTTCACGAGGTACTGTTCAAGCACTTCCTGGCTGCGTCCTTCGGCGCGCACCACCGCATGTCCCGACGCCACGTATTGCGCGAGCGTGAGCGGCGCTCTGGACAGCGGATGACCCGCGCGCATCAGGCAGATGAAGCGGTGCGTGAAGAGCCGCTGCTGAAAGAAGTTATTGCCCGACAGGTCCGGAAAGTAACCGATCGCGAGGTCCACGTCGCCCGATTCCAGCCCGCGTTCGACGTGCGAGGGCGGCAGAGAGACCGAGCGCAGATTCGCGTGCGGCGCGCGCTCGGCGAAGAGCTGCAGCAGCCGTGGCAGGAACACGATTTCGCCGACGTCGGAAAGCGCGATCGAAAAGGTATGCGTGCTGGTGTCCGGGTCGAACTCCTGCACGTCGAGCATGCCTTTTTCGATTCGCAAAAGCGCGTCGCGCGCGGCGGGCAGGATGGCGAGCGCGCGCGGCGTGGGTTCCATGCCTTTGGACGTACGCACGAACAGCGGGTCGTCGAAATATTCGCGCAACCGCCCAAGCGCGGTGCTCACGCGCGGCTGGCTCACGCCGAGCTGCTCGGCCGCGCGGCTGACGTTGCGGGTGTCCTCCATCGCCACGAGATAGGGGATCAGGTTCAGGTCAAGGTGTGTGTCCGACATGCTGTTCGGCCGCGAGGGCGCGTGAGGCTATTCGATATGTCGATAAAGGGTAGCGGAAGAATCCCCAGCTGCGATAGTGGGGTTTGCTTGGTTCCCGCTGCCGACGGCGCCCGCGCAGGCGAACAAGCGGCGCACGGTTGCGCGGGCGCCAACCTATCATTAAGGGAAAGTCCGCGCCTTGACAACGCGGCGCGAGCCCAACCATAATCGCCGAATCGTTCGCTAATCGAATCACTGTTCGCTATAAGAACATAGCGAACCTAGGTTCCAGAGGCGCGAACCACGCGGCGGTGAGCCATGAGGAAGCTGGCTCCGTCCGGCCCCGCCTGGCGCGCGCAGCGCCCCACAAGGAAATTCGACATGATCAACAAGATTTTCGAGTCACTGCAGTCGGCCGTTGCCGACGTCCACGATGGCGCGACCGTCATGATCGGCGGCTTCGGCACGGCTGGCATGCCTTCGGAGCTCATCGACGCGCTGATCGAGCAAGGCGCGCGCGAACTCACCATCGTCAACAACAATGCGGGCAACGGCGAGATCGGCCTCGCAGCGTTGCTCAAGGCAAAGCGCGTGCGCAAAATCATCTGCTCGTTCCCGCGCCAGACAGATTCGTATGTGTTCGACGCGCTCTATCGCGCAGGCGAGATCGAACTGGAACTCGTGCCGCAAGGCAATCTGGCCGAGCGCATTCGCGCGGCGGGCGCAGGCATTGGTGGATTCTTCACACCCACCGGCTACGGCACGAAGCTCGCCGAAGGCAAGGAGACCCGCTTGATCGACGGTCGGCACTATGTGCTCGAAGCGCCGCTGCATGCGGACTTCGCGCTGATCAAGGCATATAAGGGCGACCGCTGGGGCAACCTCGTGTATCGCAAGACGGCTCGCAACTTCGGGCCGATCATGGCAAGCGCGGCAAAAACGGCCATCGTGCAGGTATCGGAAGTGGTGCCGCTCGGCGCACTCGATCCGGAAAACATCATCACGCCGGGCATTTTCGTGCAGCGCGTGATCGAAGTGCCGCAAGCGGCTCACGCGCCGCAACCCAACCCGCGCGACGCCGCTGCCTGAACCGGAGACCGACATGAAGAAACTGACCCGCGATGAAATGGCAAAGCGCGTTGCGCAAGACATTCCAGAAGGCGCATATGTGAACCTCGGCATCGGCGTGCCGACGCTGGTGGCGAACCACCTCGCCGCCGACAAGGAAATCTTCCTGCACAGCGAAAACGGCCTGCTCGGCATGGGCCCCGCGCCCGCGAAGGGCGAGGAAGACGACGAACTGATCAACGCCGGCAAGCAGCACGTCACGCTGCTGACGGGCGGCGCGTTCTTCCATCATGCCGATTCGTTCGCCATGATGCGCGGCGGCCACCTCGACTTTTGCGTGCTCGGCGCATTCCAGGTGTCGGCTAAGGGCGACCTCGCGAACTGGCACACCGGCGCGCCGGACGCAATTCCGGCCGTGGGCGGCGCGATGGACCTGGCTATCGGCGCGAAGCAGGTCTACGTGATGATGGAGCACCTGACCAAACAGGGCGAAAGCAAGATCACCGCCGAGTGCAGCTACCCCGTGACGGGCGTGGGTTGCGTCGACCGCATCTACACGGATCTCGCGATGATCGACGTGACGGACCAGGGCCTCGTGGTGCGCGAAATTTTCTCCGACATCGACTTCGACGCCTTGCTGAAGCTCACGGGCGTACCGCTGATCGACGGGACGCAAGCGCCGCGGGCGGCGTAAGCGAGCGGTAGCGTTCGGCAACATGCGTGACATGCGCGCGCCGCGGTCCACCTGCCGCGGCGCGCAACGCGTTGCCGCGCACAGTGCTACATTCGTCAGAACTCCCCGATCATCGAAGTCATCATGCTCGACTCCAGCGGCCGGCTGACCGGCCTCCTTTGCGGCACGCAGCCGATGAACGACATCTGGGCGCCGCGCGCCACGCTGCAACGGATGCTCGATGTCGAAGCGGCCCTCGCGCGCGCTTGCGCCGCGCACAACGTGATCCCGCAAACGGCACTGCCGGCCATCGAGGCCGCCTGCCATGCCGATCAACTCGACGCCGACGCACTTGCGCGCGACGCGGCGCTCGGCGGCAATCTCGCGATTCCTCTCGTCAGGCAACTCACCGCGCGCGTCAAAGCGGCGGACGCCGAAGCATCGAAATACGTGCATTGGGGCGCAACGAGCCAGGACATTATCGACACGGCGACGGTGCTGCAACTGCGCGACACGTTCGATCTGCTCGACAGCGGTTTGCAGGCCGCCTGCAACGCGATCGCACAGCTTGCCGCCACGCATCGCGCCACGCCGATGATCGGCCGAACCTGGCTGCAGCAGGCGCTGCCCATCACGCTCGGCCTGAAGTTCGCGCAATGGCTGGATGCGTTGCTGCGCCAACGCGACCGGCTCGACACATTGCGTGAGCGTGTGCTCGTGCTGCAATTCGGCGGCGCCGCCGGCACGCTCGCCAGTCTGCGCGATGCCGCGCCGCGCGTCACGCAAGCGCTCGCGCAGGAATTGGGCCTCGCGATGCCTGCGTTGCCGTGGCATACGCAACGCGACCGCATTGCGGAGACCGCGGCATTCTTCGGCATGCTGATCGGTACACTAGGCAAGATAGCGCGCGACGTCTCCTTGCAAATGCAAACCGAAATAGACGAACTTGCGGAGCCGGCTGCCGCCGGCAAAGGCGGATCGTCGACCATGCCGCACAAGCGCAATCCGGTAGGCTGCGCGGCCGTGCTGACGGCGGCCATGCGCGCGCCGGGACTGGTTGCCACGGTATTCGCAGGCATGGTGCAGGAACACGAGCGCGCGCTCGGCGGCTGGCAGGCAGAGTGGGATGCGTTGCCCGACCTGGCGCGGCTTGCGGGCGGCGCGCTCGCCAACATCGAGCAGATCGCGAGCGGCCTGAGCGTGAACGTGCCGCGCCTTGCCGCGAATCTCGACGTCACGCACGGTCTGATTCTCGGCGAAGCTGTCATGCTTGCGCTTGGCGACAGCATCGGCCGGCTCGATGCGCATCATCTCGTGGAGCACGCGTCTAAAGCCGCCATTCGCGAAGGGCGAACGCTGTTCGACGTGCTCGCGGCGGATGCGGCCGTGACCGAACATCTTTCTGTCGAGCGCCTGAAGCAACTGCTCGATCCCGCTCACTACGTCGGCCAGGCGCACGCTTATGTGGACGCGGCGCTGGCACTTCATACCGCGCGTTCAGAGCGCGCCATTTCGAAGGAGTAACGGCATGCCTTACGCCGCAGTCAACGGCACCGAGCTTCATTATCGAATCGACGGCGACCGTCACGGCAATGCGCCATGGGTGATTCTGTCCAATTCGCTCGGCAGCGACCTGTCCATGTGGACGCCGCAAGTCGCGGCGCTATCGAAGCACTTTCGCGTGCTGCGTTACGACACGCGCGGCCACGGCCATTCCGAGGCGCCGAAAGGACCGTACACGATAGAGCATCTGGCGGGCGACGTGCTCGGCCTGATGGATACGCTGAAGATCGCGCGCGCGCATTTCTGCGGCGTGTCGATGGGCGGACTCACCGGCGTTGCATTGGCCGCGCGTCATGCGAGCCGCTTCGAGCGGGTGGTGCTCGCCAACACGGCGGCGCGTATCGGTTCGCCAGAAGTGTGGGTGCCGCGTGCCGCGCGGGCTCGCACTGAAGGCATGCTGGCGCTCGCCGACGCGGTGTTGCCGCGCTGGTTCACGGCCGACTACATAGAACGTGAGCCGGTGGTGCTCGCGATGGTCCGCGACGTGTTCGTGCATACCGACAAGGAAGGCTATGCGCTGAACTGCGAGGCGATCGACGCTACCGATTTGCGGCCCGAAACGCACGGCATCAAGCTGCCGGTGCTGGTGATCAGCGGCACGCACGACGTGGCCGCGACGCCCGCGCAAGGCCGCGAACTGGCACAGGCGATTCCGGGCGCGCGTTATGTCGAGCTCGACGCTTCGCATATTTCCAACATCGAGAAGGTCGACGCTTTCACGAAGACAGTGATCGACTTTTTGACGGAGTCCAAATGAACGACGAAGACCGCTACGAAGCCGGACTTGGCGTGCGCCGCGCGGTTCTTGGCGATGCGCATGTCGACCGCTCGCTGGCAAACCGCACGGAACTGACGGAAGAGTTTCAGAACTTCATCACCCGTTACGCGTGGGGCGAGGTGTGGACGCGCGAGGGTTTGCCGCGACACACGCGCAGCCTGTTGACCATTGCGATGATGGTTGCACTCAATCGCAGCGAGGAACTCGCACTGCACTTGCGCGCTGCCAAAAACAATGGCGTGACGCGCGAGCAGATCAAGGAAGTACTGCTGCAAACCGCGATTTACTGCGGCGTGCCGGCGGCGAACTCGGCTTTCCATCTGGCCGACAAGATTTTCCGCGAGGACGATGCAGCGGCGAAGCCCTGAGTGTTTTCGCCGCGTTTTTGTCGCGGCACTCAGGCTTTGAAAAACGAACGCGCGCCCGCACCCGGGCGCGCGTTTTCATTTTGTACGGCGTTTCAGCTAGCCGGCTTGTGCGCGCGCCGTTGTATGGGTTGCAGTAGCCGCATCCATCACATTGGCGGCGTGCGTCGTTTCAGCGCCGGCATTCGAATCGGATGCGGCCGGCAAATGCAGTCGCACCGCGCGCAATACGGTGTCTTTGATGACCTCGCGCCAATGCGCGAGCGCCGCCTTATCCATTAGCGGTTCGCCGAGAAATGCGCCCAGCGTGTACTGGTTGGCGTTATAGAAATAGCCGAGCGACGCGATCATCAGGTACACGTCGCGCGCTTTGATGTCCGTTCGGAATACATGCTGGGCTTTGCCTGCATCCATCAGTTTCTGCACGACAGAAATGGCGTAGCCCGAAATCTCCTTCAGCTTCGAAGACTTCTTCGCATGCTTGCCTTGATGCAGGTTCTCGCTTGAGAGCAACGTGACGAATTCCGGATGATCGAGATAGTACTGCCAGACGAATTCAACCATCTGCTCAAGACCACGCACCGGGTTCTCAAGATCGAGATCGAGCTTGCTTTCCGCTTCGTTGAATTGCGTGTAGATGGTTTCCAGTACTTCGACAAATAGCTGTTCCTTGCTGCCGAAGTAGTAGTAGATCATCCGGTCGTGTGAGCGCGCGGCCTTCGAGATGCTCTCCACGCGGCCGCTCGCATAGCCTTGCTTCGCAAACACCTTGATTGCCGCTTTCAGAATCTTGGCGCGCGTGTCCTGCGCCTGTTTCGCGCGGATGCCGGTGGCGCCCGGCTTGCGGGCGGCGGTAGGACTCATGGCAATGTGGGTCTCTTCGTTGGCATGGTTGAACGGCTCTTTTCTTTGCTTTTCCTTGTACCTGAATTCGGCCTGCATGCAGCCGGACTCATCATACCGCGCGCGCTGCGCGGCGCCTCTCGTGCGATGCACGATGCACGGCTTCAGCGCAGATCGAGCGCCGTGGCGAAGCGGCAGCGCCGCGGTTGTCGCCGTTCCGATGCGGCGACGCACCATGCGTTCGCAGCCCGGAAACTCATTGCGCAGTCTATTTTGATCGAGTAGATTTCCAACAAGTTTGGTGTAGCAGATACTACACGAACGGTGAGTGACCGCAACATGGAAAGAATGCGGGTCACACGAAAATGCCTTGAAACAAGGGCTTTTCAGCAGCCGGGCGGGACCGATTGTAATGTCGTCGTATGGAACCCCACCATGACAGAACATACGAAGGTCGATTTCGGTGCGGAGCGGGTCGACGGCGACATTGCCTCGACGCCGGGCCCCACCGTGCTCGAGAAGGCGGCGCCGCGCAGCGAGCGTATGGCGTCGAACAAGATCGAATGCAATGCCTGCCCGGTTCTGTGCCAGATATCCGAGGGACGCACCGGCGCGTGCGATCGCTACGCGAATGCGCAAGGCCGGCTGATTCGCGTGGACCCGGTAGTGTTCCTCTCCCGATCTCAAGCCGATCCGCAAAGCGCGGACGCGCTGGTCGAATTCGCCGCATCGTCCGGAACGCAAGAGCCAGTTGCCGACGAAGCACTGTTCGTGACCGGCGTAGGCGCATCGTCCACTTATCCCGACTACAAGCCCGCGCCGTTTATCGTTGCCTCGAAGCTCGACGACGTGGACATGGTCACGGTCGTCACCGAAGGCATCTTTAGCTACTGCAGCTTCAAGGTGAAGATCGACACGGACCGCTTTCTCGGGCCCGAACAGGCGAACGTGCGTTGCCAGGGCGAAATAGTCGGCCATGTGACGACCGCGGAATACGGTTCGCAGATGCTGAGTCTCGGCGGCGTGCATCATCTGACCGGGGGCAGCAAGAAAGAAGGTCGCGTGACTTGCGACATGATGCTCGCGCTCGGCAACAAGCAGGCAGTGGAACTCAGCATAGACGGTGGCGCGAGCCTCGTGATTCGCGCGGGCGCGGCGCCGGTGGTCGACGGTGTCGAAGAGCAGCGCATGCGGGTGGGCTGCGGTTCCGCGACCATCGGCATTTTCGCCAAACAGTGGTTCGGCCACGCCGACGAAGTGGTGGTGGTCGACGACCACATTACCGGCGTGCTGACCGAACATCAGGCGGGGCGCTGCCTTGGCATGACACGCTCGGGCATCAGGATTCGCGGACGTAAGTCCACGCCGGGCCGTTATTTTCAGGTGGCCAATCCCGGCATTGGCTGGGGCGGCACGGATATTCAGGACCCGCTCGCGATTATCGAAGGCTTCGATCCCGCAGTCGCGAAGCCCGGCATGCGTCTGCTGATGGTGTCGACCACCGGCGAACACGCGCAGTGGTATGAACTCGACCATGATCTCGTGCCGCGCATAGCGGCCATGCCGGAGGCGGTCCGCCGCACGGTGGAACGGATCGGCGAGAACTGCGAGCCTTCGCTTGCCACGGTGCTGTTTCTCGGCGGTGCGGGCGGCAGTCTGCGCGCGGGCGCGACGGAAAACCCCGTGCTGCTGACGCGTGCGATCAAGCAGAAGCTGGTGAACGTGACCTGCGGCGGCGCACCGGCTTATGTGTGGCCGGGCGGCGGCATTACCGTAATGGTCGACGTATCGCGCATGCCGGACCGTTCGTTCGGCACGGTGCCTACTCCGGCCATTGTGGCGCCAATCGAATTCACCATGACGTACGACGCCTATCGCGACCTGGGCGGCCATCTGGATGCGGTGAGATCATTGCAGAGCATACTGGCGAGCGGCCCGGATCACACCGAAGGCGCACCGCTCGCGCGCCGCACGTTGGCGCGCAATCCGGACAATCCGTGGCCGCCGGCCGTGCCGCCGATGCTCGGCTGATCCGCCTGAACACCTGGCCCACTTCAAGCGATGAACCCGACCCGCACCCGTATCGACGCGACGCGCTGGCACTGGCAGCATGGCCCGATCGATCTGATTCTCAGCGCCGACGGCGAGCCCGCCGCGCTCGAATCCGCTTATGCAAGCTGCTGGGCGCGTTTTGTCGACGTATTGCCCGAACTCGTCGGCGAATTGAAGCGGCTGCGCCAACCGTTGCCAGCGGATGCCTCGGTGCACGAATGTCCGCTCGAAGGCGCGGTGGCCCGCCGCATGTGGTGCGCATGTCATCCACATCGCGCGCGTTTTATCACGCCGATGGCCGCCGTCGCAGGCAGCGTCGCCGACGAATTGATCAGCGCCTTCGCACGCGAAGGAATCACCCGCGCCTACATCAACAACGGCGGCGACATTGCGTTTCACTTGACCGAAGGCCAGCAGTATCGCGTGGGCGTGTTTGCCGATCTGTCTGAATCGCTTGCGAACATGCAGCGCGCGGACGGTCTCGGGCTGGACGCCAATTTCACGCTGGATGCAGGCATGCCGATTCGCGGCATTGCGACTAGCGGCTGGCGCGGCCGCAGTTTCAGCCTCGGCATTGCGGACAGTGTGACCGTGCTCGCGCATGACGCGGCCAGCGCGGACGCCGCCGCGACGATGATCGCGAACGCGGTGAACCTTGAGCATGCGGGCATCGTCCGTATGCCGGCTTCGTCGCTGAAGGACGATACGGATCTCGGCGATCGGCCCGTCACCGTGGACGTTCCGCCACTCCCGCAGCCGCTTATAGATTTTGCACTTGCACGCGGTGTAGAAGCCGCGCAGCGCTTGCTGGAGCGCGGTCTGATTGCGGGCGCCGCGTTGTTCCTGCAAGGACGCGTGCGTACAGCAGGCATGCACCGCCCGGACGCTTTGGCTGCAACGCATCGCGCTCACCTCACAACGGAGGCTCCGTGTTCGAAATACGCCGCGTGCTGACGCACGTCGAAGACATCTTTCACGAGTTCGGGCCTGCGCCCGAAAAGCCGCTGCGGCGCGGTGCCATTGCCGCTGTCATGACCAACCCGTTTGCGGGCCGCTACGAGCCCAAGATCGAGCACGCAATGGAAGCGCTCAAGCCCATCGGCTTCGATATGGCGCAACGCCTGCTCGCAGCGATGGCCGTTGCGCATGCGTCGATAGAAGGCTACGGCAAGGGCGCGATTGTCGGCGCACGCGGCGAGCTCGAGCACGGTGCGCTGTGGCATGTGCCCGGCGGCTACGCGATGCGCGAGTTGCTGGAAAAGAACGGCGTGCCGACCAACGCGATTGTGCCGTCGACGAAAAAAGTCGGTGCATCGTCGAGCGCGCTCGACGTGCCGCTTACGCATGTCAATGCAAGCTACGTGCGCAGTCACTTCGACGCAATAGAAGTGCGCGTGCCCGGCGCGCCCGCAGCCGACGAAGTGGTCTACATCCTCGCGATGAGCACCGGGCAGCGCGTGCATGCGCGCGTCGGCGGGCTCGCCAAAGAGGCGATCGTGGGCAAGGACGGCTTGCGCTGAAAAGGCGCTGAAAAACGCGGTGAATACATGCTCAAGCGCGCTGAATGCAGCGCCAGATACATCGGAACTCGGAGAGCGAAATGGCAATCAGGCTTCGCAAGCTGGTCGTGCAGGTGGACGAAACACGCATGGAAATGGGGCAAAACGTCGATCCGCCCGTGCGTCGCGCGGTCGCTATCGCGGTGATCGACAATCCGTATGCGGGCCGCTATGAGGCGAAGCTCGATGCACTGATCGACGCAGGCGAGGAACTGGGCGCGCTGCTCGGCAAGCGCTGCGTCGAAGCACTGGGAATAGAACCCGGTGAAGCGCAAAGCTATGGCAAGGCTGCGATTGTCGGCGAGGCTGGCGAACTGGAGCATGCCGCGGCGATCTTGCATCCGAAGCTCGGCGCGCCGCTGCGCGCAGCGGTGGAGAAGGGCGCGGCACTCGTGCCGTCGGCGAAAAAAATGGGCACGCTCGGCACCGCGATCGACGTGCCGCTCGGCCACAAGGACGCGGCCTTCGTGCGCAGTCATTTCGACGCGATCGAAGCGCGGGTGTCCGATGCGCCGCGCGCGAACGAAATCGTGGTGGCGGTCGCGGTGACGGCTTCCGGCCGGCCGTTGCCGCGCATCGGCGGATTGCAGGCGAACGAGATCAAGGGCGAAGATGGCTTGCGCTGAGATCGGCATGCGTTTGCCTGGCGGGTCCCCACAGTGGATTTCTTTCAGGTAGTGTGCTGCCGTTGATGCGTGCGCGCACGGTGCCGCACGCGCTGCAACGTCTGCTGGCCGGGCCGCACGGATATCAGCGTGCGGGCGGTCGGCAAGCTGCCGAGGGTCTCGATGCTTTCGAATTTGCTGGTACAACTGGTCAACGGACTCGCCGACGCGTCGACGCTGTTTCTGGTCGCCGCGGGCTTGTCGTTGATCTTCGGCGTGACGCGCATCGTCAATTTCGCGCACGGCTCGTTCTATATGTTCGGCATCTACATTGCGTACAGCATGGCGAGCCGCTTCGGGCAGACGGCCGGCGGCTTCTGGCTGTCCGTGCTGGCCGCCGCGCTGGTGGTTGCCGTGCTCGGCGCGCTGGTCGAGGTCGTCGTTTTGCGGCGCATTTACCAGGCGCCAGAGCTTTTTCATCTGCTCGCCACGTTCGCACTGGTGCTGATTTTTCGCGACACCGCGCTATGGCTGTGGGGACCGCAAGATCTGTTCGGACCGCGCGCGCCGCATCTGGCTGGCGCGGTAAATTTTCTCGGCCATCCGCTGCCCACTTATGACATTGCTTTGATCGTGATCGGTCCGGTGGTGTTGCTGCTGCTGTGGTACGCGTTGACGCGCACGCGCTGGGGCACGCTGGTGCGCGCGGCGACGCAGGACCGCGAAATGCTCGGCGCACTCGGCATCAATCAGGCGTGGTTGTTTACCGGGGTGTTTTTTGTCGGAGCGTTTCTCGCCGGTCTGGGCGGCGCACTGCAAGGCCCGCGCATGTCGGCGAATCTCTCACTCGATCTCGAGACCATCGGCAATGCGTTCGTGGTCGTCGTGGTGGGCGGCATGGGCTCGATTCCGGGCGCTTTCGTGGCGGCGCTGATCATTGCGGAGATCAAGGCGCTGTGCATCGGCCTTGGACATGTGACGATTTTCGGCGTCGGCCTCTCGTTGAGCCGCTTCACGCTCGTGGCTGAGTTCGTCGTGATGGCGGTGGTGCTGGTCGTGCGACCCTGGGGGCTGCTCGGTCGCGCAAGTGCCGCGGTGCGGGGCATGGCGGCGCCTGAAACGCCGTTGCGTCCCGCGGGCAAGCGCGTCAAATGGCTGGCTGCAATCGTGCTGCTGGTTCTGCTCCTTGCGCCGCTCGCGGCCAATGCGTTTCCGTACATGCCGGTGCTGCTGGTCGAAATACTGATCGCCGTTCTGTTTGCAACGAGCCTGCATTTCATCATGGGGCCGGGCGGCATGCATTCGTTCGGTCATGCCGCGTACTTCGGGCTCGGCGCGTATGGCGCGGCGCTGTTCCTCAAGGTCCTGAACCTGCCGATGGAAGCCGCGCTGCTGCTGGCCCCGCTTCTCGCAGTGGGGGGCGCGCTGGTATTCGGCTGGTTCTGCGTGCGTCTGTCGGGCGTTTATCTGGCCATGCTCACGCTCGCTTTCGCGCAGATCGTCTGGTCGGTCGTTTTCCAGTGGGACGATGTGACGGGCGGCAGCAACGGCATTCTCGGTTTGTGGCCGGCTGACTGGCTTTCGTCGCCGGTGGCGTTCTATTACGTCACGCTCTTTTGCGCGGTGATCGGCGTGTGGCTGTTGCGGCGCATGCTGTTCTCGCCGCTGGGTTACGCAATGCGTGCGTCGCGCGACTCGGTGTTGCGCGCGGAGGCTATCGGCATCGACGTGAAGCGCGTGCAGTGGGCGTCCTTTGTGATCGCGTCGCTGTTCTGCGGACTCGCGGGTTCGTTGTATGCGTTCTCCAAGGGCACGATCTCGCCCGAAGTGATCAGTGTGAGCCGCTCGGTCGACGGTCTGGTCATGGTGCTGCTCGGCGGTCTGCAAACGCTCGCCGGCCCGATAGTCGGCGCGGCCGTGTTCACGTGGCTGCAGGACACCGTCGCGCGCCAGACCGATTATTGGCAGGCGCTGCTCGGCTTCGCCATTCTGCTGCTGGTGATTGCGTTTCCACAGGGCATTGTCGGTTTCATTCGCGAGCGTTTCGGCGACGACGCGAACAGCCGCGACAACGCGGAGAACGCCGCGACACCCGCGTCCCAACGCGCGGCAATCAAGGAGGGGCTATGAGCTTGTTGCAGGTATCCGGCCTCTCCAGGTCGTTCGGAGGACTGAAGGCTGTCGACAACGTGTCGTTCACGCTCGAAGCCGGCCAGCTTCTCGCGCTGCTCGGGCCGAACGGCGCGGGCAAGTCCACGTGCTTCAACATGGTCAATGGCCAGCTGGCGCCGTCGTCGGGGTCCATCCGTTTCGACGGACACGAACTCGTCGGCATGCGTCCACGCGATATCTGGCGGCGCGGCGTGGGCCGCACGTTTCAGATCGCGGCGACCTTCAATTCGATGACCGTGCTAGAGAACGTGCAGATGGCGCTCGTGTCGCGCGAGCGCAAGACCTTCGGCCTGTGGAAGCCCGCCGGTTCGCGCTATGCCGATGAAGCCCTCGCACTGCTCGAACAGGTCGGCATGGCCGCCGACGCGAATCGCGCATGTGGCGTGCTCGCCTATGGCGACGTCAAGCGCGTCGAACTGGCGATTGCGCTTGCGAACCGTCCCAAGCTGTTGTTGATGGACGAACCGACTGCGGGCATGGCACCGAAGGAGCGTAACGAACTGATGGCGCTGACACGGCGGCTCGTCGCCGAGCAGCAAATTGGCGTGTTGTTTACCGAGCACAGCATGGACGTGGTGTTTGCCTACGCCGACCGCATGATCGTGCTCGCGCGCGGCAAACTGATTGCGGAGGGCGACGGCGACACGATCCGCAACGACCCGCGCGTGCAGGAAGTGTATTTCGGCACCGGCAAGACGTTTCAGCCGCACGCCACGCTGCACGACTCAGTGGGCGGCCACGGTGGCGAAGGAGCCTTGCAATGAGCGAGCCGATGCTGAAAGTTGCGGGCCTCAACGCGTTTTACGGCCGCGCGCATATTCTGTTCGACGTCGGCCTCGAAGTCGGGCGCGGCGAAGTGGTCGCGTTGATGGGCCGCAACGGCGCGGGCAAGTCGACCACCATGAAAGCCATCATGGGCTTGCTGCCGCGCCGGCGGGGCCAGGTCACGTTTCGCGGGCAGGACATTGCCGCGCTGCCGCCGTACAGGATCGCGCGCATGGGCATGGGCTTCGTGCCGGAAGACAGGCGCGTATTCGCCGATCTGACGGTGATGGAAAACCTCGACACGGGCCGCCAGCCGCCGCGCGAAGGCGCGCCGCAATGGACGCCGGAAAAGCTCTTCCGGCTCTTCCCCAATCTCGGCGAAATGCCGCGGCGTCCCGGTGGACAGATGAGCGGCGGCGAGCAGCAGATGCTCACCGTGTCGCGCACCTTGATGGGCAATCCGTATCTCGTGTTGCTCGATGAACCGTCGGAAGGCGTCGCGCCCGTGATCGTCGAACAGATGGCCAACATGATTCTCGAGCTCAAGCGCGAGGGGCTGTCCATTCTGTTGTCCGAGCAGAACCTGCACTTCGCGGAGCTGGTCAGCGACCGCGCGTATGTGCTTGAAAAAGGGCAAATCCGCTTTAGCGGCGCTATCGGCGAACTGGCGAAGAACGAAACAGTGAGGCGCGCGTACCTGAGCGTGTGATCCAACCGTCGTTGCAAAAGGAGAAGCAGATGGCAGCAGAGACGTTGACAGGCTTGTCGGGCAAGGTCGCGGTAACCAACATCGGCCTGCTGTTATCCGGAGACATCGATCAGCCGATTCTCGACGCCACGACGATCGTGATCGACGACGGTGTGATCGTGGCTGTCGGCAACGAAAAGGACTGCGACCTGGAAGGCGCGCGGACCACCGTCGATTGCAAGGGCACCACGGTTGCGCCGGGGTTGATCGACTCACACGTGCATCCGGTATTCGGCGACTGGACGCCGCGTCAGAATCAGCTTGGCTGGATCGAATCGAATCTGAACGGCGGCGTGACCACAATGATTTCGGCCGGTGAAGTGCATTTGCCTGGTCGTCCAAAAGATGTGCTCGGCGTGAAGGCGCTTGCCATTACCGCGCAGCGTTCGTTCGAAGGCATGCGCGGCGCGGGCGTCGGCGGCGGCGTCAAGGTGATGGCGGGCGCGCCGGTAATCGAAAAGGGCATGGTCGAGGAAGACTTCAAGGAACTGTCCGAGGCCGGTGTGAAGCTGCTTGGCGAAGTGGGGCTCGGCAGCGTCAAGGCCGGCGAAGAGGCGGCGCAGATGGTCGCGTGGGCCCGCAAATACGGCATTCAAAGCACGATTCACACGGGCGGCCCGTCGATTCCGGGTTCCGGGCTGATCGACCGCGACGTGGTGCTCGCGGCCGATGCGGACGTGATCGGCCACATCAATGGCGGGCATACGTCGTTGTCGTACCGCCATGTTTGCGATTTGTGCGAGCAGTCGAGCCGCGCGCTGGAAATCGTCCATAACGGCAATGAACGCATTGCATTGCTGACCGCGCGTCATGCGGTCGAACTGAAATGCCCGCACCGGATCATTCTCGGCACCGACAGTCCCGCCGGTTCCGGCGTGCAGCCGCTCGGCATTCTGCGCATGATCGCGCTGATTTCGAGTCTTGCGGACGTGCCTGCGGAAATCGCGTTCTGCTTTGCCACCGGCAACACGGCACGCCAACGCAACTTGCGCCAGGGGCTCATCGAAGTAGGCCGTCCCGCCGATCTCGTGTTCATGGACCGCGCGCAACATACGGCGGCAGATACGCTGCTGGAAAGCGTGCAACTTGGCGACATTCCGGGCGTGGGCATGGTGATGATCGACGGTTTGATCCGCTGCCGGCGCAGCCGCAACACGCCCCCCGCTACCGAAGTGCCGGTGGTGCTATGAACGCGCTTTGCACGGCGCGGCCGGTGCGCGCATGAACGGGCCCGCGCCGCTCGCGTTGAAGGTCAATGGTGCGATGCATTTTGTCAGCGCGTCGGCGGATACGCCCCTGCTTTACCTGCTGCGCAACGACCTCGCGCTCAACGGGCCGAAGTTTGGCTGTGGCCTCGGCGAATGCGGCGCATGCACGGTGCTGCTCGACGGCATGCCGACACGCGCGTGCGTTACGACTGCGAGGGTCGCATTGGGCCATGAGATCACCACACTCGAAGGGCTGGGCACGCGCACCGCGTTGCATCCGGTGCAGCAGGCGTTTATCGAAGAACAGGCCGCGCAATGCGGCTACTGCCTGAGCGGCATGATCATGACGACGAAGGCGCTGCTCGAGCGCGATCCGCATCCGGGCATGGAGACGATTCGCCGCGAACTGTCGCGCAACCTGTGCCGTTGCGGCACGCATGTCGAGATCATGCGGGCGGTGCAGCGCGCCGCCGAACTACTGGCAATGCAGAACCAGAGTCGCGATGACGACGATGACGGCGACAAAGGAGCGCGTGCATGACCGGGCCGGACTTCAGCGTGGATCGCCGCGTCGCGCCGCCGTCGCGCAAGCAGCTCTACGACGCGCAAAGCGTGCTGATCGTCACGCGGCCGCCGCCAGCGCCGGTCAAACCGGCGGTCGGTCAACCCGGCTCGCGTTCGTCGTTCGTGCCGAGCGAGGCTGAGCTCTTTCTCGCCGTGCGCGACGACGGCAGCGTGGTTGCCTTCAATGGCCATGTCGATCTGGGGACGGGAATAGGCACCGCGCTCGCGCAGATCGTTGCCGAAGAACTCGATGTGCCGTTGACGCGCGTGTCGATCGTCCTCGGCCACACGAACGAGACGCCGAATCAAGGGCCGACCATTGCCAGCGCCACGTTGCAGATCACTGCCGTGCCCTTGCGGCATGCCGCGGCACAGGCACGGCAGTGGCTCATCGCCCAGGCGGCGCAGCGGCTTGGCGTCGGCGCGGAGAAGCTTGCCGTGCGCGACGGCATCGTGGTCGAACGCGATCATGCAGGCGCCGGAGTTGGAGCGGGCACCAGAGGCATCGCTTATGGCGAGCTCATTGCGGGACAACGCATCGAATTGAAACTGCGCGCCGATGCGCCTTTGAAAGACCCCAGCGGCTATACGGTGGTCGGCAAAAAGGCGCCGCGCGTGGACATACCCGCGAAGGCAACCGGCGAATTGAGCTTCGTGCACGATGTGCGCGTGCCCGGCATGCTGCATGGGCGCGTCGTGCGCCCGCCGTATGCGGGCCTCGCGCAGGGCGATTTTGTCGGCAACAGTTTGCTGCGCGTCGACGAAGCGTCGATCCATGATCTGCCTGGCATCGTCAAGGTCGTGGTGATACGCGACTTCGTCGGCATCGTGGCCGAGCGTGAGGAAATCGCACAGCAAGCCGCTAAGCAGCTCGACGTGCGGTGGAAAAACCCCGAAGCATTGCCGCCGCTCGAAACCAGCGAACAGGTAGAAGCCGCGCTGCGCGCCAATCCGGCGACGCGGCGCGACCTCGTGATCGAAGGCGATGTGGACACGGCGCTCGCGCTCGACCCTGCCCACACGCTGAATCGCACATACGTGTGGCCGTTTCAGATGCATGCGTCGATTGGGCCCTCGTGCGCGGTGGCCGACTATCGTGACGGCGCATTGAAGGTATGGTCCGGGACGCAGAACCCGCATTCGCTGCGCGCCGACCTCGCGTTGCTGCTGTCTCTGGATGAAGCGCAGATCGAGATCGTGCGCATGGACGCGGCAGGCTGCTACGGCCGCAATTGCGCGGACGACGTCGCCGCGGACGCCGCCTTGCTCTCGCGTGCAACGGGCGCACCGGTGCGCGTGCAACTGTCGCGCGAGGACGAGCATGCATGGGAGCCGAAGGGCGCCGCGCAATTGATGGATGTGCGCGGCGCTTTGAGCGCGGAAGGCGAACTTGCGGCTTACGACTTCGCGACGCGTTACCCATCGAACGACGCGCCTACGCTCGCGCT
This sequence comes from Paraburkholderia phenoliruptrix, assembly GCF_019511605.1. Taxonomy (GTDB): domain Bacteria; phylum Pseudomonadota; class Gammaproteobacteria; order Burkholderiales; family Burkholderiaceae; genus Paraburkholderia; species Paraburkholderia phenoliruptrix_A. Next base: position 71,697 of record NZ_JAEUAV010000006.1, on the reverse strand, counting down.
GTTGCTGACCGGCGCGTTGCCGGCGCAACCGCAGGTATTCGAAATGGGCGACCGCACGGCCGTGCCGCCCTACGACTACCGCGCCATGCGCGTTGTCTGCGACGACACGCCGCCTATCGTGCGCGCCTCGTGGTTGCGCGGCGTGTCCGCGTTGCCCAATACCTTCGCGCACGAGTCGTTCATCGACGAACTGGCGGTCGAGGCCGGTGCCGATCCTGTCGAATTCCGCCTGAAGCATTTGCGCGATCCACGCGCGGCTGAGCTCGTGAAAGCGGTTGCCGAGCGCGCGGGCTGGCAGCCGCGTGCGCGGCAAGCCGCAACCGGCGAGCCGCGCGAAGATGGCGACATTGCGCGGGGCCGCGGCATTGCCTACGCGCGCTATGTGCACAGCAAGTTTCCCGGCTTCGGCGCGGCCTGGTGTGCGTGGGTCGCGGACGTGGAAGTGAATCGCAGAAGCGGCGAACTCGCGGTAACGCGCGTCGTGGTCGGTCAGGACAACGGCACGACGATCAATCCCGACGGCGTGCGTCACCAGATTCATGGCAACGTGATTCAGGCGACGAGCCGCGCGCTGAAAGAACGCGTGACGTTCGGCGATAACGCGGTAACGAGCCAGGAGTGGGGCGCGTATCCGATCCTCACGTTCCGCGAAGTGCCGGTGATCGACGTCGTGATGATGCCTCGGCACGGCGAGGCGCCCTTGGGCGCGGGCGAGTCGGCCTCGCTGCCGGGCGCGGCCGCGATTGCCAACGCGCTGTATGACGCAACCGGTGTGCGCTTTCGCAGGCCGCCGTTCACACCCGAAACGATTCGCGCCGCGCTCGCGGATGCGCAAGCCGAGGACGCGGCCGCGCGCCGGAAAAAGCGCTGGCGGCTGGGTTTTCTGGGCGCGTTGGCAGCAGGCGCGGCGGGCTGGCTCGGGGCCTTGTCGTTGGCGCCGCAGCCCATCGCGCCGATTGCGCCGCCGCTTGCGAGTGCATTCGCTGCCGACCTCGTCGCACGCGGCAAGGTGCTGGCGTCGCTCGGCAATTGCGCGGTGTGCCACACCGCGCGCAACGGCGTGCCGAACGCCGGCGGCAAGCCGCTGGAAACACCTTTCGGCATCGTGTACAGCACGAATCTCACGCCCGATGTGCAGACGGGCATTGGTTCGTGGTCGCTGCAAGCGTTCATTCGCGCGATGCGCGAAGGCATTAGCCGCGACGGACACCGGCTGTATCCTGCCTTTCCGTACACATCGTTCAAGAACACTTCCGACGAAGACCTCGAGGCGCTGTACGCGTATCTGATGTCGCAAACGCCTGTGCGCTTGCGTCCGCCGCAAACCAGGCTGCGGTTTCCATTCAACGCACGTCCGCTCATGGCCGCATGGAACGGCCTCTTTCTCGCCCGCAACAGCTTCGCCGCGAGCCCCGCGCAGAGCGCGCAATGGAATCGCGGCGCGTATCTCGTCAATGGCCTCGGACATTGCAGCGCGTGTCACACGCCGCGCAATGCATTCGGCGCCGAGAAAACCGGCGCGGTTTTCATGGGCGGCGGCAGCGCGGAAGGGTGGGAAGCGCCGGCGTTGTCGTCGCTGTCGAACTCGCCGGTGCCGTGGACCGAGGACGAACTGTTCCGCTATCTGCGCTTTGGCCACGCGCCGTTGCACGGCGTGGCCGCGGGGCCGATGGCGCCGGTTGTCGCCGATCTCGCGGCGCTGCCCGATAGCGACATTCGCGCGATGGCCGCGTATCTTGCGTCGCTGAGTCCGCTCGAGCCCAACGTCGACGTGGCGGCGATGGCGCGCCAATACGAAGCGGCCAGCGCGATTCGCGGCGCGCCCTCGGGCGTGGGCGCGCGACTTTTCGACGGCGCCTGCGCCGCGTGTCATCACACGGGAAGCGGGCCGCAGCTGTTCGGCGCGCATCCGTCGCTCGCGCTCAACACGAACCTGCATAGCGCCACGCCAGATAATCTGATCCGCGTGATTCTCGACGGTATCGGCTCGCCTGCGCGGCCCGAACTCGGTACGATGCCGGCTTACCGCGACAGTTTCAACGACGCCCAGGTCGCCGAGCTCGTGTCATATCTGCGCCAGCAATTCGCGGGCGGCAAGCCCGCATGGCAGGACGTGAAGGAAAGCGTCGCCCGGATTCGCGCCATGTCCTCCGCTGAATGAGGTGCGAACGAAGGCGCGCAGCGATGAACCGGGCAGACAAGCCGCTAGAAAACCAACGCATTCCCGCAATCCATTTGATACGGAGAAACGCATGACCACGCGCGCAGGATGGATCTCTCGCCTTACGCTATCGACGGTTTTTTCATTTGCTGCGTTCGGCGCGAACGCCCAGCAGACCATCAAGATCGGGGAAATAAACAGCTACAAGGCGCAGCCGGCCTTTCTCGGGCCTTACAAAAACGGCTGGAATCTGGCGCTCGAACAGATCAACGGCGCGGGCGGCGTGCTCGGCAAGAAGCTCGAAGTCATTTCGCGCGACGACAACGGCAACCCCGGCGACACGATTCGCGTCGCGCAGGAGCTGATTGCCCGCGAACAGGTGCAGTTGCTGTTCGGCGGCTTTCTGTCGAACACCGGGCTTGCGCTCACTGACTTCGCGAAGCAGAAGAAGATCTTCTTCCTAGCCGCCGAACCGCTGACCGACAAGATTGTCTGGGCCGACGGCAACAAGTACACGTACCGTCTGCGTCCTTCCACGTACATGCAGGTCGCGATGCTCGTGCCCGAAGCCGCGAGGCTGAAGAAGAAGCGCTGGGCGCTCGTCTATCCGAACTACGAGTATGGCCAGTCGGCGGTGGCCACTTTCAAGAAGCTGCTGAGCGCCGCGCAGCCTGACGTGCAGTTCGTCGCGGAACAGGCTACGCCGCTTGGCAACGTGGATGCGGGTGCGGTCACGCAGGCAATTGCCGATGCGAAGCCCGACGCGATTTTCAACGTGCTGTTCGGCGCCGACCTCGGCAAGTTCGTGCGCGAGGGCAATACGCGCGGCCTCTTCAAGGATCGCACGGTGGTGTCGCTGCTGACCGGCGAGCCGGACTACCTCGATCCGCTCGGCGCCGAAGCGCCGACTGGCTGGATCGTGACGGGCTACCCGTGGTATTCGATCGACACCGCTGCGAACAAGAAGTTTGTGGATGCCTATCAGGCCAAGTATCACGACTATCCGCGGCTTGGCTCCGTGGTCGGCTACTCCGCGCTCATGTCCATTGCGGCGGGCATCAGGAAGGCCGGTTCCGCGGATACCGACAAGCTCGCGGCGGCGTTCAAGGGCCTTAGCGTCGACACGCCGTTTGGGCCGATCACCTATCGCGCGCAGGACAATCAGTCGACCATGGGCGCTTATGTCGGCGTGACGGGGTTGAAGGACGGCAAGGGCGTGATGACCTCGTATCGCTACATTGACGGCGCGAGCGTACAGCCGTCGGACGCGGAAGTGAAGAAACTTCGGCCTGGGGAGTGAGTTGGTGGGAGCGTGCGGTGGGGTGTTGGCGGGGTGGCCTCTCGTGCGTGGCGGTAGCTAGATAAGCTTTTGAGTCCGCGTGCCGACGTGTTCGGTGCGCGTTACGCCTTTGCGCGGCTTGCTTTCGATGGGCGGGCCGTGGCGGAAGACTCTCTGTCCGTGCGGTTGCTGACAACGACCGCGTTGAACGACCGCGATGCGGGCGGCGGACTCCATGTTCGGAGCCCGCCGCCCGCTCAGGCTGCACGGTGGTTCTTTCGTTCCTGCTAAAGATCGCGAGTTCCCTGCGATGACCCCTCGACATATTCCGTGAATAACGCCTGGCTCAGGCGGATGCGCACCGGGGTTCGCCGGCGGCGGTCGGCATGCTGCAATGGTCGCTGCTCACGGTCCGAGCAGCCCTGGGCACAGTCTGTTGCTACCTATGACACACGTCGGCGCTGACTTGGTCATGTGCTGACGCCTGGATCATTTGTCGGGCGGTGAGCAGGAGCCTCATTGATTATCGTCAATGCTTGCTGAACCTTTTGCAGAAGGCCATTCACCGCGCATAAAACGACGCTCTTTTTAGAACTTGTCCTATTGAGCCGCGCGCCAGCTTGCTGAACCATCGGGGATTCGGATTTGGTGACAGATGGGCCGGAAGCGATTCTGAACTACCGGCCTGTAATTTAGGAATCCATAAAATAAACAGGCAGGCAACCATGGCGGAATCTGATCGTCCTCAGACGAATCTGACGGGCCGGCAGTCGGCGCACCTCACACTGATCCGTCGTTACCGGAACGACCGGGGATCAAAGGAAGAAGAAAAACGGCCGCTGCCGGAGGTATCGGTAATCGAATGGGAAGTGCGGGAGCAAGTGTGCAAGCCCTACAGGATCACGGCAAAGGTTTTCACACCGGAGCGGGTGTCGCGCAGGGATATTCTCGGACAGTGGGCGGACTTCGCGTTCCACACCGAGGAAACCGCACCGGTTCGTAAATTCCAGGGCTTCGTTTCGCGTGTTGGATCAGTTTCGCGCTCACCCGACGGCTACAGCTATCGCGTTGAAATCCGGCAGCGCCTGGCCATGCTCGACGGACCCAGCAACTGTGCCACGTACCAGAACAGCACATCGGCCGAAATCATCAAGGAGGTCATCGAACGTAACGGCATACGGCCGTGGATGCACATCGAGCAGCGCCTTCGGCGCAAGCATCCCAGGCATCCGTTCCGTTTCCAGTACAACATGGGCGACCTCGCCTACTGCCAGCTTGAAATGGAGCAGGCGGGCCTGTTCTGGTTCACGGAGGAAGGCAGGCACGGCGAGGTCCTGGTGATTGCCGATGACATCGACGGCTATACGCGTCCGGCTATCGAACTGCCGAATCGCCCTCCCACGGGACTGCTGACTCCATTCAACGAGACGATCCTCTCGCTGGAGGTTGGAACGCGCACAGTGCCCGAGTCGTTCATCGTGGCGGATTACAACCCGGAGAATGCGGTGACGGTCCTTCGCGAGGAAGGGCGTGCACGCAACCCGTTCGTAACCGGACAGGAAACCGGCACGATGATGGGCACACCCGTGGTCTGGGGCACCCAGCACGCGGACACAGAAGGTGCGAAGCGCGAGGCGGTGTTGCGGCACGAAGCGGCGCGGGCGCAGCAGGTCGTCTTCAGGGGCAAGTCCACCATGCCGTCGATCCGGCCAGGCTGCATCGTGAAGCCGGACGAGTTGGACGCAATGGACGACAACACGGCGTTCGAAACCAAGGAAGGACTGTTCGTCTGGAAGGTGGTACACCGGGGGGCGCGTAACCAGAACTACTACAACAAGTTCCGTGCGATCCCTGCGGGGCGGCCCTACCGGTTGCCGATAAACGAGTCTAGATGGCCGCGTGTCCACACGCTGGGTTTTACGGTCACTTCGCCGGACAAATACACGTACCCCTATCTGGACGCGGAAGGGCGGATCGTCGTGCGCTTTCACTGTGACTTCGGCAACTGGCCGAAGGGCGGCGAGAGTATCCCCATACGCATGGCCAAACCCTTTGCCAGCAAGGGCCGCTCGGGGCTGAACATGCCGCCCGTGGATGGCGATCACGGTGTGGCGGGCTTCTATGAAGGCAACCCAAACAAGCCGTTCGCGCTGGCGTTCCTGCCAAACAGCGTGAACCCGGACCTTATCAACAGTTCGCGCAGGCGCATATCGCGCAGCGAGATACGCACGCGCTCGGGGAACAAGCTCTGGTTCGATGACTGGCAGGGGCAGGAAGGCATCGAACTCAGTACCGAACACTCGGGCCGCTCGCAGCTGAACCTGGGCTTCATACCGGATGGCGATCTGCAGCCGAGGGGGGCGGGAGCGGAACTGCGCACGTCAGGGCATCTGGTTAGCCGGGGCGGCGCGGGCGTGATGGTGACCGCGCATAACGGGCCAGGCGCAGGCGGCAAGGTGCTCGCCATGGACGAGACGGACGCGCAACTGACGGGTCACTAGATGTTCGTCAAGTCACTTGCTGGTTCTGCGGAGGCGTCCACGGCATCGTCCGCCGATCCAGATGCGCAGCAGGCGATCCATGACGGCCTGAAGGATATGAAAAAGCCTGGCGTGCTGGTGAGTGGTCCCGGGCCGGTCGCTATCGCCTCGGGCGACGGCGTACAGGTGGCCGCAGACGGCCCTATCATCGGCAGTGCGAAGAAAGGCGTGCATTTCAGTACGCTCAGGCGCTTTACGGTGGCAGCAGGTGACCTGCTGTCGATGTTCTCGCAGAAGGGCATGCGCCTCATCACGGCTGCGGGGGACTTCGTTGCGCAGGCCCAGCGTGGCCGCATGCAGCTCGCCTCGCAGGGCGACATGACGATGGAGACGGTGGACGGCGTGCTGCAGGTGAAGTCATCGAAGGAGATTGTGCTGAATGTGGGCGGCTCGTACCTGCGCATGACGCCGGGCGGCATCGAATTCGGCTCGCGCGGTGGTGCCGTGTTCAGGACAAGCGGCCTGAAGAAGACGGGACCTGCGCAGATGGACCTGGGCGGCGCGGCATTCGCTCCGGTGTTTGTGCCGTACACGACACAGTGCGAGGTGTGGCGCACCAACCCGCACTTCGTGCCGCGACCAGCACCGCCAGCGCCCGCACCCGACGCCTCGCAGTGGGAGTCGCTGGCGAATACGGGAGCAGTGCCGCCCTCGTTTATTGACGGCTTGTTCGGTGGGAAGCCAAACGCGAAAGAAGACGCACCAAACAATGGCGGGCTGACAATCAATGACCCGGACAATGAGCAGCAAAAGTGCGTCGCGCCCGACCCGATCCCGCTGTTAAGTCCTGCTTCGTGCGGCTGGCAACTGGCTGATTTCACCGAGCTTGCCACTATGGAGCGGGAGACACCGACCTACCAGAAATATGGCTGGATGAGGACTGAGCGGCTGGAAGATGGTGGTCAGCCGGTGATGTGCTCCGGAACCGCGCGGACTACGTGTAAGTTTACTTACGATTCGAATAGCAAAACGCTGACAGCGACGGTCGTTACTGCCTTGGTACCACGATTGTTAGTGAAGATGAATCGTGCAACGGGGCAACCACTTCGCGACGAGGACGATAACTACGTTGTCGTCCAATATGAAACGTTCAACAACGGAGCTAACTCGCAGAAGTCCTATCCTGAACAAGGATTAATGTTGGTAGATCGCGACCCCAAGGAAGTTAATGCTTCCACGTACAAAAACGAAATTGAAAAGACACTAAATCAGGGGAACTACAATCTGATTCTTGCTGGGTGTCGAAAAGAAGGTGCTTGTGGTTGTCGGGTTTCGGTGAGATTTTGTGCAGACGTTCATGTAGTACGAGCGTCGGAGGCTATCACACTGAACCCAAACATCACGATCAATTTGTTTCCGACAACTGCTCGCGCAGACGCCTACAATTGGCCTGAAAAAGATTACCAGATGTCGAATGGTCGATACGTCGAGAGAATTACGCAAACGAAAGCACATGAGACGGGACATCTGTTCAACTTTCCGGATGAGTATTGGGAGCAAGGTGGTTTTGTGCATTCAATCTATATTCAGAACGGTAAGGATATAGATTTTCAGCTCGCTGATGCGAACAAAAACAAAAATACGTTTTGGGTCATCGAAACGAAAACCAATCTGATGGGACAAGGAGCCCTCCGCCCAACAGCTACCACGTCGCCATACTACCTCGAATATATTCGCAGATGGTTTTCTGCTCACACGAACAAGTTGTGGAGGGTGGGCTACCACGCGCCTGCTGCGACGACATCTAATACCGGTACGGTCGGCGAAAAATCAACAAGAAAGGGAAGTGGCGTCAATGTCAAAAACTAATCGCATGAGCAGGCTGCGGGCGTTTTTTTATTTTCTTATTTATGTGCTGATTTGGGGCGGTCGCGTAATGGCAAAAGATTCAGAGAACACTGTGATGAAGCCCGGTGCTTTCTCGCTTTCGTGGTCCGGTGGCCTTCAGTATGGCTCCCGACAGATGACTTTTGATGGGCAAGGCAAGTTTTACTTCGCGAAAGGTGACACCATCAATGATGAGACACAGACGGGTATCGGGGTTTTTGAACTTGAACCAAAGAAAGAGGATGTGCAAGCGTTGAAAGACGTAGCGAAAACCTTGTGCGACAAGGATATTCAGACCGGTGGGCCCGAGGCGCATGACCCCGCCGCGACGTTTACTATTGTTTGTTTCGAAGGGGACAAAGCTGTGAGCAGGTCAGGTTCTCTGCGGTTGATCCCGGAACGTTTTCGGCATCCAGTTTTCGACGTCCCTTTCAGCCTTTCCGAGCAAGCGCGGACCGATGGCAAAAAGATTATCAAACTGGATTTCACTACGGTCGGTGTTGAGCGTAAGGAGGGCCATTATATCGTATCGGTGCAATTCATCAACTCCGGAAACAGATGGATCAAATTCAGGACGCCGGACCAGTGGTCCGGCGATACGCAGGGCGGGGACCTTGGAGTTGCTCCATTTAGTGAACTTGGAAAAATGCAGCCTCGCGATGATTGGGGATTTGGTTTGGCAGGAAAAAGGTTAATTAACAAAGGGGATTTTGCTGAGGGCCTTGTTACTTTGCACCCAGGCGAACGCAAAATTCTTAAATTGGAATCAATTCCCGATAATCGAATAACGAAGGGCGAGTATGAACTATCCGGTGCCGTTTTCATGAGGATCGAGTATGAGGGCTATGGTTGGGGTCTGTCATCGCAGGTTGACTTCCGGCCAATTAGAAGCTGTATAACCATCGACCATGACTACCCCTCGACCCCCGAGGCGCGCGAGCAGTGGGAGGCGACGCATCGTGCCAGCATGTCGTCCCGACCGGTGAAACCCGGTGAGGTATTTGCCGAGGACGGCCTGTACCGCGCCGTACGCACTGGCTACAGCACGTACCGCAGCCTGCAGCTCGTGCCGTTCAAGGCCGGGGCCGTTGCAACCACCGAACCCGTGCAAATGCTGATGGAGCGGGGCAACGGCGTGAGCCTCAACGGCCCGGTGCAGTGGTTGTGGGAGGCCAGCGCGCCAACACCTGTAAAGCAGTATTCCTTCGATCTCATTGATGAGACGCGGCAGTTCTGCGAGCCAGGATCGGTGTGCCCGCGCAGTGGCCGCTGGCTGCCCCGCACGCGGCAGGGATGGGAGAACAACTATCGGTACGACTTCGCGGGCGTCGTCACGGTGCAGCGCGGACAGACCATGCCGACCCTGAAAGAGTCCGGCGGACGGGCCAGCTGGGAATGGGTGGGAGCCTGACATGCGAGAACGCGCCTGCATATTCCAGCATGACCGGACCACGGCGAATGGCGTCGTGCTCGACGGAGTGGACGATATCGGCCTCGATGACCGGAAAATGAGTTACCTCGGCGCACGCGTTCAGTGTCCCGCCTGCAATTCCATTGGTGTGGTCGAGCCGGATAGTGCGCGGCTGGTCGGTGATGACCTCGGCGGCAGGCAACACGCACTGGAGGACGATCTGTGCCGCTGCAGGTGCAGTCCGCCACCACGGCTGCGCGCGTCGCAGCGTGAATGGACAGTCGAAGTGTGACCGGAGGTTAAATGACTTTTGACTGGGAGCCGCGATTTCCTGCGGAATATGAGGCGAGGGAACTGCCGTCGGTCTGGATCTTTGTCGCGCTGTACCTGATCGTTGAAGGTGTCGCACTCTGTATCGTCCTGTCCGGCCTGCCGAAGGTTGGCCCCGTGGCGTGGGACAGGATCATCCGTGGTGCTTTGGCGGTGCCGTTTTTCTGCTGGGTCGCGCTCAGTAGTCTTGTGTATTGGCATATGTATGACGAGCCTAATCGCATCGCGGCACACGATAACACCGCGCGCTGGTCTCTGATAACTGCCTGGCGGAGGGAAAGTCGTGCGGGCCTGGCGGTGCTGGACAGCGTGATTCTGACACCCGAGCCCGACCTTGCAGAGCGCATGCTGAAGCTGGAAGGTGAGCCGCCCGACAATCCCGGGCGGGTCATGTGTCTTGCCAGCATCGAGGGGAGCGATGCCGTCCAGCGCGAACGTGTGCTGATTGAAACCATGCTGGCACCGCTGGCGCCACAACTGGCGCTGGTGGCGAAAGACCAGTCATTTGAAGTCGTGATCCAGTGCGACCGGGCTGAAGCATCGCTTGACTTCCAGGCGGTCTGGGAACAGGCCGGGTTGCCGGGCACGCCGCACGTCAGATGGATCGGCAACGACCAGGCCCCCGGATTTGCGGAAGACTGGTTCAAGGACCACGACCGCCCGACCTACTACCGATATGGGATCACCATGAGACCGCAGCACCGTCTCCTGCTGGCTTGGCATCTGAATGACGGAAAGCTGGGCGATAAGCCCGGCGTCTCGGAGGCGGCCGTCGCGCTGCTGTTCGGCTTGCCCGCCCTGATGGCGACAAGGCAGCAGCCGAAGGTTCACGCCTGGCTGTTACGGCAGATCGTTGCCGGAGCCGACGAGGCCGGGAAGGCGCTCACACTGCTGCTGGATTCGGAGCAGGTGCAGCGTACACGTATCCGTCACTTCTGGTTCAGCCGTCTGAAAGGCCTGGCGCAACACGCCACTTTGGGGGCGGTGAGGGAGTCGGGCCTGAAGGTAGAAGAACATGCGCTTGAGACGGCTATCGGTCCACAGGCTCCGGTGGCGCGATGGGTGCTGCAGGCGCTGGCCGCAAGAATGGCCCACTTCGGCCAAGGCGCACAGCTCGTCGCGTTGCCGCATGAGCGGGGAGTCGTCTTGAATGTGGTGGCGAAAGAACCGGATCGCGTGGGGGTGCCATGGAAGAAGGAATACGAGTACAACCCCATCCTGGGGCCCGAGATTATCTTGTGTGGAGCGGCATGGATGGTCTGCCTGCTGGTTGCGCCCTGGGACCTGAAGCTCACCGTCTCCTCTTACCTCTTTGCGGCCCTAATGATCGGGTTTCTCGTTCTGCGTCACTGGCAAATGAAGTGCTGGTTACGGTTGCTGTAGCGAGAGCTTTCGCGGTTTTTGTGAGGGCGATTATTGACGGGCTTCTGCGGGGCTTCATTCGCTGAAAACAGAAGGATACATGCCGAAACACGTACTCTATTCCGCCCCATTCGAATCACGCCTCGAGACGCGTGAAAGGTGGCGCAGGCTTCACATGAGGCCCCGCGTAACGAAGTGGCTGCTTATGTGCATTGCGCTTGCAGCCCCAGTGACGGCCCTCGCCCTGTGGGACTGGCGGGAGCAGAACCCGGGCTGGTCGTTGTCGGCTAGCGAGGCAGCGCTCTGCTGGCTCTAGATTGCGGTAGGGACGGTGTGCTTTAGACTGCGCCGCTGGCGGCGCTATGTCTCAATGGTCATGTACATGGAAGCGATTGAAGACGGCCTGTGCACGGACAGGTCGATCAGACGGGAGCGGTGCGACCGGTGGTACAGGGAACATGGTTCACCCTGGCGACTGCAGCCGATGCCGGACTCCAAGCGCGTGCACAAGGGCACCGAAGAATGGCCGATGGTGTGAAGCTGCTGAAACCGAACTGCTGCTCTCAATCGCCCGATCGACGTCCCGCACCGCACCCCGCACCCGCACCCTCAACCCACGCGGGCCCGCTTACTCCTGCGCGTCATGCTCCGCCACAAAGCGCCTCAGATAAGCCAGCACCGCAGCCTCGGCCGCGCGATGATCGGCGGTGCTCTTCGAGCCCGCGTTCTGCTCGTCGCCGAACAGCGACGAAGGCGCATCGTGGACGTCGATTTCCTGCCCTTCGCGAAAGATGCGAATCTCGTGGACGTCTTCCGCGTATTCGGCGATCCAGTGAACGCCTTCGATATGCGCACCCGCGCGCACGTGGGGGAACTTCATGGACGTCTCCGGTTCGGGCCGGTCCGGTGCGCCGGTCCCTGACTACACCATACGCTGTCCACGTGAACGGCGCGAGTCCTGAGATGCTGTACCGGCCCTTCGGCACAGTCATTGCTGCACCGGTTGGGCCATAGTCAACCGGAGAACTGTCATGCCCGAGAAGAAAACCCTCAAGCGTGCCGAAGCCGACAAACGCGCCGGCAAATCGGCGAGCACGCAAGCTGGAGAGTTCGTCAAGGAGCAGGTGGACAAGGTACGCGCCGGCAAGCACGGGGTCCGCTCGCCGAAGCAGGCCATCGCCATTGGATTGTCCGAAGCGCGTCGCGCGGGCGTCGATCTGAAGGCGCCGAAGAAGGGCGCAACGAGCGAGGCCACGCGCAAGAAGGCGGAGAAGGACAGCGCCGCGGGACAGAACAAGGGCGCCGCGAAAAAGACAGCCAGCAAGGAGTCGACGGCGAAGCGCTCGCGCACCAGCACCAATGTGTTGAAGCGCGAGAGCAAGGCCGGCGCTTCGCATTCGGCCATGTCGAAGCAGGCGAAGTCGGCGGCGGCCAAACGTCCGGCCGCGAGCCGCTCGGCGGCGGCAAAGAAGGCCGCTGCGACCAAGGGCGCAGCCGGACGCTCAGCCGCAGCCAAGAAGGCGGCGCAGACGCGAGCCGCACGCGCGCATCATCATTGAACTGGCGGCGGGGCGCTGGTTGCCGGCCGCCGGCACCCGCGAGCCGCACCCGGCAGCCGGCAAGCCACAAGCAGTCAGCTCGCACGAGCGGCAACCGGAAACCAGCGAGTCGCAAACCGCCACCAGCAAACCGCCACCACCAAGCCGCAAGCAGTCACCTCGCACAAGCCGCGCGCCGCTCCGCGCGGCTTGCCTAACCTTACTGCACGGTGGCCAGCACGTCGCCAACCGTCTTGAAGATGTGCGCAATCTGCTCTTCGTTGATGATGAGCGGCGGCGAGAACGCCAGAATGTCGCCGGTAAAGCGCACCAGCACGCCCGCCTCGAAGCATTTGACGAACGCCTCATAGGCGCGCGCGCCCGGCGCGCCGTCGCGCGATTCGAGCTCGATGCCCGCGATCATCCCGAGATTGCGGATGTCCTTCACATGCTTCGTGCCGCGCAACGAATGAGCGGCGGCTTCGAACGTGGGCGCGAGCGTGGCCGCGCGCTCGAACAGGCCCTCCTTGCGATACAGCTCCAGCGTGGCAATGGCGGCGGCGACCGCGGCCGGATGCGCCGAATACGTGTAGCCGTGGAACAGCTCGATCGCGCCTTGCGCGCCGGCGTTGACGATGGTGTCGTGCACCGTGCGGCTGGCCGCGACCGCGCCCATCGGAATTGACGCGTTGTTGATCGCCTTGGCCATCGTGATGAGGTCGGGCGTCACGCCGAAATATTCGCTGGCCGTGGCTTTGCCCACGCGGCCAAAGCCCGTGATCACTTCGTCGAAAATCAGCAGGATGCCGTGCTTCGTGCAGATTTCGCGCAGCTTCTGCAGATAGCCTTGCGGCGGAATCAGCACGCCGGTCGAGCCCGCGACCGGTTCCACGATCACCGCGGCGATCGTCGATGCATCGTGCAGCGCGACGATGCGCTCCAGTTCGTCCGCGAGATGCGCGCCCCACGCCGGCTGGCCTTTGGAGAATGCGTTCTGCTCGAGGTTGTGCGTATGCGGCAAGTGGTCGACCGCCGGCAGCAACGCACCGGAAAACGTTTTGCGGTTCGGCGCAATGCCGCCCACCGAAATGCCGCCAAAGCCCACGCCGTGATAACCGCGTTCACGGCCAATCAGGCGCGTGCGCTGCGCTTCGCCGCGCGAGCGGTGATAGGCGAGCGCGATTTTCAGCGCGGTGTCGACGGACTCCGAACCGGAGTTCGTGAAGAAGATACGGTCGAGGCCCTCGGGCATCAGCTCGGCGACCTTGGTGGCCGCTTCGAACGCGAGCGGGTGGCCCATCTGGAACGTGGGCGCAAAGTCCAGTTTAGAGAGCTGCTGCGTGATCGCCGCGACAATCTCGTCGCGGCCGTGGCCGGCGTTCACGCACCAGAGGCCCGCGCAGCCGTCGAGCACTTCGCGGCCGTCGGTGCTGCGGTAGTACATGCCTTTCGCCGACTCTAGCAGGCGCGGTGCGGCCTTGAACTGGCGGTTGGCGGTGAAGGGCATCCAGAAAGACGACAGATCGTCGATGACAGGGCGCGAAGTCATGGTTTCTCCTCGAAGCGGTTTCCCAAGCGGGACTTGCTTTGGGCGTTGCCCGGGGGATTCCACCGGGGCATAGCCAAAACTGTAGCGTTCGCGGTTTAATGGCGGCATAAACAGTTGACGCGGTGTCGCGCTAACTGTGTTGGTGAATTCGCGGCAACTGTGCCGAGGTCATCGCTTCCAGCCGTCGGCCGCGGCCGACTTCTTTGTCCCGATTGCTCATCATGATCGAATTGAACCTCGAGCGCGACCGGCGCGCCGCCCCGACGCTGGTCGAGCAGGTCGTGCAGGGTTTCGCGCAGGCCATCGAGGCGCAGTCGCTGCGCGCGGGCGCGCTGTTGCCGTCGGTGCGGCAACTGGCGCAGACCCACGAACTGAGCACCTTCACGGTGACCGAGGCGTACAACCGTCTGGTGTCGATGGGGCTGGTAGTCGCGCGCCGCGGCTCTGGTTATCGCGTCGCGGCGCGCTCGCCCGCGCCGCGCGCCGCCGTCACCGACTGGCAGCCGCCCAGCCTCACCGCGACCTGGCTGCTGTCCGACGTATTCGCCGATCATTCCGTGCCGATCAAGGCTGGCGGCGGCTGGCTGCCGAACGAATGGATCAACGAAACCGGCCTGCAGCACGCGCTGCGCGCAATGAGCCGCGTGCCCGCCGCGCGGCTCGGCGATTACGGCCACCCGTACGGTTTTGCGCCGCTGCGCGAGCGCATTGCCGAGCAGCTCGACCGCTATGGCTTGCCTGTCGACGTGTCCAACGTGCTGCTCACTCAGGGAGCGACGCAGGGCCTGGATCTGATCGTGCGCACGTTGCTGCGCGCGGGCGACGCAGTGATCGTCGAAGATCCGGGCTATTGCAATCTGCTGCAGATTCTCAAGCTGGCTGGGCTCGTGGTGCATGGCGTGCCGCGCACGCCCGCCGGTGTGGATACCGACGTGCTCGAAGCGCTCGTCGCCGAGCACAAGCCCAAGGCCATCTTCGTCAACACGACGCTGCAGAATCCGACCGGTGCGACTTTCGGCATGTCGGCGGCCTTCCGTCTGTTGCAGATCGCCGAGCGTCAGCGCATGTGGGTGATCGAGGACGACGTGAGCCGCGAGCTCGCGCCGTCCGGCGCGCCGCTGTTCGCCGCGATGGAGGGCTTGCAGCGTGTGCTGTACGTAGGCGGTTTTTCCAAAACCGTCACGCCGGGACTGCGCTGCGGCTATGTCGTGGCCGAGCGCGCGGTGCTGCGCGAACTGGCGCGCACCAAGATGGCGGTGGGTTTGACGTCGTCGGAGGCCATCGAGCGGATCGTCGACAAGGTGCTGCTCGAGGGGCGCTACGCGCGTCACGTGGAAGCGGTGAACGAGCGGCTCAAGCTCGCGCATGCCACGGTCGAGGAGCGGCTCGACTCGCTCGGTCTCGAGGTGTTTCATCGGCCGCGCGCCGGTCTCTTTCTGTGGGCGCGCCT
The DNA here is from genome assembly GCF_019511605.1 of Paraburkholderia phenoliruptrix. Lineage (GTDB taxonomy): Bacteria > Pseudomonadota > Gammaproteobacteria > Burkholderiales > Burkholderiaceae > Paraburkholderia > Paraburkholderia phenoliruptrix_A. The sequence goes on along the minus strand of NZ_JAEUAV010000006.1, from coordinate 56,250 downwards.
TGCGATAGACGCCGGGCGCGCCGGCGACATCGCGACGGCGGCGCTTACGCACGGCATCTGGCTCGCGCCCGGCTCGTACTTTCGCCCCGACGACGCGCCGAGCGCGTGGTTTCGCTTCAACGCCCCCTATTCGACCGACGACGCGTTGTGGCGCTTCATCGAACGCGTGCAGCGCGGGGCGGTCTAGCCGCGCTAAACGTGTGGCTCAGGCGGTGGCCGTGTCGAACAGCTTGAGCGCGATCGGGTAGAGCGATGCCACGAGCAGCAACGCCATCGTCATGTTGAAGGCCCGCAGACGCCGCGCGTCGGACAGCACGCGCCGCATCGCGGTGCCGAAGCCGGCCCACAGGCAGATGCACGGAAAGCCGATCACGTAGAACAGCACGGCCATGGCAACGGCGTTCATGCTGTAGCTCTCGCTCAGGTGAATGGTCGTGGCGGCCGTCAGCACCATCATCCAGGCCTTGGGGTTCACCCACTGGAACGCGATGGCTTCGTAAAACCTCATTGGCCGGCGTTCGCCCTGCTTGACCTTAAGTTCGCCGGACGTGCCGATCTTCCATGCGAGATAGAGCAGGTAAGCGACGCTCGCCACCTCGAGCACCGTGTACAGCACAGGGAAGTGGACGAAGGCCTCGCCGAGCCCGATGCCCACCGACAGCATCAACAGCACGACCCCCGCGCTGATGCCCGAAATGTGCGGCAAGGTGCGGCGAAAGCCGAAGTTCACGCCCGAGGCGAGCAACATGGTGTTGTTCGGGCCTGGCGTGATGGTGGTGACGAGCGCGAACAAAATGCCGGCAGGCAGCGCGCTGAGCGTGATTGAGAACATGGCGGGCTCCGCTGTTCGGGCTGGGATTGATGCATTCTAGCCAGCGTTGCCGGTACAGTACCTGTACGGTTTGCGGGATGATGCCCGGTACAGAAGCCGTTTCAGCCTGCCATGCAAAAAGAGGGGCCTTGCGGCCCCTCGCCTCAATCACAGCGCCTGCACCTGAACCGGCGCACCCGGCTTTCCATCCACCTGCGGCGCGATCACCAGATAGCGACGGCCGCTGGCCGGCTGCGGCCCATTGACCGATACCACCTGACGAATCTGCCCGATCGCGTTCACGATGGCCGAGCCAGCCGGATTCGTCATGAAGGTGGCGAGTCCCTCGATCGCGCCGTGGCCGGCTGGGTTGTCGGACAGTCCGAGCACGTAAGGCTGCTTCGGTTTGAGCCCGGTCACCGAGGCCTGCAGCACTTGCAGCAGGCCCTGATCGAAAAGCGCGACGCTGGTCGGCGGATTCGCCGGCGCCGAAGTGCCTGCATCCGCCGCCGTCAGATGCAGATGCACCGTGTTGCCCGCCACGCCGAGCGGCTGCAGATTCTGCGTGCCGTCGCCTTCGGGCACCCCGCCCGGAACGTAGGTCACCGCCTGCGGCGCCTGGCCAATCGGAATCTGCGCGATGACCTTGTTGGTCAACGTGTCGATCGCGGCCAGTGCGTCGCCGTTTTCAAGCCCGACATAGACCCGCGTGCCGTCTCCGGACGGCCAGATGCCATGCGGCAGATTGCCGACGGGAATGGTCGCGACCTGCTCAAAGGTGCCGGTGCGATAGACCTTGACCTCGTTCAGCCCGCCAACGGTCACGTACGCGAACGTGCCGTTGCTGTTCTTGACCAGGTTCACGTGGTTGGTGATGGGACCGGTGTCGAGCGTCTTCAGAAGCCTGAAGGGCGGCTGAGCCTCGAACACCTGGGTCCTGCCCACGTCCTTGAGAGTGAACCACACCTCTTTGCCGTCCGGGCTCGCCGCGATGTTCGGACAGAAAGGACTGTCCTGTTTGACCTTGGCCACGATCTGGTGGTCCGCCACCGAGATCACGTCCGTTTCTGGATTGAACGACGAGCACACATACCCGTATTTTCCATCCGGCGAGAAGATCTGCATGCCGGGGCCGGCGGGCACCGTAATGCGGGTCTTTTCTTCGAACGTCGCTGCGTCGAGTACGGACACGTAGTTCTCGCCGCGCACGGTCACCCATACTTCCTTGCCGTCGGGCGTGAAGAAGGCTTCGTGCGGTGAGCGTCCGACATAGGTCACGTGTTTTACGGCATTCGTCGCGGTGTCGATGAACGAGACCGAGTTCGACCCGATGGACACGACAGCGATCGTCTTGTGGTCCGGCGAGAACCCCATGCCGTGAACCAGAACCTGTCCGCGATACAGCGGGCTGAAGTTCGTCGGCGAAGGGTCGCCCAGCCGGATCACGCCGAGCAGCCGGTTGTCCGCCGGGTCCGTCACAGAGACGGTGTTGGAGAACTGCTCGGCCGCATAAACACGGTCGTGATGGCTGACAGCGATATCAGGCGCGCTGGCCGCGCCGGGTGCCTGACCGGCCCACGCAGAGCCGGCAAGTGCAAAGCCGGCAAGGCTCGCGGCGACGCAAAATCGGGAAAGGTTCTTCTTCATTGCTGATCCTCTTGATTGGACATCGATCCGGACATGCTGTGGTGGGTCGGCTGCGCGGCAGAACCTGATGCGTGGCCCGGACCCATCTGATCCGGTGCAGCGGCCGACGGCGGCAACGGCTGCCCCAACGCAATGCGCATGGCGACTATCTCCTGCTGTTGCTCGACGATGATTTCCTGCGCGATCCGGCGCAACTGCTCGTTCTTTCCGTGTCTGAGTTCCGCTTGCGCCATATCGATCGCGCCTTGATGATGCGGAATCATCATCGCGACGAAGTCTTTGTCGACGTCGCCTGACGGTTTGGCGTCCATGCCGTCCATCATCTTCGTCATTGCTATTTCGTTCTCTTCGAGGAACGCCGCTTCTGGGCCAGCCTCGGCGTGCGTGCCGGCGCTCGCCGCGAATGCAGCAGGCGCCGTCGCACAAGACACGCAGACCGCAAGCGCGAACTTGGCAAGATGCTTCGGAGTATTAACTAGAGTCATCGCTCTTCCCTGGTGATGTTCTGTATGGGTGAACACGGCAGTCGGTGCTTTATTCCACCCCACCTAAGGAAGCGATAGCCGGGCTACAACGATCAGTCCCGCGATCAGTCCCGCGACCAGTTCCGCGCGGCCCGGCGACGTGCAGCCGCGGCGGCTACTTCGGCCATCGCCACGTCGGATCGGACAGATGTTCGGCGAAGTAGTCCGACAGTACGCGCACCTTTGCGGGCCGTGCGCGCGCCGACGGCGTGACGAAGTAAAGGCCGCCCTTCGTGAGCGACCAGTCGGTAAGAATGGCTTGCAGGCGGCCATCGGCCAGATATTCGCCGGCCATGAACTCGGGCAACTCGCCGATTGCGAGACCGTCGAGCAGCGTGGGCAACAGCGCCTCGGAATTCGTCACGCGCAGCGGCCCTGTCGGCACGACGGGTTCTTCTTCGCCCGCGTCGTTCCTGAAGCGCCATACCTCGCTGCCCGCGCGATAGGCGTACGAAAGGCACGGCCGGTCCACGAGCTCACGCGGATGCGTGGGCCACCCCTCGCGCTCCAGGTATTGCGGCGACGCGACCAGGTACTGCGTGACCGCGCACAATCGTCGCGCGACCAGCGACGAATCCGGCAAGGCCGCAATGCGCAACGCGGCGTCAAAGCCCTCGGCAACCAGATCGACCGACGCGTCGGACAGATGCAGGTCGATCGACACTTCCGGGTAGGTCCGAAAGAAGGCGGGCAGTAACGGCGCGACCCAGCGCAGCCCGAACGACATAGGCACAGCGAGGCGCACCAGGCCGCGCGGCTGCACCGACAGTTCACGCGCGGCGCTTTCCGCCTCCTCGGCCTGGCGGTAAATATCGCCGGCCTTCTCGCAGATCGTGCGGCCAAACTCGGTGACCGAGAGCTGGCGCGACGTGCGGTTGAAAAGCCGCGCGCCCAACCGGTCCTCCAGACGGGCCACGCCGCGCGAGACAGTGGCCACCGACACGCCCATCGCCCGCGCCGCGGCCGCAAACGACCCTTCCTCCGCGACCTTGGCGAACATCGCGAGTCCTTCGAAATCAGGCAGTTTTGCCATCGTTCCTCATCTTTTCATTTTTGCAACGTTGGATTGCAATCAATTCTATTTCGGATGTGCTGATGCGTCGATATTCTTCTCACATGGCAGCACACAACACCGGGCGCAGTTCAACCCACCCACTCATTCGAAGGAGCAGCACCATGGCACGCAAACTGGAAAACAAGATCGCACTCGTTACCGGCGCAACTAGCGGCATTGGCCTCGCCAGCGCCCAGCGCTTCGCCGCTGAAGGCGCGCACGTCTACCTTACCGGCCGTCGTCAGGCAGAGCTCGATTCGGCCGTGAAGGCGATTCGCGAAGCCGGCGGCAAGGCGACGGGCGTACGGGTCGATTCAACGAAGCTCAGCGAACTCGACGCGCTCTATGCGCAGATCAAGGAAGAACACGGACGCCTCGACGTGCTGTTCGCGAATGCCGGCGGCGGCTCGATGCTGCCGCTCGGCAGCATTACCGAGGAGCACTTCGACGACACATTCGACCGTAACGTCAAGGGCGTGCTGTTCACGGTGCAAAAGGCGCTGCCGCTGCTTGCGGAAGGTGCATCGGTGATCCTGACCGGTTCGACGGCAGGCAGCGCGGGTACGGCGGCATTCAGTGTGTACTCGGCCTCGAAGGCGGCAGTGCGGGCCTTTGCACGCAGCTGGATTCTCGATCTGAAGGAGCGCCGCATCCGCGTGAACACGATCAGCCCGGGCGCCACGCGTACTCCCGGCTTGCTGGATCTCGCCGGGCCGGACGCGGCCCAGCAGCAAGGCCTCGCCGATTACCTGGCCGCTCAGATTCCAATGGGCCGTCTCGGCGAAGCCGCTGAAATCGCGAGCGCCGCGCTGTTCCTCGCGTCCGACGACGCGAGCTTCGTGAACGGCGCCGAACTGTTCGTCGATGGCGGCCAGCAACAGATTTAAGCGCGGGGCGGATGCGGGCGTGGTGCCCGCATCCGGCGATTTACTCCTCGATATGGAGCGGAGCGAGTCATCATGACCGGGGTGTCGTCCGCTTCGCTCGCCCCGCTTGGGTCGCTTGCCGCGGACGTGCTGTGCTCGCGTCAGGCCGCGCACGCATCGTCGTGCGGGTGAGGGGGCTGATCCTCTGCACCGTGCACGCGGTGCGTGATCATACAAACGTGCTCGTGGTCCAACCGTCCGGTTGATTAATGCCTGAAGCTTCATTCCACGAGCCGTCCTGAATGCGGCTTTTACGACGCCGGGCGTTGCACTGCGCGACGCCCTGGCGCACAGCGATGCGCAGCAGTCCACCAACACGCCCGTCAACTCCCCGCTCCTGATACACGGCAGCACACGTTCGTCGAGAACGCATGCCAGACCTCATCCGGCAATGCCGCTTTCACTGACATCGTTGCAGTGGTGGATATAGCTGGCCTTTCACTCCAGCCTTCAACGCCCGCGCTCGCCGCCGCGTTCCAACGCACGTGCAAGTCAGCTTGCACGGTCAAGCGCCTTTCGGCCTTTCAGCACTTGTGTGGTCCTCAGACATTCAAAATCCTTTCATGCTGGAAGTCACCACGTGCCATATGTTCACCTCGAATTGAATTTCCTGGAGACCTGATCGACTCCGGCAAACGTGCTATTGGCGAGATGCCGCGCAAGCGGGGAACGGAATAAGAATTGCTGTCTCCTCCCAATCGAAGCGAGCAGTTGCGAGTACGACGCCGGTACGGCGTACTCGTCACCGTAATCCATACAAGCATTGCCGGAGAATCCAGGATGCAAGCAGAGTGGTCGGCTGTCATGCCGGCAGCGTGGCTCATGTTGTCTGCGCTTGCAGCATGTTTTGTGATGTTCGACATATGGGTGGCCGGCCATAAGCAACCAATGCCCATCATGTCAGTCGTCTGGCCGCTCACCGTGCTGTACTGGGGACCCGCGGGGCTGGTTTTCTATTTCTGGTTCGGCCGTTCGAACCCAGGTGCCGGCAAGCAGGAAGCGCCGGTGTGGCAGTCCACCTTCCTTGGCGCGACGCACTGCGGCGCCGGATGTGCGTTGGGCGACTTCATAGGCGAATGGCTGGCTTTTGCGTTGTCGCTGGCAATAGGGGGGTCCGAGCTTGCAGGACGACTGGCGCTAGCGTTTGCTTTGGCCTATCTGATCGGTATAGCGTTTCAGTACTTCTCCATTGCGCCGATGCGCGGTCTCGGTCTGCGCGATGGCATTGCTGCCGCGGTGAAAGCGGACACGCTTTCGCTGCTTGCTTACGAAGTCGGCATGTTCGCCTGCATGATAGCTTTCGCGAAGCTTGCTAGCCCGCTCAAACCTACGGATGCCGCGTATTGGGTGCGCATGCAGGCCGCGATGGTGGTGGGGTTTGCTACGACTTGTCCGGTGAACTACTGGCTCATCAGGCGTGGCATCAAGGAGAAAATGTGAGCTTCACCTGCCGGTGCGCGAAGTGGCTGGTCCGATGCGGCGCGCCACTCGCAATCGCCTTTCGCGAACTCGATGCATACGCCGATACCGCTACTCAGGGCGAGCCCGGATCGTTGACGAGCGGGCACACGCCGCTCGCGTACTTCTTGCGCGGCGAGGGGCCGGCGGCGCAGCCCGTGCTGCATCTAGGGTGGATGCTTGCAGGCATCTGCAGCTTCGTGTGCGTGCTGATCGCCATCATGCTTCTCGTCGCGATCTTCAAGCGCCGCAGGCAGGAGGATGCGAACGCGCTGAACACGAAAGGCGGCCCGAGCTTCGTTTATGTCGGTACGACTATCTCGACGCTCGCACTGCTCGCAATCACGGTGTACATGCTGGTTGTACTCGCGCAGGTTGCCGATCCCCCACGCGAGCCTGCACTTACCGTGACGGTCACCGCTTACGACTGGTGGTGGAAAGTCGACTATGAAGAGGACACCAAGGGCACCAGGCGTTTCGCGACGGCAAACGAACTCCATATTCCGGTTGGCGTACCGGTGCTTGTATTACTCAAGAGTGCCGACGTCATTCATGCGTTCTGGGTCCCGGAGCTGTCGGGCAAAACGCAGGCCATACCTGGAGTCACTAATCGCCAATGGCTCGAGGCGGATCGACCCGGTGTCTTTCGCGGTCAATGCACGCAGTATTGCGGGGTTCAACATGCGCATATGGCCTTTGAAGTCTACGCACAGCCGCAAGCCGAGTTCGACCGATGGCTTGGCGCGCAACAGTCACCACCCCTTGCGGCAACCAATGACTCCGCAAAACGGGGGGCGAAGCTGTTCGAGGATCGCTGTGCGGGCTGTCACGCGATTCGCGGCAGCAATGCTGCGGGTGTGCAGGCGCCGGACCTCACTCATGTGATGTCGCGGCGGCTGATCGCGGCCGGCACCATCGTCAATACTCCGAAAAATATGATCGACTGGGTGCAGCACGTGCAGGACATCAAACCCGGCGCCCTCATGCCCGACATGAAGCTTTCGCCTGCGGAGGCGAGCGACCTGTCCGCGTACCTCGCAACTCTCAGGTAAGGAAATCACGATGTCGGCAACGAGTGATTACAGCGATTACAGCGGCGGGCAGCGAGGGCAAGCTGCTTTCCGGCGCAAGCCTGAGTTCGGTAGCGCGCCGCAAGGTTCCGAAGCCGAGCAACGCTTGCGCGAGACATGGGAAGGCGAACGGGGCTGGCGCGGTTTCATTACGACCGTGGACCACAAGAAGATCGGCTTGCGTTACATCGTCACGGCGTTTGTTTTTCTGCTGGTTGGCGGCGCCGAGGCGCTACTCATGCGCCTGCAACTGGCGCGGCCGAACGAGACGCTGCTGACTCCCGAGCAATACGCGCAGCTTTTCACGATGCACGGCGTGACGATGATCTTTCTATACGCGTTGCCCGTGCTAAGCGGCTTTGCCAACTTTCTCTGGCCGCTCATGCTCGGCTCTCGCGACATGGCGTTCCCGCGCCTCAATGCGCTGTCATACTGGATCTTCGTGTTTGCCGGCGTATTTCTCTATTGCAGTTTCCCATTGGGTGAGGCGCCCAATGCGGGCTGGTTCAACTATGTACCGTTCTCGTCAATCGAATACAACCGAGGTCCCAACATCGATGTGTACTCGCTGGGAATGGTGCTGCTCGGCATATCTACCACGGTCGGAGCGGTCAACTTCGTCGTAACGCTGTTTCGTATGCGAGCGGTCGGCATGTCCGTGGATCGGCTGCCTGTCATCGTATGGGGAACGCTCACCGCTTCCTTCGCCAATCTGTTTGCAGTGCCGGCCGTGAGCCTCGCGTCCTTCCTGCTGTGGATGGATCGCAATATCGGCACGCACTTTTTCGACGTGGCCGCCGACGGCCGGCCACTGTTGTGGCAGCACCTGTTCTGGATGTTCGCGCATCCGTGGGTGTATGTGGTGGTTCTGCCCGCAATGGGCATTGTTTCTGACGCATTGCCGACCTTCTGCAGGCGACCGCTCGTGGCTTATGCGGCCGTCGCGATGGCGACGGTGGCCACCATGATCATCGGCTTCGAAGTGTGGATCCATCACATGTTCGCAACAGGCATCGCGCCGCTCGCGCTGGCGTTTTTCGGCGCCGCAAGCGTACTGATTTCGATCCCGAGCGCCGTCGCGGTGTTCGCGTGGATCGCGACGATCTGGACGGGACGGCCCGTGTTTTCCGTGCCGTTCCTTTACTTTGCGAGCTTCGTGTTGATGTTCGTGGTCGGCGGAGTGTCCGGCGTCATGACAGCCGCCGTGCCGCTCGACTGGCAACTCAACGAGACGTACTTCATCGTTGCTCACCTGCACTACGTGTTGCTGGGCATCAACGTTTTCCCGGTGCTCGGCGGCATCACCTACTGGTTCCCAAAGTTCACCGGGCGTCTAATGAACGAGCGGCTTGGAAAGATCGCATTCTGGACCGTCCTGACGGGTTTCAACGTCGGCTTTTTTCCGATGCACATTTCGGGCCTTCTCGGTATGCCGCGCCGCATTTACACGTACCCCGAGGGAATGGGCTGGGACACCTCCAACCTGATTACGACGGTCGGGTCCTTCGCGTTAGGCATCGGTGTGCTGCTGTTCGCCATCAACGCAGTGGTATCCGCACGGCGCGGAAGGAAAGCGCCGCCCAATCCGTGGGATGCGTCGGGCCTGGAGTGGTCCGTGGCTTCGCCGCCGCCACCGTACAACTTCGCAGTTCTGCCCGTTGTCGGATCGCGCCATCCCCTGTGGGAAGACCGTTTGCGTCCTTCTGGACGGCGATCCAGCCTGGAGGAAGGGTATCTGCTGCATAGGGGCCGGGAGGCGCTCGGCGTGCACCCTTTTAGCGGCAAGCCAGACGTCATCCTGAAGATGCCGGAAGACGCATGGTCTCCGTTCTTTGTCGGGCTGTTTGCAGCGCTTGTGTTCGTTGGGATGCTGCTTCACTCGCCGGTGCTCACCATCGTTGCCTTCGCCGCTTGCGGCGCGGCATTGATTGCCTGGATGTGGCCGCGCCGTTCTCTGGCGCAGCGGGAGCCGCCCTCGCCGAAGCAGACGGTGTCTGCGCGAGAGGCGCGCGAGCAGGACGCGCTTCCCGTGGGCAGTGCCGGTGAACACTCCGGTGGCTGGTGGGGCGTGCTCGCTCTTGTCGTGACGGAGGCAAGCCTCTTTGGTTATCTCATCTTCAGTTACTTCTACTCGCAGTCGCAAACGCAACTGGCGTGGCCACCGGAAGGCATGCCGAAAATCGGTGTTGGTGGATTGAGCACGAGCGTCCTGATACTGAGCAGCGTCTTTGCCTGGCTGTCCGAGCGAGCAGTCAGAAAGAGCAGGCGATGGCAGGCGCTCAGCTGGATGATCGTCGCCATTGTGCTCGGCTGTCTTTTCGTCGGCATTCAGCTGAAGGAATGGCACGACCATCCGTATCGGGTCACCGCTCACCTGTATGGATCGCTGTATTTCACGATCACCGGCTTCCACCTCGCACACGTTCTGGTCGGGCTGGTGATCCTGGTGCTGCTCGCAATCTGGATTACGCTCGGCTACTTCGACAAGGAGCGCAGCGCGCCCATGCGAATCGGCGGGCTCTACTGGCACTTCGTGGATGTTATCTGGCTATTCATCTTTACCGCGCTGTATGTGACGCCGTTCTGGCTAAGGAGCCAGTAATGGAAACATCGGTTGCGGGTGCTGAGCGGTTGACCGAGGCGGAGAAGCGACGCCTCGCCTGGTGTGCGGGCGCGGGATTCTTCCTTTCTCCGGGGGCGTGGCTGTTACAGGTGATCGTCTCCGAGACAATATCCGCCCAGACCTGCGACGCTGTCACGACACCGCTCAGCGCGCCCGGCGTTTCATACCTGCATGTGTGGCTGTATGGCGCGTCGATCGCGGCGCTCATGATCTCTATCGTTTGTGCGGCGCTGGCGACTTACGGCTTTCTGCTGTTGCAACGACGGCAAGAGCGTATCAAGGAACGGCGCAAGAACGACGTGTCGCGAGAACAGTCTTCCCAAGCGGAAGACGAGATTGGCCGCAAGCGTTTCATTGCCCTCTGTAGCGCTTTGATCGGCTGTGGATTCGTTGTGGGCCTCTTGTTCACGATCCTCGCGGAAGTGTTTCTCGTCTCCTGCAGCCAATGGCATTGATATGAACGCGCCGACCAATGCAAAACGCGTGGCTGTTGCACTGACTCTCGTCCTCGCGTGCGGTCTAGCCGGCTGCAGCGGCGGCGGCGACGATGATCTGCCCGCCCACGTATCCGCGCAATCGCCGACGATGACCGACCCGCGGCTCGTCGCGCGCGGCGAATATCTGGCAAAAGCAGGCGATTGCAGCGCGTGCCACGATGCCGCGGACCATACGCCGTTGGGTGGCGGCATGCCGGTGAATTCCCCGTTCGGTCCGATTTACGCAAGCAACATCACGCCGGACCCCAAGTTTGGGATCGGTCAGTACACGTTGAAAGAGTTCTCCGATGCATTGCGCTATGGCAAGCGTCGCGACGGCAAGCGGCTTTACCCGGCCATGCCTTATCCCTCGTTTGCGAACATGACCGACGACGATGTCGCGGCGCTGTACGCCTATCTGATGCATGGAGTGATGCCCGCGGCAAAGCAAGCCCCTGAGACCAAACTGCCGTTTCCGTTCAATCAACGGTGGGGCATGGCCTTCTGGAGTTTGCTGTTCGGCAACCGCGAGGAGTTTGCCCCCGATCCCGGGCAAACGGCGCAGTGGAATCGCGGCGCGTACCTTGTGCAGGGCTTGGGGCACTGCGGTGCGTGTCATACGCCGCGCGGGCCTGCCTACAATGAGCTCGGCTATAGCGAGAAATCGCCGTGGTACCTCACTGGCGGAGTCAACGATCATTGGCTTGCGCCGAACCTCACCGGCGACCCAGGAAGCGGGCTAGGGCGGTGGTCTGCGCGCAATATCGCTGATTTTCTGCGCACCGGGCACGGTGCGGGCGCAGTTGCCTTCGGCGCAATGGCTCCCGTCGTGGGGGAAAGCACGCAGTACCTGACCGACGCGGATCGGAACGCCATTGCCGTCTACCTCAAGTCGCTTGCGCCGCAGCAAACCTATGGCAGCTACCGCGACGACAAGCGCGTGCGTGTTCAGACTGAGCGGACGCTGGGCACGGGCGAGGTCGAACGTCACGGCGCGGGAATCTATCTGTCGTTCTGTGCGCGTTGCCATCAGGTTGACGGTCGTGGTGAACCGGGCAAGATTGCAGCGCTGGCGGGAAGTCCGCTTGTGCTGGCGAAAGATCCGACTTCGGTGTTGCGCATCGTCATCGAAGGGAGCGCGAGCCCGGTAACCGAGACGGGTCCCGCACCGCAGAAGATGCCAGGTTTTCATGGCCAGTTGACGTCCGCACAGATCGCAGAAGTGGTGAGTTTCGTGCGAAACGCGTGGGGAAATCACGCCGACCCCGTATCGGACCGCGAGGTGGAGCGCCTTCGCTCGAAGATCCATCAGTAAGCGCCGGAATGGGCCGTCGCGCCGCAATGCATCCTTCCCATGCGCTTGACGAACTCGCATGCTGCTCACGTGCCGCGCGTTTCCCGACGCGGGCAACCGACGCGGACAACCGACGCAAGAACCGCACCCATGCAGGGGCGCCGCCGACAACAACGCAGACAAAAAGGCGTCTTGCCACTCGACGCGCAGGTTGGATTTCACCTCGTTTTTCACTATGGTCAATGAGTTCGCGCTGTCGCGCTGGCGCGGATCGTCCGCGTGTCGCGCGAGGCAAGCCCCGAGCGCCGATCCTATCCACGAGAAGCGAGGTGAAACCCATGTCCAGCATGAAAGCGGTACAGGTTGACGCAGCAGGAGGGCCGTTGACGGTGGTCGAGCGGGACATCCCGCAGCCGGGCGACGGTCAGGTCCGCATCAAGGTGCAGGCGTGCGGAATCTGTCACAGCGATTCGCTGACAAAGGAAGGCCAGTGGCCCGGTCTGCAATTTCCGCGAGTTCCGGGACACGAGATTGCCGGCGTGATCGACGCGCTCGGCGCCGGCATCGAGGGATGGACAGTCGGGCAGCGCGTGGGCGTCGGCTGGCATGGCGGTCATTGCGGACGCTGCGCGCGGTGCAGGCACGGCGACTTCGTGCTTTGCGAGAAAGCACAAATACCGGGCATCAGTTACGACGGCGGCTATGCGGAGTTCGTCGTCGCGCCGGTCGAGGCGTTGGCCAGCATTCCCGACGATCTATCGGACACCGACGCGGCGCCGCTGCTGTGCGCGGGCATCACCACGTATAACGCGCTGCGCAATAGCGGCGCGCGCGCGGGCGATGTCGTCGCCATCCTCGGGGTCGGCGGGCTTGGGCATCTCGGCGTGCAGTTCGCGCGGAAAATGGGCTTTCGGACCGTTGCGATCGCGCGCGGGCAGGACAAAGCGTCGCTCGCGAAGGAGCTGGGCGCTCATCACTACATCGACAGCCGCGCACAAAACGTTGCCGAGGAACTGCAGAAGCTCGGCGGCGCGCGCGTCATTCTCGCGACGGTGACGAGCGGCAAGGCCATGAGCGCGGCGGTGGGCGGCTTGGGGCTGAACGGCAAGCTGATCATGGTCGGCATTTCGGAAGAGCCCGTCGAGGTTCCGATCGCGCAATTCATCATGGGGCGCAGTTCGATCCAGGGCTGGCCGTCGGGGACGTCGGCGGATTCGCAGGATACGCTTGCGTTCAGCGCGCTGTCCGGCGTCAAGCCGATGATCGAAGAATTTCCGCTCGAGCGCGCGGCCGAAGCCTATGAACGGATGATGAGCGGCGACGCCCGGTTCCGCGTGGTGCTGACAATGGGTTGACGAAGTCGTCAGGGTCAGGCGCACGGCTGTGCAAGCGCGATGCGGTCGCACGAAGCGGGCCGCATCGCGTCAGCGCCTGGCTGGCCGCGTCGATGTGACGGGTTGGCGTGAGCGGTTCTGGTGATTGCATCTTCACGCCACGTCACGCCACGCCGTAAGGGCGCCATCAGCCGCTCCTACTTGTGACTGATGCGCCTGACCGTGCTGGTAATCAGGTCAACGTAAAAAAGATCGCCGCCCGGACCCGTCTTCAAGTCCACCGGACCTCCCTCCAGAGCCTTGGCAAAGGTCCGCGGCGTGTTATCCGGCGGCTGCATCGTCCAGATGCATTTGCGCAGAATGTCGCCGAAATACAAAGCCTTGTCATAGGGCGCGGGGTAAGTCTGGCTCGTGCCGTCGGTAAAGCCGATTGCCGATATCACGCTGCCGTTCTGATCCGGCCCGCCGCCAGAGGGCCGGCCTCCGCAGGTCTTGCCCTTTCTGTCCTCTTCCGAAACGTAGCTCTGGTGCCCGTAAGCGAAAAAGGGCGCGGTGACGCCGCCGACGCTGCCGCAATAGTTGGTGGCCTGATAGTCGGGCTGCGTGTTCGGGCCTTCGTAGCATGGCCAGCCGAAGTTCTGGCCGTCAATGCTCGCGTGGTCGATGGCTTCCCACGTGTTCCAGCCGACGTTGCCGATATACAGCTCGTCGGTCGAGCCCGGCGCGCGGGCAAAGCGGAACGGGTTGCGCAAGCCGTTTGCGATGGTCGCGACGCTTTGCGTGCCCGTGCCGGGGTTCGTGATGCGCAGAATGACGCCGTCGCTGTACGGCGAGACGCCCTGGCTGCGGAACGCACCTTGAGGCAGATTCGTGCCGTCGCCGCAAGCGTTGTCGAGCTGACCGTAGTCCACTTGCTGGAAGTTGGCGCCGTCGCCCGCGCTGACGAAAAGCGTCCTGTTGTCGCTGCCGAACACGAGCGCGCCGATACTATGAGACTGCGAGTAAAAGCACCACGTCTGGCTGGTTGCGCCGGCTGCGGGCAGGATTTTCGTTTCGCCCGCAGGCGTGAGCAGCGAGAGCTGCCCGGCGGTCGGAAAGTATCCGCTGCATGCTCCGGCGGCGCGAGGCGTCGTGTAGAGAACGTAGACTTTCGCGTCGTTCAATGGGTCGACGGCAAGCCCGAGAAGCCCGCGGTCGTCCTGGTTGCAGACTTCGCTGCTGAGGTCGGCAAACAGCGTGCAGACTGGCGAGGCAAGCTCGCAATTCCACACGCGCCCGCCTTTCTCGGCGACGAAAACCCGCGTTTTATCCGAATTGAAACCGATCGCGGTCGGCTGGTTCAGGCAGCCTTTGTACAGGATCTGCTCGGTGAATCCTTTTGGCAGCACGGGCTGCGGTCGCGTCGTGGAGGCGGCCTGGCAAGTGACGGCCTGCACGGGCGCGGCGGCACGCGTCACGCGCACACCCGCCGTCAGGCTCAGGAAGGACAACATCAGCAACGCCGCGAGCGCGGCGATCAGATGACTGGGGATCGACCCGCTGGGGATAGAGCGCGGCACTTTATCCTCCCGCTCACTGAGTGAAGTACGAGAAAGGTCACGCACCGGCGTGATGATCTGATATTGGCATTGCGAACGAGGCGCTGCCAGCGTGAGCGTCAGAGCCTGAGGACAAAACCCTGGCCGCGCACGCCACACCGCAAGGTCGGGTTCCGGCAGCAAGGCAAGCACGCCGTCATGCGCGAGCCCTCCTGCCCGCCGCGAAAATTAAAGTTTGCGGCGGCGCTGCCGTAATCCCGGCTACCTGGTAGCTGATCCCTACCATGTGTGTTTGAATCAGTACTTGGCCGACACCGGTTTGTCCGGTGTCGGCTTTTTTATTGCGCCCGCGAAAGCCCCGGCAGGGCAGCGCTTGCCGCGCTCGACGCCTTGGACGATCATGCTAGGATGGTCAGTCAGTGCCAGGGTGCTGGGGGGAAATATCATGGCTACGTTCGGTATCGACGCTGTGCGCATCAACCCTTCGAACGACCGGATCACGCATGTGCGCTGGGCGGCTGTCGACCCGGCCACGCGCAGCTGGTTGTCGCCGACTTCCATTGTCGAAGTCGCCCAGGTGGTGGCCGCGATTCGCCGCGGCGACGCCGTCTGGTCCCTTTTCACGCTCGGCGGCACGCGCTTTCTCGGGCCGAAGATCGTGGCCGTCTCCCACACCAACGGGCACGACGGAATCGACACCGACGTCCCCGACGGCCACATCGAAAAGTGCATTGACGACCTGCCGCGCATCTAGCGCGCCGGGCCGGCTTTCGTCGTACGTGGCCGCCCGTTACCGCAGCTCGAGCCACATTGGCTGATGGTCGGACGACCTGCTGTGCGGGTCCACCTCGCAGCTCGCCACGCGCGGCGTAAGGTCTTCGGTCACGAAAATGAAGTCGCATGCAAACGGGCCGTCGGGCCACTGCTCCTTGTCGTATAAGCCGACGGTCGGCTCGCGCGCGCTGTCGCCATGCGCGCGCGTCCAGGCGTCGGCGAACGCGGGTGCGTCGGCAATCGGTTCGAGCATCTTGCGATAGGCGGCGCCTTCGAACGCGCTGTTGAAGTCGCCGCAGACAATTGCGCTCATTGGACGCCCCGTGTCGGCAAACGGGCTGTCCTGCTTTTCCGCCCGTGCCGGGCGTCGCGCATGATCGCACGCCTCGCGGTGCAGTTCGCGCAGCCGCTCAACCTGCGCGAGCCGCTGCGTTTCCGAATAGAACTCCAGATGCGTGCTGATGACGCGCAACGGTCCAACGTCGGTGTTGATCACGGCTTCGAGCGCGACGCGCAGCATCGACGGCTTGGCCGGATCGGCGGGCCAGGGCAGCGAGTGGCGCAGAACCTGTCTGACCGGCAGACGCGTGACGATAGCGTTGCCGAACTGACGCCGCCGGCTACCGGTGCCGATGGGCGGAAGGTCCGAGCCGGTCGCGTCGATCACGGTCATGCCAGGCAGCAGGGCGGCAAGCTCGGCGAACTGGTCGGCGCCCGGACCGCCTGCGAGCCCTCCGGCCGACGGCGACTCATGAAAACCGCGCGTGACTTCCTGCATGCACATGATGTCGAAGTCGCACAGCGCCCGCGCCTCGCGCACGATGCGGGCGAGATCGACGCGGCCGTCCACGCCGCGTCCCCACTGAATGTTCCAGTCGACGAGCCGCATGAGACCCTCCTGCAAGAGCTGTCCTGGTAGTCTATCGCCGGGACGCGGCTCGCGCCAAAGCAGTCCGCGCCGGCCGCGAACGGCGGTAACGCCCGTGTCGCACGAGCGCCGGGCGCGGCGGCGTCCGACAAATTCTTTTGTGCAGCGTGTCGATTTCGCTCCCGTCGCATCGTCGTAGCAGTGTGTCCCACTTCTCAACCGAAAGGCGGCTTACCATGACTACCGGAACCATCAAACTCCACCGCGTGCTGCGCGCCCCTGCCGAGCGTGTGTATCGCGCGTTCCTCGAACCGGACGCGCTCGCGAAATGGCTGCCTCCGTATGGTTTTACTTGCCAGGTGCACCACTTCGAGGGCCGCGTCGGCGGCACGTACAAGATGTCGTTTCGCAACTTCAGCAGCGGCAGCAGCCACTCGTTCGGCGGCGAGTACGTCGAACTCGTGCCGTCCGAGAAAATCCGCTACACCGACCGCTTCGACGATCCGAATCTGCCCGGCGAAATGTCCGCGACGATCACGTTTCGCAAGGTGTCGTGCGGCACGGAGGTGTCGATTCTTCAGGAAGGCGTGCCCGAAGTGATTCCCGTGGAGATGTGCTACCTCGGCTGGCAGGAATCGCTGATGCAGCTTGCCAGGCTGGTCGAACCCGAGATTCCCGGCTAAGCCGCCGCGCCACCAGCTCCGGCTGTCCAGCCGCGCCTGCGGCGCCCCGTTTTGCGCTGCCCGTTCTGGGCGTAGACTGAACGAAGCTCCCGCGTTCGCCGGCCATCACGCGATGTCAGCTGTCCGGCGCTCTGCTGCGACGCGGCACGCGGGTGCCGGCTGCAAGACGGAGGTGGCGATGACCGATTTCAACGAGGCCCGCGAGCGCATGGTGGAGCGGCAGATCGTGCGCCGCGGCATTTGCGATTCGAGAGTGCTGGCCGCGATGCGCCGGGTGCCCCGCGAGGCATTCGTGCCCGACTATCTGCGCGATCTCGCCTACGAAGACAGGCCGCTGCCCATCGGCAACGAGCAGACTATCTCGCAGCCCGCCATTGTCGCGACCATGATCGAGGCCGCGGACCTTTCGCCCGCCGACGTGGTGCTCGACGTCGGCACCGGCTCCGGCTATGCCGCCGCGGTGGCTGCCGCGCTTGCCGCGCACGTCCATTCGATCGAACGGCACGCGGAACTCGTCGCCACGGCACGCGAGATTCTCGCGCGGCTGGAGATTCGCAACGTCACCGTCTATCTCGGTGACGGCACCGCGGGTCTCGCGGAGCACGCTCCTTATGACGCGATCATCGCGGCGGCGGGCGGCCCGCATATTCCCGAGATCTGGCGCAAACAGCTCGCAGTCGGCGGCCGGATCGTGATGCCGGTGGGCCGGGACCGGCATTATCAGAGGCTTGTCAAACTCGTTCGCTGCGGCGAAGACGATTATCAAACCTGCTCGCTCGGCGAAGTGAGCTTCGTGCCGCTCGTCGGTGCGGACGCGTGGCCCGCGCCGGGTGCAGCCCGCCGCAGCGGTGGGAATGGCGGCGGTGGTGCGGGTGGCAGTGCAGGCAGCGCAAGCAGCGCAAGCAGCGCAAGCAGCGCAAGCAGTGCAAGCAATGCAAGCAGTGCAAGCAGTGCAAGCAGTGCAAGCAGTGCAAGCAATGCAAGCAGTGCAAGCAGTGCAAGCAGTGCAAGCAGTGCAAGCAATGCAAGCAATGCAAGCAATGCAAGCAGCGCAGGCAGTGCAGGAGGCGCAAGCAATAGAGGCAGCGGCGGCGGAAGCGCAGGCATGGGCGGCGCCGAACGCGGAGGTCCGTGCCCGATGAGCGCGGCCGAAGCGGCCGGCCGTCATTGCCTGCTGGCAGTTGCCTGAGCCGGGTGGCGAGGCGCGCTACCCGGCCACAACAGGGCTCGGCGCCAAGGAGGCACGGACATGAACGGCTACCAGATCACCTTCTTCACCCAGCACGATCGCCGCCATCGCGGCAAGCCGCTCGCCGACTGGCTGGTCAATTTGGCCGGCGAACTTGGCTTGCGCGGCGCGACTGTAATACCGGCGAGCGAAGGCATCGGTCACCACCACCGGGTGCATTCCGCGCATTTTTTCGAATTGGCGGATCAGCCGTTGTCGGTCGTCATGGCGATGACGAGTGAAGAAGCCCGCACGCTGTTCGAGCGCCTGCGCGCCGAGGGCGTGCATCTGTTTTACGTGAAGACGGCCGTGGAATTCGGCGTAATCGGCGACGACGACGCGAGCACGGCGCACTAGCGCCGACTCACCGGCAGGCGGTGAGCCACGCCGCGCTGTCAAGCCGCCGGATACAGCGACAGCGGCTTGGCAGCGGCCGGCTTCAGACCACCGTGATCGTCACGTCGATATTGCCGCGCGTCGCCTTCGAATACGGGCAGGTCTGGTGCGCCATCTCCGTCAGTTTCTGCGCGGTGTCGCGCGGGATGCCGGGCAGGCTGACGTTGAGCCGCGCACGCAGGAAATAGCCGCTATCGTTCATGGCCAGATCGATCTCTGCGTCCACAGCCGTGTCGGCCGGCAGCGAAACTTCCAGGTTCTTCGCAGCGATACCCATTGCGCCGATGAAGCACGCAGACCATCCCGCGGCGAGCATCTGCTCCGGGTTCGTGCCGGTCGCGGACGCGCCGGGCGAGCCGAGCTTGACGTCGAGCCTCGCGTCGGAGCTGCGCGCGGCGCCGTCGCGTCCGCCGGTGGTGTGGGTCTTGCCGGTGTACAGCACTTTGTCTGACATGTCGTTCTCCATAAGTGGAAGCAGAAGCAATCCGTCCGGATCAGCCCGAGGCGATGCCCCGAATCCGTCGTTGACGAGATTAGAATCGCGGCGGGTATCTGGCTTGTGTCAGCGAAGGCCGGTATTGCAATGCTGTGTATCGCGCGAGGCTTCATATACAGAGCGATACAAATCGGCGCAGGCGGCGACGAATCGGCGAACGCGTCGCGCTGCAGGACAAACGCATGCCGCCACGCAGCAAACCGGTGCCGCGACGCGCCCGATGCAATGTTTTGTGTCAGATGCAGGTTCGGATACATTGCGACATAAATCCCGCCCGGCCGCGCGCTATAAAGCAGGCATTGCCAGTCACAGGAGACCAACATGCAGGCCGAAGCGCACACTGAGACTCTCAAGGGCAGTTGCCACTGCAAAGCCGTCAGATTTGAAGTGAAGACGCCGGTGGTGCCCGCGGCGCGCTGCAATTGCAGCCTGTGCCGCCGCAAGGGCGCGCTGATGAGCCCGCCGTTTGCCCGCGACCGGTTGACCATCACGCAAGGCGAGGATGCGCTCACGCTCTATCAGTTCAACACACGCGTCGCGCGGCATTTTTTCTGCAAGCACTGCGGTATTTATCCGTTTCACCAGACCCGCAAGGACGCCGCGCTGTGGCGCGTCAATATCGGTTGCCTGGAAGGGATCGATCCGTATACGCTGGATGCCGGTCTTTCCGACGGCGCCAGTCTTTCCGTCGTGGAGGACGCATGAAACGGCTGCTGGCAATCGTCGCGTTCATCGCGGGAGGCGTCGCGGCGGAATGGGCGCATCCGGTGCAGTGTTCGATGCTGTACGCGAGCCGGGTGCAGGTGAAACGTCAAAAGAGATGATCCATTGATGGACACGATCGACCACGTACTGATTGTCGACGACGATCGCGGCATTCGCGAACTGATCGCCGGCTACCTGGAAAAGAACGGCATGCGCGTTTCGCTCGCGGCCAACGGGCGGCAAATGCGCGCCGCGCTGGAGCAAGGCACGCCGGACCTGATCGTGCTCGATCTGATGATGCCCGGCGAAGACGGGCTTGTGCTGTGCCGCGAACTGCGCGCCGGCAAGTTCCGCACGGTGCCCGTGCTGATGCTGACCGCCCGCAACGAAGAGGCCGACCGCATTCTCGGCCTGGAAATGGGCGCCGACGACTATCTGCCGAAACCCTTTGCGGTGCGCGAACTGCTCGCGCGCATTCGCGCGGTGCTGCGCCGCGCGCGCATGCTGCCGCCCGGCATGCAGGTGACGGAAAGCGCGCAGATGCTCGGCTTCGGCGACTGGCGGCTCGACACCACGGCGCGCCATCTGCTCGATCCTGAAGGGACGATGGTCGCGCTCAGCGGCGCCGAATACCGCTTGCTGCGCGTATTTCTCGACCATCCGCAGCGCGTGTTGACGCGCGATCAACTGCTTAACCTGACGCAAGGCCGTCAGTCCGATCCGTTCGACCGCTCGATCGACCTCATGGTGAGCCGCCTGCGTCAGCGTTTGCGCGACGTCGCGCGCGAACCGCGTTACATCAAGACGCTGCGCAGCGAAGGCTATGTGTTTTCGGCCGCCGTGCAGGTAATCGAGGATCAGCAATGAAGCTGCTTGCGTCGTTGCACTGGCCGCGCACGCTGTTCGCGCGTTTGACCGTGATTCTGTTTGTCGGACTCGCGTCGGCGCAGGTGTTGTCGTTCTGGCTCACCATGACCGAGCGCGACCAGACCATGACGAACGTGATGATGGGCTACATCGAGCGCGAGGTCGCGAGCTCGGTGGCGCTGCTCGATCACCTGCCCGCGAACGAACGCGCTCAGTGGCTGCCGCGGCTCGCGCGGCGCAGCTACGAGTTCGTGCTGGGGCCGGGCGTGAGCGGCGGCCCCGTGGATGCGAACCTGTCGGCGCGCGTCGCGCGTTCCATTGCGGATGGCATCGGCACCAACTATCCGCTCACGGTCAATGCGGTGCCTGGCGACCGCGAACGCCTGCAGGTCCACCTGAAACTGCGCGACGGCACGCCGCTTACCATCGATATGCGTCCAATGTCCGGCGCGCCGCTCTCGCAATGGCTGCCGCTCGTGCTGCTGCTGCAACTCGCGGTGCTGCTCGGCTGCTGCTGGTTCGCGGTGCGGACGGCCACGCGCCCGCTGCATCAACTGGCGGTTGCTGCGGATGCGCTCGGCCCCGACCTGAAGGCCGGGCGGCTCAGCGAAAGCGGGCCTTCCGAGGTCGCACGCGCGGCCCGCGCATTCAATGCGATGCAGGAACGCATTGCGATGTACGTGACCGAGCGCATGCAGATTCTCGCGGCCATCTCGCACGATCTGCAAACGCCGATCACGCGCATGCGTTTGCGTGTCGACATGATGGACGGCGAACCGGAAAGCGCGAAACTGCGTCAGGACTTGCAGGAAATGGAAGCGCTCGTGAAAGAAGGCGTCACCTACGCGCGCACCTTGCACGGGGCGACGGAAATGCCGCGCCGAATCGATCCGGATGCGCTGTTCGACAGTCTCGTGTGCGATTACGTGGACGCCGACCAGGCCGTCTCGCTGGAAGGCCGCTTCGGCACGCCGGTGATGACGCGCCCGCAGGCGCTGCGGCGCATTGTCGGCAATCTGGTGGATAACGCGTTGAAGTTCGGCGGCGCGGCGCAGATCCAGATTGCCATGTCGGCGGACCAGCAGGCCACCATCTCGGTGCTCGACCGCGGCCCCGGCATTCCCGCCGAGTCGCTGGAAAATGTATTTCAGCCGTTCTACAGGCTCGAAGGTTCGCGCAACCGTCAAACGGGCGGTACTGGTCTTGGCCTTGCGATCGCGCGCCAACTCGCGCTGGCAATGGATGCAACGCTGGAGCTGCACAACCGCGCCGGCGGCGGGCTGGAGGCAAGACTGACGCTGCGCAATCTGATGCAGGCGCCGGCGGCGACGGTCGAGTAGAGCGCGAACCTGGGTTCGCTGCATTGCATATCACGATTGATCGTTTGGCCGTGAGCGCGCGCGTTGCTAGCATCGTCGACTTCTCAATGAAGCGCCGCTGCCACAATGAGCCCTGGCCAAACGCCGTCCCGTCCGCTTGTCTCGCCTCGCCGCCGCCGTCTGCTTGGACGGCTTGCGGCAGGCGGCCTCGTCGCGTCACAAGCTGCGGCGGCAAGCGAGTTGATGAAGCCGCTCGAGATCGCGCCTTCGAGCCGCGTGCCCGGCGCGCCGGTGCTCGAGCATCCGTATGGCGTGCCGTCGCCGCGCGAGGCGACGGTAGTGCGCCGAAGCGCCCGCTCATGGCCGCTGCCCGGCGCCGCTTCGTCAATGACGCCGCTCGCGGACCTCTACGGCACCATCACTCCGAATGGCCTCGTCTACGAACGCCATCACGGCGGCGTGCCCGACATCGATCCGGACCAGCACCGTCTGGCGATTCACGGCCTCGTGCGAACGCCGAAGCTCTTCACGATGGACGACCTGCTGCGTCTGCCGGCGCAGTCGAGCATTCATTTCCTCGAATGTTCCGGCAATACCGGTAGCGAATGGAACGGCCCGAGCGGCCTGCCGGTGCAACTGACCCACGGTTTGCTGTCGTGTTGCGAATGGACGGGCGTGCGCCTTTCGACATTGCTCGAAGAGGTGGGCGGGGTATCCGCGCTTACCCGTGCCCAGGGCGGCGCCTGGCTGCTGGCAGAAGGCGCGGACGCGGCGGCGATGACACGCAGCCTGCCGCTCGACCGCATTCTGGAGCGCGCGCTCGTGGTGTACGCGCAGAACGGCGAGCGCCTGCGGCCCGAGAACGGTTATCCGCTGCGCCTCATCGTGCCCGGCTTCGAGGGCAATACCAACGTCAAATGGCTGCGCAGGCTGAAGGTGGTCGACGCGCCGCTGCAAACGCGCGAGGAGACGTCGAAGTACACGAGCCTGCTCGCGAACGGCACGGCACGCCAGTTCGTGTTCGAGATGGATGCGAAGTCAGTCATCACGCGGCCCTCGCCGGGGCATCGCCTCACCACGCACGGTTATTACCCGATTAGCGGCATTGCATGGTCCGGGCGCGGCACCATCCGCAAGGTCGAGGTTTCCACGGACGGCGGCGCGTCATGGCGGCTCGCGCGGCTCGACGGGGTGCCCGGCGACCGCGCGCTGACGCGCTTCGAAGCGGACTGGCGCTGGGATGGCGCGCCCGCCGCGCTGCTGTCTCGCGCCACCGATTCCACCGGCTACGTGCAACCCACGCGGGAACAACTGGTTGCCGCGCGCGGGCTCAATTCGCAGTACCACTACAACGCAATCCAGCAGTGGCGCGTGCAGGCGGATGGCGAGGTACGCAATGCGTGAGCGTCGTTCGCTGCACAATCCGTTGCGGTTCATGCCGGCTGCCAGGGTTGCTGTCGTTGCTCTGATCGCGCTCGCGGGCTGCTCGCTTGGTCAGCGCGATAACAGGACCGATGCGCGCAATGCCGGCGCGGTGCACGGCGTTGGTACCCCGCTCACGGAAGCCGACATCGCGGCCTGGAATATCGACGTGGCGCCGGACGGCCACGGCCTGCCGCCAGGCAGCGGCGACGTCGCCACAGGCGCACGGGTGTTCGCCGCGAAATGTGCGGCGTGCCACGGCGCACACGGCGAAGGCGGCCTCGGCGATGCACTCGTAGGCGGCCAGGGCACGTTGTCGAGCGCAAAGCCAAAGCGCACGGTGGGCAGCTATTGGCCGTATGCAACGACGCTCTTCGACTACATACGCCGCGCGATGCCGTACAACGCGCCCGAATCGCTTTCCGCCGACGAAGTGTATGCGCTGAGCGCGTTCCTGCTGAATCAGAACGGCATCGTGCCTGCCGATGCGCGACTCGACGCGGCTTCGCTGCCGCGCGTGGCGATGCCCAATCGCGACGGCTTCGTGCCCGATCCGCGTCCAGGCCGCCTTTGAGCCGCGAGCGCAACGCCGGTTGCGCGGACCGTTGCACGCCGCAACATCGGGTTTATCACTCCAGCAGATAACCGTATCGCATTTGCTTCGTTGTCCTCGCGCCTGCGCGCCGGTACATTCGTCTGACTGCGCCGAGACGGCGCCCCGCGAACAGATACGACGAAGAGTGTCCCGTGACGACAGCTTTTGCCTCCACCGCCGCCCACGACAGCCGCCATGCCGGCGGCGCGATCGCCAGTCAGCCGATTGAAATTCGCCCGTTCGACGGCCCCGTCGGCGCCGAAGTGCTCGGGCTCGATCTGAGCAAGCCGCTCAATCAGCAGGATTTCGCGCGCATTCACCGTGCGCACCTCGATCATCATGTGCTGGTGTTCCGCGATCAACGCATTACACCGGACGAGCAGATCGCGTTTAGCCGCCGCTTTGGTCCGCTGCAGATCCACGTGCTGCATCAGTTCCAGTTGCCCGGCTATCCCGAAGTGCTGGTGGTGTCGAACATCGTTGAAAACGGCAAGCCGATCGGCCTCGGCGACGCAGGTCACTACTGGCACTCGGATCTCTCGTACAAGGAAAAACCGAGCCTCGGTTCGCTGCTGCACGCGCAGGAATTGCCGGCTGAAGGCGGCGATACGTTGTTCGCCAACATGCACCTCGCATGGGACACGTTGCCCGCGCATTTGCGCAGCGCGGTGGAGGGACGCACGGCCGAGCACACCTATCTTGCCAAATATGCCGAACTGCAAAAGCGCAGCCCGTGGCGGCCGAATCTGTCGCCCGAACAGATCGCGCAAGTGAAGCCGGTGCAGCACCCGATCGTACGCACGCATCCGGAGACTGGGCGCAAGGCGCTGTTCGTGAGCGAGCATTTCACGACCCGCGTGATCGGCCTGCCCGAAGACGAAAGCAAGCAACTGCTCGACGAAATCTTCGCGCACAGCGTGCGGGCCGAGCATGTGTACCGGCACCGCTGGGCCGAACACGACATGGTGTTCTGGGACAACCGCTCGCTGATGCACCTCGCGGCGGGCACGCCCGACCATCTGCGCCGCAAACTCTATCGCACGACGATTGAAGGCGACGTGCCGTTCTGATCGTCGCGCCCGAAGAGCGCCTTACCGTCCGACATAAAACAGCCACTCAATACCACTCGCCGACCGGAGTTTCGATGTTCGCCAGGATTTACCCGTCCGCTGCACGCTCGACGCTTGTCAGTCGCGTCAGTCGCGTCAGTCGCGTCAGTCGCGTCAGTCGCCTTAGTCGCCTTAGTCGCCTTAGTCGCCGCATTGCCGCCGCGTTGCTGACCGTTTCGGTCGGCGCTGCGGGTATGGGTGCAGCGGCGCAGGCTCATGCCGAAGGGCAGATCCGGATTGCCGAGCAGTTCGGCATTGTCTATCTGCTCCTGAACGTGGCGCGCGACCAGCAGTTCATCGAAAAGGAAGGCCGCAAGCAGGGCGTCGATATCAAGGTGGACTGGGTGCAGCTCTCGGGCGGCGCAGCGGTCAACGACGCCTTGCTGTCGGGCGCCGTGGATATTGCGGGCGCGGGCGTGGGTCCGCTTTTGACAATCTGGGACCGCACGCATGGCAAGCAGAACGTGAAGGGCGTGGCTTCACTCGGCAATCTGCCGTACTACCTCGTGAGCAACAATCCGGACGTCAAAAGCATTGCGGATTTCACCGCGAAAGACCGCATCGCGGTGCCGGCGGTGAACGTGTCCGTGCAGTCGCGCGTGCTGCAATACGCGGCCGCAAAACGTTGGGGCGACAAGGAGTACAACCGCCTCGACAAGTACACGCAGGCGCTGCCGCATCCCGATGCGGCAGCGGCGATCATTGCCGGCGGCACGGAAATTACCGGCCACTTCGGCAATCCGCCGTTTCAGGATCAGGAACTCGCGGCCAATCCGAAGGCGCATATCGTGCTCAACTCGTACGATGTGCTCGGCGGCCCGAGTTCCGCAACGGTGCTCTATGCGACCGAAAAATTCCGCGACAGCAACCCGAAGACGTACCGCGCATTTGTGGATGCGCTCGCCGATGCGTCGCGCTTTATCGCCGCGAATCCTGAAGCCGCCGCGGACATTTATCTGCGCGTGAACAAGTCGAAGATCGACCGCGCGCTGCTGTTGAAGATCATCACGAATCCGCAGGTGCAGTTCAAGATCGCGCCGCAGAACACGCTGGGTCTCGCGCAGTTCATGTACCGAGTCGGCGCGATCCGCAACGAGCCGAAGTCATGGAAGGCGTATTTCTTCGACGACCCCGCAACGGCAGAGGGCAGTTGAGTATGACGCTCTGCATTTTCCTACTTCAGTGCAGTGCGGCGCAACGCTGAGCCGTCCGCGCAGTCCGCAACCTGGGAGCGATCCAATGGTGGCTAATCCCACGCTACTCTTTCCCGAACATGCAAAGCGCGCTGGCCACGCTTTGCACGACGCTCCGGCCGCAAGCCAGAAGCTGCTCTCGGTCGAGAACGTCAGCCTCGAATACCGCACGCGCGAGCGCATTGTGCGCGCGACGCACGATGTGAGCTTCGACGTCTATGGCGGCGACCGCTTCGTGCTGCTTGGACCGTCGGGTTGCGGCAAGTCGACGCTGCTCAAGGCGGTGGGCGGGTTCATTGAGCCCACGTCCGGCACGATTTCGCTCGACGCTCAACCGGTACGCGGTCCGGGCCCCGACCGCATTGTCGTCTTCCAGGAGTTCGATCAGTTGCCGCCGTGGAAGACCGTGCTGCAAAACGTGGCCTTTCCGTTGAGAGCCGCGAAGAAGCTCGGGCGTGCGCAAGCGAATGAACGTGCGCTGCATTACCTCGACAAGGTCGGTCTCTCCGCGTTTGCAAATGCGTATCCGCATACGTTGTCGGGCGGTATGAAACAGCGTGTGGCGATTGCGCGAGCACTCGCGATGCAGCCACGCGTGCTGCTGATGGACGAACCGTTCGCGGCACTGGACGCTTTGACACGTCGCAAAATGCAGGAGGAACTGCTGCGCTTGTGGGAAGAGGTGAATTTCACGCTGCTCTTTGTCACGCATTCGATTGAAGAAGCGCTGGTGGTCGGCAACCGCATCTTGCTGCTGTCGCCGCATCCGGGCCGCGTGCGCGCGGAGCTCAACAGTCACCAGTACTCGCACGACAGTTTCGGACGCAACGATTTTCAGCGCAGCGTCGCGCGTATTCATCACCTGTTGTTCGAGGAAACGGAGGCCGTGCAATGAGTTCGCCCATCACCTCCACGACCTTGCTGCCGCCGGTTCGCGACGAGTACGAGCGTCCGCTCGAACCGCTCGGCGAACTCGTGCTGGAAGCGCCGTTGCCGCTCGGCAAGCGCATTTTTGCGCAAAGCTGGCTGCGCAAGGCGCTGATCGCGCTGGTTCTGATCGCCGCATGGGAAGTGGCCGCGCGTGTGGTCAACAACGACCTGCTGTTGCCTACCTTCGGCGCAACCGTCACCGCCTTCGCTCAAGGCGTGTGGTCCGGCGAATTGCTGCAAAAGACCGCGGTCTCCATGTCGGTACTGCTGCGCGGCTATCTGCTCGGCGCGGCGTTTGCGTTCGTGCTGACGTCGCTCGCGGTGTCCACGCGCGTGGGCCGCGATCTGCTGTCCATGCTGACCGCGATGTTCAACCCGTTGCCTTCCATAGCGCTACTGCCGATTGCATTGCTCTGGTTCGGGCTCGGCACCGGCAGCCTGCTATTCGTGCTCGTGCATTCCGTGCTGTGGCCGCTCGCGCTCAACACCTACTCCGGTTTCCAGTCGGTGCCGGCCACGCTGCGCATGACGGGGCGCAACTACGGCCTGACGGGAGTGCGCCACGTGCTGCTGATCCTCGTGCCGGCCGCATTGCCTTCTATTCTCGCCGGCCTGCGCGTGGGCTGGGCGTTTGCATGGCGCACGCTGATCGCGGCGGAACTGGTATTCGGCGCGAGCTCCGGCAACGGCGGGCTGGGCTGGTACATTTTCCAGAATCGCAACGAGCTGTACACGGACCGCGTTTTCGCGGGGCTCGCGGCGGTTATCGTCATCGGACTGCTGATCGAGCATCTGGTGTTCGATACGCTGGAACGCGTCACAGTGCGGCGCTGGGGCGTGCAGCACTAACCGCGCTGACGTTCAACCGCGTTGGCGTTCAACCGCGTTGGCGTTCAGCCGCGCGAGCGTGCCGCGCCGACCGATAGCGGCCGGTCTTTCTGCTCGTCTTTCACCTCGTTGCGGCCCGCGAGTTCGGCGGTCGTTTCGGCGCCGAACAGGAAGACCGCCGCCGAAAAGTACAGCCACATCATCAGCACGGCGAGCGAGCCTGCGGCGCCGAACGAGCTGGCCGTTCCTGCGTGCGTGAGGTACAGCCCGAACAGGTGCCGGCCCGCCGAGAAAAGTACCGCCGCTGTCATCCCGCCAATCGCCGCGTGCGTGAGACTGACTTTCGCGTCGGACATCCACCGTAGCAGCGCCGTGAAGGCGGCGCCCAGCACAATCAATCCAAGTACCGTTTGCAGCACCGCAGTCACGATGACGAGCGGTGAATTGCCGAATATCGCGTGGCCCGCGTAGGTGATTGCGGTATCCAGCACCAGCGACACGACGAGCAGAAAGCCCAGGCCGAGCACCATGCTCACCGACACGAGCCGGGTACGCACGAGCCACGTAATGCTGCTTTTGTTCTTGACGTCTTTCTCCGCCTCGAGCACCACGTCGAGCGCGGTGTTCAGCGACGTGAAAGTCGCCGACGCGCCGACGATCAACAGCACGACCGACACCACGGCGGCAATGCCGCTGCCGTTCGCGCGATGCGCGTGTTCGACGATGGTCTGCATCGCCTCGGCGGCGTCCTTACCGAGAATGCCCCGCATCTGATCGAACAGGCGCCCGCGCGCCGCGTCTTCGCCGAAAAACCAGCCTGCGACCGCGAGCACCATTAGCAGCGTCGGCGCAAGCGAGAACGCCGAATAGAAGCCGACGCTGGCCGCCATCATCGGGCAGCGGTCCGACATGAAGCGCTTGCCCGCGTTGACGACCACGGTGAACACGTTGCTTAACCGTGCGTGTTTTCTCGGTGCCCGTCCGGGCGATGAGACCTTGTTCATAACCGCCTCGCCATTGAACGTGAAGATGCGCCGCGGCCAGTTCGGGCAGCCGGTCCGGCCAGAGCGGCCGGCAGTGCCGCGGCGCTGGATTGTTCTGCGCATGCTCCGTGCCCGGGCGCCGGAGTTCCTGCTCGCCGTAACCGCAACCCGCGGATTTCCCCCCGCTGCCACCGCCGTAGTTTTTCTTTTCCGCCGACGCAGATCTTCTCGTTTGTTCAATGGCCGTGCAAAGCCGATAGTTCAGTCACCGAGGGCGCACTGCAAGACTTCCGCGTCAGGCGGCAGCCGGTCTGGCAGCCAGCCCTCATTTCTGGATCGGATGACAACTTTGGAGCACAACATGAATACGTCGGAAAAAGTCGCAGTGGTGACGGGCGCCTCGCAAGGCATTGGCGCAGAATTGGTCAAGGCGTTCCGTCAGCGCGGTTATCGCGTGGTCGCAACAGCGCGCAGCATTACTCCGGTCGACGATGAAAACATCGTCACCGTGGCGGGCGATATTGCCGATCCGGCCACCGCGCGCCGCGTGATCGCGGAGGGCGTGGCGCGCTTCGGCCGTATTGATACGCTCGTCAACAATGCAGGCGTGTTTGTCGCAAAGCCGTTCACGAGCTATACGTCCGACGACTACGCGCTGGTGAAGGGCGTAAACCTCGACGGCTTCTTCCACATCACGCAGCTGGCGATTGCCGAAATGGAAAAACGCTCGAGCGGGCATGTCGTCACCATCACAACCAGTCTCACGGACCATGCGATCAGCGGCGTGCCTTCGGTGCTCGCCTCGCTGACGAAGGGCGGATTGAATGCGGCCACCAAGTCCATCGCGATCGAGTATGCCAAGGCGGGCATTCGCGCGAACGCGGTATCGCCTGGCATCATCAAGTCGCCGATGCACGCGGTGGAAACGCACGCGGCGCTGGGCGCGCTGCATCCCGTGGGTCATATGGGCGAGATGGACGACATCGTGCAGGCGGTGCTGTATCTGGACGCCGCGCCGTTCGTGACAGGCGAGATCCTGCACGTCGACGGCGGCCAGAGCGCCGGCCACTGAAGCATCGACAACGAACAGGGCGCCGGTTCGCGGCGCCCGCCTTTGCCACGGAGAACGACATGCCTATCGTCACGATTCAGGTCACGCGCGAGGGAACCACGCCCGGCGCCAACGCGGTCACTGCCGAAGAAAAAGCGCGCTTGATCAGCGGTGTCAGCCACCTGTTGCTGGACGTGCTGAACAAGCCGCTGGAAGCCACCTTCGTCGTGATCGAGGAAGTGGACATGGAGAACTGGGGCTGGGGCGGCCTGCCGGTGGAGGCGTACCGCAAGCAACTGGCGCTAAAGAAGAGTGGCGGCACGAATAGCGCATAGCCAGCGAATACCCGTGTGACGAGCGCCGACGCCTGTCATGCGCCTCGCGCTGCAGGCGCAGCACACGCGGGGGCCATCATCTGCCATTGGCTTCGGCAAGAAGCCACTCCTTGAAGGCCACCACCGCGGGCTCGCTGCCGTTGTCTTTTCTATGCACCACGTAATAGGCGAGGTCGCAGCTCTGCGCTTCCGGAAACGGCCGCACCAGCCGGCCTTCCGCAATGTCGCGCTCGACAAGGCAGGTTCTGCCGAGCGCCACTCCGTTGCCCGAGATGGCCGTATGAATCGCCGCGGCGGAGTCGTTGATCTGCAAGCCCCGGTCGCAATCAACCACGCCCGCGTTGCCCGTCTTCTGCACCCATGAGCGCCATGTCGGAAACGCCGGTGCCGCTCGCATCGAAATGTCGTGGATCAGCGGATGGTGGTTCAGGTCCGCCGGTGTCCTGAGCGGATGCGCGCCTTCGAGCAGCGCGGGGCTGCAAACGGGGAAGAACTCGTCGCGCATCAGAAAGGTTGCGGTCAGATCCGGCCAGTGGCCGGTCCCATAACGGATGCCGGCATCGACCCTATCGGCGGTGAAGTCGACAAGTCTTAGCGACAGGTCGATACGCAGGTCATAGCGCGGATACTGGCGCTGAAACCGCTCCACGCGATGCAGAAACCATTTGTCCGCTAGTGCCGGAGGCACCGTCACCGTCACGGTAATGCGTGCCTTGCTTGCCTTAACCCGCTCGACCGCCTGCGCGAGCAACTCGAAGCCGGCCTGCAATTCCGGCATGGCCGCGCGCGCGGCGTCGGTCAGCACGAGCCGCGACGGGCCCGACGTCGAGCGATGAAACAGCTCGATGTCGAGCGTCTCCTCCAGCCCGCGAATCATCTGGCCGATCGCGGCCGGCGTCACGTGCAGTTCCTCCGCGGCGGCAACGTAGCTCAGGTGCCGGCCGACGGCCTCGAAAGCGCGCAGCGCGTTCAGATGATTGGGTGCTCGCATGGGCTCGTCTGGCGCCTTGTCTGATTTCGATTGCCGCATGCTCGCAGGCGGGCATGGCGGCGTCAACACCTCACGCGGCTTTGCATCAACCGGGTTGCGCCAGCAGCTCGCGAATCTTCGCTTCCGTCTGTGCATAGTCGCCTTCGCCGAAGTGGCTGTAGACGACGTGTCCCTGCTTGTCGAGCAGATACACCGCTGGCCAGTACTGGTTGTTGAACGCGTTCCACGTTGCGTATTCGTTGTCGAGTGCGACCGGATAGCGAATGTCGAACTTCTTGACGGCGGCGCTGACATTGCCCGCGTTGCGTTCGAACGGGTATTCGGGCGTGTGGACGCCGATGACCTGCAGCCCCTGGCTGGCGTACTGGTTATACCAGTTCTTCACGTAGGGCAGTGTGTTCACGCAGTTGATGCACGAGTAGGTCCAGAAATCGACCAGCACGACTTTGCCGCGCAACTCCGGCAGCGTGAGCGGCGTGCTGTTGATCCATTTGTCGATGCCGGTTATTTGCGGCGTGGCCGGCATGTTGCGTTCGGCGGCGCTGATGGCGCCGCCGCGCGTGCCAACGAGGCTCGCGACCAGCGCGAGCGCGACGAAGGAGCCGATGGTGGCGAGGGTTTTGAGTCGGGTAGGCATGATGAATCGTCCTTTGCATGAGACGCGCGGTGTGCGCGTAGGTAATCGGCAAGCGTGACGTC
Organism: Paraburkholderia phenoliruptrix; assembly: GCF_019511605.1. Classification (GTDB taxonomy): domain Bacteria; phylum Pseudomonadota; class Gammaproteobacteria; order Burkholderiales; family Burkholderiaceae; genus Paraburkholderia; species Paraburkholderia phenoliruptrix_A. The sequence continues at coordinate 24,023 of NZ_JAEUAV010000006.1, read as the reverse complement.
ATTGGACGCCGCCCACGTATCTGCCGTGTGTCGTCTCACGCGTGCCTGCGCAACGTTGTGTGTCCGCGCCGCGCGTCGATACGTTGCGATACAAAGCCATCCGCGCGCGGCTGCGGGCGCGCGCGGGCGGACGGCTGTTTTTGTGTCGCACTGTATCTATGCGTCCCTCGATACATGAGCTTGCACAACCTCGCCTTCGCCGACACAAGCCCGATACGTGCCGGCAGTTCAATGCAGTCATCCGGTATCCGCCACCCGGCCCTCGCTGCCCATGCCGTCCATGCCGTCCATGCAGCCGGTGCGGGCCGACCAGGTCATTGAACGAAAGGACATTGTTATGCTGCTCATACTTCTCGCCTTCGCCGGCGGCATGCTCACCATCGTCAGTCCGTGCATTCTTCCGGTTGTGCCGCTCGTGTTCGCGCGCGTCGATCAGTCGTTCGTGCGCCACGGTTTGCCGCTTCTCGCCGGCATGGCGCTGACGTTCGCCGCCGTCGCGAGTCTTGCCCTGGCCGGCGGCGCCTGGGTCGCGCATGTCAATGAATACGGCCGCTGGATCGCGCTCGTGTTCTTCGCACTGTTCGGCGCGGCGCTGCTGTTTCCGTCGATAGCCGAGCGGCTCACGCATCCGCTCGTGAGCGCGGGTAATCGTCTTGACGACGCGGTGCGACGCGACGGCGGGGAGCCGAGCGTGCTGTCGTCCGTCGGCCTGGGCGTCGCGACCGGCTTGCTGTGGGCGCCGTGCGCGGGCCCGATTCTCGGGCTGGTGATGACCGGCGTGATCCTGCATCGGCCGGGCGGCGCGAGCGTGTTGCCGTTGCTTGCGTTCGCGGCAGGCGCGGCGGTTTCGCTTGCCATCGTTCTGGCGATTGGCGGGCGGCTCGTCGCGGTGCTGCGCCGCTCGTATGGCGTGAGTGAGCGCGTGCGTCAGGTGGTGGGCGCAGCGGTGCTGCTGTCGGCTGGCGCAATTGCGCTGGGTCTGGATACGCGGGCTCTGGCCTTGTTGCCGTCGTTCAATACGACCGGCATCGAGGACAAACTGGTGCAGCGTTGGTCGCCGCGTGGAGCGGCGCAGCGGGGCGAAGCGGCGGGGCCGAAAGCGGAGCGCACGGATTCATTGCGCGCAGATTTGCAGCCCACGGATTCACAGCCCTCCGGCCTCGTGCCCGCCGATTGGCGGCCTGGCGATCTCCCGAGCCTCGAACCTCGCGCGGCGTACGCCACCCCGTTCCTGAAAGTCAGCACCACTGCGAGCACCAACGCGAGCACCAACGCTGACTCCGCCGCCCTCGCACGACCGATTGCCCTTGCCGCGCCGCTTTCACTGCCGGCGGAAGGCGCGTTGCCTTCGCTGTCGGGCGCCGTCGACTGGCTGAACTCGCCGCCCCTGAAAAGCAGCGACCTGCGCGGCAAAGTGGTGATCGTCAATTTCTGGACGTATTCGTGCATCAACTGCCTGCGCACGTTGCCGTATCTGAAAGCGTGGGCGAACCGGTATCGCGATCAGGGGCTCGTCGTGATAGGCGTGCACTCGCCGGAATTCGCGTTCGAGCAGAACATCGCGAACGTGAAGCGCGCGGCGGCCGATCTGCACATCGACTATCCGGTTGCCATCGATAACAACCTCGCGGTGTGGCAGGCCTTCGACAATCAGTACTGGCCGGCCTTCTATATCGTGGATGCGCACGGCCAGATCCGCTATCACCATTTTGGCGAAGGCGGATACGAGAAGTCGGAAGAGGTGATCCGTCAATTGCTGGCCGACGCCGGCCACCCGGCACTGCCCGCGGCCGCGGGCGCCGCGAAGGCGTCGGGCATCGAAGCAGCCGCCGATCCGCGCGACCTGCGCTCCGGCGAGACGTACGTCGGTTATCGTCAGGCCGAGGGTTTCGCTTCGCCGGAAACGCTGGCGCCCGACGTGCTTCGCACCTACAGCAGCCCCGCGCGACTGGCCACCGGAAGCTGGAGCCTTGAAGGCGAGTGGGACGTAATGGGCGAGCGCGCGCAATCGGGACGCAGCGGCGCGAAGATCGCCTACCGCTTTCACGCGCGCGACCTGCATCTGGTGTTAGGGCCGATGGCGGACGGCAAGCCGGTGCGCTTCAAAGTGACGATCGACGGCAAAGCGCCGGGCGCGTCGCATGGCGCGGACACGGATGCAAACGGCGTAGGCGTGATCGCCAAAGACCGGCTTTATCAACTGGTGCGCCAAAGCGGCCTGGTGCAGGACCGAACGTTCGAAATCCAGTTCCTGGATGCGGGCGTCAGTGCCTATGCGTTCACGTTTGGCTAACTGAAGTCGCGCGCCGTCGGCGGCCCGCGCACAGTCGCGGCGCCGACGGCCTGTGCACCGGTTACGGCGGCCGACAGGCAGGGCGCGAACCCGGCCTGGTGGTGGAGGGCTACCCGCGTTCGCGGATCGTTTGCAGCGCGTTGCAGCGCGGGAGTACGTACCGTCACGGCGGCCGACCGGTATGCGATTTGCTGCGCTGCGATGGTTTTCTCATGCATATCGTCATACATGTCCCGAACAACGTGTCAAAGGTGGAGCGCTCGCCAGGTGAGGGTCTTGCACGAGGTGCCGCGTGTGCTGGTGGTCGACGACAACAAGGGCGCGGCAGAGGCGCTCGCCACCTATCTGTCGTACGAAGGCGTCGAAGCGCGCGCGGCGAACGGTTGTAACGAAGCGCTCAACTGTGTGAAAGATTGGGTACCCGACGTGGTCGTGCTCGACATCATGATGCCGGAGCGCGACGGCTACGATACGGCGAGTGCGTTGCGCAGCTATCTGCCTACGCCTAGCCTCGGCATTGTTGCGTTCACCTCGCTCGACGAGCAGCACGTGCGCGAAACCGGCCGCGGCCGCCACAATTTCGACGGTTACTGCCAGAAGGGTACCGCGCCTAACGTTCTGCTCGCGTTGATACGCAACCTCTGGCGCGACAGGAACTGAACTGCTGCGGGCCGCCTCGGGCGGCAGCCGCACGCGGGCCGTCATCCCTTGATTCGTTCGCTCGAAAGCCAGCCGCCGCTCACGCCGATCTGGGCAATCTGCTTCGCCACGGCGTCGGCGAGGCGGGTTGCGTCGGCGGAAACACCGGCGTGTTTCGTTTCCGAAACCGCGTGCAAGCCGCCGCCCACTGCCGCCGCTGTTGCGATATGCCCCGCCGCCGCACCCACACCGGCAGTTTCCACCATGCCAGGCGCCTTGCCGCTGTCGGCGCTCGCGGTGAAGCTCTGCACGAGTTGCGGCGCGCCGCCTGCGGGCTTGTAGAAGATCTGCACGGAGCTGCTGACCTCGCTCTTGCCCGCACCCAAACCGATCAACACGCGACGGCGCCGGTTGCCCGCGTCGATTGTGTCGAAGCTGCCTTGCACCAGCAGCACGTTCTGGTCGGCAGGCGCGGGGATGTCCGAGCGGATCGCGCGCAGCCCCATCGACTGCAAGTCACGGACGATCTGGTTGGCAACCTGTTCGCGTACCTGCGCGGCGTCGTCGGCCTGCTTTTGTGCCGCCGACGAACCGCCCATTTGCGTCTTCAGTTTCTGCAGCATGCCGCCGTCGAGCTTCACCTCATCAGCCTGCGCAGCAAACGTGTAGACGTAGATGTTGTCCGGACGCACCACCGGCTGTGCGACGGCCGCGCTCGCGCCGGTGATGTTGCCGCTGGCGCAACCGCTCAGCAACGCGCTGGCGCTGACCATCGCGATGCAGGCAAAACGGGCCGAGTGTTTCTTGATGAGCTTGATCGAAGTGAACATGATGCGTCCTGTAGTCGGCACGCGGTGCCGTAATGTTCGAGCCTGCCTTGCGATGACCGGCAACCGGAGGATCGTGATCATCGGCGACAGGAGTCGCACATGAAGCGTTCGTGATCTCATGCGTGCTGTTTCGCACGCACCGGCAGCGAAACGAAGTATGGGGCAGGGGCCTTGCCGACTCCATCGAACAATTATTTCGAACCATGTCACGCGCCGAACGGGCGTTTCAGAACGGCGGGAAGATGCGCTGAAGAATGAAGAAGAGGGGCGATGCGCGCGCTTGCACGCGGCGGGCGAGGCGGGTCTCGCTGGATCAGCGCAAGGCGAGGGCGATGATGCAGCAGAGCACGAGGATGAGCAAAGCGGCCGCTACGGCCACATCGACTGGATAACGCATGCTTCACCCGCACTGGCGTTTCAACAGTCTTTATCGTAACCACCCGAGCGAAGACGAAAAAGCGGCCAATGAGCGGCAATGTGGGAGAACCAACGCTATGCAGCGAACCCAGGCATACGCATGTTTGGCGCATGTCCGGTTTCAAGGTCGCCGCTTTGCCGGGCGTTGCGCCGCGGGCGGGAACGGTATGTGCGCTGGCGCATTGACGGCGGATGGCGCATGATGGGCGCAATGTGCCGTCCGACCCCAGTGCCGCGCAAAGCGGCTCCTGGGGCGAGGTGCACCGGAAGAGCCGGTGCCTGCATTGCGTGAATCATGCGTACAGCGCCGCTCGCGTCGTTCAACCGAAAAGGAGGATTTCGCATGGACCGACCTGATACCGCCAATCCGTTTGGCGATTTCACCAAAATGCTGGAGCAGTTCAAGCTGCCCGGCTTCGACGTGCCCGCGATCATGGAAGCGCGGCGCAAGGACGTTGAAGCACTGGTTCAGGCGAATCAGACCGCGTTCCAGGGCATGCAATCGCTCGCGCAAAAGCAGGCCGAGATGTTGCGCACCACGCTTGCCGAATTGCAGTCGCTGACCAGTCAGCTATCGACGAGCGGCGCCGCGCCTTCGGCAAAGACCGCCGAATTGATCCAGCAAAGTCTGCACAAGTCGCTCGCGGACATGCAGCAACTCGCGCAGGCGGCATATCAGACGCAGGCGGAGTCGTATGCGGTAATCGCAAAACGCGTCGAAGAAAACGTGCAGGAATTGCGCTCGCTGTTGCAGCAACAACAGCAACAGCAACCGAAGGCGTAAGCACGTCCGGTCGTGAACCGCTTGCGTGCGGCTCCTGACGTACGCAAGCCGAAGCCGCGAAGGCTCGTCGGAATCCGGCGAGCCGTTCGCGGCTTTTTCGTGCGCCGCTACGTTTCTGGCCGCCTCTCAGTTCAACGCGCGCTTACATCGGCTGCTTTTATGCGTCTGGCGTGCGTATCTCCCTTTGCGTGCTGTCCTTTTCCGTGCGGCCGTCCGTTTCAAACGCGCCCGCGCCTTTGAACTCGCCGCCAACCGCTGCCGGCGGCGTGCCGTTGCATGAGCGTCAAACGCCGCAAACCGGCGTATTTTTGCCGACGCGTTCAAATTCCCACGCAAACGATCGGCCGGCGACACCGTCGCCGCTAAAGTTTCGCGCCGCCACTCCGTAGACGCATTCACGCACCTGAGCACGCGGCGTGAAAGCAATCCGCACCGCCTGCCCGAGCTGCGCCTTTAGTTTCGCGTTCGCGACGGCCACGGCCACGGCATGTCGCGAGCATCTCACCTCGAAGGAATTCTCTTGAAACCGATGCTTTCAATCGGCATTGCCTGCGCAATGCTCGGGGCGGGCTGCGCGTTGCCGCTGGCCGCTCATGCGACGCTGGGCGAGAACGCAACCAGTGTCGACAGCGACGGCGCACGCATGCATGCGGTTGCACGAACCGCATCGACGCAGAACGCGTATTCCGTGCATGCAATCACGCTGCCTTCCGGCACGCTCGTGCGCGAATACGTGACGGCCAACGGCATGGTGTTCGGCGTCGCGTGGGAAGGGCCGACCTTGCCCGATCTGAAGGCCGTACTGGGCGCGTCGTTCGATACCTATGTCGCGGCAAGCGCGGCGCAGAGAAACACGCCGCTCGCTGTTTCGAGCGCCGATCTCGTGGTGTACTCCGGCGGACATCTGCGGGAGTTTTCCGGCTATGCATATCTGCCGCGAGCGCTGCCTGCGGGCGTCGGCCCTAGTGTGATTCAATAAGGGAGCCGCCATGCGTCATGCCTGCAGGCTTGTTTCTATGTCGTGCGCCGTGCTTTTCGCCCTGCTTTTCGCCGTGCTTGTCAGCGCCTGCGGTGGCGGCGGCTCCGCCAGCGCAACCCCGAATGCGTCGACCAGTTCGTCCGCCGGCCCCGGCGTGACCAACGCGACGCCCACGCCGCAAGCGCTCGCCGCCAATGCAGTGCGCGTGAGCGTCGACTCGGGCGTGAGCAACGTGCCGAACATGCCGTTCGTCAGCCTCACGATCTGCGCGCCGGGCACCACGCAATGCCAAACCATCGACCACGTGCTCGTCGACACCGGCTCATGGGGCGTGCGCGTGTTCGCAGCGCAAATGCCGGCGTCGCTCGTGCTTCCCCAGCAGAAGGACGCGTCGGGCCATCTGGTCGCCGAATGCATGCAGTTTTTCAACGGCTTCACGTGGGGCGCGGTGAAGCTGGCCGACCTGCAGATTGCCGGCGAAAAGGCCGCTTCGTTGCCGATCCAGGTGATCGATCCGAACTACGCTTCGGTGCCCGCGGATTGCGCGAGCGTTGGCGTTGCGCGAAATACGCCCGCCATGCTGCAGGCCAACGGCATTCTCGGCATCGGCGTGTTCAGGCACGACTGCGGCGCGAACTGTGTGTCGCAGGCGTTGCCCGGCACTTACTACGGCTGCAACGGCGCGGCCTGCACGTCGATCGCGTTGGCCGAAGCGCTGCAGGTCGCCAACCCGATCCCATACTTCGCGACCGACAACAACGGCTCGTTGCTGAGCCTGCCCGCGGTGACGGGCGGCGCGCAGTCGGTGAGCGGGCAACTGGTGTTCGGCATCGGCACGCAGAGCAACAACGCGCTCGGCAGCGCGCAGGTGATCGGCGTGAGTCCGTCGAGCGGCACCTTCACGACCGTGCACGACGGCACCACCTATTCGCGCAGTATTCTGGACAGCGGCTCGACGGGGCTCTTCTTCAGGAGCAACGCTCTGCCGGTTTGCGCGAGTCCGAACAATGCGTACTACTGCCCGGCCTCGACCACACAGTTGAGCGCGATGATAGAAGGCGTGAACGGCACGACGAGCGCGGTGAGCTTTAGCGTCGCCAATGCAAGTGTCGTCGCGCAGACTTATCCCAACGACTCCGCGTTGCCGCTGCTGGCCGGGCCCGCTTTCGTCACCTCGTCGATTTTCGATTGGGGCCTGCCGTTCTTCTATGGACGCACCGTGTACGCGGCCATCGAGCAGCAGGCTACTCCGGGCGGCGTCGGCCCGTACGTCGCATATTGACGTTCAGGCCGGCTTCGCGGCGCGCTGCGCGCCCTGCGGGACCGGCGCCTTTTTTCCAGCCTCCGCGATCACGCGATGCACGAAGCGCAATTTGTCCACCACCGGCGCGGCCAATGTGAACGGATAGCCGTCGGGCATGCCCAGGCTGCGATTGAGGCTGTTCAACGCATACGTGAGCGGAAACCAGCGTTTCATCAGATTATCGAAGCTGGCGTCTTCAACGGGCGTGCGGTCAGTCAGCGTGGGCGCGTCCGGATCGTCGGGCAGCAGCGCGAGGCCGTACGCGGTCGAGGTATCGAGCACGTCGACGATCAGCATGTAGTGCGCCCACGTCTCCGCCCAATCTTCCCAAGGGTGCATGGTTGCATACGCGCTGATGCAGGACGCCTGCCAGTCGGCGGGCGCGCCGTCGCGGTAGTAGGCCGCGAGCGCCTCGCCGTAGTCGGCGCGCTCGTCGCCGAACAGCTTGCGGAACGGCTCCAGCCAACGCGGGCTTTTCTCGACCAGTTGGCTGAAGTAGTAGTGGCCGGTTTCGTGGCGGAAGTGGCCGAGCAACGTGCGATACGGTTCGCCCATCGCCGTGCGCACTTTCTCGCGATGCGCGTCGTCGGCCTCCGCGATGTTCAGCGTGATGAGCCCATTGTCGTGACCCGTCATCACGCGCGAGCCGTCGCCGCCGTCTTCGAGGAACTCGAAGGCGAGACCCTGTTCGGGGTCTTCAATGCGCGATTTGACGTCGAGCCCGAGTTCCGCGAGCGTATAAAGCAGGCGCCGCTTTGCGACCTCGAGGCGATACCAGTACAGCCGGTTATCCGGTGCGCCCAGATTCGGAATGGTGTGGGTCAACTGGCAGGCACGGCACAATGTGTCGGGCGAATCGGCGGGAATCATCCAGTTGCAGACGTTTTCGACTGCGTAGTTATGGCATTGCTTGTAGAGCGCGCCGTCCGCCTGCGGATGCAGGCTGCGCCAGCGCTCTTCGCCCGCGTCTTCGAAAGCGCTGATTTCGCGCAGTTCCGGCAGGTAGCCGAGCAATGCCTCACAGCGCTCGCAGCGAACGTTTTCAAAGAATACGAGGTGCGAGCAGCGGTTGCAGTGGAAGGTTTTCATGGACGAGGCCCGAGGCGGCAAGTGGCAGTTGGGAGCGTGGATGCGGCGCAATGTTCGTGCCGCGCGGGCAAACGTCACCGGTTTAACGCACAGTATGGGCATGATCGTGCATCGGCATTGCCTCGCTTTGGTGCATGGCCTGCCGGCAGCGCTCACGGGGGCAAGGCTGTAGCGGCATGAGGTTTTCAGATCAACGGCATAAAGCTTGCTTTTTCGGCGGGCTGCCAACCTAGACCAGGAGTCCGGTGTGTCCATTCGCGTCGCGTTGAATCACGTCACACATTACCGTTATGACAGGCTGGTGGCGCTGTCGCCCCAGGTAGTGCGGCTCAAGCCCGCGCCGCATTGCCGGACTCCGATTCTTTCCTACTCGATGCAGGTGGAGCCTGCGCACCACTTCATCAACTGGCAGCAGGACGCGTTTGCCAACTATCAGGCGCGTCTCGTGTTTCCAGACAGGACGCGCGAGTTCAAGGTGACCGTCGATCTGGTCGCCGAGATGGCGGTGTACAACCCGTTCGACTTCTTTCTCGAGCCCTCCGTCGAACAGTTTCCGTTCGACTATGCGCCGGACCTGGCGCTGGAACTCGCGCCCTATCGCGTGAAGCGTCCCATGACGCCGCGCTTTGCCGAGTTCGTTCACAGCATCGCGCGCACGCCCACCGGCACCGCCGACTTTCTGGTCGCGCTGAATCAGCGGCTGCAACGCGAGATCCGCTATCTGATCCGGATGGAGCCCGGCGTGCAGACGCCCGAGCAAACGCTCATGAGCGGTGCCGGATCGTGCCGCGATTCAGGCTGGCTGCTGGTTGAAACCTTGCGTCAGCTTGGCCTTGCCGCACGTTTCGTGTCCGGTTATCTGCTGCAGCTTGCGCCCGACGTCAAAGCGATCGACGGCCCGAGCGGCACCGAGGTCGACTTCACCGACCTGCACGCGTGGTGCGAAGTCTATCTGCCGGGCGCGGGCTGGATCGGGCTCGACCCGACCTCGGGGCTGCTTGCCGGCGAGGGCCACATTCCGGTTGCCTGCACGCCCGAACCGGGCAGCGCCGCGCCTATCTCGGGCGCGGTGGACGAGTCCGAAGTCGAGTTCAGCCACACTATGTCCATCACGCGCGTGCTGGAAACGCCGCGCGTCACGAAGCCATACAGCGAAGAAGTGTGGGGCGACGTGCTCGCAATGGGCGACCAGGTGGACCGGCAACTGGCCGACATGGACGTGCGCCTGACGATGGGCGGCGAGCCGACTTTCGTGTCCGTGCGCGACCGCGACGCCGCCGAATGGAACACCGACGCGCTCGGCCCGACCAAACGCGGCTATGCCGTCGCGCTGATGGACAAGCTGCGTTCGCGCTACGGTGCGAACGGCTTCCTGCATATCGGCCAGGGCAAATGGTATCCGGGCGAGCAGTTGCCGCGCTGGGCGATGTCGTTGTACTGGCGCGCCGACGGCGAACCATGCTGGCAGAACCCGGAACTGTTCGCCGACGAGCGCGAGCCCGGCACTTACACCGCTGCCGACGCGCAACGCTTCCTCAGGCATCTGGCCGGCAAGCTGGCGCTCGACGAAGACTGCATTCAGCCCGGTTTCGAAGACGTGTGGTACTACCTGTGGCGCGAGCGCCGTCTGCCGGTCAACGTCGATCCATTCGACGCGCGTCTGGACGACGAACTCGAACGCGTGCGCTTGCGCCGCGTGTTCGACGCGGGCCTTGCCAACGTGACCGGCTACGTGCTGCCGCTCGCGCGCGAGCGCGACGTGCCGCACGCGCCGCCGCAGTGGGTGACGGGCCGCTGGTTCTTTCGCGACGAACGCATGTACCTGATTCCCGGCGATTCGCCGATGGGTTACCGTCTGCCGCTCGACTCGTTGCCCTGGGTGTCGAAGACCGACTACCCGTACCAGCACGCGCACGATCCGTTCGCGCCGCCGGTGCCGTTGCGCACGGCTGCACAGTTGCGCATGCAGTACGACGGCGAGCGGCGCGACATGAGCGCTGCGGATGCACGGCGGGCAGCGGCGTTGTCGTCGTCGGCGGGGGATTTGCTGAGCGGCATGCCGGGCAGCGCGGTGCTCGCGTATGCGCCGCAGCGCGACGCGGCAGCAGCCGACGCGGCTCCGGCACGCGGCAAGTCGGCGAAGGACACGTTGCGCACCGCCATTTGCGTGGAGGCCCGCGACCCGAAACGTGCGGCCGGTCCGAAAGCGGAAGCCGACGCGTTCGGCAGCGGCCGCGCGCTGCTGCACGTTTTCATGCCGCCGCTCACGCAGCTCGACGACTATCTCGACCTGCTCGCAGCCGTCGAAGCGACCGCGGCCGAATTGCGCATGCAGATCGTGCTCGAAGGCTATCCGCCGCCGCGCGACGCCCGTTTGAAGATGCTGCAGGTCACGCCGGACCCCGGCGTAATCGAGGTCAACATTCATCCGGCGGCCAACTGGCATGATCTGGTCGATCACACGGAGTACCTGTACGAGTCGGCGGCGCAGTGTTATCTGAGCAGCGAGAAGTTCATGACCGACGGCCGCCATACCGGCACCGGCGGCGGCAATCACCTCGTGCTCGGCGGCGCGACGCCCGCCGACAGTCCGTTCCTGCGCCGGCCCGATCTGCTCGCCAGCCTGATTGCGTACTGGCACAACCATCCGTCGCTGTCGTATCTGTTTTCAGGGCTGTTTATCGGACCGACGAGCCAGGCGCCCCGCATCGACGAAGCCCGCAACGATCAGGTCTACGAACTGGAAATAGCGTTTCGTGAACTGCAGCGGCAGATCGACCTGCTGGGCGGCCGCGACAGCGCGAACCTGCCCGCGTGGATGATCGACCGGTCGCTGCGCAACATTCTGATCGACGTGACGGGCAATACGCACCGCGCCGAGTTTTGCATCGACAAGCTGTATTCGCCCGACGGCCCGACCGGGCGGCTCGGCCTGCTCGAACTGCGCGGGTTCGAAATGCCGCCGCATGCGCGCATGAGTCTCGTGCAGCAGTTGCTGTTGCGCGCGCTGGTCGCGCGTTTCTGGCACACGCCGTACACGCAGCGATTGACGCGCTGGGGCACGGAATTGCACGACCGTTTCCTGCTCGGCACTTTCGTGAAGATGGACTTCGACGACGTGCTAGCCGACCTGAACCGCGAGGGCTTTGCTCTCGACAGTAGCTGGTTTGCGCCGCACTTCGAATTCCGCTTCCCGCTGATCGGCGAGACCACGGTGAGCGGCGTGTCGCTGAGTATCCGCAATGCGCTGGAACCGTGGCACGTGATGGGCGAGGAGGGCACGGCCGGCGGCACCGTGCGTTATGTGGATTCGTCGGTCGAGCGACTCGAAGTGCGGGCGCTCGGCTTCAACGAGAACCGTCACCTGCTGACGGTCAACGGCGTGCCCGTGCCGTTGCAGCCGACGGGCCGCGTCAGCGAATATGTGGCCGGGGTGCGCTTTCGCGCGTGGTCGCAGCCTTCGGCGCTGCATCCGACCATCGGCGTGGATGCGCCGCTCACTTTCGATCTTGTCGATACATGGAACGGCCGCTCTATCGGCGGATGCCAGTATCATGTCGCACATCCGGGCGGGCGCAACTATCAGACCTTCCCGGTCAACGCTTACGAGGCGGAAAGCCGGCGGCGGGCGCGCTTCTTCGCGTCGGGCCATACGCCGGGGCCGCTTGCAGTGCAAGCGCCGCAGCGCAGCCTGGAGTTTCCGTTTACGCTCGACCTGCGGTACTGGTAACACGCTCACCCTCACAACAACGATACGACCTTGGCTTTTCAATCGACTTTTCCCTTCGATACGTCCGCAGCTCATGCGGACGCTTCGTCCCTGTTGCGGCTCGTGCCCGCACACGAGGGACACTGGGACGAGTTGCGCGACGCGTCCGGCGCGTTGCGCGAGCCGTGGCGGCAATTCTTCGAGCGGCTGGGCGAAGACGGCATCGCGCGGCTGGAGGGGCATCGCGCTTCGGTCGCGCAGCAGATCCGCGACAACGACATCAGCTACAACGTCTACGCGGATAACGGCGAGCCGCGCGCGTGGGCGCTCGACATGCTGCCGTTTCTGATCAGCGAGGCGGAGTGGGCGCACATCGAGCGCGGCGTGACGCAGCGCGCGCAGTTGCTCAATGCGATTGTCGCGGACATCTACGGGCCGCAAACGCTGCTGCAAGGCGGACGGCTGCCGCCCGCGCTGGTGTTCGGGCATCCCGGCTATCTGCGCTCCGTGACGGGCTATGCGCCGCCTGGCGGTCAGTTCCTGCAGGTCGTCGCGGTCGACCTTGCGCGCGCGCCCAACGGCGAATGGACGGTGATGGCGCATCGTACGGAGGCGCCTTCGGGCCTCGGCTATGCGCTCGAAAACCGGCTGATCGTATCGTCGCTGTTTGCCGATCCATTCCGCTCCATGCATGTGAGCCGTCTCGCGCCGAGCTATTCGCAGCTCATTTCGACGCTCGTGCAGGCGGCGCAAGCGACCATGCGCGACGGCTCGCCGCGCGCCGACGCTTCGCCGCACATTGCGTTGCTCACGCCGGGGCCGTTCAGCGAGACCTATTTCGAGCATGTGTTTCTCGCCCGGTATCTGGGCGTGACGCTGGTCGAGGGCAAGGACCTCACCGTGCGCGGCGACATGCTTTATCTGAAGACGCTCGCCGGTCTCGAACGCGTGCACGTCGTGCTGCGCCGTCTTGACGATGCGTTTTGCGATCCCGTCGAGCTGCGCGCCGATTCGACTATCGGCGTGCCGGGCCTGTTGCAGGTGATGCGCGCGGGCAATGTGATCGTGTCCAACGTGCCGGGGGCCGGGTTCGTCGAATCGCCCGCGTTGCACGGTTTCCTGCCTGGCATTGCCCAAGTGCTGTTCGACGAAGACCTGGTTTTGCCGAGCGTCGCGACCTGGTGGTGCGGTGAGCGGGCCGCGCGCGAGCACGCGTTTGCGCATCTGGACGAAGCCTTCGTCGTGCCGACGTGGCCGCTCGCCGCGCGAGACGCGGCAGCCGGGGCGCCCGGGGCACCCGGAACGCAGCAGGGCCGGCAGCGGCTCGACGCATGGCGGGAACGGATCGAAGCGGCGCCCGGCGCCTACACGATTCAACAGGCGCAGCGTTTTTCGTGCACGCCGCGTTATGAGGATGGCACCATCGGCACGCGTCCTTCGGTGTTGCGCGCGTACGCAATCGCGGATGCCAACGGCGGCTGGCACGTCATGCCAGGCGGTTTCACGCGGCTCGCGGCCGAACGGCAGGCGACGGTCTCCATGCAATACGGCGGCAGCAGTGTTGACACCTGGGTGCTGTCGAGCCAGCCGACCTCCACGTTCACATTGCTGCCCTCGCCGCTGCAGCCCGCCGACCTCGCGCGCAAGCATCGCACGGTATCGAGCCGCGCGGCAGAGAATCTCTTCTGGGCGGGACGCTATGGCGAACGCGCGGAGAACAACGTGCGGCTGTTGCGCTTCATTCTTGGCTCGCTCGAAGGCAACGATGCGCAAGCCCTTTTCCCGACGCTTGTCGAACTTGCGTTGTATTGCGGACTCGTGCAGCCCGGCGACATGTTTATGCCGCATACGCCGCAGGCCTTCGAGCGCGCGCTCGTTGCCAATCTCAGCGAGAGCACGGGCGCGGCGAGCATCGGGCAGAACCTGAGTTGCCAGGCGCGCTCCAATGGCGAGGTGCGCGGCCGGTTGTCCAACGATCATTGGCGCACCATTCTCGCGGCGCGCAACGACTTTCGCGACGCCTTGCAGACGTTGCTGCCGGCTGCTGGTTCGAACAGTGCGGCGCAGCAGGCACAAACGCAAGCCCAAATGCAGGGACAATTGCAGGCGCAAGCGGATGCCAGCGCGTCCGGCGCGAGCCGTTACGACCGCGTCACGCTGATGAACGCGCTGGAACGGCTGTCGGTGCAGTTGTCGGCGATCAGCGGCGCGCAAGGCGACCGCATGACTCGCGACGAAGCCTGGCGGCTGCTCTTCGCGGGACGGCATATCGAACGCGTATCGGCCATGTGCGCGTTCGTGCGCATAGTCGCCGACAAAGGCCAACTCGCCACGCCCGCGGGTTTCGATCTGCTGTTGCAATTGTTCGACAGCACGCTCACGTATCGCGCGCTTTATCCGGGACGTTTCGAAGTGCCGGCTCTGCTCGATCTGCTGGTGATCGAGCCGACCAACCCGCGCGGCATCTACGGCGTTTACGAGCGTTTGCGCAAGAAGCTCGACGAGATCGCGGTGGCGGCGGGCAGCACGCGGCATCGTCCGTTTGCGGAATTGATGCCGCCGGCCGCTTCGCTGCCCACACTTGCGTCGCTATGCGAGCTCGACTCGAACCGTGCCTACGCCGGTCTGATTGCCGTGTGCGATCAGATTGGCGGCTTTACCGGCGCCGCCGCGCATGAAATCAGCGCGCGCTATTTCAGTCACGCGAGTAGCGTCGCATCGCAGGTCGGGTCATGAAAAGCGCAACCACGGTGCTGTCCGTTTCACATCGCACTACGTATCATTACTCGACATATGTCGAGACCGCCCAGCACCTGGCTACTATCCGGCCTATCGTTTGCGCGTGGCAACGGGTCGTCTCGCACCACGAACGCATCGAGCCGCAGCCGTCGTATGTGAATAGCCGCATCGATGCATTCGGCAACGACGTTCTGTATTTCGCGCTGGACGCGCCGCACGAGCGGCTGCAACTGGTCAGCGAAACGACTGTGGCGCTAACGCCGCGTTGGACCGATCTCGATCCGCACTCAACGCCCGCGTGGGAAGAGGTGGCCGACGCGCTCGAGTTTCGCGTGGGCGGACAGTTTCGCGCCGAGGTGGAGTTCTGCTTTGCATCGCCGAATATCGCGCTGGGCCCGGCGTTGCGCGCCTATGCATTGCCGAGCTTTCCCGCGGGCATGCCTATTGCCGCGGGCGCGATCGACCTGATGCACCGCATTCACGCAGACTTCGCGTACAAGCCCTCCGCGACCATGTTCGATACGCCCGCCGGGCGCGCGTTCGAACTGAAGAGCGGCGTATGCCAGGACTTCGCGCAGGTCATGATCGGCTGCCTGCGTTCGCTCGGCTTGCCGGCGCGCTATGTGAGCGGCTATCTGCGCAACGATCCGCCGCCAGGGCAGCCGCGGCTGATCGGCGCGGACGCTTCCCACGCGTGGGTGTCGGTGCATTGCCCCGGCAGCGGCTGGATCGACCTTGATCCGACCAACGACGTACTCGCCGACACGGACCACGTCACGCTCGCAATCGGCCGCGATTACAGCGACGTGTCGCTGTTGCGTGGCATGATTCTCGGTGGCGGCGCGCATCGCGTGGAAGTGGGCGTGACCGTTCTGGCGCTTTAGCGTCCGGTGTGACAGCAGCTGGCGCACCCGCAGCACTTGACTATGTGCGTATGCACATATAGACTGCGTAGCATGAATCGCCCGCTCTCTTACGACGAATGCAACTGCTTTGCGCTGCGCCAGGCGGCGCGGCACATCACGCAGCTTTACGAGCGCCATCTCGGTCCGATTGGGCTTACTGCGGCGCAGTTCACGATTCTCGCCAAGCTCGCCCGCACGCCTCGTCTGCCCATCCTCGAGCTGGCAGAGTCCATGGTGATGGAGCGCACTACGCTAGTGCGCGCTATGAAGCCGTTGCAGCGCGACGATCTAGTGGTAGCCGAACCGGCGGAGCATGACAGCCGCACGTTCCTTTTCAGCCTGACGAAGAAGGGTGAAAAGACCGTGGACAAGGCGGCAATCGCGTGGCGCGCCGCGCAGGAAGAGTTCGAAAAGAAGTTCGGCCACGGGCGTGCCAAAGCGCTACGTGCGGAGCTGTTCAGCATTACTGGTTGACGCGCGCAAATGCTCGCTGGGTGTTTTCTGCCCTGCGAGTCTTTTCGCCGTTATATGTGCATACGCACTGATGGAGAAACCCTGACCATGGAAGATTCGTTCGACGACGACTGCTTTGCGATCCGCCAGGCCGCGCGCTACGTCTCGCAGATCTACGACCGCCATCTCGCAAGCGTGGGCTTGACGATCACGCAGTTCTCGTTGCTGAGCCGGCTTGAACGCCTTGGCCCGCTGACCATGAAGCAACTGGCCGAGATCATGCACATGCAGCGCACCACACTGGTCCGCACGATCCAGCCGCTGCGCCGCAATGGCCTCGTAGTGAGTTCGGCGCCTGAGACGGACGCACGCGCATTGTCCATCAGCCTGACAAGCGAAGGCGCGGCGCGGCTCGAAGCAGGCTGGGTGCATTGGCGGGCGGCACAGGCGGAGGTCGAGCATCAATTTGGCGGGCAACGCGCGCGAGCGCTGCGCGGCGAACTGTTTGCGGTGACGAGCCAGGTATAGCGGGCCGAGACCGATAGAGGCCGAAGCCGCAAGCAAGAGGCGTAACCGAGAGCCGCGAGCAAGAGGCACAAACAAGAGGCACAAACAAGAGGCACAAACAAGAGCGGCAAACAAGAGGCGCAAGCAGGGCGCCAATTTTTTAAACTCAACCAGTGCATAAGCACACATCGTCACCATGTCCACTACACCTTCGACTGTCGCGCCGGCCGGCGCCGCGCAGGCCGGCAAACCGGCCAGGCGTATCCCGTGGATGATGCTCGCGATCATCACGGTGCTTGCCGTACTCGCGCTTGCCGCTTCGTACTGGTTTTTCGTGGGCCGCTTCGTCGAATCGACAGACGATGCATACGTGGGCGGCGACGTCACCGTCATGGCTCCAAAGGTCAACGGTTTCGTGGCCGACGTGCTCGTGAGGGACAACCAGTTCGTGCGCGCAGGCCAGGTACTCGTCACGCTGGACGCACGCGACTATGATGCGCGCCTCGCGCAGGCCAGCGCCGAAGTGCGCAGCGCGCAAGCCGCCGTGACCGAACTGGAGGCGAAGAAATCGTTGCAGCTCGCCACCATCAACGAACAGGCTGCGGAAGTGCGCGCGTCCGGCGCGGAACTCACGCGCAGTGCGGCGGATCAGGTCCGCTATCGCGAACTTGTGAAGGACGACGCGGTCTCCAACCAGGTCGTGGAGCGCGCCAACGCCGATCTGATCAAGGCACACGCCGCGGTGGACCGCAGCAGCGCTTCTCTGGTCGCCGCGCAGCGCCAGCTCGCCGTGCTAGACGCGCAGATCGGCGACGCACAGGCACGCGTGGCCACCGCACAGGCGGCCGAGCGCGTCGCGGCGCTCAATGTCGAGTACACCACGATCCGTTCTCCGATCGACGGATATGTCGGTAACCGTACCGCGCGCGTCGGCCTGCTGGCGAATACCGGTGTTTCCCTGTTGACGGTGATACCCGCGAGCGGCTTGTGGATCGACGCGAACTTCAAGGAAGACCAGCTGAAAAAGATGCGCGTGGGCGACACGGTGGACGTCGATCTCGACGCCTCCAGTCAGCATCTGCGCGGCGTGGTTGAGAGTCTGGCGCCCGCCACCGGCGCGACCTTCAGCGTGCTGCCCGCCGAGAACGCCACCGGCAACTTCACGAAGATCGTGCAGCGCGTGCCCGTGCGCGTACGGCTCACCGTGCCGAAAGACATGCAACGCGTGCTGCGACCCGGCCTCTCCGCGACGGTGAAGGTGCACGTCAATGCGTCGGGCGAAGCGGCTCGTGGATAAATCATCATGACCGACTCGCCCTCACATCCCGTTCATCCCGTCCATTCCGCTAACCCCGCCGACCAGCCGACGCGCACCAAAGCCTTCGCGTTCGCGCTGATGTGCATCGGCTTTTTCATGGCCACGCTCGATATCCAGATCGTCGCCTCATCGCTGAAAGACATTGGCGGCGGTTTGTCCGCGAGCCAGGACGAACTCTCGTGGGTGCAAACCTCGTATCTGATCGCCGAGATTCTCGTGATACCCATGTCGGGCTGGCTCACGCGCGTGTTCTCCACGCGCTGGCTGTTCGCGTTCTCGGCGCTTGGCTTTACGGCGACGAGCATGTTGTGCGGCATCGCATGGGACATCAACTCAATGATTCTGTTTCGCGGCCTGCAAGGCGCGCTTGGCGCCGCGATGATACCCACGGTGTTTACCACGGCGTTCGTGCTGTTTCCGGGCAAGCAGCGCCTGATTGCGTCGACCACGATCGGGGCGCTGGCGTCGCTCGCGCCGACGGTAGGGCCGGTAATAGGCGGCTGGATCACATCGCAATGGTCGTGGCACTGGCTGTTCTATCTGAACCTCGCACCCGGCCTTGCCGTCGCGCTGATGGTGCCGAAGTACGTGCACATCGACAAGGCCGATCTCTCGCTGCTGAAAAGAGGCGATTATGTCGGCATCCTTTTGATGTCGGGATTTCTCGGCTGCCTCGAATACGTACTGGAAGAAGGTCCACGCAAGAACTGGTTCGGTGACGACGTCATCGTTCTGTGCACCTGGATTTCCGCGATCTGCGGCTTTCTTTTCGTCGTGCACGCGTTCACTGCGAAAGAGCCGATTGTGGACTTGCGTGCGCTCGCCATTCGCAACTTCGGAATTGGCAGTCTGCTGTCGTTTATCACGGGCATCGGCATTTTCTGCACGGTGTTCCTCACGCCGCTTTTTCTGTCGCGTGTGCGCGGCTTCGACTCTTTGCAAATCGGCCTCGCGTTGTTGTCGGTGGGTTGTTTCCAGTTGCTCGCGCTCGTGGCGTATTCGACGCTTGCGCGCTTTATCGACATGCGGCTGCTGATGGTCGTCGGACTCGTGCTGTTCGGCGTGGGCTGTTACCTCTACGTGCCGCTTACTCATGATTGGGGCTGGCGGGAGCTGTTGATTCCGCAGGCGCTGCGCGGCATCGGCCAGCAGTTCTGTATTCCCCCCATCGTCACCATGGCGCTTGGTTCGTTGCCGCCTTCGCGGCTGCGTTCGGCGAGCGGCCTTTTCAACCTGATGCGCAACCTCGGCGGCGCGATCGGCATTGCCGTGAGCAGCACGATGCTCAACGACCGGCTCAATCTGCATTACGAGCGGCTCGACGAACATTTGACCGCGGGTCGCCCGGCAGTGGAAGCGCTTTTGCAGCAGCAGGCCGCGCACCTCGCGGCGGTCGGCGGAAACGCGCTCGATGCGGCGAACGCAGGACTCGCTGCATTGCATGGCCTATTGATGCGCGAAGCGTTGGTGCTGACTTTCTCCGACACTTTCCTCGCTGTGTCGTTGTGCTTTGTCGTGGGCCTGTTGAGCGTGTTCTTCTCACGCCCGTTCGGCAACAGCGCGCCGCCGCCCGATGCCCATTGAGGACTTCAAGATGAAAACAATCGCTATCAGGTTGCTTGCAAGCGCGGCATGGCTGACGCTCGCCGCATGCGCGGTGCAGCCCGCCACGCATGCCGATTTGCCGCAAACCGTCAGCGCACTGGCTCCTGATGCATGGAGCGTGGATGCGCCGCAAGACAGCGTGGATGCTAACGCATGGTGGGACCAGTTCGGCGACCCTGTCATGCATCGGCTGGTCGAGTTGGTGTTGACCGGCAATCTGAACGTGCAGGCGGCGGTGGAGCGAGTCAGGCAGGCGCAGGACCTCATCACGCAGAATCGCGCCGCATTGCTGCCGGAACTGAATGCCGGGGCCGACGCATCGTATGCCCGGCAGAACACGCCGCCGCCGCTGGGTTATGTGCGTCAGGCCGGCGCCGGCTTCACAGCGAGCTGGACGCCGGACGTGTTTGGTGGCGAACGTCTCGCCGTTCTAGCTGCGCAGGCGCAATTGTCGGGCAGACAGGCTGCGCTGAACGAAGTTCGTCTGGCGCTCGCCGCCAATACCGCGGCCGCGTATATCGACCTGCGCTGGGCGCAGGCGCAGTTGAAGATTCTGCGCGACAACGAGCAGATTCGCGCGCGTGCGCTGAAGCTCACGCAACAGCGTCTGCATTACGGGCTTTCATCGCAACTGGACGTGGCGCGCGCGCAAAACCAGTTGCAGGACTTGCAGGCACAGATTCCACGCGTGCAGACCCTCGTGCAGCATCAACTCAGTTTGATCGCTGTGTACTCAGGACAGACACCGGAGAGCGTTGACGGTCTGCTGCTGGCAGACCCGCGGGACATGCCGGTGCCCGCGCAGCGCGTGCCTGAGACGCTGCCTTCGGAAGCGCTGTTGCGGCGTCCCGACGTGCGCACAGCCTACGCAGCGCTCGAGCAGCGCGCGGCGGAAGTGGGAGTCTCCAAGGCCGAGCGCTATCCCAGGTTCAGACTGAATCTCGCAGATGGCATTCTGGCCTCGTCGTATCTTGGACTGCCCACGCTGACCGACAATCTCTTTAGCGCCGCATTGAGCGCGACAAGCCCGATCTTCAACGCAGGGCGTATCAGCGCAAATATCGACGCCAGCGAAAGCCGCATGCGCGAATCGCAACTGGGCTTGCGGCAGACCATGCTGGTTGCGTTGAAGGAGATAGAAGACAATCGCACCGAACTCGTGAACGGTGCGGCACAAGTGCAGCGGCTTGGCGGGGCGCTCGATGCATCGGACCATGCGCTGCGCTTGTCGAGTGAATTGTACAAAGGCGGTGCGTCCAGTTTCCTCGACGTGCTCGCCGCGCAAGAGGCCTATTTGCGTGACGCGCAATCGTTGAATCAGGCAAAGCGCGAGCATGCGCTCGCTGCCGTGGCGCTGTATCGCGCGCTTGGCGGCGGCTGGGACGCACCTGCCGTCACCACGGCGGTCTCGGCCAGCAACTGAGGTTTTGCTGCGCCGTGCAACGAGCCGCACGAAGAGGGATTGCAGGCACGCAGAATGCGTGCGTAGAGCATGGCGAGCGAGGCACCTGAAGAGACCTCGCCGCGGGTGCAATTTGCTGCATATCCTGGAGTCGACGAGGCCAGCATGGCGCGACCGTTTTTCACGATTGGGCATTCCACGCGTACGCTCTCCGACTTCATCGGCCTGCTAAAAGCTTCGGATGTCGAATTATTGGTCGACGTACGCAGCATTCCGCGTTCGCGCACGAACCCGCAGTTCAACCGCGATACGCTGCCGGACGCGCTGGCGCCCGCACAAATCGGCTATAAGCATCTGGCGGAACTCGGCGGACGGCGCGGCCGCCGCAAAGACGAGGCCCCCTCCGCGAACGGATACTGGACGCACCCCGCGTTTCGTAACTACGCCGATTACGCAATGACGGATGAGTTTCAGAAGGGGCTCGGCGAACTGCTGGAACTTGGGCAACGCCGGCGTTGCGCGATCATGTGCTCGGAAGCGGTGTGGTGGCGTTGTCACCGTCGCATCATCACCGATTATCTGTTGCTGCGCGGGGAAACGGTGTGCCACATCATGGACGCGCAGCATGTCACGACAGCTACGGTTACGCCCGCAGCGCGGGCGCAGGCAGACGGCCTGGTGGTCTATCCCGCTGAGTCCGCTTCGTGCTGAAGCAAAGCCGCGTGGTATGACTAGCCCGCCTTTCCGACCGGAGCGAAACGGCGCTTGCTGCGCGCGGGCGTCAGACGGCGGAACCGCTCCTTCTTGTGCTCTTCTTCGAAGTAGCTGAGCGAGGGCTTGACGAGGTCGCTGCGCGAGACGATGCCGACAAGGCGCATGGTCTTCGCATCGGCGACAACGGGTAGCCGCTCGAGCCCATGTACCGCCAGTCTTGTCGCGACAAGACGGCATGTTTCGGAAGGCAAAGCGAATGCAACGGAGCGCTCTGCGAAAATCTTCGCTATGCTCATCGCTGCCCGTAATTCGGGGTTCTCGTCGCGAAACTGCTCGAGCAATCGGCGATCGGCCACGCCAATCACTGCGCCGTCACGCACTACCGGGTACGCGCGCCGGCTCTGCTTCGCGCCGAAGAACTGCTCGAGCGCCGCGCCGACTGTCATGTCGGCTTCGATGGAGTCCACTGCCGCGGTCATCACTTCATCCACATGATGCCGTTCCAACGGATCGACGCCGTATTCGCGGTAGATGTGATAGCCGCGCCGGGCGATTTTTTCGGTCATGATCGAGCGGCGCATGGTCACCGTGGCAAAGCCGTGAGCGACCAGGGTCGCGGTGAGCAGCGGCAACAGCGCGTTGCTGTCGTGCGTAAGACCGAAGGCGAACACAATTGCGGTCAACGGCGCGCCGAGCGTGGCACCGAGCGTCGCGGCCATGCATACGAGCGGCCACAGCGCGGGCTCGTTGCCGGGCAGCCAGTGCGACAGCACGGTGCCCAGGCCCGCGCCCAGCATCAGCAAGGGGGCGAGCACGCCGCCGGACGTGCCGGACCCGAGCGCCACGACCCACATCACCGCCTTTACCGCCAGCAACACGACCGCAATTTGCAGCGCAATGTGTTGATGCAGCAGATCGCCAATTACGTCGTAGCCTACGCCGAGCGCGCGCGGTTCGAGCCACCCGCCGATGCCGACCACGACGCCGCCGAGAGCGGGCCACCACATCCAGTGAATCGGCAGCTTGCCGAACAGATCTTCGGTCTTGTAGAGCGATGCGGACAGTCCCGATGCAAGTGCACCGGACAAAAGCCCTGCAATCAGGCAGGAAAACAGCGACCAGCCATCGGGCGCGGCTGTCTGCAGCGGAAACAGCGGACCTGTGCCGAAGAAAGCTGCGCGGGCAAAACCGGCCACTGCGCAGGCCACCGCCACAGGCAGAAAGCTGCGGGGCCGCCATTCGAACAGCAACAATTCGACCGCCAGCAACACGGCCGCGAGCGGCGTGCCGAACACGGCTGTCATGCCCGCAGCGGCGCCTGCCACCAGCAGCGTCTTACGTTCCGCCGCCGTGACCTTGAAGCACTGCGCAATGAGAGAGCCGAGCGCGCCGCCGGTCATGATGATCGGCCCCTCTGCGCCAAACGGACCGCCGCTGCCGATCACGATGCCCGACGACAGCGGTTTCAGCACCGCCACCTTCGGCGACATCTTGCTCTTGCCGAACAGAATTGCCTCGATGGCCTCGGGAATGCCGTGGCCGCGAATCTTTTCCGAGCCGAAGCGCGCCATCAGTCCGACGATCAACCCGCCGACTATCGGCACGCCGATGACCCACACGCCCAGGTTGTTATGGGCGGGCGAACGTTCCGCAAACGATAGGGAACCGAAGAAGAACAGGTTCGTGAACAGATGAATCAGGTTCAGCAGCACGAATGCAGCAAGCGTACTGACCACGCCGATGCATGCTGCGAGCGCGAAGATGCCGGGCAAGCGGGAGTTCGCGGAAAAGTCGCGCTTGTGGGAGTCCATGAGCATAGTTAGTCGAGGTCGATCTGAGGAACCTGGAATGCGCCTTTTAGCGATCTAAGCTCCGCGCGATGCAGTTCCGCGAGTCTTGCGAGCACGCGCTCACCGGCTTTTTCGATGTGTACTTCGACCTGACGGCGGTCGGTTTCGCTGGTCTGGCGGCGTACCAGATTGAGCGCCTCGCAACGCGACACGAGTGCGACCACGCCATGATGTTGCGACTGGAGCCGCTCCGCCAGTTCGCCCACGGTGGCCCAGTCGCGCTCCGGATATCCCTTGATATGCAAAAGCAGCAGATATTGCAGCGGCGTGATGCCTTCGCTCTGTGCGGCCTGTTCGGAGAACCGCTCGAAGCGCCGCATCTGATAGCGGAACTCAGAGAGTTGCTCAAAATCGGCTTTGCGCAGCCCGCGAGCCCGTTCTTTCATTGTTCGTTCGCCGCCTTGAAGAAACGAAATTATATCACGAAATGATGTAAATTCCCTGCTGCTCTCTTTACTCCCTGTGCGCCCCTGCGCCCCCTGCGCCC
>NZ_JAEUAV010000059.1 GCF_019511605.1 Paraburkholderia phenoliruptrix | reverse complement strand
GCCAATCTGGGAAGAAGTAGTTTCTGGTGATGCTTACCAGAGGGAAGCGGGTTGTGGTGTTTCTGGCACAACAACGATCTCAACCTGGGTGTCCGGCTCGAACCCACTGCGGGTTCATGCGCATCCCCTTCGGGGATCGGACCAGTGTAAGCGCTAAAGCGCTAACGCTGGTCGAGACACACCTGTTATAGGATCAAGCCTTACGGGCAATTAGTATCAGTTAGCTGAACGCATTACTGCGCTTACACACCTGACCTATCAACGTCCTGGTCTTGAACGACCCTTCAAGGGGCTCGAAGCCCCGGGGATATCTCATCTTAAGGCGAGTTTCCCGCTTAGATGCTTTCAGCGGTTATCTCTTCCGAACATAGCTACCCGGCGATGCCACTGGCGTGACAACCGGTACACCAGAGGTTCGTCCACTCCGGTCCTCTCGTACTAGGAGCAGCCCCCTTCAAATATCCAGCGCCCACGGCAGATAGGGACCAAACTGTCTCACGACGTTTTAAACCCAGCTCACGTACCTCTTTAAATGGCGAACAGCCATACCCTTGGGACCGGCTACAGCCCCAGGATGAGATGAGCCGACATCGAGGTGCCAAACACCGCCGTCGATATGAACTCTTGGGCGGTATCAGCCTGTTATCCCCAGAGTACCTTTTATCCGTTGAGCGATGGCCCTTCCATACAGAACCACCGGATCACTATGACCTGCTTTCGCACCTGCTCGACTTGTCGGTCTCGCAGTTAAGCACGCTTATGCCATTGCACTATCAGCACGATTTCCGACCGTACCTAGCGTACCTTCGTACTCCTCCGTTACACTTTGGGAGGAGACCGCCCCAGTCAAACTGCCTACCATGCACTGTCCCCGATCCGGATTCACGGACCAGGGTTAGAACCTCAAACAGATCAGGGTGGTATTTCAAGGATGGCTCCACGCAAACTGGCGTTCACGCTTCACAGCCTCCCACCTATCCTACACAGACCGGTTCAAAGTCCAATGCAAAGCTACAGTAAAGGTTCATGGGGTCTTTCCGTCTAGCCGCGGGGAGATTGCATCATCACAAACACTTCAACTTCGCTGAGTCTCGGGAGGAGACAGTGTGGCCATCGTTACGCCATTCGTGCAGGTCGGAACTTACCCGACAAGGAATTTCGCTACCTTAGGACCGTTATAGTTACGGCCGCCGTTTACCGGGACTTCAATCAGGAGCTTGCACCCCATCATTTAATCTTCCGGCACCGGGCAGGCGTCACACCCTATACGTCCACTTTCGTGTTTGCAGAGTGCTGTGTTTTTATTAAACAGTCGCAGCCACCAGTTTATTGCAACCCCTTCACCCTTCTGGCGCAGGCCAGTCAAGCTACAGGGGCGTACCTTATCCCGAAGTTACGGTACCAATTTGCCGAGTTCCTTCTCCCGAGTTCTCTCAAGCGCCTTAGAATACTCATCTCGCCCACCTGTGTCGGTTTGCGGTACGGTCTTGTTGAACTGAAGCTTAGAGGCTTTTCCTGGAACCACTTCCGATTGCTTCGTCACCGAAGTGACTGGCCTCGCACCCTTGAATCCCGCGCCCGGATTTGCCAAAGCGCCTTCTCCAATGCAAGGACCGGGACTTCCAACACCCGGACAACCTTCCGCGATCCGTCCCCCCATCGCATTCAACAATGGTGCAGGAATATTAACCTGCTTCCCATCAGCTACGCATTTCTGCCTCGCCTTAGGGGCCGACTCACCCTACGCCGATGAACGTTGCGTAGGAAACCTTGGGCTTACGGCGAGGGGGCCTTTCACCCCCTTTATCGCTACTCATGTCAGCATTCGCACTTCCGATACCTCCAGCACACTTTCCAGTGCACCTTCGCAGGCTTACGGAACGCTCTCCTACCATGCA
>NZ_JAEUAV010000058.1 GCF_019511605.1 Paraburkholderia phenoliruptrix | reverse complement strand
TGTTAGCGCCGATGTGAAACTGACCCACCCGCCGAAGTAAACCTGACCCACCTGGGAGACGATGGCGGCTTTTTGCCGCCGATGCTGACTCAGGAGCAAGCAGTGGAAATCAAGGTATTGGCAAGACGGGGAACGGCGGTGCGCGAGATAGCGCGGCAAACGGGCTTGTCGCGCAACACGGTGCGCCGCTATCTGCGCGATGAGCAGGCGGCCCGTTACAAGCAACGCGAGCCACGCCCGACGAAGCTCGACCCGTTCAAGAACTATCTGCTCGAACGTGTCGCCGCCGCCCGCCCGCACTGGATTCCGGCGACGGTGTTACACCGGGAACTGCAGGAAGCCGGATACGAAGGCGGTATCAGCCAGCTCAAGGCATTCCTGGCACCGTACAAGCGCGCTGAGCCCGAACCGGTGGTGCGGTTCGAGACGCCGCCGGGCAAGCAGATGCAGGCCGACTTCACAGTCATCCGCCGTGGGCGCGCGCCGCTATTGGCGCTGGTCGCCACGCTCGGATATAGCCGGGCAAGTTTCGTGCGTTTCACTGCCGGCGAGGACGCCGCGACGTTGTGCGAGTGCCTGCGTGAAGCGTTCGTCTACTTCGGCGGCACGCCCGAGCAGGTGCTGTTCGATAACGCGAAGTCCGTAGTTATCGAACGCGATGCGTTCGGTGAGGGCGAACATCGGTGGAACACGCAGTTGCTTGCTGTGGCCGAGGCCTATGGCTTCACGCCGAAGGTCTGCCAGCCCTATCGGGCGAAGACCAAGGGGAAAGTCGAACGCTTCAACCGCTATCTGAAGGAGAGCTTCGTGGTGCCGCTCGCGGCCACGCTCAAGCAGTCGGGGCTGAAACTGGATGTTGAAGCCGCCAATGCGCGTATCGGACGATGGCTTGCGGAAGTCGCCAACGTGCGCGTGCATGCCACCACGCGCGAGCGACCCGCCGCGAGGCTGGCACTCGAGCAGGCAGCACTGCTGCCGTTGCCCGCGCCGACATCGATGCCAGGACCTGCGCCCTCGAAGCTGCGCCGGGTGCTGCCGCGCGAGAGCCTTCAGCATCCTCTGGCGGTGTATGACGCGCTGCTGGAGGTTGCCGCATGAATCTCCAGCACGAACGAATTGCCAGCCTGTGCAAACAGCTCAAGCTCGAGCGCATCTCAAGCGACTGGGGAGCGCTCGCACAGCACACTGCAACGACCGATGCGAGCCTGGCCGACTTCCTCGAGCAACTGCTACATGCGGAACTCGGCGCACGCGAGGAGCGTAAGCGCCAGACGCTCACGAAGCTCGCGTCACTGCCCGCAATCAAGACGCTGGAGCAATACGACTTCAGCTTCGCCAGCGGTGCGCCAAGGGCGCAAATACAGGAGTTGGGAAGTCTGGCGTTCATCGAACGGGCCGAGAACGTCGTGTTGCTCGGCCCATCTGGGGTCGGCAAGACACATCTCGCGAGCGCACTGGCCTATCGGGCAACACAGGCCGGTATCAAGACGCGATTCATCATGGCTGCGGACCTGATGATGCAACTGGCGACGGCGCACCAGCAGAACCGTTTGCGGGAGTTCTTCAATCGAGCGGTCATCGGGCCGAGGCTTCTCGTCATCGACGAAATCGGCTATCTGCCGTTCGGGCGCGAGGAGGCGAACCTGTTCTTCAATGTGGTCGCCAAGCGGTATGAGCGCGGCTCCGTCGTGTTGACGAGCAACCTGCCGTTCACGCAATGGGCCACGGCGTTTGCTGACGACCAGACGCTCACGGCCGCCATGCTCGACCGACTCTTGCATCACGCCCATATCGTGCAAATCAGTGGCGAGAGCTACCGGCTCAAGGACAAGCGAAAAGCTGGGCAAACAGGAACGCGCGCAAGCGCGAAAGCAGCCGCGTGACACAGGATCCAGGTGGGTCAGGTTTACTTCGGCGAATCGTCGAAAGGCGGGTCAGAATTCAATCGGCGTTGACA
>NZ_JAEUAV010000057.1 GCF_019511605.1 Paraburkholderia phenoliruptrix | reverse complement strand
CCGAAAACAGTAACAGGTTTGAACTGAAGAGTTTGATCCTGGCTCAGATTGAACGCTGGCGGCATGCCTTACACATGCAAGTCGGACGGCAGCGCGGGCTTCGGCCTGGCGGCGAGTGGCGAACGGGTGAGTAATACATCGGAACGTGTCCTGTAGTGGGGGATAGCCCGGCGAAAGCCGGATTAATACCGCATACGCTCTGCGGAGGAAAGCGGGGGATCCTTCGGGACCTCGCGCTACAGGGGCGGCCGATGGCAGATTAGCTAGTTGGTGGGGTAAAGGCCTACCAAGGCGACGATCTGTAGCTGGTCTGAGAGGACGACCAGCCACACTGGGACTGAGACACGGCCCAGACTCCTACGGGAGGCAGCAGTGGGGAATTTTGGACAATGGGGGCAACCCTGATCCAGCAATGCCGCGTGTGTGAAGAAGGCCTTCGGGTTGTAAAGCACTTTTGTCCGGAAAGAAAACTTCTGGGTTAATACCCCGGGAGGATGACGGTACCGGAAGAATAAGCACCGGCTAACTACGTGCCAGCAGCCGCGGTAATACGTAGGGTGCAAGCGTTAATCGGAATTACTGGGCGTAAAGCGTGCGCAGGCGGTTCGCTAAGACAGATGTGAAATCCCCGGGCTTAACCTGGGAACTGCATTTGTGACTGGCGGGCTAGAGTATGGCAGAGGGGGGTAGAATTCCACGTGTAGCAGTGAAATGCGTAGAGATGTGGAGGAATACCGATGGCGAAGGCAGCCCCCTGGGCCAATACTGACGCTCATGCACGAAAGCGTGGGGAGCAAACAGGATTAGATACCCTGGTAGTCCACGCCCTAAACGATGTCAACTGGTTGTCGGGCCTTCATTGGCTTGGTAACGTAGCTAACGCGTGAAGTTGACCGCCTGGGGAGTACGGTCGCAAGATTAAAACTCAAAGGAATTGACGGGGACCCGCACAAGCGGTGGATGATGTGGATTAATTCGATGCAACGCGAAAAACCTTACCTACCCTTGACATGTACGGAACCCTGCCGAGAGGTGGGGGTGCCCGAAAGGGAGCCGTAACACAGGTGCTGCATGGCTGTCGTCAGCTCGTGTCGTGAGATGTTGGGTTAAGTCCCGCAACGAGCGCAACCCTTGTCCCTAGTTGCTACGCAAGAGCACTCCAGGGAGACTGCCGGTGACAAACCGGAGGAAGGTGGGGATGACGTCAAGTCCTCATGGCCCTTATGGGTAGGGCTTCACACGTCATACAATGGTCGGAACAGAGGGTCGCCAAGCCGCGAGGTGGAGCCAATCCCAGAAAACCGATCGTAGTCCGGATCGCACTCTGCAACTCGAGTGCGTGAAGCTGGAATCGCTAGTAATCGCGGATCAGCATGCCGCGGTGAATACGTTCCCGGGTCTTGTACACACCGCCCGTCACACCATGGGAGTGGGTTTTACCAGAAGTGGCTAGTCTAACCGCAAGGAGGACGGTCACCACGGTAGGATTCATGACTGGGGTGAAGTCGTAACAAGGTAGCCGTATCGGAAGGTGCGGCTGGATCACCTCCTTTCTCGAGCTGAACGTGTCAAACGTTGAGCGCTCACGCTTATCGGCTGCAGGTTGGAAGAAACGCAGACAGACGCGAAGGGGTCTGTAGCTCAGTCGGTTAGAGCACCGTCTTGATAAGGCGGGGGTCGATGGTTCGAATCCATCCAGACCCACCAACTGTCTTGTCTGGCGGCTGACCGCTGCACCCCTGAGATGTTCTGCAGCATGACCGGGGGGATTAGCTCAGCTGGGAGAGCACCTGCTTTGCAAGCAGGGGGTCGTCGGTTCGATCCCGTCATCCTCCACCAATCCTCAATGCGCAGCGTTCTGTGAGCGGGTTCACAGAGGGTTGTGCATTGGCGATTGAGCCAGTCAGTGAAGATGCATGGTTACAGCAACCGTGATGTCGGCTGAACGTTCTTTAACAATCAGGAAGAAGTAGTAAAGAGATTCACGAAAG
>NZ_JAEUAV010000056.1 GCF_019511605.1 Paraburkholderia phenoliruptrix | reverse complement strand
GGCGGGCACTTGACGGGGTTAGCAGACCGGAACGTTGGCACCGGCAGGGCCGAAGCCCTCCCCACCAAGGCCCACCCATTGATTGGACGTGCGAAGGTGTACGGACGCAAAAAAACCGCTCGACGGCGGTTGTCCGCCAACATTTTCAGGCTGCTAAACCCGGTGTCTGTTGTCTCAGACACGCGAAAAGTATACGCGCCGCCGTTTACCGCGTGCAAGGGCTTTTTTAGGGGCTGAATCACGCTGCCTCCTTCGGGTCGAAGGATTGGGCCGCCAGCATTAATGCCTGGACGATGCCAGGGATTTGCTCCGGACGTATCGTTACGCCTTTTTGCGACGGGGAATATCCTGCATTGCAGGAATACCAAACACGAAGGTCGACGTAGGTCCGGCCGCGGTACTCCTTCACGATCACGCGCAGACGTTCGCTGTCGTTCTTCTGGAGATCGAGAAACACTGTTCCTTCGATTCCTGCGGTGCTAACATTCGAGCCGATGAGGTTTTGCTTTGTGGCGCCCTGCGGGGCGCTATTTTTTTGGCTCATACGGCCACCGCAACGTTGGTGTGTGCGGACAAGCTCTCCATCTCGCGGCGCCAATCGGCCGCAGCCTCTTGGCTGACGAGAGTTCTCCGGCCTATTTTCATCAAGCGCGGCCCTTTGCCATTCTTGATGAGAGAGTAGAAAAGTGTGCGCGACATGCGGCCGTGCGCCTCGCAGAATTCTGCGACGGTAAAGGCAGGTTTCGACATATTGGATGCTCCTAAAACACTGGTTGTTCGTCAGTGTCCGGCCGGGACATCCACACTCTATTTATTCTGCAAGCGCCTGCCTATTTGTATATACGCTGCGCGATTTATACTAAATCCCGATTGTCGTGCTTCTTCTAAATTTCAATCTTCTAATTTAGAAACATTTGTATCGTCGGGATTAGAGGACCGGTGCAGGTCGACAAATAGACCCCTGTATTTGTAGTAGTCCCCGGTGACTTTTTGCGGTGAGACCTTGCGTTTTGTCGCCACGGTCGCCGTGGCATGAGTCATCAGCTCGCCGGCAAGAATTAGCCGGCAGACTTCGAAAGCAATGGCGCGAGACTTCTTCTGCGCTTTGGTCAGCATTTGCTCTTTTCGCAGGCCCATCGGCGGGAACGTTACGCGCCAATTTTTAG
This sequence comes from Paraburkholderia phenoliruptrix, assembly GCF_019511605.1. Classification (GTDB taxonomy): domain Bacteria; phylum Pseudomonadota; class Gammaproteobacteria; order Burkholderiales; family Burkholderiaceae; genus Paraburkholderia; species Paraburkholderia phenoliruptrix_A. The sequence continues at coordinate 1,840 of NZ_JAEUAV010000056.1, read as the reverse complement.
TGTCATCCGGGAAGCCAGACAGTCGCGTCGCGAGCGCACGAGCCGCTTTCTGAGCAACGCCGGCGATCGGCTCGTCTTGGAAAGCAGCCGCGAAGAAAATCTGAGTCGCCAGGTTCAAAAATTCGTCGTCGTTCACGGGACCAAATAGCGGGTGCGCATCATAGGCCCGCTCGAATTCCCGTTCGATTCGCTTTTGCTCAGCGAGCATTTCTTCGTCGGTCACGCTTCTTTCTCCATGCTCGTCGCGGCGGCGCTTGCGACCGGCGAACGGTTCAGTTTTGCCACGGCCGCAGACAGATGCTCAGGCGCAAGGTGCGCGTACCGCAAAGTCATAGTCAGGTCCGCGTGGCCGAGAAGCTCGCGCACCGTGTTGAGGTCCACACCGGCCATGACCAGCCGGGACGCGAAGTGATGACGCATGTCGTGCCACCGGAAATTTGTGATCTTCGCGTCTTTGAGCAGCTTTTGCCATGCCGTCTTGACGTCCACGCGCACGCCGCCATCCACGCTCGCGAAAACGATCGATTGATGGGACTGTTCGCGCCACGCTTTGAGCGTTGCGAGCGCCTCGTCGTTGAGCGGAATGTGCCGCTGCCTTCCCGACTTAGCCGAAGTGTCGACCACGGTCAGGATTGCACGATCGAGATTGACGTGCTGCCAGTCGAGTTTGAGCAGCTCGCCTTGCCGTAGGCCGGTGTTGATGGAGAGCAGCACGGCGGGCTTGAGATGGTCGACAAACGCCGCGCCACGCAGGTCGGGCATCGGATCGTACCCGCGGGACTCGCGCCATGCATTCGCGCTCTCGCGGGCGGCCCGGTCGCGCTCCTCGCGGGCGTCGAGCGCGGCGCGCAGGCGGCATTCCTCATCGTCGGACAGCCAACGCACCTTGCCGCTTGGCGCTTGCAACGCCTTAACCGTCCGCATTGGATGCTCAGCAATCACGCCCCATTCGAGCGCGCGCGAGAATAGGCCACGCAGCGCCGAAAGATCGCGGTTTACGGTGGATGCGCCAATCCCCGCCTTGAGCCGGCCAGAGCGCCATTTCTCAATGATCCACGCGCTGAATTCGCCGAGCGGCTTGTCTAGGTGTTCAGAAAACGACTTGCGCAGTCGAGCGAGTGTCGCGGCGCTGCTCCGGGTGTTGGCCGCCAGCCAGTCGGCATAGCGGTCGTTGATGAATGTAGCGAGGGTTGGCGTGCCGATGATTTTGTCGGCCTCTGCTTTCCGGCGGCGCCGCTCGAGCACGTCCGCTGTCGTGTCGCCGCGCTTGTCCACGTCGCGCAGCTCGACCTTCGCGAGATCCCGCATCGGCTTGGGGTCTTTTTCGGGCCAGTATCCGATGACGCGGCGTCCCTGCCTCCCGTCCGGCTTGGTCCAACGGATCGTGTAAGAACTGGAGCCAGCCGGCGTCACCTTGACAACGAAGCCAGGCAAGGCTGCATCCACGAACTCCTGATACTTCCCGGTCGGCTTGATTGCCCGCATGAAATCGCGGTCGATCTTGAATTTCTGACCCATGCCCTAGCCCCTGCAAGTAGGGCAAAAGTATAGCCTAGGGCAACGGTAGGGCAAATCCTGCGCCGAACAGTGGATTACGTGCCCGAACAGAGAAAGACTAAGTAGCTGATTTTAAATGGAATGGAAAACGTCTGCGAACACCCAAAAACAGCGTTGGGGACTCTCCGAAGGCAGGGGTTGCTGGTTCGATCCCAGCCGGGCGCGCCAAATAGCTGGTCCATTTGTTCGAGGCCTATCCCCTCGCTCCCGCGTTCCCCCGCCAAGCCATGTCCGGTTAAAAACCGGCCGCGCCGCATTTCCTCACCTGCAACACCATCAGGCC
>NZ_JAEUAV010000055.1 GCF_019511605.1 Paraburkholderia phenoliruptrix | reverse complement strand
ATCGCATACCGCCCCGCCACCCGCCACTTCGTCGACGCCGAACCCTTCGGCACACCCGCCCCACCGGACGCACCAGAAGCATCAATAGGCGTTTCCGCCGCCTTCGCCTCAGCATGGCTACCAAAGCCACCCGACACACTCTTGAAGCCCTTCCACGCCAGCACAACCGCCACAATTAACGCAATCGGCAAGATGAACAGCGCCTTAGGCGTTACCGCCTTTGGTTTCGTGTGCAGCTCCGCGCTCGTGTACAGCTCAAACACCTTCTTCGGGTACGACCACACATGCTTAACCGCATCGCGGAGGCCGCTATTCGGGTTATGCGCGCTATCCCACTCGTAGATCATTGCGCGACGGCCGCCAAACAGCCGACGCACATGCACGTGCCGCCCCACCAGATCACGGATCGTCTTGTTCATGCGGTTCGGATGCTGCGTGATTACTAGAATGTCCACGCCGTAATGCCGATGCACGTGCAACTTTTCAATGTCTTCGGTCGCCTTCACCGAGGCCGACACAGGAGGCCAGATGCGCTGCACCTCGTCGATCACGATCACGTCGTTGGGCTGACAGTGCTTGTGCCACTCGCGCACCATGTCGTCGTCCCACAGCTCGTGATCAATTGCCAGCCCCTTGATGCCGTTCGCGATGACACGACGCCCCGCCTTAATCTCCTTAAGCAGCGACGCAACCGCCCACAACGTCTTGCCACTACCCGGCACCCCCGTAACCAGCGTGATAGCCATAGCGTCGCCTTACTTGATAAAAAACTTTTTCATGCTGGACGCCCCCGCCATCGCCACGCGTGCACTGATCGCACCGCCGATGTACCCAAAGCCCTGAAAAATCCCGCCCATCGCGAGCAGGTTCGCCAGATCCGCAGGAATGCCGCCCACTGACGCCTGCAGCCACGACAACGCCTGATTCACAGCCAGGTCGATGCCGCCCACCGTCAACACGCCGACACCCAACGCAAGCAGCGCATTGACGATAAGCGGCTGCACCAGCCCCAGCAGCCACGCAGCCCACGTCATCGCGCATACCTCTGCGCCAACGCGTTAGCCTCGCCTTGCACCCGAACAGCCTGATCCAACGTCGAGTCGATCACGTACGCGAAAAGCGCAAACACCAACACGCCACACACTAAGATCACCTTCATGCAGTCACCCCCATAGCCACGATGAACGCCGCAGCCAGCGCACACAACGCCAGCACCACCGGCCGAATGCTCTGCACAAGCGAGCAGAGCGGATCAAACGCCAACGAATAGGACGAACCAAACACCTCAAATGTCTTCGGCGCCGGGCAACTGCCGTCAGCTGGCCCAACGTTCCACGGCGACATCGACACGTTGGTCGAGCTAGTCGAAATAGGCGGCGCAGCCGGAGCGCTCCCAAGCGGCGCACATGCCGACGCATTCGGTTCCAGCTGGCAGGGGTCTTGCGTCGGTGTCGTTGTCCCTGTCGTGCCGCTCGCCGGATTGCTCGGATCGGTCGTCTGACCGGGCGTATACGGAGTGCTCGGAATAGGCTGCGTCGAGATAGGAACCGACGTAGAACCGGGCGCACGCGCGGGCGACTCAAGCACGTCATTCCACGTAGGGGTGACCGGCGACGTCGCCACGTCGGACTGCGACACAGGGTTGGTCGCGTCGTAGGGATAACCGTCGTAGCCAGGCTGAGCGGCAGCGTTCTTCCACAGCGAATCAGCCAGCGACGCAGTCAGCTGCTGCGGAAACGGCTGCGCCATCATGTCGCTAGTGGGTTGCAGCTGAGTCAAGTTCCCCGTCTGCCCCGGCGACACAAAAGCCGGATTGAACATCGGTGACACCGAAATAACCTCACCACTCACCGTCGGATTGTCCGCATTAGGCGCCCAAGTCAACTGAACGTTGTAAGAGCAAGGAGGCGACACACTCTCCGAACACCCCTGAAACATCGGGTTAATCGTGTACTGAATGTTCTGCACTGCCGACGACTGAAAATTGACCTCAGCCAATGCCGCCTGCGTCGCGCAATCCAGCCCATTCGAACACCCGAACACGGTGCCCGAATTCGGGTAACCACTCGTGTAATACGGCACGTTAGAAGGCAGCGCCGGGTGATTCGCACACACTGTCGTTGTCGCCGGATTGCAGTTAGGGCTCGTATAGCTCGTCCACCCGCCGGAAACAGGCGGCGGCACAGGTGCAGCAGTCGGATTCTGCAACGACAGCTGCACCGCCGAGCCGCTCGTCCCCGACGATGTTTGCGAGAACTGGTACACGCCCCACGCTACCGCGCCAGCCGCCGCGAGCGCGCCCACGCTAACCAACGCCGAGAGCCACACAGGCGCACCAAACACCGTCGCCGCCGCCCCCGCGGCCGTCGAAACATAATTCGCATCGTTCGCAGCCTTGCCAACGAACGACATCGTTTCAGCGAACGTCGCATCGTTAGCAGCAACCGTGATCCCACGTCGAGCCAGATTCGCCGCGATCCCCGATCCAATCGCACGGTTCACAGCCCCCGTAAAGACCGGGTTCGACCAGAAAAAGGGCAACGCCTGCGCGTTCGCCACTTGTTGAGACAGCATCGCGACAAGCGCGCACACCAAAACGATCTTTTTGTACATGGCGTTAGCCGAAAACGATATAACCAGCCAAAAGACACGTCGCGCTAATAATCGCTACGACCTCGTAATACCAAGTCATCGCTACGCCTCCCCCGTCGAGTTCAGAAACTCACGAATCGCGCGTACACACCACGCAATCGCAAGCACACCAAGCACCGCGCCACCGATCTGCAATCCCGCTACTTCCCCTCCCTGCACCGGCTGATCGCTGCTCAACGTGGACACCTGCAAATACAGCGTCGCGCCTGACGAATCTGTTCCGCAACTCACCTCGTGCCCATTCACCTGCGCATAGGTAACGCCACTCACACCATCGGGACCGCAAACAATCGACGACACCGCCACAATGCCCTCCAGAAAAAAAGGCGTCCGGTTTCCCAGACGCCTTTATCGCAGCTGCCTCGCTGATCAACGACCGAGGAAGCCCTTCACGACGCGGTAGCCCCACGCCACAACGACGATGCCGAGCACCGCACCTCCAATCGCAACGATCGACGTCGACACGCCATTGATCGACGTCACGGTGCTCGTCACATCCACACCTGTCGAGGCCGTTTGAGCAAACGCACCAGCCGACGCCAGAGCACCACCAGCAACAACAGCCAACTTCTTCAGCTTCTTCATTTTTGGTCTTCCTCGCGGCCCGTTGATTAGGATTCGCTCGACTGGGCCACTTTCGAGCGAATCGACTTCTTAGGAGGATCGCGACGAAACACGGTGCGCGTCACGTAGGCGACTCCCTTACAAATCAGGTTCACGGCCAACAGGGCATTCAGCAACATCAATTGCGCTGACACCGGATCAACCGCATACGACGACAGCCGGTCCATTGACGGCTGACCTTATTGCTGCTGTGGGGCCGCCGCGCCTAAAGCGGCTTTCGCTTTCGGCTGACCGAACGGAACGAGCGACACGATGCGCGGCACGAGCTTTCCAGAGTCGTTGCCGTTACCTTGGGCAAGCGCGAACTCTGCGAGATACTCGCCCGGCTGACGCTCGGAAAGAGCGTCCGGCAAATTGATAACTCCAACCACTATGTTCGAGCCAGCTTCCGCCGACTGCTGCTCCAAGATGCATTGCGCTTCACGGATCGTGTACGGCCTGCCAGTTTTCTGCGAAACGCCGCTGCGAGTATTGATCGAGAGGATGGTCAGCTTTTGCTTTGACATTATGTTGTCCGAATGAATATGCATTGAACGTCGTTCGATAGTGGTCGAACAGTAAGTGAGCACGAACAAAGTCGAGAACCGGTTACCATCTGTAACTGTGCCACCCGGTCGTTTACAGATAATATATCTCGGTTAGTCAGATTATTTATCTGGATCGACCACCTGTCAAGGGCTATGACCAAATACACAGAAAAACTTATGTTCGACTTGGCGATGCATGGTGCAACCACGCTCCAGGAGCGGTTTGTTGCACTCATCGACGTAATTACGTCCGCCAAAAACCGGTGGAGCGAACTTGAGGGACGCTCCGGCATTGGCGCGCACAGTTGGCAGAAGGCTTATCAGGGCAAGCAACGTCCCACTTCAGAAATGTTAGAAGCGGTCGCCAGCGATTCTCCCAACTTTGCCTTCTGGCTGCTTACGGGCCTAACAGACAATGCGCATGGCCACACCTCGCCAGATGGTCACTGGACCGTCGATGGGGAAGCGCCAAGAGCGCCCGGCACAGAAGCCGATCTATGGAGTAGTGCGACTAAGCTGAAAAGCTTGTTCTTAGAAAAGCGGCATGCCGAGGAAGCGGGCAAGGCATTTTCCTCACAACAGCTGACGGACGACCTTGCTACACGAATGGAATCGCTCTGCGCCGAACTCAAACGTCGGGAAGAAGTGCTTCATCGGGCGACCGCCGCTGTACCGTTTTCGGAAGGAAGGAATTGCGACTCGGAACCATCGAGTCGGGAAGAAGCAATCGAGCGCGAGTTCCGACGTCATGAGGCTGCTATACGCGCCATTTTGCAGCGGTGACCAAGACTGACCTGAATGAGGGTGCCTACGCCCAAACACCAGTATCTGCCGCGACAGGGGAAACAATGAGCAATTTGGAACCGGCTTACAACAAAATCTCGACGCTGCCACAGCGCACCGAAATAACGGTTCGATATGAGGTCGCCCGCGATGTGCTCAACAACATGATCGCAATCGTCACCGGCCAAATTTTCGCTGAGCAGCGTAAATCAATGCCCGACGAAAGCGCGTTGGTTGAGCTTCGCGCTACTCGACAACGGTACGTAGATGAGCGTAGCGGACTTAGCTCTAACGACTTTGACGCCATCCGCTACATCTATGAACATTACGCGCCAATCGTTAAACATCACGTCAGCGAGTAACGCATGCCAACCGCACCCTACTTCCGAATATCTCTTCCGCTCCGCAAATCCCGTCCGAGCGCCGTGGATATCTGTGTCGCAGCCCACTTACAGTAGGTGATTTGCGGAGCACTAAGAGGCGAGATGCCATTGATTATTAAAGTCTTTGTTGCGGACTCTTAATCCGTAGGTCGAGTGTTCGAGTCACTCACGCCCCACCAAGCATTTGAAAGGCCGGTCAGCTTGCGCT
>NZ_JAEUAV010000054.1 GCF_019511605.1 Paraburkholderia phenoliruptrix | reverse complement strand
GGCGCGTCGGCCACTTCGAGACAGCGGACGAAACGCGTCTGCTGATTGCGATCCATCACCTGTCGGTGGACGGCGTCTCGTGGCGCGTGTTGCTGGAGGAACTGCAAACCGCCTACGAGCAGGCCGAGCGCGACGAGCCGGTCCAGCTCCCCGCGCCGTCTATGCCGTGGCGCGCCTGGGTGCGCGAGCTTCACCGTTACTCGCAATCTGAAGCTGTGCAGTCCGAAGCAAGCTGGTGGAACCAGGCGCTTCGCGTGCTCGACACCGCTGCCGCACTTCCATTACGCGCGCCTGCGAGCACCCGGCTTGCCGAAAGCGCGACCATCGACTGGACACTCGACGCAAATCGCACTCGCGACCTGCTGCAGAAAGCGTCGCGCGCATATCGTACGCGCGTGGACGAACTGCTGCTCGCCGCGCTCGCGCAAGCGCTCGGTGCATGGAGCGGTGCGGCGGAAATCGCCGTCGAGCTGGAAGGCCACGGTCGCGAGGACGTGATCGACGGTGCCGACTTGAGCCGCACGGTTGGCTGGTTCACGACGCGTTTTCCGGTCGCGCTGCCCGCTGCACCGGCGGGGCCCGGCGACGCACTCGTCGCCGTCAAGGAACGCGTGCGCGCGGTGCCGAACAAGGGGCTGCACTGGGGATTGCTCGACGCGAGCCGCGCGCGCCCGCGCCCGGCCATCAGCTTCAACTATCTGGGGCGCTTCGATCAGTCGTTCGACGAGGCGTCGCGTTTCACCTTTAGTTCCGAAGATGCCGGCAGCAGCTACGGCGCGGGCGCGCGCCTCGACTATGCGCTCGACCTGAACGGCATTGTTACCGGCGAAACGCTGCTGCTGCGCTGGCGCTTCGACCCGGCGCGCATCGACCGTGAGAGCGTCGAGCGCATCATCGCCGCGTTCGGTCAACATGTGGACGCGCTGATCGCGCATTGCGTCGCCGCGCCGCCGGGCGCAACCGCGTCGGACTTCCCGCTGTCGGGCCTCGACCAGGCGCAATTGCGCTCGCTGAACCTGACGCTTGGCGGCGTCGCCGATATTTATCCGGCCACGCCGTTGCAGCAGGGCTTGCTCTATCACAGCGAGTTGCAACAGGGCGAGGGCGTGTACGTCAACCAGTTGCAACTGACACTGGACGGCCGCCTCCACGTCGCTGCGCTGCGCGACGCCTGGCAGGCCGCTATAGCGCGACACGACATGCTGCGCACGCGCTTCGAGTGGCGTCATGGCGAGGCCGCATTGCAGATCGTGCAGCGCGAAGCGGTACTGCCTTTCGCAGTGCATGACTGGCGCGACGCGCATGACTACGATGCACGGCTCGCCGCGTGGCGCTCAGCCGACGTTGCCGCCGGCATCGATCCGTCGCGCGCGCCGCTGATGCGCGTCAACGTTTTCCTGCGCCCCGATGGCCGCTTCGATCTCGTGCGCACGCATCATCACGTGCTGACGGACGGCTGGAGCGGCGCGCGGCTGCTCGCCGAGGTTTTCGACGACTATGAGCGTGCACTGGGTGGTACGGTGCACGTCACGGCGGGCATGCCGCCGCCGTACCGGCGTTATGTCGAATGGCTCGCGGCGCAGCCTGATCCACGCGACTGGTGGACCAAGCGCCTCGAGGCCGCCGACGATCCAGGCACGCTCACCGCGAGCCTCGCCGCGCCGCGCGATGCCGTGCCGAGCGTGCAATCGAACGATGCGCCGAACGAAGCGACGAACCAACCGCTGACCGGGTCCTGCAAGACCGTGCTTGAACTCGACGCGCCACTCGATGCACGAGTGCGCCGTGCAGCGCAACGGTATCGCGTGACACTCAACACGCTGATGCAGGGTGCGTGGGCCGTGCTGCTCGCGCGGCTGAGCGGCAAGCAGTCGGTCGCGTTCGGAGTGACGGTCGCAGGCCGTCCCACGTCGCTGCATGGATCCGACGAAATGTTCGGACTCTTTATCAATAGCCTGCCTGTCCTGGCAGCCGTGCCCGGCGATATGACAGTAGCCGCGTGGCTCGGCGCATTGCAGTCGTACAACCTGGAGATGCGCGAGGTCGAACATACGCCGCTCGTGTCGCTGCAGCAGTGGGCGGGCCGCAGTGGCGACGCGCTTTTCGACAGCCTGATCGTCTTCGAGAACTATCCGGTCGCGACGCGCGCGGCATCCACGCAAGCCAACGGGCTGCGCGTCGACCGCGTCGATTCGTTCGAGCGCACGCACTATCCGCTGACGCTGACGATTCTGCCGACCTCGCGCATCGAGCTGCAATGGCAGTGGCACAGCCGTCGCCTTGAGCGTGCCCAGGTCGAGCAGTTGCAGCGGCAATATCTGGCGCTGCTCGAGCAGTTTGCCGATGAAGGCGAGCGCGCTCCACGTTTCGTCGGCGAACTCGCGGTGCGGCGCGGTGCGCCGCGCGCCGAGCCGTTGCCGACGTCGCTGCCGACGCTGCGTGCCTGTCACGAGCGCTTTGCGGTGGAAGCCGCCCGCGTGCCGCGGCGGATCGCGGTCCGTCAGAACGGCGAGGCGTTCGACTACGCGACGCTCGCTCGCTGGTCCGCGACGATCGACGCGCGCTTGCGCGCGAGCGGCGTCGCGCGCGAGGAACGCGTGGCCGTCTGCATGCGCCGTTCACCAGCGCTGATTGCCAGCATGCTCGGCGTGTGGCGAAGCGGCGCGGCCTATATGCCGCTCGATCCGTCGTTCCCTGCCGAGCGTCTCGTGGACATGCTGGACGACGCGGGCGTCACCCGTGTTATCGCGGATGACGAAGGCCGCGCCCGACTCGGCCGCGCGCTCGCAGGCCGCATCGTGCTGGACGCCGCCGTTGCGCCGCTCGGCACAACAGCCGACGCCGACCCTGATAACGCTGCAACGGCTGCACCGCCCGCGTTGCCGTGCGACCTGTCGCAGCTGGCCTACGTGATCTACACGTCAGGTTCGACCGGCCGGCCGAAGGGCGTCGCGATCTCGCACGGCGCGCTCGCGCGGCTGCTTGCGAGCGTCGCGATCGAGCCGGGACTTCATCAGGATGACGTACTATTGTCCGTCACCACGCCGTCGTTCGACATTTCTCTGCTCGAGTTCTGCTTGCCATTGACAAGGGGCGCATGCGTCGAAATGGCCGACGCTCGAACGGTGACGGACGGCGCCGCGCTCGCGCGGCTCATCGACGAGAGCGGTGCGACTTGTATCCAGGCAACGCCGTCCGGCTGGCGTGTGCTGCTCGAATCGGGCTGGCGTGGGGCGTCGCGCGGAAGGCTGACCGGCATCGCGGGCGGCGAGCCGTTGCCGTCCGACCTCGCGGCGCAGCTTGCGCAATGCAGCGTCGACCTATGGAATCTGTACGGTCCCACGGAGACGACCATCTGGTCGAGTTGCGCCCGCGTGTCGAAGGGCGGCCCCATCACTGTTGGCCGCGCCTTGCATGCGAACGCGCTGCGCATCGTCGACGCCAGCGGGCAATTGACGCCGCCAGGCGGCGTCGGCGAACTGTGCATTGGTGGCGACAATCTGGCACGCGGTTATCTGGGCCGTGCGGGACTGACGGCCGAGCGCTTCGTGCCGGACCCGTACGGCTCGCCGGGCGCGCGCATGTATCGCACGGGCGATCTGTGCCGCGAGCGAGCGGACGGCGAATTTGAATGCCTCGGCCGCATCGATCAGCAGGTCAAGCTGCGTGGCTACCGGATTGAGCTGGGCGAGATCGAAGCGGTGCTGCGCGACTGCGACGGCGTGCTCGACGCGGCGGTTGCGCTCGTGCCGGGCGCGGGCGACGCCGAGGCGCGGCTCGTCGCTTATGTCGTTGGCGATGTGGTTGGCGATGTGGTTGAAACCGTTGTCGGCGATGTGGCCGGTGAAAGCGTCGGGCAAGCCAGCGGCGAGCCGCGCCGTGTGCCGGCCGGCTGGCGGCAGACGCTCGCCGCACGCCTGCCGGGCTACATGGTGCCATCGGCGCTGTACGCAATCGACGCCTTGCCGCGCACCGCCAACGGCAAGCTCGACCGCAACGCGCTCGCGCGCTTCGAGACTGCGGCCGTAACCGAGGCGCCGTGGATCGAGCCGTCTGGCGAAAAGGAAGCGCTGATTGCGCGGCTTTTCGGCGACGTGCTGGGACTCGCGCGCGTGGGCGCCGACGACGACTTCTTCGCGCTCGGCGGCCACTCGCTCGCGGCAGTGCGCCTCGTCGCGCGGCTCTCTGAGCAACTCGGTCACAAGATCGCGCTCGGCGCGTTGTTCGATAACCCGACACCCGCGTTGCTGGCCGCAGTGTTGTCAGCGCGCGATGAAGACGATGCACGGCGCGGCGCGTCGCCGGGTGCCGCCGCGAAGGATGAGCTGGAGGCGCTCGATGGCCTGTTCGATGAACTCGATTGAAATGGCGAGAGCCGGCGTTGGCAGAGGGCGAGTGGCGGCGAGCCTGGTGCTAGCCTGTCGCTGCCGGTGCGCTGGACCTGCGTCGTTCCATTGCTGCGGCGCCGCTCATCGCGCAAACACGAACCCATACGCGGCGCCGGTGCTCGCGCTGATCTATTCAGACTGACAACACGATGCTGACTACGAATTACAAAGAAGCGGTCGAAGCGCAGGAGGCTTCCGCTGTCTCCACGTCATCGCCTGGCGCAGGCGGTCCGGCGAGCCAGGCGCTCGCGATTGCGCGCAAGTATGCCGCGCTGTCGCCTGAGCGTCGGCAGCGTTTTCGCGAAAGGGCGCGCGAGCAGGGCATCGACCCCGCCCGTTTGCGGATCGTGCCGCTCGCGCGCGGCGTTGATGACGCGAGTGAGACAGGAGGCCTGGCTTCTTCGGCGGCTAGCGCTTCAGCCTTGAGCTGGGGTTCGGCAACGTATCCGCTCACGCCCGCACAGGAGCGCCTGTGGTTCCTCTGGAAGCTCGATCCGTCGAACCCCGCATATAACCTGTCACGCGCGCTGCGGCTGACGGGGCGCCTCGACGTGCGCGCGTTGCGCCGCGCGTTCGATGCATTGGTCGCCCGGCACGGCGCGTTGCGTGCGCGATTTGCCGAGACACGCGGCGTCGTTGTGCAGTGCATACCTGACAATGCCGGCTACCTGTGGCGCGAGCACGGCGTCGATGATCGTTCCAAACTGCGCGACATGCTGCGTGCGGCCGCGCGCGAACCGTTCGATCTGCTGCACGGGCCGTTGTTGCGCGTCGACCTCATGAAAATCGATACGGAGTGCTATGCACTGTCTATCGTCGTGCATCACATCGTGTCCGATGGCTGGTCGCAGTCGCTGCTGGTTCGCGAGCTGGCAACCCTCTATCGTGCGTCGCTGGCGGGCGAAGGCGTCGCGCTGGCTCGCGCACTGCCGCCGCTCGACATCCATTTCGGCGATGTCGCCGCGTGGCAGCACGAGTGGCAGGACGGCGCGCTCGCCGACGATCTGGCGTACTGGACCACGCGGCTCGGCGTCGAGCGCCCCGCGTTGGAGTTGCCGCTGGACCGGCCGCGCCCGGCGGTGCGCGGAAACGAAGGCGCACGCGTGAGCCGCGACGTGGCGCCCGCGCTTGCGGACCGTCTGCGTGAGCTCGCGCGTGGACAGCGCACGACGCTCTTTACTGTGCTGCTCGGCGCGTACGCGGCGCTTCTCTATCGTTACGACGGCCAGCCGGGCGTGCGGATCGGCGTGCCGGCGGCCGGGCGGCAGCGCAGCGAAACCGAGGGGCTGATCGGCTACTTTGTGAACACACTCGTGATCGAGGTGGAGGTCCACGCCGGCATGCCTTGTGGTGCGCTGCTCTCGAACCTGCACGCGCGAGTGCTCGAGGCGCATGCGCATCAGGCCGCACCGTTCGGCCGCGTTCTCGACGCGTTGCGCATTGAGCGCGATCTCGGGCGCTCGCCGCTCTTCCAGGTAATGTTCAACCTCGAGCAGGCGACCAGCGAAGCTTCTGTTGCAATGCCGGGTCTCGTCGTCGAGCCGGAGGCGGGCGGCACGGACACGGCACGTTTCGATCTGGTGCTTAACGTCGTCGACGATCGGCGTGGCTTGCGCCTGATGTTCAATTATGCGGCCGATATATTCGATGCGAGCACGGTGGAGCGCATTGCATCGCAGTACGAATCTATTCTTGAGCAGATGACCGATGGTGTGACGCGTCGCGTTGGATCGCTGACGTTGCCCATGCAGTACGAAGCGGCGCCGTTGCAGCGGTATGCATTCGAATCGCTCGGCAGGGCGCTTGGCGCGCAGGCGAAGCGCACACCCGACGCAATTGCGCTGCGCT
>NZ_JAEUAV010000053.1 GCF_019511605.1 Paraburkholderia phenoliruptrix | reverse complement strand
CACTGCGTACAAGAGACAGCCCGCCCGCTCACACCCAGCACCCGCCGGCCCGGCACACAAAAGGTAAAATACCGCTTTCCCGCTTGCATCCGCCCGCCGCCATGACGCAATTTCGCATCGCCCCCAGCATTCTGTCCGCCGACTTCGCCCGCCTCGGCGAGGAAGTCCGCAATGTCGTCGCCGCCGGCGCCGACTGGATCCATTTCGACGTGATGGACAACCATTACGTGCCGAACCTCACCATCGGCCCGCTCGTGTGCGAAGCGATTCGACCGCATGTGGACGTGCCTATCGACGTGCATCTGATGGTGCGCCCGGTCGATCGCATCGTGCCGGACTTCGCGAAGGCGGGCGCGAATCTGATCAGCTTTCACCCCGAGGGCTCGGACCACATCGACCGTACGCTGTCGCTGATTCGCGATCACGGCTGCAAGGCCGGCCTGGTGTTCAACCCGGCCACCTCGCTCAATTATCTGGATCACGTGATGGACAAGCTCGACCTGGTGCTGATCATGTCGGTGAATCCCGGCTTTGGCGGCCAGTCGTTCATTCCCGAGGCGCTCAACAAGCTGCGCGAAGCCCGTAAGCGGATCGACGCCTATAAGGAGCGCACCGGCCGCGAGATTCATCTGGAAGTGGACGGCGGCGTGAAGGTCGACAACATCGCGGAAATTGCCGCGGCGGGCGCCGACACGTTCGTGGCAGGTTCGGCGATCTTCGGCCAGCCGGACCACAAGGTCGTGATCGACAAGATGCGCGCCGCGCTTGCCAACATCCAGCACTGACACCACGCGCCACATGACCGCTTCGTACCCCGCCCCGACGTTCACCGGTCCGCGTCTGCAAGCCGCCATCATCGACCTGGACGGCACGATGATCGACACCGCCGACGACTTCACCGCCGGCCTGAACGGCATGCTCGCGCAGCTCGACGCAGAGGAAACCTCGCGCGAAGAAGTGGTCGGCTATGTCGGCAAGGGCTCCGAGCACCTGATCCGCAGCGTGCTCGCACCGCGCTTCGAAGCGGAACACGCGCAAGACCGTTTCGACGAAGCGCTCGCCATCTATCAGGCCGAGTACGCAAAGATCAACGGCCTGCACACGCGTCTTTATCCCGACGTGGAGGCGGGGCTCGCCGCCATGCGCGAGGCCGGCCTGAAGCTCGCGTGCGTGACCAACAAGCCGCATCGCTTCGCTGTGCAGCTGTTGCAGCAATACGGGCTCGCGCAGTACTTCAGCGTCGTGCTGGGCGGCGACAGTCTGCCGAAAAAGAAGCCGGACCCACTGCCCATGCTGAGCGCAGCGGAGCAACTGGGCGTCGAGCCGCGCGCCACCGTGGCGATCGGCGATTCGGAAAACGACGCGCTGGCAGGCCGCGCGGCGCGCATGTCGACGCTCACCGTGCCGTACGGCTACAACCATGGCCAAGCTATACAAACAATAAAATCCGATGGTATAGTTGCCTCGCTGCTCGACGCCGCCAAGGCGATCGCAGCGCACCATTCCACGACTTGAAAAGTCCTTCATCCTCATGTTTCTGAATAAAAAACGGAGTCTGATTAGCATCGACCGGGGAGCCTGGCCCTGGCGTCGCTGGTCGCACTAACCTCACCCGAGGTACGCTGAAGCACGTCTTCGGCAACCGTTTTTTACTTCGCTGCGCTCTCGCGTTTTTTCATCGCTCGCACCGCTCGTTCAGCGGCATCGGTTGGTTCAGCCTGCGTGTACTGCCAAAGTACAACCGTGCGCCGGAACTCCGTGCTTGCGTCGATGGGAAAATTGCGCCGGTCGGTTCATCATCGCAAAAGTCGAACGAACGCCTGACCGGCTGCGCCATGCCCCGCTTTGTCCGACGCACGCTGCCGCCGGACCTATGAACAGGATCGGAACATGACCGAACTCGAATTCCAGTCCCTCGCCAACGAGGGTTTCAACCGCATCCCGCTGATCGCCGAAGCGCTCGCCGACCTGGAAACGCCGCTTTCGCTGTATCTGAAGCTCGCGCAGACCGAGCGCAACGGCGCGAACTCGTTCCTGCTCGAGTCGGTGGTGGGCGGCGAGCGCTTTGGCCGCTATTCGTTCATCGGCCTGCCGGCGCGCACGCTGGTGCGCACCCGCAACGGTGTGTCCGAAGTGGTGCGCGACGGCAAGGTCGTCGAAACACACGAGGGCGATCCGCTCGAGTTCATCCAGCAATTCCAGAGCCGTTTCAAGGTCGCGCAACGCCCGGGCTTGCCGCGCTTCGCCGGCGGCCTCGCCGGCTATTTCGGCTACGACGCGGTGCGCTACATCGAGAAGAAGCTCGCACACACGGCCCCGAAAGACGATCTGAATCTGCCGGACATCCAGTTGCTGCTGACCGAGGAAGTCGCGGTAATCGACAACCTCGCGGGCAAGCTGTACCTCGTGATCTACGCCGATCCGACGCAGCCGGAGGCGTACACGAAAGCGAAGCAGCGTCTGCGGGAACTGCGTCAGCGCCTGCGGGCGACCGTCGAGCCGCCGGTCACGTCGGCGAGCGTACGCACCGAAACCTACCGCGAGTTCGCCAAAGACGATTATCTGGCCGCCGTGCGCAAAGCCAAGGAATACATCGCGGCCGGCGAACTGATGCAGGTGCAGGTCGGCCAGCGTCTGACGAAGCCCTACCGCGACAATCCGCTGTCGTTGTATCGCGCGCTGCGCTCGCTGAACCCGTCGCCGTATATGTATTACTACAACTTCGGCGAATTCCATGTGGTCGGTGCGTCGCCGGAAATCCTGGTGCGCCAGGAAAAGCGCGGCGAAGACCGCATCGTCACGATTCGCCCGCTCGCCGGCACGCGCCCGCGCGGCAACACGCCCGAACGCGACGCCGAACTCGCCACCGAACTGCTGAACGACCCGAAGGAAATCGCCGAGCACGTCATGTTGATCGACCTCGCGCGCAACGACGTGGGCCGCATCGCGCAAATCGGCTCGGTGGTCGTCACGGACAAGATGGTGATCGAAAAGTACTCGCACGTGCAGCACATCGTGAGTTCGGTGGAAGGCAAGCTCAAGCCCGGCACGACCAATTTCGACGTATTGCGCGCCACCTTCCCGGCCGGCACGCTCTCGGGCGCGCCGAAGGTCCGGGCAATGGAACTGATCGACGAGCTGGAGCCAGTCAAGCGCGGCCTCTACGGTGGCGCGGTCGGCTATCTGTCGTTCACCGGCGAAATGGACCTCGCCATCACTATCCGCACTGGCGTGATCGCAAACGGCAATCTGTATGTGCAGGCGGCAGCGGGTGTCGTCGCGGATTCGGTGCCCGAATCCGAATGGCAAGAGACCGAGAACAAGGCGCGCGCGGTGTTGCGCGCGGCCGAACAGGTTCAAGACGGCCTCGATAGCGACTTCTGACCGGAGACTCACCATGCTGCTCATGATCGACAACTACGACTCGTTCACCTACAACCTGGTGCAGTACTTCGGCGAACTCGGCGAAGACGTGCGCACCTATCGGAACGACGAAATCACGCTGGACGAAATTGCGAAGCTCAACCCCGAGCGCATTTGCCTATCGCCCGGCCCCAGCAATCCGCAGCACGCAGGCATTACGCTCGACGTGCTGCGCGAATTCTCCGGCAAGACGCCGATTCTCGGCGTGTGCCTCGGTCACCAGGCTATCGGCGAAGCGTTTGGCGGACGCGTGGTGCGCGCGCAAACCATCATGCACGGCAAGGTCAGTACGATAGAAACCGACTGCAAAGGCGTGTTCGCCGACCTGCCCAGGCATTTCGTCGTCACGCGCTATCACTCGCTCGCGATCGAGCGTGAGTCGCTGCCCGATTGCCTGGAAGTCTCCGCATGGACAGAAGACGGCGAAATCATGGGCGTGCGTCACAAGGAACTGGCGGTTGAAGGCGTGCAATTCCATCCGGAATCGATTCTTTCCGAGCACGGTCACGCGCTGCTCGAAAACTTCGTGAAGCAGTCGCAAGCGAAGACCGCCCAACGCACCGGCTGACGAGCGAGACGACACCATGACCATCACGCCCCAGGAAGCGCTGCAGCGAACCATCGAGCACCGCGAGATTTTCCACGACGAAATGCTGCACCTGATGCGGCTCATCATGCGCGGCGAACTGTCGCCCGTCATGGCCGCCGCGATCATTACCGGCTTGCGCGTCAAAAAAGAGACCATCGGCGAAATCACCGCCGCCGCCACGGTGATGCGTGAATTTGCCCGGCACGTGAACGTGCAGGACAACTCGAACTTCGTCGATATTGTCGGTACCGGCGGCGACGGTTCGCACACCTTCAACATCTCCACGGCCACCATGTTCGTTTCGGCCGCGGCCGGCGCCAAGGTCGCGAAACACGGCAATCGCGGCGTGTCGAGCAAGTCGGGCAGCGCGGACGTGCTCGAAGCGCTCGGCGTGAATATCGATCTGCAGCCGGAACAAGTGGCTGCCTCGATTGCCGAAACCGGCATGGGCTTCATGTTCGCGCCGAACCATCACCCGGCCATGAAAAACATTGCGCCGGTGCGCCGTGAGCTCGGCGTGCGGACCATCTTCAACATTCTGGGTCCGCTCACGAACCCGGCCGGCGCGCCAAATCAACTGATGGGCGTGTTCCACGCGGACCTCGTCGGCATTCAGGTTCGCGTAATGCAGCGCCTCGGCGCAAAGCACGTGCTGGTGGTGTACGGTATGGACGGCATGGACGAGGTTTCGCTCGGCGCCGCCACGCAGGTCGGCGAGCTGCGCGACGGCGAAGTCCGCGAATACGAGATTCACCCCGAAGACTTCGGCATGCAGATGGTGTCGAACCGCACGCTGAAAGTGGCGGACGCCACCGAATCGAAAGCAATGCTGCTCGAAGCGCTCGACAACAAGCCGGGCGTCGCGCGCGAGATCGTTACGCTGAACGCGGGCACCGCGCTCTATTCGGCGAATGTGGCGGGCTCGATTGCGGACGGCATCCAGCTTGCGCGCGAAGCCATTGCAAGCGGCAAGGCACGCGCAAAGGTAGACGAACTGGTTCGCTTCACGCAGCAGTTCAAGCACTGATCAGGCAGCACCCAACGTAGCGAGACATTTATGAGCGACATCCTCGACCGTATCATCTCGGTCAAACGCGAAGAAGTCCGCGCGGCCGAACAAAGCGCGCCGCTCGAAGAACTGCGCCTCGAAGCGTCGTCGCGCGACATTCGCGATTTCGTCGGCGCGTTGCGCGCCAAACACGCGGCGGGGCTCGCCGCGGTGATCGCCGAAGTGAAGAAGGCAAGTCCGTCCAAGGGCGTGTTGCGCGAAGACTTCGTCCCTGCGCAAATCGCGCGTTCGTATGAACAGCACGGCGCGGCCTGCCTGTCCGTGTTGACCGATGTGCAGTTCTT
Source organism: Paraburkholderia phenoliruptrix (assembly GCF_019511605.1). Classification (GTDB taxonomy): domain Bacteria; phylum Pseudomonadota; class Gammaproteobacteria; order Burkholderiales; family Burkholderiaceae; genus Paraburkholderia; species Paraburkholderia phenoliruptrix_A. The sequence goes on along the minus strand of NZ_JAEUAV010000053.1, from coordinate 1,537 downwards.
TCAGGGCAGCGTCGCGTATCTCGAACAGGCGCGCGCCGCCTGCCAGTTGCCGGTGCTGCGCAAGGACTTCATCGTCGATCCGTATCAGATTGTCGAAGCCCGTGCGATGGGCGCCGACGCGATCCTGCTGATTGCAGCCGCGCTCGACACGGCGCAGATGCAGGACCTCGAAGCGCTCGCGCACTCGCTGGGCCTCGCCGTGCTCGTCGAAGTGCACGACAACGACGAACTCCAGCAGGCGCTCACGTTGAAAACGCCGCTGATCGGCATCAACAATCGCAATTTGCGCACCTTCGAGACCTCGATCGAAACGACAATCGGCATGCTCGAAGCCATTCCCGACGACCGCATCGTGGTTACCGAATCGGGCATCCTGTCGCGTGCGGATGTCGAGCGGCTGCGCGCGAAGGACGTGAATACGTTCCTCGTCGGCGAGGCGTTCATGCGTGCCGACGAGCCGGGCGTCGAACTTGCCCGCATGTTCTTTCCTGGCGCCGCGTGAAGTAAAGCCACGCGAGTACCGACGAACCGAGGAACCGAGGACAGAGCAACGGCCGAAACAGCCGGGCAGACAGGAGAGCAGCAATGGGCATGGAACGCGAGATCAAATTGCTGCTGCCGGCCGACCAGGTCAAGGCGGCCTCGGCGTGGTTCGTCGCGCGTACCGGCGAAGAAGGCCGCGCGATCAAGCTGTCGAACATTTACTTCGATACGCCGCAACTTGCGCTCGCAGCGTCCAAGAGCGCGCTGCGCTTGCGCCACACGCCGCACGGCTGGCTGCAGACGTTCAAGACAGTGGGCAGTGCGACAAACGGTTTGCACAGCCGTCACGAATGGGAAATGCCCGTCGCGGGCGAGGCGCTGGAAATCGACGCCTTGCTGCGCGAGTGCGACGAGCCGTCCGCCGCGCAGGCGCTGCGCGACGCGGCACCGCAATTGACCGAACTGTTTCGCACGGACTTCACGCGCACGCTGTGGCAGGTGAGCGTCGACGGCTCCGAGGTCGAAGCCGCGATCGATCAGGGCAACGTGCTCGCCGAAGTGAACAGCGAGCTGCGCCGCGCGCCGATCTCGGAGATCGAACTGGAGCTGAAGTCCGGCGACGAAGCCGCGCTGCACGCGCTTTGTGACGAACTCAGCAAGCAGATCGCCGGCCTTGCGCCGGAAAACGTCAGCAAGGCGCAACGCGGTTATCAGTTGCGGGCGGGTTGAGACCGAGGGACGTGGCGCGGCTACCTGTTGCGGGCGGGCTGAGAGTCAAGCGCGCTGCGGCTAACCGTTGCGGCCGGGTTGAGACTCACGCGCCGCGCGGCTACCCGTTACGGCCAGGTTGCGAGTCAAGCGCGGTGCGGCTAACCGTTGCGGTCGGGCTAAGACTGCAGCGCAGAACGGCCACCCGTCGCGAGTTGAGGGAGTGTCTGAATTTTTGTGTGCAAGGCGTCTGAACATTTCGGGCGTGGTGGGCGATCAATTTCATTCTAGCTGTCGGGTCGTGTGAAGCGATCCTCGTAGAGGATCGCGAACTGCCGCATCGCAG
>NZ_JAEUAV010000052.1 GCF_019511605.1 Paraburkholderia phenoliruptrix | reverse complement strand
AGCGAAAAGCTGGGCAAACAGGAACGCGCGCAAGCGCGAAAGCAGCCGCGTGACACAGGATCCAGGTGGGTCAGGTTTACTTCGGCGAATCGTCGAAAGGCGGGTCAGAATTCAATCGGCGTTGACACCAAGTACGACTCGGGATGATGCACCGCGCGAAAGAACAGCGGGAAGCAAGAAAACAGCTCGCGCTGCCTACTGTTCGCCATCCACAAGCGGGGCTTGGGATGCAGTCCAGTGTCCACGGGTTCAACCGTCTTCACCAGCCGGCGCACCGCCGGCGAATTATCAAGCGGTAGCGTTCGACGCTGTACTTGAGGAGCAGTCACCAATAATTCTCCGTCATCGACCTGCGATGTGACAGCTGTCCTTCGCAAGGAGCAATTTTGAAAATGAAGTTTGCAACCGAGCGCACATCGCGTGAAGTTGCCATTCGACGGCAGCGCGGCATCGCGAATCAGCGCCGTGGCAGGACGAGGCCCGCTTCGCAAATAGTCCATTTTGGACTATTCCAAAATCGCTTGCAACCTTGCGGCTCTTCGCGTCGAGCCGCCAATGGAAAAATCTATCTACTCTCGTCGATACGCTATGTTCGCTAAGCTGCTGCGAGCAGCTAGAGAAGAGGCGGGTTTTACACAAGAAGAGGTCGCAACTCGTCTTGATACGACTCAGACCTTCATTAGCAAGTGCGAGCGCGGCGAGCGCCGGCTGGATGTTATTGAACTATGTAGTTGGTGTGAGGCTCTGGGAATTCCAGCCAGCCAGTTCGTCGCAGAACTTGAGCAGAAGCTTTGACCGGCTGAGTGCGGTCGTCGAGAACGCGAAGCATCATCTGAAAAAAGTGCCGATGATGTCAGATGAGGGTGCAAGTTCCCTGTGTGCATAACGCTGCTGCCCACACCGCACGGGTGTGGGCAGCAGCCCTGCGGACGGCACCAGAGTTGCACACACTCGAACGTCTGGCGCGCCGGCTTTTGCCGGCTCGCCTAATTTGTAAAAAAGAACGGGGAACCGGGGAAGGTGGCTATCAGCCGAATTCGATGGACTACATGACGCCCGGAAGCCGGTCTGGATAGCTCCGTTAAGGCAAGCTGACGACCCCGCGTCCATAGGGTTTGGATTCTGGGGTGAATGTCCATACCCGCTTATGTGCGGGTGAACAGGAAGTTCATCACGTCGCCGTCATGCACCACGTATTCCTTGCCTTCCGCGCGCATCTTGCCGGCTTCCTTCGCGCCTTGCTCACCCTTGTAGGTGATGTAGTCGTCAAACGAAATGGTCTGCGCGCGAATGAAGCCGCGTTCGAAGTCGGTGTGAATCGCGCCCGCGGCCTGCGGCGCCGTGTCGCCAATGTGAATGGTCCACGCGCGCACTTCCTTTACGCCCGCCGTGAAGTACGTCTGCAGCCCCAGCAGTTTGAAGCCAGCGCGAATCACGCGGTTTAGCCCCGGCTCTTCCATGCCCATGTCGGCGAGGAACACTTCCATGTCCGCTTCGTCCAGGTCGGCGATTTCCGCTTCGATTGCTGCACAGACGGCAACCACCGGCGCATTTTCCGACGCCGCGAACTTCATTACAGCGTCAAGGTGCGGATTGTTCTCAAAGCCGTCTTCCTTGACGTTGGCGACGTACATGGTCGGCTTGGCGGTGATCAGGCAGAATGGCTTGAGCGTGGCCTTTTCCTCGTCGGACAGATCCAGCGCACGCACGGGCTTCGCCTGGTCCAGTTGAGCGCGCACCTTCTCCAGCACGGCGGCGTTTTTCACGGCTTCCTTGTCGTTGCCCGACTTGGCTGCCTTCGAATAGCGCGCGAGTGCCTTTTCGACCGTTGCCAGGTCGGCGAGCGCCAGTTCGGTATTGATGACCTCGATGTCCGACAGCGGATCGATCTTGTTGGCGACGTGAATGACGTTCTCGTCTTCGAAACAGCGCACCACGTGCGTGATGGCGTCCGTTTCGCGAATGTTCGCGAGGAACTGGTTGCCAAGACCTTCACCCTTGCTCGCGCCCGCCACCAGACCGGCGATGTCGACGAATTCCACGACTGCCGGCAGGATGCGCTCGGGCTTGACGATTTCCGCGAGCGCTTTGAGGCGCGCGTCCGGCACTTCGACAATGCCGACGTTCGGCTCGATCGTGCAGAACGGATAATTTTCCGCGGCGATGCCCGCCTTGGTCAGCGCGTTGAAGAGGGTGGACTTGCCGACGTTGGGCAAGCCGACGATGCCGCATTTGAGGCTCATGGAAATCCTTCAGTGATTCAGTAAATTGCGTGATGCGCTCGACGCTGTGTGCGGGATTCGGGAGCCTTCGCGTTGGGCTGGCGAGGAAAACGCAGCGGAGCGGGACACGACACCAGCGCGGGCATTGCCTCGACGATTCTGGGCGGTTTTGTCACGGAAAGCGTAATTGTAACCCGTTCCAACCGGCTTCTTGACATGGCTTCAGAACGCTGCACGCGCGGTCCGCCCCCCCCGCAACCCCGCCGCTATAATGCGCGGATGAACGCAAACCATCAGACTTTCGATGCCGCCGTGATCGGCGGCGGGCTGGTCGGCAAGACCGCGGCGCTTGCACTCACGCAAGCCGGGCTGCGCGTCGCGCTGCTCGCGCAGGCGTGCGCGCCGCTGCCCGCCGGCGCTTCGTTCGACTCGCGGGTGTACGCGTTGTCGTCGAGTTCGCAGGCGCTGCTCGAGCGTTTGCGCGTCTGGCAGGCGCTCGATCTGTCGCGGCTCGGCCCCGTGTACGACATGCGTGTCTACGGCGACGCGCATGCGGAGCTGCATTTCTCCGCGTTTCAGGCTTCCGTGCCGCAACTTGCGTGGATCGTCGAGTCGTCGGTGATCGAGCGCGCGCTCGACGCGGCGCTGCGTTTTCAGCCTAACCTCACGTGGATCGACAGCCGCGCCCAGGCGCTCGACTTCACCGCCGACAGCGCAAGCGTCGGTCTCGCGAACGGCAGCGTGCTCGTGGCCGATCTCGTGGTCGGCGCAGACGGCGCGCACTCGTGGGTGCGCGCGCAAATCGGCTCGAAAATGAACCGGCGCGACTACCGGCAAACGGGCGTGGTCGCCAACTTCAAGGCGGAGAAGCCGCACGGCGAGACCGCTTTCCAGTGGTTCAGGGAAGGCGAAATCATCGCGCTGCTGCCCATGCCCGACGGCCACGTGTCGCTCGTCTGGTCGGCGCGTACCGAGCATGCCGAGCAACTGATTGCACTCGATCCGGCGCAGCTCGCGGCCGAAGTGGAGCGCGTGACAGGCGGCCAGCTTGGCGGGCTGGACTGCGTGACGCCAGCGCAGGGCTTTCCGCTCGCGCTGCAAACCGTCGAGCGCCTGGTCGCGCCGCGCGTCGCGCTGGTGGGCGACGCCGCGCATCTGATTCATCCGCTCGCGGGGCAGGGCATGAACCTCGGTCTGCGCGACGTCGCGGCGCTGGCCGACACGGTCGCCGGCAAGGAGTCGTTCCGCGATCTCGGCGACATGGTGCTGCTGCGGCGCTACGAGCGCGCGCGGCGCGAAGACATTCGCGCGCTGATGATCGCCACCGACGGTCTGCAGAAACTGTTCTCCGTGCCCGGCCCGCTCGCGAAAATCGTGCGCAATAGCGGCATGGCTTTCGTCGGCGCGCAGCCGTTCATCAAGCGTTGGCTGGTGTCGGCCGCGCTCGGCTGAGATGGCCGGCGAACGCTCGCGCGGCGCGGCCGGCTGGTGAGACAGGTATCATGAACCCCAACAGGCGGTTGCCGATGAACGCCGACAGAGCGTTTTCGTCTAACCGGCAACCTTGCAAACGCCAACGCGTGTGAAGAGCACGCGTCCGAATCAGGAATTTCGCATGAAAAAGACCTTTCGCATGGCGGCTGCCGTGCTCGCGATTGCTGCCGTCGCGATCGGCTGCTCCGCGCAGGCCGACCAGTCCACCGACAAGCTCAAGGCCACGCTGCAATCCCGCCTTGCCGACGTGACGATCAAGAGCGTCACCAAGTCGCCGATTGCCGGCCTTTACGAAGTGAACCTCGGCAACCAGATCGTCTATAGCGACGCCAACGGCGACTATCTGCTGCTCGGCGACATGGTCGATACAAAAACGCGCAAGAATCTGACGGACGCGCGTCTGTCGGAAACCAACCGTATCGACTTTGCGAGCCTGCCGTTTGCAAACGCGGTGAAGGTCGTGAAGGGCAACGGCTCGCGCAAGATCGCCGTGTTCTCGGACCCCAACTGCCCGTACTGCAAGCAACTGGAAACCACGCTGAAGTCCATCGACAACGTGACCGTCTACACCTTCCTGTACCCGGTCCTGTCACCGGACTCGACCGCCAAGTCCAAATCCATCTGGTGCTCGGCGGACCGCGCGAAGGCGTGGGAATCGTGGATGCAGGACCATCAGGCGCCCACGGCCGCCGGCACCTGCGATACCGCCGCGATCGACAAGAACCTCGCGCTTGGCCACGCGATGAACGTGGAGGGCACGCCCACCGTATTCCTCGCCGACGGCCGCCGCCTGCCGGGCGCGGTGCCGGCCGACCGGCTAGACAAGGAAATTGCCTCGGTGCACTGAGCACGCGGCTGACACAAGTGAAAGGAGGCGCAAGGGCGCCTCCTTTCGCATCCAGCTCCCAAACAAACATTCACGCAAAAAAACACGCGCCGCCGATGAAGCCGATCCGCTACACCATCGTTCCCAAGCAACCCGCCGCCCATCTCTTCGAAGTCACCGTGACCGTCGCCGACACGGACCCGGCCGGCCAGCGTTTCATGCTGCCGGTGTGGATCCCGGGCAGCTACATGGTGCGCGAATTCGCCCGCAACATCGTCACACTGCGCGCCTTCAACGACGCGGGCCGCAAGGTGCGCGTCGAGAAAACCGACAAGCACACGTGGCAGGCCGCGCCGGTCAAAGGCGCGCTCACGCTGCGCTACGAGGTGTACGCGTGGGACCTGTCGGTGCGCGCTGCGCATCTGGACGACACCACGGGCTTTTTCAACGGCACGAGCGTGTTTCTGTCGCCGCTCGGTCACGAAGAGGCGCCGTGTGTGGTCGATATCCAGAAGCCGGACGGGGCGGCTTATCGCGGCTGGCGCGTCGCCACCGCACTGCCCGAAGCGCGCGGCACGAGGCGCTACGGCTTTGGCGAATATCGCGCACAGAACTACGATGAACTGATCGACCATCCCGTGACGCTCGGCGAATTCGAGCTCGCGACCTTCAACGCGCACGGCGTGCCGCACGACGTGGTGATCGCGGGGCGCGTGATCGCGCTCGACATGGCGCGGCTGTGTGCCGACCTCAAGCGAATCTGCGAAGCGCAGATCGCGCTGTTCGAACCGAAGTCGAGAAAAGCGCCCGTGGACCGCTACGTCTTCATGACGCAAGCCGTCACCGAGGGTTACGGCGGGCTCGAGCACCGCGCGTCGACGGCGCTCATCTGCAATCGCGCGGACCTGCCCGTGCAAGGCCGCGAAGCGCTCACCGAAGGCTACCGGACTTACCTCGGCTTGTGCAGCCACGAGTATTTCCACACCTGGAACGTAAAGCGGATCAAGCCCGCGGTGTTCGCGCCGTATGACCTTGCCGTGGAGAACTATACGTCGCTGTTGTGGCTGTTCGAAGGCTTCACGTCTTATTACGACGATCTGATTCTCGTGCGCAGCGGCCTCATCTCGCAGGACGATTATCTGGGCATGCTCGGCAAGGTGATGGGCGGCGTGCTGCGCGGCAGCGGCCGCACCAAACAGAGCGTCGCGGAAAGCTCGTTCGACGCGTGGGTCAAATACTACCGGCAGGACGAAAACGCGCCGAACGCAATTGTCAGCTACTACACGAAGGGCTCGCTGGTCGCGCTTTCGTTCGACCTGGCGATTCGCGCGCAAACCAGCCACCGCAAGTCGCTTGACGACGTGATGCGGCTGCTGTGGCAGCGCTTTGGCCGCGACTTTTACCGCGGCAAACCGGTCGGGGTGGAGGAAGGCGAAATCGAGGCGCTCTTCACCGAGGCCACCGGTGTGGCACTCGGAGAGCTGTTCGCGCAGGCCGTGCACGGCACCCGCGACCTGCCGCTCGAGACGCTGCTCGCGCCGTTCGGCGTGGCGGTCGCACCGGAGCCCGACAAGAATGGAAAGCCGTCGCTCGGCGCACGCGTGCGCGGCGGCGCCGACTGCACGCTGGCGGCGGTCCACGAGGGCAGCGCCGCGCAAAAGGCCGGGCTTTCGGCCGGCGACGTGCTGATCGCGCTCGACGGCCTGCGCGTGACGGGTTCGAACCTCGACGCGCTGCTCGCGCGCTATCAGCCGGGCGCCAAGGTTGAAGTTCACGCGTTTCGCCGCGACGAACTGCGCACCGCGCAACTCAGGCTCGACGGGCCAGAAGTCTCGCGCTACAAGCTCACCGCCGACGACAAGCGGCCCGCCGCCCGCAAGGCGCGCGAACGCTGGCTCGCAGGCTGACTGTAATTTGCGGTGGCCGCAAGAGGCTCTCGCAGCGGCGGATTGTTCTACCAATGCAACAATCCGTCGCCGCCGGATGGCTTTTTCCGGGGTCGGTAAATAAACACAATGACTCCACTCGCGCAACATTGCGCGCCCCCACTGGAGTCAAACATGACCACGATCCTGCAAATCAACTCGGCGGCCCGCTCGCAAGGCGCGAATTCCACGCTGCTGGTGAACGAACTGACCGAAAAGCTGCAACAGTCGAATCCGGGCGCGCAAGTCGTCGTCCGCAATCTGCAAGCCGAACCGCTGCCGCATCTGGACGACGCCGTCCTCGGCGCGTTCTTCACGCCGGCTGACCAGCGCACCGCCGAGCAGGCCGCAATTGCCGCCCGCAGCGAAGCGCTGATCGCCGAACTGCAAGCCGCCGACATCGTCGTGATCGGCGCTCCGATGTACAACTTCGGCATCTCGTCGCAATTGAAGACGTACTTCGACTTCATCGCGCGTGCCGGCATTACGTTCCGCTATACCGCAAACGGTCCGGAAGGTCTCGTGACGGGCAAGAAGGTTTATGTCGTGTCTGCACGCGGCGGCAAGTATCTGGGCACGCCGAACGACAGCCAGACGCCGTATCTGAAGAGCTTCCTGGGCTTCCTCGGCATGACCGACGTGAACTTCATCTACGCGGAAGGCCTGAACATGGGCCCGGACGCAGCGAGCGCCGCGCTGGCCGCCGCACGCGAAGCGATCGCTGCTGCTTGAGGCGCGGCTTCGGCGAGTGCCTGAACCGGCCGCCGGATCGAATTAGTGCGTGAGCGTCGCCTCACGGCGGTGCTTTACAGCGCGCAAGCAAAAACGCCACGGGACCTTGGTCCACGTGGCGTTTTTGCTTTGCGGCCTTAGGTCTCGCCTACGCGAGCATTTGCGCTTTGTCGGGCAGACGCCAGTCGATGGGCGCGCGGCCGTGCTCGACGAGATACTCGTTCGCCTTCGCAAAATGCCCGCAGCCAAGAAAGCCGCGATGCGCCGATAACGGCGACGGATGCGGCGCTTCCAGCACGCAATGCGATTTACCGCCGAGCAGCGCGCGCTTGGCTTGCGCGTGCGCGCCCCACAGCATGAAGACGAGACCGTCGTGGCGCATCGCCAGTTCATGGATCAGCGTGTCCGTGCACTTCTCCCAGCCGCGCTTTGCGTGGCTGGCCGCCGAGTTCCGCTCGACCGTCAGCACCGTGTTCAGCAGCAGCACGCCTTGCTTGGCCCACGTGTCGAGGCAGCCGTGAGGCGGCGGCTCGTGCCCGAGGCTCGCGGCGATTTCCTTGAAGATATTGCGCAGCGACGGCGGCGTGCGCACGTTCGGCGCCACCGAAAAGGCAAGTCCGTGAGCTTGCGGCGTGCCGCGGTCTTCACCGTGATACGGATCTTGTCCGAGAATCACGACTTTCACTTTGTCGGGGCTCGTCAGGCGCAACGCGCGGAATACGTCGGCGGGATAAACGGTTTTGCCGGCTGCGCGCTCACCGTCCACGAAACGGCACAGCGGCGCGTAGGCGTCGCTTTCGATAAAGGGCTTCAGATGCGCGCGCCATGCAGCGGGCAGCGCGGCGAACTGCGCTTCGAGCGTGAGCGGGGTGCCGGTGGCGCTTTGCGGCTGCGGTGCGGCGGATGCGGCAGATGCGGCGCTGGTCGGCGCGGCGGTGTCGTCAAATAGCGATGCCTGCGAGGGTGCACGGCGGCGGGTACGGGATGAGGAAGTCATGGCGCAGAAGTGTCGCAGCAAACGATGCGTGACTCAAGTTTGGGGCGGCGCGGCGAGCCGGAAAGGGCGCAGCGCTGGAACCGGGCGGCTCATTTTTCGGCCGCGAGGGGTCGGCGTGTTTTGTTTGACGCTCAACTCGGAGCCTGTCAGAAATTTTGTGTTCAAGGCATAACATGTACCCAAAGGAGCATGTATGCCAAGCAAACCGAAAGCAGGGTCTGCGCCCCCGCCTGAGCTGCCGGCAATACCAGAGGAGCTCATCGAT
>NZ_JAEUAV010000051.1 GCF_019511605.1 Paraburkholderia phenoliruptrix | reverse complement strand
TTTCGCTTTGCGCCAGATTCCGAAGAACCCGGCTCGCGTCGCGCATCAAGCGCCCACACTTATCGGCTGCTAGTTTTTAAAGATCGATTCGCACACTCAACAGCGCCTGCTTCAACTACCCGGCACCGCTTCGTTCTGCGTTGCTGCATCAGCAGCAGAGAAGCGGGATTATGAAGAACTTCCGCTGCGCCGTCAACAGGTTTTTGCTACTGCCTGAACCTGCTACCGCCGCTGGAAGCCTTGCCACCACTGGCTTTCCCGCTTCCCGTGCCCCGGCGTCCGGAGCACGAAAGAGCGAGATTCTAGCGAGCCACGCGACGCCTTGCAAGCGTTATTTCGACGGGCCTATTAACGGTGCTTGAAAACCGGTTTGCGCTTCTCGACGAACGCCGCCATCCCTTCCTTTTGATCTTCAGTGGCAAACAGCGAATGGAACAGGCGACGTTCGAAATGGACGCCCTCTGCCAGCGTCGTTTCGTAAGCGCGATTGACCGACTCCTTCACCATCATGACTGCGGGCAGCGGAAATTCGGCGATCGTCGCCGCTGCCGCGACCGCTTCGTCAAGCAACGACGCAGCGGGAATAACCCGCGACACCAACCCCGCGCGTTCTGCCTCGGTAGCATCCATGAAGCGCGCTGTCAGGCACAGGTCCATTGCCTTTGCCTTCGACACAGCGCGCGGCAGTCGCTGCGTGCCGCCGGCGCCCGGCATGATGCCGAGTTTGATTTCCGGCTGCCCGAACTTAGCCGCGTCCGCCGCGAAGATCATGTCGCACATCATGGCCAATTCGCAGCCGCCGCCCAGCGCGAATCCCGCCACGGCCGCAATAATCGGCTTGCGAATCGAGCGAACCGTCTCCCAGTTGCGGGTGATGTAGTCCCCCTTGTACACATCCATATAGGAATAGGTCGACATCATGCCGATGTCGGCACCGGCGGCGAATGCCTTCTCGCTTCCCGTCAGGACAATCGCGCCAATGCCGTCGTCGGCGTCGAACTCGCGCAGTGCCGCCCCTAGTTCGTCCATCAAAGCATCGTTCAGCGCGTTAAGCGCCTTGGGACGATTCAACGTGACGAGCCCAACCCGCCCCCGCGTCTCGACCAGAATGTTCTCGTAAGCCATGCCGCCTCCTTGTGATTAATCGAGCGCGAAAAACGCTTCGCGCGGCCATCCTAATAATGCTAACATTCCCCAACCAACCGGTCGGTCAATTATTCGACGGGCTTCTCCTAACGCACAGCCAAGCCTCTGCCATGACACATCCGTTTTTCACCAAGCACGAAGATATGTTGCAAAAGGCGCTCACCGCTGCCGAAACGCGCGGTTACTGGAGCCCGTTCGCCGAAATGCCCAGTCCGAAAGTGTACGGGGAAACCTCCAACGCGGACGGCGAAGCAGCCTTCAAGGCGCATCTGAACACCTCCTTCGAGCTGGACCAACCTTCGACAGGAGAGACCGTTGGCGCGGAAGTGTCTCCATTCGGTTTCCCGCTTGGCATTCGTTATCCGAAATCCACGCCCGATGCGCTCATTGCGGCGGCCGCGACTGCACAAAACGACTGGCGCGCCGCCGGCCCGCAGGCTTGGGTCGGCGTATCGCTGGAAATCATCGCGCGGCTCAATCGCGCGAGCTTCGAAGTCGGTTATAGCGTCATGCATACGACCGGCCAGGCCTTCATGATGGCGTTCCAGGCAGGCGGCCCGCATGCGCAAGACCGGGCGCTGGAAGCCGTCGTGTACGCATGGGACCAGTTGCGCCGCATTCCCGCCGAAGCGCATTGGGAAAAACCGCAAGGCAAGAATCCGCCGCTCGCCATGAAAAAGCGCTACACGGTCGTGCCGCGCGGCACCGGCCTCGTGCTCGGGTGCTGCACCTTCCCGACGTGGAACGGCTATCCGGGCCTTTTCGCCGACCTCGCCACCGGCAACGCCGTGATCGTCAAACCGCACCCCGGCGCCATTCTGCCGCTCGCCATAACGGTGAGAATTGCGCGCGAGGTTCTGCGCGAGGCCGGTTTCGACCCGAACGTCGTCACCCTGCTCGCCACCGAGCCGAACGACGGCGCAATCGTCCAAAGCCTGGCCGTGCGCCCGGAAATCAAGTTGATCGACTTCACGGGCAGCACGCAAAACGGTACCTGGCTCGAGCGCAATGCACACCAGGCTCAGGTCTACACCGAGAAAGCCGGCGTGAATCAGATCGTGATCGACTCCGTTGACGACATCAAAGCCGCCGCCCGTAACATCGCCTTCTCTCTCGCGCTTTACTCCGGCCAGATGTGCACCGCACCGCAAAACATCTACGTACCGCGCGGCGGCATCCGCACTAGAGACGGCGCACTGACGTTCGACGAAGTCGCGCAGGCCATTGTCGGCGCCGTGCAAAAGCTGGTGGCCGAGCCGGCGCGTGCCGTCGAGCTGCTCGGCGCGATCCAGAACGAAAGCATTAGCCAACGCGTCGCCGAAGCCAGCAGGCTTGGCCGTGTTCTCGCCGCGAGCCAGCCAATGGAGCACCCCGCGTTTGCCGGTGCCCGCGTGCGCACGCCGCTCGTGGTTCAGCTGGATGCCGCAACCGATCGCGCGCAATTCACGCGGGAATGGTTCGGCCCCATCTCGTTCATCATTGCTACCGACTCGACCGCGCAGTCGCTCGAACTCGCCGGCGCGATTGCGGCAGAGCATGGCGCCCTCACTCTTTCGGTGTACAGCACAGACGAAGCCGTCCTCGAACAGGCGCATGAGGCTTCACTGCGCGGCGGCGTCGCGCTCTCGATCAACCTGACGGACGGTGTATTCGTCAACCAGTCGGCGGCCTTCTCGGATTTCCACGGCACCGGCGCGAACCCCGCAGCAAACGCTGCGCTCACAGACGCCGCGTTCGTCGCGAATCGCTTCCGCGTGATCCAAAGCCGCGTTCATGTTGAACCGAAAGCAGCGCCGGCGGTAGTCAGCTAAACGTCATAAGACGGACGCGCGGTGTTCGGTCTGTCCTATGTCGTCTGGCCGAATAGACCCCGCCGTGCGCGCCAACTAACATGAGACATCGGATCGGCATGCAACGCCGGTCCGCTTCAACTGGAACGGTATGAACGACGCCTTCATCTGCGATGCGATTCGCACTCCCATTGGCCGTTACGGCGGCGCCCTCAAAGACGTCCGTGCCGACGACCTCGGCGCGGTGCCGATCAAGGCACTGATCGAGCGTAATCCCGGCGTGGACTGGCGCGCCGTGGACGACGTGATTTACGGCTGCGCGAATCAGGCCGGCGAAGACAATCGCAACGTAGCCCGCATGTCGGCGTTGCTCGCCGGTCTTCCCACGGACGTGCCGGGTGCAACCATCAACCGTCTGTGCGGCTCCGGCATGGACGCCGTCGGCACAGCAGCGCGGACCGTCAAGGCCGGCGAAGCCCGGCTGATGATTGCCGGCGGAGTGGAGAGCATGACCCGCGCGCCGTTCGTGATGGGCAAAGCCGCGAGCGCGTTCTCCCGGCAAGCTGACATCTACGATACGACGATTGGCTGGCGCTTCGTCAATCCGCTCATGAAGAGCCGGTACGGCGTCGATTCAATGCCGGAGACCGCCGAAAACGTAGCCGTCGAGTTCAGCATCAGCCGCGCCGATCAGGACGCATTCGCACTGGCCAGCCAGCAGAAGGCAGCGCGTGCACAACGCGACGGCACGCTGGCGCAGGAAATTGTCGGTGTTGAAATCGCGCAGAAAAAGGGCGATCCCGTTCGCGTAACCGTCGACGAGCATCCGCGCGAGACTTCGCTCGAAAGCCTGGCAAGGCTCAAGGGCGTCGTTCGCCCCGACGGCAGCGTCACGGCCGGCAACGCGTCCGGCGTCAACGACGGCGCTTGCGCGCTGCTTCTCGCGAATCAACAAGCGGCAGACCAGTACGGCCTGCGCCGCCGGGCCCGCGTGGTCGGCATGGCGACAGCCGGTGTCGAGCCGCGCATCATGGGCATTGGCCCGGCGCCGGCCACGCAAAAGTTGCTCCGGCAGCTCGGCATGAAGCTCGAGCAGTTCGATGTGATCGAGTTGAACGAAGCGTTCGCGTCGCAAGGGCTCGCGGTTCTGCGCGCGCTTGGATTGCGCGACGACGACCCGCGCGTCAATCCGAATGGCGGAGCAATCGCGCTCGGGCATCCGCTCGGCGCATCGGGCGCGCGCCTCGTCACGACAGCGCTGTACCAGCTTGAACGCTGCAATGGCCGCTTCGCGCTTTGCACGATGTGCATCGGCGTCGGCCAGGGCATCGCGCTCGTCATTGAACGGCTCTAAGAGAAAGCACCGCAGTTCCGCGAAAAGTTTTGCGAAAGAGACTTTGAGGAGACACCCATGCCATACGAAGCGATCCGTCTGGAGTCCGACGCATCGAGCCGCGTAGCGACCATCACGCTGAACCGTCCGGACAAGCTGAACAGCTTCACGCGTGCGATGCATGAGGAGCTGGCGGCAGCGCTCGGCCAAGTAGAGGCGAGCGGCGCTCGCGCCCTTGTCCTGACCGGCGCCGGGCGCGGCTTCTGTGCGGGACAGGACCTCGCCGACCTGGATTTCACTCCGGGCGCCATGACGGACCTTGGCGAGTTGATCGACGCGCATTTCAATCCGTTGATTCGCCGCCTGCAGGCACTGCCGCTACCCGTGATAGCAGCAGTCAACGGCACGGCAGCAGGCGCCGGCGCCAACCTCGCGCTCGCTTGCGACATCGTGCTGGCGGGACGTTCGGCGAGCTTTATCCAGGCTTTCGTGAAGATTGGCCTTGTGCCGGATTCCGGCGGCACGTGGTTCCTGCCGCAGCGTGTCGGCATGGCGCGGGCGTTGGGACTCGCCATTACCGGCGACAAGCTCAGCGCCGAGAAAGCCGAAAGCTGGGGGCTCATCTGGAAGACGGTCGACGACCAGGAGCTCGCGCAAGCCGCAGCCGGACTTGCGGCACAGCTCGCACAGCAACCCACGCGCGCCATCGCTGCGATCAAGCAGGCCATGCGCGCCAGCACGACGCAAACGCTCGATCAGCAACTCGACCTCGAGCGCGACCTGCAACGCGAGCTGGGTGCGTCGTACGATTACGCAGAGGGCGTGCAAGCCTTTGTCGAGAAGCGCGCGCCGCGCTTCGAAGGGCGCTGATATGTCGACGCAAGCCCTCTATCCTGCGGACATGGAGCCGGACGAGCTCGCCCGTGCAACCGCCGCCGCCATGTACGAGAACGACGCGTGCAGCCGCGCGCTTGGCCTTGAGATCGTGGAAGTGCGCGCGGGCTATGCGCGTCTGCGAATGCCCGTGCGTGACGACTTTCTCAATGGCCATCAGATCTGTCACGGCGGGCTGATATTCACGCTCGCCGACTCGAGCTTCGCGTTCGCTTGCAATTCGCGCAACGTCAACACGGTGGCGTCCGGTTGCTCGATCGAGTTCCTCCGTCCGGTGCACGGCGGCGATGTGCTCACCGCAGAGGCTGTCGAGCAGACTCTGAACGGCCGCACAGGGATCTACGATATTCGCGTCACCAATCGCGCCGATGAGACAGTCGCGATGTTTCGCGGCAAATCGGCGCAAATCAAGGGTAGCGTGATTCCTCTCGCACCGGCGAGTACCAAACCGGAAGAACCGGACTAACACAAAGACAGTGGCGTCCACAGCGCACGCAGAATGCGCACGGCAAGCGCTCTACGCGAGCGTCGCCAGTCAGTGGCAGTCGCGAGCGGCGCGTCGGCGGACGACTCACCGCATGGCGGACGCCCGCACTTCCAGCGCCGCCGCTCCGGAATTTTGCGCACAAGCGCAGCCTAATATCAGACACAGCACAGCATTGAGGCAGCAAGGAGACAATCAATGAGCCCCGCCCTTCCGCTCGATCCCATCGAGACCGCCAGCCGCGACGAACTGGCCGCGCTTCAGCTTGAACGGCTCAAATGGTCGCTCAGCCACGCGTATGAGAATTCGCCCGTCTATCGTCGAAAGTTCGATGAAGCAGGGATTCATCCGAGCGAACTGAAGACGCTGGCGGACATCGCGCGCTTCCCGTTCACGACGAAGCAGGATTTGCGCGACAGCTATCCCTTCGGGATGTTCGCTGTGCCGCAGGAGCGGATCTCGCGCATTCATGCTTCGTCGGGGACGACCGGCAAGCCGACCGTGGTCGGCTACACGGCTCGCGATATCGACACGTGGGCAAATCTCGTCGCGCGCTCCATCCGCGCGGCAGGCGCCAAACCCGGCGACAAGGTGCATGTGAGCTACGGGTACGGCCTCTTCACAGGCGGCCTCGGCGCGCACTACGGCGCCGAGCGCGCCGGCCTGACCGTCATTCCGTTCGGCGGCGGTCAGACGGAAAAGCAGGTGCAACTGATCCAGGACTTCCGGCCCGACATCATCATGGTGACGCCGAGCTACATGCTTTCGATCGCGGACGAACTGGAGCGCCAGGGCGTGGACCCAGCCGATTGCTCGCTGCGCATCGGCATCTTCGGCGCGGAGCCGTGGACCAACGACATGCGTCACGCGATCGAACAGCGCATGGGCATCGACGCGGTCGACATTTATGGTCTGTCGGAGGTGATGGGGCCTGGCGTAGCCTCGGAATGCGTCGAGACGAAAGACGGGCCGACCATCTGGGAAGATCATTTTTATCCGGAGATCATCGACCCTGAAACCGGCGAGGTTCTTCCCGACGGAGAACTGGGCGAACTGGTGTTCACGTCGCTCACCAAGGAAGCGTTGCCGATCATCCGTTACCGCACGCGCGACCTCACGCGTCTCTTGCCAGGCAGCGCCCGTACGATGCGCCGCATGGAAAAAATCACCGGGCGCTCCGACGACATGATGATCGTGCGAGGCGTCAACGTGTTTCCCACGCAAATCGAGGAACTGCTGCTCAAGCAACACGCGCTCGCTCCTCACTATCAGATCGTGCTGACCAAGGAAGGGCCGCTCGATGTAATGACGCTGAACGTCGAGCCGTGTCCGGAAACGGCGCCGGACGTTGCCGTCCTGAGCGCGGCGAAGCAGGCTCTCGCCTATGACATCAAGGCGCTGATCGGCGTGAGCGCAGTGGTCAATGTGCTGGCGGTGAACGGGATTGAACGTTCGGTGGGCAAGGCGCGGCGCGTAGTCGACAAGCGCAAAACCGGGCAGTAGAAAGACAACCGCGGGCACGTTCACAGGGCTCGCGGCAGACTCCACGGCCGTTGCGCATGCTTGGGCCGTGGCCCTCGCCGTGGCCCTCGCCGGGGGGCCACCGTGGTCCTCGCCGTGCGGCCCGCCGTGCTCCGCGCCGGCCTCATAGCCGGCTCAGCCGTGTACCTGGTTGCTAGCTGCGGCGCTCCGACCACACGCCGCAGCCGCCGCATACAACGCCCCTTGCAGCCATGCTACGCGCGCAGCCCAGCGCCCATTCACGAATTCGGCAGCAGCAACCACATCCGGCCGCCCTGCTTCATCTTCCCGGCAAGATCGCCAGCGTCGTCGCCGAGACCCCAGAAGTAGTCGGCGCGCACTCCGCCCTTGATTGCCGAGCCAGTGTCCTGTGCGAATACCAGACGGTTCATCGGCGAGTTGGTTAGCGGGCGAGTGGTCTGCAGAAACACGGGGGTGCCGAGCGGAATCGAGGCGGGATCGACGGCGATCGAACGTTCCGGCGTCAAGGGCACGCCAAGCGCGCCGATTGGGCCGTCCGCGCCGCCCTTGGGCATGGCTTCCGCCGACGGCATCTCGCGGAAGAACACGAAGCGCGGATTCGTATCGAGCAGCGCATCTACACGATTGGGGTTTGCGCGCGCCCAGGCCTTGATGCCTTGCATGGTGGCTTGCGCGGGCGTCAGCTCGCCGCGATCCAGCAGCCACCGTCCAATGGACTTGTACGGCTGGTTGTTCGTGCCGCCAAAGCCTACGCGCATCACGCTGCCGTCTTCCATCACGATCCGTCCGGAGCCCTGCACTTGCAGGAAGAACGCTTCAATCGGATCGTCGACCCAGACGAGCTCGTTGCCGTTCAGCACGCCCATGCGTTCGAGCTGCGCCCGCGGCGGCATCGGCGCGCCCGGGCGATAGCTCGACGGCCAGCGATACAGCGCCGTCTGATATACGCCATGCCGCGTGCGCGAGCCGCGCAACAACGGCTCGTAGTAACCCGTGACGAGGCCGTCGAGCGTGCCGTCGTTATTGGCTAGCTGGAAAGGGGTGAAATACGCCTCAAAAAAAGCCCGCGCACTGGTGCTGTCGAGGTCGTCCAGTTGCGCCGCGGCCGCGCACGCCCGCGCCCAGTTCGGCTGGCGCGCGAGCCTCACGCAGTTCTGCCGCAAAGCGGCCGTCGCGCCGATCAGCGAATCGTCCTGCCAGCCGGGAACCTGCTGCCACGCCACGGCCGTGAGCCGCGTCGCCGCAATCTGGCCGGGAATGATCGCGGCGCCGGTGGGCGGCGAAGACACCGGCCGCACCGCGCCGCCGCCACCGCAGGCGGCGAGTATTGCGGCCACCGAAAGCGCGCCGAGCCAGGCTCCGGTCGCGCGGACAAAACGCATACAATGTTCGTTCTTGATGGAAACCGCCATGTCTGATCTGTTCGACGAATACCCAATGCTCATCTTCGCGCTGGAATCGCTTCTCGCGCTGTTCCTGCTCGTGTTCATCGTGGTGTGGACGTCGTCCGGTAAAAAGAAAGCGGCGCGCGCCAACAGCCAGGAGACGCCGAAGCCGCAAAGCCCGCAGAAGCCGCAAGAGCCGCTCTGACGCCGCGCCGCGCGCATTCCGGGGCGCAGATTTGTCTCCGTACTACCCGCGAATGACGCCGCATTGCCCCGTTAACGACCGCAGACCGCTTGCACGGTTCAATGCAGCGTACGCGGCATGCGCAAAATGAACTCGGGCACCGGCGCATCGAAACGCTCGCCGTCCTCGGCCACGCAAAAATACTCGCCTCTCATCGTGCCCACCGGCGTGGCAATCACCGCCCAGCTCGTATATTCGAACTGCTCGCCCGGCTTGAGCAGCGGCTGATGACCGACTACGCCCAAGCCCTTCACCTCCTGCACGGTCTTTTCGCTGTCCGTGATCACCCAATGCCGCGCGATCAACTGCGCCGGCACCTGACCGGTATTGCGGATGGTCAGCGTATAAGCGAACGCATACTGACGGCGCTCCGGGTCCGACTCCTCGGGCAGAAACTGCACCTGCGCCGACACGCTGAATTCGTACTGGCTCATCCTGATTCCAATCTGCTGAAACGGGTGCGAGAAAATCGCCGGAAAGCCCGAGCGCCAGCGGCTTCGAGCCCATTGACGCCGCAGCGCCATGGTTTGGCATTCTGCGTCATGAGCGAGACGCCCGCAACCGGACATAAGCTTTGGGCAAGCGCGCGTAACGCGCAGCGCACGCCGCAACTCTTCTGCACCTGGCTTCACCACATGGCGCTAATGAGCTCCGCGGCTTTCCACGCCAAAAAGCTGCGACGGCGTCCGCGCCGACCGTCGCCGGGCGCCCCACTGCTCAGCGCTCGGCGCCCACTCCTCGCTGCTCGCCATTCATTGCATCGTGGACGGCCGGCAAGTCCCCGCTCGCGGCTCACCGCACCCCGCGCATCGCCGCCAAGTCCCCGCTCACAGCCCACCGCACCCCGCGCATCGCCGCCAAGCCGCTGCACATCACCCAC
>NZ_JAEUAV010000050.1 GCF_019511605.1 Paraburkholderia phenoliruptrix | reverse complement strand
TGTAAGGCATGCCGCCAGCGTTCAATCTGAGCCAGGATCAAACTCTTCAGTTCAAACCTGTTACTGTTTTCGGTTGTTTTACCAACCGGTCGCTCACTCAACGTACTGACGAATGATCTTTCCATCTTCCGACGGAAAAACCTTCCTTTCATTACTGTGTGAGACTTGATACTTTCGCTTGCGCCAGATTCCGAAGAACCCGGCTCGCGTCGCGCATCAAGCGCCCACACTTATCGGCTGCTAGTTTTTAAAGATCGGTTCGCACACTCCGCAGCGCCTGCTACAACTACCCGGCACTGCTTCGTTCTGCGTTGCTGCATCAGCAGCAGAGAAGCGAGATTATGAAGACGGAGTGACAAGTCGTCAAGCCTCTTCTGCGAATTTTCTTTCGCAAGGCGCCAATCGATGCGAAAAAACCTCGCGCTACATATAGAGGGGGAGCGCGAAAGGGCCCGCCGAGGCAAACACAAGCACGCACTCCTGTGACAACGCGCGAGTTAGTCTATAGTTATGGCTCTGCGGTCCGTCACGAGAGCTCGTTGTTCCCGCAACTTTTTTTGCATGGCCTCGCCGCCCGCGCAGTCAGGCACAGCAAGCCGCCCGGCAACAATCTGCGACGAATTGCCGCGCACAACGCGCGCGAACGCGCAAGCTCGTATATAATGCGAGCCGCGCGAATTTCGCACATTCTATCGGCCCGCTCCAAGCGGGCTCATCTTTTTTGCTCCCCAGAGCACACAGCCATATAACCGCGTTGAGTCACTCAGGTGATGTTGAGCCATGCTCGAAACGCCTGACGGTCGCGTCTTGCGTCTCATAGCGAAGCCTCTAGAGGAGAATACGTGAACCCTTTTGATCGCGAAGATTCGCAACACGAAACCGCCGCCTACACGAAGGCTCCGTCGGGCCGCACGCCTAAGGGCAAGGGCGCGGGCAAAGCGATCCCCGTGGCGGCCGAGCTGCCGCCGCAGCAGGCTGAAGAGCGTCAGCGCCAGATGCGCGCGCTCATCCAGCTGGGCAAGGAGCAAGGCTACCTGACCCACGCGCAGATCAACGACCACCTGCCGGACAACTTCACGCAAACGGCGGCGATCGACAGCATTGTCAGCGCGTTCAACGACATGGGCGTGCAGGTCTACGAGCAGGCCCCGGACGCAGAAACGCTGCTGCTGAACTCGAACACGCCCGCTGTCGTTTCCGACGATCAGGCGGACGAAGAAACGGAAGTCGCACTCTCCACGGTGGACTCGGAGTTCGGCCGCACGACCGACCCGGTGCGCATGTACATGCGCGAAATGGGCGCGACCGAACTGCTCACGCGCGCAGGCGAAATCGCCATCGCAAAGCGTATTGAAGACGGTCTGCACGAAATGGTGCAGGCCATCGCCGGCTGCCCGCTCGCCATTTCGGCGATTCTCGCGAGCGCCCAGCAGGTTGCGGACGACGAGCTGCGCATCGACGAACTGGTGGACGGCCTGAACGAAGAGAACGTCGCCGCCGAAGAAGAAACCGTCAGCGCCGACTCCGCTGCAGACGACGATGCGGACGCGGATGAAGACGAAGACAGCGATAGCGACGACGATGTCGGCCCGGCCGACTCCTCGGCGGCGGACGAAGCACGTCTGAAGCAACTCACGAGCGACTGCCTCGAAATTTTCGCGCAGGTCGGCATTCTGTACGACCGCATGAACGCCTCGCATACCCGCGGCGACGTGACGTCGAAGGCATATCAGAAGGCGCGCGAAGAGATCCAGCAGCACCTCGCGAAAATCCGCTTCACCGCGCGCACCATCGACCGTCTGTGCGGCGACGTGCAACACCAGGTTGCGCAGGTTCGCGCAATCGAGCGCAACATTCTGCAAATCGTCGTCACGAAGAGCGGCATGCCGCGCGAGAAGTTCATCGAGTCCTTCTCGGGCCATGAAGCAGACCTCGGCTGGACCGAGCGCGCGGCGCGCGGCAACACGTCGTACGGCGCGGCGCTCGAGCGTCACCTGCCCGCCATTCAGTCGGAACAGCAAAAGCTGATCGACATTGAAGCCACCGTTTCGCTGCCGCTCAAGCATCTGAAAGAGATCAACCGCCAGATGGTCGCGGCGGAGTCGAAGATGCGCAAGGCGAAGAGCGAGATGATCGAGGCCAATTTGCGTCTCGTCATTTCCATCGCGAAGAAGTACGTCAATCGCGGCATGCTGTTCCTCGACCTGATCCAGGAAGGCAACATCGGCCTGATGAAAGCGGTGGACAAGTTCGAATATCGCCGCGGCTGGAAGTTTTCCACGTACGCCACGTGGTGGGTCCGTCAGGCGGTGACGCGTTCGCTCGCCGACCAGGCCCGCACGATCCGCGTGCCGGTGCACATGATCGAGACGATCAACAAGCTAAACCGCATCTCGCGCGAGATTCTGCAGCAGACCGGGCAGGAAGCGCATCCGTCGGTGCTGGCCGAGCGTATGGATCTGTCGGAAGAGAAAGTGCGCGGCATCCTGAAGATCGCGAAGCAACCGGTGTCGATGGAAACGCCCGTTGGCGACGACGGCGACGCCACGCTCGGCGACATGATCGAAGACTCGGCGGCTTCGTCGCCGGCAGATGCGGCAATGCAGGCCGACTTGCGCGCCGCCATCGACGACGCGCTGGACTCGCTGTCGCCGCGCGAGGCCAAGGTGCTGCGCATGCGCTACGGCATCAACACCAAGTCGGATCACACGCTTGAAGAAGTGGGCAAGCAGTTCGACGTGACTCGCGAGCGTATTCGCCAGATCGAAAGCAAGGCAATGCGCAAGCTGATGCATCCGAGCCGCGCCGATCGTCTGAAGTCGTTCCTCGACCGCTAAGCAGCCTTTGTGTCTTTGTATCATCGCGCTTGCCGTGCCCGTGCATGGCAAGCGCGCCCCGCCTGAAGTCCTTGAATCCCCGCAGTCCGCTACTTCCGCAGCTTCAGATCAGAAGCGAGATGATCCCGCCAAGGGTGATGCCCGCCGCAAGCCAACGTCCCGCTGTGTAAAAAGCATTGCGCGCTTCGTGCGGCTGATCGGGCCGTTCGAGCCCGAGCGTGCCATATGCAAACGACTTCACAGCCGACGAATCGGAAGCTGCGCCATTCCCCTCTGCTGCCATATCAGCCGCACTAGCACTAGCACCATCGACAGCCCCCTCGCTCCCAGTCACCTCCTGAGCCGCCGCCGCGGCGCCCTGGCTGGAGATGTGCACAGCGTCGTCCTGTGAAGGTGCGTTGGACGCAATCCCGCGCGACGCAGCACTAGCGTCGGCGCTCACCGATGAAGAGGCGTTGCTGCTTGCGCGAGAAACGGCTTGTGGTGTCGACGGCAACGCGCTGTCGATTTTCATTGCGACCTCCGATATCTTCAAGGCGTTCGGCGCAAAGCCGGTTACAGGTTCTATCGACCGGCATCTGCTGAAACTTGACGCCCTGTAAGGGACAGTAAGTGCAAGCGCGAACCACTTGCACGCAGGCGTGCAAAACGACACTCCCAACTACGCCGCCGTTGTCCACAGAAAACGTTGAAAAGCCTGTGGATATCCTGCGCAAGAATCGGCCAAGTACCTGAGCGCGCAAGCTTTTCGGACACTGCACGCAGACGCTCGCAAAGAAGCGCGCCGCCTGCCACGCAACCGCCGACACCTCGCGATAAGCGGCACCAACGCGCGGCTCAAGGCATCACGAACGTCTTCACGAGCGTCAGTTCGCCAGCTTTGCGCATCGGCACCCGGATCGTCTCGCTCTTTTCGTTGGGCGTGTTTTCGTTGGTGATGATCGTCACCTGAGCGACGGTCATGTCGCGCCGGTCGCCGCCGCTGCCGTAGTAATTCACGTAGACGAGATAGGTGCCCTTGAGCGGCGCCGCAGACGAATAGATCTCGGGACCGTAGCCGGTCGTCACGTCGACGTCGAGCGCGCCGCCGTTGGGCATGACGCGATCGCCATACCATGCATGCGCGCCGTCCGGCGACACCACGTGCAGGTCGAGGTCGGTGCCGTCCGTGTCCCACGCGAGCACGACGCGCAGCTTGGGCTCGGTCTTGCCGCTGTACGCGTCGTAGAACTGCACACGCTTGCGGCTGCCGTCCGGCGCACGCAGTTCGACACCGTTGCTGCCCGCAGGAAACGCATACGGCCGCGAGAACGTGCCGTCCTCTTCAATGCGCTGCGGCAACGGCGTGCCGTCGACCACCAGCGCGCCCACGGACTTGCCCTTCTGCTTCGGCGTGTTGCGGATTTGCCCTGCGATCAGCGCGAGTTTCGATTGCCCCTCGGGCGTCGCCACCGCGACGGCCGGATAATGCACGTCCTGCGTGTAGCGCTCGTTGTCGCCGCCGCTGTTGCGCCAGCCGTTCAGCGGCGCGCTCATGTCGATGTCGCCCGCCTGCGCGGCCGACGCGCCCTGCAAGCATGCAAGCACCAGCAAGCCACGGCCCGCGCTCATCCATCCCGTCGTTCTGCGCTTCATTGTTACTGCTCCTGTTACTGGCCCCGTCGCGCTGTCAAAGTCGCTCGCTCTTCACGAGCATCAGGTCGCCGATTTTGCGCAGCGGGACCACCATCGTTTCGCGCCGCTCATTCGGCGTGTTTTCATTGAAGACCAACGTCAACGTTGCGGTGATCACATCGCGGTCGTGCGCGGCGGCGTCGAAGTTGTAGCCGGTCGAATCGAAATTGCCCCAGTAGTTGAGGAAGAAGAGCCACGTGCCATGCTGCGGCGCTGCCGACGAAAAGATCCCCGGCCCCGCGCCGTCGACGGAATCCACGTCGAAGCCGCTGCCGTCTTCCAGAGTCGGATTGGCGAAGAAAGCATGCAGGCCGCCCGGCGTGATGACGTGCAGATCGACCTGAGCGTGCGGATCGTCCCACGTCACCATGGCGCGCAGCTTGGCCTGTGGTTTCGCGCGATCCGCTTCGTAAAACTGCATGCGCTGACGCTGCCTGCCATCGGCGGATATCAGTTCAACGCTGTTCGAGCCGGCGCCGAACGCCCACGGCCGCGCGAACGCGCCTTCGTCGTCGGTGTAAAGCGGCGTTGCATTGCCGTTGACGACCAGCGTCGGCGGCTTGCGCGCATGCCTGTCGATGCGCTTCAGACGCCCTTCTATCAGCGTGCGGTAGCGCTGCGCGCCGCGATCCACCGGCGGCCGCGGGTAAGCCGCAACGAATTGCTCCGCCTCGTTCGTCAATCCGCTATGACGCCAACCGCCGAATGCGGAGGTCAGGTCGGCGAGCGTGCCGTCCTTGTCGGCCGCGGATGCATCGGCGCAAATTCCCGACGCGCACAACGCAGCGCCGGCCACCAGCCACCCGGCAACGCGCGAGCGAAGCACACACGCCACCGCAGCCCGCCTAAACGAAAAGAGAAAGGTGACGTCGTTCATTGGATCGGATTGTCGGTACGAATCAGGACACGGGCGGTGCGTTCGACAAAGTCTTCGTCAAGCCCACGCGGATGGTGCTGAAAGGCGAGGTGTACGTATTCATGCGCGAGCGCAATGCGATCCTCCTCGGTCTGCAAGCGGTACACGTACACCCGGTTGCGCTGCGCATCCGCATACGGACGGCCTTCGCGGACCGCACACACAGCCGGCAAGTCAGGCGTCTCGTAACCGGCTGCGCCATTCATGCGCCGCGCCCACAACGGCGCGTTGCGCTGCAGCCATTCGCGCGCGCCCGCCACGGCCACACAGTCGCCGGAGAGCGGACTCTCGAACGAGGTCAGCGTCGCTTGCGGCCATGCGCGCGCGAGTATCGCGTCGAACGTGAGTCCGGCTTGCGCGGACGTCTTTGCAGCGAGCCAGCTCATTTGCCCCGGCGCGGCTTTGTCGTGGTGATACTGCACGGGCACACCGGTCAGCACGAGCGCATCGGTGAAATCGGCGGCACGGCGCGCCGCCTCGGTGGGCGCACGCGGCAGCACGCGCTGCGTACTGCTGCTGTCGCCGATACGGAAACAGCCGTGATCGTGGGCGCCATGCTGCACCGCGTAGGTACGAGCCGCCACCGCGAGCGCCTTTGCCGCTTCCGGCTGCGCCGTGTCGCCTTCGCGCTCCACCACGCGCGCCACGTAGTCGTTCATGCCGAAGCGTCCGACTATTTGCGGCGCGCCCGCGACGCTACCATCGAGCCGCAGTTCGCCGCGGCTCGTCACGCGCGCCCAGTTGCCGTTGACAAAGCCCACGCGGAATGCGCCGTTCAGCGGCCCGTCCGCAACCGTGGCAGAACCTTTGGCCCCGTTCGCATCAAGCACTTCGCGTATCGGATAGCGGCTGAAAAAATCGACGATCACGCATGCGCCGTCGTCGGGCACTTCCATTTGCGTGACGAGCGGCGCAATGCGCGGCGCAGCGAACGCAAGCACGCGCGCGCTGCCGCCGGAGCCGCCGAGCCACACGGGCGTGCCGTCCGCGAGCCAGCCAGCCGCGCCGCCCACCGATGCGCCCGGGCGCGCCGCATCGGGCATCGTCCAGGTCTTGGCGCGCAGCAAGCTGCCATAGAGCGACACCGTGCCTTCGCCGCGGCCGCTCGTCAGCACAGACACCAGCGTGCTCGATGCTGCTTCACGCGGCCGCGCCGGCATGGCCTGCAACGCGGCAAGCAGTTGCGCGACGGGCACGCGCTGCGTCGGCACCATCGAACGAAGATCGCGTAGCCAGGCCGGCGCATGCGCGGCGGTCCAGTACCTGCGCCAGTCGGCGGCGTCGAGTTGCAGACGCGCGGGCTCGAAATAGCGTCCGCACGATTGCACGAGCGCATGTTCACGGTCGACATGACCGCCGCTCATGCAGCAATACACTTCTTCGGGATCGCCACCGTTGCAGGCGTAGTCCGGCGTCGCAATGTTCCGGTCTACCAGGTAGCCGTACACGAAGAGCTTCCACACGCTGCCAAGCGGCGTCTCCAATGTGGCGGGCAAGGCCGCCGCGGCTCGCGGCGAAAAGCCGGCAGCGGCGCTGTCGGCGTCCGCCTGCCACAACTGACCCTGTCCGTCGCGCAGCCACGCAAAGCGCAACGTCGGTCTGGACGCAGCGCTGAGCGCTGCCGAACCCGCCGCATAGACGTTGCCCGCATCGACTCCAGCCAACCCGCACGCTGCGAACAGCGTGAGTGCCGCGCACGCCAGGCGCAGCATCGCTGCAACGCCGTTGCGCGCTGGCCGGAGGCAGATGCGGACCATGTTCGCCCCTCGCTTACTGAATGCGCAGCGTGGTCACGCGATCGCTCTTGCCGCCTTCAAACGCCTTGGCGTCCGGCTGATACATGCGGAAGTAGCGCGTGGGCGGCAGCGCGAAGGTGCCCGGCAAGGCAAAGCGCACCAGTTGCCGCAATACGACCGGCCGGTCGAGCAGCGGCACCGGCTGGTGATAGGAGAGCTCGCCCATTTCATACGACGCGGCGCGCGCGAACGGTTGCGGCCCGCTCTCGCCTTCCTTGTCACCGGGCAAGCCCTCCACCGACACGCCCCAGCTCGTCGCTTCGACACTGCCGCCCGGCGGCAACGGCACATCGAGCAAGCCGTAGTGGTAAGCGTTGCCCGAGCGCGGCGTGAGCGCGACTTCGTCGACGTACAGCGCATTGCTGTCTATCGCGTCGCCCGCCTTTACCAGACGCGCTGTGAACGCCGAGCGTCCCAACGTACTTTCAGCGGCGCCCTGCTTCTTCGGGTCGGCCTTCACTTCGAGCGGCTCGAGCTTGTAGAAGCGCCGCGCAACGGTGATGTTCAGGCGGCTTTCCTCGCTCGCGCGACTACGGAACGAAACGATCGCGTTGATGTCGGGGCGCGCCGCGCCCGCGTCGAGCGTGGCGGGCAGTCCCGCGCCGGTCCATTTCCACGATGGCGTGCCGGTAGGCGTCGCGGCGCGCGTCCAGCCCGCGCCCTGCAGCGATGGCAACGCCGCTGCCGACCCTGCCGCCGCGTCGCCGCCGAGCGTCTTGCGCAACCACAGCAGCGTCAGCGCGCGGTCGAGCGTCGGATAATCCGCACTGCTCTTCGCGAGCAACGCGGATGGATCCACGCCCGCGCCGTCGCCGGACATGGCAAGCAGGCTCTGCACGAGCGGCGCCGGATCGTTGGCGAGCGCGGCGCGCGCCGCGCCGGCGGCTGCATCGAAACCGTCCGGCACCTGAGCGCCGGTCGCGCGCGCCATGCTCGCGACGAGCAACGTCGCCATCTGCTTGCCGCGCGGCGAGTCGGCTTGTGCGAACACGATGCTGTCCGACGCGGCATACGTCGGATTGCCGGCATTGCGAGCCGGTGCATTGGCCGAGGCGACCGCGTCGCTGGCCAGGTCCGCGGCGACGCCCGATACGGGCGTGGCAACGGGCAAGCCCATCTGCTGCATGAACCACAGCGCGAGCGCGCGGTGCAGCAGCGGCTCTTTCGGGCCGGCGTCGCGATATACCTCCATCGCGCGCTGCCAGTTGGCGGCAGGCAAGCTGATGCCCAGGCTGTGACTCGCGAGCCAGTCGGCGTAATACGCGTAGGCGGTGATGAGCGCGCTGCCGCCCGTTGTATCGCCCCACCAGCCGAACGTCCCGCCGACACCCGCGAGCATTGCAAGCCGCTGCCGCTGATTGCGCAGCAGCGCTTCAATTCCCTGCGTCGAACTGCTGTTGTCGCCCCGGCCGATAGCGTCATGAGCAAGCGCGAGCGGAATCAAGCGGCTCGAGGTCTGCTCGGCGCAGCCATACGGATAGTCGATCAGGTCGTCGGCGACCCGCAGGAACTGGCTCGCTGCACTGCCGGCAAAACGCACGCTCACGTCCTGCGCGTCTTGCGGCAGATTGAGCGGCTTGCCTGAGCCGTCGAGCGCAATCGTGTTCTGGTGCAGATCGAGCCAGCCGCTCGCGTCGAGACGAATGGTGGTCTGCAAGCGGTCCACTTCCTTGTCGCCCTTGCGCAAGCTCGCGTTGATCACGCCCGCCTTCAACGCGCCGCTCGGCAGACGCAGATAGTTCGCGCCGCGCCTGAGCGTCACTTTCTGGTTCAACGACAAACCGCCGCCTTCCACCACCCACTGTGCGTCCATGTCCGCATCGGTCTGATTGAAGGCGATCATGTCGATGGCCGGCTGATCGTTCGCGCGGAAATGCGACGGCCCGCTCCACTTCAGATACAACGCCTTGTCCGAGCGCACGTAGGCGGTGCGCTGACCGACCATACCGTCCGGCGCAGCCGCTCGCACGGTGATGCGCCAGCGCGCGAGCGAGTCGGGCATTTTGAACGTCATGGTCGCGTGGCCGTTGGCGTCCGTTTTCAGATTGCCTTCCCACGCGGCGGTGTCCTGATCGTCGCGGCGCGGACGCTCCAGCACCTTCACGCCCCGCTCGTTGTAATTCGCGCGTTGCGGGCCGCCGGGCGCGCCCTTGAGCGGCGAACGCGCGAGATCGTAAGCGATGAACGACAGACTCGACGAGGTCCGCACGTTGTTACGGCGCGGATGATAAAAGAAGTCGACGATATTCGGCGCGATCTCCGGTTGCAGCACATAAACCATTTCGTCGACCACGCTCACCGTGAGATTCGCCACTTCCGGCTTGCCGTTCAGTGTGCTGTAGAGGCTCAGCGTGACCGTGTCGCCAGGGCCGTACACCGGCTTGTCGCTCTTTACGTTCAGTTCGATCTGCGGCTGCGCGACCACGATGCCCGCGTTCTGGAACGCGTATTCGCCGGCATGCACGTACAGCACCGAGAACGTCATGTTGGGTGCGAAGTCTTCGCCCACCTTGATGCGTGCCTTCCATTGCGACGGCGTCACGCGTTGCAGTTGCAGCCAGTCGCCCCCGGCGCTCAGCAGTGCGCGCCGCTCGACGTTGTCGCGTTCGAGCGTCAGCAATGCGTCGTCGACCGGCAACGGGAACGTGATCAGCGCCTCGGCCGTTTCGCCGATCCGGTACTTGTCGCGGTCGAATACGATCTCGACGCTACCCGGAACCGCCTTCAGGCCGTCACCCGAAACCCAGTGACTGACCGCCGCGAGCAGGTTGCCGGCGTCGTCCTTGACCGACAACATGTACGAGCCCGGCTCGCCGAACTGAACCGGAAACGAAAGCTTGCCGCCGGCACCCTTGCTTGCGCCCGGCACGCTCTTGAGCGACGCTTCGGCGTGTGTCTGCGACTCGAGGCGGGTCCATTCCCATTTGGCCGGCGCGCGCGCCGAGGGATCGAGCGCGGCGAGTGGCTGCAAATCGAAGTTGACCGTCTCCTTCGGTTGCGAGAACGACCTCGCGGTGCTCAGGCGATACGGCGTCGCGCCGCGCGCGATCAGCACTTCCCGCGTCACGCGCACTTTGTATGCAGCGCCGTCCTGTGCGAACAGCGTGAGCGCGTAACGGCTCGGCTCGGTCGCGGCAGGCAGCGTGAGGCTCGCGTTGCCGTCGCTATCGGTCTTCAGTTCCTGCTGCTCGAGCTTGACCGGAAAGAGTCCGGCATAACGCAATTCGCCGTCGACGATCGTCACCTTCTGCGCGCGCAGCGTGACCGAAATCTTGCTGTCGCGCACCGGCTTGCCGTCCGGATAACGCAACTGGATCGTGCCCTTGAGCGGCTCGCCGGTTGCGTAGTCGGCTTTGTCCATCGAGAGGTTCACGTCGAAATGCGGCTTGACGTATTCGGCGACGCGAAACGCGCTGCCATACGCATCGCCGCTATAGTCGAAGCGCAACGTGTAGCCACCGGCGGTCGCGTCGGCGGGCAGCGTGAACGACGTGTCCGCGCCGGTGTCGGAGGCGAAATGCGTTTTAGTGGTCGCGACCGGCGAGCCGTTCGGATCGAGCACTTCGAGTTTGATGTCGGCTTCGGCAGGCGCCGACGATTGCGTCGCGTTCTGGAACGTGCGGCCAATGAACTTCACATGCACGGCGTCGCCTGGGCGGTACATAGGCCGGTCCGTCACCGCATAGATCTTGGTGTTGTAGATCTCGCTGTCGTAATAGAAGTTTTCGGAGACGAACACCCCGCCTTGCGGATCGACGCCGAGCACGTAGCTGCGCTCCGGGCTCACGTGCTGCAGCACGAGCGCGCCGTCGTTGCCCGTGGCGCCGCTTTGCAGAACGCCCACGCCGTCGGTCCAGTTGATCTCGGTGTTGGCGACAGGCTTGCCGCTGTCGCGCCGTGTAGTCCATACCAGCATTCCGCTCGACGCCGCCTTCACGACCGCGACCGTGTCCGACACGAACAGCAGCGTATGAGCGCGATAGTTGCCGATCACGGCCTCCACGATATAGAGCCCCGGCGGCAGCTTGCCGACCGGAATCATCACGTTGCCCGCGCTCGCCTCGATGAAGTTGCTGCTGCTGCCCGCAAGGTTCACGCCCTTGGGCGGCTCGATCATCTTCGCGTCCCAGATCGGGTAGCGAAAGCGCGCGACCACGTCGTAGCCCTTGAGCGGCGCGAACTGCGAGTTCTGCTCGAATTGCGTCTGTTTGCCCGTTTGCTCGCCGAGCTTGAATTGCGGTGCCGCCTGGGTTGCCTTGCTGCGGGTCGCGAACGAGAGCACGCGCTGCCATGCGCGGCGCGCCTCGGTGTACCAGCGGTCCCACAAATAAGCGAGCGTGTTCGCGAGCCCTTCGCCCTGATAATTCGGCGCGACATTCGGCCGATGCAGGTTCTTCTGCGCCTTCAGGAACTCCAGAGGTTTCGCCACGCGATACACGACAATGTCCGCGCCGCCATACGGCTGCAACGCGTCCTTGAAGTCACGGCCGGGCGCCTCGAGCCGGACCTGAGCGAGCTGATCGCTGCCAAAGCTCGCGTCCGACAGCAGGAAGAACGGCTGGCCGTCCAGCTTTTGCGAGCTGTAGTTGCTGGGCGGCGCGGGGTTCAGTGTGGGATTCGCGGCGATATTCGCGTCAGCGGCCGCGGCGGCCGATGCCTCGTCGGCTGCAAGCGCGGCGCCGCTTGCGCTCGCGAGCGCAAGGGCGGCCAGCAGCGCCGTCACAGTGAATGCCGCGCGGAGGCGCGCCTTGCCCAACCAGTCGCGCGTCGCGACGACGGAAATCATTCGGGTCATGGTGTCAAAAAGTCCAAACGAAATACGCCGACGAAGTTCGGATTGCCGTCGAGCGGCTGCCAGCGGGAATCTTTCCATTGCATCAGGTCGGAAACGGCGACCGCGCGCAGACCTGCGTCGGTCGGCGTGACGGTGCCAGTGTGATAAGCGATGTAGCGCTCGAGCCAGATCATCAGATGCTGGTCGTCGCCCTGATCGAAGAACAACAGGTCGCCGGGCAACGCCTGGTTCACGTCCTTTGAAACGAAACGGCTGTTGCGTTGAATCAGCGCGATGGCGGACGCGTATGCGCCAGTGGAACCGTCCAGTTGCGTCCAGCGATTCGCAAGCGTGCGCTGTGCCGCCGAAAGTTGCAGTTCGGGCGGCAGACTGCTGGTGTCCGCGAGACCTGTCATGCCGTTCGCGCGCAGCCATTTGCTGTCATGCGGCCGCAAGGTCTCGCCGACGGCAAAGCGCACGAGCCCTGCGCAATCCCGCTGCGTCCAGCGCGGCGTCGGGCCGCGGCGCATCTGCTGGTCGACAATGCGAGCGAACCATGCACGAAATGCTGCGGATTGCTGCGCGTTGAGCGCATCGGGGTCCGGCGAGGTGCTGGCAATGCTCAGCGCGCGCGCACACGGCGCGGCGGCGACCAGCGTGACCAACGTAATCACGCGCGAAAGGCATGCGCGGCGCGAGACTGCGGCCTGGCCAGCGGCGAGCGACTGGCGGGCCGCGTGCGCATCATGGTCGACGGCCCGCGCGCGACGATACGCGTCGCGAGACGCGCGCATCGTGCCTGCGACACGAAAGAGGCGCACTTAATCGCCCTCGGTGCCGGGCTGATCGACAGGTGCGTCTGCGGCTGCATTCGCCGAGCCGGCATCGCCCTTCGCGCGCTCGAACCACCACTCCACCGGCACCCAGCCGGTCGAGCCAGGCAAGCTCTGCGGCAGCGTCAACGATAAGGGCGGATAGTGCGCGAGCGCGCGCAGCTTCGGCGTCAGGTGAGTGCGCGACGCATTGCGGAAGATCGCCTCCTGATCCGCCGGCAACGCGGCGCCTGCTTCGCGTTCGATCAACGCGGCAGCGGACGCCGGCACGAGCGTCAAGATCGTGCGGGGCAGACGCTCTGCCGCAAGCGTATCGGCAAGCGCCGGATAACGCTTGTCGAGCACGGCGAGCGTGTCGTCGACGAGACGCGCGTCCGGCGAGAAAATCACGTAGCCGTGCGCGAGCGCGAGCGTCACCGGGAAATACCGTTCCGCCGACAACTGCGACGCGAACGACGCCTTGCTGCTCAATGCCGTGCCCGAGCGCGCGCTGACGGGACGCTGCCACACAGTGACGCCTGCCCCCTGCTCGCGCATGGTGACAGGCAGGCGCCGATAGTCCGCGTCGTTGCCTTGCGCCTTCGCGGCCTTTGCTTCATAAGCGCCAATCACGTCGCCGAAGGTTTTGCCGAGCGCGGTCTTGAGAGACGCGATCGACGCAGCGTCCTGCGCCTTCACGCGCGCGACGAACACCGGCGCGACCAAGGTGGACTTTGCATACCAGCACACTGCCGCAGGGCCTGTCAGACCATCGCCAATTGCGGCGGCTGCATCGCCGCCATCCGCGACTTTGCCCAACAGCGCCGAAGCCTCTTTCCAGTCCGCCGGCAAGCTCGTACACGCCGCGGCGTTGGCCGGCAACGCGCGCCACAAATCCGCGCTGTTCCACCGCTGCGGCAGCTTGCCCGGCTGAATCAGAGCTGAGGTTCGCCAACTGGTGGCAGCATTGCCGTTCGGCGAAAAATCGAAACGCAATGCGTCGATGCCGGAAAAGAACGCCTGATAACCAAACGACAGATAATTGGCCGACACCACGAGACGGTGCCCCTTGGGCGTATCCGTCTGTGCATCCAGGCTATAGGCGCGCGCCGCGTCGTCACGACCCGACGACAGCATGTCTGACACCGCGTCCGCGCGTTCGCCGAGCAGGCCGCCTTTTTCGTCGAGCAGCACGCCCGGCGCCGACAACACGACGAGACGATCGTCTTTCGTTGCGAACAGCAGCGTGCGGCCCACGGCGAGTTTGAGCGCATAGACCGGCACGCCGCCAGACAGCTTCGCGACCTGGCTCAACTGCGTGTCGCTTGCGGCAACGTTGCCGATGCCTTGCAGCAGTTTGGCAAGACCGTTGCGGCGCACCGACAGGATCCAGTAACCAAGGCGCCCGTCCGGCGAGCGCCACAGCAGCACGTGCGCGGGCTCGTCGAACACGCGGCGCATCAGCTCGTCGCGCCAGTCGAGGTGATGTTCGAACGCGAGCCGCCGCAACGTGCCTTCTGCGGAAAGCCGGGTATTCGCCGCTTCGTAATAGTCGACGAAGTCCTGCGTCAGCACGTCGTGGAGCAGAGGCACGCGTAAGATGTCGCGCGGCAAGCGCGACAATGCCTCGCTGTCGATCACCGCGTCGGGATGGCGAATGTCGAGCACCACCTCACCCGTGGGGGTGGCCTTGCGATGTGCGAACGGACGCCAGATCGCCTGAATGACGACGGCAGCCAGGATCAGGAGCACGGCCACCAGAATTGCAATCTTTTTACGCGACATCTTCATCTGATTTTTTCTGTTCGATGCGACGATATTAACGTTGATGCCGGCCGGATTAAGCTGCGTGACCGATCGCTGAAGGCAGCGATGATACCGATATTTTTATCCACAAGCCAGTTCTGGAATTGGATTTAACCATTCGGGTCAGGCTTGCCGATGCGCGCGAATCTCACGCCTGATTAATGCGGCGCGACTCGCAGGTGATTGCTCACCGCCTCATGCGGTTTTAACCTGAAGCGACCAGGCGTCGGCGCTCGCTGCGACTCCCCAGCGTGAGCAGAACCTTTGTGCCCGTTCGCTTGCGGGTTGGCGAACTGCGAGCGCGCCGATTTAATGTTGGAAGCGTGGCAGATCATTATGCTGCAGAAAAAGCCGCGCCGCGGCATGTACCGGCATTAATACCGGATTGCTCCTACAAGCTACGAGAAAAATATCGGCCGCAATTACGCACACGCCCTACGCACATCTCTGTTTTCATTACACGCCGGTTTGATTTTCGGCTATTTATAGAGCGGATCGTGGCCCGTGTTGTCCCAGTTACCCGATCCTGGCCGCCGCTCATTTCACACCAGCCAATGCGAATTGCAGAGCAAGAGTCGGAGTGCGCACCGGGAAAGAGGCGCTTACACTCGAATCATCGTTTATAGATGTTTGATGGAGACACTCATGAATACGCTGGCGAAGCATCAGCGCGAGCACTCGCAGCAGCGGGTTCGCCAAACCGAAGCGACGCCGTCGCACGGGCGCGTTGCCGCGAGTTCGCTGGTGCGCCGCATAGAGGCGATTGACTGGTTCAACGTCGAACAGGAGTTGAACGGCTATGGCTGCGCGATGTTGCATGAGCTGCTCACCGCAAGCGAATGCGATGCCGTTAGCGCGCTCTATCCGCGTGAGGAGTTGTACCGCAGCCGCGTGGTGATGGCGCGGCACGGCTTCGGCCGCGGCGAGTACAAGTATTTCGCGTACTCGTTGCCGCCGTTGATCGCGCAGTTGCGCGGCGAACTGTATCCGCACCTCGTGCCGGTGGCGAATCGCTGGAACGAGGCGATGGGCATCGACATACGTTATCCCGCCGCACATGCGGAGTTCATAGCGCGCTGTCATGCTGCCGGCCAGACGCGCCCCACACCGCTGATACTCCAATACGCAACTGACGACTACAACTGCCTGCATCAGGACCTGTACGGCGAGCACGTTTTCCCACTGCAGGTTGCGATTCTGCTTTCGGAGCCCGGCGAGGATTTCACCGGCGGCGAATTCGTGATGACCGAGCAGCGTCCGCGGATGCAGTCTCGCACCGAGGTCGTGCCGCTGCGCAAGGGCGACGCGGTTGTGTTCGCGGTCCACCAACGGCCGGTGCAGGGCACGCGCGGGGCTTATCGCGTGAATCTGCGGCATGGGGTTAGCCGCTTGCGCTCAGGGCGGCGGCATACGTTGGGGGTTATTTTTCATGACGCGGGGTGAGGGGGCGAAGGCGAGAACGGCTTGTCCACAGCTTTTGTTGAAAGGCCTGTGGAAAACCACCGCACAACCGCGCCAAGTACTTGACGCGGTTGCCTTCCGGCCCACTGCACGCGAGGGCGACGAGTTGCCCGCTGCCCCCGCCCTTGCC